>NZ_WWCS01000060.1 GCF_009857535.1 Duganella margarita
AGGCGCGCCTCCAGCGCCGCGCGCGTGGCCGCGTCGAGCGCGTGCTCGGCGCCGTCGGCGTCCGGCCCGTAGCTCACCGCGCGGCGCAGGATGTCCTCCGGCGCGCCCTTGACCACCAGCAGGCGGCTGGCGCCGTTGTCGATCAGCACCGACACGCGGCGCCGCTCGAAGTCGAACGGACATTCGTCGAGCTTGCGCCAGCCGGCCACGTCGATGCCGGGCTGGGCCAGGATGGCATCGTCGAGCGGGCTGCGCAGGCCGGTCTCGAAATAGCTGTTCAGGTAGGCCAGCTCGCGCACCCTGGCGCTGTCGCCGCCGGTCGCGTCCTCCTGCCGGGCCAGGCCGATGCGCGCTTCGGTCAGCGTGCCGGTCTTGTCGGTGCACAGCACGTCCATGCTGCCCAGGCTCTGCAGCGCGCCCAGCCGCTTGACGATGACCTGGGCGCCGGCCAGCCGCAGCGCGCCGCGCGCCAGCGTCACCGTGGTCACCATCGGCAGCAGCTCGGGCGTCAAGCCGACCGCCAGCGCGACGGCGAACAGAAAGGACTCGATCAGCGGCCGCTGGAACAGCGCGTTGATCAGCAGCACCAGCAGCACCAGCGACACCGTCATGCGCATGATGAGCAGACCGAAGCGGCGGGTGCCGCGCGTGAAATCGTCGGGCGCGGCGCGCCCCTGCAGCAGCGCGCTGATCTCGCCGAACGCGGTGGCGCCGCCGCCGCGGCACATCAGCACGCGGGCGCTGCCGCTCACCACCGAGGTGCCGAGCAGCACCGCATTGCCGGCGGCTAGCAGGTCGGCCTGCGCCGGCAGCTCGCCCGGCTGCTTTGCCACCGGATAGGCTTCGCCGGTCAGCAGCGCCTGATTGACGAAGCAGTTGCTGGCCGCCAGCACCCGGCCGTCGCATGGCACCAGATCGCCGGCCGCCAGCAGCACCACGTCGCCCGGCACCAGCAGCTCCAGCGGCAGCGCCACCGGGCGGCCGTCGCGCAGCGCGCGCGCGGTCACCGCCACCGATTGCCGCAGCCGCTCGGCGGCGGCGCCGGCGCGGTATTCCTGCGCGAAATCGAGGGTGACGCTGAGCAGCACGATGACGCCGACGATCGCCGAGCTGGCGCTGTCGCCGCTCAGCGCCGACAGCGCGCTGGCCAGCACCAGGATGGCCACCAGCGGGTGGGTGAACTTGCCGAGGAACTGCAGCGCCAGCGCCGGGCGGCGGCCGGGCCGGAGCAGATTGCCGCCATAGCGCAGGCGGCGCGCCGCCGCCTGCGCCGTGCTCAGGCCCTGGGCGTCGACGCCAAGCTGTTCCAGCAGCGCGGCGAGCGGCAGGCGCCAGAACGGCAGCGCGGC
>NZ_WWCS01000061.1 GCF_009857535.1 Duganella margarita
GACGCCCAGCACGCAGCGGCCGCAGCTCATCCGCTGCAGCGAGCGGGCGCCATCCAGCCATGGGATCAGGCCATCCGGCGGCAACGCCAGCTGCGCCGCCAGCGCCACGCCGGGGGCGGCGGCGCCGAGCGCGGCCAGCCACACAAACGGATCGTCGAGAATCGGGTGGCTGCCTTCGGCGGCCGACTGCGGCGCGGCGTGGCTGGCCCACAGAGCGGCAAAGCCGTAGCGGCCGGCGCGGCTGGCGACCGCCAGTTCGATCACCACGTCGGCGCGCTGCGCCGGCTTGCGCGCCGCCGGCGTCATCAGCCCCAGCGTCATGCCGCCGTTCTGGAACAGCTTGTCATAGGCAAGGTTGGACATCGCACATCCTGGTCGGTTAGGGATGTGGCCAGTCTAGGACAAGGGCGGCGGCGGGAGAATCCCACGCCTGCCGAATTCACCTTTGCGCAGATCGCAAAGCCCGCCCTCCCATCCGCGAGGGACCGGCTGCGGAAAGCTGCACTATTTGCGGATATTCTTCAGCACCGACGGGGCGCTGGCCATGAAGGCGTGCAGTTTCTGGTCGATCAGGCGTTCGATATCCTGCGGCACCGGCAATCCGTACACCGATTTGCGCATGCCGACATAGAAAATCGCCGCGTGCAGTCCCCACACGAACTCGATTTCGTCTTCATATTGCTGCGGGGTGGGGGCGGCGACCTTGAACTCGCGGCGCAGTTCGGCCAGCACCACATCGAAGATGCGCTCGCGCAGACGGGTCAGGTAGCGGCTGTTGATGCCCTCGCGCGACAGGCCGGCGTGGATGAAGATGCGGATCCAGTCGCGCTGCAGGATCACCTTGCTGTACTGCTGGTAGAAGTCGTGCAGGCGCTCGGCCAGCGGACGCTTGCGGTCGGCCAGGATTTCCTCCCACTCGGGATTCCAGCGCGACAGGTAGACTTCCTCGAACACGCGGTCGGCCAGCGCCTGCTTGTTGGGGAAGTAGCGATACAACAAGGGCTGCGAGACGCCGATCTCCTTGGCCAGATCGCGGGTGCTGGCGCCGAAGCCATGTTCCGCGAAGTAGCGGATGGCTTTCTGGACGATGAGTTGCTCGCGTTCCTCCGGGGCCAGGCGCGGGGTCGGCGCGGTGGGCGCCGGCGTGGCAACGCGGGAAGAAGCTTTCTTGGTGGCGGGCGTTCCCATGTCTGGCTCTCAGTAAAGAAGCGCCAAGTATAGCCAGCCATGGATGATTTGACAAATGAGGCGGCAGCGACGCCGCGTCCGCCCCGGCTCAGCCCAGCGCCAGTTGCGGCAGCGCCGGGCGCCCGGACGGGCGTGCCGGGGCGCGGCGCGGC
>NZ_WWCS01000062.1 GCF_009857535.1 Duganella margarita
GGCAAAGCGCGATACGCCGCTGCACGCGACGCCGGTCAGGTGGGCGCCGCAGGCGCGCGCCAGCCGCACCGCCAGCAGCAGGCGCGCGCCGGCGTGCGGCGCCTGGTCGGCGTGGACCAGGATGGTGGGATAGCCCATCATTCAGTGCGCCATCAGCACCGGCAGCGTCATCGACTGCAGCACGCGCCGCGTGACGCCGCCCAGCACCAGCTCGCGCCAGCGCTGGTGGCCGTAGGCGCCCATCACCAGCAGGTCGGCGCCGCTATCGGCCGCCAGCGACAGCAGCGCGTTGCCGACGTCTTCGTTGGGGCCGGCGGTGTTCTGCTGCACCTCGACCTTGACCCCGTGCCGCGCCAGGTACAGCGCGATGTCGGCGCCGGGCTGCACCCCGTGCGCGCCGTTGTGGCGGCGCCGCTGGTACACCGCCAGCGTGACCCGGGCGCTGGCGCGCAGCAGCGGCAGGGCATCGGTCAGCGCGCGGGTGGCGGCGCGGCTGCCGTCCCACGCCACCAGCGCGTGCCGGTCGAGCTGGTCGAACACGCCGGCGTACGGCACCAGCAGCACCGGCCGTCCGCCATGCAGCGCCAGGTATTCCGGCAGCTGGCTGACCAGCGCCAGGCCGCTCAGGGCCGGGTCGGTCTGGCTCAGCACCACCAGGTCGGCATAGCGGGCCTGCTGCACCAGCCCGGTTTCGGTGTCATCGTCGCTGTAGCGCCGCTCGTAGCTGACGCCGGCGCGCCGCGCCTGCTCCTCGAAGCGGTCCAGCGCCTGCGTGGCGTCGCGCTGCAGGTCATTCAGCTGTTCCTGCGTCAGCGGGCCGCCGAACGTCATGTTCATGTTGCGGTAATACTCGGTGGTCAGCCCGGTCAGCGCGGTGCCGATCAGGTGGGCCTGGTGGCTGGCCGCCACGCTGAGGGCCAGCGCGATGCGGCCGGCGGCGTGCGGTGACGGGTCGACATGGACCAGGATGGTTTTGTAGGACATGGGCTGCTCCTTGCAAGGCGGGTGGAGGGAAACATCAGGAGGGGACCGGCGTGCTTGCGGCGGCCGGCGCGCCGTGCGCCAGCAGCCGCGCCAGCGCCACCGAGGCGGTGCGCGCGGCCGCCGTGTCGGCACCATC
>NZ_WWCS01000063.1 GCF_009857535.1 Duganella margarita
ATATGGTAGGAGAGCGTTCTGTAAGCCTGCGAAGGTGTCTTGTAAAGGATGCTGGAGGTATCAGAAGTGCGAATGCTGACATGAGTAGCGATAATGGGGGTGAAAAGCCCCCACGCCGTAAGCCCAAGGTTTCCTGTTCAACGTTCATCGGAGCAGGGTGAGTCGGCCCCTAAGGCGAGGCAGAGATGCGTAGCTGATGGGAAGCAGGTTAATATTCCTGCACCGTCGTATGATGCGATGGGGGGACGGATCGCGGAAGGTTGTCTGCCTGTTGGAATAGGCAGTTTCTGCTTCATAGAAGGCGCTTAGGCAAATCCGGGCGCGTAATTCAAGGGAGTGGGACGAGTGCACTTGTGCACGTAGCAATCGGAAGTGGTTCCAAGAAAAGCCTCTAAGCTTCAGTCATACGAGACCGTACCGCAAACCGACACAGGTGGGCGAGATGAGTATTCTAAGGCGCTTGAGAGAACTCGGGAGAAGGAACTCGGCAAATTGGTACCGTAACTTCGGGAAAAGGTACGCCCTTGTAGCTTGGCTGATTTACTTCAGTAGGGCGAACGGGTTGCAATAAACTGGTGGCTGCGACTGTTTAATAAAAACACAGCACTCTGCAAACACGAAAGTGGACGTATAGGGTGTGACGCCTGCCCGGTGCTGGAAGATTAAATGATGGGGTGCAAGCTCTTGATTGAAGTCCCAGTAAACGGCGGCCGTAACTATAACGGTCCTAAGGTAGCGAAATTCCTTGTCGGGTAAGTTCCGACCTGCACGAATGGCGTAACGATGGCCACACTGTCTCCTCCCGAGACTCAGCGAAGTTGAAATGTTTGTGATGATGCAATCTACCCGCGGCTAGACGGAAAGACCCCATGAACCTTTACTGTAGCTTTGCATTGGACTTTGAACCAATCTGTGTAGGATAGGTGGGAGGCTTTGAAGCGGGAACGCCAGTT
>NZ_WWCS01000064.1 GCF_009857535.1 Duganella margarita
ATCCGGCGCTGACCGGTGCGCTGCTGGCGCTGGCCGGCCGGCTCGGCGGGCGCGGGCGGCCGGTGCTGTTCCTGACCGAGGAGAAATCGGTGCGCAGCGTGTCGCGCGACCGCGACCGGCTGCTGCCGCACTTCCGCATCGCGCTGCCCGCGCCCGGCGTGCTGGAGGCGCTGATGGACAAGAACGCGTTCCAGGCGCTGGCGCAGGCGTGCGGGGCGGCGATTCCGCGCGCGGTCGGGCTGGCTTGCGAGGCCGACCTGGCGCAGCTGGCCGGCCTGCGCTATCCAGCCGTGCTCAAGCCGGCCTACAAGCACTACGGCTACGGCGCGCGCTTCCAGAAGGCCTACGTGGTGCAGTCGGCGCAGGAGGCGGCGCAGCGCTGGCGCAGCATCGCGCCGGTGCTGGCCGAGCTGATCGTGCAGGAGTGGATCCCCGGCGGCGACAGCGCGATCTATTTCTGTCTGCAGTACGTCGGCGACGACGGCCGCGCCGTGGCCAGCTTCACCGGCCGCAAGCTGCGCTCGTGGCCGCCGCGCATCGGCGGCACCGCCAGCTGCATCGCCGCGCCCGAGTACGCGGCGGCGCTGGACCACTGCACCAGCGCCTTCTTCCGCGCCGCCGGCTTCATCGGCCTGGGCAGCATGGAATACAAGCGCGACGAGCGAGACGGCCGTTTCTACATGATCGAGCCGACCGTCGGCCGCAGCGATTTTCAGGAAGAGGTGGCGACCCTGAACGGCACCAACCTGGCGCTGGCCGCCTACCATCACCAGACCGGCGGCGCGCCGCCGCCATGCCGGGTGGCGCAGCCGGCGCGCCTGTGGCGCGAGCCGCAGACCGACCGCTGG
>NZ_WWCS01000065.1 GCF_009857535.1 Duganella margarita
GGCGGCGCGGCTGGCCGCCAACGGTCCCAACGAACTGCCGTCGGCGCGGCCGCCGGGCGTGGGGCGGCTGCTGGCCGACGCTGCGTCCGAGCCGATGGTGCTGCTGCTGGCGGCCTGCGGCGCGCTCTACCTGCTGCTCGGCGACCATGGCGACGCCCTGATGCTGCTCGGCTTTGTCGGGCTGGTGGTCGGCATGACCGTGATCCAGAAACGCCGCACCGAACGGTCGCTGGGCGCCTTGCGCCAGCTGGCCGCGCCGCGCGCGCTGGTGCTGCGTGACGGCCGGCCGCAGCGCATCGCCGGCCGCGAGCTGGTCGAGGGCGACCTGCTGCTGCTGGCCGAGGGCGACCGCGTGCCGGCCGACCTGGTGCTGGCGGCGATCGATGCCCAGCCGACCCCGACCCAGGCGCAGACCCGCTCGGTGGTGCGCCAGGTCGCGGCGGGCGGTCTGGCGCTGGCCTCCTTGCTCGGCGTGCTGTACTGGTGGCTGCGCGGCGACTGACTGCACGGCCTGCTGGCCGGGCTGACGCTGGCGATGGCCATCCTGCCCGAGGAAATGCCGGTGATCCTGACGCTGTTCCTCGGCGTGGCGGCGTGGCGCCTGGCGCGCCAGCAGGTGCTGGCGCGCAGCCTGCCGGCGATCGAACTGCTGGGCGCGACCACCGTGCTGTGCGTCGACAAGACCGGCACGCTGACCGTCAACCGCATGGCCGTGGCGGCCTTGTGGACCGAACACGGCGGCCAGGTGGCGGCGGCCGCCGCGCTGCCGGCCGAGGCCGCGGCGTTGCTGCAGCACGCGGTGCTGGCCAGCCACCGCGCC
>NZ_WWCS01000066.1 GCF_009857535.1 Duganella margarita
CAATCTCTCGAGGATTCCATCCATGTCAAGGGTAGGTAAGGTTTTTCGCGTTGCATCGAATTAATCCACATCATCCACCGCTTGTGCGGGTCCCCGTCAATTCCTTTGAGTTTTAATCTTGCGACCGTACTCCCCAGGCGGTCTACTTCACGCGTTAGCTGCGTTACCAAGTCAATTAAGACCCGACAACTAGTAGACATCGTTTAGGGCGTGGACTACCAGGGTATCTAATCCTGTTTGCTCCCCACGCTTTCGTGCATGAGCGTCAGTTTTGACCCAGGGGGCTGCCTTCGCCATCGGTGTTCCTCCACATATCTACGCATTTCACTGCTACACGTGGAATTCTACCCCCCTCTGCCAAACTCTAGCCTTGCAGTCACCATCGCCATTCCCAGGTTGAGCCCGGGGATTTCACGACAGTCTTACAAAACCGCCTGCGCACGCTTTACGCCCAGTAATTCCGATTAACGCTTGCACCCTACGTATTACCGCGGCTGCTGGCACGTAGTTAGCCGGTGCTTATTCTTCAGGTACCGTCATGAGCCACAGGTATTATCCGTAGCCTTTTCTTCCCTGACAAAAGAGCTTTACAACCCGAAGGCCTTCTTCACTCACGCGGCATTGCTGGATCAGGCTTGCGCCCATTGTCCAAAATTCCCCACTGCTGCCTCCCGTAGGAGTCTGGACCGTGTCTCAGTTCCAGTGTGGCTGGTCGTCCTCTCAGACCAGCTACTGATCGATGCCTTGGTAGGCTTTTACCCTACCAACTAGCTAATCAGATATCGGCCGCTCCAGGAGCA
>NZ_WWCS01000067.1 GCF_009857535.1 Duganella margarita
GTGGAGCCAACCTTGAAATACCACCCTGGTTTGTTTGAGGTTCTAACCTTGGTCCGTTATCCGGATCGGGGACAGTGCATGGTAGGCAGTTTGACTGGGGCGGTCTCCTCCTAAAGTGTAACGGAGGAGTTCGAAGGTACGCTAATTACGGTCGGACATCGTGATGATAGTGCAATGGCATAAGCGTGCTTAACTGCGAGACTGACAAGTCGAGCAGGTACGAAAGTAGGACATAGTGATCCGGTGGTTCTGTATGGAAGGGCCATCGCTCAACGGATAAAAGGTACTCTGGGGATAACAGGCTGATTCCTCCCAAGAGTTCATATCGACGGGGGAGTTTGGCACCTCGATGTCGGCTCATCACATCCTGGGGCTGTAGCCGGTCCCAAGGGTATGGCTGTTCGCCATTTAAAGTGGTACGTGAGCTGGGTTTAAAACGTCGTGAGACAGTTTGGTCCCTATCTGCCGTGGGCGTTGGAAATTTGAAGGGGGCTGCTCCTAGTACGAGAGGACCGGAGTGGACGAACCTCTGGTGTACCGGTTGTCACGCCAGTGGCATTGCCGGGTAGCTAAGTTCGGAAGAGATAACCGCTGAAAGCATCTAAGCGGGAAACTTGCCTTAAGATGAGATTTCCCAGAGCCTTGAGCTCTTTGAAGGGTCGTTCGAGACCAGGACGTTGATAGGTCAGGTGTGGAAGTGCAGTAATGCATTAAGCTAACTGATACTAATTGCCCGTACGGCTTGTCCCTATAACCTT
>NZ_WWCS01000068.1 GCF_009857535.1 Duganella margarita
GGCGCCGGCGGCGCTGGCGGCGCCCGCGTCGGCGTCCGGCACCACCAGCACCGGACGCGGGCTGTGCAGGATGAGCTGCGCCGCCGGCACGCCGCCGGCGTCGGTCTGGCCGGTGACCACCAGGTCGGCGTAGCGCGCCTGCAACACCATGCTGGCCAGCAGATTGTCGTCGGTCAGCCGGGCTTCGCAGGCGGCAACGCCGAGCTGGCTTGCAACCGCGGTAAACTCATCCAGCGCCTGGCGGGCGGCGGCGGTCAGTACCCGGCTGGCGTCCGGCAACACCGGCACCCCGGGGGCGATGGCGTTGCACTGGTACTCCAGCTCGTTCAGTCCGGTGCTGGCCAGGCCGACCAGATGGGCGTCGTCGGCCAGCGCCAGCCGGCTCGCACAGGCGACGATCTGCGCCGTGCGCGGCGCCGGCTGCGCATTGACCAGGATAGTTTTATACGACATGGCAACTCCTTGAGGGGCGCGCCACTGGCCGGGTTAGCGGAACACCAGCACCGGCAGCGGGCTATGGGTCAGAACCTTGTGCGTTTCGCTGCCGATCAGCAGTGCCTGCAGGCCGCTGCGGCCGTGCGACGCCATCGCCACCAGGTCGCAGCCGCGCTCGCGCGCCGCCTCCAGAATCGCCCGGTATGGCAACTCGTGCTCGACCACCAGCGTGTCGCACGCCACGCCCTCGGCCTGCGCGGCGGCGGCCGCCGCCGCGACGCAGGCGG
>NZ_WWCS01000069.1 GCF_009857535.1 Duganella margarita
ATTCGGAAATCTGCGGATCAAAGCTTGTTTGCTAGCTCCCCGCAGCTTATCGCAAGCTACTACGTCCTTCATCGCCTGTAATCGCCAAGGCATCCACCATGTGCACTTATTCACTTGTCCCTATAACCTTGACGGCTATAGTTCAAGCATTTACTACTTTGTGATGATGAGTTTTACTACCCAGGCATGTATCTGTCGACACACACCTAATAAAACTTTACTTCTTCCAGATTGTTAAAGAACGATACTGCTTTTACCTAAGCATCTCTTGCTTACGTAAAAACAGGTGGTGGAGGATGACGGGATCGAACCGACGACCCCCTGCTTGCAAAGCAGGTGCTCTCCCAGCTGAGCTAATCCCCCATGGGTACCACTTAATACAGGCAACTGGTAGGGCTGGTTGGACTCGAACCAACGACCCCCGCGTTATCAACACGGTGCTCTAACCAGCTGAGCTACAGCCCCAATATTTGCTGTTCTCTAATTCATTACAGTCGATAAGTGTGAGCGCTTGAAAGTGATTCCGAAGAATCCTGCAAACTCTAGAAAGGAGGTGATCCAGCCGCACCTTCCGATACGGCTACCTTGTTACGACTTCACCCCAGTCACGAATCCTACCGTGGTAAGCGCCCTCCTTGCGGTTAAGCTACCTACTTCTGGTA
>NZ_WWCS01000006.1 GCF_009857535.1 Duganella margarita
CCGCGCTGGAGAGCGCCTGCCGCGACGCCGACCATGAGGGTGCCGCTGCGGCACTGGCGGCGCTGACTGCGGCCGCCGCGCGCGAGGCCGATGCGGCGCCGCTGGCGGTGACCTCATGATGAGCGGCAAGTGATGCAAGGGCGATTTGCGGTAAAGGCAGCTCGGGCATGCCGACGCAATCGTCCCGCAAGATGCCGGGCTTTAGCGAACTGCCGGTGATCAAGCCCGCCACCCCGGCTCAGTAGATGTCGCGAACCGGTTGATAGTCCCGATCCGAGATGGGCACGAAGCGCACCCCATCGATATTTTCCAGTACGGCGGCCCGGCGCGCGCCGTCGTTTTTCAGGAAAACGCTGCGTATCTTTTTCTTGACCGCCTCGCACAACTGGCCGCGATACACGAACGGATCGAGCGGAAAGGCTTGCGAGCGCCATATCACGCGCACTTTTTGCATCGCGGCCGGATCGCTGAGGACCGCCGCCAGGTTGACGCTGGCGACAAATGCGGCGTCGACCCGGCCGTCGAGTACACGGTTGATGGACTGCACATGGCTGCCCGTGTAGCCGATCTGCCCGAAGTACGATTCCAGCGCTTGCCCGGCCTGTTTTGCGAAGACCTGCCGGGGAATCAAGGCGCCCGAGGTGCTTTGCGGATCGACCAGCGCCAGGCGCTTGCCGCGCACCGCTGCGATGTTGCCGATGCCGCTGTCGGCCCGCACAATCAGCAGCGAGTGGTAGAAGGCGCCGGCTGGCTGGTAGGCGTTGGCCTTGTGCTCGAAGCTGGCGAACGGCGTGAGTTGGGGATCGGCTTTCCTGGCCGCGACGTAGCTGGCTGGCCCCATGCGGGCCAGCTGGATGGCGCCGGACAGCAGGCCTTCCGCCACCGCGCCGTAGGAGGGCGGGGCGTAAATCTCGACCGGAATGCCGAGGGCCGCGCGCAGTTCCTGCAGCAGCGGCTGATGCGCGAGCATGTCCTTTTTGAGGTCTCCCGACGGGATGATCGACATGCGCAGCATGGCGGGGTTTTCGCATTCGGCGCCGGCGGCGGCGGTGGCATGGAGCCATAGCCAGGCAAGCAACAACAGGGGCGCGAACGCGCGGTGCAGGAGGGTGATGGTCATGTCGAAGGAAAGGTGTAATGGCGTTTGCGCAGCAGCGGCGCGATGTCCTGCGCCGACACGGGGCGCTGCAGGAAGAAGCCCTGTACCTGGTCGCAGCCGGCCGCCTTCAGGTGCAGCAACTGGTCCTTGCTTTCCACGCCTTCGGCCACCACGATTAAGCCGAGGTTGTGGGCCAGCGAGATGGTCGAGGCGACAATCACCGCGTCGTCGGTGTCGTTGCGGATGTCGCGGATGAACGAGCGGTCCACCTTGACGGCGTTGATCGGCAGTTGTTTCAGCATGCTCAGGCCGGAAAAGCCGGTGCCGTAGTCGTCCAGCGCGATCTTGATGCCGATGCCGGCCAGCGATTCGAGATTGCGCCGCGCCAGCTGGGTGTCTTCGATCAGGCTGGTCTCGGTGATCTCGATCTCGATCCATTCGGGACTGACCGCATGGCGCGCCAGCGATGCCATTACATCCTCCGGCAGGCGGTTGTCGCGCAGCTGGTGCGCGGAGACGTTGATCGCCACCGGCACCAGCGGCACGCCGTCCGCCTGCCACTGCGCGATCTGGCGGCAGACCGCATCGATGACCCAGCGTCCCAGCGGGATGATGTAGTTCTGTTCTTCGGCGAGCGGAATAAAGTCGCCCGGGAAGATCAGCCCATGTTCCGGGTGGTCCCAGCGTATCAGCGCTTCCAGGCCGACCACGGCGAAGTCGTCGAGCGCCACTTTGGGCTGGAAGTGCAGGCAGAATTCGTTGTCGTGCATGGCGGACTTGAAACGCGCGGTCAGTTCCGAGCGGCGCGCGCTCGACGCGTTCAGCGACGCGTCGTAAAAGCGGAACACGCCGCGTCCCTTGGCCTTGGCGCTGTACATGGCATGATCGGCGTGGAGCAATAAATCGTCCACCGTCTGGCCGTCGCGCGGATACAGCGCAATGCCGACGCTGGGACTGGTCTCGACGTTGTGGCCGTCGAGATCCACATAGGTTTTCGACAGCTCCTGCACCAGGTTGGCCGCCAGCTGGCTGACGAAATCCTCGGACGGGATTTCCGACAGCAGGACCACAAATTCGTCGCCGCCCAGGCGGGCCACCAGGTCGTAGTTGCGCACCGCCGCCTGCAGCCGGCCGGCAACCGCCTTCAACAACAGGTCGCCAACCGCGTGGCCGAGATTGTCATTGACCAGCTTGAAGCGGTCGAGATCGAAGAACAGTAGCGCGTACAAATTCCGGCTGCGCCGGGCGCGTTTGAGCTCGGAGGCGGCCAGCTGCTGGAATTGCCGGCGGTTGGGAATGCCCGTCAGGTAATCGTGCGAGGCCAGCGCGAGTGCGCGGATCTTTTCCTGCTCCAGCAGGTCGATCAGTTGCTTTTTTTCCTGTTCGGAATTGGCAACGGCCTGATGCAGGCGATGCTGATGCCGCAGGCTGAACACGACAATCAGGATGACCAGAATGACCACCGCCGAGAACACCAGCGAGCGCAGCAGATACTCGTGGTGCTGGGCCGACAGCCGGCCCAGCACCACGGCGGAATTTTGCGTGACCGCGACCTGGATCGGGTAGTGGGCCAGGCGGTGCGCCGAGGACAGATAGCCCAGGTCGGTCGGACCGCTGGAGAAGGTGAGCGCGTCCATGTCGCCAGGCAGCCGGGAGTGGGAACCGGGCAGGCGTGTGTCGAGGGATAAGGCGCCTTCGCGCAGGACCGCCAGTGGCAGGCCGTCTGAATGGATCAGTTCGATGCTGCCGCCCTGGCCAAGCTCGACCTCGCGGTACCGGGAGAGGATGTAGCCGAGGTCGAGAATGGCGCCGTAGTAGCCCGCGCTGCGCGCATCGCCGAGCGGCACCAGAATCGGCAGCCGCCAGGCGCCATTACCGTCGGCCGGGGGATGGCCAATCAGGATCGGCGCTGGGTCACCGCGCCGGCCATCGCGCAGCGCCTGGTCGAGCAGTGGCTGCAGTTCTGTTTCGGTGCGCTGATGGGCCGACGAGTAAATCAGTTTGCCGTCGCGGTCATACACTGCCGCCCGCAAGTAGGCCGAATCGCCGACCTGCTGAGGATTAAAGTGCGGGCTGCTGACGCCGGAAGACTGGTCGCCGCCGCTGGTGATGCGCGCGTACAAGGACGCTCTGCCCAACACTTCTTCCAGGTTGGTGGCGACGATGGCGGCGATATTCTGGCTGCTTTCCGTGGTGGCCTGCAGTGCCAGCTTTTTCTCGTTCTGGATGCGGGTGAAGTGCAGCGCCCACAGATAGACGAGCAGGGCCAGCCCAAGGACGAAGGCGCTCGGTACCAAGGTATGCTGGCTGGTGAGAAGCGACGCGCAACGACGTTTGAAAACTGCGAGGAGTGAAAGCATGGACTGGCAAAGCCAAGTGGTATTGCAAAGCAGAAAAATTTCCTTATGGTATCAAAGTTAGATGTCAGTTTCGTGACATGCGGCCACTCGCTTTTTCCGCTGCTAAATGAACCAGGGCAGCCTGGCGGGCTGCCCTGGTGGATCCAACTGTTTAAGCCCGGGATTTATTGCCCGTCGTTTTTAAGCAGGTTGGTGATGCCCCAGATGAAATCCACGCTCACCGTATCGGTTGGCAGCGTGACTTTGCCCATCGGATTGCTACTGAGCAATGTCGTGAAGGGGGAGCCGTCCTTGTTCACCGCTGCGCTGGCGTGGCAAGCCATGCAGGACGATTGCCGGATCGGTACGGCCGCCGCGATCCGCTCGGTAAACGAGTCGCCCAGCATCAGCGGTGCGCCGTTCTTGGCGACGAAATCGATCTGCGACGCTTTCAGGCAGTAGTTCTGCCATACGGCGTCAAGCTGGGCCGCCTTGAATAATTTGGCGACCGCGGGTGTCTTGGCGCAATTGCCATATTGACCGTTGGCTGAGGTCTCTGCGGCAGGCAGGATTTTCGGCTTGACCGCGCCGAAGGAATCGTAACAGCCCATGGTGTCGCAGCGCCCCGGATTGGCCTGGTGTTCGAACGACGCCCAGACCCAGTTGGGGATTTCCTTGGAACTAATATGGAAGGAGACCAAGCCGTAAACTGTGCCGCCGGACACGGTGGTGTAGTACTGCGCCTTGACCTGCGCCACGGTTTTTTTCACATGATTCGCAGCCAGCCAATCGACGATGGTATCGATCGGTACCCAATCGGCCTTCACCTCCACCGCATCGGTGGGCAGCGATACCCGCCAGTCGGAAGACTTGGCTTTTTGATAGGCTTTGGCCAGTCCTGCTTGCGTATTGAGGCCGTTGCTGGTCAGGTAGTCGTACGAGGGGCGGTTGCGCCGCACTTCTTCGGCGTAGCATGGCTGCGAACCGGTCAGCTTGACAGGTTGAGGCGGTGGCGTACTGCCTGCGATGGGGAAATTGCCGGCTTTGGCATCGCCAACCGGTTGGCACTGGCCATCGATCATGGCTGCTGTCAACGCATGCGGCGCTTTGCTGAGTTGCAGCAGACCAGGCCGCAGCTTTTTATTCTTGGCCTGCTCGGGTGTTGGCCAGTGTGGCGTGGGCGTGTAAATATCGGGATCCGATGCCCATGTTTCAAACACGACTTGCGACGTTGATGCTGGCGTAATGGCCGCAATAAAATGCTGCCAGGACAATTGATCTGCATTTTGGCCCGACGGCAGCACGCCACCGGTGGCGGGAACGGGATTGGCAGCCCATGCTGTGCCAGCTGCGTGGATGCACAGGCCCAGGCAGAGGTAAGCGAGTATTTTAGATTTCATGTGTTTCAATGCCTCCAGAAAAATGGGTTGCGTTGTTGCGCCCCGTGACAGCAAGGTACGCTGCGATCGAGCCGGCGATAAGTCTCAGCAGGTATCGCGATGCGTTGTTACGCGAGGCTTGTTGATTGCCGATTTCAGGAGACCGCCAGCCATCCGGCGAGGTGCCGCACCGGACGCTGGTAAAAATCGACAGTCCCGCCGTTATGACACGTTCGATGCGGTAAAGGCGTAACCGATGAAGTTTGTGGTGTCCGGCCCGCTGCCAGCGACCGCAGTGAGGGTCGCAGCTGCCCAGCCCACGGTCTGCGCTGGCCCCAACGTATGAATGCCACTGCTCATCGCAACCAGTCCGCCCTCCATCACCAAGCTGCTGAGAATTTGTTTGGCGATAGTGGTGGGCACGTCGGCGCCTCCGGTAACCTGCCAACTGTTCAGATCAGATGTGATTTGATCCACGGCACATGTGACAGGGGTCGACATGCTGATGCTCCCTGTCGCCACGAGAAAAGCGGAATCGATATTCCCCGCTGCAAGCGGATTGGTTGAGGTGAAGCGCGCATTCCACGCCGCGGTCAAAGTGGCCAACAGGGCTTTTTCCAAGGCTTGTTCAACCGCTTGGGCAGGACTGCCGACCGGCACCGTGGAAAAGGTGCCCGGATTGGTAATTGCCGCGGCGTTGACTGCATTAATAATGACCGTCGTGTTGTTGTTGACGATGGTTGAGGTGCTGGACGAGCTTCCCATTTTGATATCCTTAAGTAATAGATGAAAGATAATGGCGGCGAAATGTCAGCTGCTGCTGAGGCCCGGTGGATTAACGATGCTCATCAATCGCCTACCTTCTGGGCTGCATTTTTTGCCAACCCATGACGTCAAAGTACACGTCGGCCCGGCCAGTCATAAGTATCAAACCGTATCTCGGATCGTTGTTACGTCAGCAATGGGAGTGACCGCGTGCCGGCGCCCGCATCGGGCGCCGCCGGGAAGAGGCGGGATAGATATGAAGCGGAGGGTTGGCTGGGCGGTTAGACCACCGCAGCGCTGAACGACTCGGGCCCCCGCGCAAGCAACTGCGACAGCCGTTGCAGCCCTGCTTGCAAGCGTCCACGGTCCTTGATGCTCCCCAACGAAATCCGGATTGCATTCACGGATGCGCCGCCTGTTGCGAAAGCCTCCGCCGGCGTGACGGCGATGCCCGCGCTGTCGGCGGCACGCGCAAGCTGGGCGGGAGTCCAATACGCCGGCAATTCGAGCCACACATGCAGGCCGTCGCCGGCGCCGCTGTAGCGCCCCGCCAGAATATCGCGCGCCATCCGGTGGCGCAGGCGCGCCTCCTTGCGCACGCCTGCCATCAATCCGCCAGCCGAACCATCGACGATCCACTGTGTGGCCAGTGCCGCCGTCAGCGGCGCCACCATCAGCGCGAACGACCTGAGCGCGGCCAGAAAACGTTCGCGCTCGTGCGGGTCGCGTATCAGCACGAAGGCGACACGCAAGCCGGGCGTGAGGCATTTCGACAGGGTGGCGATGTAGTACACCTGTTGCGGGGCAAACGTGGCAATCGGCGGCGGCGGTGCCTCGGCGAGCAGCCAGTAGGGATCATCCTCGACGATGCGGACATTGCAGCGCCTGGCGATGTCGGCGAGCTCCTTGCGCCGGCGCTCCGGAATGGTGATCGCGGTCGGGTTTTGTAATGTCGGATTGAGGAAGACCAATCCCGGCTGGTGCTGGCGGCACGCTGCCTCAAGCATGTCAGGCACCATCCCGTGCTGGTCCGCGTCCACCGCAATGATGCGCCGGCCGAATTGGGTGGCTGCGGCGCGCAAGCCGGGATAGCTCGCCGGCTCCGCCAGGATGATATCGCCTGGCTTCGTCAGCGCCAGGATCAATGCGGCGATCGCCGCTTGCGCACCCGGGCAGACCAGCACCTCGCGCGCGTCCAGCGGTCCAAACATCGGCGCCAGCCATTGGGCCCCAGCCTTCCGGTCGGAGTCGCTGCCGCCGGCCAGGTGATAGGTCATCAGCAATTCGTTATCTGCCCTCATCAAGACTTGCGACAGGCCTTGTTTCAGCATGTCGTCGAAGTCCACCCCATCCGGTGGTGGCGGGGTATTCATGCTCAGGTCGAGGATCGAGGTCAGCTCGACTTTCGGCGCCGCCACATACGTGCCGCGCGCGCCGCGGCCTTCCAGCAGGTTGCGGCGTCTGGCTTCGTCGTAGGCGCGCGTGATCGTCGTCAGGTCGACGTTCAACTGTTCGGCCAACTGGCGCTGCGGCGGCAGACGGTCACCCGGTTTCAGCGAACCGTCCACCATCGCCGCCTGCAGCGCATCGGCGATCTGCAGGAAACGCGGCCCGCCATGCGGGGCCAGACGCGGCAACCAGTTAGCCAAATTTTCATTTTGTATGGTTTTTACCTGGGACATTTTGTCTCGATGTATGGAAATTGCTTTGAAGTAGTATGCTTCATAACCTGCAGCAACACCATCCTTGCATGGCGGTCGCTGGCGCTTTCTCCCCTTTCATAGGTAGATGTAAATGGACTGGATCCCGATAGTCTTTGTGATATTCAAGCTGGCCGTACTCGGCACAGGCATGTTCTTCGCCATCAAATGGCATTACGACCAAGGGAAGAAGGGCAAGGTAGCGGAGCGGCGTGCGGTGCTGCGCGCGGCCGGCAAGGTGGTCGCATTCTTCGTGCTGTCATTGCTCGGCCTGGGCCTCGTCACGTTCTTCCTCGTCAGAATGCTTGGGATGGACTTGACCTTCCCATGAGGGCAAAGTGAAGAATTGAATTCCACTGGTGCTTGACGAAATGCGACAACTGTCGCACTATTGCGACACTCGTCACATGACGACTTTTTAGTTATCCCGCAAATGAAAAAGCAAATTCTCGGGTGTGTCACGCTGATTGCCGCATGTCTCATTAGTGCCAGGGCGGCTGACTGGTATGCGCCGCAGGAGCCGTTTCCGCTGTACGGCAATACCTATTACGTCGGCACTGGCGGCATCAGTGCGGTGCTGATTACCTCGTCGGCGGGACACATCCTGGTGGATGTCGGCGGACCGGAGGCGACCGAGCAGGTGGTGGCGCATATCCGCCAGCTTGGCTTCCGGGTGGAGGACATTCGCTACATCCTGAATTCGCACGCGCACCAGGATCATGCCGGCGCGATTGCCGATTTGCAGAAGCTGAGCGGCGCAACGGTGCTGGCCAGCGCGGCTTCCGTGAAGGTGCTGGAAAGCGGCCAGCCCGATCCAGCCGATGCGCAGTTTCCGAACCTGACGCCGATGGCGCCGATCGCGCACACGCGTGCGGTGCGCGACGGCGAACTCGTCCATCTCGGCCCGCTGGCGGTCACCGCGCATTTCACGCCGGGCCACACGCAAGGCGGCATCAGCTGGACCTGGCAAGCCGAGGAGGGCGGTCGCACCGTGAACGTGGTGTTTGCCGACAGCCTGTATGCACTGGCCGCCGACGGCAGGCTTTTCAGCCGCAATCCGCTGTACCCGAACGCGCAGGCAGACGTCGAACGTTCGATCGCCACCGTCGCCGCATTGCCGTGCGACGTGCTGATCTCCGCTCACCCGGAG
The DNA here is from genome assembly GCF_009857535.1 of Duganella margarita. GTDB lineage: Bacteria > Pseudomonadota > Gammaproteobacteria > Burkholderiales > Burkholderiaceae_D > Rugamonas > Rugamonas margarita. The sequence continues at coordinate 8,433 of NZ_WWCS01000006.1, forward strand.
CTGGGCGGCCTGTGGGAGCGCAAAGCCAAACAGGCAGCGCTCGGCGATGCCGCCTTCATCGATACCGGCGCTTGCCGCAACTACGCGGCCAAAGCCCGCGTCACGCTGGCGCAAACGCTGGCCGCCGAAGCAGCGCCTGGCAAGTAGCGCATCAAGAAGACAGTAATGGTTGGCGGCAGCGGGTGCGGTACGAATGCCCGGACGCGTTCGCCTAGCGTTGTCGTCATCACCAAGGTTCCGCTCGAGCGTGGCATTTTAAAGATTCCTTTAATACCGAAATTCATCTTAAAGCATTCTTTAATTTGCCGCTTGGTCTAACAGTGATATACTGCTAAGCCATTGATTTATCAGGCAGTTCGACTCAGGGGTAGCCCAAGTGGCTGCCCTTTTTGCATTTCTTTTTCGGAATTCCCCCCCATGGAAATTAAGGTCAATTTTCTCGACAAGCTGCGTCTCGAAGCCAAGTTCGACGACTTCACGGTGATTGCCGATCAACCGATCCGCTACAAAGGCGACGGCTCGGCGCCCGGTCCGTTCGATTACTTCCTGGCGTCATCGGCACTGTGCGCGGCGTATTTCGTCAAGTTGTACTGCAACACGCGCAATATCCCGACCGAAAATATTCGGCTGTCGCAGAACAATATCGTGGACCCGGAAAACCGCTACAAGCAGATCTTCAAGATTCAGGTCGAGCTGCCGGAAGACATTTCCGAAAAAGACCGCATCGGCATCCTGCGCTCGATCGACCGCTGCACGGTGAAAAAAGTGGTGCAGGAAGGCCCGGACTTCATCATCGAAGAAGTCGCCAACCTGGACGCCGACGCGCAGGCGCTGCTGACCGTCAGCCCGGGCGCCGACACCAGCACCTATATCGCCGGCAAGGATCTGCCGCTGGAGCAAACCATCGCCAATATGTCCGGCTTGCTGGCCAGCCTCGGCATCAAGATTGAAATCGCCTCGTGGCGCAACATCGTGCCGAACGTGTGGTCGCTGCACATCCGCGATGCCCATTCGCCGATGTGCTTCACCAACGGCAAGGGTTCGACCAAGGAAAGCGCGCTGGCCTCGGCGCTGGGCGAGTACATCGAGCGCATCAGCAATAACCACTTCTACGCCGGCGCCTTCTGGGGCGAAGACATTGCCAACGCCGAGTTCGTGCATTATCCGAACGAGCGCTGGTTCAAGCCGGGTCCCAAAAGCAAGCTGCCGGCAGGCCTGCTGGATGAGTACACGCTGGAGATCTACAACCCGGACGGCGAACTGCGCGGCAAGCACCTGATCGACACCAACTCCGGCAATGTGGCGCGCGGCATCTGCGCGCTGCCGTTCACGCGCCGGTCGGACGGCGAGACGGTGTATTTCCCGTCCAACCTGATCGAGAACCTGTACGCCAGTAATGGCATGAGCGCTGGTAATACGCTGGTCGAGGCGCAGGTGCAGTGCCTGTCGGAGATTTTCGAGCGCGCCGTCAAGCGCGAGATCCTGGAGGGCGAAATCGCCTTGCCGGATGTGCCGCAAGAAGTGCTGGCGAAATATCCCGGCATCGTGGCCGGCATTCAGGGCCTGGAAGAGCAGGGCTTCCCGGTGCTGGTCAAGGATGCGTCGCTGGGCGGCCAATACCCGGTAATGTGCGTGACGCTGATGAACCCGCGCACCGGCGGCGTGTTCGCCTCGTTCGGCGCGCACCCGAGCCTGGAAGTGGCGCTGGAACGCAGCCTGACCGAACTGATGCAGGGCCGCAGCTTTGAAGGCCTGAACGACCTGCCGCGTCCGACCTTCGCCAGCGAAGCCGTCACCGAGCCATACAACTTCGTCGAGCACTTCATCGATTCCAGCGGCGTGGTGTCGTGGCGCTTCTTCAGCGCCAAGGCCGATTACGATTTCGTCGAGTGGGATTTTTCGGCGCAGGGCGACAACGCCAACGCCGAAGAGGCGGCGACTCTGTTCGGCATCCTCAAGGACATGGGCAAGGAAGTCTACACGGCGGTCTACGACCAGCTGGGCGCGACCGCCTGCCGCATCCTGGTGCCGGGCTATTCGGAAGTCTATCCGGTGGAAGACCTGATCTGGGATAACACCAACAAGTCGCTGCTGTTCCGCGAAGACATCCTGAACCTGCACCGCCTGGACGACGCCCAGCTGGAAGCGCTGCTGGACCGTCTGGAAAACAACGAGCTGGACGACTACGGCGACATCGCCACCCTGATCGGCATCGAGTTCGACGAGAATACCGAGTGGGGCCAGCTGAACGTGCTGGAGCTGAAGCTGCTGATCAACCTGGCCTTGCAGCAGCTGGACGAAGCGCACGAGCTGGTCGGCGCCTTCCTGCAATACAACGACAACACGGTCGACCGCGGCCTGTTCTACCAGGCGCTGAACGTGGTGCTGGAAGTGGAACTGGACGACGAGCTGGAACTGGACGACTACGTGGCCAATTTCCGCCGCATGTTCGGCAACGAGCGCATGGACGCGGTGCTGGGTTCGGTGGACGGCAGCGTGCGCTTCTACGGTCTGACGCCCACCAGCATGCAGCTGGAAGGCCTGGAGCGCCATCAGCGGTTGCTCGATAGCTACAAAAAACTGCACGCAGCACGCGCCAGGGCGGCTGCAGGCCGCTGAATCTGCCCGCTCGCCCTCGGTTGTGTCATACTGCCGCGCTTCAAGTGTGCGCAATATGTTCAATAAAGCAACGGAGGCAGCAGTGAGTATTTTTAGAACCAAGGATTTCGACGCAATGCGCGCAGCCAGCGCCAAGCCGGGCGGGCTGAGGAAAGTCCTTGGCCCCGTCGACCTGGTGCTGATGGGGATCGGCGCGATTGTCGGCACCGGCATCTTTGTGTTGACCGGCAGCGGCGCGACCACCGCCGGCCCGGCATTGGCCTTGTCGTTCGTGGTGGCGGCGTTTGCCTGCGGCTTCGCCGCCCTGTGCTACGCGGAGTTCGCCTCCATCCTGCCGGTTGCCGGCGGTATCTATACTTACAGTTACGCCATCCTCGGTGAAATCATCGCCTGGATGATCGGCTGGGACTTGATCCTCGAGTACGGCCTGGTGACTTCGGCCGTATCGGTCGGCTGGTCCGGCTATTTCCAATCCCTCATCAGCGGTTTCGGCCTGCACATCCCGGTGGCGCTGTCCGCTGCTCCCGGCGCGCTGCCTGGCGTGACCACCTTCTTCAACCTGCCTGCGTTCGTCATCATGATGGTGCTGACCGTCATGCTGTCGCTGGGCGTGCGCGAATCGGCCCGTATCAACAACATCATGGTGGTGATCAAGATCGCCGTGGTACTGCTGTTCATCTTCGTCGGCGTGCGCCATGTAACGCCGGCCAACTGGCATCCGTTCATGCCGTACGGCGGCACCGGCGTGATGAGCGCGGCGGCGCTGGTGTTCTTCGCCTTCATCGGCTTTGACGCGGTGACCACGGCGGCGGAAGAGGTCAAGCAACCGAAGCGCGACCTGCCGATCGGCATCATCGGTTCGCTGGCGGTCTGCACCGTGCTGTATGTGGTGGTCAGCCTGATCATGACCGGCATCGTGCCGTTCACCCAATTCAAGGGCATCGACCATCCGGTCTCGCTGGCGCTGCAATTCGCCGGTGAAAATTGGGTCGCCGGTTTCGTCGACGTCGGCGCTATCCTCGGCATGAGTACCGTGATCCTGGTTATGGCGTTCGGCCAGACCCGCGTGCTGTACGCCATGTCGCGCGACGGTCTGCTGCCGAAGCAGCTGTCGGCGCTGAACGGCAAGGGCACGCCGATCGTGGCGACCTGGCTGGTCGGCATCGTGTTCGGGCTGCTCGGCGCGCTGGTGCCGCTGCAGGTGCTGGGCGAGCTGGCCAACATCGGCACGCTGGCGGCGTTCTGTCTGGTCTCGGTGGCGGTAATCGTGCTGCGCAAGCAGCGCCCTGATCTGAAGCCGGCGTTCCGCTGCCCTGGCGTGCCGGTGATTCCGGCGCTGGCCATCCTGTTCTGCGGCGCGCTGATGGTGTTCCTCAGCGCCGTCACCTGGATCGCCTTCATCATCTGGCTGCTGATCGGCCTGGTGGTGTACTTCACCTACGCGCGGCATCACTCGGCGCTGAACAAAGCGCACTGACCCATGCCCATGGCGCCGCTGCTCGCCTGGCGTAGCGCCGTGTCACGGCGCCTGCAGGCGCTCGACCACGGCGACCAGGGTCTGCAAGGCTGGCGCCAACGGCTGCTGGATGGTTTGTGTGCGGTGGCTTTCTGGCTGGGGTTGCTGGCCATGTTGCCCAGCATCTGGGGCAGCGCGCGCCAGGGGCACTGGCCGCTGATCGTCACCGACGTGGTGGCGCTGGCCGGCATGGTGGTGCTGAACTACCGCCGCAGCATCGCTTATCGCTGGCGCGCCGGCGCCTTGCTGGGCATCGCCTACCTGCTGGCGGTGATGCTGCTGTTTGCGATGGGGCCGCTGTCGCAGATCTATTTGCTGGCGGTGCCGGTGCTGTGCACGGTGCTGATCGGCAGCACGGCCGCCATGTTGGCGCTGCTGGCCTGTACCGCGACGCTGTTCCTGGCCGGCTACGTCGGCGGCATTGAGCCGGGCCTGGCGGTGATGGTGGTCGGCCCGCTGGCGCACTGGCTGATCCTGAGCGTGAACTTCCTGCTGGTGGCCAGCATTTTGTGCGTGTCCTGCTCGTATCTGCTGCATGGACTGGCCGGCGCGCTGGTGCGCGAACGCGCGATCCACGCGCAAAATGCCGAAGCGCTGGCGGCGCGGCGCGCGGCCGAAGTCTCCAGCCAGCTCAAGAGCGATTTCCTGGCCATGATCAGCCACGAGGTGCGCACGCCGCTGGGCGGCGTCATCGGCATGCTGCGCTCGGCGCTGCGCGACGCCAGCCTGCCGCACGCTACCCGCGACAAGCTGCGCCTGAGCCTGAGCAACGCCGAGGTGCTGCTGCAAATCATCAACGATATCCTCGATTTTTCTCGCCTGGAAGCGGGCAAGATGCCGCTCGAGCATCTGGACTTCGACCTGCCGGCCGTGCTGCGCGATGTGGTCGACCTGCTGGCCAACCGCGCCGAGGCCAAGGGCATTTCCCTGGTGGCCGAAGTCGATCCGGCGCTGCCGGTCTGGTGGCGCGGCGATCCGACGCGGCTGCGCCAGGTGGTGGTCAACCTGGTCGGCAACGGCATCAAGTTCACCGAGCGCGGCGAGGTGTGCGTCAGCGTCGCGCCGGGGCAGGAGGGGCCGGGCATCGTCATCACCGTGCGCGACACCGGCATCGGCATCGCGGCCGAAGCGCTGGGCCGGCTGTTCCAGAAATTCGAGCAGGCCGACGCCGCCACTTCGCGCAAATACGGCGGCGCCGGCCTTGGCCTGGCGATCTGCAAGAATATCGTGGCGGCCATGGGCGGGCGGATCGAGGCCACCAGCGAGCCGGGCGTGGGCAGCGTGTTCCGCGTGCTGCTGCCGCTGGAACATGGCGTGCCGGCGCCGGCCGCGCCGGTGGAACTGCTGCGTCCTCACCAGGCCAGCCTGGCGGTGCTGTGCGCCGAGGACGGCAGCATCAACCAGCTGATCCTGCGCGAACTGCTGGGCTATATGGGCCACACCATCACTATCGTCGAGGATGGCGTGGCGGCGCTGGAAGAACTGGCTGCGCGCGACTATGATTTGCTGATCATGGATGACCGCATGCCGCGCATGGACGGCTATGCCGCCCTGCAACGCCTGCGCGCCGGGCGGGATGGCGTGCGCAACCCCGCCATTCCTGTGATTGCGTTGACGGCCAACGCCGGGCCGGAGGACCGCCAGCGTTTCCTGGCGGCCGGCGCCAACGGTTTCCTGCCCAAGCCGATTGACGAGAACGATTTGCACACCGAAATCGCGCGCCAGCTGGATGCCTTGCTGGCGCAGGGCCGTCCGCTGATCGCCGACCGGCACGCCATGCCGGCCAGGCTGGACGCGATGTTCGGCGTAACGACTGCACCGGCGTCGAGCGCCGCGTCGCGCACGGCGCCATCGACGACCGATTCCAGCGACAAACTGTACCGCGCCATGCGCGCCGCCTTCCAGATCGAAGGACCGCGCTTGCTGGACGTCGCCCAACAGGGATTGGATCACGGCGACGCCGCAGCGGTCGCCCTGGCCGCCCATCGGCTGATGGGGGCGGTGGCTTACCTTGGCGCCGACTCGCTGCACGCGCGCTGCGCCAAGATCGAGCGGCTGGCCGACGCCGCCGAGCTGGAAGCGCTGGCGCCGCACCTGGCGGCGCTCAAGCTGGAGCTGGAGCAGGCGTTGAAAACGCTGGCGTCGAACGCGCCAGCCTGACCATCACTTCAGGAAATCCACCAGCTTCGGCACCACTTGCGCGGTGGCTTCTTCCATCAGCCAGTGGCCGCTGTTCTTGACCACCACGCCTTCCACATTGGTGTCCACCAAGCGCGCCTGCTGGATCAGGAACTCGCCCGAGGCTTTTTCGCCGGTCAGCACCAGCATCGGCATCGTCAGCGGCGTCTTGGCGTAGCCGGCGAAGTCCTTGGCATCCTGCTCGAAGGCGCGGAACACTTCAAAGCCGGCGCGCATATGGCCTGGTTGCGCATATTCGTTGGTGTAGAACTTGCGGTCCGCTTCGCTCAGCGACTTGGTCTTGTCGGCGGCAAAATCATTCCAGAAATGCTCGAAGTAGGTGCGCTCGCGGCCTTTGACCAGGGCCAGCGGGGTTTCGCCGTAGAAGTGGAAGTGCCACAGGTCGCGCAGCAGCCACACATCCTTCCAGTTGCCGACGCCCGGCAGGAACGCATCCATCAGCGCGATCTTGCTGACTTCCTGCGGATACTGGGCGGCGTAAGCGTAGGCCACCATCAGGCCGATATCATGGCCGACCACCTTGGCCGACTTGATGCCCAGGCTGGTCGCCAGCGCGTGCACATCCTGCGCCATCACCGACTTGGTGTACGGGCCTTGCGGCAGGCCGGACTGGCCGAAGCCGCGCAGGTCCGGCGCGATCACCAGGTGGTCTTTCGACAGTTTGTCGATCAGCGGCAGCCACATATGGCTTGACTCGGTATAGCCGTGCAGCAGGATGACCGGATCGCCTTTGCCGGTCGTCAGGTAGTGCAGCCGCACGCCGTTGACTTCGGCGAACTGGCTCTTCGGCGCCTCGGCATGGGCCGGTCCCGCGACCACGCCGAGCAACAGCAGGCCGGCGGCCAGCAGCTTGGTAAACATAGCTTGCATGATAAATCCTCCTCATTTGGTGAAGCAGACAGCATAGCTAGCAGCCTCAAACGGACATACACACGATCGGGTGATTTCTATACAATATTCGCCAATAGCAAACAAATTCCGAATTACAACTAATTGTTGGTTGCGCTTTGATGAAGAGACCATTGCCGGCTTACGGCAAGGCACTGGCCTTGTTTGTGATGCTGTCCTGCTGCGTGTTGCCCGCTGTGTGCCACGCCCAGGCGCAGGCCGTAGTGCAAGCGGAGCGTCCGGCCATCAATCTGCATCACACCAGCTGGACCGCCCGTGACGGCGCACCGGCGCTGGTGTTGTCGATGACGCAGACCACCGATGGCTGGCTGTGGCTGGGCGGTCCGACCGGCCTGTATCGGTTTGACGGCATCCAGTTCGAACAGTTCGTGCCGTCCAATGGGCCGCTGCTGACGCGCAACGTCAGTGTGGTCAACGCGTTTGCCGACGGTTCGCTGTGGATCGGCTATCGCACCGGCGGCGTTGCGCGCCTGCAGAACGGCCTGGTCCGCAACTATGGCGAACGCGACGGCTTGCCGGCCCGCGCCGCATGGGGCGTCGAGCAGGACGGCAGCGGCCGCATCTGGGCGGCCACGCCGCTCGGCATGCGGTACCTGGAGCAGGACCGCTGGCTGGCGCCGGCCAGCGCCTGGAATCTGCCCGCGACGTCGTACAAAACGCTGATGCGCGACCGCCGGGGCGTGCTGTGGGCGCAGGGCGAGGCCGGCGTGTTTTTCCTCAAGCCGGGCGCCGCGCGGTTTGAGCGGGCGGCGGTCGACAGCGGCACCGGCGTGCTGTTCGACCTGGCCCACGACAGCGTGGTCAGCTGGAATGCGACACAAGGAAAGTTCCGCCAGGTGGCCGGCCGTCCGCAGGATCTGCAGCCGCGCCTCTGGCAACACCTGGGCGATCCGGCCAGCCTGCTGTTTGATCGCCGCGGCGACCTGTGGGTTGGCACGCGCGACGGCCTGGCGTACCACACGCCGCAAGGCATCGCGCGCACCTTGCCGGCGCACGGGCTGAGCGGGCGCCAGGTCAGCGCCGTGTTCGAGGACCGGGAAGGCAATATCTGGGCCGCGACCGCCAGCGGCATCGACCGGTTCGCGCGGCGCCGGCTCACCAGGATCGCGGTAACGGAGGCGGCCATCGGTCACGCCATCCTGGCCGACGATAACGGCGGCGCCTGGATCGGCGGCTTTCACGTGGCGGCCGGCGATGCCGGGCTGGCCGAGGTGACGCCGCTGTGGCCGCCGGGCAGCGACGGCTGGTCCGGCATGCTGACCAGCTTTACCCGTACCAGCGACGGCGTGCTGTGGGGTTCCACCTACGGCGCTTTGCGCCGGGTGCAGGGGGGCGACCGCCGCAAGATCGCCTTGCCGCCGTTTGCCGGCGGCGCCTTCGTGCCACTGGTGCAGGCGGACCGGGACAATAGTGTGCTGGTGTCGCTCAAGCAGCATGGCTTATACCGGCGCAAGCCCGACGGCGCATGGCAGAAACTCGGCGATCCGGGCGAGGTCAGCGTGATGGCCCGCAGCGACGCGGCTGGCCTGTGGCTGGCCTGCTTCGACGGCAAGCTGGTGCATGCCGAAGGCGCCCAGTGGCGCAGCTATGGCGCCGCGCAGGGCCTGTCGGTGGGGCTGGTAATGGCGCTCCACCTGCATGGGCTGCACGTCTGGGTCGGCGGCGACACCGGCCTGGCGTGGCTGGACGGCGAGCGCTTCCGGCCGGTGCGCGGCGTCAAGGGCGAGACCTTCGACGGCATTTCCGGCATCGTGGAACTGGACAACGGCGACCTGTGGCTCAACGCCGCGGCCGGCCTGTTCCGGATTCCCGGCGCCGAGCTGGCCAGGCTGCAGCGCAGCCCGGACTACCGGGTGCAATACGAGCGCCTCGACCAGCTGGACGGCATGGACGGCATCGCTCCGCGCCTGGTGCCGTCGCCGTCGATGGTGCTGGCGTCCGATGGCCGCCTGTGGGTGATGCGCTCGTCCGGCGTGTTTCGGCTGAACCCGGCCGATCCGGAGCCGCCGGCGCCGGCGCAGCCGGTCATCATCAAGCGCATCGGCGCGCCCGGCGCCAGTCTGCCGCTGCAGCAACCGTTGCGGTTGGCCGCCGGCAGTTCGGCGGTGCAGATCGACTACACGGTGCCGGCGCTGGCGTTGCCGGAACGGGTGCGCTTCCGGTACCGCGTCGACGAAACCGATGCGGACTGGCAGGAAGTGGGCGGGCGCCGCAGCGCCTATCTGAGCAACCTGCGCGCCGGCGACTACCATTTCCGCGTGGCGGCGTCGGATTACAACGGCCACTGGCCGGCGCACGACACCATGGTGCACTTCACGATTGCGCCGGCCATCACCGAGACCTGGTGGTTCCGCACGCTGTGCGGCGCGCTGCTGCTGGCGGGCGCGTATCTGAGTTACCGCTGGCATCTCGGCCGCCTGCGCCGGCAGATGGCCAACCGCCTGCGCGAGCGGGTGAGCGAGCGCGAGCGCATCGCGCGCGAGCTGCACGACACCTTGCTGCAATCGGTGCAAGGCCTGATTCTGCATGTGCACGCCGCGACACAGCGCCTGCCGGACCAGGACAGCACGCGCCTGCAGCTGGAAACCGCGTTGCTGCAAGCGGACAATGTGGTGGACGAGGGGCGCGGCCGCATCCGCGAGCTGCGCGGCGAAGACGCCGGCAAGGCCAACTTCCCGGACGCGGTGCTGGCCGCCGCGACCCGGCTGCGGCCGCACGATGCGCCGCCGGTGCAGCTTAGCCTGGTGGGCACGCCGCGCCGGCTCGATCCCACCATGCAGGAAGAAGCGCTCGCCATCGTCACCGAGGCCATCGCCAACGCCTACCGCCACGCCGGCGCCGGGCGGATCGAAGTCGAGTTGCAATATGGCGCGCGTGAGCTACGCTGTACTGTACGCGATGATGGCGCCGGCATCGCGGCCGACGTCCTGCGCGACGGCGGCCGCCAGCACCACTGGGGCATGCGCGGCATGACCGAGCGCGCCGACCGGATCAAGGCCAAGCTGGTGTTGCGTAGTGGCGAAGGCAGCGGGACCGAATGGCAACTGGTGCTGCCCGCCGCGCTGGCATATACCCGATAGGGTGATGGCGGAATCCCCGGCCGGTGCTAGTCTCGCGCGTGTCAATTCAGGAGGGCGGCGATGAACAACAGAAGCAGTGGAATAATCAGTGTGATGATCGCCGACGATCATCCCTTGCTGCGCAGCGGCATCGCGGCGGTGCTGTCGGCCGATCCGCGCTTTGCGGTGGTAGCCGAGGCCTGCGACGGCGATCTTGCTCTGGAGCTATATCAGCGCTTCCGGCCTGACGTCACGCTGATGGATTTGCAGATGCCGGGCCTGAACGGCATCGACGCCACCATTGCCATCCGCGACATCAATCCCCAGGCCCGCATCATCATCTTGACGACGTATGGCGGCGAGGTGCAGGTGGCGCGTGGACTGAAGGCCGGCGCCAGCGGCTACATCCTGAAGAACATGGCGCGCACCGAGTTGAGCCACTACATCCTGTCGGTGCACGCCGGCCAGCAGCAGCTGGCGCCGCAGCTGGCCTGCAGCCTGGCCAGCAGCTTCCAGCAGGATACGCTGAGCAAGCGCGAGATCCAGGTGCTGCGCGTGATCGCCGACGGCAACTCCAACCAGCGCGCCGGCACCCAGCTGGGCCTGAGCGAGGACACCATCAAGGCCCACATGAAAACCATCCTGCAAAAACTCGACGCCCGCGACCGCACCCACGCGGTGATGATCGCCATGCGCCGGGGTTACTGGGAGGCCTAGCCCGCCGCGCGGAGGTGATATGCTACGCGGCTTATGCTTGAAATCCTCGCCATCACCTGTCCCATCTATCTGGTCGTTCTCGCCGGTTATCTCGCCACCCGCAGCGGGCTGTTTGCCCGCGCCGATATGCAGGTATTCGGCAAATTCGTCTTCAACCTGGCGCTGCCGGCATTGATCTTCAATGCGCTGGCGCAGCGCCATATCAGCGACATTCTGCATCCCGGCTATCTGCTGTCCTATCTGTTCGGCTCGCTGCTGATGCTGACGCTGGCGTTTGTGATCGGCCGCCAGCTGTTGGGCCTGAACCTGGTCCGCAGCACCTTCCTGGCGATGGGCGTGTCGTGCTCCAACAGCAGCTTCATCGGCTTTCCGATTTTGATGCTGATGGTGGCGCCGGTGGCGGGCGTGGCGCTGGGCCTGAATGTGATCGTCGAAAACCTGGTGATGCTGCCGCTGCTGCTGGCGATGGCAGAACACGGCAAGAGCGGTGGCGGCGGTGCCTGGCATCAGGTGATGCGCCAGTCGGCGCGGCGGCTGATGAAAAATCCGCTGGTGATGTCGGTGACGGCCGGGCTGGTCATCAGCGTGGCGCAGATTCCGCTGCCGCAGCCGGTGGTGCGCAGCGTGAACCTGTTTGCCCAGGCCAGCGGCGGCTTGTCGCTGTTTGCCATCGGCGGCATGCTGGTCGGACTGTCGCTGAGCGCCGGCTGGCAGCGCGTGGTGCCGCTGGTGGCGGGTAAGCTGATTGGTCACCCGCTAGCGGTGTTGCTGATCTCATCGCTGCTGCTGCCGTTGCTGGGCGTGGCGCCGATGAGTCCCGAACTGCGCGCCGCGGCGCTGCTGATGGCGGCCATGCCGATGCTGAGCATCTATCCGATCCTGGCCCAGGCTTACGGCGAGGCCGACCGCAGCGCCACCGCGCTGCTGATCTGCATGGTGGCGTCGTTCTTCACGCTCAGCGGGTGGATGTGGCTGGTGACGCCGCATTGACCTAAATCAAAATGGAATAAGATAAATATTTATTAATTGTTGTTGTTGCGGTGACTATATAATTGCCGGCGGATTTTATGCTGAAAGTGATTATGCGGTTAAACCTGCCAATTAGTAATGTGGAATATGTTCTGGATGCCTGCGAGACGATTGTTTCAAAAACTGATCTCCAGGGAAATATTACTTATGTAAATAGAGATTTTATCAAGATCAGCGGCTATGCCGAGGAGGAGCTGCTCGGCGCACCGCAGAATATCCTGCGCCACCCGGACATGCCAGCGGCCGCGTTCGCCGATATGTGGCGTGCGCTGAAGGCGGGCAGGGCATGGACCGGACTCGTCAAGAACCGCTGCAAGAATGGCGATTTCTACTGGGTCGAGGCGAATGCCGCGCCGTATCTGGAAAATGGCCGGGTCGTCGGCTATACCTCGGTGCGGGTAAAGCCGTCGCGGGAGCAAATCGAGTCCGCGCAGCGTCTTTATAATACGGATCATCTGCGCTTTCCGGAAAAACGGAGTATATCGCTGTCGTTCCAGTTAAATGCGCTATTCCTTTTGATAATCGCCCTGATGCCGGCGGCACTGATATCGCCGGCGATGACGGCGGTGGACATGGCGTTGGCGCTGGCGGCGTGGATGCTGCTGCGCAAAACCGCGATCCGGCCGCTCAACGACATGCGTGCACACCTGGCGCAGATGAGCGGCGGCGACCTCACGGCCCGCATTGCCACGCACGGCAGCAGCGAGGCGATGGAGATGCAGCACGCGCTGCGCATCCTGCAGACCAACCTGAAATCGCTGGTCGGCCAGATCAAGGAGGCCGGCAGCGTGGTCAACGCCGGCGCCGACCATATCGCGCATGGCAATGCCGACCTGTCCGCGCGCACCGAAGGTCAATCCAGTTCGCTGGAACAGACCGCCGCGGCGATGAAGCAGATGACCAGCACCGTGCGCCAGAACGCCGACGCCGCGCACGACGCCAACGAACTGGCGCTGGCGGCGGCCCGCGTGGCGGGCCAAGGCGGCGCCGCCGTCGACGCCGTGGTGCACACCATGGAATCGATCCGCGCCAGCTCCACCCGCATTGCCGACATCATTACGGTGATCGACAGCATCGCCTTCCAGACCAATATCCTGGCGTTGAATGCCGCCGTGGAGGCGGCGCGCGCCGGTGAACAGGGGCGCGGCTTTGCGGTGGTCGCCACGGAAGTGCGCAATCTGGCCCAGCGTTCGGCGACGGCGGCGCGCGAGATCACCCAGCTGATCACCCATTCGGTCAGCGAAGTGGAAAGCGGCAGCCGCCAGGCCGCCGATGCGGGCCGCATCATGGCCGGCATTGTGGCCTCGGTGGGGAAGGTGGCGCAGTATATGGGCGACATCAGCAATGCCAGCAAGGAGCAGAGCAGCGGCATTGCGCAGATCGATCAGGCGGTGGCGCACATCGACGCCATCAACCAGCAGAATGCGGTGGTGGTGCAAGAGGCGGAGCTGGCCGCGCGCCGCATGCAGCAGCAGGCGGCGCAACTTGCCGGCTTGATCGGCCAGTTCAAACTGGTGGCCGTTGCCGCTGCGTCGAATGTGCTGCGCCTCGATGCGCGCCGCCAGCAGGCGGAGACGCCGGTTGCCGTACAGCGGCAGGGACAGGCTGCAGAAGCCTGTTCCCGGGATGCGGTCAGCGTCGCCCGGCCTTGATCTTGCGGGCCGGCGCCGCCTGTGACGGATGTTCGGCGGCGGCGCCGAACAAGGCCTCCACCATCGGATCGCGGCGGATGCACAGCTTCTTGGCGCGGGTGGGGTAGTTGGTGTCATCGATCAGGCGGTGCACGCGTGCACCCTCGCGGTTAACGGTCACGCTCAACGTCGGACCGTTGTAGTAATCCTGTGCCATTTCCAGTTCCATCTTGATTCTCTTTCGATGATTAAGCAGTCATGTACACGCTGGACCGGCGCATCGTTTGCCGGGTCGGTGGCGCTGCAATGACTGGCTGTTCCAGCGCCGGCGTTTCAGTGATCTTGAGGATGTGGCGGCGCGCCTGCGCCGCGCATCCTGCGTACAGCGCGACATAGGTCTGGTAGGCGGCCATCGCCGGCCAGTCTTGCGGCAGCAGCTCCTGGGGCAGCAGCGGATCGCTGCGGCGGCTGTGCTGGTAGCCGTGGCTGACCAGCAGGCGCACCATGTAGGCCTGCTGGTCGGTGAGCGCGGCTCGCTTGCCCAGCAGTGCGCGCAGCGGCAGGAAGCGCTGCTGGAACTGTTCGTACAGTTCCTTCGGCGTCTCCAGGTCCCAGTCCATCTTGCCGAACAGCGGCTGGCGCACGGCCGCTGCCAGCTGGCTGCCGCTCACTTCAAACAGCGCCAGGCCGTGGTCTTCGCCGCACTGCACGCCACGCGCGTAGGACGCCGGCCGCGCCATGATGTTGGGCGCCAGCACGCAGTAGTCCAGATCCAGCAGCTGCTTGCGCGCGCTGGCGTAACGTGCGGCGCTGAAGCCGCCGCTGTGCACCAGCATGCTCCAGTCTTCGCCGAAGTTGCGCGCGGCCGGGATGTTGAGACGCTGGCGCGCAGCCTGGATGACGGCCGCCGTTGACGGCGCCAGCATGCACAGGCTGCGGCGGCCATGGCGCTCGATCTTGATCAATTTGGCCTCGGCCAGCCGGAACAGGGCGGTGCGGATGGTGCGCTCCTGAAAGCCGAGCGGTTCGAGCAGGGCGATGACGCTGCCCAGCCATTGGGTCTTCTGGCCGAACGCCTGCGCCTCGCTGAACATCAGTTTGAGCAGGGTGCTCAGGCGCGGTTTGGCCTGGCGCAGGACGGCGTCGATGTGGAATTGGCTATTCATGATAGTGGGGGACGGAGAGATGCTGGTTAGGCGCGTTGCGCGACTGGCGGTACAGGCGCACGGCGCGGCCGAGATTGAGCCAGAGCGCCAGGCAGGCGGCGCACATCAGTGCCGCGGCCGGGCGCGCCAGCGCCGGTTGGTAGCAGGCGGCCAGCAACAGCAGCAGGCCGGCGGCATGCGCGCCGAACTGCCATTGCGCGTGCCGCTCGGGAATGATCTGGCTGATGCTGGGCGGCTTGCGGCCACTGGTCTCCCGTAGTTGCTGCAGGTGGTACCAGGTGAGAAAAGGGACGATCTTGTACAGCATGCCGCAGACGGCCGACAGCGCGAAGCCGGCGACCAGCAGCACGCCGACCGCCAGCGGCGTGGCGCCGGATGCCGCCGACGGCCATGCCCACAGGCCGATCGCCGCCAGCAGGCTGGCCATGGCGGTACACCAGTAAAGCGTGGTCGGGTCGGCGCGCGGGCGCTTGCGGCGCGCCAGCAGGTGCAGCGTGGTGGCGCCGAACAGTGCGTAGCCGGCCGCCAGCAGGAAGGCGCAGGTCGTGTGCAGCAGCGCGCCGCGACCGCTCCAGCCGCCCGACAGCGACACTGCGCCCAGTAGCAGGAACATCCAGGTGGCGTAGGCGCCGGTCAGGTGGCGGGGATAGGGCGCGGTGAGCATGAACATCGGCGCCACCTGGAAGGCGATGGCGATCACCAGCAGGCCCGCCCAGCCCAGCATGCCCCACATGGCGTGCAGGTCGGTCAGGCGCTGCAACGGCAGCTGGATCAGGCCGGGCCAGGCGAACGCGCTTGCCAGCATGCCGCCCAGCGTCATGGTCAGCACCAGCGCCGCCAGCGCCAGGCGGATGCCGGCCACCACCGCGCCGGAACCTGGCAGGTGGTACTGCCACATGGCCACCGTACAGGCACCCACAAACAGCAGCAGGCCGCCCAGCAGCAGCGCCATCGCCACCCGGAACAGGGCCGGGCTGTCCTGCCAGAAGGCGCAGGCCAGCACCAGCGTGCCGGCGCACAGGCAGGCGTGCACTACGGCGCCGACCCGGGCGGCGCGCGGCACCTGAATGCCCGCCACCACCGGCAGCAGTTGCAGCAGCGCGCCGATCATCGTCATGCTCAGGCATCCCAGCACCAGCAGGTGGGTGACGGCCAGCGTCTGCGGCGACCAGCGGGTCAGCAGCGCCGGCGCCCCGTGCCACGCGAGCAAGCCTGCGGCCAGCGCCGCGAACAACGGCGCGCTGAGGAAAAAGCGTAGCGGCAGCGACAGCGGCGGATGGTCGCCGAAAGAAAGGGCCCGCTGAGGCGCATCGACAGGTTTCATGCGCCGGGCACGAGCCAGATCAGCACTTCGTAGCGGTGGTCCTGCTGCGCGGTGGTGCGGTGACCGTAGCCGTTGCGCTGCAGGATGCTGTACAGCGGCACCGGTTCGCGGTCGATCAACACGCGCAGCTTTTCGTCGGGGCCGAGCGTATCGAGCGCTTCGAGGATGCGCACCATCGGCTCCGGCGGCTCCAGTCCGCCGACATCGAGCACGGCGCTCATGCGACGCTCCATTCGGCCTGTTCCAGCTGCTCCATGCAGGCCAGCACCTCGTCGGCCTGCTGCGCCAGCACGAAATCGGCCTGCGGATAAAGAATGCCTTCTTCCTTCAGATTATGCTGGCGCATCAGCAGGCGCAGCATGTCGGCCTGGTCGAAGAAGCCGTCGCAGTCGTGGCGCGCGATGGCGGCCTGCATCTCGCGGAGCATCTCGCGCATCTGGCGGTGCTCGGCGCGCATCACCACCGTGGGGCCGTAGCCATTGCCCAGCGCATGGTCGAGGCGCGGGAACAGCACCCGTTCTTCCTTGTCCAGGTGACGGCCGAACATGGCCAGGAAGGCGCTGAAATTGGTGGTGGCGGCATCCCAGTGGCGCAGGATGACTTCCGATTCCGCCATGGCGTATTGATCGTCGCAGCGGCGGTGATCGTGATCGAGATAGGTGGCGATCTTTTCCATCTTGTTTGTCCTTCATTAAGCGTGCGCACATTGTCCCACCCGGTAAAGGTCAAATTCTTTGATTCACATCAAGGATTTCCGGGATCACGAAGCGATACAGTTCGTCCGCCTCTGTTAGCCATCCAAACCATATGAATCAATCCGACTCTCCCCCCATTGAACTGGTATGCCCGGCCGGCAGCCTGCCGGCGCTGAAGAACGCCATCGACCTGGGCGCCGACTGCGTCTATCTCGGCTTTCGCGACGCCACCAACGCGCGCAATTTCGCCGGCCTGAATTTCGACGATGCGGCCATCCGCACCGGCATCGGCTACGCCCATGACCATGGCCGCAAGGTGCTGCTGGCGCTGAACACCTATCCGCAGCCCGACAACACGGCGCTGTGGCAAAGCGCCATCGACCGCGCCGCCAAAGCCGGCGTGGATGCGGTGATCCTGGCCGATCCGGGCCTGATGCGCTACGCCGCCGACCACTATCCGGACCTGCGCCTGCACCTGTCGGTACAAGGCTCGGCCACCAATGCGGAGGCCATCAACTTCTACCAGAAGCAGTTTGGCGTGGCGCGCGCGGTGCTGCCGCGCGTGCTGTCGCTGGCGCAGGTGGAACACGTGGTGAAGAACACTTCGGTGGAAGTCGAGGTGTTCGGCTTCGGCAGCCTGTGCGTGATGGTCGAGGGGCGCTGCCAGCTGTCGTCCTACGTGACGGGCGAATCGCCGAACACCCACGGCGTCTGCTCGCCGGCCAGGGCGGTGCGCTGGCAGCAGAACCCGCGCGGGCTGGAATCGCGCCTGAACGGCGTGATGATTGACCGCTACACGCCGCAGGAAAACGCGAGTTATCCGACGCTGTGCAAGGGTCGCTTTGAGGTGGAGGACGAAACCTATTACGCCATCGAGGAACCCACCAGCCTGAATACGCTGGAACTGCTGCCGCAGCTGCTGGAGATGGGCGTGCGGGCGGTGAAGATCGAGGGCCGTCAGCGCAGCCCGGCCTATGTGTCGCAGGTCACGCGCGTGTGGCGCGCGGCGCTGGACGACTGCCTGCGCAATACGGCGCGCTACTCGGTCAAGCCGGCCTGGATGGCGGAACTCAATACGCTGGCCGAAGGCCAGCAGCACACACTGGGCGCGTATCACCGCGCGTGGAAATAACATCGGAGAAGTCATGCTCAAACTCGCCCTCGGGCCGCTGCTGTATTACTGGCCGCGCGCCAAGGTCATGGAATTTTATGAGGACATCGCGGACAGCGCGGTGGATATCGTTTACCTCGGCGAGACCGTGTGTTCGCGCCGCCACGAGCTGCGCGCCGCCGACTGGCTGGCTGTCGCCGAGCTGCTGCAGGGCCGCGGCAAGGAAGTGGTCATGTCGACGCTGGCGCTGATCGAATCGAGCGCGGATGTCGGCGCCCAGCGCAAGCTGGTGGCCAACGGCCGCTTCCAGGTCGAGGCCAACGATATGGGCGCGGTGCACTTGCTGGAAGGGCAGACGTTCATCGCCGGCCCGCACCTCAACGTCTACAACCCGCCGACGCTGTCGCTATTGCATGGGCTGGGCGCGAAGCGCTGGATCATGCCGCTGGAGATGGGCCGCGCGGGACTGGCGCATATGCAGCGCGAACGGCCTACCGGCATGGAGACCGAGGTATTTGCGTTCGGCCGCATGCCGCTGGCGTTTTCGGCGCGCTGCTTCACGGCGCGCAACCGCAACCTGCCGAAGGACGACTGTCGCTTCAGCTGCATCGACCATCCGGATGGCATGATGATGCAGACGCGCGAAAAGCAGCAGTTCCTGGTGCTGAACGGCATCCAGAGCCAGTCGGCACTGGTGTATAACCTGGCGGCGGAGATGCGGCAGATGGCGGAACTGGGCGTGGACGTGGCGCGCCTCAGTCCACAGTCGACCCATATGAAACAGATCATCGCCGCCTTTGACGCCGCGCGCACCGGCGCGCTGGCGCCGCGCCAGGCCGCGCAGGCGATCTCGCCGCTGCTGCCGTCCGCGGCCTGCAATGGCTACTGGTACGGCAAGCCCGGACTTGAATACAGCATGGAGAACGCAGCATGAACCCTGTCGCACAAAATCATTACGGCGCCGCCCAGCCTCTGCCTGCTCTGGCGGCGGCGCTGGGCCAGCGTCTGCCGGCCTATCCCGGATCGCTGCTGTGCGTGGCCGCGCTCAATCTGGTGCTCAAGCCGCATCTTCCGGACGACGTGCGCGCTGGCCTGGCAGGGCGGCACCTGCGGGGGCGCGTCACCGACGCCGGCGTGGCGTTCGACTTCACCTGGCGCGGCGACGGCTTCGCGGCGCTGCACCGCAGCGGCGTCCCGGATCTGGAAATCGGCGCCTGCGCGCGCGACTTCGTGGCACTCGCCAGACGCGAGCAGGACCCGGACACGCTGTTCTTCTCTCGCCGCCTGCGGATGGAAGGCGATACGGAGCTCGGACTGCTGGTGAAGAATACCCTCGATGCGATGGAACTGCCGGTGACGGAATTGGGTCGGCAGGCCCTGGCGCGGGTTTTCAGCCTGTTGCCTGGCCGGGGCGCCGCACGCTGAAGTTGTCGAACAGCGGCGCGATCTCGGCCACCACGTCTTCCTGCGGATAACCGGGGAAGGCGCGCGCCACCAACGTCTCATCGGCGCAGCCGGTGGCGCGGAATTCCTGCAGGGCGTAATTGCGCACGCCCATGAAGGATAGCGTCTGCGCCAGTTCTACCAGCATCGCCGGCGACAGATGGGCCGGATGCACGGTGGTGCGGCACTCGTAATCGACGCCGCTGGCAAGGATGGCGGCCACGCCGTCGTGCACCGGCCCGCCGCTGCCGGCGACGCCGGTGACGTCGGCGTAGCGCTCAAACGTGGTCTTGACGTCGAAACCGACCCAGTCGACCAGCGGCAGCACGCTTTTCAGGCGCGCCGGGTAAATGCACGCCGTTTCCAGACCGATCTTGAAGCCCATCGCGCGCACCTGCGCCATGGCCTCGCCCAGCGCCGGGTCCATGGTGGCTTCGCCGCCACAGAACACCACGGCGTCTAGCATGCCGGCGCGCCGTTCCAGCCGGGTGACGATGCCCTTCCAGGCATTGGGATTGTCGCGCGTGCGCTGCTGCAGATGCGTGTTATGGCAATAGCCGCAGCGCCAAGGACATCCCTGCACGAACACCACGGCCGATAGCAGGCCGGGATATTCGGTGGCGCTGAACGGCGTATAGCCGCCCACGCGCAACAGGCGGCCTTCCTCTTTAAGAAGCAGCTTGCGCATGAGGCTCACGGAAGAATGTGCGTTCGTTGAATTCGCCCTGCTTGCCGATGTTGAACGACGAAACCGGACGGTGGTAGCCCATCACGCGGGTCCAGATTTCGCAACGCTGGCGTTCCGAGTCGTCGAGCGCGATGGTGGAAGGGGTCATACTTTGCATGGCGTTTCCTTTGCGGTTGGTTGAAGAGCGGCTTGTTTGCGGGCGATGATCTCGGCGTCGCACTTGGGGCAGAATTCGTAGCTGCCGGTCAGGTAGCCGTGTGTCGGGCAGATCGAGAACGTCGGCGTGACCGTGATGTAGGGCAGGCCGAAGCGCCCCAGCGCGCGGCGCACCAGCGTGCGGCAGGCGGCGGCGCTGGACAGCGCCTCGGTCAGGTACAGGTGCAGCACGGTGCCGCCGGTGTATTTGCGTTGCAGCGCGTCCTGCTGTTCCAGCGCCTCGAACGGATCGTCGGTGTAGCCGACCGGCAGCTGCGACGAGTTGGTGTAGTAGGGCTGCTGCGGCGTGCCGGCCTGCAGGATGTTGGGGTAGCGCTTGCGGTCCTCCTTGGCGAAGCGGTAGGTCGTGCCTTCGGCCGGCGTGGCCTCCAGGTTATACATATGGCCGGTCTGCTCCTGGAATTCGAGCATGCGCGCGCGCACATGGTCCAGCAGGCGCAGTGCAAACGCGCGGCCCCATGGCGTGGTGATGTCATGCTGTCCGGCCGGATCGAAGTTGCGGATCATCTCATTGATGCCGTTCACCCCCAGGGTGGAGAAGTGGTTGCGCAGCGTGCCGAGATAGCGTTTAGTGTACGGGAACAGGCCATTGTCCATATGGCGCTGGATCACCTTGCGCTTGATCTCCAGACTGTCGCGGCCCAGTTCCAGCAAGCGGTCCAGCGCGGCCATCAGTCCTGCCTCGTCATTGCGGTGCAGGTAGCCGAGGCGCGCGCAGTTGATCGTCACCACGCCCAGCGATCCGGTTTGTTCGGCCGAGCCAAACAGGCCATTGCCGCGCTTGAGCAGCTCGCGCAGGTCCAGCTGCAAACGGCAGCACATGGAGCGGATCATGTTCGGCTTCAGCTCGGAGTTGATGAAGTTCTGGAAGTAGGGCAGGCCGTAGCGGGCGGTCATCTCGAACAGCAGCTCGGCATTCGGGCTGTCCCACGCGAAGTCCTCGGTGATGTTGTAGGTCGGGATCGGGAAGGTGAAGGCGCGGCCCTTGGCGTCGCCGGTCATCATGATCTCGATGTAGGCGCGGTTGATCATGTCCATCTCGTCCTGCAGGTCGCCGTAGGTGAACGGCATCTCCTCGCCGGCCACGTGCGGGATCTGCGGGCGCAGGTCCTCCGGGCAGACCCAGTCGAAGGTCAGGTTGGTGAATGGGGTTTGCGTGCCCCAGCGCGACGGCACATTGAGGTTGTAGATCAGCTCCTGCATGTACTGTTTGACTTCGTCGTAGCGCAGCCGGTCCTTGCGGACGAAGGGCGCCATGTAGGTATCGAAGGAACTGAAGGCCTGGGCGCCGGCCCATTCATTCTGCAGGGTGCCGAGGAAGTTGACGATCTGGCCGATGGCGCTCGACATATGGCGCGGCGGGCTCGATTCCACCTTGCCCGGCACGCCGTTCAGGCCTTCGTTGAGCAGCGTGCGCAGCGACCAGCCGGCGCAGTAGCCGGCCAGCATGTCGAGATCGTGGATGTGCAACTCGGCGTCGCGGTGGGCGCGGCCGATTTCCGGCGGGTAGACGTGATTGAGCCAGTAGTTGGCGATGACCTTGCCGGAGACGTTGAGTATCAGGCCGCCCAGCGAGTAGCCTTGGTTGGCGTTGGCGTTGACGCGCCAGTCCTGGCGCTCCAGGTATTCGTTGATCGACGAGGCGACATCGACCAGCGAGTGCCTGTCCTGGCGCAGCGCGGCGTGCTGCTCGCGGTAGACCACGTAGCGGCGCAGCGTGTGGCGGTAGCCGGCGTCGTAGAGCACACGCTCCACGGTGTCCTGCACCAGTTCAACGGTAAGGTTATCGCCTGGCGGCAGCGACGACAGGTGCAGCAGCACTGCCTGGGTGAGTTGCTGCGCCTTGTCGGTGTCGAATTCGCCGCTGGCGCGACCGGCGCGCAGCAGCGCGCTTTCGATCTTGACCAGGTTGAAGGTCTGTCCGGCCCCGTCGCGCTTGATGATCGTGGTGTGAAACAGTGCATCCATATCCGCCCCATATCTAGTTGATTTGATTGTTCGTCTACTATATATGGTGTGTTTTGCGGGCGGCAGCACTATTTGTTGATTTCTTGATCTGACTTATCTTTTTAAGGAGCGGGCGATTTGTCGCACGAAATCGGGGTCGGGATCGACCGCCAGCCGGGTGCTGTCCGCCTGCACGCTGCCGTCCGTGTTGAGCAGCGCGAGGCGGGTGGTGTGGCTGATTTCTCCGTTGTCCAGCGGGCGGTAGCGGATGTTGAGCGCGGCGGCCAGCGTGCGGGTGTCGCTGTCGTTGCCGGCGACGGCCAACCGGTACTGGGCGGGGTCGAGTTGCTGCATCCGCGCCATCATCGCCAGCGAGCCGGGTGTATCGCGCTTCGGATCAAGGCTGACCAGCAGGACGTGCAGGCGCTGGCCGTCCGGTCCGAGCGCGCCGATGGTGCGCTTGAGCGTTTCGATGACGACCGGGCAGGCGGAATGGCAGTCGCCGTAGAACATCGTGACCAGCAGCGGCTGGCCGGCCAGCTCGCCCAGGGTGAACCGCCGGCCGGCGGCGTCGGTGAGCGGCGTCGCCAGCTGATACAGCGACGTCGCCGGCAGTGCGGCCGTCGGCGCCGCGGCATGGACGGCAAGCGCGTGCGGAGCGTGATCATGCACCTGCGCGCCGGTGCGGCCCGACGCCAGCAGCACGGCGGAAAACATGGCCAAAGCGATGGCGGTGCGCTTCATGGTGAATCTCCTTGTTGGTTGGGGGCGGGATCGCGCGCGCAGCGAAATCCCAGGTTGGCGCCGCCCTGGCGCGCCTCCATGGCGGAGAGCAGGGCGAGGCGCATCAGCACCGCGTAGTTGCGGCGGTCGGAGAGGTTGACGGCGGCGCCGCCGCAGAAGTCGAGTTGCTTTTTCTCGCCGGTGGCGCGGCTGTCGGCGTTGACGAACAGGCCGCTGTAGTCCTCCACCCATTCCCACGCCAGGCCGTGCATGTCGTGCAGGCCGTAGTAGTTGGCCGGCGTGGCGGCGACGCGCCCGGGCGGGGCTTTGCCGGCGTCGGCATACCAGCGCAGGATGGTGGACAGCCAGGCGTCGTCGTCGCGGGCGTCGGCGCGGGTGGCGTCGGCGGCGGCGGCGAACTCCCATTCGTACCAGCGCGGCAGGCGGGCCTGTTCCGCAGCACAGTAGGCCTGCGCCGCGTACCAGCTGACCTGCACCACCGGCGCCTCGTCGTCGGCGCTGTCGAGACCCGACAGGTAGCCGGGCGCCGCAAACAGCGACGGCGCCTGAAAGCGCCGCCAGGACGGCGAAGTTTGCAGGAAGGCCTTGAACTCGCGGTTGGTCACCAGGCGGCTGCGTAGCTGGAATGGCGCCACCTGCGCTTCGGCCGCCACGCCGTCCGCCGGCAGCACGCTGCGCAGCGTGCCGCCCGCGATCAGGCGATATTCGGTGCCGCCAGCGCCGCAGGCGACGGCGGCCAGCAGCGCAAGTACCGGCGCTTTCACGGTTACCTCGCCTTACGCATTTCGGCCACCTGGGTTGGCGTAACCACCGGCTTGCCTTCGTTCATGGCGACGCTGACGTAGTTGATCACCGCCGCCACATCTTCGTCGTTCAGCTCCTGCGGCGGCATCACGCCGTTGTAGTGCTCGCCATTGACGACGATTTCGCCGCTGCGGCCATGCAGCACGATGTGCGCCATCTCGTATGGACGCTCCTTGAAGAAGTCCGACCGGGCCAGTGGCGGGAACACGCCGGGCACGCCCTGGCCCTTGTCCTGGTGGCATACTGCGCAGGTGCTGTCGTACACCGTCTTGCCGCGCAGTTGCTGGCCCGCGACCGCCGGCACCGCGGGCGCAGGCGCCCTGGCGGGCGACGCCGAGGCCTGCGCGCCGGGCAGCGGCTTCTTGACGCCCCTGCCGTAGATGGCGGGGTTGTCGGCGCCGCTCACCGTCAGCAGGCCGATGGCGCCCTTGTTGAAGGCGCGGGTCAGCGAGTGGTCCACCAGCGTCAGGTTGCCCGGCACCTTGGGCGTGAATTCGACGATGGCCGAACCGCCGGCCGGCACCATGGTGGTCTGCACCTGCTCCTGGAACCTGGTGCCGCCTTCGAAGTAGACCTTGTCGAAGATCGCGCCGATGATGTGGAAGCTGGAGGTGATATTCGGTCCGCCGACGCCGAAGAACAGGCGCACCTTGTCGTTGGTCCTGGCGGTCAGCGCATTGGCGCCGGTGAGCGCGCCGTCAGCGCCGTTGAACAGCACATAGGTCGGCTTCTCGTCGATGGCCTTCTGCTGGTCGAACGATTGCAGGCCGGGGGCGCGGTAGCCGCCGGAGGTATAGAAGTCGCCCTGCATCACGTAGTATTCCTTGTCGACCCTGGACATGCCCTCCTTGGGCTCGACCAGTATCATGCCGTACATGCCGTTGGCCACATGCATGCCGACCGGCGCGGTGGCGCAGTGGTAGACGTACAGGCCGGGATTGAGCGCCTTGAAGGTGAAGCTGGCCTCATTGCCCGGCGCGATCAGGGTCTGCGCGGCGCCGCCGCCGGGGCCGGTCACCGCGTGCAGGTCGATATTGTGCGGCAGCTTGTTGTCGGGCAGGTTTTGCAGATTCAGCTCAACCGTGTCGCCTTCGCGCACGCGGATCATCTTGCCGGGAACCGTGCCGCCGAAGGTCCAGAAAGTATATTTTGTGCCGGGCGCGATTTCGCGCTCGACTTCCTCCACCGTGAGATTGACCACCACCCTGGCGGGCGACTTGCGGGTGATCTGCGGCGGCAGCAGGGGCGGTGCGACCAGCTCCTGCGTGATCACGGGCAGCGCAGGTTCGGCGAAGCTCCGGGATACGACCAGCAGCGCGGCGGCGACGCCGGCGGCGGCAAGCTTGAATTGTGTTTTCATCTCATTCACCTTTTGGTTGTTGTAATCCGGCGCGCTCCGCCACGGCAGCGCTGCTTTGCCGGCCTGCCGTCAGCAGGCGCCATGCGAACAGCGCCAGGAACAGCGTGCCGGCCGCGAACACCACGTCGCCCGGGACGCGCATCCATACCAGCGTTTCCATCAGCTTCGAATGGATCACTGCCGGCGAGCGTGCGAACCACATGCCGGTGCTGATGCTGGCCCAGGCTTGGTAGATGCCGGCCGGGACCAGCGAGATGAACACCATCATCGCCAGGCCGATATTCAGGCACCAGAACATGGGCCGCAGCAGGCTGTCGGACCACGCCAGGCGGTCGCTCAGGCCGCGCAGGCAGAACAGCAGCAACCCTATCCCCAGCATGCCGTACACGCCGAACAGCGCCGCGTGGCCGTGCGCCGCGGTCATGTTCAGGCCCTGCATGTAGTACAGCGCAATCGGCGTATTGATCGAGAAGCCCAGCAGGCCGGCGCCCACGGTGTTCCAGAAGCCGACCGCGATGAAGCACAGGATCGACCAGCGGTAGCTGCTGACCCACGGCGCGGCCTTCGAGCGCTGGTAGTTGCGCCACGCCTCGATGCCGATCAGCGACAGCGGCACCACTTCCAGCGCCGAGAACATGGCGCCGATGGCGATCACGAAGGTCGGCGTGCCGGTGAAGTACAGATGGTGCAGCGTGCCGAGAATGCCGCCGAACAGGAACACGATCGTCTCCAGCACGATGGCGTTGTTGGCGCTGGCCGCACGGATCAGGCCCAGGCGGGTGAACAGCAGGGCGATGACGGCGGTGGCGAACACCTCGAAGAAGCCTTCCACCCACAGGTGCACCAGCCACCAGCGCCAGTATTCGATCATCGAATAGTGGCTATGACGGCCCCAGGTCAGCGAGGTGGCGTAGAAGCCGCCGATGCACAGCGCGGACAGGAACACCATGACGATCAGGCCACGGCTGTCGGACGGTTTTTTCAGCGCCGGCCACAGTGCGCGCCCCAGCAGCGTGACCCAGAACAGCAGGCCGACGAACAGCAGGATCTGCCAGATGCGGCCCATGCTGGTGAACTCCAGGCCCTGGTTGCCGACCCAGAAAGCGAAAGCCGTGCCCTTGTGCTGCAGGGAGCCGAGCCAGCCCATGGCGGTCGAGCCGACCACGATGAACAGCAACGCGTAGAACAGCAGATTGACGCCCAGCTTCTGGAAACGCGGTTCGTGACCGGAGATGGCCGGGGCGATATACAGGCCGGTGGCAAGCCACGCGGTGGCGATCCACAGCACCGCAAACTGGGTGTGGATGGTGCGGCTGACCACGAACGGCAGGATCTCCGCCAGCGGGTAGCCGAAGAAGCTGTGCCCCTCCACCGCGTAATGCGCGGTGATCACGCCCATGCCCACTTGCGCCAGTATCAGGCCGATGACGACGAAGAAGTACTTTTTTGTCGCGCGCATGGACGGCGTGGGTTTCAGGTCGAACAGCGGATCGGCTTTGGGTGGGTGCGGATCGGCTTCCTCTCTGGCGGTGGAATGGGCCATGACCATGGCGGCGATGGCGCCGATCATCAGGATCACGCTGGCGATCGACCAGATCCCGGCGCCGGCGCTCGGCCGGTTGTCGATCAGCGGCTCGTGCGGCCAGTTGCTGGTGTAGCTCAGGCCCTCCGCGCCGGGGCGGTCGGTGGCGGCGGCCCACGCCGACCAGAACACGAACGCCGGCAGCGCGCGCAGGTCTTCCGCATCCGTCACGGAATTGGCGTTCATCGCATACTGCTCGCGCAGATGATCGAGGCTGCGGGCGTCGCCGAACAGGTCGGTGTAGTGGCGGGCGACGGCGCGCACGGCGGCGGCGCGGTCGGCCGACAGCACAATGTCGCCGCGGGCGGCGTCATAGGTGTTGGTGCGCATTTCTTCCTTCAGGCGCGCATTGAGCGCGGCCTGGGCGGCCTTGCCCAGGTCATCGAAGCTGGCGCCGAACTCGCGCCTGGCCCAGATCTGGCGCAGTTCCAGCGCTTCGCGGTGCAGCCAGTCGGCCGACCAGTCCGGGGCGACGTAGCTGCCGTGCCCCCAGACGGTGCCGAGCTGCTGGCCGCCGGCCGAGAGCCAGGCCTGCTGGCCGCGATCGACCTGGCCTGCGCCGAAGAGCACATCGCCGTCGGCGCTGACGACGTTGTTGGGAATGGGGGGCGCCGTCAGGTAGATTTCCGCGCCCACCCACGCCAGGACGGCGAAGGAGAGGGCGCAGATGATGGCGAGCCAGGTCCAGAGCTTGCGTGTGGCATGCATGGCATGGTTCCTTTTTTATGCGTGGCTTGTCGGATCGACAGCGCCGATTCTAGGCGCGCACTCTGGCCGTGCCTATTCGGCTTTGGCTTTTCTTGATGCAGGTTATAAATGCCGCCGTCTAGTCATTTCGGGCTAGGCGGACTATCCGTCATGCCGATTGGCGGCCATCGCCTGCGCGCGTACCCTGACGCCATCCCTACGTGTATCAGGAGAGGCAAAGTGGCAAACAATAACAAGGCAATTCAGGTGCTGGCGAGTAGCACGGCGTCGTTCACGATCTGCTTCGCGATCTGGATGATGTTCGCAGTGCTGGGCATCCCGATCAAGAAAATGCTAGGCCTGAACGAGACCGAATTCGGCCTGCTGGCCGCCATGCCGGTGCTGAGCGGATCGCTGGTGCGGGTCCCGCTGGGCATCTGGTGCGACAAGTACGGCGGCCGCATCGTGTTCTTCCTGCTGATGCTGGCCACGGTGCCGGCGATTTTCATGATTGGCAAGGCCACCGCCTACTGGCAGTTCCTGGTGCTTGGCCTGTTCGTCGGCCTGGCGGGCGGCTCGTTCTCGGTGGGCACGCCGTACGTGGCGCGCTGGTTCTCCAAGGAACGGCGTGGTCTCGCCATGGGCATCTTCGGCGCCGGCAATTCCGGTTCGGCGCTGACCAAGTTCGTCGCTCCGGCCATCATCGCGGCCTGGGGCTGGCAGGCGCTGCCCACCGTGTATGCGGTCGCCATGCTGGTGACGGCGCTGCTGTTCTGGGTGTTCTCGGCCACCGATCCTTCGCACCAGAGCGGCGCCAGCGTGCCGTTCAGCGCGCAAATGAAGGTGCTGAAGGATCGCCGCGTGTGGCGCTACTGCCAGTACTACTCGGTGGTGTTCGGCGGCTATGTCGGCCTGGCGCTGTGGATGACCAAATACTACGTCGGCGAATATGGTTTTGATCTCGGCCTGGCGGCCTTGCTGGCCGCCTGCTTCTCGCTGCCGGGCGGTGTGCTGCGCGCGCTGGGAGGCTGGATCTCGGATCGCTACGGCGCCTACAAGGTCACCTGGTGGGTGATGTGGGTCTGCTGGGTATGTTTCTTCCTGCTGTCGTACCCACCGACCTCGATGATCGTCCAGACCACGCACGGCGAGGTGCATATGAAACTGGCGCTGTCGCCGTGGATGTTCACCGGCCTGCTGTTCGTGGTCGGCACCGCCATGGCGGTGGGCAAGGCCTCGGTGTTCAAATTCATCGCCGACGATTTCAGCGACAACATCGGCGCCGTCTCCGGCGTGGTGGGCCTGGCCGGCGGCCTCGGTGGCTTCATCCTGCCGATCATGTTCGGCGCCTTGCTGGATCTGACCGGCGTGCGCTCCAGCGCCTTCATGCTGCTGTATGGCGCGGTGTGCGTGTCGCTGGTGTGGATGCACTACGCCTTCCAGCCCCAATTGAGTCAACAAGGAGAACTTTGATGAGCAAGTACATGATTAACACGTGGGAGCCCGAAAGCACCGCGTTCTGGGGCAGCGGCGGGCGCGCCACCGCCAACCGCAACCTGTGGATTTCGATTCCCGCGCTGGCGCTGGCTTTCGCGGTGTGGATGGTGTGGAGCGTGGTGGTGGTCAACCTGCCGGCCATCGGCTTCAAATACAGCACCAACCAGCTGTTCTGGCTGACCGCGCTGCCCGGCCTGTCCGGCGCCACGCTGCGCATCTTCTACTCGTTCATGGTGCCGATTTTCGGCGGCCGCAAATGGACCACCATATCCACCGCCTCGCTGCTGATTCCCGCCGTCGGCATCGGCTTTGCGGTCCAGGATATCAACACCGGCTATCCGACCATGCTGATTCTGGCGCTGCTGTGCGGCTTCGGCGGCGGCAATTTCGCCTCGTCGATGGCCAACATCAGCTTCTTCTTTCCGAAAGCGCAGAAGGGCTACGCGCTGGGCATGAACGCCGGCCTGGGCAACCTCGGCGTGTCGGCGGTGCAGTTCGTGGTGCCGCTGGTGATCACCGCCGGCGTGTTCGGCGCCATTGGCGGCGCGCCGCAAGCGGCGCTCAAGGCCGGCGTCAGCACCACCTTGTGGCTGCAGAACGCCGGTTTCATCTGGGTGCCGTTCATCGTCATCAGCAGCCTGCTGGCGTGGTTCGGCATGAACGACCTGGCCTCGGCCAAGGCGTCGTTCGCCGACCAGGCGGTGATCTTCAAGCGCAAGCACAACTGGCTGATGTGCTGGCTCTATACCGGCACCTTCGGCTCCTTCATCGGCTATTCGGCGGCGTTTCCGTTGCTGATCAAGACCCAGTTCCCGGAAGTGAATCCGCTGCAGTACGCCTTCCTCGGCCCCCTGGTCGGTGCGCTGTTCCGCGTCGCCGGCGGTTTCATCGCCGACAGGCTGGGCGGCGCGCGGGTCACGGTGTGGACCTTCGCCGGCATGATCGCTGCCGTGTACGGCGTGATCTCCTTCCTGCCGCATGGCGGCGCGGCCGGCAGCTTCGGCGGCTTCTTCTGGATGTTCATGGCGCTGTTTGCCGGCACCGGCATCGGCAACGCCTCGACCTTCCGCATGATTCCAGTGATCTTCCTGACCGAGCGCCAACGCGCGGCCAGGGGGCTGCCGCAGGCCATGCAGCAGCAGGCCGTGGTCGACGCCAACAAGGAAAGTGCGGCGGTGCTGGGCTTCACGTCGGCGGTGGCGGCGTATGGCGCCTTCTTCATCCCGAAGAGCTATGGCACCTCGATCGCCCTGACCGGCAGCGTGGACGCCGCGCTGTGGTGCTTCATCGGCTTCTACGCCAGCTGCATCGCCATCACCTGGTGGTGCTATGCGCGCAAGAACGCGGCCATGCCTTGCTAAGCGGAGACGCCATATGATCCCGCTGATGCCGTCCGTGGAATTTGACGCCGCACTGGTGCGCAAGCTGAACCAGATGGGGCCACGCTACACCTCCTACCCCACGGCCGACCGCTTCAGCGCCGGCTTCGGCGCGCCGCAGTACCAGGCCGCCGTCGCGCGGCTCGACGCGGCCGGCGGGCAGGCGCCGTTTTCGCTGTACGTGCACATTCCGTTCTGCGAATCGCTGTGCTACTACTGCGGCTGCAACAAGATCATCACGCAGGACCGCGGCAAGTCCGCCGAATACCTGCGTTATCTGGGGCGCGAGATGGCGCTGCAGGCGGCCGTGCTGGGCACGCGGCGCAAGGTCGACCAGCTGCACTTTGGCGGCGGTACGCCGACCTATCTGAGCGACGCCCAGATGGACGGTCTGCTGGCGCAACTGCGCGCCTGTTTCGATTTCGCGCCGGACGAGGAGGGCGAGTTTTCGATCGAGGTCGATCCGCGCACGGTGACGCCGGCGCGCATCGCCACCTTGCGCCGGCAGTGCTTCAACCGCATCAGCCTTGGCATCCAGGACTTTGATCCGGCGGTGCAGCAAGCCGTCAACCGCATCCAGTCCCACCAGCAGACCATGGAGGTGCTGCAGGCCGCGCGCGACAGCGGTTTCCGCTCCATCAGCGTGGACCTGATCTACGGCCTGCCGTTGCAGAGCGTGGCCAGTTTCGGCCCGACGCTGGACAAGGTGGTCGCCGCGCGACCGGACCGCATCGCGGTCTATAACTATGCCCACATGCCGCAGCTGTTCAAGGCGCAGCGCCTGATCCAGGCCGGTGACCTGCCGGACCCGGAAGCCAAGCTGGCCATGCTCGGCCTGTGCATCGAGCGTCTGACGGCGGCAGGTTACGTCTATATCGGCATGGACCATTTCGCGCTGCCGGAAGACGACCTGGCGCGCAGCCAGCGCCAGGGCAGGTTGCAGCGCAACTTCCAGGGCTATTCCACGCACGCCGAAGCGCCGCTGGTGGCGCTAGGCGTCTCCGCCATCAGCGCGGTCGGCAACACCTATGCCCAGAACGAGAAGACGCTCGGCGACTACTACGCGCGGCTGGACGCCGGCGAGCTGCCGATCGCGCGCGGCATCACGCTGAACGACGACGACCTGCTGCGGCGCCAGGTGATCAGCCGCCTGATGTGCGATTTCATCGTCGAATACGATCGCCTGCCGCTGCCCGGGGGTGTGGCGCCGCAGACTTACTTCGCCGCCGAACTGCAGCGCCTGAAGGTGCTGGAGGACGACGGCCTGCTGTGCGCCGGCAGCCGCGGCATCCGGGTGCGCATGCGCGGCCGCCTGCTGATCCGGAACATCTGCATGGCCTTCGACCGCTATCTGCACGATGGACCGCAGCCGGCGCGTTATTCACGCACCATTTGAGGCGTACATGGACAAGGCCAAAATCAAAGTGCAGGATTTCCTGGCCAGGGTGCCGCTGTTTAACTCCATGGGACCGGAAGAACTGAGCCGCATCGCGCTCGGCACCACCGAACTGCGGGTCGAGCGCGGCGGCCAGATTTTCCAGCGCGGCGATCCGTGCGTGGGCTTTCACCAGGTGCTGTACGGGCAGGTCAAGCTGTCGTTTACGTCGGTGAGCGGGGTGGAAAAGGTGATTGAACTGATCGGGCCAGGCCAGAGCTTCGGCGAGGCGCTGATGTTCATGGGCAGCCCCTATATCGTCTCGGCGCAGGCCACCGAGGATACGCTGCTGCTGCACGTGTCCAAGCCGGTGATCTACCGCGAGATCCATCACGATGCGGAATTCGCCTGCAAGATGCTGGCGGGCCTGAGCCAGCGCATGCACTCGCTGATGTGCGACATGGAGTCGTACGCCCTGCGCAGCGGCACCCAGCGCGTGGCCGGCTATCTGCTGAAGGAACTGGGCGAGCCGGGGGACACCGAGCTGACCCTGCCGGTGACCAAGGCGGTGCTGGCCTCGCGCCTGAACCTGACGCCGGAGCATTTCTCGCGCATCCTGGCGGACCTGAGCACGCAGCGCCTGATCGCCTTCAAGGGACGCAGGATCAACATACTTAACGCAGAGGCTTTGCGCGATCATGCAGGATATTGAGAAATTCATCGGTGGTTTCAGCCGCTTCCAGCAGCAGTATTTCAATGACAATCCCGACTTGTACGGCAGTTTGCGCGGCGGCCAGCGTCCGCGCACGCTGCTGATCGGCTGCTGCGATTCGCGCGTCGATCCGGTGCTGCTGACCGGCAGCGACCCGGGCGACATGTTCGTGGTGCGCAATATCGCCAACCTGGTGCCGCCTTGCACGCCGACCGCGTCGGCCGGCGTCAGTTCGGCGATCGAGTTCGCGGTGTGCGAGCTGGAGGTGGAACGCGTGATTGTGCTGGGCCACGCGCGCTGCGGCGGCATCCGCGCGCTGATGGCGCCGCGCCCGCCGCAGCGCGAGACCGATTTTGTCGGCCAGTGGATGCGCATCGCCCAGCCGGTGGCCGAGCGCGTGCGGCGCGACCTGGCGCACCGCAGCAGCGACGAGCAGCACCACGCCTGCGAACTGGCGAGCATCCTGCTCTCGCTGGACAACCTGCTGACCTATCCGTGGCTGAAGCGCCGGGTGGAAGAGGGCAAGCTCAAACTTCACGGTTGGTACTTCGATCTGCAGAGCGGGGCGCTGATGGCGTATTCGGCGCGTCAGCAGCAGTTCCTGCCGCTGGTGTGTCCTCTGCCTGCGGCGCATTGAGGCCGAAGGTGTCCCAGCCCTCGCCGAAGGTTTCGATCGGGTGCTGGGTGCGGTCGGCGCCATTCCCGCAGGCCATGGCGTCGTGCGCGCAATAACGGTCGCACCCCCAGCAGATCAGCTCCGGTCGCGCCGGACGAATCGGAAATGTCTTGGCCATGGCGGCCCCGCTCACGCGTGTTGCAGCAGGTCGCCGCTGCGGTCGAAGGCCAGCAGGCGTTCCAGCTGGCCGTAGCGGATGGCCTTGATCATCTTGCGCAGCGCGGCGTCGGTCTGCTCATTGTCCGGCAGCTGGCTGGCGGTGCCGGACAAGGTGGTCACCAGCAGCACATCCCACTCCTGCCCCATGCGCCTGGCCTCCGCCGCCAGGTTGTCGAAGGTGTCGAGTTCCGCCACCTGCTTGTCGACGCACATGACGGGGACCAGCGTGGTGCGGGCCGGCGCGCCGCCGGCTGCATCGGGTTCCGGTTCGGCGACGGCAAACGTCAGCAGCAGGCGCTGTTGCTGCGGCTGGAGGGCGGCGGCGATCAGCAATTCTTCAAATGTGGCGATATTCATAACGACTCCTGGCGATGGCCGCGCGACGTGGCGGCCCAACCGTATGTATACCGCGCCGCGCGCGGTCTGCCCATGCGCATGAATGACTAGGGCGACTAGTTCTTTTGCCGTCGCCTGATCGGGCAAAACCTGACCTGTGTCATGGATTTTCGGCGCGGCGGCCATGGACAATGGCGCCGCAATGAAAGGAATACACCATGCAGACCATGATCCGACGCCGCCTGGCCTGTGCGCTGGCCACGCTGATTTTCGCCGCTGCGCTGTACGAGGGCGATGGCCCGGCGCGAGCCCATGAAGCGCGGCCCGCCGGCGCGGGCTGCGGCGCCGTGCGTGCGCAGATCCGATATGACAGCGGCCGCACGCTGCGCTATTGCAGCGCTGGCGCCATGTTCGCCCAACTGGCGGCGCAGGAGCAGCCCGGCCGGGTGCTCGCCGCCCAGGTGCTCGATGGCGGCGGCCGCTGGCTGGACGCGCGCCACGCCGTCTATCCGCATGGCGCGCGCCGGCTCGATTATCGCCAGATGCTGGCCGCATGCGCCCGCGCGGCCTGCGACTAGTCATTTAGGACTAGACCGCCTACTCCTTCTCCCTGCGTCGTGCCGCCTTCTTGCCGATTCCCACCGTGCGCCTGCCTCCGTAGACTGATTCCATCGTAGAGTGAGGAGGTAGCATGAGTCATTTTCTGGATCGCCTGAAGTTCTTCAACAAAACCACGTCGACTTTTTCCGACGGCCACGGCGCCGTCGTCAACGAGGACCGCACCTGGGAAAACGCCTATCGCCAGCGCTGGCAGCATGACAAGATCGTGCGTTCCACGCACGGCGTCAACTGCACCGGGTCGTGCAGCTGGAAGGTGTACGTGAAGAATGGCCTGATTACCTGGGAAACCCAGCAAACGGACTATCCGCGCACCCGCCCGGACCTGCCCAACCACGAGCCGCGCGGCTGTCCGCGCGGCGCCAGCTATTCCTGGTACGTGTATTCGGCGCAGCGCGTGAAGTACCCGATGGTGCGCGGCCGGCTAATGGAAATGTGGCGCGACGCGCGCAAGACCATGGACCCGGTGACGGCCTGGGAATACATCAGCCAGGACCCGGAACGCGCGGCGCGCTACAAGTCCATCCGCGGCCTGGGCGGCTTTGTGCGCGCCAGCTGGGACGAATCCAATGAGATGATCGCCGCCGCCAACGCGCTGACGATCAAAAAGTATGGGCCGGACCGCATCGTCGGGTTCTCGCCGATTCCGGCCATGTCGATGGTCAGCTACGCGGCCGGCACGCGCTACCTGTCGCTGATCGGCGGCGTGGCGCTGAGCTTCTACGACTGGTACTGCGACCTGCCGCCGGCCAGCCCGCAGGTATGGGGCGAACAGACCGACGTGCCGGAATCGGCCGACTGGTACAACTCTACCTACCTGATGGTGTGGGGTTCCAACGTGCCGATGACGCGCACCCCCGACGCGCACTTTTACACCGAGGTGCGCTACAAGGGCACCAAGACGGTGGCGGTGTCGTCGGACTTCGGCGAGATGGCCAAGTTCGGCGACATCTGGCTGGCGCCCAAGCAGGGCACCGACG
This sequence comes from Duganella margarita, assembly GCF_009857535.1. Lineage (GTDB taxonomy): Bacteria > Pseudomonadota > Gammaproteobacteria > Burkholderiales > Burkholderiaceae_D > Rugamonas > Rugamonas margarita. The sequence continues at coordinate 43,611 of NZ_WWCS01000006.1, forward strand.
CCGCGCTGGCGATGGCGATGGGCCATGTGATCCTGACGGAGTACCACAGCGCGCAGCAGTCGCAGTATTTCAAGGAATACGCCAAGCAGTACACCGACTTCCCGATGCTGGTACTGTTGAAAGAGCAGAACGGCGTGCTGGCGCCGGAATACTTCCTGCGCGCGTCGCACCTGGCCAACAATCTGGATGAGACCAATAACCCGGACTGGAAAACGCTGGTGATCGACGGGGCCACCGGCCGCATCGTCGCGCCGGCCGGTTCGATCGGCTTCCGCTGGGGCGAGTCGGGCAAATGGAATCTGGAGATGAAGGAGGGCGGCAACAACGCGCCGGTCGATCCGCAACTGTCGCTGCTGGGCAGCAGCGACGACGTGCTGGCGGTCGGTTTCCCTTACTTCGGCGGCAAGGATGCCAGCGATATGCTGCTGCGGAACGTGCCGGTCAAGCGCCTGACGCTGGCCGACGGCAGCAGCGCGCTGGTGGCCACCGTGTTCGACCTGACCATGGCCAACTATGGCGTCGACCGCGGCCTCGGCGGCGGCAATGTCGCCGCCAGCTATGGGGACGACGTGCCGTACACGCCGGCCTGGCAGGAAAAGCACACCGGCGTCAAGGCCGCCGATGTCATCACCGTGGCGCGCCAGTTCGCCGAGAACGCCGACAAGACGCGCGGCAAGAGCATGGTGATTGTCGGCGCGGCGCTGAATCACTGGTATCACATGGACATGACCTATCGCGGCATCATCAACATGCTGATGATGTGCGGCTGCATCGGCCAGTCGGGCGGCGGCTGGGCGCACTATGTGGGCCAGGAGAAGCTGCGGCCGCAAACCGGCTGGACGCCGCTGGCCTTCGCGCAGGACTGGAACCGTCCGATGCGCCAGATGAACGGCACCTCCTTCTTCTACAACCACACCAGCCAGTGGCGTCATGAAAAGCTGCACACCGAGGAGATCGCGTCGCCGCTGGCCGGCGCCGATGTCGCGCCCATGACGCTGCTGGACTACAACGCCAAGGCCGAGCGCCTGGGCTGGTTGCCGTCAGCGCCGCAGCTGCAAACCAACCCGCTGGAGGTGACGCGCGCCGCCGCCGCCGCCGGCGTCAAGCCGGTCGACTATGCGGTCGACCAGATCCGCCAGGGCAAGCTGGAGTTCTCCTGCGACGACCCGGACCACCCGGCCAACTTCCCGCGCAATATGTTCGTCTGGCGCTCCAACATCCTGGGCAGTTCGGGCAAGGGCCACGAATACTTCCTGAAGTATTTGCTGGGCACCCAGAACGCGCTGATGAGCGACGAGGACAACTGCATCAAGCCGGCCCATGTCAAGGTGCGTCCGGCCGTCGAGGGCAAGCTCGATCTGCTGGTGGTGCTGGACTTCCGCATGTCCACCACCTGCCTGTACGGCGATATCGTGCTGCCGACCGCCACCTGGTACGAGAAGGACGACCTCAATACCTCGGACATGCATCCCTTCATCCATCCGCTGTCGGAGGCCGTGCAGCCGCTGTGGCAATCGCGCTCGGACTGGGAAATCTACAAGGGCATCGCCAAAAAATTCGAGGAAATCGGCGGCGCCTATCTCGGCACGCAGCAGGACATCGTGCTCACGCCGCTGATGCACGACACGCCGGGAGAGCTGGGCCAGCCATTCGACCCGAAAGACTGGCGCGCCGGCGAATGCGAGCCGGTTCCCGGCAAGACCATGCCCAACTTCACGGTGGTGGAGCGCGACTATACGCAGATCTACCAGAAGTTCACGTCGATCGGCCCGTTGCTGGAATCGATCGGCAACGGCGGTAAGGGCATCAGCTGGAAGACCGGCCACGAAGTCGACGTCCTGCGCGGCATCAACCGCACGGTGCTCGACGAAGGCGTCGCCAAGGGCCAGCCGCGCCTCGATACCGCCATCGATGCGGCCGAGATGATTCTGTCGCTGGCGCCGGAAACCAACGGCCACGTGGCGGTCAAGGCGTGGGATGCGCTGTCGAAGATCACGGGCCGCGACCACACCCACCTGGCGCTGCCGCGTGAACACGACACGATCCGCTTCCGCGACGTCCAGGCGCAGCCGCGCAAGATCATCTCGTCACCGACGTGGTCCGGACTGGAGTCGGAGGAAGTCAGCTACAACGCCTGCTATACCAACGTGCATGAGCTGATCCCATGGCGCACGCTGACGGGCCGCCAGCAGTTCTACCAGGATCACCGCTGGATGCGCGATTTCGGCGAGGGCTTCTGCGTCTACAAGCCGGCCATCAATACCAAGACCACCACCGCGATGCTGGGGGCCAAGCCGAACGGCAACAAGGAAATCGCACTCAACTTCATCACGCCGCACCAGAAGTGGGGTATCCACTCCACCTACTCGGACAACCTGCGCATGTTGACGCTGTCGCGCGGCGGTCCTCATGTGTGGCTGTCGGAGGTGGATGCGCAGGCGGCCGGCATTGTGGACAACGACTGGATCGAGGTCTTCAACGTCAACGGCACGCTGACCGCCCGCGCCATCGTCAGCCAGCGCGTGCCGGAGGGGATGACGCTGATGTACCACGCGCAGGAGAAGATCATCAACGTGCCCGGCTCCGAGCAGTCGGGCAAGCGCGGCGGCATCCACAATTCGGTGACGCGCGCCGTCACCAAGCCGACCCACATGATCGGTGGCTATGCGCAGCTGTCGTGGGGCTTCAACTACTACGGCACGGTGGGCTCCAACCGCGACGAATTCGTCCTGGTGCGCAAGATGAACAAGGTGGATTGGCTGGAAGGCCCTTTGAAAGAAGAACGGGAGTAAGACAATGAAAATCAGAGCGCAAATCGGCATGGTGCTGAACCTGGACAAGTGTATCGGTTGCCACACCTGTTCGGTCACCTGCAAGAACGTCTGGACCAGCCGCGACGGCGTTGAATACGCATGGTTCAATAACGTGGAAACCAAACCCGGTATCGGCTATCCGAAGCACTGGGAAGACCAGAACAAGTGGAACGGCGGCTGGCGCCGCACCGGCAGCGGCAAGATCGAGCCGCGCCAGGGCAGCCGCCTGAAGATCCTGGCCCAGATCTTCGCCAATCCCAACCTGCCGAACATCGACGAGTACTACGAGCCGTTCACCTACGACTACGAGCGCTTGCAGAACGCGCCGCTGGTGGAGACGCCGCCCACCGCGCGTCCGGTTTCGGTCATCACCGGCAAGAAGATGGACAAGATCGAGTGGGGGCCGAATTGGGAAGATGACCTGGGCGGCGAGTTCGCCCAGCGCAGCAAGGACACGCTGTTTGAGAACGTGCAGAAGGAGATATACGGCACCTTCGAAAACACCTTCATGATGTATCTGCCGCGTCTTTGCGAGCATTGTCTCAATCCGACCTGCGTAGCGTCGTGCCCATCGGGCTCGGTGTACAAGCGCGAAGACGACGGCATTGTGCTGATCGACCAGGACAAGTGCCGCGGCTGGCGCATGTGCATCTCCGGCTGCCCGTACAAGAAGATCTACTACAACTGGTCTTCCGGCAAGGCGGAGAAGTGCACCTTCTGCTATCCGCGCATCGAAGCCGGCCAGCCTACCGTGTGCTCGGAGACGTGCGTGGGGCGCATTCGCTACCTCGGCGTGTTGCTGTATGACGCAGACAAGATCGAAGCCGCGGCGTCGGTGGCGGATCCGCGCGACCTGTATCCGTCGCAACTGGGCCTGTTCCTCGATCCGCACGACCCCGAGGTGATCGAGGAGGCGCGCCGCCAGGGCATTCCCGACTCGTGGCTGGAGTCGGCCAAGCGTTCGCCGGTGTACAAGATGGCGGTGGAGTGGAAGGTGGCGTTCCCGCTGCATCCGGAATACCGCACGCTGCCGATGGTGTGGTACATCCCGCCGCTGTCGCCGATCCAGGCCGCCGCCGAATCGGGCCGCATGGGCAGGAACGGCATCCTGCCGGACACGCAAAGCCTGCGCATCCCGGTGCAGTACCTGGCCAACCTGCTCACGGCCGGCGACCAGCCGCCCATCATCAAGGCGCTGGACCGCATGCTGGCGATGCGCGCCTACATGCGCAGCAAGAGCGTGGAGGGCGTGCCGGACCTCGAAGTGCTCAAGCAGGTCGGGCTGGACGCCGCCACGGTCGAGGACATGTATCACATCATGGCCATCGCCAATTATGAAGACCGCTTCGTCATCCCGAGCAGCCATAAGGAGATGGCGGAGGACAGCTTCAACGACAAGGGCAGTTGCGGGTTCACCTTCGGTAACGGCTGTTCGGATGGCGTGAGCGACGCCAGCCTGTTCGGCAAACGCAAACACGGTTCGGAGATCTTCATGATGATGCCGAAGTCGCGCAAGAAAAAATCCGGCAACGAGGAGAACACAGATGTCTGACCAAGGCTACCTGGTGCTGTCGGCACTGCTGCAGTATCCCGAGGCTGAGCTGGTGGCGGAGCAGGCGGCGCTGAACCAGCTGCTGCTGGAGAAGCTGCCGGCATGGCACGCGCCGCTGCAAGGCCTGTTCGCCCACCTCGGCGGCACGCCGCTGATCGATCTGCAGCAGCAGTACGTGATGACCTTCGACCGCAATCCGGCGCACTCGCTGCACCTGTTCGAGCATATCCACGGCGAGTCGCGCGACCGCGGGCAGGCGATGGTGGACCTGCTGGCGGAATATCGCCGCCATGGCCTGCAAATGGTCGGCAATGACCTGCCGGACTACGTGCCGCTGTTCCTGGAATTCCTGTCGCAGCAGGACAGCGAAAACGCCGCGCGCCTGCTGGGCGACGCCATTCACGTGCTGGCCCACATCGGCCGCAAGCTGCGCGCCAACGGCAGTCCGTACGCCTGCGTGTTCGACGTGCTGCAGGCGCAGACGCCGGTGCAGGCGGAGGAACTGAGCGGCCCGCCGGTGCGCGACATGGACGAAGCGCTGGAAACCTTCGGCCCCGGCGCCGATGGCATCGAGCCGCTGCTCAAGCCGATGCCGCTGGCCGCCGGCGGCACCCATCCGATCAATTTCTACCCCAAGGCGGCAGCGCCGCAGCATCAATGAAGGAGTGGCCATGAACTACCTGAATCAATTTTTGTTCGGGATTTATCCCTACCTCGCGCTCGCGGTCTTCTTCCTCGGCAGCCTGATACGCTTCGACCGCGAGCAGTACACCTGGAAGTCGGAATCGAGCCAGACCCTCAACACCGGCATGCTGCGCCTGGGCAGCCCGCTGTTCCACGTTGGCGTGCTTGGCCTGTTCTTCGGCCATGCCGCCGGCCTGCTGACGCCCGTGTGGGTGTGGGATGCGCTGGGCGTGAGCCACAGCGTCAAGCAACTGGTGGCGATGACCGCCGGCGGCATCATGGGTTCCATGTGCCTGCTGGGTCTCCTGATGCTGCTGGCACGCCGCTTCGGTAATGAGCGCGTGCGCGTCCGCAGCACCTTCAAGGACAAGCTGGTGCTGCTTTGGCTGCTGGCGACGCTGCTGCTTGGCCTATCGTCGATCGTCGTGTCGGCCGGCCACCTGGACGGCCACATGATGGTGCTGCTGATGACGTGGGCCCAGCATATCGTCACCTTCCGCGGCGACGCCGCCGGCTTCATTGAAACGGCGCCGCTGATCTTCAAGCTGCACCTGTTCATGGGCATATCGCTGTTTGTGATCTTCCCGTTCACCCGCCTGGTGCATGTGTGGAGCGGCTTCGGCGCGGTGACCTACCTGGCCCGCGCTTATCAACTGGTGCGTTCGCGCTAAGGAGTACGACATGGGTATCGCAGTCAACGGCGTGGACATCAACGACAGCGCCGTCGAAGCGGAAATCGCACATCATCAGCAGGCCGGCAATCCGCTGCGCGATGCGGTGCACGAGGTGGTGCTGCGGCGCGTGCTGTTGGACGAGGCGGCGCGGCTGGGCATCGCGGCAGGCACCGACGACGACCGCATCGAGGCGTTGTTCGCGCGCGAGGTGGTGGTGCCGCAGGCCGACGACGACGCCTGCCTGCGCTATTACCTGGGCCAGGCCGCGCGGTTCCGCAGCGGCGACCTGATGGAGGCGCGCCATATCCTGTTCCAGGTGACGCCGTCGGCGCCGCTGGAACTGCTGCGGCAGACGGCCGAGTCGATCCTGGCCGCATTGCAGGCGCAGCCCGAGCGCTTCGCCGAACTGGCGGCGCAGTATTCCAACTGCCTGTCCGGCGCCATCGGCGGCAGCCTGGGTCAGCTGGCGCGCGGCCAGTGCGTGCCGGAGTTCGACGAGCTGCTGTTCCGGTTGCAGCCGGGCGAGCTGTCCGGCCGCCTGCTGGAAACCCGTTTCGGCCTGCACATCGTACAGGCGCAGCGGCGGGTGGACGGGGACGTGATTCCGTTCGCCACCGTCAAGCCGCAAATCGCCGATGCCTTGCAGCGCCAGTCCTGGCAGCGCGCACTGCACCAATACCTGCATATTCTGGTGGGCCGCGCCGAGATCGAGGGCGTGGAGCTGGAAGGCGCGCAATCGCCGCTGGTGCAATGATGTTAAGCGATCGCTTTGGGCGAAGCATCGACTATCTGCGGGTATCGGTGACGGATCGCTGCGATCTGCGCTGCACCTACTGCATGCCCAGGGACTTCAAGGGCTACGAGGATCCGCCGGACTGGCTCAGTTTCGCCGAGATCGAGCGCGTGGTGGCGGCTTTCGCCCGCCTTGGCACCTCGCGCGTGCGGCTGACCGGTGGCGAACCGCTGACCCGCCGCAATCTGCCGCAGCTGGCGACGCGGCTGTCGTCCCTGCCGGGTGTGCGCGACCTGTCGCTGTCGACCAATGGCACGCGGCTGGCGCGCCACGCCGAAGCCTTGCGGGCGGCCGGCATCAGCCGCGTCAACGTCAGCCTCGATACGCTGGACCGCAACTGCATGGCCAGCATCACGGGGCGCGACTGCCTGCCGCTGGTGCTGCAGGGTTTGCAGGCTGCGAAGGCGGCCGGGCTGGCGCCGATCAAGATCAATATGGTGGCCATGCGCGGCGTGAACGACGCGGAGATCGACGCCATGGCGGAATTTTGCATCGCGCAGCAGTTCATGCTGCGGCTGATCGAAGTCATGCCGATGGGGGAGACCGGCCAGAATACGGCCTATCTCAACCTTGGCCCGGTCCAGCGCCGGCTGGCGGACAAGTTCAACCTCCAGCCCCAGGCGCTGGAACTGGGCGGCGGTCCGGCGCGCTACTGGGCGACGGCGGACGGGCACGCCAGCATCGGCTACATCACGCCGCTGTCGCAGCACTTCTGCGCCACCTGCAACCGCGTGCGCTTGTCGGTGGACGGCAGCTTGTACCTGTGCCTCGGGCAGGAGCGCCAATATCCGCTGCGCCCTCTGCTGCGCGCGGGCGCCAGCGATGCGCAGCTGGAGCAGGCCATCCGCGAGGCGATCGAACTGAAACCGCAGGAGCACGATTTTGGCCGCCAGCCGGAAAAGATCGTCCGCTTCATGTCGCAGACGGGTGGCTGAGCCGCGCGTGTATACTAGCGCCGTTGAGAACCGGAGAGACCATTGAAACCTGCATTGTTCGCAAGCTGGCAAAAGCTGTCGACCCGTATCGTCGGGCTGTTGCTGAGTTTTCTGGCGGTGGCGCTGCTGGTGATCGGCTCGACGCTGCTGCTGTCTTGGCAGCTCGAAGGCAGCGCGGCCGCCATCAACGTGGCCGGCAGCCTGCGCATGGAAAGCTACAAGCTGGCGATGCTGGCCGGACGGGCGACCGACGGCGCCGATCATGCCAACGCCGTCGAACGCCTGCGCGCGCAGGTGCGGCGCATCGACGGCACGCTCGACCTGCTGGAAAAGGGCGATCCGCAAAGGCCGCTGTTCCTGCCGCCCACCGCCGCCATTCGCGACGTCTACGCCGGGGTGCAGCAGGAATGGCGCACGGCGCTGGTGCCGCCGGTGCGCGCCTTGATGACACCCGAACCGTCGCCTGCCGGCGCCTCATACGCGGTGCAACAGCTCACCGAGCGCTTCGTGCTGCGGGTGGACCATCTGGTGCAGCGCATTGAGCGCGACAGCGAACGGCGCACTTTCTGGTTGCGCGCTTCGCAACTGACGCTGCTGGCCCTGGCGCTGATCGGCACCATCAGCATCATCTACCTGTTGTTCGACATGATCGTGGCGCCCGTTACGCGGCTGCAGGGCGGCCTGGAACGCATGCGTGAAAAGGACTTCGGCGTGCGCCTGCCGGTCGAGAGCAACGACGAATTCGGCATGCTGGCGCACGGCTTCAACCAGATGGCGGACAAGCTGCAAGACTCCTACGCCAACCTGGAACAGCGGGTTTATCTCAAAACCTCGGAGCTGGAGCAGCAGAACCGTGAGCTGGCGCTGTTGTACGATAGCGCCTCCTTCTTGCAGCAGCCGCAGTCGGCGGAGGCGATGTGCGAGGGCTTCCTGCAGCGCATCAGCGAATATTTCGGCGCCGACGGCGGTTCGGTGCGGGTGCTGGATCCGAACCGCAACAACGTCCATATGCTGGTCCACCAGGGCATGTCCGAAAAGCTGGTCGAGTCGGAGCGCTGCCTGAAGGTGGGGGATTGCCTGTGCGGCGAGGCGGTGGTCAGTAAGCTGGCCGTGATTCACGACTTGCGGCGGCACCAGGATAGCCACAACCTGCAATGCCACCGCGAAGGTTTTTCCACGATTTCGATCTTCCATATTTTCGCGCAGCGCCAGTACCTCGGCTTCTTCAATCTGCACTTCCGCAAGACCGTCGGGTTTACCGCCGCGCAAACGGCGCTGCTGGAGACGCTGGGCCAACTGCTCGGCACCGCGATCGAGAACCAGCGCCTGCAGGTGCGCGAGCGCGAGCTGGCCATCTCCGAGGAACGCAACCTGGTGGCGCAAGGACTGCACGACAGCATTGCCCAGGGCCTTAACTTCCTCAACCTGCAAGTGCAGATGCTGGAGCAGTCGCTCAAACAGCAGCGTTTCGATGAAGTGGAGAGCATCGTGCCGATGCTGCGCGCGGGCGTCGACGAGAGCTACCAGGATGTGCGCGAACTGCTGCACAACTTCCGTACCCGCCTGCAGGAAGGCACGCTGGTGTCGTCCCTGGAAACCGTGGTCGACAAGTTCCGCCGCCAGAGCGGCATCGCGGTGGATTTCGAGGCCGACGGCGATGGCGCACCGTTCCCGCGCGAGCATCAGCTGCAATTGCTGTTCATCGTGCAGGAGGCGCTGTCCAATGTGCGCAAACACGCTGCGGCCGGCCGGGTGACGATACACCTGGCGGACCGGCAGGACTTCACGCTCAGCATCAGGGACAACGGCCAGGGCTTCGACATGGGCAGGCTGGAAACGCTGGGCGAATCCCACGTGGGCATCAACATCATGCGCGAACGCGCGCAGCGTATCGAGGCGCAGTTGCACCTCAAATCGGCGGCGGGCGAGGGCACGGAAGTGGTGCTGCACCTGCCGCGCGCGCAGCGCCGCGCCGCATAACAAAGGAAAAATATGGAAGACACTATCACCGTGCTGCTGGTGGACGATCACACCCTGTTCCGCAGCGGCATACGCTCGCTATTGCAGCGCAGTCCCGAGTTTTCCGTGGTGGGCGAGGCGGCCGACGGCTTCGAGGGCGTGAAACGCGCGCAGCAGCTCAAGCCGCAGGTGATCCTGCTGGACCTGAACATGCCCGGCATGTCCGGCGTCGAGACGCTGCAGATGATGCGCCAGGACAGCCCGGATAGCGCGATCGTGATGCTCACCGTGTCGGAAGATGCGGAAGACCTGAGCACTGCGCTCAAGGCCGGCGCCAGCGGCTACCTGCTGAAGAATATCGACACCGACTACCTGACGCGCGCTATCCGACGTGCGGCGGCCGGCGAAACCGTGGTGGCGGAGGCGATGACGGCCAAGCTGGTGGCGCAGCTGCAAAGCGGTACGGCGGCGCCGGTGGCGTCCGAGCTGGATAAGCTGACGCCGCGCGAACGCGAAATCCTCGACTGCCTGGCGCGCGGCGAAAGCAACAAGGGGATCGCCCGCATCCTCGATCTGGCCGAAAGCACGGTCAAGATTCACGTGCAGAGCGTGCTGAAAAAACTGAAGCTGAGCAGCCGCGTGCAGGCGGCCGTGTTCGCGGTTGAACACCGCAGGCAAAACGGCGCCTGAAGCGCCGCCGCTGAAAAATCAACCGCCGCAGCAACCGCCACAGCAAGTGCCGGGTTTCCGGGCTGCTTCGCCGGCCGCCACGGCGGGATAGCCGGCTGCGGTCAGTCCGCGCATGAGCATGTGCGGCGAGACCAGCGACTCATCGAGCTGCACGCTGGCCAGACCGTCGCGCAACGATACGCGCACGTCGCTGACGCCGTCGATATTGGTTAACAACTGGGCGATACGGTCGGCGCAACCCTCGCCCTCCATGCCGTCGATAGTGAGTACAGCGGTTTGCATGGCAGTCCTTTCTAAATGATGAGACAACAGCGCTAGCCTAGCGCAGCCCGGGCGTGTCTGCGGCAGGTATTTCTGGATTTCTTGATCTAGGTTATGAATATCCGGCGAGCCGCTTCACTGGTAGCCCAACAGCGCGGAAAATGGCGGAACACACACAGGAAGACCATCATGACACTGCTCCGTATCGAAGAACCCAGGCCACCGCTGGACGGCCATCCCTTATGGCGGCTGGGCTTCCGGCCATTCTACCTGGTGGCGGCGGTGTTTTCCGCGCTGGCCATCCCGCTGTGGATGGCGCAGTATTTCGGCTTGCTGCCGCAAGGTCTCAACGTCGGCTTCATGTGGCACATGCACGAAATGGTGTTCGGCATGGCCGCTGCGGTGGTGGTCGGCTTCCTTTATACGGCCGGCTACAACTGGACCGGCTTGTGGACACCGGTGCGCGGCCGCCTGGCGGCGCTGGTGGCGCTGTGGCTGGCCGGCCGCATCGCGATGCTGGCCGCGCCGCCGCTGGCCGCCGCCATCGTCGACTGGCTGTTTCTGCCCGCCGCCGCGTGGCCGCTGTTCCGCGTGATGCAAAAGGCGAACAACCGGCGCAACTACTTTCTGGTCGTGCTGCTTGGCCTGATGGCGCTGGCCAATGCGGTGTTCCATGCGATCTCGCTCGGCTGGCTGGCCGCAGCGCCGGCAGCGCCGGTGCAGGCGGCGATTCTGATGATCGTGATGATGGAGGCGGCCATCGGCACCCGCATCATTCCGATGTTCACCCGTAACGGCGCGCCCGGCACTGCGCCGCGGGTGCAGCCGAAACTGGACAAGGTGTGCCTGCTGCTGCTGGCCGCAGCGGCGGTCAGCTGGATCGCCGGCTTGTCCAACTGGCTTTTTGTACCGATTGCATTGGTGGTGGCGGCGTTGGTGCTGCTGCGCCTGTGGCGCTGGCAGGCCCTGCGCACGTTGTCGGTCCCGCTGTTATGGATCATGCACCTGTCCTATGCCTGGATCGCCGCAGGGCTGGTGCTGCTGGTGTTGGCGCGCTGGCAGCTGGTGAGCGCGAGCGCCGGGTTCCATGCGCTGACGGTGGGTTCGATGGCCGGCCTGATACTGGGCATGATGACGCGCACCGCGCTGGGACATACCGGCCGGCCGCTGAAGGCCGGCCGCGCCGAGCGCCTGATGTTCGCGCTGATCCAGTTGAGTGCTGCGGCGCGCGTGGCGTCCGCGCTCGGTTACGATACGCCGCATGGCGTACTGCTGATTGTCAGCGCCGCGTGCTGGACCACCGCCTTCCTGGCCTACGGCATCGCGTACATCCCTTATCTGTCGCGCGCCCGTGCGGACGGCAAGCCCGGATAGAATCGCTAAGGGCGAAGGCGCCTGACGTCGGCAGCCTGCACAGCCGGCGCCTGATTGCCCCAGCTGGTGCGCACGAAGGTGGCGATGTCCGCCACATCTTGATCGCTCAGGCGCTGGCCGAACGACGGCATGGAGAATTGCGCCGGCGTGCTGGCGGTGCGTGCGGTCGTCATTCCTTCCAATATGATGCGGATCACCGAGTTGGCCGGCGTCGCCGCCGCCACTGGGTTGCCGGCCAATGCCGGGAACACGCCCTGATAGCCCTTGCCGTCCGGACGATGGCAGGCGGCGCAGTTGTCTAGGTAAAGCTGGGCGCCACGCGCGCCGGCGTCGCCGTTGCGCAGCGCCTGGCTGGTGGCGGGATCGTAGGCAAAGCGGCCCTTGCCGGTGGCTGTATCGGTCAGCGATTTGAGGAAATGCGCCACCGCCGCCGCATCGTCGCCGCTGAGGAACTGGGTGCTGTTGCTTACCACCTCATTCATCGAGGCGAAGGCGATGCCATGGCGGTTGCTGCCGGTGCGCAGGAATTGCGCGATATCCGCCTCGCTCCAGGCGCCGATGGTGGTGCGGTCGCCGTTGCGCAGGCTGGGCGCATGCCAGCCGTCGATGATGGCGCCGGAGAGATACGCCGGCCCGTCCGCCGCGCTCAGCGCGCGCACTTGCAGCGTTGGCCCGCGGGGCGTATGGCAATCGCCGCAGTGGCCGAGGCCTTCGACGATATAGGCGCCACGCCGCAGCATGGCGTCGCCGGTGTGCATCTGAAAGGGGCGCGGCGCGGGGGCGACGGCCCAGCGCCAGACGGTCAGCGGCCATCGCATCGACAGTGGGAACGGGATCTCGTTGTCACGCCTTGCGACTGCTGCCGGAGGCACCTCATGCATAAAATAGGCATACAGCGCCGCCACGTCTTCCGGCGTGGTACTGGAGTAGGCGCTGTAAGGCATGGCGGGATACAGCGTATGGCCGTTGGCCACGCCATAGCGCAGCGCGCGGTCGAAATCGGCCAGCGTGTAGTTGCCGATGCCGTGCTGGCGGTCCGGCGTGATGTTGCTGGTGTAGATGGCGCCGATCGGCGTTTGCATGCGCAGGCCGCCGGAATAGGGCGCCTGGCCTGGCACGCTGTGGCATGCGGCGCAGTCACCGAGGCGCGCCAGGTAGGCGCCGCGCGCGATCATGGCCGTGCTGACGGCCGGCGCCTGCGGATGGGCGCCTGCGCGGGCGTCGGACCAGCGTGTGGCGCTGATTAAGGTCAGCAGGCCAATCACCAGCACCGATCCCACGCCGATAAAGAGAGTCCGTTTGTTCATGCGTGTACCAGTGCTCCGCCAGTTTTCAAATAGGTGGACCGGATTTTGGCGGCGGCGAAATAGGTGAGCGCCGCAACCAGGCCGGTAGGGTTGTAGCCGATGTTCTGCGGGAAGGACGAGGCGCCGAACACAAACACGTTCGGCACATCCCAGCATTGCGAATAGCGGTTCAACACACTGTTGGACGGATTGGTGCCGATAATGGCGCCGCCCGTGTTGTGGGTGGACTGGTAGACCCTCACGTCGTAGCTGTCGCCCGGCTTGAGGATGTGCTGTGACATGCGCTGAGGCTTCATCGCGCTGACGATTTCGCCCGCGCGCGCCGAGGTGAACGCGGTCATCTTGTATTCGTTCGGATGCCAGTCGAAGGTCATGCGCAGCAGCGGCACGCCGTGGGCATCGCGGTAGGTCGGGTCCAGGTCCAGGTAGCGGTCGCGGTAGGACATGACTGAGCCCATGGTGGCGACCGAGCTGCTGTGCGCATAGTGCTTGCGCACCGCGCTTTTCCAGCCGCTGCCCCAGCGCGGCGCATCGGGCGGCAGTGGCATCTGCACGATGGGACGGCCGCCGGTGGCGCCGGCGAAGATCATCGCGCCGCCGACGAAACCGTGCTTGCCATGGTCGAAGTGGTCGGCGTTGTAGTCGTCGATGGCCTGCTGGCCGGCGGCGCCGGCGCCCATGAAGGGATTCATGTTCACGCTCTCGTCGAAGAACGCGGTGGTGCTGCTGACCATCTGGTAGGCGTAGTTCTTGCCGACCACGCCCTTGCCGGTAACCGGATCGTAAGGCTTGCCGATGCCCGACAACAGCAGCATGCGCACGTTATTCATCTGGAAGCTGGCCAGCACCACCATCGCTGCCGGCTGGTCGACCTGCTTGCCGTTGGCATCGATGTAGCGCACGCCGGTGGCCAGCTTGCCGCTGCTGTCGAGCAGGATGCGGGTGACGTAGCTGTTGTGGCGCACGTGCAGGTTGCTGCGGCCCTTCAGCACCGGAATGATGGTGGTCTGCGGCGCCGCCTTGGAATAGAGGAAGCAGCCGAAGCCCTCGCAGTAGCCGCACAGGTTGCAGGGTCCCATGCGCACGCCATAGGGGTTGGTGTAGGCGGCGGTGCTGTTCGCAGCAGGTACGGCGAAGGGCTGGTATCCGAGTTCCCGCGCGGCCTTGGCGAACAGCTGGGAACTCAGTATCGGCGGCATCGGCTGCTGCGGAAACGGGTTGCTACGCTTGCCCTCATACGGATTGCCGCCGGCTGTTCCGGCCACGCCGGTGACTTTTTCAAAGTGGTCGAAATAGGGCTCCAGTTCCTCGTAGCTGATGCCGTAGTCCTGGATGCTCATGTCATCCGGGATGAATTTTTTTCCGTAGCGCTCTTCGTACACGCTGCGGATGCGCAGGTCGTTGGGCGAGGCGCGCCATTGCTGGCCATTCCAGTGCGCGCCTGCGCCGCCGGTACCATTACCCAGGATGAAGGAGCCGTATTGGCGATACGGCACGGCGATCTCGCCCGGATTGTGGCGGATGGTGACGGTTTCGCCGGCCAGCGGCTGCCACAGGTCGCCGCGCACCGCGTACTTCAGTTCATCGGCGATGCGCGGGTACTCAAAGTCCGGCGCGGTGTCGCGTTCAGGGCCGCGTTCCAGCACCAGCACGGACAAGCCGGCGTCGGTCAGTTCCTTGGCCATGATGGCGCCGGTCCAGCCGTAGCCGATGATGACTGCATCTACTGGTTTCATGGTCAGCCTCGCGATCCGTCTATCGACACCGGGCCGTAAGGATATTTGCGTCCCTTCTGGTCGATGAAATCGGTGAAGTCGGCGCGTGCGCCGGGAAAGCCGACCATCTTCCAGGCCGCCATGTCGCGGTTGCCGCCGTAGAGCGGATCGGCAAAGTAGCCTTCGCGGGTGTTCCGCAGCAGCAGGGCGAAGAAGGCGGCGGCCAGCAGGCTGTCTTCCGGCAGGTGGCCTTGATCGGCCTGCGTCAGCAGCGCGTCGCGCCGGGCCGCATCCAGTTGGGCGAACGGCTGTTTGTGGGCGTGCATGGCGGCGCGGTCGATCAGGGCGATGCCGGCCCGGTATAGCTCGCGCGGCGTCTGGCGCAGCTGATAGCCCAGCGTCGGCGGCGTGTCCGGGTGAAACGGCCCTTGCATATACCAGTAGGCGCCGTGGCCGTAGGGCAGCTGCATCTGCTTGTCGAGGAAGACCGGCACGCCGGCGTCCACGCCACCTGGGCCATTGCCGTCGTCGGGAATCAGGCGTTCGACGGCGGCGTTGATGAACGCCCATTCGGCGGCCGTGAAGTAGGCCGGCGAATAGGGCTTGGACTGGGCGCCGGCGCCGCTGGCGGTGCTGGCCGCGCCGATGCCGGAGGCCAGCGCAACACCCGCCGCGCCGCGCAGGAAGTCGCGTCGCTTGAGGGGACTCTCACTCATCTTGTTTTCCTTGCTTGGATGTCATCCCCCGGAGTGTAGGCGCGCGCGTCCTCATTCTTCCTCTCTCCAAAGTCCTCATCCTAAGATAGTGTTGATTGACAGGCCAAACTGATTTAATCGCCGGGTTATCCAATCGCGAGGAATCTATGAGCATCGACATCAAGCACCACACGGTGCAGGCCAACGGCATCCGTCAACACTATCTGGACGCGGGCAAGGGCGCGCCGGTGGTGCTGCTGCACGGCTTCCCTGAAACGAATTTCGCCTGGCGCTTCCAGATCCCGGAACTGGCCAGGCACTATCGCGTGATCGCGCCGGACCTGCGCGGCTACGGCGAAACCGACAAGCCGGCCGGCGGCTACGACAAGCGCAATATGGCGCGCGACCTGCTGGAACTGCTGCGCACGCTGGGCATTGAGAAGATCGCGCTGGTGGGCCATGACCGCGGTGCGCGCGTGGCGACCCGCTTCGCCAAGGATTATCCGGAACTGGTGGACCGCCTGGTGGTGATGGACAATGTGCCGACCCGCATCGTGGCGCGCGAATTCAGCCCGGCGGTGGCCAAGTCGTACTGGTTCTTCATCTTCAACCAGGTGCCGGACCTGCCGGAAGCGCTGATCTCCGGGCGTGAGGATTTGTGGCTGCGCCATCTTTTCTCCGACTGGTGCTACAACCCGCTGGCGATCGACGGCAAGGCGTTCGACACCTATGTGCAGGCCTACCGCCGTCCCGGCGCGCTGCGCGGCGCCATGTCCGACTACCGCGCCATCAATGAAGACGTGGAGCAGGACAAGGTCGATGCCGACATCAAGATCGCCTGTCCGACGCTGGCCCTGTGGGGCGAGGACTTCCACGCCGTCGGCAAAATGTTCGACATGGCGAAGATCTGGTCGGAGATGGCCAGCAACCTGCGCACTGCACCAATCGCACAAGCGGGCCACCTGCCGCAGGAGGAGCAGCCGGAGCGCGTCAACGAAGCGCTGCTGGACTTCCTGCTCGGCTGGAAAGGATAACGTGCAGGTTCTGTTCTCCATCGTGCTGCCGATCTTCGCACTGATCGGCGTCGGCTGGCTGGCGCGATATCGCGGCTGGATGGGCGAGGCCGGGGCATTCGAGATGAACCGCTTCGTGGTCTATCTCGGCATGCCGGCGCTGCTGTTCCAGATCATGGCCAAGTCCAGCTGGAAGCAGCTGGACCAGCCGGGCTTCATCGCCGCCTTTGGCCTGGCCAGCGGCGCGGTCTACGCGATCACCGTGGCGGTGAGCCGCATGCGCGGCGGCGAGCTGGCCGACGCCAGCCTGGAAGGACTGAACGCCGCCTACGCCAATGTGGGCTTCATCGGCTTCCCATTGGCGATGGCGGCGTTCGGCCCAGCGAGCATGATGCCGGCGACGATCACCTCGATCCTGACGGTGTGCGTGTTGTTTGGCATCGCCGTCACGGTGGTGGAGCTGGGCGTGAGCGAGGGCGGCGGCATCGGCCGCATACTGAAGAAGGTGAGTTGGTCGCTGGCGCAGAATCCCATGCTGCTGGCGCCTGTGCTTGGCGCGCTGTATGCCGGCTATGCGCCGCCGCTGCCTGAAGGCGCGGACCGTTTCCTGTCCTTGCTGGCGCATGCGGCCAGCCCGTGCGCGCTGGTGTCGCTGGGATTGTTCATCGCCGACCAGCGCGGCCGGCCGCAGATTCCGGCGCTGAGCGCGCAGGTGGCGCTCAAGCTGATAGGCCAGCCGGCGCTGACGTGGGTGCTGGCGGTATATGTGTTCCACTTGTCGCCGGCGATGACCGGGCTGGCTGTGGTGCTGGCGGCGCTGCCGACCGGCACCGGCCCGTTCATGCTGGCGCATATGTACAAGCGCCAGGCAGTCGGCATCGCCGGCAGCATCCTGGTGTCCACCGTGCTGTCGATCGTGACCATCTCGGTGCTGGTCAGCTGGTTCCGTACGACCAGCTGATTACTGCTTGACCAGCTCCACGCGGCGGTTTTTCTGGCGTCCGGCGTCGGCGTCGTTGGAGGCCACCGGCGCGTAAGAGGCCACGCCTTTGGCGGCAAGGCGCCTGGCATCGACCTTGTAGTCGGTGGCGAGCGTCTTGATGACCGCATCGGCGCGCTTCTGCGACAGCTCCACGTTGTGCGCCAGCGCCCCCTGATTATCGGTGTGTCCGACCACGAACACCTTCAGCTGCGGATTCTGTTGCAGCAGCTTGGCCATTTCGCCCAGCGCCGCCTTCGATTCCGGCTTGACGTCGCTCTTGTCGGTGTCGAAGTAGACGCCGTACACCGCAACCTTGCCCTCGGCCGCGATGCTCTTGGCCATATCGGCCGCATTCAGGTTGACGCTGACCTTACCGCTTTCCATCGGCTTGCCCTCGACCACCTGGATATAAAAACCGCCGTTGCGGTTTTCGGTCGGCGGCACCACCCACAACGCCACGTGCACCAGCATGCCGTCGGCGGTGGTGCCCTTGGCCACCAGGTAGCGGTCGTCGTGGCGGCCGTAGATGAAGGGTTCGTACTGCTGGCCGCCGTCGATGAAGTTATGGCCCATGTGTTTGTCGTACATGTATTCGCCGAAGTTTTCGCCGCAGGTCTCCTTGGCGCAGGTGAACACGGTTTTCAGGCCGGCCTTTTCCAGCGCGGCCTGGTAGTTGCGCATCACTTCGACGGCGGAACGGGTGCGCGGATAGTTGTAGGCAATGCGGGTATAGCGGCCTTCCAGCGTCAGTGCATTCTCAAATCCCGGCTTGCCGCTTTTGTCCACCACGCGTTTGCCGGCGGGGATCGTGACTTCGTCGAACTCCTTGAAGTCGTAGCCGACGATCTTCGAATCGGTAAAACGCGACAGCAGCGGATGGTCCTTGGCGCCTTTTACCGTGTCCTTGGCCGGCATGTCCGCATAGGCGGCTGAGGCCAGCACGGCGCCGCACACCAGCAGGGAGAGATTTCGCATGGCATTGCCTTGTAAAGATAATAAGAATTGCAATTATAGGAACATTTAATGTGCCCTAGCGCACGATTCGTGTGAGCAACGCGCTCTACAATCCAGCAATTAAACTGCGGAGTATCAACGATGAAGAAAATTATGCTGGCATTCGGTCTGGTGCATGCCTTGATCGCCTTGCTGTTCACCGGCGGCGCGCTGTTCCTGATCGTCATCGGCGCGCAACTGGGCTGGCACGCGGCGCATGCGGAGGGGCTGGTGGCGGCGCAGGAAGTGATCGAGGCGATCGGCATCCTGGCAGCTGCCGTGGTGGCGCTGCAAATCGCCGAGACCATTATTGAAGAAGAAGTGGTGCGCGACGCCGACATCAGCGCGCCGACCCGCGTGCGCCGCTTCCTGTCGCGCTTCTTCGTGGTCGTGGTGGTGGCGCTGGCGATTGAAGGCCTGGTCGCCACCTTCCACGCGGTGCATGAGGACGTCAGCGAATTGCTGTATGTCGCGGCGCTGATTGGCAGCGTGGGCGTGCTGCTGGCCGCATGGGGCGTCTTCGTTCACCTGAATCGCTCGGCCGAGGAACTGGAGCCGGAAGCGATGCAGGATGCGCAGGCCGAAGACGAAAAGCTCAAGCCTTAATGCGCGCGGGCGGCGAGATGGCGCTCCGGTTGCTCCGTCTCGTTAGCCGCCTGCGCACCTTTCTCGAACAGCAGGCGACGTGTGGGCGCGTTGGCGTCCACGCCCAATTCGCTGAACACTTCCAGGGCGCCCAGCAACACCGCCTGCTGTGCGTTCATGAAGTTGGCGTACGACGAATTCAGAATATAAAACACCAGCTCATATTCCAGCGCATCCTGGGTGATGGATTTCAGGTGCACGCGGTCCGCACGCACGTCCGGCTGGCGTTCCACCACGGCCTTCAATGCATCAGGTATCTTGGCGGCCAGCGCCGCCGGCGTGGCCGGATTGATACGCAATGAGAACTGCACGCGGCGGTTTTGCATGCGCTTGTAGTTGCGGACCACGTTTTTCAGCAGCTCCGCATTGCCGATGATGATTTGCTCGCCGCTGTCGGCGCGGATGCGGGTGGTTTTCAGGCCCACATGCTCCACCGTGCCGGAGACGTTGGTGATGGCGATCGAATCGCCCACCTCGAACGGTTTGTCCACCGCGATGGCCAGCGAGGCAAACAAATCGCCCAGCACATTTTGCACCGCCAGCGCCACGGCGATACCGCCGATCCCCAGGCTGGCTACCAGCGCCGAGACGTTGATGCCCAGGTTGGACAACGCAGCCAGCAGGAAGATCACCCATACGGTGGTCTTCAATGCCCACACCATCAGCGTGTTGGCAACGGTTGTGGGCGAATCCGGATTCTCAGAGTGATGGCGGAAGTAGCGGCGCGCCCCCAGCGTGGCGGCGCGGTCGAGGTACAGCACCAACTGGAAGCCCAGCACGATGAACCACAGATGGCCGAGGCGGTCTTCCCATAACGTGGGCAGTTCCAGCATTTTGAGGCCGACCAGCAGCGAGATCGCCAGCACGGCCAGAAGGCTGGTGCGGTTCAGCGTTTCCTTGAACAGCTGCACCGCCGGGCGGTCCGGGCGGCCGGCTGCGTCATGTTTGCAGAGGCGCCGGCGCAACAGCCGCAGCACGCCGTAAATGGCGCAGAAGGTGATCGCGGCCGCGGCGGCGGCAACCATCAGTTCCTCGCCGTCGAGATTCGTAAATGGGGTGAGATAGCGTTGAATATTCAAATCCTGCTCCTGTCGATGAGGCTGAGATTCTCCATCCTAGGCGTGCAGAGTGCAGTACTCTGTTCGTTGCAGCACATGCAAACGGCATTTTGCTTTCTGAGTAGCAACTTAAACCCGCATAAACATAGTCCGATTTGGTGATTTTCATAATTGCTATACTGAAAATGAAGACGCACAATGCTGGCACATCTCCACACTAAGAGAGGCTTATGAGACTGCTCGCCCCCACGCCGGTATTCACCGCGCTCGTATCGATTTTTGCGTTGACTTCTTCCGCGCTTGCCGCGCCTATCGCCACCCTGGACCGTGACGGCGCCTACGTGTCGATTGAAGCGTACGGCCCCAATGTGGTCCACGTGACGATCGCCGTCGACAAGGACCAGGTACTGAAAGGCCCCGGCTACGGCGTGCTGCCGAAGAACGCCGACAACGCTGCCTTCCGCCACAGCGGCGGCAAGGACGGCGACGTCTTCACCTCGGCCGCGATGACGGTGCGCGTCAATCCGTCGCCGCCGCCGTCGGTGCCGACCCAGGGCCAGAAGTATTTCGCGCCGTCGCTGGCGCCGGTCGGCCTGCAGGTGTTGAACGCCAGGGGCGAGACGGTCGTCAGCATGAATGGCTGGGAGATGTCGCCGCAGACCGTCAACACCGAAAAGACTTTCCAGGTCGGCGCGTCGTTCTCGGTGGCGCGCGACGAGCATTACTACGGCATGGGCCAGAACCAGGAGTCGCTCGGTGCGCTGGACCTGCGCGGCCGCGTCCTCGATTGCAAGCACTGGTACGATGCGCCGGCCGGCGAGACGGTGTGCGTGCCGTTCATGGTGTCGTCCAAGGGCTATGGCATCGTGTGGGACAACCCGTCCGCCACGCGCTTTATCGCCGGCGTCAACGGCCGCACGGCGTTCCAGTCAAATGTCGGGGAGCGCGTCAGCTTCTTTGTCATCACCGGTGCTACGCCGGAAGAGATTTACTCGGGCTATGCGCGCGTGACCGGCAAGACGCCGATTCCGCCGAAATCCGCCTTCGGCCTGATTCAGTCGAAAGCCCGCTACGACAGCCAGCAGGAAGTGCTGCGCGTGGCGAACACCTATCGCCAGAAGAAGTATCCGCTGGACGTGATGGTGGTGGACTGGTTCTACTGGACCCGCATGGGCCAGATGGATATCGACCCGGCGCAGTTCCCAGACCCCAAGGGGATGAACAAGCAGCTGCACGAGATGGGCATGGAGTCGATCATCTCGATCTGGCCGCGCTACGAAACTTCCGGGCGCTATTTCAATGAGCTGGATCACAAGGGCCTGCTGTTGAAAGACAAGGATGACAAGACCGTCGACGGCCTGCCGTTCCGCTCCGACCGCACCGGTGGCCTGATCGATCCGACCAATCCCGCCGCGCGAAAATGGTTCTGGGAGAAGGCGCGCGACAATATCCTGTCGCAGGGCTTCGACTACCCGTGGCTGGACGAGACCGAGCCGGATCTGGTGCCGGACGGCTTCTTCTATTCGATCGGTTCGGGCGACCGCTATCACAACCTGTTCCCGCTGATGCACGTGGAAGGCGTGGCCGAGAACATGCGCGCGTGGAAGCCGAACAAGCGGGTGCTGATTCTGTCGCGCGCCGCGTATCTGGGTTCGCAGCGTACCGGCGCCTTGTTCTGGTCTTCGGACATTCAGCCGACCTGGGAGGCGCTGACACGCCAGATCCCGACTGGCCTGAACATGACGGCGTCCGGCATCGCCTACTGGGGCAACGATATCGGCGGCTGGCAGAAGCTGGCGGCCGAGAGCAGCGCGGTCAAGCCGCCGTTGCTGGACCCGTCGGATGCCCGCAATGTGGTCGGCAATAACCATGACTACCCTGAGTTGATGACGCGCTGGTTCCAGTACGGGACCTTCCTGCCGACGCTGCGCCTGCACGGCGACCGCAAGGAAGCCGAGATCTGGTCTTTCGGCAAACAGGCGGAGGCCGTGATGGCGCGTTACGATACGCTGCGCTACCAGCTGATCCCTTACATCTACTCGCAGGCCAAGTTCACGCACGATACCGGCGCGCCGTTCATGCGTCCTTTGTGGATGGACTTCGCCAACGATCCGAACGTGGCCAACATCGGCACGCAGTACATGTTTGGTCCGGCCTTCCTGGTCGCCCCGGTGACGGAGCAGGGCCAGACCGAGAAGGATGTGTACCTGCCGGCGGGTGCGGATTGGTACAACTTCTGGACCAACGAGAAGCTGGCCGGCGGACGCTGGGTGAAAGTGGCTGCGCCGATCGACCAGATTCCGGTATTTGTGAGGGCCGGTTCGATCGTGCCGATCGGCGCCGAGGTGCAGTCGACTGCGACCAGGCAGGGCATCGCTGCGATCAACGTTTATCCGGGCAAGAGCGGCGAGTTCCGCCTGTATGACGACGATGGCGTGAGCTATGACTACGAGAAGGGCAAGTCGACCGTGACGCAGCTGAAGTGGGACGACGCGTCCGGCAAGCTGAGTGCCAGCGGCGGCGACGCCGGCCTGGTCAAGTCGGCGGCGGGCCTGCTGAAGGTGATCGGCAAGTAAGTCACTTTGCCTTGTTGGTCTGGTTTTGGTAGCGCTGTTCGCGCAATCGCTGTAATACGCTGTGGCGCAGGTCGCGCCACAGCGGCAGCGGATCGCGCCAGTCGTGGACGAAGTAGCAGGCGCCGGGACGCAGGAATTCGGTCAGGTAGGCCGCCAGTTCGCGCCAGCGTTTGGCCAGCGGCGAGGGCCGCATGAGCAGATGCAGCAGACGGCGTGTCTCCGCCGTCATGAAGCGGCAGCGCACGCCGGCGCGATACGGGCTGGCCGCAATCGGTAGTTGAAGACCGAGCGCCTGGTAGCAATACCACGGAAAGCTGGCGCCCGCGTGGCAGGCCAGCGGCAGGCTGCCCCAGAAGCGGCCATTCACCTCCATCAGCGCCGCGCGTCCGGTGGCGGGATCATAACGATATTCGACCATCGCCACGCCTTCCCAGTCCAATGCGCGCAGCAGGGCCACCGACTGCCGCATCAGCTGCTTCGACAGCGGCGTCGATACGCATAGCGTAGAGGTGCCGCCCTCCGGCGGCCACTCATGCAGGCGCCGATGCTGGAACTGAACCAGCGCCTCCCCACCCTTCATGAATACGAATTGTCCCAGGCCGTAGCCGTCGCAGTATTCCTGAATCATGGGATAACGGCCCAGCGTCCGGTAGCGCCTCAGGGCGGTCATCAGCGCCTGCGCGTCGCCGCAGTGCTGCGCCTTCTCCAGCGCCATGCCGGCCTGGCGCAGCAACGGCGCCACGGTGTTTGGATCCGCCCATTTCAGCACCACCGGATAGCGCGCTTCGCGCGCAGCGCCATCGGCCTGCGCGACCGATGCGGGGTGCCAGGTGCGCGGCACGAAGATACCCACGCGAGTCGCTGCCGCGTAGGTCAGCTCCTTGCGCAGCACGCGCTCCATGCGGACGGCGTCGGCAAACATCATGCGATAGCCGGGTAGCGTATCGCGCGCCTGGTTCAGCATCATGATATCGGCCTCCGAAATGGCGAACAGCGCGGCCGGCCCAGTCTCCTTAGCAAGCTGGCGCAGTTGGACGATCACATCGTCCGCGCGCACCACGCCGCGATGCAGGTAGCGCGAGCCGAGTCCCAGCGACTGCTCGCTGCGCGCAATCCCAACTACCCTGACGCCATGCCGGCCAAGATCGCGGATGATGGCCAGGCCGATGGGCGTGTCGATGCCCAGCACCACGGCCGGCATCGGCTGCGGTGCGGGCGACGCCAGCAGCCGGTGTATCGCCTGCCGCCAGTGGTGCCGCTGCTGCTCTGTTACCGTGCCGATGGCGAAGATGCTGGCAAACACCGCCAGCATGGTGGCGACATAGAACCAGGGCCTGGCCGGATCGCCGTTGAACAGCGCCGCGTAGAACTGCATCAACGGCTGGTGCAGCAGGTAGATGCTGAAAGTGTAGGCGGCCAGCGGCCGCACCAGCGGCGCCAGTCGTTCCAGCGGCGGCGCCAGCGCGCGCATGCCGACAAAATGGCAGGCGACGATGATCGCCAGCAGGTAGTCCGTCATAAAGTAGCGCGAGAACGCGAACTGCTGGTGCCAGTGCGCGCCGACGATCTGGCGCAGCCACGCGCTGCCTGCCTCCGTCAGCTGATAATGATGAAACAGCGCATAGCCAATGCCGGAGCAGGCCAGCAGCACGCCGCCGGCGACGCGGCCGACACGCTGCAGGGCCGTCCAGCGATGCAGCACCACGCCAGTTGCCCATACGGGCGCCAGCAGCAGGATCTTGGGGCCGATCAGCAGCGCCACCGCGCCGCACCACAGCACGCGCTTGTGGCCGCGCGTGAAGGTGAGGATGGCGAACAGCACGTAGTACCAGAACTCGTAGCACAGCGACCAATACGGCACATTGGAAAAGGACATGATCGACAGTGTCCATACTTCGTTGAGGAACGCCAGGCTGGTAAGGATGCGCAGCCAGGCCAGATCGCGGGTGGTGGCGTCGCCGTAGAACTGCGGCGCCATCGCTTCGCCGAGGCTATCGAGCAGCGGCGTAAGCAGCACTGCGGGCAGCGCCACGGAATAAAAGCGCGCCAGCCGGCTGGACCAGTATTCCAGCGGCGTGTTTTCGCGCGTGCTGGTGATGTGGGCGATGACGTAGCCGGACAGGACGAAGAACACAATCACCGCCGCGTGGCCGTGGGTGCTGAGCGGCAGCTTGTCCACGCTGAGCAGGCGGATGTTGGAGTGGTACAGCACCACCAGCAGCGCGCTGACGAGGCGCACCAGGTCAAGGTAAGCCGAGAACGAAGGCTTCATGCGCCGCTCCGTGCCAGGGTGCGGTGCAGTCCTTGCACCGCTTGCCGCAAGCGCGCAAAACACTGGTCGAAATAGGCGTCGCTGAGGGTGTACGGGTCGTGCAAATGCGGCGTGGGCGGATAGCACCACAGCCCGAGCAGGGCGATCTGGATGTCCCGGTGTGCGATCAGGCGGCGCTGAAGCTCGTGCGCGTGGCGGACTTCCATCGCCACAAACAGGTCGCCGGCTTGCACCTCGAAGTCGCGGAAGTCGGTCGCGCGGTGCGCCGACAGTTCTTCGCCGCTGCGCTCCGCCGCTTGCAGGGCGGATTCGGGCGGAGGCACGCCGGTGCAGGCGGCCAGGCCGATCGAGGCGGCATGCATGCCGAGTCCCTCGGCCACGCGCTCCGCATAGGCGCTGCGGCAGATGTTGCCCAGGCAGACAAACACCACGCGCCGTACCTGGTGAGGATGCTGCAGATGGAACGCCGCCAGCCGGCCAGTACGCAATTCCAGCCTTGCCAGCCATGCCCGCACGGCGCCGCGCCAGGTGCCGTGCGGCCGTTGGCCGAAGCGGATCGCCCACCTGCCGTAGCCGTCGTAGGCGATCTGCGCGGCGATGCGGCCGGCGGTGCGCCACGCCCATCCCTTCATTGGCGCGTTGTGCGAGGAGGCGGCTGTCAACGGCTGGCTGGCGGCAGCGGCCAGGCCGCATGCCTGGAAGCGCTGGGCGTGCGCCGCCAGGTAAGCGCACAGGCGCTCCATGCGCGCCTGGTTCAGCGCGTGCCGCCGCAGCCGCACGAAGCCCGCGCCCTCGCTTTGCACGTACTCAAACGGATGCGTGAGGATCACTACCATTTCCATGCCCGCCGCATACGCCTGATCCAGCAGCGCGCGCATCTCGCCGAAGCTGGTGCTGGAAACCGCGACCGATTTCAGATGCGCGCGGCGGTCGCGGTAACTCAGCACAGGGCATTCCAGCACCCCATGCCGCAGGTGCCGTCCGGCGTACAGCTGGTACCACGGCAGCCCGGCGTTGTACACGCCGAGCCCAATGTTGGAGCTGTACGGGATGCGTGCCGCCGCCAGCGCGCGAAACAGATTGTCGTCATATTGCAGATTCCCGGCGCGAAAGACCTGCGGTGGCGGCAGACCCCAGTCGGCAAACGTGGCCTGGCCGTGCCGCAGCAAGGCCAGCGTGGACGCCGGATCGCGCCCGGCCAGGTCGTCCTGGCGCGGCTGGCGCCGCACCCGTTGCGGCCAGTCGGGATACTGAAACACCGACCAGCAGGGATGTACATGGAGCTGCACCTCGTGGCCGGCGGCGGCGATTTGCTGCGCCAGCGCGCGCATCGGATCACTGCGGAAGTAGTAGCGTTGCGCGGTCTCGACAAAAAACGTCGCCTGCACCCCATGGCGGCGGAAACAATCGAGCAAAAAGCCCAGTCCCTGCGAGCGCCCGTCAACGTCGCAGCGCACCATCGGCGCGCCCACCGGCCGCCGCGCTGGATCGGCAAACGCCCCGGCGATGCTGAACTCCGTATCGATTGTGATGCAGACGCGCATGGCGGCCATCCGGAAAAAGCGATCCGGCCAGTGTAGCCAGCGCCATTGCGGCCGGCATGCGTTTGATCAAGCGCAAGGCAAAAACAGCGTTGCGCCGGATGAGCTGGATTGTCCAGGACAGGCGATTGTGTGCGTGTTTTCTTGTCTCTCTAGTAAAATCGGATGATAAGAGCCATCGAGGAAGTCATGCACAGTGTCCAGTCCAATGTAGACGCAATAGAAGCCGAACGGTTCCGCCAGTTCATCATGGGCGTGACCGACTACGCGATCTACATGCTGTCGCCCGAGGGCGTGGTGGTCACCTGGAACGCCGGCGCGCAGCGCTTCAAAGGCTATCCGCCCGACGAAATCATCGGCCGCCACTTCTCCATGTTCTACACCGAGGAAGACCGCGTCGCCGGCCGTCCGGCGTATGCGCTGGAGCTGGCGCGCAGCAGCGGCAAGTTCGAGGACGAGGGCTGGCGCGTGCGCAAGGACGGCAGCCGTTTCTGGGCCAGCGTGGTGATCGACCCGATTGTCGATCCGGCCGGCGAGCTGCTGGGCTTTGCCAAGATCACGCGCGACATCACCGAGCGCCGCGTGGCGGCCGAACAGCTGGAGCGTGCGCGCGAGGCGCTGTTCCAGTCGCAGAAGCTGGAAGCCATCGGCAAACTCACCGGCGGCATTGCGCACGACTTCAACAACCTGCTGAACGTGATCATGAACGGGCTGGAACTGCTGCGCATGTCGCGCGATCCGGCGATGCACAGCAAATCGATCGACACCATGTCGCGCGCAGCGCAGCGCGGCGCCTCGTTGACGCAGCAGTTGCTGGCCTTCGCCCGCCAGCAGCCCTTGCGCCAGGACCCGCACGACGTCGCGCGCGTGATCCGCTCGTTCGAGTCGGTGTTGCGGCGCGCGCTGCCGGACGACATGCGCCTGCATCTGCAACTGCAGAGCGACCTGCCGCAAGCCATGCTCGATCCGACGCAGTTCGAGTCGGCGCTGCTCAACCTCGTGGTCAACGCGCGCGATGCGATGGACGGCAGCGGCGAAGTGCTGATGGATCTGTCGGCCGTTACGCTCACCGAAGCCCAGGTCGAACAGCTGCCGGCCGGCCGCTATGTGCGCGTGATGGTCAGGGACCGTGGCGTCGGCATGACGCCGGACGTGATCAAGCGCGCGGTCGAACCGTTTTTCACCACCAAGGAAGTGGGCAAGGGCACCGGCCTTGGCCTGAGCCAGGTGTATGGCTTGATGCAGCAATGTCAGGGTGCGCTGACGCTGGAATCGCAGCCGGGCGAGGGCACCTCGGTGTCGATGTACTTCCCGGCCGTGCGCCGTCAGGGACCGATCGATGAGGGCAAAGGCCCGGCGGAGAAGGTGCTGCTGGTGGACGATCAGCCGGAGGTGCTGGAAACCGCCATCAGCCTGTTCACGCACCTGGGCTATGAGGTGCTGTCGGCCGATAACGGCATGCAGGCGCTGGAGACGCTGCGGCTCAATCCCGGCATCTCCATCCTGTTCAGCGATGTGGTCATGCCCGGCATGAGCGGGGTTGAACTGGGCCAGATCGCGCGCCGCGAGATCCCCGAGCTGAAAATCGTGCTGGCTTCCGGCTACGTCAAGGCGGCACTGGGCGACCAGATGCCGGACATCGGCAACTTTGAGCTGATTGCCAAGCCCTATCGGCTGAGTGATCTGATTCGTACGCTCAAGGTGTTATAGCGATTGCGTTGCAACGTGCGCTAGCGCACCCAAGCCGCCAACGGTGTGCGTCACTATCAAGGTTTAACAGGAGCCTTCGTGACGACCCCGTTTTTGACTGCCGTTCAACATCAGGCGTTGCTGGCGCTTGGCGCCGCGCTGCGCGCCCGTAAATACCAGTTCACCACCGTGACGCCGGCCACGCAGGCGCGCGTGCTGGCGCGTCCCTTCGCGCCGGACCAATCCACCCTGCGCGACATCTTCGGCTGGAACCGGCCCTTTACCGCAGCCGCCATCGACGATGATCTGCTGGCCTGCATGCGCGCCGCCGGCGTGCTGGAGGAACAGGATGGGCTGCTGCGCAGTAGCGTGCGGCTGTCGACGCTGGCCGGCGAGTGGCTGTTCCATTCGTCTTACCCGACCACCCAGGCCGATGCGGTGTTCTTCGGCCCGGACACCTGCCGCTTCGTGCGCGCCATGGAGCAGACGCCTGCGCCTGCGGCCGATCCTGTACGCCGCATCGTCGATATCGGTTGCGGCAGCGGCGTCGGCGCCATTACGCTGGCGCGCCGCTTCCCGCAGGCCGAAGTGCTGGCAGTTGACATCAACGACCGTGCACTGGCGCTGGCCGACGTCAATATCCATTTGGCCGGCGTAGAAAACGCCAGTGCGCATCACAGCAATTTGCTGACGCAGGTCGACGGCCTGTTTGACCTGATTGTCGCCAACCCGCCGTATCTGCTGGACGCGGCGGAGCGCGCATACCGGCACGGTGGCGGTAAGCTCGGCGCCGGCCTGTCGCTGCAAATCGTGCAGGCGGCGATTGTGCGGCTGGCGCAGGGCGGCGCACTATGGCTGTATGCCGGCGTGGCGATGGAAAAGGGCGAAGACGCGTTCCTGCGTCAGGCCACAGCGATGCTGGAAGAAGCAGGCCTGCGCTGGACCTACGAAGAAATCGATCCCGACGTGTTTGGCGAAGAACTGGAGACGACAGGGTATGCCGGCGTCGAGCGCATCGCGGCGGTGTGGCTGGTCGCCAGCAAGGAGGCCTGAGTATGCGGATATTGCAACAACGCCTGCTGCGCGGCGCAAACCTCTACAGTCCCACGCCGTGCATCGTCGCGGTGATTGAATCGCCGCTGGCGGAAGCCGGCCCGCAGCTCGCCTACACGGTGCGCTTCCTGCAGCAGGCCTGTGGTGAAGCGGTTGAGTTCATGCACGCCGAGTTGGAAGACAACAAGGCTGCCGCCGGCGACCCACCGCGCTGGCGCGTGGTGGTGCAATACACGCTGGAACATCTGGCGCAGGCTGCGCTGGCCGCCGCCGTCGAACTGATTGCCGCCACCGGGCGCGGCGAAGCACCGGACATTCCGGCGGCGGTGTCGACCCTGCGCGCGCTGGCCGAGTCGATGGCGCTGCCGGCGGCCACGCAAGCGTTGTTGCGCGAAGCCGCTGCGCTGGGCGTGCCGGTACAGCGCATCAGCGAGCATGGCGGCTTGATACGCCTTGGCTGGGGCCAGCGCCAATGGCGCTATCTGGCGCGCGCCGACGATGACAACCGGCTGCTGACCAACACGCTGCTGCGCGAGCGCCAGCTGATGCGGTCCTTGCTGATCGAAGCGCAGCTCGGCGTGCCGGCCGAAGATTTTCACGCGCCGCAGCGGCAGGAGGGCGAACGCCTGCGCGTGCAGATCCTTGACGGCGTGGCCCAGCATGCAGATGCGGCCGTGCGCGGCGTCGCCCAGCGCGCCGCAGCGACGCTGGGACTGGCGCACGCGCAGGTCGATCTGCTGCCGGGCCGGCGCCTGCCGAAAGTGGATGCCGTGCTGGCGGCGCCGCCGCCGAGCCAGGAGCAGCACGGGTTGCTGCGCGCCTTGCACGCCGATCCGGCCAGGGGACGCATACCGGTCATCGGTATCACCGGCACCAACGGCAAGACCACCACCACGCTGATGATCGCGCATGCAGTGCAACTGGCGGGCTTCCGCACCGGCTGCGCCAGCACGCAGGGCATCACCGTGGCTGGCGACCTGTATGGCGAAGGCGATTGCACTGGTTACTGGTCGCATCGCGCCGTGCTGGCGTCGCCGCAGACCGAATTCGCCGTGCTGGAGACCGCGCGCGGCGGCCTGCTGAAGCGCGGTCTGGCGTATGACCGCTGCAGCGTGGGCGTCATGCTGAACGTCTCCGACGACCATCTGGGCATGGACGGCGTTGACACCGTGGAGCAACTGGCGCGCGTCAAGTCGCTGGTGGTGAGCGCCGCCGATACCGCCGTGCTGAACGCCGACGATGCGCACTGCGTCGCCGCGCGGGCGCGCCTGGCGCCCGGTGCGCGCGCGGTCTACTTCTCCATGAAGCCGGACAACCCGGTGCTGCTGGCGCATCTGGCGCAGGGCGGCGACGCCGTGTGGCTGGAAAATGAAGTCATCATGCTGAGCCAGCGCCAGGTGCG
Organism: Duganella margarita; assembly: GCF_009857535.1. GTDB lineage: Bacteria > Pseudomonadota > Gammaproteobacteria > Burkholderiales > Burkholderiaceae_D > Rugamonas > Rugamonas margarita. The sequence goes on from NZ_WWCS01000006.1 coordinate 74,287, forward strand.
CCAGCGCGTGATGCCGGCCACGCATATTCCCGCCACCAGCGGCGGGCTGGCGCGCTACAACATCGCCAACAGCCTGGCGGCGGCGGCGGCGCTGGCGGCCAGTGGTTTCAGCGTGATGCAGATCAGCGCCGGCCTGTCCAGCTTCGAGTCCAACGCGGCGACCAATCCGTTGCGCTCCAACGTGTTTGAACTGGGCGCGATGACCATCGTGCTGGATTACGCCCACAATCCAGCTGCCTACTCGGCGCTGGCCACGCTGGCGCGCGGTCTGGCGCAAGGGCAGGGCCAGAGCAAGGCCACCGGCCAGGCACCGGGCCGGGTGCTGGCAGTGGTAACGTCGCCCGGCGACCGGCGCGATGCCGATCTGGCGCGTACCGGCGCCACCTGTGCTGCGCACTTCGATGAATTGTTTGTATACGAGTCGGCTTCGCGCGGCCGTGCGCACGGCGAAGCGGCGCAAATCATTGCCGACGGCGCGCGGGCGTCCGGCGGCGCTGCCATTCACACTTACGACCATGCGGCGGCAGCGGTGCAGGAGGCATATCTGGCTTGCCGGCCGGGCGATGTACTGTTGTTCGCGTGCGGGACCGAGGTGGCGACCTTGATCGAGGCAATTCGCCCGATCGACGCACCGGCGGCTTCCCGCCTGGCACAGCAGGCCGCCCCCACCGCATAATGAGGCAATGTAAAAAAGCCCGCTTTTATGCGGCAGTGCCGCCCAGTTAAGCAACGTCGTTCCCGCGAAAGCGGGAACCCATGCCGCGTTTGCTCAGTAGACGTGTTATGGATTCCCGCTTTCGCGGGAATGACGATGTGAAATTTAAGCTTCACTGAACGGCATTGCGTTTTTTTGCCGGCCTTTTTTCAAGTCTTACACCAGCGTGGCGTCGATGCGCGCCGCGCTGACCGGGTCGACCGGTCTCAATGCATCCACCAGTTCCGATACCGACGAGCCGCAGGCATACACCAGCACATCGCCGGCACGGCATTGCGACAGGCCGAGACGCAGTGCCTGTGCCGGGTCAGCTTCCAGCAGCACGCCACCGGCGTCCCCTCGCGCGGCATGTGCCGCCGACTGCATCGTGGCGGCGCGCTGGCCTGCTTCGCGGCCACGATGTTCCGCCGGCCATTCATAAAATACCGTGGTATCGAAACCGCTGCCGCAAATCTGGCCGATCTGCTGGAAGTCGCGTTCGCGGCGGTCGCCGGGCGAGGTGACCACTGCCACAGTGCGGCCTTGCGTCATGGCGCGCGCGGTGGATGCCAGCGCACCAAATGCCGCCGGGTTGTGGGCAAAGTCCACGATCACCCGTACGCCGTTGACGTCATACAGATTGGCGCGCATCGGATTGTGGCGCGCGTCGGAGACAAAGCTGCGCAGGCCGGCGGCGATCGCGCCGTTACCCAGGTCGCTGGCCATCAGTGCCGCTGCAGCGGCCAGGCCGTTGGCGATGTTGTGGCGCGCGCAGCCACCCAGCGTGGATGGCATCTCGGTCGCATCGAGCAGCACCTGGCGCTGGCCATCGCGGTCGGACGCCATCAGCGCGCCATCTTCCAGCCAGGTGGCGCGGCCGCCGGCCTGCAGGTGTTGCAGCAGCGCTGGATGCTGGGCGTCGCAGCTGAAGTAGATGCGTTCCACTTTCTCATCCAGACCCGCGCCGATGGCGCAGCAGCGCGCATCTTCCGCATTCAGCACCACTGCGCGGGAAGCGGCTTGCAGCACCACGCCCTTGACGGCGGCCAGGTCTTCCAGCGTTTCCACGCCTTCCAGGCCGATATGGTCTTCGCTGACGTTCAGCAGCACCGACACGTCGCAACGGTCGAACGCCAGGCCGCGTTTCAGGATACCGCCGCGTGCGGTCTCCAGCACCGCAAATTCTACCTCCGGCGCCGACAGCACGGTGCGCGCGGACCAGTAGCCGCTGCAATCGCCGCGCTTGACCGTGGTGCCGTTGATGTAGACGCCTTCGCTGGTGGTGCAGCCGGTGGCAATGCCGGCCTGGCGCAGCGTGTGTTCGATCATCAGCGTGGTGGTGGTCTTGCCGTTGGTGCCGGTGACCGCGATCACCGGAATGCGGCCGTCCTCATTGCCGAACATTGACTCTACGATGGCGGCGCCGGCGTCGCGCGGCACGCCGGCGCTGGGATATTCATGCATGCGGATGCCCGGCGCGGCGTTGATCTCGATCACTGCGCCATTGCGGCCGTCCAGCACCTGCGAAATGTCCTCGCAAACCAGGTCGATGCCCGCTACATCCAGGCCGATCTTGCGGGCGGCGCGCACGCACATCTGCAGCGTTTCCGGCGGCAGCTTGCCGGTCACGTCTTCGGCGGTACCGCCGCTGGACAGGTTGGCGTTGCCGCGCATGACCACGCGGCGGCCGGCTTCCGGCACGCTGTCGAAGTCCAGGTTCTGCGCCGCCAGCGTGGTTTCGGCGTGGCCGTCCAGCGGAATGCGGGTCAGGATATTGGTATGGCCTTCGCCGCGCGCCGGGTTGCGGTTTTCCTGCTCCACCAGCTGACGCACGGTCGATTCGCCATCGCCAATGACGGCGGCAGGGCGGCGCAGGGCGGCTGCGACCACGCGTTCGCCTGCCACCAGGATGCGGTAATCGTCGCCGGGAATGTAGCGTTCAATGATGATGGTGCGGCCATGTTCGCGTGCGCGTTCGAATGCCAACTGCACTTCATCCGGGGTGCCGCAGCGCGTAGTTACGCCGCGCCCGTGGTTGCCGTCCAATGGCTTGACGGTGACCAGGCCTTCCAGTTCACGCGCGGCGCGCAGCGCCTGCTCCAGCGTGCGCACGCTGACGCCTTCAGGCACGGGCACGCCGGCTTCCTGCAGCAGCGCCTTGGTCAGCTGCTTGTCCGAGGCGATGCTGACCGCGATGTGGCCGGTGTCCCCGGTGATCGTGGCTTGCAGGCGCTTTTGCTGTGCGCCCCAGCCGAGCAGGAACATATTGGCGTCGTCGGTCAGGCGCTGATACGGGATGCCCTGGCGGATCGCCGCCCGCAGGATGGCGCCGGTGCTGGTGCCGATCGCGTGTTGTTCGGCGGTGTCGCGCAGCGCGGCGACGCCGGCTTCCAGCTGTTGCGCCAGACCCTGCGCGCCGGTGGCCAGGCCGCGCACCAGCGCGATTGCCAGGTCGCAGGCATCAATCGCCACGTGCTCCGATTCGTACGAACACACCACACGGTACTGGCCAGGCGTGTCCTGCACTTCATGCGTGCGTCCCAGATAGGTCGGCGTGCCGGCCAGGCATTGCAGCGCAATGGTCACGTGTTCCACCACGTGCGCCAGGTTGGCGCCGTTGTTCAGGGCCTGAACGAAGCCGCCGTATTGGCCTACCGAGCAGCGGTGATCGTACAGCGATGGCAGCAGTTCCAGCATCTGCTGGTTAAAGCCTTCGATGCTGGTGCTGGTGTGGTCGCGCAGCCCTTGCAAATCGATGACGCTCAGCAGGCAAGGCTGGTTGGAATACAGATTCGGGCCACGGAGTACGTGCTGTTTGACGATGTTCATGCGATCAGGTCCTGTCGGTTAAATATTGGATGAAATCTGCCAGCGCGCCGCCTGCGGCGGGGCTGGTAAAGCGGGAGCCGGACGGCAGCAGGTGCAGCCGCACATCCTGCATTTGCGGTACTTCCCCGCGCGCGATGTCGGCGATGGTGGTGACGGCATTGCGGCAATCGACCACCGTCACGCCGCCGGTGCCGGCTACTTCGATGGCGTTGTCCTTGACGATCAGCGCGGTGTCTTCGTCAATGCCGGCGCCCAGCAGGAACGGGCTTTGCGCGATGACGCTCAGCAGCCGGTTCAGGCGGTGGCGTTGCGAAAAGTGCTGGTCGATGATGACGCGGGTGACATAGCCCAGGCCTGCGCCGAGCCGCACCGCGCCTTTTTCCGGCGCCAGATCGGCCTTGCCCTCGGCCAGCATGTGGGTGCACATGCCGGAAGCGCCGGCGCTGGTGCCGGCGATGCAGGCGCCGTTTTCCAGATAAGCCATGCGCATGGCGCGGTCCATCTTCGTGCCGCCGATGAAGGCCATCAGGCGCTTCTGGTCACCGCCGGTCATGAATATGCCGCGCGCTTGCGCCAGCTTCAGCGCCAGCATATCGTCGTCGGCATCCGCGCGGCTGTCGATGCGCACATGGGTGACATCGGTGGCGCCGAGCGCGTCGAAGGCAATACGGTACATCTCCCAGACGTCCTCCGGCACCGTGCTGGCTGCCGTGGTGACGATGATCGGGCTATCCAGGCCGCCCGCCAGTTCGACAAATTTTTGCAGCACATCCTTGTTATCGGTACGGTCTTCATTACCGCCGATGATCATTAAACTACCGGTTTGGTTCATATCAGGCGATCAGTTGTCGGTACATGCGGGTCGCCATCAGGCCCAGAGGACGATGGTGCTGGGCTGGAGTCATCAGCGTCTGCAGCAGCTGCACGGCGGCTTGTTTGCTGCCTAGCGTGGCGACTTGCTGTTCCAGCTGGCGCAGCGGGCTGCTGTCGTCATCGTCGGCGTGGTGGCGCACGATGCCGCGCAGCGCGCCGTGGCGCGGCGTCTGGTGCAGGCCGAGCGAATCCAGCGAGCGCTGGCGTGCGCGGAAGCTCGGCACCCGCGCCGGCGTCACGATCCAGTCGCGCAGCACCTGCTGTTCGTAGGCGCTGAAGACGCCGAACATTTCGGCGCGCTCGCTCTGGATCAGGCGCCAGAAACGGCTGTTCTCCGGCGGCTGGCCGCGCTGGATCCAGCCGGCGCTTTCCAGTTCCGCCAGCATCTGCGGGATTTGCTGCGGATCGCTGAGCCACTGGTTGATGCTGCGGCCGGCCAGGCGGCAGTAGTCGGAATGCATATTGGCGCCGGCGTGGGCCTTGGCGGCCATGATGTTTTCCAGTTCTTCCTGCAGGTCGAAGCCTTCGATAATCGACGTGGTGCAGGCGCCAAGGTCGTTGAGACGGTAGCCGTTCTGCACGCGCTGCCACACGCTGGCGCTATCGCCAAAGCGCGGCAGCAGCTGCAACAGCGCCTGCACCGCCTTGTGCGCGTGGCCGGTGCTGCCGTTGTCCACCGTGATGTGGAGCGTGAAGTAATAGGGATCGATGCCCAGTTCATTGAGCTCGTAGGCGGTGATCAGCAGATGCAGCGGCAGCTGTTCGTAACCGAGGTTGTAGCCGATGATCTCCGGCAGGAAGCGCTCGGCGTCATAGGCCAGCGCCAGCTGAATCGCGCCTTGTTCAAAATAAGTGTCCGGCAGCTGCTGCCAGTCCTCGCAGTCGTGCGCAGCCAGCAGTTTTTTGTACAGCAGGACGTGGTTCTTTTCCGGCACGCCGTCGCCCAGTTCTTCCAGGTAGGTCTGGATCAGCGGGCGGAAGTCGGGATCGTCCCAGCGCGCCAGCAGGCCATACAGCCAGGCGCCGTCCACCAGCTTGGTGGGTGCGGCGTACTTAAGGAAGTGCAGGGCGTGCGCCTGGTTGCTGAAATAGCGGCGTGGCGCACCTTCGCGGCGGCCTTGCAGGTAAGCCTGGTATTCGACGCCGACGGTAAAGGCGCGGCTGGCGATCCATGGCGCCAGCTGCTCCGGTTCGGCCGGCAGGTCGTCGCGCAGTTGCTGCGCGGCCTGGAGCCGCTGCCCCAAAAAGGTGCGGGCATCGGCGAGTGTCGCATCGTCCGGCGGCCCGGCGTTGAGTGAACGGTAAATCGCTGCGGCGCTGGTGGCGACGGCAGGGGCGGAGACGGCATACGCAAGCTGTGACATGAGATTCCCGATAAGTGGGGTAGTGAGTCCGTTGATTATCAACGGTGCCAGCTATGCCCCACATCGGTGCGCCTCTTGTGTTTGTGTAAGAGTAGGCCGACAGACGATCTACATCTTGTCGTCCGCTTCCAGGTTATTGCGGATCTGCTGCAACAGTCCTTGTAATTGAGTCAACTGCTCGGCGCTCATGCCAGTGACGGCGGCCGACGAGGCGTGGATGCCCAATTGGTGCAGGCTGTGGAAGATGTTATGGCCTGCCGCGCTGAGCGTCAGGCGGGTGATGCGGCGGTCTGCCTCGTCGGCGGTGGCGTCCAGCAACTGCTTGTCGCGCAGGCCTTTCAGCAGGCGCGCCAGCTGCGCCTTGTCACGGCCCGAGTGGGCCACCAGATCGCCCTGGGTGGCGCCGGGATGGCGAAAAAAGAAGCCCAGCGCCTTGTATTCCATATGCGTCAACTCGTGCGGGTTGTCGCGCAAGCCGCGCAACTGGCGGGCGCGGAACAAATGCATGATCGAGTGGATGGCGTCGAACACCTGTTCCGATTGGTTGACTTTATTAACTTGTTTGGTCATAATAGGGGACATTATCAACTAAGGAGCGGAAGATGAGCAATCGAATTCAGCGCGTGCGGCACGACATCAAACGGCGGGAACTGCAAGTGGCCAAGGTACAGCATCTGGCTCCGGACTATGTCAGCGTAACATTCAAAGGCGAGACCTTACACGATTTCGTCTCGGCTTCCTACGACGACCATGTCAAATTCATGCTGAGTGATGAAGGCCGGCGCGATTTCACTCCGCGCAGCTATGACAATGTGGCCGGCGAACTGACCATCGAATTCGCGCTGCACGCCACCGGCGCCGCCTCCGACTGGGCGCGCCAGGCGGCCGTGGGCCAGACGGCGGTGATCGCCGGTCCGCGCGGCTCGATGATTATCCCGATGGATTATGACTGGCATCTGCTGGCCGGCGATGCGACCGCGCTGCCGGCGATTCGCCGCCGTTTGGAAGAACTGCCGCGCGAGGCGAAAGTAACGGTGCTGGTGGCGGCGGAGAGTGCGGCTTTGCTGCCGTTCCGCAGCGAAGCGCAGGTGGACCTGCAACTGCTGGACAGCCAGGAAGCGCTGCTGGCCGCGATCCGCGCCCTGCGACTGCCGGCGGGCGAAGGCTTCTTCTGGTTTGCTGGTGAAGCGTCGGTGGCCGCGCAGGTGCGCGACGCGGTGTTTGTCGACAAGGGCCACCCGCGCGAGGCAGCCCGGATCTCCGCGTACTGGAAGCAGGGTGCGTCCGGCCACCACGAAGACCTGTAACAGTTTAGATGCGCAGCGCGTCTACCACCAGCTGGAAGGCGGATGAGGACTGGCGGCGGCTTGGGTAGTACAAGTGATAGCCGGGGAAGGTCGGGCACCATTCTTTCATGACGCGTATCAGCGTGCCTTCCTTCACCAGCTCGCACACCATATCTTCCGGTACATACGCGATGCCGTAGCCGGCCAATGCGGCGCGCAGGCGCGAGGTGGTGTTGTTGAACACCCATTGGCCGTCGACGCGCACGTTAAGTTGCGTGCCGTTCTTTTCAAATTCCCATATCTGCAGATTGCCGTGCGTGGGCAGGCGCAGATTGATGCAGCTGTGCTGTTGCAGGTCTTGTGGCGCGCGCGGTTTGCCATGCTTGGCAAAATACTCCGGCGTCGCCACCACCGCCATACGCAGGTCGGGGCCGATGCGTACCGCGATCATGTCCTTTTCCACCTGGTCGCCCAAGCGCACGCCGGCGTCGAAGCGCTGGGAGACGATGTTGGTCATGCTGTAGTCGACGTTGATGTCGATCTTCACATCAGGATAGTCGTGCATAATCGGCGACAGCTTGGGCCACAACACATTGTTGGCCGCATGCTCGGCCGCCGTAATGCGGATGGTGCCGGCCGGCTTGTCGCGCAATTCGTTGAGCGAGGCCAGTTCCTGCGTGATCTCGTCAAAGCGTGGCGCGGCGGTGTTGAGCAGCCGTTCGCCGGCCTCGGTCGGGGTGACGCTGCGCGTGGTGCGCGTCAGCAGGCGAATGCCCAGGCGCGTCTCCAATCCGCGTATCGTGTGGCTCAGCGCCGACTGCGATACGCCCAGCTGCTTGGCCGCCTTGGTGAAGCTGCCCTCGCGCGCCACCGTCACAAACGCCAGCAGGTCGTTGAAATTCTCGTATTCCATTGATGAAGACTCGTCATAAGCTCATCCGGATTATACCGTCTTATCAATAGGCCGCTGCGCGCCCAGACGGTCGGCCATGCCTCCAACCTGGAATTCGTGGCGCTTACCGCATCCAGCATCTTCCTGATACTGGCGCTGCTGCTGATGGTGCGGTTGCAGCGATCGCGCGTCTTAGTTAGCTGAATTTGATCTGGCTGACGCCGATCGATACCACCAGCGGTTCCGGCTGGTGTCCCAGGTCGGCGTCTCGCACGTAGATCAGGTGGCGGGTCGGCATGCTGATGCCGTCGAAGGTGCCGTAGTCATGGAAGTAGTGCACCGCCGGCGTACCGCCGCTGATATCGACGTCATAGTCGTGGCGACGCAACTTGCCGTCTTCGGCGAAGTAGAACGTCTGTTCGCGGCTGTGGGTGGCTATGCTGTCCGGGTAGCGCACCTTCAGGCGGCGCAGCGATTCCCCGCCCTCCTGCCACGACATCAGTTCTTCGAACTCGAAACCTGGTTCGGCAAACGCGAACGGCAGCGTCAGATAATTCCAGATGGCGTAGCCGACGAAGTAGGCCAGTTGCGGCTCGCTCCATTGGGTCTCCAGGCCAAAGCCGGCAAACGAATCGCGCGGCGACGGCAGCGATTCGACCACCGTGTCGTCTGCCGTTTCGATAATGGCGTGCTGCGGCGTGACCGAGGTGCGGCGGCCCGCCGCGCCGAACGGCGAGTGCGAAGTCCACTGACGATGCAGTTCGATGCTGACATCCACTTCATCCAGTTTGCCACCGTGGCCTTTGAGTGGCCACAGAATGCCGCCCTGGCTCAGATGCGCGGTCAGCTTGTTCAGGCTTTTCCAGTGTTGCAGGCCGCCGTGGGCCTTCAGGACTTGTTTGAGCAATGCGTTCATGATGTTCCTTGGTGTGTGAGTTATTGAGGGCAGGGCATGCCGGCATCCGCCCATGTTTCCAGCGCCTTGATGAAGTCTTCATGCGACATCGGCGGCAGCGTGCGCTGGGCGCCCGGATTCCACGCCCACAGCACCAGCGGATCGGTTTTCATGTGTTCGATCACTTGTTCGCCGGTCTTGCGGTTGCCGTTGCGTTTTGGGTCTTTCATCTGCTGGCACACGCCTTTCTTGTCCAGGCCTTGCCACTTCATGCTGAGCGGCGCCAGGTGCCAGTTGGGCGCGCCCGGCACGCGGCCTTGCGCGCTGTTGGACGCCTGGTGGCAGGCGGCGCAATGCAGCACTGCCGAACCGTGGCCGTCGGCGCCGCGCACCACCTGCTGCGCGTGAACGATGCCGATGTCCTTCTGGTGCGGGGCCTCGACCTGGTGGCAGTTGATGCAGCGCGGCGACATCACCACGCTGGCCACCGGGTCGAACAGCTTGCCGTCACCTTTGGGCGCGGCCTGCGCTACCCCGGCAAGCGCGGCACACATCAGCAGGAGCGCGCGCATCATGCTTTCCCCGCTGCTTTGTGGATGGCGGCGCGGATGCGCGGATACGTGCCGCAGCGGCAGATATTGCCGGACATGGCCTGGTCGATGTCCTTGTCGGTCGGTCTGGGAATCGCCTTCAGCAGCGCGGTGGCGGCCATGATCTGGCCGGACTGGCAGTAGCCGCATTGCGGCACGTCGATTTCCGCCCATGCCATCTGCACGCGCTTGCCGACCGCCGATTCGGCGATCGCTTCGATGGTGGTGATCTTCTTGCCTGCCGCCGCCGATACCGGCGTGACGCAGGCGCGCGACGGCTGGCCGTCCAGGTGCACGGTGCAAGCGCCGCACAGCGCCATGCCGCAGCCAAATTTGGTGCCGGACATATGCAGTTCGTCGCGCAGCACCCACAGTAGCGGGGTGTCTGGTTCGGCCTCGACGTCGACCGCTTTGCCGTTGATGTTCAATGAAGTCATGCTCGTGCTCCTGTTAAGTGGTTGCCGCGGCCAGGGCCTTGGCGATTGGCAGCTTTCGCACCCGGGTGCCGGTGGCGGCATACACCGCGTTGGCCAGCGCCGGCATCAACGCCGAGGTGCCCGGTTCGCCCATGCCGCCGGGCGCCTCGTTGCTGCTGACGATGTAGGTATCGATCACCGGCGTTTCGTGCATGCGCAGCACGCGGTAGTCGTGGAAGTTGGTTTGCTCGACGCGGCCATCCTTGAAGGTGACGTCGCCATACAGCGCGCCAGAGATGCCGAAGATAACGGCGCCTTCCACTTGCGCCTTGACCGTGTCCGGATTGACCACCACGCCGCAGTCCAACGCGCATACCACGCGGCTGACGCGCACTTCGCCGTCCTGGATATGGGCATCGACCACCATCGCCATGTAGGTGCCGAAGGCGAATTGCACCGACAGTCCGCGTCCGGTCTTGCCGGCGTGAGATCCCTTCCAGCCGGCTTTTTGCGCGGCCAGCTTCAGCACCTGTTCAGCGCGTGGATTCTGCTTGAGTAGCGCCAGCCGGTAGGCCAGTGGGTCAGCCTTGGCGCTGGCCGCCAGTTCGTCGATGAAGCTCTCCACCACGAATACATTGTGGGATGGGCCGACGCCGCGCCAGAACGCGGTAGGGATGTGCGGCGGTTCGTGGCGGGTGTAGTTCACCTGGATCGCCTTGAAGTCGTAGGGCGGCTTCTCGGCACCGTCCACGGTTTCCGGGTCCCAGCCGTTGTTGAACGCCGGTGGCAGGAAACGGCCCAGCACCGAGGAGCCGGTGGTGTGATGCGACCAGGCCACCACATCGCCTTGCGCATCCAGCCCAGCGCGCATCTGGTCGTAGAAATAGGGGCGATACATATCGTGCTGGATGTCGTCCTCGCGGCTCCAGATCACCTTGACCGGATGCGGGACCTCGCGGGCGATGCGTACCGCGCGTTCAACGCCGTCGATTTCCAGCCGGCGGCCAAAGCCGCCGCCCAGCAGGAAATTATGCACGCTGACTTTTTCCAATGGCAGGCCGGTGACCTTGGCCGCCACCGCGCGGGCGCGGGTGATGACCTGGGTACCGGTCCAGACTTCGCAGCTGTCCGGCGTGACGTGCACGGTGCAGTTCATCGGCTCCATCGGCGCGTGGGCCAGGAAGGGCAGCTCGTAAGTGGCGTCGATGACGCGCGCGGCGCCGGCAAAGGCCTGCTCCGGGTTGCCGTCGCTGCGCACTTGCGCGCTGCCGGCATCGGCCGCGCGCACCATGTCGGCGACGATGTCGGCGCTGCTCAGTTTCGCATTCGGACCGTCATCCCAGCGCAGGTCCAGCAACAGCAGGGCTTTGTGCGCGGCGCCGTAGTTGTCGGCGATGACGGCGGCGCCGTCGTCCAGCCTCACCACCTGGTGCACGCCGGGCACCTTGAGCGCGGCCGCTTCGTCCAGCCCTGCCAGACGGCCGCCGAACACCGGCGATATCGCCAGCGCGGCCACTTTCATGCCGGGCAGCTGGACGTCGATGCCGTATTCGGCCGAGCCATTCAGCTTGTCCGGCGTGTCGAGACGGCGCGTGACTTTGCCGATCAGACGGAAGTCCTTGGGCTGTTTCAGTACGATGGTCTTCACATCCGGCAGCGGCAGTGTGGCGGCGGCGTCGGCCAGCGCGCCGTAACCGAGCTTGCGGCCGGACGGCGCGTGGATCACCGTGCCATGCTCGGCGCGGCAGGTGGCGGGATCGACCTGCCACTGCTGCGCTGCGGCCTGGATCAGCAGCAAGCGCGCGGCGGCGCCGGCCTGGCGCATCGGCATCCAGGCGGCGCGCATGGTGGTCGAGCCGCCGGTGACCTGGAAGCCCAGCGCCGGATTCATATAGCGCTTGTCGTCGGCGCCGGCATGCTCCAGCGCGACGTCCTTGAGGTCCACTTCCAGTTCCTCGGCGATCAGCATGGGAATCGAGGTGTAGGTGCCCTGGCCCATTTCGACATAGGGCATGGCCATGTGAACCTTGCCGTCGGCGGTGATGCGTACCACGGCGTTCGGTTCGAAGACGCTGGAGGACGTGGTCGAGGCGTCACGCGCGCGCGCCGCAGGAATGGCGATTTGCAGCATCAGACCACCGCCGACGGCGGCCATGGCCTTCAGGAATAGGCGGCGCTCGGTCATGCGAGTTCCTTGCGCAGGAAGGTGTCGACCTGTTCGACGAACAGCGACGGGTACTGGAACAGCGAGGCGTGGCCGGCGTCCGGATACAAACTCAGTTGTGCATTCGGCAGGTGCTGGAACAGGCGTATCGATTGCTCGGTCGGAAACATGGTGTCATTGCTGCCCTGGACCACCAATACCGGGTGCTTGATGCGCTTCAGCAGCGCGTAACCGGCGTCGCGCTGGCCGCACCAGCTTTCGATTGCCAGGTACTGGGCGGTGAATGTCTGCGACGGCGGATTGGGGCCTGCCTCATCGCGGAACTTCAGGCGTTGCAGGAAGGCCTTGCCGCGTTGCTGGCTGTTGGCGGTCGGCGTGAAGAACAGGTGCAGCAGGATTTCGCCCGGCGTCTTGCCGCCGATTTCGCTGATCACCTTGCGGAAGTCGCCCGCGCCCATGCCGGACGGGCAACCGCCGGCCAGCACCATGCGGCGCACGCTCTTCGGCAGGTTGGCGGCGATTTCCTGCGCCAGGAAGCTGCCCAGCGAAAAACCCAGCAGGTCGACCTGCCCCAGGCCCAGCGCCTCGATTACGCTCAGTGCCTGCTGCGCCATCTCCGGCACGTTGGACGGCGTGATCCCATGCGACGCGCCGACGCCGGCGTTGTCGAATACGACCACTTGCCGATGCCGGGCCAGGCCCTCGATCACCAGCGGGTCCCAGTTGTCCATGGTACCGGTGAAGTGCTGCATCAGGAACAGCGGTGGTTCGGTGCCGCGCTCGCCGTACAGGCGATAGGCGGTCTGGATGCCGTTGACCGTGATGTATTGGGTCGTCATGGGAGCTCCTTGCAGGGTGAAATGAAAAAATTATATGAGCGCGCTCCCTGCAATTTGGGACGTAAACCGCGCAATTCGGGACATGCTCCCCATATGAGGGGATGCTGCACAGCGACCGTGTGCAAGCTAGCCCCCGAAAGAGGTTAGATGCCCCCGCTTACGCTGGATCCCGGCGCGCGCGACGCTCCGCTACCATCGGCGCATGAAATCAATCGCCTTTTTTGTGTTCCCAGGATTCGAGGTGCTGGACTTCGCCGCGCTGACGGTGTTCGAGCTGGCGAACGTACTATCGGGCGCGCGTTTATATGACATGACGATGCTGTCGCAGACTGGCGGTAGCGTCGCCAGTTCCGCCGGACCGGCAGTCGCAACGCAGGCTGGCGCCGATACATCAGCCATCATGGATACGGTGCTGGTGTTCGGCACGGTCGGCAGCATGCCGACCAGCGCGCCGCTGCTGGAGATGGTGCGCAGCGCCTGCATGGCCGCACGCCGCGCCGGCAGCATCTGTACCGGCGCTGAACTGCTGGCGGCCACCGGGCTGCTGGACGGGCGGCGCGTCACCACGCACTGGGCGCGCGCCGCCGACCTTCAGCAGCGTTTTCCGCTGCTGAAGGTGGAGCCGGAGGCAATTTACATCCATGATGGGAAGTACTGGAGTTCGGCCGGCATGACGGCCTGCATCGACTTGGCGCTGGCCATGGTGCAGCAGGATCATGGCGTCGAGCTGGTGCTGAAGATCGCGCGCCAGATGGTTATCTATCACCGCCGTGCCAGCAACCACTCGCAGTTCTCCACGCTGCTAGAGATGGCGCCGCGTTCGGACCCGATACAAAAAGTGCTGTCCTATGCGCGCACGCATTTGCGGCGACAGCTGTCGGTGGACGAACTGGCCGGCGTGGCGAACCTGAGCCGGCGCCAGTTCAGCCGGCGCTTCCGCGACGAGACCGGGCAGTCGCCGGCCAGGGCGGTGGAGTCGCTGCGGCTGGAGTCGGCGCGCGCGATGATCGAAAACACGCGCCACACGCTGGACTACATCGCCCGGGAATCGGGCTTTGCGCAGGTGGAGCAGATGCGGCGCGCCTTCCTGCGCGTCTGTGGTGCGCCGCCGCAGTCGCTGCGGCGGGCAGCCTAGGTCTGAGCCTTGCGCACGAACAGTGCGGTGAGCATGCCGATCACGCAGACCGCGATCACATAGAAGGCCGGCGCCAGCGGTTCATTCTTCAGCATCAGCGTGACCACCATCGGCGTCAGGCCGCCGAAGATGGCGTACGACAGGTTATACGAGAACGACAGGCCGGAAAAGCGCACCTGCGGCGGGAATGCCTGCACCAGCACGCACGGCACCGCGCCGACCACGCCGACAAAGAATCCGGTCAGGCCGTACAGCGGCAGCAGCCATTCCGGCTGCACCCGCAACGTGGTGTAAAACACCCAGGTGCAGATGGCCAGTAGCAGGGCGCCGATAAACAGCACCGGCTTGGCGCCGATGCGGTCGGCCATCACGCCGTAGCAGATGCAGCCCAGCGCCAGGCCGACCGTGGCCAGGGTGTTGGCCAGCAGCGAGGTGCGGGCGTCGATGTGATACATCTTTTGCAGCAGCGCGGGCGTCATCAGGATCACCACCACGATCCCGGCCGACAGCATCCAGGTCAGCAGCATCGAGACGGCGACGGCGGCGCGGTGGCTGCGCAGCACGGTCTTGAGCGGCATCTCGGCGGCCAGCGCCTGGCGTTGCGCCATTTCGGCAAACACCGGCGTCTCGTGCAGCCAGCGGCGCAAGTACATCGAGGCCAGGCCGAACACGCCGCCCAGCAGGAACGGCCAGCGCCAGGGGCCGGCCAGTACTTCCGCTGGGAGGTAAGCGGTATTCAGGCCGGTCGCCACCAGGGAGCCAAGCAGGATGCCGACGGTCAGGCCAGCGGTCAGCACGCCGCAGGCGTAGCCGGTGTGGCGCGCCGGCACATGCTCGGAGACAAACACCCAGGCCCCCGGCACCTCGCCGCCGACCGCCGCGCCCTGCAGCACGCGCATCAGCAACAGCAGCATTGGCGCGGCCAGGCCGATGCTGGCGTAGGTCGGCAGCAGGCCGATGGCCAGCGTCGGCACCGACATCAGCAGGATCGACAGCGTGAACATGCGCTTGCGGCCCAGCAGATCGCCGAAGTGCGCCATGACGATGCCGCCCAGTGGCCGCACCACGTAGCCGGCGGCGAAAATGCCGAAGGTTTGCAGGGTGCGCAGCCACTCCGGCATGTCGGGCGGGAAGAACAGCTGGCCGATGACGTTGGCAAAAAAGACGAAGATGATGAAATCGTAGAATTCCAGCGCGCCGCCGAGGGCGGCCAGCGCCAGGGTCTTGTAATCCTGGCCAGTCAGCGGCCGGCTGGCGGTGGCAGGCGGAACGGCGGTGGCGATCATGTGCGCAGGTCTCTTATGTCGGTAGGGATAGGGGCGTATGCTACCCTAGAACGGGGGATGCCGGGCTGCGTCAAAATGCGTAGAATCACTGATATGAGCTATCCACACTCCATCCGTGTCATGATCGTCGACGATCACCCCTTGCTGCGCGAGGGGCTGCTGGCTATCCTGGCGAAAGCGCCGGATATCGAACTGGCGGCCGAAGCTGACAGCGGCGAAGAGGCGGTAGCGCGTTATGCCGAAGCCCGGCCCGATGTCACGCTGATGGACTTGCGCATGCCGGGCCTGGGCGGCCTGAATGCGATTTCGGCGATCCGCCGCAATCGTCCCAACGCCCGCCTGATCGCCTTGAGTACCTATGCCGGCGGCGCGCTGGTGCAGGCCGCGCACAAAGCCGGCGCCAGTGGCTATCTCCTCAAAAGCATGCTGGCCGAGAATGTGCTCGACAGCATACGCACGGTGCATCGGGGACGCGAGGTTTGGCCTTCCGAACTGCTGGGCGGGCAGATTTATTTTGACCGCGACCGTTTGAGCTTTCGCGAACTGGATGTGCTGCGCAATGTGGCCGGCGGCCTGTCCAACCGCGCCATCGGCGAAAAGCTGGGCATCAGCGAGGAAACCGTCAAGAGCTATATGCGCACCGTGATGACGAAACTGGACGCCAATGACCGCACCCACGCGGTCACCATCTGCCTGCAACGCGGCCTGCTGGAAACCTGGGAACTGTAGGCAGGACGGGCACACGGCACGATGACGATTTCCTCCGGCCGGCAGCCTTTGCTCGATGCCCTGACCCATCTTGGCGCCCATGCCGGCAAGCGCGCCAGCCACGCGCGAGGTTACTGCGCCGTTGGCCACTTCGCGCCGCATGCCAACGCCGCCCACTTTGCCGACATTGCGATACTGCGCGACGGCCCACTGCCGGCCACCGTGCGTTTTTCGGTCGGCGGCAGCGATCCGGCGATTTCGGAAAAGACCCGCAACCTGCGCGGCATGGCGGTGCGCGTGCACGGCGAGCATGAATCGTATGACATGGTGCTGGTATCCGAGCCGATTTTTTACGCCGCCACGCCGGTTTCCTATCTGAGCTACCTGGAAGCGCAAGCCGCTGACCCCAATACCGGCGTGCCCGATCCGCAGCGCATCGCCGCCCACGAGCAGCGCCACCCGGACACGCTGCGCCTGCCGGCCTTACTGGCGTCGCACGCGGCGCCGTCCTCGTATGCCTGCACGCCCTATCATTCGACCCATGCTTTTCTGTTCACCGGCGCGGATGGTGTTGCGCGGCCGGCGCGGCTCATGGCGGTGCCGGAAGCCGGTACGCGCTATTTGAGCGCAGCGCAGGAACGCCAGCTACCATCTGCCTTTCTGGAGCGCGAGATGGACGAACGCCTGCTGCAAGGGCCGATCCGCTTCCAGTTGTACGCGCAACTGCCGGCGGCGGGCGATCCGCTGGACGATCCCAGCATGCCATGGCAAGGGCAGGAGCGGGTGCCGCTTGGCGCGCTGCTGATCACCGCCCTGGCCGACACCAGCTGCGACTTCATGACCTTTATGCCCACGCGGCTACCGACCGGCATTGCCGCCAGCGACGATCCCATGCTGCGCGCCCGCGCCAACGTCTACGCCTCGGCCTCGCTGGCGCGGCGGCGATAGGCCAGCGTGGCCGGCACCGAGATGCGCCACACGGTGCCGCCGGCGCCGGTTTCCAATTCCAGCCCGGCCTGCAGGCGATGGGCGCGTTCGTGCAGGCCTTCCAGGCCCCAGTGTCCCGGCTTGCTCTGCGCGGCCGCCACTTCCGCCGGCATGCCGACGCCGTTATCGCTGACCACCAGCTTGAGCGCGCGCTCGCCCCACTGCAACACCACATTTACCTCGCTGGCCCGGGCGTGGCGGATGGCGTTGAGCAGGCACTCGCGTCCCATCAACAGCAGTTCGTCGTGGACGACGGGGTGCAGTTCGCGCGGCGCGCCTTCGCTGCGCACCGCGATTTGCAGGCCGGCGCCGGCATGTTCGGCGGCGGTGGCCTGCAGGGCGTCGCTCAAATTGAGCCGCGTGGCGGCTTCGGCGCGCAGTTCGCTGACGCGGTCGCGGCCCTCGACCAGCGCGTCGGTGGCCAGCTTGACGGTGCGGTCCATCGCGTGTCGCATCGGTTCCTGCGGCGGCAAGTCCATGGCGATCGCCTTGACGCTGTAGATCACCCCTTGCATCGATTGCAGCAGGGTGTCGTGCAGGTCGCGGGCGATGCTCTCGCGCTCTTCCACGCGCAGGTTGAAGCGCTCCAGCGCGCGCCGGGTGTTGATGCGCAGCCGCTGGCGGTACAGCAGATAGAGCAGGGTGGCGGCCAATAGCGCCAGCGCTGCCTTGAACCAGCCGGTTTGCGTCACGGTGGGATCAATGCCGAAGTCCAGGCTTGCTTCTTTGCTGCTGACGTTATTTTCGTTCACCGCGCGCAGCAGGAAGCGGTAGGCGCCCGGCCCCAGGTTGGTGTAATAGGCGCTGCGGCGCTGGCCGGCCTCCTGCCAATCCTGGTCGATACCATCGAGCCGATACTGGAAGCGCAGCTTTTCAGGTTTGTCGGTCCCCAGCCCGGTATAGTCGATGCGCAGTTGCACGGTGCCGGCAGGCAGGCGCAGTTGATCTTGCGGCGCGTAGGCCGCATCGGCTTGCAGCAGCAGGATTTCCACGCGCGGCTGCAGTGTGCTGCGCCAGAGTTTGTCGGGGTCCAGCCGCCACAGGCCGGAAGTGCTGGCGAACCACAGCTTGCCTTTGCTGTCGGTGAGCGCCGTGTTGTCCCATACGCCGGTAGCTGCTTCGCCGGCATAACCATCGGCGGCGTCGAACAGCGTATAGCGCAGCAGGCGCTCGGGATGCGTCATGGCGTCCTGCCAGTCGGCCTGAGTGATGCGCAGCACGCCATGGCCGCCATTGAGCCAGCGGTCGCCGTTGGCGCTGGCGGTCATGCCGGTCACATTGCTCAGCGCCGCCGGCTGGTCGGTGTTCAATTTGGTCCACTGGCCGTCGCGCAGTACGGCGACGCCGTTCTCGCCGGCGAGCAGCACCTCGCCGCCGGCAAAGATGCCGCAGATCGCCGTGATGCCGTGCTGCTCGGGCGACCAGGCGGTGCGCACCACGCCATTGTCAAAGTGCGACACCACGCCCTTGCTGCTGACGAACCACATCTTGCCGTCGCCGTCCACCGCAGAGTTGATGTAGCCCGATTCCATGACTGCGGAGCGCTTGCGCCACTGGCCGTCGACCAGCACAAAGGTGCGGCGATCGGCCAGCTTCAGCCACAGGCGGCGGCCGTCGTCGACTACCGCATAAGTCGCGTAACTGCCCGGTTCTGCGGGCCAGGCGATCTGCTCGACCCGCTGGCCGCGGCGTCGCGTGAGCGCGGTCGGACCCGCCATCAGCAAGGCGCCGTTGCGGTCGGCCGCGACGAAATCGTAGTCGGCGTGCGCGCGCGGCGGCTGGCCCGGCGTCAGCTGCCAGACGTTATGTTTGCGGCGGTCGCTGACCCACACCTCGCCGTCGTCGCCGCGCGCCAGCGTGTAGAAGCCGTCGGCGCCGCCGACCTTGGCCGGCAGCATGGCGCTGTTGCGGAAGCGCTCCAGGCCCGCCTGCGTCGCCATCCAGATATTTCCGAGATGGTCTTCCAGCAGCAGATTGGTCGACAGATTGCTGACCTGCCATGGCTGATCCAGTTTATCGGTGGCGTCGCGCGACGCCACCACGGGCTGGTTGCGCTGGTCGGCGCCGCGCAACAGGCACAGGCCGACCGGGCAGCGCACCGTCCACAGATTGCCGTCGTGGTCGAACTGGCTGTTGACACTGGCCCGCGACGGCGCCAGCCAGTCGGGCCGGCGCAGCGTCGGCGCGGGGGTGGGCAGTCTTTGCAGGCGGTCCCCGGCGCCGGCCCAGAGCTGGCCATCCGGCGTTTCGACCAGCGCGTCGGAGGGCGCGGCGTCGATCCGTTCAAAGCGGCCGCTGTCGCGGTTCAGGACAAAAGTGCCCTTGTCGGAACCGAGGTAGAGCCGTCCGTGCTGGTCGGCCAGGCTAATCGCGACCAGGCCCTCCAGCCCGGACGCCGGTCCGATCACCTGCCACTTGCCGTTGGCCCAGCGGCGCACGCCCTGGCCGCTGGTCACCCACAGGCTGCCGTCGATATCGCGCGCCACGGAGTACACCGACATCAGACTGTCCTGCGCCTGCGCCAGGTGTTCCAGCCGGCCGTCGGCATGGCGCACCGAGAAGCCAGGCCAGACATAGCCGATCATCAGGTCACCGTTGGGCATCGCCACCAGATTGCTGATACGCGAGTGCAGCAGCTTGCTGCCGGGTGGCGGCACATAGGGTTCGAAGCGCACGCCGTCGAAGCGGTAGATGCCGGTCGGTGTGCCCAGCCACAGCCAGCCATCCGGCGTTTGCGCCATGCTGGTGATTTCGGCTGGCGCGCCGTCCTTGCTGGTCCAGATGGTGTGGTGGTAGTCGCGCAGCGGCGTGGCGGGATCGAGCGCCTGTGCGGGGACGGCCGTCAGCACGGCCAGAGTGGCCAGCAACGGGATAAATCTCCTGAGGACAAGCGGCATGACGGAACAGAGGGCGGGACGAAGTTTGTAAATATAGCATGCTGCAATCTTCCCGGGATAGAAGCTCAACCGTTGTGCCGCCGCGACGCGCATGGTGCGATGCAATATGAATAAGTCTTTACAAATTCCCACGGTGAGCTAAAGTTGATGGAAAATGATAACGCTAACTTAGCGCCCATTGGACTCCCTCGATACCGTGTTGGTAAGTGCTTTCACGCGGCATCAATTCTTGCAGGAGGCTAATGTTAGCGCTATCTAATTTTGGAGACATGGATGCAGAGTATCCGGTGGGTGGTGATGGGCGTCAGTGGCTGCGGCAAGAGCACGGTGGGGCAGGCGCTGGCGACTGCGAACGAAGTCGGCTTCGTTGAAGGCGACCAGTTTCACCCCCCGGCCAACGTCGCCAAGATGTCGGCCGGCGTGGCGCTCAACGACGCTGACCGCGCCGAGTGGCTGCTGACGTTGCAGGCGCAGATCCGCGCAGCGCGCGAACGTGGTGAGGGACTGGTGATTTCCTGCTCGGCGCTGAAGCGGCGTTACCGCGATCTGCTGCGCGAGGGCGATCCGGCGCTGCGTTTCGCGCACTTGAGCGGACCGAAGGAACTGATCGCGGCGCGCATGCATACGCGGGTTGGCCACTACATGCCGACCTCCCTGCTGGACAGCCAGTTCCGCGATCTCGAACCACTGCAATCCGACGAAGCAGGCGTCACGCTGGACATAAGAGTACCGCCCGACGATCTGGTGACGCAGATCCGCAGGGAGTAGCAGCAAAGTAGCACAACACAAAAAAACTATATGGAGACCTACATGACTACACAGACTACCCGTAACACCATCATGCGCCTGGCCGTGGCCAGTGCGTGCAGCTGGATTGCCATCGCCCATGCGCAGCAGGCCACGCCGCCTGCACCGGCGGCCGATGCGCAACCCGTCGCACAAACCGACACGCCAGCACCATCCGGCACCGAACCGGAAGCCAAGGTGGAAAACGTGGTAACGGTGTCCGGTTCGCGCATCGCGGCGCGCGGCTTCTCGCAGCCGACGCCGACCACTGTGCTAAGCGCCGAAGACCTGGCCAAGAACGCCAAGCCCAATCTGTTCAACGCCATCGCCGAGCTGCCGGCCCTGCAGGGCAGCACCGGCCGCACCACCAGCACCAACAGCACCAGTAGCGGCATCCAGGGCCTGAGCTCACTGAGCCTGCGCGGCCTCGGTCCGATCCGCACCCTGACGCTGCTGGACGGCCAGCGCGTGGTCGGCGCCAACGTCACCGGCGTAACGGACGTCAGCCAGTTCCCGCAGCTGCTGGTCAAGCGCGTCGACGTGGTGACCGGCGGCGCCTCGGCGTCCTACGGTTCGGACGCCATCGGTGGCGTGGTCAACTTCATCACCGATAAAAAATTCGAAGGCTTCAAGGCCAACGTCGAGGGTGGCCAGACCACCTACCACGACGACAAGAACGGCACCCTGCAGGCCGCATGGGGCAAGGCCTTCCTGGACAATCGCCTGCACGTGACGGCCAGTGCTGAATATGGCCGCGAAAAGGGCATCGATTCGCCCGGCTTTGGCGAAGTCGGTCCGAACGGCCGTTCGTGGTACAAGAATCCCGCCTATCAGGTGCGCCCGCTCAGTGCCACCAACGACGGCAAGCCGCAGTACACCGTCATTGAACACGCGCAGCAATACCAGTATGCCAAATACGGTCTGATTACCAACGGCCCGCTGCAAGGCACGGCGTTCGGCGTCAACGGCCAGCCCTACAAGTTTAACTACGGCTCCGGCGGTGTGCCGACCGGCACCGGCGCGGTGACCGGTTGCGTCAATCCGTTCTGCGTCGGCGGCGATTTGAGCGGCAGTGTGGGCGCCGGCACCAACCTGGCGATGGACCTGACGCGCCAGGTAGCGTACACCCGCGTGGGCTTCGACATCAACCCTGATCATGAAATCTACTTCACCGCCAACTTCGGCAAGGTCAAGTCGGCGTTCACGCCCAATCCCGGCGCGGCCAAAAATGCCAATCTGACCGTGCAGTGCGATAACCCGTACCTGCCGGCGTCGATTGCGGCGGCGTGCGCGGCCAATAACATCACCAGTTTCCAGTACGGCACGGCCAACGGCCAGTTCCCGGAAAGTATCAACGTTCATCCTACCCGCGAGATGCGTCGGCTGGTGCTGGGCGCCGACGGCAATTTTGCGGCGCTGGGCAGGGATTGGCGGTATGACGCCTACGTTGAACGCGGCATCAACTTCACCGACATCATCGTCCACGATATGACGCTGAACAACCGCTATACCGCCGCCATCGATGCGGTGCGCCTGGCGGATGGCTCGATCGCCTGCCGCAGCCTGACTGCGCGCGCCGCCGGTTGCGTCCCGATGAACGTCATCGGCAATGTGCCGGTCAGCGACGCCACCTGGGCTTACGTGGCGCCGGAATACGGTCCGCAACAGCACACGCGCCAGCAGCAGGATGTGGGCAGCTTCAATATCAGCGGCGAGGCCTTCGATTCGTGGGCCGGCCCGGTGGCGGTGGCCACCGGCGCCGAGTGGCGTCGCGAAAGCTATCGCGTCAGCGGCGACCCATATGGCAACGGCGCCACCGGCGACACCCCGTACAACGTCAATTATCCGGCCGATCCGCTGTTGAATTCCACTGTCGGCAACAACTGGTATGCGGGTAACTACCATAACGCCTCCGGCACCTACAACGTCAAGGAAGCGTATCTGGAGCTGAACGTGCCGGTGCTGAAGTCGGCCACCTGGGGCGAGGCCAATGTCAACCTGGCAGACCGTCACACCAAGTACAGCACCTCCGGCCATGTGGAAAGCTGGAAGCTGGGCGCCAGCTGGAAGACCGGCATCGATGGCCTGCGTCTGCGCGCTGTCACCTCCAAGGATGTGCGCGCGCCCAATCTGAGCGAGCTGTATGCGGCGGCGGTGGTGGTCAACAACATCGTGCAGTACCAGGGCAATACCGTCACCATCCAGCAGCGCACCGTGGGCAATACGCGGCTGCGTCCTGAAATCGCGCGCAACAACATCTTCGGCATTGTGATGGACCGGCCGTCGTGGGCGCCGGGCTTCAGCGCCTCGCTGGACTACTTCGACATCAAGGTCGATGGCGTGATCTCGTCGCTGACGGCGCAGCAGGAAGTGGACCTGTGCGTGGCCGGCAACCAGGAAATCTGCGGCGCCATGTCGCTCAATAACACCGTATCGACCAACAACTACGTCACGGTGCAGGCGTTTAACCTGGCGTCGCTGCGCAGCAAGGGTTACGACGTGGAAGGCTCCTATCGCATGAACCTGAAGGACTGGAACCTGCCGGGCCGCTTCACGGTGCGCGCGCTGGTCACCCGTAACATCAGCTTCCTGACCGATCCGGGCGTGGTGGGCACCATTCCGTCGGAAGGCGCAGGCAACAACCTGGGTAACACGCCGCGCTGGAAGGGCCTGGCCTCGCAGTCGTGGGACACCGATAAATACAGCCTGACGCTGACCGAACGCTGGATCAGCAGCGGCAAGTACAGCAACGAGTTTATCGAGTGCCAGACCAACTGCCCGGTATCGACCGTGATCCATCCGACCATTTACAACAACCACATGAAGGGCGCCTTCTACGTGGACCTGGGCGGCAGCTGGAAGTTCTCGGACAAGGCCACCGCCTTCTTCAAGGTCGATAACATCGGTAACGTCGATCCGGCCGCCGCGCCGCAGACCAACCTGAGTTACGGCATCAACCCGGCACTGTACGATGTGGTTGGCCGTGTGTACCGCGTCGGTATGCGCTATAACTTCTAAGCGATGGCCATCACAAGTCCGTTGGCGGCGCTGTTCGGCGTGACGCCGGCTGCGTGGGCGCTGCTGGCCGTGGCGTTGTCGGTCGGCTTGCTCACGCTGTTGATCGCCTGGGCCAAGCTGCAGCCGCTGATCGCGTTCGTGGCGGCGGCGCTGGCGGCCGCGCTGCTGCTTGGCATGCCGGTGGAGAGCATCCCCAAGTCCATCGACAAGGGCATCGGCGATCTGCTTGGATCGCTGATCGTCATCGTCTGCCTCGGCGCGGTGTTCGGCAAGCTGATTGCCGACAGCGGCGCAGCGCAGCGCATCGCCAGTTACCTGATCGGCGTATTCGGTTCCTCGCGCATGCCGGTGGCGCTGACCCTGACCGGTTTTGTGGCCGGCATACCGCTGTACTATAACGTCGGCTTTGTGCTGCTGGTGCCGCTGGTGTTCTCGCTGGTGTACCAGAGCGGCAGGCCGGCGGTGGCGCTGGCGATACCGCTGCTGTGCGGCCTGTCGATTGCGCATGGCTTCCTGCCGCCGCATCCTTCGCCGACGGCACTGGTGGCGCAGTTCCATGCCGACATGGGCCGCACGCTAATGTATGGGCTGATCGTGGCGGTGCCGACGCTGATCCTCGCCGGGCCGCTGTTCGCGATGACGCTCAAGCGTATCCAGGCCACACCGGCGCCGATGTTCCGCACCGGATTGCGTGACGAAGCGGAGCTGCCCGGTGCGTTCAACAGCTTTGCAACGGCGCTGCTGCCGGTATGGTTGCTGGCTGCCGCCACGGCAGCGGCGGCGCTGCCGATTGCCGATCCGGCGTTGAAATCGCTGGTTGGATTCCTCGCCAATCCGATGATTGTGATGCTGGTGGCGCTGTTGGTGGCGGTGATCACGCTGGGTGTGGCGCGCGGGCAGAAGCTGGTGGTGCTGATGTCCGGCGCGCAGGATGCGTTGCGCGACATCGCTCCCATCCTGCTGGTGATCGCCGGCGCCGGCGCGCTGAAACAGGTGCTGGTCGATTCCGGCGTCAGCGCGCAACTGGGCACGCAGCTTGGCGCGCTGCCGGTGCCGCCGCTGGTATTGGGCTGGCTGGTAGCGACGCTGATCCGCATCTGTCTTGGTTCGGCCACGGTGGCGGGGCTGACGGCGGCAGGCATCGTGGCGCCGGTGGTACAGGCGTCCGGTACCGACCCCGCGCTGATGGTGCTGGCGATCGGCGCCGGCAGCTTGATGTGCAGCCACGTGAATGATTCCGGCTTCTGGATGTTCAAGGAGTATTTCGGCCTGTCGCTCAAAGACACCTTCCGTTCGTGGACCTTGATGGAAACGCTGGTCGGCGTATTCGGGCTGATTTTCGTATTGATTCTTTCTGCCTTATTGGGATAAACAGATGAAACCATTATTGACGATGCTGGCGGCGGCAGCCCTTGTTGCGCCCCTGCTGGCGAAGGCGGCATCCATTTCCGCCTACCAGACCATGCCGGACGATCCGCGCGCGGTGCAAGTGAAAGCGGCAGGCGACGGCCGCACCGACGATAGTGCCGCGATCCAGCAGGCGCTGAATGCGGCTTCCGACAAAGGCGAGGGCGGGGTGGTATTCCTGCCGTCCGGCCGATACCGCATCACGCGTTCGCTGCTGGTGCCGCAGGCGGTGCGCCTGTATGGCGTTGGTCCCACGCGGCCTGTGCTGGTGCTGGCAGCGCACACGCCGGGCTTCCAGAAGGGCGTGGCGAACATGGTGGTGTTCACCGGCGGCGACCAGTACACGGTCGGCAAAGTGCCGGTGCCGGTGAAGAGCGCGGTGCCGTATAGCGACAATGTACGCGATGCGAATTCCGCCACCTTCTATTCGGCGATGAGCAATGTGGACTTTGAAATCGGCGACGGCAATCCTGCCGCCGCAGCGGTGCGGCTGCGGACCGCGCAGCACTCGTATCTGAGTCACATGGATTTCCACATCGGCTCCGGCCTGGCCGGCGTGTACATGGTCGGCAACGAAAGCTTCGACCTGAAGTTCTATGGCGGCCGTTACGGCATCCTCACCGAGAAAACCTCGCCCGCGTGGCAGTACACGCTGATGGACTCCACCTTTGATGGTCAGCGCGATGCGGCGATACGCGGTCACGAGGCGGGGCTGACGCTGATTAACACTACCATCCGCAACACGCCGGTCGGCATCGAGATTGACCGTGGTTACGGCGACTGGTTGTGGGGCAAGGACGTACGCTTTGAGAACGTGTCGAAGGCGGCGGTCATCATCAGCAATGAGGACAACGTCTACACGCAAGTAGGCTTCGACAACGCGCTGGCGAAGAACGTGCCGGTGTTCGCGCGCTTCCGCGACAGCGGCAAGACGGTGGCCGGCTATGGGGCGGCCTATCAGATCAGCGAATTCAATTACGGCTTGATGCTGCCAGGCGTTGGCAGCGTGGGCAAGTTCGCCACCAACGTCAAGGGTGCGGCGCTGAAAAACTGGCCGACCGCACGTACCCCCGTGATGCGCACGCTGCCATCCACTAAAGAGTGGGCCAGCGTGCGTGCGTTCGGCGCCGTTGGCGACGGCGTGACCGACGACACGGCGGCGGTGCAGAAAGCCATCGACAGCAAGCGCGTGGTGTATCTGCCGCTGGGCTTCTACATGGTGCAGGACACGATACGTCTGAAGCCGGACACGGTGCTGGTCGGCCTGCATCCCGGCGTGACGCAGCTGGTGCTGCCGAATGGTTCCCCGGCGTATGCTGGCGTCGACGGCCCGAAGGCGCTGCTGGAAAGCGCCAGGGGTGGCGATGCGATTGTCTCCGGCTTTGGCCTGGCGACTGGTGAAGTCAATCCGCGCGCGACGGCGCTGTTGTGGCGCGCCGGCGCGGATTCGCTGGTGGACGATATCCGCATCCAGGGCGGCCATGGCACGCGCCTGTACGACGGCAAGCGCCGCGACCCGTATCAGAAAACTGCCAACTTCGATCCGACGCAGCATTGGGACCGGCAGTACCCGAGCATCTGGGTGACCGATGGCGGTGGTGGAACGTTTGTGGCCTGCTGGTCGCCGAGCACTTTTGCGCAGGCGGGCTTCTATGTATCGAACACCAGGACGCCTGGGAAGGTGTATGAACTGTCGGCCGAACACCATGCGCGCGCCGAGATCGTGCTGGATAATGTGGAGAACTGGGAGTTCCTGGCGCCGCAAACGGAGCAGGAGGTACGCGACGGCATGGACGCGGTGTCGCTGGAGATCCGCAACTCGCGCAACATCACCTTTGCCAACTACCATGCATACCGCGTCACGCGCTCGATCAAGCCGGCCGTGTCGGCGGTGAAGATGACCAACTCGGAGAACATCCGCTTCCGCAATGTGCATGTGAACGCGGAGAGTGGTTTTGCCACCTGCGACGAAAACGGCTGCGATACCTATCTGCGCGCCAGCAAATACCCGTTCGAGAACACACTGCAGGATCTGACACACAAGCAGGAAGTGCGCGAGCATGAATTTGCGATGCTGGATATCGGCGCGGGCGCAATGACCAACACGGCAAGCGCTCCCGCCGGCAAGGTAAACAAGCTGGAAGACGGCTTCTACTCCATCGCCGGCGCAACGGTGGATAGCAAAGGCACGCTGTACTTCGTTGACCGCCGCTTCAACCGCATCTACAGCTGGTCGAAAGCGCGCGGGCTGGCTGTAGTACGCGACGCGCCGCTGGACCCGGTCAACCTGGCGATCGACAAGAGCGGCGCGATGCTGGTGGTGTCGTCGTTCGGGCCGGAAGGCACGGTGTATTCATTCGATCCGTCCCAGCCGGCCGGCCCGATCACCGTCATCAAGCCGACGCCGGTGAAGCCGAACCAGGGCGCGCGCGTGCTGGCGCCGGTGAATTTCTGGCAGAACGGCGAGTTCCGCGACCAGCTCAACTTCGACACCTACGAATTCACTACGCTGGCCGAGATGTTCGCGCGCGACGTGGCGCTGCCGAAGCAGCGGGAATATGTATCGCCAGACGGCAGCCTGGTACTGCCAGCCTACCGCGTCTTCAAGCAGGGACCGAACGATCACCTGGGCTATCGCTTCTCGGACACGCTGGACACGCATGGTCTGGTATCGGCTGGCGCCAATGGCCGGGTGGTGTTCACCAACGGCTCCGAGAACCGCACCTTTAGTGGCGTGATCGGCGCGGGCGGCGGCATCACGGATCTGAAGCTGGCGGCCAATCGCGGCGGCGAAAGTGCGGCGGTGGACAGCAAGGGCAATGTCTACGTCGCCAACGGACAGGTCTTCGTCTACGCGCCGGATGGCAAGGAGATCGGCCGCATCGACGTGCCGGAGCGGCCGCTGCAATTGATCTTCGGCGGCGACGATGGCCGTACACTGTTCGTCCTTACCCATCACGCGTTGTACGCGACAGGAGAGATTCATGCGCAATAAACTGGCTTTGCTACTGCTGGCGTTCTACACCCACGCAGGGGCGCAGCAGCTCGCGCTGTGGCCGGATGGTGCGCCGGGTTCGGAGCCGCGCCGTGCCGAGGCGGAGAAGGTGGACAACACCTACATCAGCAATATCCACAATCCATCGCTGACGGTGGTGCGCGCCAATCCGCGCCACGCCAATGGCGCCGCCGTCATCATTGCGCCGGGCGGCGGCCACCGCATGCTGGTGTGGCAGAACGAAGGCATGGTGGCGGCCAAGTCGCTCAACCGCGTCGGCGTCACGGCCTTCGTGCTGAAGTACCGGCTGGCGCGCGACCAGGGCGCCAGCTATTCGATCGAGAACGACGCCGCCGCCGACTTGCGCCGTGCGGTGCGCTGGGTGCGCGCGCATGCGGCGGAGTATGGTGTCGATCCGCGCCGGCTGGGCGTGATGGGCTTCTCGGCCGGCGGCGAACTGGTGTCGCTGGTGGCGGATAACCCGGAGCCGTCACCGCCCGTGAAGCAGGACGCCATCGACCGCCAGAGCGCACGGCCGGATTTCCAGGTGCTGGTCTATCCCGGACCGCTGGGCGTGCCGGCCAAGGCTGCGCAGAACGCGCCGCCGGCGTTCATCGTTGCCGGTTCCAGCGACAAGTGCTGCATGCCGCCGGCGCTGGCGCTGTATCAGCAACTGGTCGGCGCCGGTGTATCGGCTGAGCTGCATCTGTATGCCGATACCGACCATGCCTTCAATATGGGCCAGCGTTCCGAGCGCTTGTCCGACGTGCACTGGCCGGATCGGCTGGCGGACTGGCTCAGCGACGGCGGCTGGCTGATCCCGCACAACGGCCAGCCACCGCAGGGCGTGCCCGCGCCGTAGTTGCGTCATCACCACGGGGGTACGTTACCGCACGGCGCAACCTGCTGTAGAATCCCAGAATTGGATTTTGTCCATATTCTCAGGAGGCAGTAATGTCTACCAAGCAAACTTTCCGGCCCGACTACCAATCATCCGAACTGGTAGAGGCAGGTATTGAACGCGCAGACCGGCTGGGGCCGGAAAGCGCGGCCGAGTACCTCAGCCATCGCGGCGTGCTGGAAAGCGTTATCAAGCGCGTCATCTCCGAGCCGGAACATCGGCGCAATCCGGGGCGTCTGCGCTCCCGCGACGAGCGCATGATTGAAGAAGGTTCGCGCTTCAAGTTTCTTCCTTGAGATACTGCGCCCGGCGGCGCAGTAGTTTCTCCCCTCAGCGGCCCGCCGCGCGGCTGCTGAGCATCCCCATGCCCATCATTTCCCTCGTGCATTTCCTTTCCTGGCCGCATCAAATCGCTCAAGCGTAGGATCAGGCTGACACCAGCCTATGTTCCCTGCCTACATAAGGCCTGTCTGTGTTCCTATAATCGAGCGTACATAGCACGGATATAGTGTGAGTCATCCAACACATATACAGATGAGGCACAAAAATGTACGCAGCTAATCAAACTTCCGTCTCCGCCAGCATCCCTCGTTCGATGCAGCAAACTGCTACGCCAGTGATCAGCCTGACCGGCGCCCAGCAGAACGAACTGCTGCGCGGCCTGTCGCGTGAAGAGCTGATCGACCTGTTCGCCCATCTGGATCTGGTGCCGCTGGAAGCTGGCAAGCGCCTGTTCGATACCGGCGAGGCAATGGAATACGCATTCTTCCCGACCAACGCCATCGTCTCGCTGCAATATGAAACCGAAGAGGGCGGCGCCGCCGAAGTCGCCGTGGTCGGCCGCGAAGGCGTGGTTGGCGTAACGATGTATGAAAACGAGCGCGCCAACTGCTCGGCCGTTGTACAGACCAGCGGCTACGGCTACCGCATCAAGTCGGCCGTGCTGCGCCAGGCATTTTTCAGCGGCGGCGCATTGGCGCAGCAACTGATGCGTCATACCAGCTCGCTGTTTGCCCAGCTGGCGCAAACCGTGGCCGGTGTCCGTCACGGCAGCATTGAGCAGCGCCTGTGCCGCTGGTTGCTGGAACGCCTGGACCGTTCCCTGTCCAACGAATTGAAAGTGACCCAGGAGATGATCGCCAACATGCTGGGCGTGCGCCGCGAGTCGATCACCTGCTGCGCCGGCAAGCTGCAAGAAGAAGGCTTGATTGAATATCGCCGCGGCACCGTCACCGTCATCGACCGTCACGCCATGGAACGCCGCGCCGGCGGTTGCTACTCCCCAGCCTAATGCAAGTATCGCGGC
The DNA here is from genome assembly GCF_009857535.1 of Duganella margarita. Classification (GTDB taxonomy): domain Bacteria; phylum Pseudomonadota; class Gammaproteobacteria; order Burkholderiales; family Burkholderiaceae_D; genus Rugamonas; species Rugamonas margarita. The sequence goes on from NZ_WWCS01000006.1 coordinate 104,555, forward strand.
GCATGCTGGAGTTGATCCAGCTTGCGCTGCACCAGCTGATACCACGCCTGCGCCCAGCGCGCCGCCGCCTGCGACTCCTCCACAGTGCTTGCTGAAATCGTCCTGCGTACCGCCATCATCTGCCGGTGCATCGCATAGGCGGCGGGCGGAAATTTGCGTGGTTTGGTCATGTGGGGTTGCGTATCCATAGACTTTATTTTGCGCGCCCTCACTGGCTGCGGCTGTACGCTGTCTCACCTTGACGGCCACGCAATTTCTGCATAAAGAAGCTTGTTTAAATTCGTTTCCCGTTGCGTTGGCCCAATTTATACTCACTTTTGGGAGAACATCAAAAGGGTATAGATGAGCAAGCGCACTTTTCTGGCAGTCGCCGCCTGGTCGGCCGGCGTCGCCATCGCCGCAGAGCCGGACGCGGACAAGATAGAAAAAGTCGAAGTTACCGCCACGCGTTCCGCCACGGCGGTCGACGTGCAGCAGGTGCCGGCCGCCATTACCGTGATCAAGCCGGACAGCCTGACGCGCTACGGCCAGGGCAACCTGACCGATATCGCCAATCTGGTGCCGGTCATGTCGGTGCAGGAGCAGGGGCCGGGCGTCAACAACATCACCATGCGCGGCCTGGTAGTGCGCGGCATCGTGCCATCCGAGGTGCAGGATTCGTCGCTGGTGGCGGTGTATATCGACGATATGCCGGTGACGCTCAAATCCGGCAATCCGGACCTGAAGGTACTGGACCTGGAGCGCGTGGAAGTGCTGCAAGGGCCGCAAGGCACGCTGTTCGGCGCCGGCGCCATGGCTGGCGCGGTGCGGCAGATTACGCAAAAGCCGGAGCTGAACGATTTCTTTGGCACGGTGGAAGCGGTGGGATCGCAGACTTCCAGGTTTGGTGGAGCGAACCACAATCTGCGCGGCGCGGTCAACCTGCCGTTGAAGGATGATGTGGCGGCGCTGCGCCTGACCGCATATACCGGCAATGACTCCGGCTACATCCGCAACCAGTACAACGGCGCCATCACCAATGCGGTATCGACCAATCAGGGCAGGGCGGCCTTGCGCCTCAAGCCGTCGCGCGATCTGCTGATTGACGCCAGCGTCACTGCCTCCAATATCAAGGGCGGCATCAACGATGCCTACGCAGGCCTCGCGCCATACACCACCTTTGCGCTAATTCCGCAGACCAGCAACGATAAGCTGCAACTATATAACCTGGGCTTGAACTACGACTTCGGCGGCGCGCAGCTGGTGTCGTCCACGTCATATCTGCATCGCGATACGCTGTACGTGACATCGGCGCAGTATCCCGCTACCGCCTTCATCTTCGGCGGCAAAGATCCGCTGATGAAGGCTGCTTACACGATCGGCAATGCGGTCAAGGACTTCACGCAGGAATTCCGTCTGAGTTCCAAGGGCGATGGCCCATTCAAGTGGACCGCTGGCGCTTTCTTCGAGGCGGGCAAGCGCGATACCCGCCAGGATGAACCGACCGAAGGTTTTGATGCACGCTTCGCCGAGACGCACAACTTCCCCGGCTATAACTCGCAGGCCAACGAACTGGCCTTCAATCCGAACGACTTCTTCTCGGGCCAGCAGAACACTAAGTCACGTCAGGCCGCGCTGTTTGCGGAAGGGACGTACACGGTGTGGGATAAGCTGGACCTGACGGCCGGCCTGCGTCTGTTCCGCGGCACGCAGGATTTTGATTTGCGCTTCACCGGCTTGTTCGGCAATCTGGTTGGCGCTACCCCCACTGCGCCGGTAGGGCAGCCAGAACTGAGCAACAGCAGCGCTACCTCGCGCGGCGGCAATCCGCGCTTTGCGGCGGCCTATCGTCTCGATCCGGATCACACCTTGTACACGTCGGTGGGCAAGGGCTTCCGCTACGGCGGGAATAATCAGCCGGTGCCGTTCAACTTTTGCGGTATCAACGCGCCATCGACCTTTGCGCCGGACAGCTTGTGGAACTTCGAGGCCGGCACCAAGAACGCGCTCCTCGATCATCGCCTGACCTTTAACGCCAACGCCTACCTGATCGAATGGAAGGACGTGCAGGTGTTTAACAAGCTGCCGTGCACCTACTACTTCACGCAGAACGCCGGCAAGATCCGCAGCGAAGGGCTGGAGCTGGAGACGGCCTTCAAGATCACGCGTCGCGCCTCGGTGGGCTTGAGCGCCGCCTACAACCACGCTTACGCCACGCGCACCGTGGTGACGGGCATCGCCGCGCAGAATATCCCGGAAGGCAGCCGCGTGCCGTATGCGCCGCGTCTCGCCGCCACCGTCAATGCCAGCTACTACCTGCCGGTGAATGGCGTGGATGAATTGGGTTTTCTGGGAAGCTATTCGCATCGCGGCAGCGCCTACACCAACTTCGCGGCGGCGCAGGGCAGCTATGAAGAGATTCCATCGTCGAATACGCTGAACGCCACGGTGACCTACAAGACCGGCGCCTATGAATTCGGCCTGTTCGGCACCAACCTGACCAACGGCGCCAAAGTCAGCGACGTGACGGCGAACACCATCGCCATCCAGCCGGGTAACCTGGTGTACATGGTGCGTCCACGCACCGTGGGCCTGCGGGTCAAGGCGCGCTTCTGATGCAAGCCTGGATCGACGCCACCCAGCAGCACGAGGTCACGACCGAACGCCGGCGCCCGTTGTGGCGCGGCGAGTGGCCGACCTGGCTGCTGATTGTGGTGATCCATGGCGGCTGGCTGTCCACGCTGGCGTTTTGGCAGGTGCTGGGCACAGCGCCAGCGACTCTGCTGATGGTCTGGTGGTGCGCATGGTATATGTCGCTTCAACATGAGCTGATTCATGGCCATCCTACGCGCTGGCCAAGGATCAATCGGCTGTTTGGCTATCTGCCGCTGGCGGTGTGGTATCCGTATGAGATTTACCGCGAAAGTCATCTGCGGCATCACGATGACTTCAACCTGACCATGCCGGCGCTGGATGCGGAGAGTACCTATGTATCGCCTGCCGAGTGGTCGGCCATGAGCCGTCCGCGACGCGCGCTGCATTGGCTGAACAAGACCTTCTGGGGCAGGATCGCGGTCGGCCCGGCACTGGCGATCGCTGGCACCTTGAGCGCTGCCGTCCGTCGTATCGCCCGGGGCGATTGGAGCGACGCGGGCGTCTGGCTGCGGCATCTGGTCATGCTGGCTGGCTTGCTGTGGTGGGTGCAGGCGGCGTTTGGCGTATCGGCGATATGGTATGTGGTGGCGATTTCCTATCCGGCGCAGTCGCTGGCCATGATCCGGTCTTACTATGAACACCGGCCGGCGGAAGACCATAAGCAGCGCATCGTGCTGAATGACGCGGGCCTGGTGTTCCGTGTCCTGTTCCTGAATAATAATCTGCACCTGGTGCACCATGACTTGCCGTCGCTGCCGTGGTACCTGCTGCCGCGCGTGTATGGTGCGCGCCGCTCGGCTTATAATGCCCGCAGCGGCGGCTTCCAGATCAATGGGTATGGAGAGCTGATGCGCCGCTATGGATTCCGTCCCATCGACGCACCTGTACACCCTCGCATGCCATGAACTGGAAAGTAGCGCTGCCGATGTATAACGTCTCTCCGCGATTGCAGCGGGACTATGAAGCGTTTGCCGCGTCGCTGCTGGCGCAAGCCGAGGTGCAGGAAGCTGTGACGCTGCTGCCTTCTCCTGAGCTGCCGGCGTTGTGGCATCGCGAGGATGTGCTGTTGACGCAGACTTGCGGCTATCCCTACATAAAATCCTTGCGCGACAAGGTCTCGCTGCTTGCCACGCCGTGTTTTGACTTTGACGGCTGCGAAGGCAGCGACTATTCAAGCGTGATCATCACGCGCGCCGGCGAGGTGCACGCACTAGCCGATGCGCGGGGCCTGATCGCAGCGGCCAACGATCCACATTCCAACAGCGGCATGAATGTGCTGCGGCACGCGGTATCGCTGCTGGCCACCAAGGGGCGTTTCTTCGGCGAGGTGAAATGGAGCGGCAGCCATGCGGCCAGCCTGCGCATGGTGCGCGACGGCGAGGCGGATATTGCGGCCATCGATTGCGTCACCTACGGCTATTTGAAGGAAGAGTCTCCAGAGAGCCTGCACGGCACGGATGTCTTGCAATACACGGCGCAGACGCCCGGCCTGCCGCTGGTGGTGGCGCGCAGTGTGCCGGAGCCGTTGCAGCGCCGCTTGCGCGACGCCTTGCTGTCGCCCGGCGCGAAGCTGCGCGGGCATATGGAAGCCTTGCATATCCGCGAATTCCAACACATCGATGACGCCAAGTATGAACGCATACTGCGCCTGGAAGCCGTCGCACTCGCAGTCGGCTATCCGGCATTGCTTTAAGGACGGCGCTCATGAGAGAGCGGTGCTCCATTGGAAAATATGAACACCATACCTCACGTGGTAATCTGGGTCTGGACGTGCCGGAAAACCTCAGCACCGCCGCACGCCGCCGGGCTGCGTAAGGAGGAAGCAAGATGAGCGAAGTATTACAATCCGATCTGCCGCTGCGGCTACGGCATTTCGTCAGTCAGCTGGAAGCCGTGATCGGCCAGGATGAAGCGCAGATTGTCGAGCAGGGCTCGGCGGCACTGCGCGAGCTGATTGCCCATGACGACTGGCTGCCGCCGGAAGCCGCTGCGCCGCATCCGCAGTTCTATCGGCATTACCTGCTGTACCGCGATCCTGCCGCGCGGTTTTCGGTGGTCAGCTTTGTCTGGGGACCGGGCCAGTCAACACCGATACATGATCACACCGTATGGGGCTTGATAGGACTGCTGCGCGGCGCCGAGATTTCGCACGACTTCCGCCGCCATGAGGACGGCACGCTGGAACGACACGGCGAGCCGCAGCGGCTGGAAGCCGGTACCGTGGTTGCGGTTTCGCCGACCTTGGGCGATATCCACCAGGTCTACAACGCCTACAGCGACCGTGTGTCGGTCGGCATCCACGTGTACGGTGCGGATATCGGCGAGGTGGATCGCCATGTGTTCACGCTGGATGGCCAGGTCAAGCCATTCCGCTCTGGCTACACGCCACAGATTCCGTTGCGCAGCTACCAGCAGGTGCGGGCGGAGTTGCTTGCGGGCCGCGAGATCGCACTGCTGGATGTGCGCGAAGAAGATCCGCACGCGCAGGAGCATCCGCTGTTCGCCGCCAACTTCCCTTACGGCCGCATAGAAATCGACGCCTACACCAAGCTGCCGCGCCGCGATGTGCCGATTGTGGTACTGGACGATGGCGAAGCCCTGGCGCTGCCGTCCGCGCTGCGGCTGCACCAGCTGGGCTACACCAATTTGACGCTGCTGGACGGCGGCATCGCGGGCTGGCGCGCAGCCGGCGGAGAACTGTTCCGCGATGTGAATGTGCCGAGCAAATCCTTTGGCGAGCTGGTGGAGCATGAGCGGCACACGCCGTCGCTGTCCGCGCCGGAGGTGAAAGCGCTGATCGACCAAGGGGAGAACATCGTTATCCTCGACGCGCGCCGCTACGACGAATACCAGACCATGAGCATCCCCGGCAGCATCAGCGTGCCGGGGGCGGAGCTGGCCTTGCGCGCGCGCGAGCTGGCGCCCGATCCTTCCACCCGCATCATCGTCAATTGCGCCGGACGCACGCGCAGCATCATCGGCACGCAGTCGCTGATTAACGCCGGCGTGCCGAATCCGGTGTCCGCGCTGCGCAACGGCACCATCGGCTGGACGCTGGCGCAGCAGCAGCTGGAACACGGCCAGTCGCGCAGCTATCCGTCGGCGGCAGAGGCCAACCGGCAGACGGCTGCGCAAGATGCGCGCGCGCTGGCCGACCGCGCCGGCGTCCCGCGGCTGAATCGCGCGCAACTGGCAGACCTGCATGCGGACCGCGCGCGCACCAACTACTTCTTCGATGTGCGCAGCCCTGGCGAATACGGCGACGGCAGGCTGCCGCACTTCCGCAATGCGCCGGGCGGGCAGCTGGTGCAGGAAACCGAGCAATTTGCGCCGGTACGCGGCGCGCGCATCGTGCTGGCCGATAGCGACGGCGTGCGCGCCAACCTCACCGCGCACTGGCTCAAGCAGATGAACAACGACGTGTACGTGGTCGACGGCCTGCTGCCGGCTGACTTCAGCGTCGCCGGCGCGTGGCAGGACGAGCTGCCGCCGCATCCGCCGGTGGAGGAGGTCAGCGCCGAGACGCTGGCCAAGTGGCTCGATACTGCACCGCAGCAGGTGGCGATACTGGACTTTACCTCCGGCGTCAACTACCAGAAGCGCCATATTCCCGGCGCCTGGTTCGCGCTACGCTCCCAGTTGGCTGCGGCGCTGGCCCAGCTGCCCGATGATGTGCAGCGCTACGTGCTCACCTGCGGCAGCAGCGTGCTGGCGCGCTATGTCGCCGCCGACCTGAAAGCGCTGACCAAGCTGCCGGTGCTGGTGCTGACTGGCGGTACGGCCGCATGGCTGGCCGCCGGCAAGCCGGTGGAGGCGGGCGCCACGCGACTGGCGTCGCCGCTGATCGACCGCTATCGCCGTCCTTACGAGGGCACGGACAATCGCGCGGAGGCCATGCAAGCCTACCTCGATTGGGAGTTTGGCCTGGTGGCGCAACTGGGCAGGGATGGTACACATGGCTTTAAAGTGATCTGAGTTTCAATTGTTTCATTGCAATTTAAGTTGCAATGCAGCATAATTTTCTCATGATACCTGTTTAACTGGCTTGGGAAATGGCAATGACAATTACGAAGCGTTTGATATTGACCCTGTCGCTGGCTTTGGCGGCGCTGATTTTTGTCGGCGTCGCCGGCCTGACGCAACTGTCCAAGGCGCAGCAGCGGCTGGACATGGTGCAGACCCGCTTGATTCCCAGTATCGCCAGCCTGAATCTGGCCAAGGGCTACATGGCCGACACGCGTCTGGCCGGTTACCGGCTGTCGGTGTTCTCCAACCTGGCCGACAAGACCGCGCTGGATAAAGCCTACAACGACGCCCACGCCAAGTTTGATGAAGTGATGGCGACCTACGAAAAAGAGCGCATCTTCGACGACACCGATCGCAAGATGCTGGACGCCGACAAGGCGGCAATGGCGGCTTACCGCCAGGCGCTGGTGCCTTTCCTGAACGGTGCGCATGCGGGCGACATGGATGCGGTGCGCGCCACGCTGCAAGCCGGCACGCCGCTGGCCACGTCGGCCGGCGCGCTGAAAAAAGCGTTCGATGACCATATCGCCTACAACAACAAGCTGAGTGACGATGTGCGCGCCGAGAGCGTCACGGCGTACGGCTTCGCCTTCCGCCTGCTGGTGACCGTGATCGTGCTGGCGGTGATTGTGACCGGCGCGCTGGCGTGGCAGCTGTACGGAATCATCCGCAGCAGCCTGGCCTCGATCCGCGGCACGCTGGAAGATGTGAGCCAGTCGCTGGACCTGACCAAACAAATCCGCGTCGAACGGATGGACGAAATTGGCCATACGGCGGTGGCGTTCAACAAGCTGCTGGAGCAGATTGCGGGCGTGATCGACACGGTGCGCGCATCGACCAGCGCAGTGGGCGCGGCTTCGCAGCAGATCGCCTCGGGCACCGGCGACCTGTCGCAGCGCACCTCGTCGCAGGCGGCGGCGCTGGAAGAGACGGCGGCCAGCATGGAACAGTTGACGTCGACCGTCGGCCAGAATGCGGACAACGCGCGTCAGGCCAATCAGCTGGCGCGGTCGGCGTCGGAAGTGGCGACGCAGGGCGGCGCGGTGGTCGAGCAGGTGGTGGTGACCATGGGCTCCATTAACGAATCGTCGCGCAAGATCGTGGACATTATTTCGGTGATTGATGGTATCGCTTTCCAGACCAATATCCTGGCGCTGAATGCGGCGGTAGAAGCGGCGCGCGCCGGAGAGCAGGGACGTGGCTTTGCGGTGGTCGCCACCGAAGTGCGCAATCTGGCGCAACGCTCGGCGGCTGCGGCCAAGGAGATCAAGGCCCTGATTGATGATTCGGTCGACAAGGTCGGCTCGGGCACCAAGCTGGTGGAGCAGGCCGGATCGACGATGCACGAAGTGGTGGCCAGCATCAAGCAGGTGACCGACATCGTCGGCGAAATCAGCGCCGCCACGCAGGAGCAGAACGACGGCATCTCGCAAGTGCACCGCGCGGTGACGGAGATGGACCAGACCACGCAGCAGAACGCGGCGCTGGTCGAGCAGACCGCGGCTGCGGCGGCCACGCTGCGCGATCAGGCCGACAAGCTGGAAGAGGTGGTGAGTGTGTTCCGCATCAACAGCTCGTACGCGCCACCGGCCAGGCGAACTGTCGCCACGGTGACGTCGCTGCCGAAAGCACCGCGCGCCAAGCCAGCGCCCAAGCCGGCACCGCAAAAACTGAAAGCTGCCGCCGCGTCGAGCAACGAGTGGGAAGAATTTTAAGCAGACGCTTTTCAGAGTGAATGCGTGACGACAGGGCCAGATTTTCTTGGCCCTAGTGATGAGCCGCCTAACGTCTATCGCCTCATGCATTCAGGCAGCCAGTCCCATGGCTTGTGCTGGTAAGCCATTCTTGCGGGCAGCGTCACGGTGATGCGGGTACCATTCCCGGCAATGCTGCGAAGCGATAACTGCGCGCCAATCTTCGCCGCCCGTTCATACATGCCACGCAGTCCCCAGCGACCAGCTCGCCCTTGCGCTGCTATAACGGCGTTGGGGATGCCGGGGCCGACATCGGTGATTGACAGGCTGAAATGCCGGCGGCCATAGCGTAGCTCGATGTCGATCGCCCGGTACGCGTGGCGATAGCTGTTGATCAGCGCTTCGCGTCCGATCGCGCTCAGCTCTTCCTCCACGATCAAATGCAGCTCCCGTGCCAAGCCGATGACTTGAATCCGGGGCGGCTCTTTTAATTGTTCATCTGCGAACTGGTCTGCGGTCCCGCTCAACACTGCTTCCAACGTCGTGGCATGTAAGCCTTGGATGCGCAGGTTCTGCACGCGATCACGCCCTTCTTCCAGCGATGAGATGGCTTGACTGACGATGGCCTGGATCTCGTCGCGCAGCGCCTTCTTTTCCTTTGGTAGACCGAGCGCGACGGCCTGCACCTTGAGGATCAGGCCTTGCACCGATTGCAGCAGGGTGTCATGCAGCTCACGGGCGATGCGATGCCGCTCGTCCAGGCGCTCTTCCAGACGGCTTTGCGCCTGGGCGGCGGCCTGTCGCACGCGATACCGATACCACCACCACAGTGAAAATGCCGCCAATCCCACCACCAGCACGCGGAACCACCGTGTTTGCAAAATGGTTTCTGTCGTATCGGACTTCTGCGCTGCGCCATATTCCTTCCAGTTTCCGTCTTCATTCGCCGCCAGCACCTGGAAGCGGTAACTACCGGGCGGCAATTCAACACTGATTTCTACGGAGGCGGTGCGGTCTTGCGGTGCGACGATCAGCGTCCCCGTCTCCGCGCTGCTGGAGGCAACATTCATCCCCATCATTAAGGCGAAAAGCAGACTTCGGCCTTTCTGGCGGGCGGAAAATGGCTGGGACTGGAACATGCGTGTAGGGGAAGTAGACGCGCCTTGCGGAAACGAAGTAAGCGTATTGAGGGATTATACGAAGCCTTGGGCGGCAGAAGAGGCCAAACAAGCGCTGAAAAAGGACATCTACGGCGGCCGCATCAATTTCGGCGACCTCTTTTATAATAGTCGCTGCCCGAGGGATCCTCACGGAGTTAATCATGGTAGCAAAAGTCGCACTCGTCATTTTTCCACAATTTAATGTGCTCGATTTATCAGTCGCCACGGTGCTGGGGATCGCCAACCACTACGCCCCCGATACATACGCGCTGGACATCGTCTCGATGTCGGGCGGCATCGTCCACAGCATGAGCGGCGTTGGTGTCGACACCAAGAAATTTGACGCGCAGCGCTATGACACCATCATCGTCGGCAGCATGCCGGGCGTGCCCACGCCGGCGGCCGATCTGGTGGCGCGCTTACGGGTGGCGTTGACGGAGTCCCGGCGCGTGGCGAGCATCTGCACGGGCGCATTCATATTGGGAGCGGCCGGCGCCTTCGATGGACGCGAAGTGACGACGCACTGGGGCTATACCAATGAGCTGATCAATAAACTGCCTGGCGCGAAGGTGGTACCGGAGCGGATGTTTGTGCGCGATGGCCATGTCTGGAGTTCCGCAGGCATGACGGCGGGAACGGATCTGATACTGAGCATGGTGGAAGCGGATGTCGGCAGCCATGTGGCCAAGATGATTTGCAAGACCATGGTGCTGAGTCACCGGCGTCAGGGTGGGCAGAGCCAGTTTTCCGTATTGGATGACATTGATCCTAAACACGAGCGTATCCGCCAGGCGTTGGCTTTTATCCGCGACAATTTAAGCGAGTCATTGACTGTCGAGTTGCTGGCGGATCAGGTGAACTGGAGTCCGCGTCACTTCAGTCGCGCGTTCAAGGCGGAAACGGGTCTGTCTCCTGCCAAGGTGATCGAGAAGCTGCGCGTGACCGCGGCAAAAAATCTGATTGAGAGTGGCCATTCGTCGGCGTCGCGCATCGCGGTGCAGACCGGATTCGGTGATGAGGCCAGAATGCGGCGCGCGTTCCTGCGGGAACTCAGTGATGTCCCGCAGAAAATCCTGAAGGGCGCGCGGGCGCGCAAGGCTTCCTTGGCGTTGTGAAATGCCGCGCGGTCCGGCAACGCTATATTCCGCAGCGCGCTACAATCAAGATCCGGTACGCCGTGGTGCGCGCCAATTTGGAGGATTGCGATGAATTTCAAGCGTCTTGGAAAGTCCGGCCTGCGTGTGCCGGAACTGAGTTTTGGCACCGCGACGTTCGGCGGTGGGAATGACTTCTTCAAAGCCTGGGGCAGTACCGATGCCGGCGGCGCCTCGCGCCTGATCGACGTCTGCCTAGAACACGGCGTCTCCCTGTTCGACACCGCCGATGTCTACTCGGACGGCCTGGCCGAACAAATCCTCGGCGAGGCGATCAAGGGCAAGCGCAATCGCCTGCTGATCTCCACCAAGGTCACGTTCCCCACCGGCGATGGCGCCAATGATTACGGCTCCTCGCGCCAGCACATCATCGACGCCGTCGATCAATCGCTGAAGCGCCTGCAAGTCGATCACATCGACCTGTTGCAGCTACACGGCCAGGACTACAACACGCCGGTGGAAGAGACGCTGTCCACGCTGGACCAGCTGATCCGCGACGGCAAAGTGCGCTACACCGGCGCCTCCAACTTCTCCGGCTGGCATTTGATGAAATCCCTGGCGACCTCGGACCGCTACGGTTATCCGCGCCATGTGGCGCATCAGATCTACTATTCGCTGCTGAACCGCGATTACGAATGGGAGCTGGCGCCATTGGCGGAAGACCAGGGCGTGGGTGCGGTGGTCTGGAGTCCGCTGGGCTGGGGCAAGTTGACCGGCAAGATCCGTCGCGGCCAGCCGGCCAAGCCGGGCACGCGCGCGCACGACATCGCCGGCACCGGTCCGCACTTTGAAGAAGAACGCCTGTTCCGCATCATCGACGCGCTGGATGTGGTGGCCGAACAGACCGGAAAATCCATTCCGCAGATCGCGCTGAACTGGCTGCTGGGGAAGAAGACCGTGGCCAACGTCATCATCGGCGCGCGCGATGAGAAGCAGCTGATCGAGAACATCGGCGCCACCGGCTGGTCGCTGACGCCGGAGCAGAATGCGCTGCTGGAGCAGGCCAGCGATGTGCCGCCGGCGTATCCGGTATGGCTCCAGCGCGGCTTTGCCATCCTCAATGAGCGCGGCGCCTAGAAGTTCTTGATCAGCGTCGCCCGCACGGAGCGTGATTCGATGGGGTGGAAGTGGATGTCGGACACCGGCGCCGCTTCGCCCTTCAGCTGCGACGCATAATAGTAGTCGATGGCCGAATCGCGGCGATTGGTGAGGTTGAACGCCTCCAGCTCAAGCCGCAGGTCCTTGCGCATCTTCCAGCCCAGGCGGCCGTTCAGCATCATGCTGGCATTGGAGCGCACGCTGTTATCCTCGATCAGCGGACGCGGACCGAAGTAGCGCAGCTTCAGCGATGCCGAATACGGTCCGCCATCGTCCACGGTGACGGCCAGCTGCCCGGTGCCTTCAATCGCGCCGGCGATGTAGCTGCCTTCTTCCACATAACCGCGCGAACGCGCGCGTGCATACGCCAGGTCCAGATCCACCGACAGCCATTTCAGCGGCTTGTAGTAGTTGGAGAACTCAATGCCGTAACGCCGGCTTGGCGGACCGGCTTCGGTGGTGCCGGCGTCGCCGGCGTAAGTCAGCTCGGAATCGAAGTCCAGCCGGTACACAGACAGCGAGGTTTGCAAGCCAGGCAGCCACGAGGTGCGCGCGCCAACCTCCATGCCGCGCGAGCGCACCAGCGGCTGCACCTTGTCCGCCGCCAGGCCGGTCTTGGGATCGATGGTGATGGTGGCGCCGCGCGCGTCGTTGCTATGGAAGCCGCTGCCGAAGTTGGCGTACACCTCGGCGGTCTGCCACGGGCCGTAGATCAGGCTCAGACTCGGGCTGACCAGATGGTCATTGGCCTTGCCGGAGTTGGCGGCCAGGTCGCTCTGTACGTCGAAGCGATAGCTGTCCAGCCGCGCGCCGGCCACGGTGCGGAAGGCCGCGTTCCAGCGCGTGTTGTTCTCGACGAACAGGGCGGCGCTGGATTCGACGATGTGATCCTGCCGCGTCACCGACAGCGTGCGGCGCGCCTGCGTGTTGTACAAGCCGTTGAAGATGTTATCGTTCTGGAGCTGCACGCCGACAGTGGTTTCGGTGTTGCCGGTGTCGGTGTGCTGGTGCCAGCTGTGCGATGCATTGACGCCGCTGGTCACGCGCTTGTCGGGCTGGGCGAATTGGTCGCCATGCACCGGATCGTCCATGAAGTAGGTGAAGTTGGACCACAGGTCCAGCCGGTTGGCGATGATATAGGCGTTGACCCTGGACGCGCTGTCGTCGGTGGTGCGGCGCCAGGCGCCGGACAGGCTGTAACGGTGGGCCTTGCCGCCGTCGGTATTGTCGATGGCATCGTTGCGGCCGATCTGGCCGTCCTGCACGGCGCGCAGAGGAATCTGGTCGGTGGAATTCCAGTCGGCCTTGTAGGCCATCAGCGCGACATTGAAGCCGTTGTTGGCATAGCCCTCGCTGTAACGCAGCACGGCGTTCAGCTTCTGGTAGTCGTCCGGCCGGGTGAACGGACCGTCGTTGTGCATCGCTTCGATGGCGTACAGCAGGCTGCCGCGCTGCGTGTCCACCGAATCGGCGACCAGTGCGCGGCCGTAGCCGTTCTGGCCGGCCGACACGCTGGCCACACCCTGCAGCAGGCGGTTGGCGTACACCACCGACGCCGTGCCGGCCGAGGCGAAGTCGCCTTCCTCGGCGGAGTACGGTCCTTTCTTGTAATCGAGGCGCACCGCCAGTTCGGGAATCAGGAAGTTAAGGTCGGTCCAGCCCTGGCCATGCGCGTGGCTGCGCTGGTTGACCGGCATGCCGTCGACGGTGGTGCGCAAGTCGGTGCCGTGATCGAGATTGAAACCGCGCAGGTAAAACTGATTGGCCTTGCCTTCGCCGCTATGCTGGCTGACCACCAGTCCGGGCACCGCTTCCAGCACTTCGCCGGGACGGTAGACGGTGCGTGCCGCCAGCTCGTCCTGCGTGATGGTGCCGGCGCTGGCCGCATCGGCCACGCCCAGCTGGCTGGTGCGCGAGCCATCGACCAAGACCCGTTGCAGGATCTGGTCGTCGGCCTGGGCGGAACCCAGGACCAACAGCAAAGCATATTTAAGGGGCGATTTGATCGATGCTGTCTTGATCGAAGAAGAGTGTTTTGACGGTGCCATCGGTTTCCACATTAACGGTGTTTCTTTGCGACGGCAGGAAGTCTATCAGCAAAGCGTTGTGGATGCGGCTACCTTTTGTCAGTTTTTCGCCTTTGATTTCCTGGAAAATCATGATGCTGTCGGCATCGACCTTGGCGCCGACCCATTGCAGCGTCAGGCTTTTGCCATCCTTGTCGGTGACGGTGAATTGTTTTTCCACGTAGCGGCGCAGTGGCGCTTCGCTGTCCGGTCGCCCCAGATCGAACTGGCGGCCGTAGAGATTCGTCAGCAGCGCGGCGAGATCGTGCCCGGTGTAGGTGTGCACGATCTCGGTGCTGCCGGTGCGCGGGTTGTAGCTGATGTCCGCTATGCCCATGTGGAAGTTATGGGCAGATGCGGCCATGCTGGCTGCCGCCAGCATGGTTGCTACCACCGCGCGCAGGCGGCGTGCGATCACTTCTTCTCGTCCTTCTTCAGCGGCGTATTAAAGTCGCGCATCAGGTTATTGCGGTCACGCTCGGTCTTGAACAGCTCCAGGCGCGATTGCGAGACTTTACGTGGCCACGCATTGTTGGACGTATCGATGTCGGCGGTTTCCCAGTATGGGTCCTGGGTCAGGCCCACCATCGGTTCGTCGGTCACAATCAGCTTGGTGATTTTCTTCGGCGAGTAGCGCCATACTTCGGCCGGAATGCGCTCGATGTACTTCTTGCCGCCCTTCAGTTCAATCTCCAGGATCAGCGGCATCACCATGCCGCCCAGGTTGGAGAAGTCCACCAGGTAAAGGTGCTTGCCCTGATCCAGCAGCTTCTTCTCCCAAGGCTCCAGCTTCTCGATCGCCTCGGCGTAGCTGTTGCGGTCCTTGTTGGTGACGGTGAATTCGTCGTGGTCGTTGTAGAAGTCCTTCAGTTCCGGATGGTCCGCCAGGCGCTTCGGCAGGGCCTTGTTGCGCTGTTCCGAAACGGAGATAGGCTGCGCGTCCTTCTGCGCTTTTTTCCAGGCCTTTTCGGTTTCCGGATTTTTCGTGCCGACGCCGTACTCGGTGATGCCGTCGATGCTGATGTCCACCGGATCGGTGGTGTAGAACCAGCCGTGCCAGAACCAGTCGAGGTCCGTGCCCGATGCGTCTTCCATGGTGCGGAAGAAGTCAGCTGGTGTAGGGCGCTTGAACTTCCAGCGCTGCGCGTATTCGCGGAAGGCATAGTCGAACAGTTCGCGGCCCAGGATGGTCTCGCGCAGAATGTTCAGGCCAGTGGCCGGTTTGGCGTAGGCGTTGTTGCCAAGCGCAGCGATCGACTCCGAGTTGGTCATGATCGGCACCTGGTTGCGGCTCTTCATGTAGTCGACGATGTTGCGCGGCTCGCCGCGGCGCGACGGGTAGTTGTCTTCCCATTCCTGCTCGGCCAGGTATTGCACGAAGGTGTTCAGGCCTTCATCCATCCAGGTCCATTGACGCTCGTCCGAGTTGACGATCATCGGGAAGTAGTTGTGGCCCACCTCGTGGATGATCACGCCGATCAGGCCATACTTGGTCTGCTGCGACCAGGTCAGCTGGCCGGTCTTTTTGTCCTTGCTCGGGCGCGGGCCGTTGAAGGAGATCATCGGGTATTCCATGCCGCCCACCGGGCCGTTGACCGAAATCGCGGTCGGATACGGGAAGTCGAAGCTGTATTTGTTGTACTTGTCGATGGTGTGGATGATCGCCTGGGTGCTGTACTTGCCCCACAGCGGATTGCCTTCCTTCGGATAGTAGGACATCGCCATTACATCGGTGGTGTCCTTCTTGTAGCCTTGCGCATCCCAGATGAATTTGCGGCTGGAGGCCCAGGCGAAATCGCGCACGTTGCTGGCCTTGAAATGCCAGGTCTTGCTGGCGGTGCTGTGCGACTTCTCGGCGGCGGTGGCTTCTTCCTGCGTCACGATGACCACCGGTGCGGTCGCGGTGCGCGCCTTGGCCAGGCGGTCACGCTGAACTGCGGTCAGCACATCGTTAGGATTTTGCAGTTCGCCGGTGGAGGCCACTACGTGGTCGGCAGGAACGGTCAGCTGTACGTCGTAGTCGCCGAATTCCAGCGTGAATTCGCCGGTGCCCAGGAACTGCTTGTGCTGCCAGCCGTAGACGTCGTAGTAGGCCGCCATGCGCGGGAACCACTGGGCGATCTCGAACAGGTCGTTCTTGTCTTCGTCAAAGTGCTCGTAGCCGGAACGGCCGCCCAGCACTTGCTGTTCGTTGATGTTGTAGGACCAGTCGATGTTGAACACGAACTGCTCGCCGGACTTCAAAGGCTTTGGCAGGTCGATGCGCATCATGGTGCGGTTGATGACGTACTTCAGCGGCTGTCCGCCGGCAGCCACGGTCTTGATCTTGAAGCCGCCGTCGAATTCACGGCCGGCCAGGATGCCGCGCATGCCTTCGAACTTGTAGCCGTCTTCCGGATTGGCCGGCTTGGCCCATGCTTCGCGCGATGGCTGCGTCAGCATCATGCGGGCGTCGGAATCCTTCTTGTAGATGTTCTGGTCCAGCTGCACCCACAGGTAGCTCAGCGTGTCCGGCGAGTTGTTGTGATAGGTGATCTGTTCGCTGCCGGTGAGGGCGCGCTTGGCTTCGTCCAGCGAGGCGCTGATGGTGTAATCAGCGCGCTGCTGCCAGTAGGCGTGGCCTGGTGCGCCGGATGCGGTGCGGTAGGCGTTTGGAGTCGGCAGGATTTCTTCGAGTTGACGGAATTTGTCGTCGAAAGGTTCCGCCGCGTAGGCGGAAACTGTCAGGCACAGGGCCAGGAAGCCAAGTTTCTTCTGCATTGGGTATGTTTCCTCAAGATAAGAGGATAAATTGTATAGCAGGTTTGCAATCGATTACCTGCTGATACAATAAAATACAAACCGCTGTTACCGTTTTGCCTGCGACTCTTGAAATTGATAGTGCGCGTCGTCGCCGGCTGTGATAGTTTTGGAGACGACATCCAGTTGCATTAAGCGGGCGCCCACGCCGGCACTGGCCTGCGGCCATTCCGGCAGGCCTGCGCCGTTGGGATTTCCGGTCTTGATGAAGTTGGCGAAGTAGGTCTGCATCTGCGCAGACAGCGCATAGTCTTCCGCGCTCCATGCATAGACTTTATTACCTGCCAGGTTGCCCAGTGCGTATTCGATTTCCACCGAGTGGCCGGCGCCTTCCTGGCCCGGACGCGGATGCGTGTAGTAATAGCGGTAGGTTGGCTTGCCGCTGGTGCGCGCGTGGCTGTCGATCCATTTCCAGGTGCCGTAGGCGATGAAGCGGTCGCTGGCCAGTTCCGTCGCCGCCTGTTTGACGTCGCCGCTGTAGGCTTGCTGCGCGGCGGCGGCCTGGTCGCCGTATAGTTTTTGCAACGCGGCGGCGAAGTTTTCGCTGGTCGGCTCGGCCTCGCCGAGGATTTGCTTGTAGTGGCCTTCGTAGGAATTCCAGCCCGCCAGCAGCGGTACCTTGGCCTGTTCGCCCGCGGCGTACATGGCCACCGGCGAGCGCGGAATCACGTAGCCGTCCTGCACCGCAGAGAACCATGGGCCAGGCTTTTTGAGACTGTCCAGCAGCTGGTCGGCGGGCAGGGCGCGCAGTTGCGCCAGCGTTGGCGCGCCGATACTTTGCGCGAAGCCGGCGCCGGTTTGCTCGGCGGCGGCCAGCGGCGCCGGCGCCATCAGGCCAAGCAGCGAACCGCTTTCGCCGATCGCGCCGGCGAACAGGCCTTTGGACTGCGGATTGATCATCTGCGCGCTGACCGAGAAGGAGCCGGCCGATTCGCCGGCGATGGTGACGCGCTTAGGATCGCCGCCGAAGGCCGCGATATTCTTCTTCACCCACAGCAGCGCCGCCGCCTGGTCCATCAGGCCGTAATTCCCGGAAGCGTGGTGCGGCGACTCCTTGCTCAGCTCCGGATGCGCCAGGAAGCCGAACACATTGAGGCGGTAATTGACGGTCAGCGTGACGACGCCCTTGGCCGCCATGCTCTCGCCGTCGTAGCGCGGCTCCGAGCCATCGCCGGCCGCGAAGCCGCCGCCGTAGAAGTAGACCAGCACCGGCAGCTTTTCCTTGGCCGACTTGGCCGGCGTCCAGACATTCAGGAACAAACAGTCTTCGCTGACGCCGTCGGAGCGGAACACCATGTCGCTGAACAGTGGTAACTGCATGCAGCGCGCGCCGAAGTGATCGGCTTTGCGCGTGCCTTTCCATTTGGCCGCCGGCTGCGGCGCCTTCCATCGCAGCTTGCCCACTGGCGCCGCCGCATACGGAATGCCCTTGTACGCAGTAACGCCGGATGCTTCCGCCACGCCTTCCACAGCACCGGTGGCGGTGGAGGTTTTTGGCGCCGCATGGGCGGAGAGTGCAAACACTGTGGAAGACAGAAGCAGCAGGGTAGCTTTTTTCATGGGCGTCAGCGATGTAAGGTGATTATTTAGCCTTGCCGGCGATTTTGGCCGATGGCCTCAGGCGCGGCGCGGCGTCGGACTGGCGGCGTACCAGCGTGTGTTTGGTGACGACGTGTTCGGGCGCTTCCGGCGTGCCGTTGCGCTGGGCGCGGATCAGGCGCACCAATGACTGCACGGCTTCCTCCGCCATGGCGGTAATCGGCTGGCGCACAGTGGTCAGTTCCGGCCAGATGGTGGTGGCCAGCGCGGTATCATCGAAGCCGGCCACGGTCAGGTCGCCCGGCACGTCCAGTCCGAGCCGATGGGCGATGGCCACGACGGCGGCGGCCATATCGTCATTGCTGGCGAAGATGGCGGTCGGGCGTTGCGCGAGTCCCAGCAGCGACTCGGCCGCATCCAGGCCGGAACGGTAGGTGAACTGGCCTTGCACGATCAGTTCCGGCGCGCTTTGCACGTGCTTCTCGGCGATGGCAGCCTTGAAACCGGCCAGCCGGCGTGCGCTGGCGCTCTGGTTCGGATGGCCGATGACGAAGCCGATGCGCTGATGACCCAGCGCGATCAGGTGGCAGGTCATCGCATATGCAGCCTGGTAGTCGTCGATGCTGACGCCGCCGACGCGCGCGTCGGGCTGGCCGCAGGCGACCGTGATGGCCGGGGTGCCGGAAGTGGCAATTAGCTCGATCAGGTTATGTACGTCGCACAGCGGCGGCGGCAAGATGATGCCGTCGACGCCGTTGGCGATCAGGCGGCGCGCCTGATCGACGCCGTGTTCATCGGCCTCGCATTTTTCCACCACCAGCTGCACGTTATTCGGACTGGCCTGGTTCAACAGGCCGACCAGGAATTCGCTCAGGTAGCCGGCGGACGGATTCGAATACAGGAAGCCGACGCGGATCGGGCGCGAGCCGGCCAGGCGGCGCGCCGCCTGATTGGGGACGTAGTTGAGGGCAGCGACGGCGGCATCGACGCGGTTGCGGGTTTTCTCGCGGACGTTGGTATCGCCGTTCATCACGCGCGACACCGTCATCGGAGATACGCCTGCCAGTTCGGCCACATCGGCCATGGTCGGCGCTTGCGAGCGGCTCTGCACGGCCGGTACCGGCGCCGGTTTCACCTTGGATTTCGTCATCTGTCCTCAATAAATATAAAGCTAAGTTAAGCCCCGGACTTTACCACAAGCGGGCCTTATCCACGACCCGGCGCATAGGGGTAGCTTAGCGATTTGTAGTAATCCAGCGGGTGCGCCGGGGCTTGTACACCGGGTGGCAGCGCCAGGCCGGACACCGACTGGAAGTAGGCGATGCAGGCGTCGCGCCACAGGATGGCGTTGTTGACCTGCCGGGTCAGGCGCTGTTCTTCTTCCGTATAGCGGCGCGCGTCGATCAGTGGTTTCAGCGCCACCCAGCGCGCATGCAGCGAGCGCGCATCGGCCAGGCCCTGGTCGTAGCGCGTCAGCAGTTCTGCCCACAGCGTGCGCCCGGACGGCATGGCGTAGTCCCACGGCAGGTGGTGGAACCACAGCAGGTACTGCTCCGGCGTGGTTTTCGGATCGGCGTACTGACGGGCGATCTCCGGCGCATATTGTTCCAGCGCGTTGCTGCCCTTGGCGGTGCGGTCGAAGCCAATGCCATCGCGGCTGGCACGGTGGTAGTAGACCGGATTCCAGTCCGGACGCTCCAGGTTATCGACCCATGGCGCAGGGCCGAAATGGTGGCCGGTGCCCATGATGTGGTGCAGACCGAGTGGCGTCATGTAGTTCACCACCGTTTCGCGCGATATCATCATCATGTCGACAATCGGTGGCGCCACGCGTTTGTCCGGGCCGAAGGTGAGGGCAGCCCATTCTGCGGCGATGTCGCGCGCCTTGGCTTGCGGGTTCCAGGCCATGCGGCCGAAGGCGTACCAGTTGGCCTGGTCGAACTGCGAGCCGGCCCAGTTGCGGTCGCTGCCGATGTTGGCCACGCCGGCCATGCCGGTCAAGGTGTTGGCGACTGCGCCGGCGGCGGTTTTGGTGTCGCTTTCCAGCGTCTCTTCAAACAGCGTGCCCAGATAGGCCATGTCGGTCGAGTAGCCGAGGTACTCCTTGGTGATCTGGAATTCCATCATCAGCGGGGTTTTCGGCATGGCGCCAAACAGCGGGTGGAACGGCTCGCGCGGCTGGAAGTCGATAGCGCCGTTCTTCACCTGTACCAGCACGTTGGCGGAAAAGGCGCCATCCAGCGGCTTGAATTCTTCGTAAGCCTGGCGCGCGCGGTCGTCGGCCAGGTGCGCGCCTTTGGGTGCGTAGACAAACGCGCGCCACATGACGATGCCCTTGTGCGGCGCCACGGCGACGGCCAGCATATTGGCGCCGTCGGCGTGGGTGCGGTGATAGTCCTGTGGGCCAGGCTGGCCTTCGGAGTTGGCCTTGACCAGGAAGCCGCCAAAGTCGGGAATGGCCTTGTAGATTTCATCGGCCTTGCGCTGCCACCAGGCGCGCACTTCAGGCGACAGCGGATCGGCGGTGCTGGTCTCTTTCAATTCCAGCGGCGTGGAGAAGCGGGCAGACAGGTAGACCTTGATGCCATAAGGACGCAGCACGTCGGCGACGGCGGCTGCTTTGGCGATAAACGGCGCGGTCAGCACTTCCGGCTTGGAGTTGACGTTGTTGAGCACCGTGCCGTTGATGCCCAGCGAGGCGTTGGCGCGGGCGTAGTCGGTGTAGCGCTGGTCCTTGATGTCGGGCAGTGCCCACCAGTCCCAGATCGATTGGCCGGCGTAGCCGCGTTCCACGGTGCGGTCCAGATTATCCCAGTGATTCAGCAGGCGCAGTGACAGCTTGGGGGCGGACGACGCTTCCAGCCTGGCGCCGGTGCCGGCATCGCGCAGCCAGGCGTAGGCGCCGTAGAGCAGACCGATGTCGCTATTGGCGGCGATCAGCGTGACGTTGTGGCCTTGCACGCGGGTGTGGCGCAGCAGGTAGCCTTCGTTGCCCAAGGTGGCCAGTTCGGCGCGCAGGGGCGATGCGGCGGCGGCCAGTTCCGGCAGGCGCGCCGGCGTGGCAAGCAACAGGGCCCCATCGGCGATGCGCGTTGCTGGCGCTGGTGCTTTAGCGAGCATGCCGGCCAGGCCGCGTTGCAGTTCTGCGACGGCTGCCTGCGTGGTCGGCGACGAAGCACCTGGCAAGACGATGCTGCGGGCTTGCGACTGCACGTTGGCCTGCGCGGTTCGGTCCAGTGGGCGGTAGCGCAGCCACAGGTCGTAGCCGTCTTCGTCGGCAGCTGCTGCCGTCGCGCAGAGCGTCAGCAGCAACGCTGCCAGCGCGGCCGAAAAGTTAATTCGCATCTTGTCTCCGTTTTTATGATAGCGTAACCATTTAATTATGCCACGATGTTAGCAAACAATTCCAACGAGGAGTGAGACAAAAATGACGATATCCCGACGCGGTATTCTGGCGATGATGGCGGCTGGTGGTTTGCTGCCTTTGCATGCGGCTGAAATGCCGGAGCCCCTGAAAGTGCTGGGCAAACGCAAAGGCCTCAATGTTGGCAACGCGCTGAGCAAGCATCATTTGCACAATCCGGCCTACACGGCCCTGATGGCGCGCGAATGCAACATGCTGGTGGCGGAGAACGAGGGCAAGTGGCAGGCTTTGGAGCCGCGTCAGGGAGCGTATGAATTTGGCCCTGCGGACGAGTTGTATGCGTGGGCGCGCTCACAGGGCATGCTGGTGCGCGGCCATAACCTGATCTGGCAGGATGCGAAGTGGCTGCCGAAGTGGGTGAATGCCTATGACTTCGGCACCCAGCCGGCGCAGGCTGCGGAAGCGCTGCTGCGCAAGCATATCGTGGCGGTGTGCGATCATTTCGGTGATGCGATCCATAGCTATGATGTGGTCAATGAGGCGGTGGATCCGAAGACCGGCGGCTTGCGGGTCAATGTTTTCACGGAGCGTCTGGGCGCGGTGGAGCAGATGGACCTGGCGTTCCGCGTAGCGCACGAACGGGCGCCGAAGGCGCAGCTGGTTTATAACGATTACATGCGGCCGGATACGGGCAGCACCAAGCACCGGGCAGGGGTGTTGAAGCTGCTGCATGACTTGAAATCGCGCGGCGCGCCGGTGCATGCGCTGGGTTTGCAGAGCCATATCGGCTCGTGGGATGAAATGGGGACGGGCGACCAGCAGCGCGAATGGCGCCGCTTCCTGGATGAGGTGACGGGCATGGGGCTGGATTTGCTGGTGACCGAGTTTGACGTCAACGACCGCAAGCTGCCGGCCGATGTGGCGAAGCGTGACGCCGGCGTGGCGGCGCTGGCCAAGGACTATCTGGATGTGACCTTTAGCTATCGGCAATGCAAGGACTTCCTGATGTGGGGCATGGCGGATAACTTCAACTGGCTGCAAAGCTGGGACGAGGCGCCGCGCACCGACGGGCTGAAGATGCGGCCGACGCCTTTTGACGATCAGTTTCGCGCCAAGCCGCTGCGGGATGCGATTGCGGCCGCCATCAACGCGATGCCGCAGCGTTAAGGCCGGCACGCATCTGATGTAGACTGCAGAATGTTTAAAGCTTTCGTGGCCCGGCACTGGCCACGACCCATTTTGCAGCATGTTCGCGAGGAGCGTCTCATGTCAAACATTCTGGTGTTCAGGCGAGTTGGCTATGTTTTAGTCGCGTGGATAGGCCTCAGTCTTGGCACGCCCGCATTGGCGCAGGCCACGTCCCGTCAATGTGAGGAGGGTGGCGGCAAGGACGATGTGCCGGGGCCTGCCTGTCTTCTTTCCCACCAGAGCCTGGGCAAGCTTGGTGTCGACGCTGTGTACTGGAACCTGGATAAGTATCCCAGCGTGGAAGCGGCCCAACGCGACCTGGCTGGTAGCGGCTCGGTGGTCCGGGCGTTTGGCGGCATCTGGCTGTTCACCGTCGGGCCGTCCGCGTCGCATCCGAGCAATGGGGAGCACGTTGCGCAGGTTGGGCCTATTCCGGTCGATAAAGATACGCAGTACGACGCGGAGTTCCTGAAATCCACCTTCAGCCCCGGCATGACGGCACCGCTGCACGTGCATTCGGGGCCGGAAGCGTTTTACGCAGTCAGCGGCGACTCCTGCCTCGAAACGCCGGATGGCGTGCAGGTGGGACGGGGGCCAGGCAACACCATGGTGGTGCGCGCCGGTCCGCCCATGCTGTTGATGGCGCCGGGACCCGAGCCACGCAAAGGCTTCGCGCTGATCCTGCACGACCCCTCCCTTGCGCCGACCACGCTGGTCCATCACTGGACGCCAAAGGGATTGTGCAAAGCGGAGGTGCGCTGATGCAGCTCGCAGGCACGTGTAAGGCCTACTGGCGCGGGCTCTCCGGCGGGCCGAGGTAGCTCGGGCGCAGGCCGCCGGCATTGACCACCAGCTTTTGTAGCACCAGTCCTGCATCCACCACCCAGAACTTGAGCGTGTGCTTGCCCGGCTTGTCGATCTGGTGCTGCGAGGTCAGTACCGTTGCACCGTCAGAGACGGTACGCTCCCAGGCTTTTTCGCTGCTGTCCGCGTGGATGCTGATGATCTGTGGCGCTTCGTCGTCGATCGACACCGCGTAGCGCAGGCCGGCGCCGGGCTTGAACTTTTGCGTCGGCGCCAGCGTCGCCTGCACCTCCACTTTGCCGACACTGAACAGCTGCATCTCGTATTCGAGCCGCATACGCGGTTTTTCGTCGGCTGGCGCATCGACCGGCAGCGCTGTCATGCCGGACAGCGTGCGGCCATGATCCGGAATCCGCTGCCACGCGCGCTGGTCCGCCGCCACCGCCTGCGTATAGTGTTCCGCGTCCATCGACACTACGCCGCCCACTTCGATAAACCCTTTCAACGCCGCCGCGCCAGCCGGCTTGCGCAGCGGGACCGCAACCGTCGTCCTGACGCCAGCGCCCGAGATGGTCAGCGTAGCGCTGCGCACCCCATCCGGCACCTCCGCCCAACGCACATCCACCATTACGCGCTGCTGGCGCGCCACCTTGCCCGCCGGCTTATCCAGCGTAATCCACGGCTCGCTGGCGGACACCTTATAGTCAAACGCCTGCTGCCCGCGATTGAAAATATCGACAAACCGCGCCTTTTTCTCAAACACGTCCAGCGCGGGCAGGGCCAGCATCTCGCCGCCCGGTCCAGGCCAGACCTGCGCATTGCCTTCCACTGCAACGCCCATATCGGCTTCCTTCGGTACCTGCATCTCGGTCACCGGCGGCATCACATTGCGCGGCGGCTGGTTCCAGTACGTGTAGCCGAGGTGCGTCTGCGACATCATGTGGTTCCACTTGCCGCCGCTGATATCCTCGTGATACCGCCGCACCAGTTCCGCATCCTGCGCAAACAAGGCACGCGCCCGCGTTGCCAGGTCATTGGTCGCTGCGCGGCCCTGCAATCCGTACAACTGATTCAGGCCGGCCGTCACATACAGCTCGTTCACCACCGCGCTGGCCTTCACCGGATACAGCACCAGCTGATAGAACGCATCGCGCTGGTTGGCCGGGAGGGCGGCGGAAATCTTCTCCGCCCGCGCCGCAATGGCGTTGTAGTCCTCGACGATGCTTGCCGCCTCGTTATAGTTCACCAGGCTGTAGGTATTCGGCTCCAGCTGCTCCGGCTTGCGGCGGCCGTTGTACCTTGTGTACTTGGCCACGATGTCGGCGATATCATCCGCGTACTGCGGTCCGAATTCGCGCGTCGCCCACAGCTTCAGGTAGTCCGGCAGACGTTCGGCAGGCCATGCCGCCGGATTCCAGGCATAGGTCAGGAAGAACTCAATCGGCACCTCCATCGGTTTGAGGTCGCCCACATTGACGATCCACAGTTTGTTCGCCTGGTACTGCCATGCCAGATGCATCTGTTCCCATACCTTCGGCAGCGGCGTGACGTTGAGCCACTTGTAGGAACGCGGACCGCCAACGTAGTCGAAGTGGTAGTAAATGCCGGCGCCGCCTGCGCGCTTGCGTTCTTCGGCGGTCGGCAGGCGGCGGATATTGCCCCAGTTGTCGTCGCACCACAGGAGCGTGACATCGTCCGGCACTCGCATGCCTTTCTCGTAATACTCCTGCACTTCCTTGTACAGGGCCCATACCTGCGGCACCTTGGTCACGTCCGGATTGATCTCCCTGGCGATAATGCTGCGCTGGTCGCTGACGATGCGCTCCAGCAGCGAAACGTTGGCGCCTTCCGACATCGGCTCGTCGCCGTCGCCGCGCATGCCCAGCGTGATCAGCTTCTCCTGGCCTTGCGACGTGCGCAGTCCCTGCGTCCAGAAATCGCGCAGCGCATCGGCGCTGCGGTTGTAGTCCCACGGCCTGCCGCCGCCGTAACGTCGCCATTCATCATGCGCGCGCATCATCGGCTCATGGTGCGAGGTGCCGATGACGACACCGTAGTCGTCGGCCACCTTGCCGTTCAACTTGTCGTCATCGTAGAAGGCCTTGCCCCACATGGCGGGCCACAGGTAATTGCCGCGCATGCGCAGGATCAGCTCATACACCTTCTCATAAAACTGGTGATTGAAGCCGCCGTAGCGCTGCTTGACCCAATCGGTCAGCGCCGGCGCTTCGTCATTCAGGAAGATGCCGCGATACTGCACCGCCGGCGCATCGCTGACCGCAGCGGGCGCCGAGGCATACAGGCTTGCGTGCCTGGCCGCTGGCACATCGGCCCACCAGTTCCATGGCGAGACGCCGATCTGCTCCGACATCTCATAGATGCCGTAGATGGTGCCGCGCTTGTCGCTGCCTGCAATCACCAGCGCGCGCTCCACGCCCGGTAGCGGCTTGCTGACGGTCTGCACCTGCCAGCCTTCCCACTTGCCCTTGATGGCTGAAACATCCAGCTTGCCGGCGGTGACCAGCTGGTCGATCAAGGCGCTCTTGCCGATGGTGCCGATGATGATGACGTCCGTACCAGCCGGCTTGCCATCCTTGACTAGCGCCGGCTTGGCAGCGCTCACGCGGGCGATATCGGCCTGCAGGTCGCCAGCCGCGCGCAGCACGCCGACATGGTCGGATGAATCGACATACAGCCGCGCGGCCTCGCCGTTGCGGGCCAGCGCCACCGCGCCGGCGGGTGGTTGATCGAACCAGGCCAGTTTTTTCTGGCCCAGCGCCTGCGCGGGCAGGGTGTGGCAAAGCAGGGCCAGTAACATGGCCCCGGCGGCAAGAACGGGTTGTCTCATATCGTTTTATTTTTCCAGCGGTGTGTAATCGAACCAGGCAAAATCTGCTGCCGGCATGGTTTGCTTCCCTGCGCCTTCGGCATACATGCCTATAAAGACGCCGGTAAATCCGCCCGCCGATTCTGATGACAGCGGTGCGGTGGGAACAGTGCCGATCAATTTGAATGGCCCGTCGCCGCTGCCAAAACTGAACGCATATTGCTTGGCCGACGACTCCACTTGCAGCTGCACCGGCCCTGGCGGCAGCGGCGCCGCTGCCTTGAGCGTGGTGACGCCGCCTGCGCGCGCTACCAGTTCCACGCGGCGTTCCGGCGTGCCGGTGACGCGCAATTCGTAGTAGTTCTTCTCATTCTGGCGGAGCACCAGGCCTGCCGCCTGGGCGGCGTCGGTCGGCTGGAATTCGAGCTGCGTGGCGGCGCGCATTCGCATGTGTTCCTGGCGCCGCGCGACAAACGCCGGCTGGGCGATGTCGTTCATGGTGACGCTGCTGCCTTTCAGGCGCAGGAATCCGGGACGCTCGGTCAATGACCACAGGCCGTCGCCGGGGCCGCGCAGCAGCGTCCATTGCAGGCCAAGCCGGGAGGCGCTGAAATCGTCCCGCACGGCTTCGGCGGGCCATGGCGAGGAGGGCGGCAGGCCATCGGCCGCCATCTCGGTCGTCAGCGGCTGGCCCTTGTTGACGACCAGCCAGCCCTGGTCGTTCCACGCGACTGGCGCCAGCAGCGTTTCGCGGCCAAGGTGATGGCGTTTATCGACCGGACGTATACCCAGCAGCGGCATCCACCATTTTCCTTCCGGCGTTTGTACCAGATCGCCGTGCCCAGTGGCCTGCAGCGTCAGCTCCGGGTGGCCCCGATGCGTGAGGATGGGATTCGATGGATTGGCCGTGAAAGGCCCGAATGGCGACGACGACCGCGCCATCGTCAGGCTGTGGTTATAAGAGGTGCCGCCCTCTGAGATCATCAGGTAATACAGGCCGTTGTATTTATACAGGTGCGGACCTTCCGGCCATACGCCGCCGGTCCCGGACCAGATCAGGCGCGGCTGCTCCAGCAGCTTGCCGGCCTTGAGGTCGATTTCCGCCTGATAGACGCCGCCATGCTCACCGCCCCCGTGGCGGGTGTAATAGACCTTGCCGTCATCGTCGAAGAACAGCGACGGATCCATGGCAAAGCTTGGGTCGTTCAGCCACACCGGTTCCGACCATTCACCGGCGGGGTCCTTGGTGTGCACATAGAATGCGCCGCCGCCCTCCATATTGGTGGTGACCATGTAGAACACGCCGTCGTGGCAGCGCAGCGTTGGCGCGTAGATGCCCTGCGAGCTGCGGGTATGCGCCAGGTTCAGTTGACTGGCGCGCGTGAGCGCGTGGCCGATCTGGCGCCAGTGGACCAGATCCTTGCTGTGGTAAATCGGCACGCCGGGGAAGTATTCAAAGCTGCTGGTGGCGAGGTAGTAGTCGCCGCCCACGCGGCAGATGCTTGGGTCGGCGTGGAAGCCGCTCAGGACCGGATTGGTGTAGGTGGCAGGTTGAGGCGCCTGCGCGGAGGCCGCCGCCGGCGCAGCCGCCGCCGCGAATGACACCATCGCCATCAGCGCCGCGCGCACGGCCATCATTTGGCGGCTCCGCATTGGCGGCGCAACGCGGCCAGTGGCACGGTCTCCGCCAGCGCGCGATATCCGGCCAGCGATGGATGCAGGTGGTCGCCGCCGTCGTACACAGGCTTGATGCGCGACGGCTGCGCCGGGTCGCGCAGCGTGGCGTCGAAATCGGCGATGGCGTCAAACACGCCGGCAGTGCGTATCCATTGGTTCAGTTCCTGGCGGTCCGCTTCGTTTTCCGGCTCCGGGTGATAGTAGTCGCTGCCGACGTAAGGCGTCACGGTACCGCCGATCAGGCAGATGCCATGCGCATGCGCGCGTTCGGCCAGCTGGCGGTATCCTGCCTTCAGGTCGGCCAGCAGTTGCTGGCGGTCGGCCGGGGTGTCCGGGCCATTTCGGTGCTGGATGCCAAAGTCGTTCACGCCGATCATCACCAGCGCATGCGTGACGCCGGCGCGCGACAGCACGTCGCGGTCGAAGCGCGAGACCAGATTCGGGCCCAGGCCATCCTTCAGCAAGCGCCCGCCGCCGATGCCGGCGTTGATCACGCCCAGCGTATCTTTATTGTCGCGCAGGCGCGCGGCCAGCACATCGGTCCAGCGTGTGTTGGTATCGGATGGCACGCCGTAGCCGTCGGTGATCGAGTCGCCGATCGCCACCAGCGCGCCGACGTTGCGTGGCGCCTGCACTTCGACGTCGCTGATGGCGTACCAGCGCGTGACCTTGCCGGCATCGGCCCACGCAGCGTCCATCACGCGGTTGCCTTTGGCGAGGAAAGTCGTGGCGCGCGCGCCACTGTGGGAGGTCTGGCGGGCCGGTTCGCCTTTGAAATAGAGCGAAATCGCCAGGTCGGCTGCGGGCTTGAGTTCCATGGCGACGGCGTCGCTGTAGTATTCCCCGCCGGCCGGAATAGTGACGCTGGCGCGGCCGCCGAATGTCAGTGCGCGCAGGGTAGGGGGCTGGACGCCGGCCTCGCCGGCGGTCTGCGCCAGCGCTACGCTGGCCGCGTCCAGCGTTAATGGTGCAGTGCCATATACATTGCTGACGCGGACCCGAAACTGCTTGCCTCCCAGAGTAAGATGGACGACCTGCCGCAAGCTGGCGTCACGCCAATGTTCGGCCGCGAGTTCGTTATTCGCATCGGGGATTTGTTGCGCTGCACCCCAAGTCGCCACCCAGTGTGAAGGCGTTGGCGCAGGCGCGTGTGCAGACGATCCTGCGGCTGCCGTTTGCATCAGGCCAGCCATAATGATGGCGCTGAAATAACGGGGTAAAGCGTGTTGACTTGATCGCATAATTCCTTCACACTCATAAAATGTTAGCGCTATTCATTTTAGGGTAATAAGATGGTAGGTGCAACAAAAATGCCGGAATCGGCCAGCCTGGTGGCAGCACGAAACCAGCCATATGAGACAAGGATATTCTGTGAAAAATACGCTGAACCACGCGCCCGTTGCGGCGCATCTTCCCGCCGATTTGTCGGACGCCCTGCTGGTAGGCCGCGTGTGGCGCAATGACGTCAATGGCCCCAGCGTGGTGGTGGTGCGCCAGGGCGAGGTATTCGACATCACCGCGCAGGCGGCCACCGTCTCCGATCTTCTGGACCACGACGATGCCGCCGCTTTCGCGCGCGCTGCGCAGGGCGAGTCGCTGGGCCGCGTGGAGGCGCTGATCGAAGCCGCGTTGAATGGCGCCGACGCGCCGGTGCGGCTGCTGGCGCCATGCGACGTGCAGGCTATCAAAGCCTGCGGCGTCACCTTCGCCGTCAGCCTGCTGGAACGCGTGATTGAAGAACAGGCAGGGGGCAATCCAGCGCGCGCCGACGAGTTGCGTTCGTCCCTGCTGAAAGATATCGGCGCCGACCTGTCGGCCATCAAGCCAGGTTCGCCGGAAGCGGAAAAGCTGAAGCAGGAATTCATCGCGCGCGGCGCCTGGTCGCAATATATGGAAGTGGGCATCGGCCCGTACGCGGAAGTGTTCTCGAAATCGCAGCCCATGTCGGCGGTCGGTTTCGGCGCCGACGTCGGCCTGCATCCGGAATCGAAATGGAACAACCCGGAGCCGGAGATTGTGCTGGCCGTGAACAGCCGCGCGCAAACCGTCGGCGCCACGCTGGGCAACGACGTCAACCTGCGCGACATCGAAGGCCGCAGCGCGCTGTTGCTGGGCAAGGCCAAGGACAACAACGCCTCGTGCGGCATCGGCCCGTTCATCCGCCTGTTCGACGGAAGCTTCACCATCGACACCGTGCGCAATGCGGAACTGCGCCTGCTGATCGAAGGCGCCGAAGATGAATTTCGACTGGACGGCGAGAGCCGCATGCGCGAAATCAGCCGCGATCCGCTCGACCTGGTGTCGCAGACCAGCGGCGCCCATCACCAGTACCCGGACGGCTTTATGCTCTTCCTCGGCACCATGTTCTCGCCGATCAAAGACCGTGGCGCGCCGGGCGCGGGCTTCACCCACAAGCTGGGTGACCGCGTCAGCATCAGCAGCCCGTCGCTGGGCATGCTGGTCAATCACGTACAACTCAGCACCACCGCAGCGCCGTGGACCTTCGGCGTGCGTGCCCTGTATCGCAATCTGGCCCAGCGCGGCCTGCTCAACTAAAACAAAACAATATCTCAGGAGGAGAAACAAGATGGGGCAAACTTTGGTCTACGCGACCTACCCGGACCTGGCAGGCAAGCGGGTTCTGATCACTGGCGGTGGCACGGGCATTGGCGCCGGCATCGTGGATGCCTTCGTCAAGCAAGGCGCGCAGGTATTCTTCATCGATATCGTCGTCGATGCATCGAAAGCGCTGGCGGACAGCCTGAAAGACGCCAATTTTGCGCCGCAGTTCATCCACTGCGACCTGACCGACCTGGAAGCGCTGTCCAATGTGATCGCGCAGATCGAAAAAGACCATGGCGCGATTGAAATCCTGATCAACAATGCGGCCAACGACAACCGTCATAAGGTGCAGGACGTCACCCCTAAATACTGGGACGACAGCCTGGCCGTCAACCTGCGCCATCAGTTCTTCTGCGCGCAAGCCGTAGCGCCGGGCATGAAGGCGGCCGGCGGCGGCGTGATCCTGAACTTCGGCTCCATCTCGTGGCATCTGGCGCTGTCGGACCTGACGCTTTACATGACCGCCAAGGCGGCCATCGAAGGCCTGACGCGTGGCCTGGCGCGCGACCTGGGTAAAGACGGTATCCGCGTCAATACCATCATTCCTGGCTCGGTGCTGACCGAGCGCCAGAAGGCGCTGTGGCACTCGCCGGAAGCCGGCCAGGCGATCCTGGATGCACAGGTGCTGCCGCAAAGCGTGGAGCCGGAAGACATCGCCGCCATGGCGCTGTTCCTGTCCTCGAACAATGCACGACGCTGCTCCGGCCGCGATTACTTCGTCGACGCCGGATGGTATGGAGCATGAATCTCTACCAGCCTGAGTGCATCTGGCCTCTGGGCGCGACGCTGGCCGAAGGCCCGGTATGGCACGCGGAAGACAAGGCGCTGTACTTCGTCGACATCAAGCAGCGCGCGATTCATCGCTGCGCCGAAGACGGCGGCCGTCGCCAGAGCTGGACGGTGCCGGATGAAGTGGGCTTTGCGTTGCCGATGCACGGCGGCGATTTCGTCTGCGGCCTGCCGGGCCGCATCGAGCGCTTCTCGTTCGAGACCGGCGAACTGACGCCGCTGCATCCGCTGGAGGAACACCTGCCGGGCAATCGCCTCAACGACGGCTATGTCGATCGCCACGGCGCGCTGTGGTTCGGCTCCATGGACAATGCCGAGGAAGCGTCCAGCGGCGCGCTGTATCGCCACGCTGCCGGCGAAGCCGTGCAGCACAAGGACGGCGGCTACGTCATCACCAACGGTCCATGCGTCAGCCCGGACGGCCGTACCTTCTACCACACGGACACGCTGGAAAAAACCATCTACGCGTTTGACCTGGACGAGCAGGGCAACCTGTCCAACAAGCGCGTGTTCGTGCGCATCGAAGGCAGCGGCTACCCGGACGGCACGGCGGTGGACGCCGACGGCGCGCTGTGGGTTGGCCTGTTTGGCGGTGCGCGCATCGAGCGTTATGCGGCATCCGGCC
Source organism: Duganella margarita (assembly GCF_009857535.1). Lineage (GTDB taxonomy): Bacteria > Pseudomonadota > Gammaproteobacteria > Burkholderiales > Burkholderiaceae_D > Rugamonas > Rugamonas margarita. The sequence continues at coordinate 136,621 of NZ_WWCS01000006.1, forward strand.
AACTGCTGGACACCATCAACATGCCGTGTTCGAATATCACCAAGGTCACCTTCGGCGGCGAAGATTTGCGCACCGTATTCGTGACCACCGCCCGCAAGGGCCTGTCGGCTGAAGAACTGAGCCGGGAGCCACTGGCGGGAGGCATCTTCAGCTTCCGCGTGGCCTCGCCGGGACAACTGCAACACTTGTACATTCCAGAATAGGCACTCTATGAGCACCCAATCGCGTCGCTACCGCTCGCAGGACTGGTTCGATAATCCGGACCACATCGATATGACCGCGCTGTATCTTGAGCGCTTCATGAATTACGGGATCACGCCGGAGGAACTGCGTTCCGGCCGCCCGATCATCGGCATCGCACAATCGGGCAGCGACATCAGCCCCTGCAACCGCATCCACCTGGAGCTGGCCAAGCGCGTGCGCGACGGCATCCGCGACGCGGGCGGCATTGCCATGGAATTCCCGCTGCATCCAATCTTTGAAAACTGCCGCCGTCCGACCGCCGCGATTGACCGCAACCTGGCGTATATGGGCCTGGTCGAGATCCTGCACGGCTATCCGATCGACGCCGTGGTGCTGACCACCGGCTGCGACAAGACCACGCCGTCGCAGCTGATGGCTGCCGCCACGGTCGACATTCCGGCCATCGTGCTGTCCGGCGGTCCAATGCTGGACGGCTGGCTGGATGGTGAACTGGTGGGTTCCGGCTCGGCGATCTGGAAAGGCCGCAAGCAGCTGGCCGCCGGCCAAATCGACAACGAGAAGTTCCTGGAAATCGCCGCCGCTTCGGCGCCGTCGGCAGGTCACTGCAACACCATGGGCACCGCGTCGACCATGAACGCGATCGCGGAAGCGCTGGGCATGTCGCTGACCGGCTGCTCGGCGATTCCTGCGCCATACCGCGAACGTGGCCAGATGGCCTACGAAACCGGCAAGCGCATTGTGGAAATGGCCAAGCAGGACATCAAGCCGTCGCAGATCCTGAACCGCGACGCCTTCCTCGATGCGATCGTGGTCAATGCCGCCATCGGCGGTTCCACCAACGCCCAGCAGCACATCGTCGCCATGGCGCGCCATGCTGGCGTGGAGCTGAAGTCCAGCGACTGGATGGAATACGGCCACAAGGTGCCGCTGCTGCTGAACATGCAGCCGTCCGGTAAATTCCTCGGCGAGCGTTTCCACCGTGCCGGCGGCGTGCCGGCCGTGATGTGGGAGCTGGAACAGCAGGGCAAACTGCGCTCCGACCGCTTTACCGTCACCGGCAAGACCATGGCCGAGAATCTGATCGGCCGCGAGACCAACGACCGCGAAGTGATCTACCCGTTCAACGCGCCGCTGAAGGAAGATGCGGGCTTCTTCGTCCTGAAGGGCAATCTGTTCGACTTCGCCATCATGAAGACCAGCGTGATTTCGCCGGAATTCCGCCAGCGCTATCTGAGCGCTCCTGGCAAGGAAAACATCTTCGAATCGCGCGCCATCGTGTTTGACGGTTCGGGCGATTACCACGACCGCATCAATGATCCTGCGCTGAATATCGACGAGAACTGCATCCTGGTGATTCGCGGCGCTGGTCCGATCGGCTGGCCTGGTTCGGCGGAAGTCGTCAACATGCAACCGCCGGACGCGCTGATCAAGCGCGGCATCAACTGGCTGCCGACGCTGGGCGACGGCCGCCAGTCCGGCACCTCGGACAGTCCGTCGATTCTGAACGCCTCGCCGGAAAGCGCGGTAGGCGGCGGCCTGGCCTACATCCGCACCGGCGATACCGTGCGCGTGGACCTGAACGAAGGCAGCTGCAATATGCTGATCACCGACGAGGAACTGGCCAGCCGCAAGGCCGAAGGCATTCCGCCGGTACCGGCCAGCCAGACGCCTTGGCAGCAGCTGTACCGCGCCACCGTCGGCCAGATGGAAACCGGCGCCTGCATGGAGCTGGCGCTCGAATACCGGGGAGTGGGGCAGACGCTGGCGCGACACAACCATTGACCTGGCCCGTCGTCCCCGCGAAAGCGGGGATCCATACAAGCTGCGCATCGTCGGCATGGATTCCCGCTTTCGCGGGAATGACGCAAGAATTTAATTAACGGAGACAAAAATGAAGAAGATTGTAGTGAGCGCTGTTATCGGCGCAACGATGGCGCTGAGCGGCGGCGCGGCCATGGCCGATGCCAAGAACCCGAAGATCGGCTTTTCCATCGACGACCTGCGGCTGGAACGCTGGGCGCGTGACCGCGACTACTTCACCGCCGAAGCGGAGAAGCTCGGCGCCAAGGTCTACGTGCAGTCGGCCGACGCGAGCGAGCAGCGCCAGATCGCGCAGATCGAAAACCTGATCTCGCGCGGCGTTGACGTGCTGGTCATCGTTCCCTACAACGCCACGGTGCTGAACAACGCCGTGCGCGAAGCGAAGAAGGCCAAGATCAAGGTGGTGTCGTACGACCGCCTGATCCTCAACGCCGATATCGACGCCTACATCTCCTTCGACAACGCCAAGGTCGGCGAACTGCAAGCCAGCACGCTGGTGGCGATCAAGCCAAAAGGTAATTACTACCTGCTGGGCGGCGCGCCGACCGACAACAACGCCAAGATCCTGCGCGAAGGCCAGCTGAAAGTGCTGCAACCGCTGATCGACAAGGGCGACATCAAGGTGGTCGGCAAGCAGTGGACCAAGGACTGGAGCGCCTCCGAAGCGCTGGCCATCGTGGAAAACGCGCTGACTGCCAACGGCAACAAGATCGACGCCGTGGTGGCATCGAACGACGCCACCGCCGGTGGCGCGATCCAGGCGCTGGCCGCGCAAAAGCTGGCCGGTAAAGTGCCGGTATCCGGTCAGGATGCCGACCTCGCAGCCGTCAAGCGCGTCATCGCCGGCACCCAGGCCATGACCGTCTACAAGCCGCTGAAAGTGATCGCCACCGAAGCGGCGCGTTTGTCGGTGAAGCTGGTGCGCAATGAAGCGCCGGCCTTCAACTCGTCCTATAACAACGGCTTCAAGAATGTCAGCACGATGCTGCTGGCGCCAGTGGCGCTGACCAAGGCCAATGTCAATGTGCTGGCCGATGACGGCTTCTACACCAAGGCCCAGCTGACCGCTAACTAAGGAATCAGCATGGCCGAATATCTTCTGGAAATGCGCGGCATCGTCAAGGAATTTGGCGGCGTGCGCGCGTTGAATGGCATCGACATCAAGCTCAAGGCCGGTGAATGCGCCGGCTTGTGCGGCGAGAACGGCGCCGGCAAGTCGACGTTAATGAAAGTGCTGTCCGCTGTGTACCCGCACGGCACCTGGGACGGCGAGATTATCTGGGACGGCCAGCCTTTGCGGGCCCAGTCCATCCGCGAAACCGAGGCGGCCGGCATCGTCATCATCCATCAGGAGCTGATGCTGGTGCCGGAGCTGTCGGTGGCGGAGAATATCTTCCTCGGTAATGAGATCACGCTGCCGGGTGGCCGCATGGACTATGCGGCCATGAACCGCCGCGCCGAGGAGCTGCTCAAGGAACTGAACATCAACGACGTCAACGTGGTGCTGCCGGTGAAGCAGTACGGCGGCGGCCACCAGCAGCTGATAGAGATCGCCAAGGCGCTCAACAAGAATGCGCGCCTGCTGATTCTTGACGAGCCGTCGTCGTCGCTGACGGCGTCCGAGATCAAGGTGCTGCTGACGATCATCCATTCGCTCAAGGCGAAGGGCGTCACCTGCGTGTACATCTCGCACAAGCTGGATGAAGTGGCGGACATCTGCGACACCATCGTCACCATCCGCGACGGCCAGCATATCGCCACCACGCCGATGTCGGAGATGAATATCGACCGCATCATCGCGCAGATGGTGGGCCGCGAAATGACGCAGCTGTATCCGCAGCGCGAACATACGCCCGGCGAAGTGATTTTCGAAGCGCGCAACGTGACCTGCTACGACCCGGACAATCTGGAGCGCAAGCGCGTCGATAACATCTCCTTCAAGCTGCGCAAGGGCGAGATTCTCGGCATCGCCGGTCTGGTAGGCGCTGGCCGCACCGAGCTGGTGTCGGCCATCTTCGGCGCCTATCCGGGCCGGAGCGAAGCGGAAGTCTGGCTGAATGGCCAGAAGCTGGATACCAGCACGCCGGTCAAGGCGATCCGCAACGGTCTGGCCATGGTGCCGGAAGACCGCAAGCATCACGGCATCGTGCCGGATCTCGGCGTCGGCCACAATATGACGCTGGCGGTGCTGGGCGACTTCGCGCGCGGCACCCGCATCGATCAGGAAGCCGAACTGGCGACCATCCGCAAGGAGATCAAGAGCGTCAAGCTGAAGACTTCCAGCCCGTTCCTGCCGATTACCGGTCTGTCGGGCGGCAACCAGCAGAAGGCTGTGCTGTCCAAGATGCTGCTCACCAAGCCGAAGATCCTGATCCTCGACGAACCAACCCGCGGCGTGGACGTTGGCGCCAAGTTTGAGATTTACCAGCTGATGTTCGACCTGGCCAGGCAGGGCGTGTCGATCATCATGGTGTCGTCCGAACTGGCCGAGGTGCTGGGCACTTCCGACCGCGTGCTGGTGATCGGCGAAGGCCATTTACGCGGCGATTTCGTCAACGACAATCTGAGCCAGGAAACCGTGCTGGCAGCAGCGCTGGACCAAGCGCATTGATGAGGACTACCAATGAAAAGTAATTTGAAACAGCTGTTCACGCAGTACAAGATGCTGGCCCTGTTGATCGCGGTCGCGCTGATCTGGATGTTCTTCAGCTATCACACCGAGGGTGGCTTCCTCACGCCGCGCAACCTGTCCAACCTGATGCGCCAGATGGCGATTACCGGCATCGTCGCCTGCGGCATGTCGCTGGTCATCATCGCCGGCGAGATCGACCTGTCGGTCGGCTCGCTGCTTGGCCTGCTGGGCGGCATCGCGGCGGTGCTCGATGTGACGCACCATCTGCCGCTGCCGGTGACGCTGGCGGCCGTGCTGGTGGTCGGCCTGCTGATTGGCCTGTTCAACGGCTACCTGACGGCGTATCTGGGCATCCCGTCATTCATCGTCGGTCTGGGCGGCATGCTGGCGTATCGCGGCATTGTGCTGGGCGTTACCGGCGGCACCACCATCGCGCCGGTGTCGGACGACATGGTCTACATAGGCCAGGCCTACCTGTCGCCGACGCTGGGCATCGCGCTGGGCGTGCTGCTGTTCGTGGTGGCGGTCTATCTGATCCTGCAACAGCGCAGCAGCAAGGCAAGGCATGCGCTGGAAGTGGCGCCGGTGTGGCGCGACGCCGCCAAGCTGGCGATTCTCGGCGCGGTGCTGGCGGCGTTTGTCATTACCTTCAATTCCTACGAAGGCATTCCGCTGCCGGTGCTGCTGCTCCTGGCGCTGCTGGGCATCTTCAGCTATGTCACCACGCAGACGGTGTTCGGCCGTCGCGTGTACTCGGTCGGCTCGAACATGGAGGCGACGCGCCTGTCGGGCATCAACGTCAAGTCGATCAAGCTGTGGATCTTTGGCATCATGGGCTTGATGTGCGCACTGGCCGGCATCGTCAACACGGCGCGCCTGGCGGCGGGTTCGCCATCGGCCGGCACCTCGGGCGAGCTGGATGCGATTGCGGCCTGCTTCATCGGCGGCACCTCGATGCGCGGCGGCTCCGGCACCGTGCACGGCGCGCTGATTGGCGCGCTGGTGATGGCGTCGCTGGATAACGGCATGTCGATGCTGGACGTGGATACGTATTGGCAGATGATCGTCAAAGGCGCAATTTTGACGCTGGCGGTCTGGGTGGATGTGAGCACCCGTGCAGGTAAGCGGTAAAACTATAAAAACCCAAGGAGACAATGCATGAGTAATAACCGTAGGCAGTTCCTGACTTCCGTCACCGGCATGGCCGGCCTGTCCATGCTGCCGCCGATGGCGCTGGCCGCCGCGTCGTCGCCTTACAAGGATGCATCGCTGCCGGTGGAAAAGCGTGTCGATGACCTGCTGGGCCGCATGACGCTGGAAGAGAAGATCGCGCAGATGCAGTGCACATGGCAGGCCAAGACCGAGATCCAGGACGCCAGGGGCGAGTTCTCGGCTGCCAAGGCGCAGAAAGCCTGGCCGCACGGCCTGGGCATGGTTGGCCGGCCGTCGGACCGCCAGCTGGGCCAGGCCGCCGGCGCGGGCGACACCGGCGCCACCGCCAACCGCAACGCGCTGGAGACGGCGACCTACACCAATGCGGTGCAGAAGTGGGCGGTCGAGCAGACCCGCCTCGGCATCCCGTTGTTCATGCATGAAGAGGCGCTGCACGGCTATGTGGCGCGCGATGCGACCTCCTTCCCGCAGGCGATCGGCATTGCCTCGTCGTTCGACACCGATCTGACCACCAGGATTTTCAGCGTGGCGGCACGCGAGATGCGCGCACGCGGCGCCAACCTGGCGCTGGCGCCGGTGGTGGACGTGGCGCGTGAACCGCGCTGGGGACGTATAGAGGAAACCTACGGCGAAGATCCCTATGTGTGCGGCGAGATCGGCAAGGCCGCCATCATCGGCTTCGCCGGCACCGATCCCAAGCTGGCCAAGGATAAAGTGCTGGTCACGTTGAAGCACATGACGGGCCACGGCCAGCCGGAGAGCGGCACCAATATCGGTCCGGCGGAAGTGAGCGAACGCACGCTGCGCGAGGAGTTCTTCCCGCCGTTCGAAAAGGCCATCAAGGAAACCAATGTCGGCTGCGTCATGCCGTCGTATAACGAGATCGGCGGCGTGCCGTCGCATGCCAACAACTGGCTGCTGCACAAGGTGCTGCGCGATGAGTGGGGTTTCAAGGGCATCACCGTGTCGGACTATTTCGGCATCAATGAACTGATCACGCGCCACAAGCTGGTGGCAACGCCGAAGGAAGCTGCGCTGCGCGCCATCAAGGCCGGCGTGGATGTGGAAACGCCGGACGGCCTGGCTTACAAAACGCTGGGTGAGCTGGTCAAGGAAAAGCGCGTTTCGGAAGCGGAAATCGACGTTGTCGTGCGCCGCATCCTGACGCTGAAATTCCAGGCCGGCCTGTTCGAGCAGCCATACGTGGACGCCAAGGCGGCCGATGGCCTGACCGCCGCACCGGACGCCGTCGCGCTGGCGCGCCTGGCAGCGACGCGCACCCCGGTGCTGCTGAAGAACGACAAGGGCGTGCTGCCGCTGGACGGCAAGAAGGTCGGCAAGCTGCTGCTGATCGGCACCCACGCTAAGGACACGCCGATTGGGGGTTACTCGGATCATCCGCGCCATGTGGTGTCGATCTTCGACGGCCTGCAGGCGGAAGCCAAGGCGCAGGGCTTCTCGCTGGCGTACTCCGAAGGCGTGCGTATTACCGAAAGCCGCGTGTGGGGCGCCGACGAGATCAAGTTCACGCCGCCGGAAGTGAATGCAAAGCTGATCGCCGCCGCCGTGGAAGCGGCCAAGTCGGCCGACACCATCGTCATGGTCCTGGGCGACAACGAGCAGACCAGCCGCGAGGCTTGGGCCGACAATCACCTGGGCGACCGCGATAGCCTGGACCTGCTCGGCCAGCAGAACGATCTGGCGCGCGCCATTTTCGCTCTGGGCAAACCGACCGTGGTGTTCCTGCTCAACGGCCGTCCGCTGTCGATCAACCTGCTGGCGGAGAAGGCCGACGCCATCATCGAAGGCTGGTACATGGGCCAGGAAACCGGCTACGCTGCTGCCGACCTGCTGTTCGGTCGCGCCAACCCGGGCGGCAAGCTGCCGGTGTCGATTGCGCGCAGCGTCGGCCAGCTGCCGATCTTCTACAACCACAAGCCGTCGGCACGCCGGGGTTATATCGATGGTTCGACCAAGCCGCTGTATCCATTCGGCTTTGGCCTGAGCTACACCACGTTTGCGATTTCCGAGCCGCGCCTGACCAAGGCGAATATCGGCGTGAGCGACTCGACCAAGGTGGAAGTCGACGTCACCAACACCGGCAAGCGCGCCGGCGACGAGGTGGTGCAGATCTACATCCGCGACGACGTCAGCTCGGTCACGCGGCCGGTGCTGGAACTGAAGGCGTTCAAGCGCGTGACGCTGCAACCTGGCGAAAAGCGCACGCTGAGTTTCGACATCAAGCCGTCCGACCTGTGGTTCTACAACACCGAGATGCAGCGCGTGGTGGAGCCGGGCAGCTTCACCATCCACGCCGGTCCGGACAGCGCCAACCTGAAATCGGTCAAGCTGATGGTGGGTTGAGTGGTGCGCTGACCGCATTCTCGATTCTGTAAAATCGTCGCTCCGGCAGCATCGGCTGCCCGGGCGGCGAACAGAGGAGAGACATGATGGTAGCGAAAAATACAATCTGCCTGTGGTACGACCAGGATGCGGAAGAAGCAGCAAACTTCTATGCGCGTACCTTTCCCGATAGCGTAGTAGGCGCCGTGCACCGCGCGCCATCCGATTTCCCCGGCGGCAGTGCAGGGCAGGTGCTGACGGTTGAATTCACCGTCTGCGGCACGCCGTGCATCGGCCTCAATGGCGGCCCTGTCTTCCAGCACAGCGAAGCCTTCTCATTCCAGATTGCCACCGACGACCAGGCCGAGACCGACCGTTACTGGAACGCCATCGTCGGCAACGGCGGCGCCGAAAGCGCGTGTGGCTGGTGCAAGGACAAGTGGGGCCTGTCGTGGCAGATCACGCCGCGCGTGCTGACCGACGCGATGGCGCGGGGCGGCGCGGTGGCCCAACGCGCCTTCCAATCCATGATGACAATGCGGAAGATCGAAGTCGCCCAGATTGAAGCTGCCGTGCGCGGTTAGTCACAGCCCCAAAACTAAGCAAGTTGACGCCGCCCGCCATTTTTCTATATACTAAGTTAAACGTTTTACTAAAAAATAGAAAATAATCGTAAATAGCTCTAAAAACTAGAGTTAAACGATTTCATGATGGCGGGGACATGTTTTACAAAATGCTTTGTATTCTGTTATCAGTGGCATGCCTGGCGAGCGTCGCGCAGGCGCAGTCGCCCGATATCGCAGGTCTTGACCGGCAGCGCATCCTGCTCGCGGCCGACGCCGCCCTGGCGCAAGCGCCGCTGACGATCACGGCTTTTTCCAGCCCGCGCAGCAGCGGCGGGGCGCATGACTTCTACTCGGAAGGCGACTATTGGTGGCCCGATCCGGCGCATCCCGGCGGCCCGTATATCCAGCGTGACGGCCTGACCAATCCCGACAACTTCGTCGCCCACCGGCGCGCGCTGGTCGGGTTCTCGGTGCAAATGCCTGCGCTGGTGGCGGCATGGAAGATCTCCGGCGAGCCTCGCTATGCACGGCACGCCGCCGCCCACTTGCGCGCCTGGTTCATCGATCCTGCCACGCGGCTCAATCCCAATCTGCAGTATGCGCAGGCGATTTCCGGCAGGACCACCGGCCGCGGTATCGGCATCATCGACACCGTGCACCTGGTCGAAGTGGCGCGCGCCATCGAGGTGCTGCAAGCCAGCGATGTTTTATCCGCCGAAGAACAAGGGCAAATCAAGCGCTGGTTCACCGACTATCTTCAGTGGCTGACCACCAGCAAGAACGGCCAGGAAGAGCGCGACGCCAAAAACAACCACGGCTCGTGCTGGCTGCTGCAAGTCGCTGCCTTTGCCCACCTGACCGGCGACCAGCAACTGCTGGCGTATGCCCGCGAGCGCTTCAAGACTGTGCTGCTGCCTACCCAGGTGGCCGCCGACGGCAGCCTGCCGCTGGAACTGAAACGCACCAAGCCCTATGGCTACGCGCTGTTCGACCTGGAAGCGCTGGCCGCGCTGTGCCAGGTCCTGTCCACGCCCGAGGACAATTTGTGGACCTACGCCACGCCCGACGGCAGGAGCATGGCCAAGGCCGTCGCCTGGATGGTTCCCTACATCCGCGACAAAGGTAAGTGGCCGTTGCCGCCGGACGTCATGTATGACAAGCAATGGCCGATGCGCCAGACCAGCTTGTTGTTTGCCGGGCGCGCGCTCGGCAAGCCGGACTACCTGGCCTTGTGGGCCAGCTTGCCCGCCGATTCGGCGGTTGAAGAAGTCATTCGCAATTTCTTCATCCGCCAACCCGTACTTTGGTAATTCCCGACCTATAAAAATGGAGACGCAATTGAATCATAAGACTACTCATCGCATGCTGCCACGCCGCTTGCCGGCCGCAGTCGCACTGGCATTGTTAAGCATGTCCGCGATCGCCCATGCGCAGCAGGACGACACCATGCAAAAAGTGGAAATTACCGGTTCCAGCATCAAGCGCGCGGTGGCTGATCAGGCTTTGCCAGTCACCGTGGTCAAGGCGGAAGACTGGCTGGCGCAGGGCATGGTGACCATCGACGATATCCTGATGTCGATGTCGACCGCCTCCGATTTCGTGCCGAACACCACCTCCGGCGTCGGCAACAGCGCCAATATGCGCGGCATCGGCACCTCGCGCACGCTGGTGCTGCTCGACGGCAAACGCCTGAACGACGTGCCGATCAACCCGAACAGCATTCCGGTCAGCGCGCTCGACCGCACCGAGGTGCTGCGTGACGGCGCGTCGTCCATCTACGGCAGTGACGCGATTGGCGGCGTAATCAACTTCGTCACCAAAAAATCCTACACCGGCGCCTCGCTGACGTTGAAGGGCAGTGCGCCGGGCAAGAGTGGCGGCGGCGAATCGACCGGCTTGAGCTTCATCGCCGGCAAGGGCAACCTGGGCAGCGACGGCTGGAACGTCTACGTTACCGGCGACATCAATAACCAGAACGCGCTGCCGCAATCGGCGCGGCCGAATATTACCTCGGACGCGCGGCTGGCCAGCGCCGGCTTCCCGCCGCCCAAGCTGACCAAGGGCGGCAACTCGATACCGGCCAACGTCACCTTGGCGGACGGCTCGACCAAGGTCGGCAACGTCACCATCGGCGGCAATCCCTATTACGCGAGCGGCTGCCTGGCGCCGTATTCCAGTCCCGGCCTGAACAACACCTGCACCGCCAGCTACACCGCCAACAGCCTGACGCTGACCAAGGAGAGCCAGGAAGCGTCGCTGTTCACCAAGGGCACGCTGATGCTGGGCGAGGACCACAAGCTGTCGGCCTCGCTGTTGTATTCCTCTATCTACAACCGTCCGGTGAAAAATCCGACCTTCGGCATCAACCCGTCGATCGCCAACTTCCCGGCGCTGACCATCGGCCCGAACAGCAAATACTATCCGGGCAAGGGCATCGTTCCGGCTATGCCCGGCATCACCAACCAGAAGCTGACGCTGGCCTGGTCGCTGTACGGCGATCTCGGCCCGACCGTGCTGGACTACAAAACCGAAACCACCCGCCTGACGGTGGACGATGAAGGGCACCTGGGCGCCTGGGATTACAAGGCCAGCTTCTGGTCCGCGCTGTACAGCACCCGCACCAGCTTCCGTTCCGGCTTCGTCAACAGCTACGGCTTGCTGGCCGGCGTCGCCAACGGCCAGCTCAATCCATTCGGCCTGCAAGACCAGGTCGGCAAGGATTACCTGAGCAGTATCTCCACCAATGGCCAGACCGCCAACGCAGGCCGGACGCGCATGAACGGCGTTGACCTGAGCGGCAGCCGCGAGCTGATGACGCTGCCCGGCGGCGCGGTGACGCTAGCCGTTGGCGGCAGCATGTATCACGACTTCTCGTATAACTCGATTCCGGCCACGGTGGCGCTGTCCGGCGGCCAGACCGGCAATACCGCAGCGACCAACCAGAGCGCCTCGCGCAATGTGGCGGCCGTCTACGCCGAGCTTGATTTCCCGATCACCAAGGCGCTGGATGTCGACCTGGCCGTGCGCACCGACCGCTACAGCGACTTCGGCGCCACCACCAATCCGAAAGCCAGCTTCCGTTACAAGCCGGCGGAGTGGGTCATGCTGCGCGGTTCGGCCGGCACCGGCTTCCGCGCGCCGACGCTGGCCGAGCGCTACTTCGGCGCCACCGATGGCCCGACCGGCATCACCAGCACCACGTATAACGATCCGGTGCTGTGTCCGGGTGGCTCCCCGGGCGCCACCACCGGCGGCACGGCCCTGCCGGGTTACAACCCGAGCACCGTGTGCAATGCGCGCCAGCCGATCAATACCGGCGCCAATCCGCAGGTGGGTCCGGAGCGCTCCAAGACCTTCAACCTGGGCGTGGTGTTCACCCCGACCCGCTCCTTGCTGGTCTCGCTGGACTACTTCCGCGTCCAGCTGCGCGATTCGATCGGCCAGCTGACGCAGCCGACGCTGTTCCAGAATCCCGCCTACGCCAACCTGTTCGTGCGCGACGCCAAGGGCAATCTGCTGTACATCGACGACCGCCTGACCAATATGGGCGGCGTGCGCACGGACGGCATCGACCTGACCACCACCTACAACTTCCCTAAAACACGGTGGGGCCAGTTTGGCGTGCAGCTGGACGGCACGTATGTGCACGAGTTTGAAACCCAGGTCGACCGCAACGGCGCGTGGATTTCCAGCGTTAATAAATTCGGCCCGCTGGACGCCAACGTCATGAACTTCCGCTGGAAGTACGGGGCCTCGGCGAAATGGATCAGCGCCAACGGCAACTGGACTTCGACCGTCAACCAGCAATACAAGCAGAGCTTCGAGGACCGCAATAGCGGCACGGCGTACCACGTGATCGACCAGTACACGGTCTACAACTGGTCGATGCAGTACAACGGTTACAAGCAGTGGAGCCTGATGGTCGGCGTCAACAACGTGTTCGACCGCGATCCGCCGGCCGCCAACTATCGCGGCGAAGGCTACGCCAGCGGCGAAGCCAGTCCGGTTGGCCGTACCTATCGCGCGCGTGCGACGTTCAACTTCTGATCCAGGCACAGCCATGATGATCAAACGTTCCCTGTGGTGCGCGGCCTGGCTGGCCGCGAGCCTGTCCGCACCTGCGCTGGCGGCATCGCCGTCGCAGTTCTACACCTACGATCCGGCCGAGCTGGCGCTGGCCAAACAGAAGCTGGCGGCGCATGATCCGCTCTACCAGCCATCGTATGACGCCTTGCTGAAGGAAGCAAATGCGGCGCTGTCCCACCGGCGCTACAGCGTGGTGGACAAGACCCTGAGCCCGGCCAGCGGCGACAAGCATGATTTCTTCAGCTTCGGGCCGTACTGGTGGCCCGATCCGGCGAAAACGGATGGCTTGCCCTATATCCGCAAGGATGGCGTGCACAATCCCGCCGCGTCCACCGACGGCACGGACAGCACCCGCATGGGCAAGTTCTCGCATGACGTCACCGTGCTGGCGCTGGCCTGGTACTTCACCGGCGAGCAGAAATATGCGTTGAAGGCGGGCGAGCTGTCCCGCGCCTGGTTCCTCGCGCCGGAAACCCGCATGAATCCCAACCTGGACTACGGGCAGGCGATTCCAGGCCGGGTGAACGGACGCGGCATCGGCATCATTAGTAGCCGGTCGCTGATCGACGTGATGGACAGCCTGGCCCTACTGCAACCGACTGAAGCCCTGAGCGACGCCGAAAACGCCGGCGTGCGCGCCTGGTATCGCGATTACCTGAACTGGCTGCTCAACAGCCGCAACGGTTTTGAAGAGAGCAACGCGCACAACAACCACGGCACCTTCTACTCTGCGCAACTGGTGGCGTATGCCTTGTACACCGGTCAGCAGGAGATCGCCAAGCGCGAACTGGACATCACCAAGATTCGCCGCATCGCCGGCCAGATCGACCGTGAAGGCAAGCTGATCGCCGAGCTGGAGCGCACGCGGCCATCCGGCTACGTCAACTTTGCGCTGGAAGCGTTTGGCTACCTGGGACGCTATGGCGAGCTGACGGGGCAGCAAGTCTGGGAGCATGGTGAAGATGCGCACAGCATCGCCCAAGGCTACCGTTTCGTCGCGCGTTATGTGAACGGGGAGAAGTGGCCGTATCCGGAAATCGATCCCAAAGAAGGATCGGTAGACGGCATCAACAAGCATGCCATGCACAACATGCTGGCCGCCGCCCGCGCCTACAAGAGCGAGCCGCTATTCGCGCAAAAGGCCCGCTGGCTGCTTGAGCATTATCCAGGCCAGCTGGATGCGTTGATACTGCCGCTGGAGTAGGTTGGAATTTTGCCCATCGTTGCGTTGACATGATATTTCGGATGAATCTACAATGTATCAACATCTGGAGGATTTATGGAATTGTCAATTCAGAAATGGGGCAACAGCGCAGCGGTGCGTTTGCCGACGGAGTTACTGGGCATACTCAAGGTAACTTTGGGCGATAAGTTGAGCGTCAATGTGCAGCCTGAAGGGGTGCTATTGAAAGCAGCCCGCCCGTCTTATTCGCTGGCTGACCTGGTGGCCCAATGTGACCTTACGGCGCCGGAGCCGGCCGATTTGGCGGAGTGGTCCAACGTCAAGCCTGTAGGGCGAGAAGCGTGGTGAGCCGTAGTAAATTCGGGCGAGGTGACATCGTGATGGTAAGCCCCGATCCGACGCAAGGGCACGAGCAAAGGGGCAAGCGCCCCGCACTCGTGCTGTCTACAAGTACATTCAATGTGCTAGGTGTGGTGCTGGTTGCGCCAATAACGCAGGGCGGTGACTTCGCTCGGCATGCAGGTTTCGCAGCATCCTTGGACGGCGCAGGCACGAAGACGCAAGGCGTGGCGTTAGTCAACCAGATTCGTATGCTGGACTTGGAAGCAAGAAAGGCCAAGCGCGTTGAAACTGTACCTGAGCATGTGGTCGAAGATGCGCTGGCTCGGCTGCGCGCAATTACCGATTAAAGTTTGCTCTAGCTAAGACTCGCAATAATACCCGCGAACAGGTGAGCTGGAAGTTTGAAGGACCGGTATCGGCCAAAACCGGACGCTCACATCACAAGACGAGCGACTACTAAAAAGTCGCTATTGACACTCCCCCGGAGTTGATATTTATGCATCTGGATGAATCGTTTCTGCAGGACCTTGCGAATTTGACTGGGGAAGAATGTTGGGGAGTCACTGGTGGAAAGGGAACTGGATCGGTGATTTCACTGGACATTGGAAAAAGAACGGTCAGGGCAAAGCCTATGAGGAATCCTCACTTAACGGAGTTGGTTAGATGCTATGAAAGCGCATACCAACTTTTGCTCTACTGTCCGTGGAGAATAGAATCAAGTTCAGAAGTTTTTTCTGGCAGCCATATGTCAAACCAGAACGACGGTCCGATGGTCCGAGGTCTAGAAGTCATACGAGGAAAAACAATTCAAACCGTAACGTGCTCGCGGCCCGCGTTTGATCTTCAGATTCAATTTGAAGGAGGGATTTCGCTTGTAATCCATTGCAGCTTAATAGGTATGGATGAGGATGAATGTTATGTGTTCAAAGGAAAACTTGGGTGGTATTCCGTCGGCTTTGATGGCAAGTTAGCTTTAGAGAAGTCCTAATCGAACGTCTGCGACTGTTTTCGCTAGTCGATTCGGTCTGGCAAACAGAACCACGGATTAAAGGAATTCACGCTTTGGACAACCTTGCCCAATCGAGCAGCTGAACGTCTGGTTCGGGGCGACAGCGTGCATCGCCCAGCATAGCGCCACTCTTCCGTGTCTTCCGCCATTTCTAGCGTTCGTCCGCTGTTGGCCTGACTGTCTAGAGCCGACAATCAACCCCCTCGAAACCGATAATTAGCGCCAGCTATGGCGCTGGCCGTCGACTTCGATGAAGCAGCGGTCATCGCTGGCATCGCCATGCTTAGGCGCTCGCGCAGCGAGTCCGCATACGGGGCGCGGTGCGGGTTGATCTTGGCGCCGTGCGGCAGGTCGGGAACCATTGCTACCTTGATCGAAGGAATGCGCCGCAGCAGTGTCACCGTCTGCGGGCACACGAGCTTAGCGTACGGATGGCCGTTAGCGTACCACTTCAGGTAAAACCGCTTCCAGCCAGTTTTAAAGAAGGAATTGAAGCCAGCGTTGTTGCTTTGCTCGGGGGCTTTATTTTTGCAGCGCCAGCGCCGCGCGGCCTGCCATCTGAGAGGGGGCGCAATTGCAACAAGGTGCGCTAGCGAACATCCGTTACCTCATCCGTTTGCTACGATGCTTTCACCGATTAAATAACTGGTGAGGCAAAAATGGCAAGCGCACAACAAGTTCTGGTAGTAGATGACAATGTCGATATGGTGGAGTCGCTGTCGGCTCTGCTGCAATGCCAGGGCTACGAAACCGCCTCGGCGCATAACGGCTACGAGGCTTGCGACTGGGTGCGCGATGCGATGCCGAAGGCGATCATCATGGATCTCGGCATGCCTTGGATGGATGGCTTTGGCGCAGTGCGGGCGATTCGCCGCATGCCTGGCGCCGAGTCGGTGCCGATCATTGCGCTCACCGGTTCAGCTGACCGCGATTCGGCCAAGAAGGCCGTCGCGGCGGGCTTTACGCAGCACTTTTCCAAGCCGCTGAACTTCGATCATCTGAATCAGTATCTGAATAACCTCGGTTAAACTGCTGCCGGCTGCGCGCCAACCGCGCGGCCGGCGAATACCAGCAGCAGGCCGGCGGCGGCCATCACGGCGCCAGCGACCGGCACTGCGGCGTAGCCCATGCCGGCCGAGATGACGAAGCTGCCGATGGCCGCGCCGGCGGCGTTGCCCAGGTTGAAGGCGCCGACGTTGACCGACGACGCCAGTCCCGGCGCTTCGGCCGCAGCATGCATCACGCGGATCTGCACCGGCGGCACAATCGCAAACGCCGCCGCACCCCACAGCACTACGCCAATCAGCGCTCCCCAATGGCTGGTCAACAGCAATGGCAACGCCAGCATAATAACGGCCAGTGACGCCAGAAAGATCTTGGTGGCGCCGTCCAGCGACCAGTCGGCCAGCTTGCCGCCGATGCCATTCCCAATCGTGAAGCCGACACCGATCAGCACCAGCGCCAGCGTCACAAACGCGCCCGAAGCGCCGGTCAGCGTGGTCAGGATCGGTGCGATATACGTATAGACGGTGAACATCGCGGCCGAGCCCATGACCGTGGTGGCCAACGCCATCAGCACCACAGGGCGGGCCAGCACGCGGAGTTCCTTGCGGATGTCCGGCATCGCACCCATTTCGCCGCGCGGCAGTGCCACCACCAGCGCCGCCATCGCCAGCAGGCCCAGTCCCGCCGTGCCGGCAAACGCCATGCGCCAGCCGATCTGCTGGCCAATCCAGGTTGCGGCAGGCACGCCGCCGATGTTGGCAATCGTCAGGCCCATGAACATGGTGGCCACGGCGCTGGCGCGTTTATCCGGCGTGACCAGATTGGCCGCCACCACCGAACCGATGCCAAAGAAGGCGCCGTGATTCAGGCTGGTGACGAGGCGCGAGGCGAGCAGCGTCCAGTAGCCGGGCGCCATGGCCGACAGCAGATTGCCAACCACGAAAATCGACAGCAGCACCATCAGCGCATGCTTGGCGCGCAGGCGCGCCAGTAGTAGTGTCATGACCGGTGCGCCGATCATCACGCCCAGCGCATAGGCGCTGATCAGCAAGCCGGCGCTGGGAATCGAGACGTGCACGCCTTCGGCGATGACCGGCAGCAGTCCCATAGGCGAAAATTCGGTGGTGCCGATGCCGAAGGCGCCAACGGCCAATGCCAGCAACGCCCAGGTGGGCTTCTTGTTCGTGTCCGTCACTGTGTACTTTCAGTTAACCAAAGAGGTCTACTATAGTGGAGTTCGCGATTTTCTGCAGAGGCGGGGAGGGCCTGCGGCGGCGATGCCGGCGCAGGCTGGCGGTGACAAACACTTGATCTGGCCCGGAGACTTTGGCGTCGCCGCATTGGCAACACACTTCACAGCAAACGATGGCCCCATCTTCTGGCTGTCGCCTTCGTCTGCCGAAGGAGAGAGCGGCGCCGGCCCGGTTGGGCCTTGCCGCAGGCGTTTAACGCAGGGTTTCGGTCAGCACGCGGCCTTCCGAGCCGGCCGGTGGACGGACGTGCAGCAGGTTCGCCAGCGTCGGCGCAATGTCGACAACTTCCGCATACTGGCTGTAGGCGCCTGGTTTGATCCAGCGTTTACCCATGATCATCAATGGCACGTTGGTGTCGTAGGCGTACGGCGAGCCGTGCGAGGTGCCGCTGATGCCGGTGCCGAAGTACCAGAACGGCTTGGTGACCACCATCAGGTCGCCCGACGATTCGCGGTTCCAGGCGCGCCGCATCAATGTGTTGATATGCGTGCCTTGCACCGCGCCGCTTTCAAACTGGGTGCGGGTGAAGGTGTCGACGATGCCGTTTTGCGCCAGCAGGAAGCGGGCGGCGGCGGTTTCCACGTCTTCCCGTTTCAGTTTGTTTTGCTCGGCCAGCGCGTAGTCCAGATGGATGTTTGGCAGCGACCAGGCTTGCACCAGTTTGGATACGCCAAACTTGGCGGCCAGGTGCTGGTCCAGTGCGGCCATCAGCTTGTCGCCGTCGATGCGCTGGGCGTCGAGGTTCTGGGTTTTGGCGAATTCCGGCGTGTTCGGGAAGCCGTGATCGGCGGTCAGCACCACCAGCACGTTGTCCATGCCGACCCGTTTATCCAGGTAGTTGAAGAAGTCGGCCAGCATGCGGTCCAGGCGTTGCAGGTGGTCGTGCGACAGCTTGCTCTCCGGGCCGAAAGCGTGGTTGACGTAATCGTGCGCCGACAGGCTGACGCCCAGCAGGTCTGGCACGCCGGCCGGATTGCGGCCGAGGTTTTCGCCCTCGACTGCGGCGCGCGCGAAGTCCAGCGTCAACTGGTCGAGGAAGGGGCCAACGCGCAGGCTGGCGTAGTAGCCGGCGTCGATCTCGCCGCTTTCGCTGTAATAGGTGTATGGCAGGCGGTTATGCGAACCGGCTTTCGGTTGATTCAGCTCTTCCGGCGCGTCGCCGGCGTAAGCCGATTCCGGCAGCAACGGCGCCCAGGTCTTGCCGTAGTAGCGGTCTTGCGGCTTGGAGGCCAGATATTTCTGAGCCCACTCCGGGTGCTGCTTCATGTAGTAGGTGCTGCTGGCGAAGTCGCCGGTTTTGTCCATATACATATAGGCGGTGCCGGTTTTACCCGCCAGCAGGATCGCGCCGCGGTCCTTGCCGGACACGGTGATCACTTTGCTGCGGCTGCCGGTGGCGTAGCGCAGTTCATCGCCCAGCGTGTTGACTTTGAGCTTGGCCGGCGAGGTGCCGTCGCTTGGCTTGGTCTCTTCGCCGATGTAGGTGTAGTTGGTGTCCTCGGTGCAGTAGACCGATTTTTTGGTGACCGGATCGATCCAGTTATTGCCGATGATGCCGTGCACATAAGGATAGGCGCCGGTCAGCACGGCGCTATGGCCGATGGCGGTAACCGTCACGCCGTGCGCCTGGTGCGCATCGCTGAACGACGCGCCCTGGTCCAGCATGCGGCGCAAGCCGCCCTGGCCGAACTGGTCGCGATAGCGTTGTACCTGCTCGTTCGGCAGGCCGTCCACCACCAGCACCACCACCAGCTTGGGCAGGGTGGAGGCGGTGGTCGGTGCTGCAGGGGCGGCGCAAACGTGGGACAGCGCGAGGCAGGATGCGGCGATGGTGATGGCGCGCAGGGACAGATGCTTGGTCATAGAGTGTCGTCAGGTTGGATAGGATAGTTCGGCGTGCGGGATACTATCCTATTCCTGTGACAGTTCTATGACAAGGTCAGGCCTTGCGCTTTTCTCCCGCCACCAGCTGCACGATGATGGCGATGACGATGTTCAGCAGCAGCGCCGTCAGGCCGGTGTAGGCGGTGTAGCCATCACCGCCGATGATGAAGGTATGCACAGGCTTGATGCCGTCGCTGAACGCCAGCAGGCTGCCGGCGATGATGCCGACCGCCCAGCCGCTGAGCAGCGCGCGGGCGCCGAACCAGCCGAAGAACAGGCCGAACACCACCGAAGGGAAGGTCTGCAGGATCCACACGCCGCCCAGCAGCTGCAGGTCCAGCGCGAACTTGGTCGGCAAGAACAGGATGAACACCAGCGCGCCGACCTTGACCACCAGCGACACCAGCTTGGCCACCTTGGCTTCGCCGGCCGGCGTGACGGCAGGATTGACATACGGCTTCCAGAAATTGCGGGTGAACAAATTGGCCGCGCCGATCGACATCACCGCTGCCGGCACCAGCGCGCCGATGGCGATGGCGGCGAAGGCAAAGCCGCTGAACCAGCTCGGGAACAGGGCGTTGAACAGCGCCGGCACCACGTCGTTGTTACTGGCGACGGTGATGTGGGCCGCATACGCCATGAAGCCGAGCAGCGCGATCAGGCCAAGCAGGATGGTGTAGGCAGGCAGGAACACGGCGTTCTTGCGGATGGTGTCCGCGCTGTTGGCGGCGAAGATGCCGGTGAGCGTGTGCGGATACATGAAGGCCGCCATGGCTGAACCCAAGGCCAGCGTGGCGAACGGCAGGATCTGCGCCGACTTCAGCGTCAGGCCGGTGGCGCCGCCCTTGGCGGCGAAGGCGTCGCCGGCGGCCGAGAACACCGCGCCGTAGCCGCCCAGTTTCATCGGCACCAGCACCACCGCCACCAGCACCACGATGTAGATCATCAGGTCCTTGACGAAGGCGATCAGCGCCGGTGCGCGCAGGCCGGCCGCGTAGGTGTACAGCGCGAGGATGATGAAGGCGGCGGCCAGCGGCAGTTCGCCGGTCAGGCCGAGCGCCTTGATCACCACTTCCATGCCGACCAGTTGCAGCGCGATGTAAGGCATGGTGGCGACCACGCCGGTCAGCGCGATGGCGAATTCCAGTGGACGCGAACGATAGCGGCCGAACACCACGTCGGCGGCGGTGACGTGGCCGGCTTTCTGGGCGACGTGCCACAGCTTGGGCATGATGGTGTAAACAATCGGGTACACCAGAATGGTGTAGGGCAGGGCGAAGAAGCCATAGGCGCCGACGGCATACACCAGCGCCGGCACGGCAATCACGGTGTAGGCGGTGTAGAAGTCGCCGCCGACCAGGAACCAGGTGATCCACGCGCCAAAGTTACGCCCGCCGAGGCCCCATTCTTCCAGGTGGTTGCCGTCCTTTTGTTTGCTGCCCATCCAGCGCGAGGCGCCGAAGCCCAGCACCGTCACCAGTACGAAGAAGAAGATGAAAACGCCGAGCGCGGTCCAGTTAATTTCAGTGGGCATTATTCAACTCCCTTCTTCTTGTCGCTCTGGTACACCACCCAGATGATCAGCGCCGTCAGCGGCACCCAGGCAAACTGATACCAGTAGAAGAAGGGGAAGCCAAACAGCGAGGGCAGTTCCTTGTTATAGAAGGGCAGCCAGAGAAGGCCGATGAAGGGCAGGGCAAGCAGGTAGCGCACGGTGACTCCATAATCTTATGTTGTCGTAGCATGGTATTGAATCTGAGGAGGTAGCGCTACACCCTGTGGAGGGAGAAATGTACCAGCGCTGTTACAAACAAAATCTATCAAGCTACGCCGGTGATTGTTTTTCTTAATTGAAACAGTGCAACAAAGCAACTGATTGCCGCAAAAGAGCAGTTTTTTGCAGTAGATGCCAGCACGAAATGGTAACTCTTGTTAAAACGCTGATAGAATGTAGTTGTGAGGAATCTCTTGCAGGAGTGAATGATGACTATGGTGAACAACATTGGTGGTGGAACGCTGTCGGCAGCTTTGGTTGCAGACAAGGCGCTCGCGCCCGTACGAGTTCAATCTGCCACCGATAGTGGTACTAACGCGGACCTGAGTGCATCGGTTGCCGCGTATTTCTCGTTGCCTGGCTTTAATGCCACCAGTCCCCTGCAGACTGATACCAGCAACTCGGCCGATAGCGGCGACCAGGCCAATGCGCTGGTCAAGGCCGTATCGGAAGACGACAGCTTGAAAAGCGCGTTGCAGCAGTTTGACGAAGGTCTGAAAAAACTGGTGTCGCGTCCTGAAACACAGATTTTCCAGGCCCGGTTCGGCGCCGATAATGCTGCCAATGGCGTCGATGGCGTTACCAATGCTACGCCGCCGGACCCGCTGCTGTCGCCTGAACCGCTGCCTGGCGTCGGTGAAGACGGCGTGCTGGGCGTGCCGCCGCCCGCCACCGAAATGGCTGCCGACACCAATCATGACGGCAAGATCAGTGAGGAGGAACGCATCCGCTACGAAGCGCCGCTAACCTACCGCAGCCTGGCCCACGATGATGGCGCCGATGCCCAAACCAATGGCCCGAGTGCTTTCTCGCTGACCGAAGTGAACAGCGCCTACGGCGCGGCCGGCGCTGCTGTCCCGGCCTGATCATTACAATCCGAAACAGAGGGGCCTTGCCAGAGATGGCAAGGCCCTTTTTTTATCCTGCCCGGTAATTAAGTCCACACCTGATCCATAAAAAATGCGAACATCATATGTGAATGTACATACATTAACCTTTAGTGTGCATCAATCTTAAATATTAGTAACAGTGCGGGAGATTGTAGTGAAAAGAAGAATCTTCAGGCAGTTCAATGCGCTGGCCTTGCGGGCTGGCGTTGCGGCGTTGATCGCCGCCGGTCTGGGCGGTTGCGCGCTCGGGCCGAATTTTAAATCCCCCGCTGCGCCGGCCTCTGCCGGTGACAGCTATACGCCAACGCCGCTGCCGCAGCAGACTGCGTCGGCGCCTGGCGTTGGCGGGGCGGCGCAGCAGTTCGCGTTTGGGCAGGAGATTCCTGCCCAGTGGTGGTCGTTATTCCGCTCGCCGGCGCTGGATCAGTTGATCCGCAGCGCGCTGGAGCAAAACCCCAATATGGCCGCAGCCGAAGCGGTGTTGCGGCAGGCGCAGGAGAACTACAACGCGCAGGCCGGCAACCTGGTCTATCCATCGGTCAACGCCCAGCTGGGCGGTGGACGGCAGAAGGTCAGCGCGGCCACCGCCGGCGCCGGAGCCGGCGTCTATAACGTCTACAACGCCTCGGTCAACGTCGCCTACACGCCGGACGTGTTCGGCGGCACGCGCCGCACGCTGGAAGGCGCGCAAGCCGCCGTCGATTACCAGCGCTTCCAGGTCGAGGCGACTTACCTGACGCTGAGCGCCAACGTGGTTACCACCGCCATCCAGGAAGCATCGCTGCGCGCGCAGCTGCAGGCCACGCGCGAAGTGCTCGACGCGCTGACCAAGCAGCAGAACGTGATCGAGAAGCAGTTCGAGTTCGGCGCCATTCCGCGCACCACGGTGCTCAGCCAGCGCAATCAGGTGGCGCAGATTAACGCCACCATCGCGCCGCTGGAAAAAGCGCTGGCGGCTGCGCGCCATCAGCTGTCGGTCCTGGCTGGCAAGCTGCCGGGCGAGGCGGGCATGCCCGAGTTTACGCTGGAATCGCTGACACTGCCGCAGCAGCTGCCGGTGTCGCTGCCGTCGGCGCTGGTGCGCCAGCGGCCCGACATCCGCGCCAGCGAGGAAGCGCTGCACCAGGCCAGCGCCAACATCGGCGTGGCGACGGCGGCGCAGTATCCGCAGTTCTCGCTGACCGGCAGCTATGGCTCCAGCGCCACCACCTTCGGCAAGCTGTTCGACTCGCAGACCACGGCATGGAGCCTGCTGGCGGGCGTCGCGCAGCCGGTGTTCAACGGCGGCGCGCTGAGCGCGCAACGCCGCGCTGCGGAAGCGGCCTACGATGCGGCGTCCGCGCAGTACCGCGCCACCGTGCTGACCGCGTTCCAGAACGTGGCCGACACGCTGCGCGCGCTGGAGGCCGACGCTGCCGCGCTCAAGTCGCAGGCGGAAGCCGAGGCGCTGGCCAAGGAAACGCTGGACCTGTCCGAGCAGCAGTACAAGCTGGGCGGCATCAGCTACCTGGTGCTGCTGGACGCGCAGCGCAGCTATCAGCAGACCCATATCAGCCTGGTGCAGGCGCAGGCCACCCGTTATGCCGACACGGCCGCGCTGTTCCAGGCGCTGGGCGGCGGCTGGTGGAATCGCGCCGACGGCATGCCCGCCGCCACGGCAGTTTCCGCCGCAGCACAGTATGGCAAAGACGGTAAAAACCAATAAACGCAAAATTCAAATCCGCAGGAGAACGATTCATGGCCAAGCGACCGACGACCAAGCGCATGCTCATCATGGTAGGGTTGGTGATTTTACTGATCGCTGTACTCGCGTTCGGGAAATTTTTACAGATTAAAAAATTGATCGCCAGCGCGCCCAAGCCGGCCGCGCAGGTGGTTACCGCCGTCAAGGCCGCCACGGCTGAATGGCAGCCGCAGCTCACTTCCGTCGGCACGCTGGCGCCGGTGCGCGGCGTCGATGTCACCACCGAGATCGCGGGCCTGGTGCGCGAAGTGCGCTTCAAGTCGGGCGACGAGGTGAAGGCAGGGCAAGTGCTGTTTGAGCTGAATGCCGATTCCGACATCGCCCAGCTGCGCGCGCTGCAAGCCAACGCCGACCTGGCCGCCACCACGCTCAAGCGCGACAAGCTGCAACTGCAGGCGCAAGCCATCAGCCAGGCGCAGGTCGACAGCGACGAAGCCGACTTGAAAGCCAAACAGGCCCTGTCCGCGCAGCAGAAAGCGCTGGTCGACAAGAAGACCATCCGCGCGCCGTTCGCCGGCAAGCTGGGCATCACCGCCGTCAATCCGGGCCAGTACCTGAACCCGGGCGACAAGCTGGTGACGCTGCAAACCATCGACACCGTGTACGTCGATTTCTTCGTGCCGCAAAAGCAGCTGGCCAGCCTGTCCATCGGCCAGAAGCTGAACCTTACCAGCGACGCGTATCCGGGCACGGGCTTTGCCGCCAAGGTGACCTCGATCAGTCCGAAAATCGATGCCGCCACCCGCAACGTGCAGGTGCAGGCCACGGTGCCGAACGCCAAGCGCCAGCTGTTGCCGGGCATGTTCGCCAACGTCAGCCTGGAACAGGGCGAGCTGAAAAAATACCTGACCTTGCCGCAGACCGCGATTACCTACAACCCGTATGGCTCGACGGTGTTCCTGCTGTCGCCGCCGCCGGCCGATGCCAAGGACGCGATGAAGGATGACAAGGGTCAGGCTTACCTGGTGGCGCAGCAGGTGTTCGTGACCACCGGTCCGACCCGCGGCGACCAGGTGGCCATTCTCACCGGCCTGAAGGAAGGCCAGACCGTGGTCACCAGCGGCCAGCTGAAACTGAAGAACGGCACGCCGGTCATCATTGACAACAAGGTGGTGCCAGCCAACAGCCCGAATCCGACGCCGCAGGAACACTGAGGATAAAGCGCCATGAATTTTACCGATATCTTCATTAAAAAGCCGGTGCTGGCCAGCGTGATCAGTTTACTGATCGTGGTGCTGGGCCTGCGCTCGCTGTTCAGTCTTCCGGTCAACCAGTATCCGAAGACGCAGAATGCGGTGGTGACCATCTCCACCACCTACTACGGCGCGGATGCGGCCACGGTGGCGGGCTTTATCACCCAGCCGCTGGAGTCGGCCATCGCGCAGGCGCAGGGGATTGATTACCTGTCGTCGTCGTCCAACAGCGGCGTGTCGACCATTACCGCCACGCTGCGCCTGAACTACGATTCCAACCGCGCGCTGACCGAGATCACCACCCAGGTTAACTCGGTCAAGAACCAGTTGCCGCAACAGGCGCAGCAACCGGTGCTGACGGTGCAGACCGGCCAGACCACCGACGCCATGTACATGGGCTTCTACAGCGACACGCTGCCGACCAATAACGTGACCGACTTCCTGGCGCGCGTGGTCAAGCCGAAGCTCGATTCGATCCAGGGCGTGCAGACCGCCGAGCTGCTGGGCGCGCGCCAGTTCGCGCTGCGCGCGTGGCTGGACTCCGACAAGATGGCGGCGCACGGCGTCACCGCGGCAGAAGTCAGCGCCGCGCTGGCGTCCAACAACTACCTGGCCGGCCTGGGTTCGACCAAGGGCCAGGCGGTGACCGTGCCGCTGACCGCCGGCACCGACCTGCACACGGTGGAGGAGTTCAAGCAGCTGTCCGTCAAGCAGCAGGACGGCGCCATCGTGCGGCTGGAGGATATCGCTACCGTCACGCTGGGTTCCGAGAACTATGACTTCAACGTCGCCTTCAGCGGCGTGCGCTCGGTGTTCATCGGTATCAAGGTGGCGCCGGACGCCAACATCCTGGACGTGGCCAAGCGCGTGCGCGAAGCCTTCCCCGGCATCAAATCGCAGCTGCCGACCGGCCTGACCGGCGAAATCGTCTATGACTCCACGGAGTTCATCAACACCTCGATCGATGAAGTGGTGAAGACGCTGATCGAAGCGCTGGTGATCGTGACCATCGTGATCTACCTGTTCCTCGGCAGCTTCCGCGCGGTGATCGTGCCGGTGGTGGCGATGCCGCTGTCGCTGATCGGCACCTTCTTCGTGATGCTGATGCTGGGTTATTCGATCAACCTGCTGACGCTGTTGGCGATCGTGCTGGCCATCGGCCTGG
This sequence comes from Duganella margarita, assembly GCF_009857535.1. Classification (GTDB taxonomy): domain Bacteria; phylum Pseudomonadota; class Gammaproteobacteria; order Burkholderiales; family Burkholderiaceae_D; genus Rugamonas; species Rugamonas margarita. The sequence continues at coordinate 162,888 of NZ_WWCS01000006.1, forward strand.
TGGTCGATGACGCGATTATCGTGGTGGAGAACGTCGACCGCCATATGAAGGAGGGCATGTCGCCGATGGACGCCGCCATCCAGGCCGCGCGCGAGCTGGGTAGTCCGATTCTGGCGATGACGGTGGTGCTGATCGCGGTGTATGTGCCGATCGGCTTCCAGGGCGGCCTGACCGGCGCGCTGTTCACCGAGTTCGCGTTTACGCTGGCCGGTGCGGTGGCGGTATCCGGCATCGTCGCGCTGACGCTGTCACCGATGATGTGCGGCCACTTCTTCGACCATAAACAGGACGAGGGCAAGTTCGTCAAGGCCATCGACCGCGTGTTCGCCAAGGTCCACGACGGCTATCTGCGCGTGTTGAGCAGCCTGCTCAATACCTGGGTGGTGCTGATCGTGTTCGGCTTCATCGTGTTTGGCCTGCTGATTATCCAGTTCAAGATGTCGCAGTCCGAACTGGCGCCGGAAGAAGACCAGGGCATCGTGCTGTCGCAGGTGGTGGGTGCGCCTACCGCCACGTCGGACCAGATGCAGACTTACGCCAAGCAGATTTTCGATGTCGCCAAATCGCTGCCGGAATACGATCAGATGTTCCAGATCACCGGCGTGCCGACCACCAATGCCGGTATCGGCGGCGTACTGTTTAAATCGTGGGACAAGCGTAGCCGCTCGGCGCATGAAATCCAGACCGAGTTGCAGGCCAAGTGGAACGGCATCGCCGGCGGCCGCGTGGCGGCGTTCCAGTTCCCGGCGCTGCCGGGCAGCTCGGGCTTGCCGGTGCAATTTGTCATCACCACCACCGAACCGTTTGAGAATCTGAACACGGTGGCGCAGGCGGTGCTGGACAAGGCGCGCAAGGACAACAAGTTCTACTTCGTCGACGTCGACCTGAAAATCGACACGCCGCAAGCCAAGGTGGAAGTGGACCGCGACAAGCTGGCCACGCTGGGCCTGACGCAGCAGGACTTCGGCAACGCCATGGGCGCGGCGCTGGGTGGCGGCTACGTCAACTACTTCTCGATCGCCGGCCGTTCGTACAAGGTGATCCCGCAAGTGCTGCAGGTTGACCGTTTGAATCCGGACGACGTGCTCAACTTCTACATCAAGACGCCAGCCGGCGACATGATCCCGGCCAGCACCGTGGCCAGCATCAAGTACAGCGTGCAGCCGGAATCGATTACCCGCTTCCAGCAGCTGAACTCCGCGACGATTTCCGGCGTGACCGGCTCGTCGCAGGGCGAGATCCAGCAGTACCTGCGCGACGCCCTGAAGGAAGTGGCGCCGTCGGGCTACACGGCTGACTTCTCCGGCGAATCGCGCCAGTATGCGGCGGAATCGGGCGGCTTCCTGGCGACCATGCTGTTCGCGGTGATCATCGTCTTCCTGGCGCTGGCGGCGCAGTTCGAAAGCTTCCGCGATCCGATTGTGATCCTGTTCTCGGTGCCGATGGCGCTGTTCGGGGCGATGACGTTTATCTTCCTTGGCTTCGCCTCGATCAACATCTACACCCAGGTGGGTCTGGTGACGCTGATGGGCCTCATCTCCAAGCACGGCATCCTGATCGTGGAGGTGGCCAATCACCTGCGCGAATCGGGCAAGTCCAAGCGCGAGGCGATCGAGGAAGCGGCGGCCACCCGTCTGCGTCCGATCCTGATGACGACGGCGGCGATGGTGTTCGGCGTGGTGCCGCTGGTGATCGCGTCGGGCGCCGGCGCGGCCGGCCGTCACGCCATGGGCCTGGTGATCTTCACCGGCCTGTCGATCGGCACCTTGTTTACGCTGTTCGTGGTGCCGGCCATGTATATGTGGCTGGCCGGTGAGCATAAAGCGCACACCGAACCGGCGGACGTGCCGCCTGAAGGGCCGTCCACGCAGCCATCCACGCAGCCGGCCCACTGAGCTGCGGCATGAGTAGCACCGACAAACCCGGCGCTGGACGCTGGCGCTGGCTGTCGGGAGGGCGCCAGCGGCGTCAGGAAGAAGTCATCCTGATGATGCTGTGCGCCCTCAGCATCCCGAGCATTCTTCCCTTTGGCATTTACCGGCTGCTGCAAGGCAGCTGGGCCTCGGCTATTGTCGACATGGCGCTGGTGCTGGCCATGTCGTCGGTGATCGTGCATGTCTGGCGCACCGGCCGCTATCAGGTGGCCAGCGTGTGCGTCACCATCTTCTACACCGGCGGCATGCTGTTCACTGTATATCTGCGCGGCGTGGGGCTGGTATACTGGGTGTACCCGACCATGATCTCGGCCTACTTCGTGCTGCGGCCATCGGTGGCGCTGACGATCAACAGCATCGGGCTGGGCGTGCTGGTGGCGGTCTTGTACGGCCGGGTGGAGATGCTGAACCTGGCCACCATCATTGTCACGGTCGGCCTGGTCAACCTGTTTGCCTACATATTCTCTTACCGCACCGGCGTGCAGAACCGCCGGCTGCACAATGCGGCGGAGCTGGATTTCCTGACCGGCGTGGGCAACCGCCGCGCGCTGGAGCGGCATCTGGCCGAATACGCGCAGGAGCGCAGGCCGCAACTGGAATCGAGCTTGCTGTTGCTGGATCTGGATCATTTCAAGCAGGTCAACGATCAATATGGCCACGCCGCCGGCGACAAGGTGCTGATGCGACTGGCCGAGTTGATGCGGCGGCATACGCGCTCGTCGGACCGGATTTTCCGTTACGGCGGCGAGGAGTTCGCGATTATCGCCAGCGGTGCGGGCCTGAATGCGGCGGCCAGCCTGGCCGAGGGCTTGCGCGGCGCGGTGGCGACGGCCACGCTGCAGGAAGACCATCCCATTACAATTTCCATCGGCGTGTCCTATATGGACAAGAAGCAGACGCCGGCAGAGTGGCTGGCGCAGGCCGACAAGATGCTATACGCTGCCAAGCAGGGCGGACGCAATGCGGTCCGCGTGGCTTCCTGACCAACGCCATGCCTATCATCCTCACTACTTTGCTGGCGGCGCATACCCTCGCTGCTGCGGCGGCGCAGAAGGAGGCGGTTGCCGAGCTGACGCCGCCAGCGCTGGCGGCGCCTGCGCAGCCTGCGCTCACCGATGACGTGATCAGGAAAGCGGTGCGCGAGACTGTCGCCGAAACGCCGCCGGCGCAGCCGTTGGCGATCAATGCGCAAGCCGGCGCTTTCCGCGCCAATTCCGTGGAGGCGCCCATGAGCGCCGCTTTTGAGCAAGCCAAGGTCCCGGATTGTCTGCACCAGGATGCGCTCAAGCTGCAACCGGCGCGTATCGGCCCGGTGAATGTGGTCGGCCCTTACTCGCTGCCTTGGGTGATTGCCGCCGTGGTGCGCGGCAAATGCAATTAGAACGGTCGCACGCCGATCAGCGGCAAGTGCAGCCAGAGCGCGAAGATAATCGCGCCGGCGATGCCGGTGACGATAGTAAGCGCGGTGGCGCCGCTGCTGCCTGGCGGGTAGCTGGTGCCCAGTGCCGCATCACGTTTGCGCGAGACGCGGAACAGCAGGATCGCCCACACCAGGAAGCTGGCGAACAGCAGAATGTCGTGCAACGTGCCGTTGGCGATCAGGTGGGCCAGCGCCCAGGTCTTGATCCCGAGTGTCATCGGATGGTGTAGTCTGGCCTTGATGCCGTTGCGCGGGACGTAGGCGGCGGCGATGAAGACGAAGGCGATCACCGCCAGCAGCGCGGCGAGATGGCGCGTGAATGGCGGCGGCGTCCAGATGACGATCGGCGCCTGGCGCGCCAGGCTGTAGCCCCAGATGATCAGCAACAGGCTGGTGATCGATACCACGGAATACAGCGCCCGCCATGGCAATTGACCCATGCGGGCGCGCACTCGGTTGCGCCAGTCTTCGGCGAAGATGCGGATCGAGTGCAGTCCGAGAAAAAGTATCAGGCCCAGTATCAGTATCGTCATCGCGCGTTCCATGGTTGTCTGCTGGCGTGACGATACACCGGTGCGGGGTGGCGCGCAACGCTGCTAGCGCAAGTTTCCCGCCAGATGAGTGGTATCGCCGGCGCCGTCGCCGGGACCGGCCAGCCGTACGGCGCGCCAGCCATCAGGGCCGGGCGGCGCTATCTGCACCGACAGGGCTGGGCAGGGCAGCGGCACCGGCTTGACGAAGCGCACATCGATCTCGCGGAAGCTGACGCCTTGCTGCCGCAGGATCTCGTAGCTGCGCACAAAGCTGCCAAAACCGTGTAGCACCAGGCAGCGGAATACCGACCGCCGCGCCAATGGTCCGCACCAGTGGATGGGATTGAAGTCGCCAGTCAGCAGCGCAAAGCGCAGGCCATCGCGCGCGTCCGCCTGCCACGCGCCGACGGTGCGCCACTGCGGTTCATCCGGCCGTGCGTGTGCGGTTTTGGCTGGTCGCGGGCCTGGCAGCAAAAAGCTCATATGCAGACGCGCTTCCACCAGCGACGGCTGCCGCGCCGTGCCGGTGAGGACCGCCACCACCACCTTGATGCGGCCCGGCGTGTGCTCGATCTCCTCGACGGCGGCGCTGACCTGCAACGGCGTGTCGCGCGGCAGCGGACCATGCATACGCAGGCCGACGCCCTGATTGATTACGCTGGTCAGTTTGTAGGGCATGCGCAGCAGCAGCTCGCCAACCAGAGGCAAACTCCATTGCGACACCATATGCGGCGGCAGCTCGCCCTCATATCCGCCCACTGCGCCCGCCCATGCAATGTACTGCGCCACCAAATCCGCCGCCGGCGCATCAATCACCCGCGCGACGGGCGCAATGCGTGCTTCCGCCGGTCGCGCGCCGCCGTCCGCGCCAGGCGCTGGCGGCCGGGATGCCGGCGCGATCGCCTTGAGCACTGTGTGACCGACCACGCGCGCGCCGGTCAGCAGCATCGGCAACTGATAGCGCAACAGGCGGTAAGGCACGGCGGTCATTGCTGGACCGCTTTCACCACCGCCGCCAGCAGCGCCTGCGGCTGATACAGCAGCCGATGCGGCGTCAGGCCAAGCCGCACCACCACCAGCTGCTGCGACGGCACGATGGCGATGCTCTGTCCATCATGCCCCTCCATCCAGTACGTGTCCGCAGGCAGCTGGAAGCGCGTATCGGGATTCTGTCCCTCCGGTGTGGCGCCGGAAGGTCCATATCGCCACACCGACCCTTGGCCATACGCGCCACCCGATGCCGGCGCCACCTGCTGCATCCCGCTGACAAAACCATCCGGCAAATAGCGCTTTCCCTGCCAGACGCCGTCCTGCAACAGGAACTGGCCGAACCGGGCCCAATCCTGCGTCGTCGCATACATGTAACTGGAGCCGACCAGGTTGCCGCGCGCATCGGCCTCGATTACCGCGCTGCTCATGCCCAGCGGCGCAAATAGACGGTCATGCGGCAGCGACAGCACCGCAGCCGACACCGCAGCCCTGGCATCGCCGCCGGCAGCCCGCTGCCAGATGCGCGACAACAGCACCGTGCCGCCGCTTGAATAATTCCACTTGCTGCCCGGCGCCTGTTCCAGTGGCAGCGTCGCCGTGAATGCCGCCATATCCGGCTCCAGGTACAGCATGCGCGTCGCATCGGAGACGTCGCCATAGCCCTCATTCCAGCGCAAGCCGCTACTCATCGACATCAGCTGCGCCAGCGTGATCTGCGCGCGCTGGTCGCCTGCCGGCCAGAAGCCGCTCTGCTGCAAGGACAGCCTGCCATCCGCGATCTGCATCCCCGCCAGCACCGCGCTCACGGTCTTCGTCATCGACCACCCCAGCAACGGCGACGCCGCCGTAAAGCCAGCGCCATAACGCTGCGCCACCAACCGTCCACGATGAATCACCGCCATGCCGCGCATGCCCGGACCGGCCAGCGCATCCTGCGCCAGCAAAGCCTGTACCGCCGGATTGGTTTCTTCCATCGAACCAGTAGGCCACGGCACATTTGGCGAGGGCCCCCAGATCTTGATCGGGTTGAATTTGTACTGCGCCGCCTGCGCCGCGTCACCGTCCGGCGCCGCCGCGCAGCCGGTACCGGGACGGAAAACCGCCAGACCGTCGCCGACAAAACCAAAGAACTGCGCGCGCACGGTCTGGCGCTGCTGGTCGACCTGCACCTTCAGATACTTCAGCACCGGATGGCCTGGCGCCTGCACGTCATCAGCCAGCACCGCCTGGCCGTCACGCCCGGCGATGAAGACATTCGAGCAGACGATCTTGGCGCCGTAATTTGCGCCCACCCGCAGCAATTCGGGAGGCTTCACCGCCAGCGTCGCCACGCCGCCTGCCGCAATCAACACCACTGCCGCAGCAGCCAGTACGATTTTTGATGCCATTACATGCTAACCCTGAATTGGACGCCCGTCGCGCGTGGTGGCGTAAGGTTTGAATACGTGTCGACTTGCGACGATTGTACCCAGATGGCGGCGCCAAGGCTACCTGGCTGGAATGGCGCTAGCCGTTTTGAAGGCGATTGCTGCGGCGACCACGCCCAGCAAGTGGGCCTGCCAGGCGACGTGCACGCCGGCCGGCAGGTCGGACCATGCGGTTGAATAGCCGATGGCTTCCGCGCCGATCTTCACTGCCAGCACGGCGCCGAGCAGCGCCAATGCTGCGCGGGCGCGCTTGCCGGCGTGCGGCCACAAGGTGCATGCCGCCAGCACCACCAGCATCACGGCCATGCCGGAGGCGCCGCGATAATAGCTCAGATCCGGCGCCAGAAGCAGCAGGCCGCCGGAGATCAGTGGCGCCGTCAGCGCTATCGCAAGGCACAATCGCCGCCAACCCAGCGCGGGCAAGGCCACTGCGCCTGCCGCTGCCGCTGTAGCAAGGTCGATCAATGCATGCTGTCTAGAGTAGTGGACCAGATGGCAGGTCCACAGCCGCCAGATTTCGCCCGCCAGAATGGCATGACGGTCGAACTCCAGCAGTTCAGGCACGGCGCCGGATCGCGTACGCCACGCCTGCCAGCAGGACGACCAGCGCAAGGCTGATCCAGCCCATGGCGCCGCCGCCTTTATAGCCGGCCTTGTTCTCGACCTGGTAGTTGGCGTTGTTCTTGATCCGCTCGCGGAAGCCGTCCAGCTCCGTTTGCAGCTGCGGGATCAGCTGGTCGACCGCGCGCTCATAACCCTCGCCTGCGGCCAGGCGCTGTTTTTCACTGAGGCCCGCCCACGTCGCGCCGCCTTTGACGCGGCTGGTGCCCGGTGCCCGGAACAGCAGCTTGTGGCTCTGGACGTCGAACACGGCGGCATCTACCATGGTCTGCACGTCATACTGGTCGCCGTGGATCACATAGGCGCCAATGATGGTCCAGTACAGCACCGACAGCGCGTTGGTGTCATTGAACTGCACCTGGTCGTAGGAGAGCAGGGTGACCACTTCCACGTCGAACATGCGCGCCACCTGTTCCAGGTTGGTGAAGCCGCCTTTGGCTTGCAGGTACTGGCTGGGGATGATTTCGATCTTGCCGATGTACTGATGCTTCGCGAACGAGTCGCGCACGCGCTCCAGCAATTTGATCTTGGCTGCTTCCGACAGGCCGTTGTTCCAGTTCGCGCCCGGTACGAAGGCAATGCCCACCTTGACCGGCGGTCGCAGTTTGACCACGCTCGGCGCCAGGGTCGGCGCTTCCTTCGCATTCGGATAGAGATAGTCGACCAGGCTGCCGGTCTGTTTGGCGCCGTCTGGCGCGCGCCAGCCGACGCAGCCACTCAGGCCGGCGGCGACCGCAATGATCAACAGGGCTTTAAGAAATCGCATGTGCTTCTCCGTTCGGTTGCTGGTTCAGGATCTTGTAGCAGCTGATGGCGCCCATCAGCGGGATGCCGACATGGACCACGATCAGCCACCACACACTACCGGTCAGCACATAGCCCACGCTGAACAAAATAGCGGAGACGATGCTGAGGGTGATCTGCTTGGGATTGCTGTAGCCATGGCCGGCGCCGTACGCGACGCCGGCGATCAGCACCGCGCCCCAGGTGCCGACCAGGGGCGTCAGCACCAGCGTGAGGAAGCCGCGATACAGCAGCTCCCAGCCGCCGCCGATGAATAGCGTAGTGAGCACGAACAGCTTCATTTCGCCCGGCGTGCGTGGCAGGGCGTCGCTGGCGCGAACTTGCTCATACATCTCGGCGACTTTTGCAGCTGGCATTTTGGCCTCGCGCGCCTTGCCGGCGTAGTGCAGCAGTGGCAGGCCGAGGATGGGAATCAGCAGGCACCAGAGAGCGGCGCCGGATGTCGGGACGCCCAGTCCAAGGTCGGATGCGGTATGGCCACTCCACCAGCAGGCCGCCACCAGCGCGATCAGCGTCATGCCTATGCTGCGGATGGTGGCGAGATAGCGTTGCTCGCGCGACCGCTTGGGCTTATCGCTCTTACGGATGCTGCGCCACATCTGTTGGGAGGGGAGAATCAGGACCAGATAAAACGCCAGCGCAAGATCGATCATAGGTGGGCCACCTTGAGTAAAGGACAACGGCCGATTATACGTTACGAAATATGCAATCTGAAAGCGCAGGCATACAGGTACCAGTGGGTGCTGCACGCAGTACCGCCGTGCAGCACCGCCGGCTTTAGAAGCTGGTCGACAAACCAGCGTAGATGGAGCGGCGTTCGCCGTACTGCGGCGCACCGACGCCGACGCCCGAGCCGTCACGCAGCAGGTAGACTTTGTCGAAGGCGTTGATCAGCGCCAGACGGCCTTCCACGGTGCCGACCGGCGTCGCTTTCCAGGTGTGGGTCAGCGCCAGGTTGACAGTGGCGTAGTGCGGCAGGTGGCCGGAGTTTGGCGCGCCGTTGTCAGGCGTCAGACGCAGGCCGCTGCCGTACAGGAAATCGCCGCTGACTTGCGAATCGCCGAAGTGGTAGTGGGCGCCGCCCGATACCGTCACCGTCTGGTCGTGGTCCACGTGGATGTAGTGGTTGGCGATGTAGGCCAGTTCGTCCGGGCCAAACAGCGACTGGCCGGAAGTGATGTTGGTGCCTTCCGCCTTCTGCGTGGTCACGTTGAGGAAAGTGCCCCAGTTTTTCTCGCTGTAGACGCTCGACAGTTCCAGCCCTTTAGCGTAGCCGCGGTCGTAGTTGAACGGCGACAGGATCAGCGCCTGGCCGAACTGGCCCTCATCCAGCATGTTGCGGATTTTCTTGTAGTAGGCGTCCGCCGTCACGGTCAGCTGTGGCGTCAGCTGGTGGCTGATGCCGATGTCGTAGTAGTTGGTGCGCTCGGATTTGACGTTGTCCGACACGCCCACTTCCGGCGCATTCGAGGTGCCGGCGTATTTGTCGATACTGGACTGCGCCGCCAGTTCCTGCGGCGGCGGCGTGAAGTAGCGCGAGTAGCCGGCATGCAGCGCCGTGCCTTTGGCCAGCTGATAGGCCACGTTGATGCGCGGGCTCCATTGCTGCTCGTTGACGAAGGCGTCCACTTTATCGAAGCGCACGCCGTAGTTGACGGTCAGCGGCGCAGTGATGTGCCATTCGTCCTGCAGGTAGATGCTGGACAGCTTGCCGGTCTTGCTGCTGTTGTCGATGATGGTGCGCGGATCGGTGCTGGCCTGGGTGCCGTCGTCGTTCAGGTCAAATACGCCCACGCTGTTGTCGCTGTGCGTGGTCTGGCGGGTGTAGGCCAGGCCGGTGCGGATGGTGTGCTGGTCATTAAGCTTGTAGCTGGCGTCGAATTGCAGGCCGTTGGCGGTGTTCGAGCGCAGCGTGTTGGACGCCACGCCGTTGTAGGCCAGGTCGCCGATCGGATCGGGCGTGTAGTGCAGTTCCGAATATTGATGGAAGGCCGAGACCTGGTAATTCAGGTCGCCCAGGCTTTTTTGCAGCGACAGCACCAGGAATCGGTTTTTCTCGCGCTGGTTTTCGTCCAGTTGCGACGAGTCGGGCGCGGTGGCGCCGGTGACGGCGAATGCCGGTTCCTGGTTCGGATTGTTGGGAATCTGGAAGCGGCCGTTGTAGGTGCCGAACATCAGGCCCAGGCGGGTGTTATCGTCCAGGAAATAGGACAGTACGCCGAAGGATTTGGTCTGGTTGGTCTTGTCGTGCAGCGCGCTGGTGGCCGGCAGCGGATTCTCGATCCCCAGCTTGCTGGTCAGGTAGCTGCCGGACAGGTAGTAGTTAAAGGCGCCCTGGGTGCCGAAGAATTCCGCGCTCGGCTGGATCTGATCGTGGCTGCCGACCAGCACACCCACGCGGCCACCCGATTGCGGCAGGCCTTCCTTGGTCTGGATGTCGACGATGCCGGCGGTGCGCAGGCCGAATTGGGCCGGCAGCGCGCCGGTGATGAAATCGGTCGATTCGACGAAGCGGGTGTCGATCGACTGGCCGAAGCCGCTGATCGATTCCGGCAGCTGCACGCCGTTGACGCGGTACTGCACGTTGGCGTGGTCGTCGCGCACGTGGATCGAACCGGAGCCCTTGGAGTCCTGGCTCACGCCGGGAAGGCGCAGCAGCACTTCGTTGAACGGCGTGTTGTCGCCCTGGCCCAGCTGGTCGACCATATGCTTGTCGATGCTGTAGATGGTGGTGCCGACATTCGGCGACAGGTCGATGCGCGCGCTCTTCAGGTGCGCGGCGGTGACTTCCACTTGCTGCATCGGCGCCTCGTCCGGCGCGCCGGTCGTGGCGCTGGCGGCGTCCTCCGCATAAGCATGGTTGGCATAGAAAGCGGCGGCGATCAGCAGGGGCAGAATACGGAGTTGTGGCTTGTGTTGCATGTTAAATCCTTGAATATACAGACGTGGCGATGCACTGGTCCCCTCGCGCAGGAGTGGGCGGCAATGCAGCGATTAAAATTCAGATGGAGAAAACAGCAACGCCGGGCGGCGCGTGAGACGGGGGCGTGAGGTAGCTGGTTTGCGCGGCGCGCACCACAGTGCGTGGCGCCAGCACCGGCAGACTGCTGCTTTGCAGTGCGACCGGGTCCACCAGCAAGGTGGCCGGCGGCACGCCGCCGGCAGGCAGATGCACCACCGCGCAGGCCGCGCAATCCGGTTCATGATCGGTGTAGGCGTGGGTATGCGAACTCGCGCCGATCAGCTGCAACGCCAGGAACATCAGCACGAAGAACATCATGACGCGTTGATAACGCGTCTGGCGATGTGGAGTGCTCATGGTGATGGTTGGGGCATGCATCCCCTGATTTTACAGGGGATCTACCATGTTAGACAACGGTTTCCGCGTTAGTGCGCCTGCGAGGTGGCCGAATCGCCCACTAGGCCGCGCCGCGTGGCCAGCACCACGGCGTGGGTGCGTGCCGTTGCGCCAAGCTTGTCAAACAGACCTTTGACGTGGGTTTTGACGGTGCCGACGCCGATGCCCAGCTCACGCGCGATCGACTTGTTGCACTGGCCCTGGGCCAGCAGTTGCAGCACATCGGTCTCGCGGCTGGTCAGGCCGATGCGGGTAAAGCTGTCGGCCACGCAGCGGCTCAGGTCCGCGCTCAGGTAGCGCATGCCGCGGCTCAGCGTGCGCACGGCGGTCAGCAGCTGCTCCGCATCCGAGTTTTGCAGCAGGTAGCCGTGCACGCCCGCCATCATCGCGGTGCGCACTTCCCACTCGCGTTCCAGCTGGGTGACGATCAGCACGCGCGGCTGGCTGTCGCCGTGGTGTGCATTGGCGGCGCGGCGCATGTGTTCCAGGCCGTTGCGGTGATCGAGGACGATCACGTCGGCGCCGGCGAGGCTGGCCGCCTCGCTGCTGGCAACAACGCTGATCTGCATGTCGCTGTTAGCGCCCAGCAGGGCGGCCAGGCCGGCGCTGACGATCGGGTCCGCATGTGCGATCAGCACATGGACCTTCTCGCCTTGCTGGACGATGCCGTTGGTGTTACCGGTGCCGCCGACGGCGGACTGTGGCCAGGATCGGGTATCCACTCGCATGTCACTCTCCTAAATTGAAAAACTGGTGAGTAGAAGATTAAGCTTTTCCAGCGGTTTTGCCACGCCCCGATCCGGGAGGATCCCTATCCCTAGATAGAGGTATAGTCAGACCCTTGCGCTTTGTGGCATTCTTACGCTAATTGCCGGAATTTTATTCACGAAGTACGAGAAGTACGAGACGCCTATGACTGCCCCGCCTATCACGATCCTGAGCGTGGACGACCATCCGATGTTCCGCGAAGGCATAGCCAGCGTGATCGCCGACGAGGAAGACATGCAGCTGGTGGAAGAAGCCACCAATGGCGTGCAGGCCGTGGAAGCCTACCGCCGCCTGCAGCCGGACGTCACGCTGATGGACATCCAGATGCCGGACATGAACGGCATCGACGCCACCATCGCCATCCGCAAGGAATTTCCCAACGCCCGCATCGTGGTGCTGACCACCTATGAAGGCGACGTGCTGGCGCAGCGCGCGATCGCCGCCGGCGCCGCCGGCTATCTGCTCAAGAGCATGCTGCGCAAGGAGCTGCTGGCCACCATCCGCACCGTGCACCAGGGCCGTCGCAGCATTCCGGCAGCGGTGGCCAGCGGTATCGCCGAACATTGGCACGAAGGCGCGTTGAGCAAGCGCGAAACCGAAGTGCTGCAACTGGTGGCGGGGGGCCAGAGCAACAAGCGCATCGGCATGCACCTGGCGATTTCGGAGGAAACCGTCAAGGTGCACATGAAGAGCATTCTGGCCAAGCTGAATGCCAGCGACCGCACCCATGCGGTCACGCTGGCCATCGAACGCGGCATCCTCGACCTGCATTCCTGCGGCGTGGTGCAGTAATCAGCTCACTATGCGGCCTCACGCATCAGCCAGCGGCGCAGCGTGCCCGGCTTGCGTTCATAGACGGCCGATCCCGGCGCGCTGACCTGCGCCACCGTGCCCATGCCGGGACGGCACCACAGATCCAGCGCCGCATCGATTTTCATGGCGCGTTCGCGCATGCCGATCAAACCCCAGTGACCGGGCAGCTCGCCGGCCGCCAGCACTTTTTCATCGATGCCGCGGCCGTCGTCGCGCACCACGAGCGTGAAGTGGTCGGCCGCATAGCCCAGTTCCAGCTCGATGCGGCAGGCGCCGGAATGGCGGAAGGCGTTCAGCAGCGCCTCGCGGCCGATGTGGTACAGGTGTTCGCGCGCGGCCTCCGTTAGCGTGGCTTGCTGGCCGGTGACGATCAGCGCGAAGTCGGCCGCATGTTCTTCGCGCAGATGTTGTCCCAGTTCGCCGAACATATGCGGCAGGTCGTCGAGATGCGGCACGCTGCGCAGGCCGCGCACCTGGTTGCGGCCTTCGGCCAGCACCTGGTCGGCCTGGTTGAGGATCTTCTCCACCAGCTGATAGGCATCGCCGTCGGGCGGCAGGCGCTTGAGCAGCGTCTGCACCCGCAGCATCAGCCCTTGCACGCTTTGCAGGAAGGTGTCGTGCAGCGTGCGGGCGATGCGTTCGCGCTCGTCGGCGCGGTCCTCCAGCCGCGTGCGCAGCTGGCGGGTGACGTGGCGCAGGCGCAGGCGATACGCCGCCCCCAGCAGCGCCGCCAGCGCCATTGCGCATACCAGCTTGAACCACGCGGTTTCCACAAAGGTCGGCGGAATGCTGAAGGCCAGTTGCGCCTCCTGCGGATTCCACACGCCGTCTTCATTGGCCGCCATCACGCGGAAGCGGTACTGGCCCGGATCGAGATTGGTGTAAAAGGCCTGGCGGCGCGCGCCCGGGTCCTGCCAGTCGCTGTCGACGCCGTCGAGGCGATAGCGGAAGCGCACCCGCTCCGGAATGCTCAGGCTCAGCGCCGTATAGTCGATGCGCAGGTTGCTGGTCGACTTGGGCAGCGTCAGGCCGGGCAGGGGGCTGTAACGCTGTTCGCCGACCGCGATGTCCTGCACCAGCACCGCCGGCGGCACCGGGTTGCGGGCGATGTGGGCGGGATTGATCCAGTTGATGCGGTTGGCGGTGGCCATCCACAGCAAGCCGTCGTCGGCCATCACCAGCGACGGCATCGGCCGCAGTTGCGAGGCGGCGCCCAGCAGGCCGTCATGGGCGTCGAAGCGCTCGTACTCCACTTCATAGCCCGGTGTACTCATGGCCCGCGCTACCTGCGCGGCGCTGATGCGGCTCAGGCCTTCGGTGCCGAACAGCCACAGGTCGCCCTGCTTGCTGTGGGTGATGCCGGACACGCCGCGGAAGATCTCGCCGCGCAAGCCGTGCAGGGTGGCGAAGCGCTGGCCGTCAAACCAGGCCACGCCGCGCTCGCCGCCGGCCCATAATTGCGTGCCGCTGCGGTGCAGGGTCAGCACGTGACCCAGGTCCAGACCTTGTTCCGCCGTGTAGATATCGACTTTGCCGCCGGCCAGCCGCACGATGTAGTTGCGGATGTAGCCGGTCCACAGTGCGCCGTCGCTGCCGGTTTCCAGCGCGGTGGGGAACTGGTCGCCCATGCCCGGGGTGGACAGCGGCAGCGCCGGCTGGCGGCGCCACTGGCCGTCCTTCAGCAGGTACAGGCCCGCGCGCACCACCGACACCCACAGGCCGCCGTCGCTGGCGCGGCTCATCGCCTGCACCTCGTAGCTTTGCGCTTCCGGCGGCAGCGGATAGCGTTCCACCCGGCCGCCTTCCACGCTCCAGACTTCCTCGTCATTACCGGCCCACAGCATGCCGTCCGGATCGCGGTACAGCGCCGAGATATGCCCGGACAGCACGCTGCGCCGCTCGCCCTCCGGCCCCAGCACGCGCAGCGCGCCGATCCGGTCGCCGGCCCAGACGCCGCCGCCGGTCACCGGCGCAATCGCCGGGTGGTTGAACACCATTTGCAGCGGCAGCGTCAACAGCCGGTTATGACGGAAGCGGTTCAGGCCCGCCGAGGTGCCGATCCAGACATTGCCTTCGCGGTCCTGGAAAAAGCTTTGCGGCAGGCTGCCGCCCAGATCCTGGCGCTGCGCCTCGCTGCCGCCGGCGTTGCGACGTTCCAGGCCCCCAGCGCGGAAGATCCACTGGTTGCCGTCGCGGTCGAAGTACATATTGCTGCCCTGTAGCGCGGGCCGCGCGCCGCTGTCGCCAGTAGGTGCTTCCGGTTGCAGGCGGTAGTAGCTGCCGAGGTCGGACGCCCACACGTTGCCGTCCGGCGCCAGCGCCATGCCGCTCAAGTCGCCATGCGGCCAGGCCGGCGCGAACGGCGCGCGGCTGTCGCTGCGGCTGAAGATCCCGCCCTGCATCGCTACCCACTGGCGCCCGCTGCGGTCGAACAGCACCTGGCGCGCGCGCCGTGCCGGCAGGCCGTAGTCGGCGCCGACGGCGACGAAATGCTCGCCGTCGAGCCGCGCCAGACCATCGCGCGCGGCCACCCATAGCACGCCATCCGGGCCGCGCGCGATGCTGGTGATGGCGCCGGACGGCAGGCCCTGGCCGGCGGCGAAGTGGCGCGCCTGGTTGCGGTTGAAGTAGCTGATGCCGCCGCCGATGCGGTAGCCGACCCACAAGCCGCCTTCCGGCGGCGCATATAAGGTGCGCACATTGGACGACAGCAGCGCGTGGCCCTCGACGCTGTCGACCCGCTCATAGCGTTTGCCGTCGAAGCGGTACAAGCCGGTGCCGGCGGCCAGCCATAGCCAGCCGTCGCTGGTTTGCGCGATACTGAGGATGTCGACCGGCGCGCTATCGAGCGCGCCCCAGGAAGTGTGGGTGAATTGTTCCAGCAGGCGTGCCGGCGGTTGCTGTGCCAGCGCCGCCAGCGGGGCGAATGAAAGCAGGCCGCAAAGGGCGGCAGCGGCGGCATGCAGGAGCAGGTAAGCGCGTGCAGTCGTCATGGGGTGAAAGGTTCTGCGAATCTGGTCATTTTAGCACCTATCCATGTGCAAGCCGCCCCCTCCCAAAAGAGGGGGGAATCGTCAATCAATACCGGTGATGTGATGGACGCGATACATGACTACACTATGCGCACGACTTAAATTACCGGAGCTTCGCTAAATCATGAAAATGTATATTGTATCGCTGGCCGTTGGCTTGCTGGTTGGCCTCCTATATGGCTTTCTGAATGTGCGATCGCCGGCGCCGCCAGTGATCGCGCTGGTCGGCCTGCTGGGCATCCTGCTCGGCGAACAGCTGCCGCCGCTGCTGCGCCCCTTGTGGCAGAAGGAAGCGCCGAAAGTGTCGTGGATCGAAGACCACGTCAAGCCGCATTGCTTTGGCCAACTGCCATCCGCGCAAAAAACCGATGAAACCCGGAGCACCTGATGACCCAAACGCCTACCACGCCTGACCTGATCCTGCACCGCGGCCTGTTTACCACCCTGGACCGCAGCAACCCGCACGCCGAAGCTGTCGCCATCAAGGACGGCAAGTTTACCGCCGTCGGCCGCGCCAATGAGGTGATGGCCCTGGCCGGACCGAATACCAAGATTATCGACCTGCACGGCAAGCGCGTGCTGCCAGGCCTGATCGACAACCATTGCCACATCATCCGTGGCGGCCTGAATTTCAACCTGGAGCTGCGCTGGGACGGCGTGCGTTCGCTGGCCGACGCCATGGCCATGCTGAAGGCGCAAGTGGCGATCACGCCGGCGCCGCAGTGGGTGCGGGTGGTGGGCGGCTTCACCGAACACCAGTTCGCCGAGAAGCGCTTGCCGACCATCGAGGAACTGAATGCGGTGGCGCCGGATACGCCGGTGTTCATCCTGCACCTGTACGACCGCGCGCTGCTGAACGGCGCCGCGCTGCGCGCCGTCGGCTACACCAAGGACACTCCGGAACCACAGGGCGGGCAGATTCTGCGCGACGCCAACGGCAATCCTAACGGCCTGCTGCTGGCCAAGCCGAATGCCTCGATCCTGTACGCCACGCTGGCCAAAGGTCCGAAGCTGCCGCTGGAATACCAGGTCAACTCGACCCGCCACTTCATGCGCGAACTCAATCGCCTGGGCGTGACCGGCGTGATCGACGCCGGCGGCGGCTTCCAGAATTATCCGGAAGACTACCAGGTGGTGCAGCAGCTGTCGGACGCCAAGCAGCTGACGGTGCGCATGGCCTACAACCTGTTCACGCAAAAGCCCAAGCAGGAGAAGGAAGACTTCCTGAACTGGACGCAGAGCGTCAAGTACCAGCAGGGCGACGATTACTTCCGCCACAACGGCGCCGGCGAAATGCTGACCTTCTCGGCGGCCGACTTCGAGGACTTCCGCCAGCCACGCCCGGACATGCCGGAATCGATGGAAGACGACCTGGAAGGCGTGGTGCGGGTGCTGGCGCAGAACCGCTGGCCATGGCGCATGCACGCCACCTACGACGAAACCATCGGCCGCGCGCTGGACGTGTTCGAGCGCGTCAACCAGGACATTCCGCTGGAAGGCCTGAACTGGTTCTTCGACCACGCCGAAACCATTTCGGACCAGTCGATCGACCGCATCGCCGCGCTGGGCGGCGGCATCGCCGTGCAGCACCGCATGGCCTACCAGGGCGAATACTTCATCGAGCGTTATGGCCACGGCGCGGCCGAAGCCACGCCGCCGATCAAAAAGATCATCGACGCCGGCGTCAAAACCTCGGCCGGCACGGACGCCACCCGCGTTGCCTCGTACAATCCGTGGGTTTCGCTGGCCTGGATGATCACCGGTAAAACCGTCAGCGGCGCGCAGCTGTACCCGCGCGCCAATTGCCTGGACCGCGAAGCGGCGCTGCGCATGTGGACCGAGAACACCACCTGGTTCTCCAACGAGGAAGGCAAGAAGGGCCGCATCGAAGTGGGCCAGCTGGCCGACATGATCGTGCCGGACAAGGACTTCTACACCTGCGCCGAAAGCGAGATATGGGACCTGACGTCCGAGCTGACCATCGTCGGTGGCAACATCGTCTACGCCGCCGGCGCCTTCGCCAGCCACGACCTGCCGCCGCCGCCGGCCATGCCGGACTGGTCGCCGGTGCGCCGTTTCGGCGGCTACGCCGGCTGGGGCGAGAAGCAGGGCACCAGCCGCGCCGCGCTGAAGGAACTGGAGCAGCGCCAGCTGAAACAGAAGCGTGAGCGCGAGCAGCAGGCCGCCGCCTGCGGTTGCGCCAACAACTGCAATGTGCACGGCCACCAGCACGCCAATTCGTGGGGCAGCCAGGCGCCGGTGTCGGACCTGAAGAGCTTCTGGGGCGCGTTGGGTTGCGCCTGCTGGGCGGTCTGATGCGCTCGCAGTGGATCGAGCGTTTCTTTCTGCTGCTGTTGTGTGCTGCCTATCTGCAGGGCGGCATCAACAAGCTGATGGATTTTAATTCGGCGATCGGCGAGATGCAGCATTTCGGCCTGTCGCCGGCGGCGCCGCTGGCGGCGCTGGTCATCGCACTGGAGCTGGGCGCCTCGGTGGCCATCATCGCCGGCGTGTATCGCTGGCTGGGGGCGGGTTTCCTCGGCGTGTTCACGCTGATGGCCAGCTTCGTCGCCAACCGCTTCTGGGAGATGGGTGGCCAGGAACGCTTCATGGCGGCGAACAGTTTTTTTGAGCATGTGGGGCTGACCGGCGCTTTCCTGCTGGTGGCCTGGCTCGATTTGAAGAAAGGTAGTAATGGAACGCGGTGATACCAAACAAGGCGTGGCGCTCGGATTTTTGGCCGGCTACGTCGACACGCTGGGCTTTGTCGGGCTGTTTGGCCTGTTCACGGCCCATGTGACAGGCAACTTTGTACTGATCGGCCGTGCCGTGATCGAGCCTTCGCAAGCCATCGGCATCAAGTTGCTGGTGTTCCCGGTGTTTATCCTGTTCGTGGCGATGGCGCGGCTGGCGATAGTGCACTGGGACCGCAGCGGCAGTAAAACGCTGCGCAACAGCTTCCTGTTCCAGCTGTTCATGATGGCGGCGACGGTGATCTGCGCCTGGCAGGCGGCGCCGATCGTGGAAGCGTCGGCGCCATTGACGCTGCTGACGGGTTCGCTGTGCGCCGGCGCGATGGCGATCCAGAACGCCTACGGCAAACTGTTGCTGAGCAAAACCTCGGCCACCACCGTCATGACCGGCAACGTGACCGGGCTGGTGATCGAGCTGGTCGATTCGCTGCGGGGCGACCCCGAGGCGATCGGTCGTTGCAAGAAGCTGACCTGGCCGGTGATCGCGTTTGCGGTGGGCTGCATGAGCGGCGCGCTGGCGTTCGTGCAGTTCGGTTTCCACGGCCTGCTGCTGCCGTGCGCCATCCTGATCGCGCTGGCCGCGACGGCAAGGGACTGAGCCCTTAGCCGTTGGCTCGTCATTCCGGCGCAGGCCGGAATCCATACGCGGCATGCTGGTGTTTCATGGGTTCCGCCCTGCGCCGGAACGACGTGTTTATATCGAAATAATGCCGCGCTTGAGGGCAATCGTCACCGCGTGGGTGCGATCGTTGGCGGCCAGTTTGGCCAGCACGTTCTTCATGTGCGCCTTGACGGTTTCCTCGGAAATCGTCAGGCGCTCGGCGATGCGGCGGTTGGAATGCCCGCTCGCCGCCAGGTTCAACACTTCCATCTCGCGCGAGCTCAACGGACCCTGGCCCATGTGCTGGGCCAGTTCCATCGCGATCTCCGGCGGAATGCGGCGCTGTCCCAGGTGGACGCCGCGCACCGTATCGAGCAAATCCTTGCGCAGTGTGCTCTTCAACAGGAAGCCAGCGGCGCCGCCCTGCACCGCGCGCAAAATCTGCGCATCGCCCTTGTAGGTGGTCAGCATGACGACGCGGGCATTGTTGTGCTCGCGCCGGATCTCATGCAGCGCCTGCACGCCGTCCAGCTCCGGCATGGCGATGTCCATGATGGTGACGTCGGGCCGCAGCTGGGTGTAGGCGTCCACCGCCTCGCGGCCGTTGCAGGCCTCGCCGACCACGCGCATATCGGGCTGGCTGGAGATGGCCTCCCCCAGGCCGGCGCGCAGCAAGGGGTGGTCGTCGACGACGAGCACAGAGATGGAGCTAAATGAGGTACGCGTGTCCATGGTGATCAGTATTCCTGAAGTTGCTGACGGATTGCTGACGGGGGGGTTACTGGCGCAGCTGGGAGTAAGCGACCGGCAGCCAGTCGTAGCCCTTGCCGTCCACCCGCAGGTGGCCCAGGCCGGGGAACGACAGGTGGCCGGCGCCAACCAGCGCGCCTTCCTTGGCGACTGCCGGGAATACCTTGCTGCGGGAGGCCAGGGCGGCTTTGGCGTCGCTGTCAAAGCCGATCGTTACTTCCGGGTGCTCCAATTGTACCGCTGCCACGTGGATCAGGTCACCCACCAGTACCAGTTTTTTACCCTTGCTTTCGAAGGTGTAAATCGTATGGCCCGGGGTATGGCCGTAGGCCGAGGTGGCGCGCACGCCCGGCGCCAGTTCGGTGTCGCCGCTGAACGGTTTCAGGTGCTGGGCCGTGGCGTACGGCGTCAGCGAGGCCATCGCGCCCTGGAAGAAGCCTTTGCTGTCGGCCGGGGCCTTGTCCAGGTTTGCCTGGCTCAGCCAGAAATCGGTGTCGTGCTTGTCCGCGCGGACGATGGCGTTGGGGAACACCAGCTTGCCGTTGGCCGCCAGGCCGCCGACATGGTCCGGGTGCAGGTGGGTCAGGTAGATTTCATCGATCTGTTCAGGCTGGTAGCCCGAGGCCTTGATGTTGGCCAGCACCTTGCCCAGCGTCGGGCCGAACAGGCTGCCGGCGCCGCTGTCGACCAGGATCAGCTTGCCGCCGGTGTTGACCAGGAAGGCGTTGACCGAGGCTTCGGTCGGCACCGACTGGTAGTTGCGGGCCAGGGCTTTCTTGGTGACGTCGGCCGGCTCGTGCAGCAACTTGTCGAACGGCAGGTCGACGGTGCCGTCGCTGATAGCGGTAACTTCGAAATCACCCAGCATGACGCGGTAGAAGCCGGGAGCGTTGGTGCCGGCCAACGGCGCGGCGGCGAAAGCCGGAGCGGAGGTGGCAAAGGCCAGCGCAGCAAAGAGTGGCGTGAATTTCATGTTGGTATCCTATAACAGTTCAGCGATGAACGAAGTATGCATCTTTGCAAAAAATGGCACAATGCGGAATAAAGCAAAGAGTCTTTGCGGATTCGACAAAGACGTATGGCTATGGAGAGAATTGTGATAGATGGCCTGAAATGCTTTGTGACGGTGGCGGAACTGCGTAGCTTGACCAAGGCGGCGATCCACCTTGAGATGGCGGTATCGTCTGTTTCCAGAAAGATAGATGCGCTGGAGGCCGAGCTGGGCGCGCGCTTGCTGTTGCGCAGTTCGCGCCAGGTGATCGTGACCGACGCCGGCGAGCGCTTTTTGCCGCGCGCCCGCAATATACTGGCTGAACTGGCGGATGGCAAGAACGCCGTGCAGGAACTGGACAGCGAACCGCGCGGCCTGCTGACCGTGACCGCTCCGGCCGCGTTCGGCCGTTTGCACGTGGCGCCGGCGATGGCCGCCTTCCTGCAGCGCCACCCGCTGATCGAGGTCGACCTGCATGTCAGCGACGACGTGGTCGACCTGTCCGCGCGGCGGGTGGACGTGGCGGTGCGCGCCGGCGTGCTCCCGGCCAGCGACCTGGTGGCCACCCGGCTGGCCGGCATGAACCGCGTGGTCAGCGCCAGCCCGGCCTACCTGGAGCGACACGGATGGCCGCAGAAGCCGGAAGACCTGCTCGATCATCAATGCCTGACGGTGAATGGGAGGGTGGCGCCACGCGGCTGGTGGCGCTTTGAAGGCGTCAACGGCAACCAGCCGCTGCCGGTGCGGGGCAAGCTGCGCTGCGACGATACCGACTCGCTGCTGCATGCCGCCATCAGCGGCGCCGGTATTGCGCACCTGGCCAACTGGCTGGTGAGCGACGCCATCGTGGCCGGCCAGCTGGTGCCGGTGTTTCCGATGCCGCCGGTCGAACGCAGCGAGATTGCGCCGCGCCGCGATCCGGCCGAGCCGGCCATTCATGCGGTGCATATGCCGGGCCGCTCAAACCAGGCCAAAGCCCAGCTGCTGATACGTCATTTGAAGGAATATTTCGGCAGTCCGCCGTATTGGGACCTCGCCATGGAGGCAGCCGGGGCGGGCGAACGCCACGCCCCGTGAAGGAGATGGTGGGGAAGGGTTAATCCCAGTCGCCGCCACCACCACCGCTGTCGCCGCCGCCGCCGCCGCTGCCGCCGTCATCCCAGCCGCCGCTGACGCCGAAGTCGTTGCCGCCCATGTCGTCGCGGCGCAGCAGGTCGTCGCGCGCGGCAGGATCGTCATAGACGATGTCGTTGCGCGGCGCTGCATTGGCGTTGCCCGAATCATGGCCGCCGGTGAACTGGCGTGCCAGCGCTTCACCGGCCACGATACCCGCGCCGACTGCCGCGCCCGTCGCCAGGCCGCCCATGATGCGCGAACCCATGCCAGGCTGCCCCGGCTGCTGCGGATAGCCGCCTTGCTGACCCCAGCCGGCCTGGCCGTAGCCCGGTTGTGGCGGCACGCCGCCCGGCGCGTAGCCAGGCGCCGCGCCGGGGGTGTAGCCGGCCGGGTTGTAACCGTCGTTAACAGCTGCCTGTTGCTGGCGACGCGCCATGAAGCGGGTCGCCAGCCAGATAAAACCCGCCAGGCCGGCGCCGATGATCAGAATGCCGCCCCAGCCGATGCCGCTGCTGCCCTGCGGCGCGCTGGCATAGCCGCCGCTGCCGTAGTTGCTGCCGCCGCCGGCATTGCTGCTGGTCTTATGCTTTTGCGAATAGTCCAGCTTCTGGCCTTCCGCCAGCAGCGTGCGCAGCTTGCTTACGGCCTGCGGGTCGATCTTGGGCAAGCCGGGGGCCAGCTCTTCCGCCCTGGCCAGCGATGCCTGGGCGGCGGCGAACTTGCCTTGCTTGGCCAGCAGCTCGGCCTCGACAAAGTGGGCTTTTTCGCTTTTCGGATGCGCCGCCAGCACTTGGTCCATCATGGACTGGGCTTCGGCGAACTTACCCGCGTTGGCCGCGACATAGATGTCGTGGATGGTCGGCTCGGCGGCAAATGCGGGCGCCGCCAGCGCCATGGCGCCAGCCAGCAGAGTAATACGTGCAATAGATTTAGCCGTCATGTCATACCTCCTAGTTAAGACGAGCATCAGATGAAGCCAGTTTACGCCATTTTCAAGGGTCTGGCGGTGCGTTGCCGCACCGCCTCCCAAGAGGAAGAGATGGCGCTGGCCACCAGCTCGGCGGTGGCGGCCGACAAAGTCCAGCCCAAATGGCCATGGCCGGTGTTGTAGAACACCCCCGGCGCCTTGCCCGGGCCGACGCGCGGCATCAGATCCGGCATCATCGGCCGCAGGCCGGCCCACGGCGTAACGCTGCGCGTGCTGACCTCGGGGAAGTTATGCCGCACCCAGTCGGTCAGCGGGGCGACGCGGTCGGCGCGGATGTCGCGGTTATGGCCGTGGAATTCGGCGCTGCCGGCCACCCGCAAACGGTCTTCGCCCAGCCGGCTGCACACCAGCTTGACCGTGTCGTCCACCAGGCTGACATTCGGCGCGGCGGCGCGGCTGGCCGCGTCGTCGAGCTGCACGGTGACCGAATAGCCCTTGACCGGATAGACATTGACGCTGTCGCCCACTTGCGCGGCCAGCGCCCGGCTGGCGGCGCCGGCGCAGATCACCACCGCGTCATAGCGGCTGGTCTCGGCGCCTTCGCCTTGCAGCACGGTGACATCGACGCCGTCCGCGCCGGCGTCCAGATGCACCACCTGCTGGTGATAGCGCAGCTGCGCGCCGAGACGCTGCGCGGCCTGCGCCAGCCCGGTGGTGAACTTGTGGATATCGCCGCTGCTGTCGCTGTCGGTGAAATGGCCGCCGTAAAACGCGCCGCGCAGCGCCGGTTCGATGGCGCGCATCTCGTCCGGCGTGACGGCGCGGCGTTGCACGCCGCCGCGCGCCAGCAGCTTGCTGACCGCCACCGCATGGTCGAACTCCGCGCGGTCGCGGTGGATGTGCAGGATGCCCTGGCGCTTGAGGTCAAAGTCGATCTGCTCATCCTCGGCCCACTGGAACAGATGGTCGCGCGCCGCCACCGCCATGCGCGCCAGGGCGATGGTGTTGTGGTGGTAGTTGGGCATGGCCGACACAAACTCGGCAAACCAGGACAGCTTGTGCCAGGTGGGGTGCAGGTGCACCAGCAGCGGTGCGTCGCTGCGCAGCAGCCATTGCAGCGCCTTGGCGATGGTGGCGCGGTGATTCCAGACTTCCGCATTGGAGGCCGACAGCTGGCCGCCGTTGGCATACGAGGTCTCCATCGCCGGATAGCGATGACGTTCCAGCAGGGTGACGGCGAAGCCGCGCTTGGCGAGGGCATAGGCGGTCGTCACGCCGGTGACGCCGCCGCCGATGATGGCGATGGTTTTCATGATGGCGCTGACAAGCTTACAAGAAAACCATCGACCTACAAAAGATTTTTATGCCTTCTGTTGTTTCGCAATGTAGCGGTCAATCACGGTCGGCAGCACCGTAAGCGGTACGCCGCAGCTTTCCACCAGCGCGTCGTTGAAGCCGGCCAGGTCGAATTTGCCGCCCAGCGCCTGCCTGGCGCGCTCGCGCTGGCTGATGATTTCGTTGTGGCCCATCTTGTAGCCGCAGGCCTGGCCCGGCGATACCGTGTAGCGGTCGATCTCGCTGGTCATGGCTTGCTGGCCGCGGCCGGTGTTCTCGACCAGGAAACGGATCGCCTGTTCGCGCGTCCACTTCATGGCGTGCATGCCGGTGTCCACCACCAGGCGGCAGGCCCGGAATTGCTGCGCTTGCAGATAGCCGATCTGGCTGAACGGATCGTTGGCGTACAGGCCGAATTCATCGACCAGCTGCTCCGCATACAGCGCCCAGCCTTCGACGAAGGCGTTGAAGCCGATCAGCGAGGAAATCAGCGGCAGTTCGGCGTGGTGCTCGGCCAGGTAGGCGCCTTGCCAGGCGTGGCCGGGAATGCCTTCGTGCGCGGTCAGCGTCGACAGTTCCGATTTCGGCCACAGCTTGGTCGACTTCAGGTTGACGTAGTAGATCGCCGGGCGCTTGCCATCCAGCGACGCAAAGTTCATATAGCCCAGCGGCGCACCGGCTTCGATATCGGTTGGCACGCGCTTGATTTGCAGCGGCGCTTTCATGTCGAGGTGCGAAATTTTCGGCATCAGCTTGCGTACCGCGTCCACGCGCTCGTTGCAATAGGCGATCAACTCCGCGCGACCCTTGTCGTTGTCGGCGTAGAAGCGGTTCGGGTCCTTGGAAAGGCCCAGCAGGCGCTGGCCGACCGTGCCCTGGGTGATGCCCTGCTTTTTCAGGATGGCGTCGATGCGCGCCTGCAGCTGCTTGTTCTGTTCCAGGCCGATGGCGTGGATTTCCCTGGCGCTGTGGGTGGTCGAGGTGCCGAGACGCAGCGCCCACTCGTAGTAGGCCGCGCCGTCCGGCAGGCGGTGCACGCCGGCCACGTTGGTGGTCTTGGCGGCGGCCTTGCTGAAGGTGGCGATCTGGCGGTCCAGCGCCGGATAGACCGAACCTTCCACCAGTTTCAGTGCGCGCGCGTGCCAGTCGCCGGCGATGGCGAGTTTTTGCGTGCGTTCGGTGATCGAGGTTACCAGCTTCTGGTTGGCCGCGGCGGTCTTGCGGAAGTCCTGCAACTGGCCCAGCGCGGTCTTGCAGATGAAGTCCGGCGGCGCGATGCCCTGGGCGGATTGTTCGGCGATGCGGGCGGTTTCCTGGTCCAGCAGCTTGGCCATGCCTTCCAGGCGCGCCAGGTAGGCGTCGGCATCGGCGGCGTTGGCGATCTGGTGCTGCGAGTCGAGGAATTCCGGCAGGCGGGTCAGCGTGCCGTCCTGCTGCGTGACCGGGAACGGCGCGGTGCCGCCATTGAAGCCGCTGGCCGCGCCGCCGAACGGGAAGCGCAGGCCCTGCACGCCCGATTCGGCGGCGTAGGCGATGGTGTCGTAGCGGATTTGCGCATCGGCGCTCAGCGTCGCGCGGTTGATGCCACGCAGGCGGCTCTGGATCGATTTGACTTCGTCGGCCCAGGCTTTGTCACCGGCCGGCGACAGGTCTTCCAGCTGCGATTTCAGCGCGGCGCGGGCGCCGCTGTCCAGTCCCACGCCGGTGGCGCCGGTCGGCGACAGGCGCAGGACTTCATCGGCGATATCGTCCAGCAGTTTGGAGAAGCTGGCGTCGGCCGGTGACGCGGCGGCGGCCCAGGCCAGGCCGGGCACGGCGCCGACGGCGGTGGCGGAAAGGGCGGCCAACAGCAGGTCGCGGCGGGAAGGGTTGGGAAGACTCATGGCATCCTTTGATGGGGTAAGGTAAAGAATCGGCGCGACGGCGACATTAGCCTGCGCGCCGCCGGGATGTCAATGGCATTTAGCTATCGCTGCTGAATCGCAGCTGAAAACGCGCGACCAGCGCCTGCAGCGCGTCGGTCTCCTGGCGCGGCAGGGCCAGCGCCACGTGCATGTCGGGGCGGACCAGGTAGGCGGCATCTTCCAGCAGGCCGGCGTGGGCGGCGGCCTCGGTCCACGGCCAGGCGTGCAGCGGCAGGTGCAACGCCTGCGCGGCAGCGGTCAGCTGCGGCGTGGCCTGGCCGTAGACGTGCAGCTGCCAGTCCAGCGATTGCAGCGGCCGGAAGTTATCCGCCACCCACGGCAGCCGGTCGCCGCCGATGATGTCGCCGGCGCGGCCGCCGCTGAGTGGGCTGTCGGGATAGTGGATCATGATTTGCGACAGGGACTTGAACAGCGTGCGGCGCGCGGCGCCGAAGCCGCTCAGTACCGGGAACAGATGCGGCAGCAGCCATTCACGCAGCAGCTGTCCGCCGGCGCCCTGCGACACCATCATCTGGAAGGCGCGGTCGGTGGTGGCGACCAGCTTGCGGGCGAAGACGATGCGCTCAGCCTCGTAGGTGTCGAGCAGCGCGACGTCGGCGCGGTCTTGCAGCACGTGGGCCAGCTTCCAGGCCAGGTTGACGGCGTCGCCGATGCCGGTGTTCATGCCCTGGCCGCCGGCCGGGCTGTGGATGTGGGCGGCGTCGCCGGCGATGAAGCAGCGGCCGACGCGGAAGCGGGCGGCCACGCGGTGGTGCACGCGGTAGGTGGAGAACCAGTTGACCTGCTCCACACTGATGCCCAGCAGCGGCTCCAGCGTCGGCCGCACCGCTTCAAAGTCCGGATCGGGCGGGGCGTCCGGCGGCAGGATGCCGATCAGGCGCTGCATGCCGCGCGAGCGCACCGGCAGCATCAGCGCGAAGCTGTGGGCGGCCAGATGGGCCACCAGGTCGTGGTTGGACGGGCCGGCGGTGTGCACGTCCGCCACGTAGTACAGGTGGTCGTAGGTGCCGCCGGTGAAGGTCAGTTGCAGCGCATCGCGCACGCGGCTGCGGGCGCCGTCGCACCCGCACAGATAGATGCTGCTGCAGGCGATGCGGTCGCCCTCATGCTGCAGCACCGCGCGCACACCCCATTCGTCCTGGGTGAAGGACTCCAGCTCGGTATTCCATTCCACCTGCACGCCGTCTGCCTGCAACTGCGCCACCAGCAGGCGTTCGTGGTCGTCCTGCGGGAAGGCGAGCACGAACGGGTAGGGACTGAGGCCGGCGCCGATGTCCTTGAGCGGCAACTGGCCGACGTCCTGGCCGTGTTCGCGCAGGTGGATGGCTTCGATCTGGATGCCCTGATCGACTACTACATCGGCAAAGCCCAGCTGGCGGTAGAACTCCAGGGTGCGCGCATGCACGGCCATGGCGCGCGAGGCCTGACCGGGGCCGCTGTTGTGATCAATGATGCGGACGTCAACGCCCCGTCTTGCCAGCGCAATGGCAAGCACCAAGCCGGTCGGACCGGCGCCGACGATGAGCACCTGTGTAGCCATGGCGTGAGTTTAGCGCCACCGTTTATCGCGGTGCGCGCAATTGAAGCTTGGCGTTTTTGGCAAGTATGTGATATGTTTATTTTTACTTAACTCTTATTCTTGGGCCAATGACCGATTTCACAACCCGCCGCGCGCTGATGCTGGCGCTGGCCAGCGCGCCGTTGGCGCGTGCCGCCGACCTGCTGGATCAGGCGCCCAGCACGGCGCCCGTATCGCGCACCGGCTTGCTGGCGCGGCTGGAAATGGAGTCCGGCGGGCGGCTGGGCGTGGCGGCGCTGAACATGGCCGATGGCCGCCAGTTGCTGCATCGTGCCGACGAACGCTTCCCGCTGTGCAGCACCTTCAAGATGATGCTGGCGGCAGCCGTGCTGGCGCGAGACCCGTCGCTGCTGGAGAAGCGCATCCGTTATGAGAAAAGCGACCTGGTGCCGCATTCGCCGGTCACCGGCAAGCACGTGGCCGATGGCATGACGGTGGAAGCGCTGTGCGAAGCCACGCTGCAATACAGCGACAACACCGCGGCCAACCTGCTGATGAAGCAGATCGGCGGCCCGGCAGCGGTGACGGCCTACGCGCGTTCCATCGGCGACAGCGAATTCCGGCTGGACCGCTGGGAGACCGAACTCAATTCCGCGATTCCCGGCGATGTGCGCGACACCACCACGCCGCAGGCGATGGCGAAGTCGCTGCAAAAGCTGGTGATGGGCGAGGCGCTACCGCTGCATTGCCGCCGCCAGCTCAAGGACTGGATGATCGGGAACACCACCGGCGCGGCGCGCATCCGCGCCGGCGTTCCCGCTGGTTGGGTCGTCGCCGACAAGACCGGCGCCGGTGACTACGGCACCGTCAACGACATCGCCGTCATCTGGCCGCCGGGCCGGCCGCCGATTCTGCTGGCGGTCTACGTCACGCTGCCGGGCAAGGACGACAAGGCGCGCGTCGAGCTGCATGGCGAAGTGACCAAGGTGGCGATCGAGGCATTCCGGTGAGCGCTTCTCCGTTTGCGTTTGAGGCCGACCTCCATGAGGCGATACTGGCGCGGCGCGAGGGTCGCCATGATCGCGCGCTGTCCTTGCTGCTTGATCTGTTCGCGCGGGAGGATGGCACGCATGCCATCTTCATGATCGAATGGCGCCTGCTGGTCGGGCAGCATGCGCCAGCGCGCGAGGCCATGGTGCGTGAACGCGCAGCGCAAGCCGAACGCCTGCTGGCCGGCGATATCACGTTCGGCGACAGGCGGCGCGACCGCTTCTCCATCATCGCCGACATGAACGAGGCGCTTGAGGATAGCCGCGCCACGTATGAACTCTTCCTGCAAATGCTGGCAGTGCTGCCGGAGGTACCGAAAGGAAGCATTCGGCAGGCCTTGCCCGCCATCGTCGAAGCGCAGGATTATGTGCTGGCGCAGCGCTATGTCACAGATCCGCTGTCATGGCTGGCAGAGCTCAACACGCTGGCGGAACATCTGCCGCTATTGCCCGCCGGCGGCGCGCCGCGCATGGCGGCTGAACTGGCGAATTATGTCCGCGACCTGTCGCTATGCGAAACGGTGTGGCGCGGATTGGGCCGCCTCGCCGAAGCCGATGCGCTACGCGCTGCAGCGATTGACGGCATTGCCGACGACGCCCTGCGCACAATGGCGCTGCGCGAGCTGGCCGCGCCCGGCACCATCTTCCGCGAATTTGACAAAGCTAGAGCCCGTCCTGACATGACCGACATCCGATACACCAAAGAAGAAGACTGGCAGGAACTGAAGCGCATAAGACTGGCAGCCTTGCAGGATGCGCCGCAGGCCTTTGGCGTCAGCCACGCCAGCGCGGCAGCCTACACCGACGACGCATGGCGTGACCGCGCAGCAGGCCGTGGCAAGGCGCGCTTCATCCTCGCATTCGATGGCGGGGAAGCCGTCGGCATCGTCGGCCATGTGCCCAACGACCAGCAGGAATTGGAACTGATCGCCATGTGGGTAGCGCCATCCCACCGTGGCACAGCAGTCGCCACACATTTGGTTGACATGGTAAAAAGCCACGCCGCGTCGCAAACGTACCAGCGCATCCTGCTCGACGTCGCGCCAAACAACCAGCGTGCGGCAGCGTTCTATCAAAAGCTTGGCTTTGCCTTCCTGCCCGAATGGGAACCGCTGGAAAGCCATCCGCACATCCAGCTCCAGAAAATGGAATGGCTCTCGCGACCTGGCTTGCGCTCGGTGGCGCAGCTTCGCAAATATGTGGATGGCGGCGGCCAGGTCAAGATGCTCATGTTCTGGGGCCATCAGCCATCGCGCGACGGCGCAATCACCAAGACCTGTTTTAGCCAATGGTTCGAAGCGTCATTTGAGGTTGATGGTATTCGGTACCTGACGGCAGAGCACTACATGATGGCGGAAAAGGCGCGTCTGTTTGGGGACGAAGCTGCGCGCCAGCGCGTGCTCGCTGCCACCAATCCCGGTGCGGCTAAGGCGATAGGCCGCGAGGTGCTCGGCTTCGACAACCAACGCTGGCTGGCGCACCGGTGGGACATCGTCGTCCGCGCGAACATGGCGAAGTTTTCCCAGAATGCCGCACTACGCACCTTTTTGCTTGATACGCAGGATCGGGTTCTGGTCGAAGCCAGCCCAGTTGACGCCATTTGGGGCATCGGCCTGGGTGCCGACGACCCGCGCGCCACAGATCCTGCTGCGTGGGAAGGACTCAATCTACTGGGCTTCGCACTGATGGAAGTGCGTAGCCGGCTACATAGAAGCGCTTGAAATTTGGGCCCGGCACGACAAGTTGCGCCTGCTATGTTACCCCATGATTGGGACCAAAATCGTCCATTGACTGATTGTCGATACCGCCCGCCGCATAGTCGGCCAATACGAGCGCATACATGGCCAGATGCCACGAGTGTTGGGCTGAATTTTCTTTTCTGCTCCGGTCAAGCAGCGGCGATTGCCGGACGACGGATTTCAGCCGGTCGATCTCTCGCAGGAAATCAACTCGGCGGGACAGGTCATCAATATGCACGGTTAGTCGTTCATCCCTTTGCCATCGAGGATGCGCTGGACGCTTTTTTCGATGCGCGCGATGCGCGTCGCCGCTTGCTTGGCCGAGGAAAAGTGCAGCAGGTAGGCGCGCTGGCGGCCGGGCGTGAGCGCTTCGAAGGCGGTGCGCAGGGCGGGTAGTTCGTCCATCTTGTGCTCCAGCTCTTCGGGGAAGAAGAATTCGGCGGTTTGCTTCATCTCTACTTTGGCGCCGGATTTTTCCAGTGCGATGGCGTCCTTGATGTAGGTGGTAAGCGTCTTCTCCAGCCGGGCGATGTCGGCCAGCGTGGTGAAGCGGATCTGGCGTGCGGCCTGCACGTTTTCGGTTTGCTGGATCAGGATGTTTTTCGGATCCTTCATCAACGCGCCCTTGAAGAACAGCAGCGCGCAGTATTCCTTAAAACCGTGTATCAGCACGACGTTGTGGCCATCCAGCGTGAAGCACGCCTGGCCCCATTTGACGGTTTCTTCCAGGCCGCAGGCGCTGACGATGGCGCGCAGCGCTTCAAACTCCGCCTGCCATTTGTGGGTGCTCATCGCGCAGCTTCCCATTCCAGGTGGACCACTTTGTAGCCTTTGTCTTTCAGGACCTTGAGCAGCGTGGGCAAGGCTTGGGCGGTGGGACCGTTCGCATCGTGCATCAGGATGATTCCGCGGCCGGCTTTGTCCAGGCTTTCGGTCAGGCGCTGGGCGAGAATGGCGGTGGTGTCTTCCGGGATCCAGTCGTTGATGCCCATGTCGATCGAGGCGACGGTAATGTTGTCGCGCTTGAGCGCTTCCAGCAGCGTTGGCGTCTCTTCAAGGTAGGGGAATCGATAGGCTGGCGTTTCGACACCGAAGGCGGTCTTGTAGGCGGCGCGGCTCAGTTTCAGGTCGTCCAGCTGCTGTTCGGCGGTCATCGACGCCAGATGCGGGTGGGTGTTGCTGTGGATGCCGGCGGAGTGGCCTTCGCGGATCAGCCGGCGCGCCAGGTCGGGCTGCTGGACGATATGCTCGCCGATCAGGAAGAAGGTCGCCTTGGCGCATTGGTCGGCCAGCGCTTTGAGCACCAGCGGGGTGTTGTCGGTGGATGGGCCGTCGTCGAAGGTCAGGACGACTTCGCCTTTGGCCAGCGGCAGCGCGGTGTGCTGCTGCGCGCCGTACAGGGCGCCTTCGCGCTTGAGCGTGATGGTGCGGGCGGTGTTGAGCTGGTCCGGGCCGCATTCGGTGGCGCTGGCGTGGACTGCGATGGCGGCGAGGATCAGGGCGATGAATCTCATGCGGTTTTGTCTCCAATATGGATGTGACCTGCCAGATTCGCGGCCGGCAGGATCAGCGAGATGGTGCTGCCGGTAAGCTCGGCTTGCCATTCGCTGAGTTGTTGTGCATGACATTTTAGCGCGGCTTCGCGTTGTGTCCACGCTTGCGTGAAGGCGAGGGGGCGGTTGGTGGTGTTTTGTAGCGCGGCGGCGATGGCTGGGCCGAGGTAGTCGCGTGCCACGGCTTGCCAGTCGGGGATGTCCTGCACGCGCATGATATCGGCGCCGATTGGGCCGTGCAGGTTGATGGCGGCCAGTGCGTAGCCGTCGTCGTGGCTCAAGGAGATGCCAATGCGGCTCTTGACGCCGGCCAGCAGAATGTGTGGCGGCGTGCCGGGCGCGGAGGCGACAGTGATGTCGGTGGCCGGCATGCGGAGCACCACAGCCAGCGCCTCGCGCGCGGCCAGGCGGATCTGGCGGCGGGCGTCGTCGCGTTGCGGCCCGGTGCCTGACGCGGGCGTGGGGAACGCGTTTGCGCCGCGTGGCGCAGGCGTGCTTGCGGCGCCTGGCGGCGACGGCGCGCCGCTGGTGTCGATCAGGATTGCGAAGATGCCGTCCTGCGGCGTCGGCGTGGGGCCGGGCCAGCGTTGGACGGCCAGGCTTTTCATTTGCGCAGCGGAGCGGCCGGGCAGCCGGCCCAGTTGCCGTTGGCCGGAATATTCTCGCCCTTCATCACCAGCGTCAGCGCGCCAAGGCGGGCGTTGTCGCCGACGGCGGCGCTGTACAGCACCGATGCGCGTGGCCCCATGTAGACACGCTCCCCGATCACGACCTGATCGATCTTCATCACGCGATCCTCGAACAGGTGCGTCTGCGGGCAGGTCAGCGCATTCAGTTCGCTGTGGTCGCCGATCTGCACGCAGTCGAACTCCGTGATGTCGGTGGTGTCCATGTAGACGCCTTTGCCGATGCGGCAGCCCAACAGGTTGAAGGCAATCGGCAGCCACGGCGTGCCGCGCAGGTAGCGCATGAAGTTCGGCACGGCGATGCCTTCATACAGATTGGTCACGCCTTCCGACAGCCACACAAACGGTGTCCACATGGGCTCCGATTGTTTGCGATAGCGCCCGATCAACAGCCATTTGAGCAGCACCACGAACACGTAGTTGCCGACGCCGTAGGCCAGGCCCGCCAGCGCCAGATCCCACGTCACTTCGCTCCAGCGGCCGGCGCCGGCGGCCGGCATCACCGCCAGCACCAGCGTGTAGCCGACCGCGATCACCAGCGCATGCGGTGCGACGATGCGGAACGCTTCAATTAATCCGCGTCCCAAACGGCGCATTGGCGACGGATGGAAAGTCAGATGCTCCG
The DNA here is from genome assembly GCF_009857535.1 of Duganella margarita. Lineage (GTDB taxonomy): Bacteria > Pseudomonadota > Gammaproteobacteria > Burkholderiales > Burkholderiaceae_D > Rugamonas > Rugamonas margarita. Next base: position 196,158 of record NZ_WWCS01000006.1, read on the forward strand.
GATAACCGCTGGTCTGCTCACGCGCCGGCAGGTTGATCGGCGGGGAGCCGAGCCAGGTGTCGCCATATTTCATTTGCTCGTTGTCCGGCGCGCGCGAATGCACGCCGATCAGCACATGCTCCGGCAGGATGGTGCCGTCCGGGATGTAGGCGCCGTTGCCGACGAAGCTGCGATTCGAAATCACGGTTGGTTTCATCACCATCCAGCCGCCGTCGATTTCCTCGTCGCCCAGCATGACCGCATCGGCGATGAAGGTTTCGTCACCCAGCGTCAGCATGTCCGGCACCACGCCCAGCGCGGTGGAGATTTCGGCGTCCTTGCCGACTTTGGCGCCGAGCAGGCGATACCAGTACGGCGCGAACACCGTCGCGTAAATCCCGTGCAGCACGTTCAGGCTCGATTCCTGGATCTGGCTCACCAGCCATTTGGCGCAGTAGGTGTTGCCGTGGATCGGGAACTGGCCCGGCTTGAGGCGCGGCAGCGCGCTCCAGCGGATGCCGGCCGAGATCAGCGCGGTCAGTACGATCAGCACCGTGCTGGCCGGGAAGGCCAGCAGGAAGTAGCGCAGCAGCTGGATGCGCATGTCATCGCCCTGGATCCACGGCATCCAGCCCGCTTCGTCAAACCAGTCGATCAGCACAAAGCTCGGGAACACCGGCATGAAGAACAGCGTGACGATGCCTAGGATGCCAAGCACGAAGAACAGCGCTTCGGCAGCGCGGCGCGCGGCAGTGACCGGCAAGCGTGCCGGCAGCCGTTTGGTGTCGAAGGCGCGCATATCGCGTGCCGGCGAACCGGCCCAGACGCGGCCTGCCGGCACCACGCCGCCGTCGCTCAGCGCCGACTGGCCTTCCAGGTGGCCCAACGCTTCCACGCGGGTATTGCCTTCCATGATGGCGTAGGAGCTGACGCAGGCGTCTTGTTCCAGCGTGATCTGGCCGAGGTGCAGCTGGCCGCGTTCGACACGGGCGTTTTCGAAGTTGACCGCGTTGCCGATGCTGACCTGGTCGCCGATGTGCAACAGGTCCGGCGCGCGCAGCGTGTACGAGCCGATGATGACTTCCTTGCCGACTTTGGCGCCGAGCGCGCGCAGCCACCAGGCGTTGAGCGAGGAGCCGCTGAGCAGGTAGGCCGGCGCGGCTTCCACCAGGCGGTCGGCCAGCCACCAGCGATAGTAGGTCAGGCCCCACAGCGGATAGACACCGGCTTTCAGGCGGCCGGCGATCAGCCATTTACCGGCGATGGCGATGGCGAATTCGCCGATGGTCGCCAGCAGGAACACGCCGACCGAGGCGGCAATGGCGCGCGTCACCGAGTCGCCCGGATCGCCGGTGAAGAAATGGTAGGTGAAGAAGGGCGCCAGCCATTGCGCCATGCGCAGCGTGACCAGCGGCGGCATGGCGACAGCCTGGGCGATGCCGCAGATCCAGCGTTTGATGGCGGAAGGCGGCGTCCATGGCTGTTCTTCGGCGGTGCCGCCCGGCGCTTCTGCTAGCACCAACGCGATCTTGCCGACCTGGCGTTGCTGATAGATGTCGCGCACTGTGATGTGGGCGAAGCGCGGATCGGTGCGCAGCGCGGACGCCAAACGGGCGGCGAAGAACGAATGGCCGCCAAGGTCGGTGAAGAAGTCGGCCTGGCGCTGAATCGGCTGGCCGGGGAACAGGGTGGCCAGTGCTTTGAACAGGGCTTCTTCGGCCGGCGTCTCGGGTAGGTCCGAGTCTGCGGCGCTGCCGGCGGGCGGGGCGCTGAGCGGTGTGGCTTTGAGCGTCTTGCGGTCGATTTTGCCGGAGGTCAGGCGTGGCATGGCGTCCAGCATTTCGTAGCGGCCGGGGACCATGTACGGCGGCAGCTTCTCCGTCAGGGCGGCGCGCAGGGCGCGGTTGTCCAGCGTGACGCCGGCGTCGGCGACCAGATAGGCCACCAGCTGGTCGATGCCGTCGTCTTTGCGCAGCAGGACGGCGACGGTGCCCACGCCGGCTTGCTGCGCCAGCAGGGCTTCGATTTCGCCCAGTTCGACGCGGAAGCCGCGGATTTTGACCTGGTCGTCCGCGCGGCCAAGGCAGGTGACTTCTTCGTCAGGCCCGATGCGCGCCAGGTCGCCGGTGCGATACAGGCGTGCGTCGTGCGGGCCGGTCGACCACGGGTTGGGCAGGAATTTTTCCGCCGTCAGGTCCGGGCGGCCAAGGTAGCCGGCGGCCAGGCCCGGGCCGGTGATGCACAATTCGCCGACTTCGCCATAAGGCAGCAGGCGCAGGACCGGGCCTTGCGCCGGCGCCGCGTCGGGTGCGGGGTCGGTGTTGGCGTCGATGACCAGCAGGCCGTAGTTGGGCAGCGGACGGCCGATGGTCACCGGGTAGCCCGGTTGTAATCGCGCCAGGCTGGCGGACACCGTGGCTTCGGTCGGGCCGTAGGTGTTGAACATCTGCCGGCCTTCGCGCGACCAGCGTGTGACCAGCGATTCCGGACACGCCTCGCCGCCGAGATTAATCAAGCGAAGACTCGGCACTTCCTGATTGAATAGCGCGAGCAGCGTCGGCACCGCGTGCAGCACCGTCACATGGTTCTGCTCCAGCATGCGCGGCAGCGTCTCCGGATCGCCGCTGGTTTCCTTGGGGCCGATCCACAGCGTGGCGCCGACCAGATAGGAAATCCAGATCTCTTCAAACGACATATCGAAGGCTACCGAGAAGCCCTGATACACCTTGTCCTCGGCCCGCACGCCCAGCACTTCGTTCTCGCTGCGCAGGAAGTGGCAGATGCTGCGCTGGGTGATCAGGATGCCTTTTGGCTTGCCGGTCGAACCGGAAGTGTAAATGACGTACGCCGGCACATCCGGCGATACCGCACCACGCCGCGCCAGCACTTCGCCGGCGGCGGGAGCGGCCAGCAGCGCTTCGGCGGTCCACACCGGACGGCCCGACGCCGCAAAATCAGCCAATGCGGCCAGGCGCGGCGCAAACGCGGCCGAGGTCAATACGCCGGCGCCGTCCGCATCATCCAGGCAAACCTGCAAGCGCTCGACCGGCGTATCTTCATCCACCGGCAGCCAGGCCGCGCCGGCCTTGGCGATACCCGCTTGCAGCACCAGCAGATCGATCCCGCGCGGCAGCCACAGGCCGACGATCTGGCCCGGTTGCACGCCGGCCGCAATCAGCCGCGCCGCCACCAGATCCGCCTGCGCGTTCAGTTCACGATAACTCAGCTGGCGTTCGCCGAAAATCAGCGCAATCTGGTCGGGTGTGCGGGTGGCGCTGGCTTCCAGCAGGTCGGCGAGGATTTCCTCGCGCAGCAGACTTTCCTGTTGCGGGCCAAAAAGGACGTGCGGTGTTGCGGCTTGATTCATGCGGTGGCTTTTCTCCGTGTCAGGGCGTCATTGTACGGTACGCCAGATGGTTCCCATAGAGGGAGAATGCAAGTTCCGCTTACAGCCTTTACAATAGGAAATACAATACGAATACCCGCCAAAACTGAAGGATCCGCATGACTACCACCCGTCCATTCATCGCCCCCATGCAGTTTGACGACGCCCAGGCTGCCTACGACCAGGTGCGCGCCATTTACGACGCCAACATCGCCTATCTGCGCGACGCCATGAAGCGCTTTGTGGCCGGCGAAAACGTCGGCGACCATGTGCGGGCCTGCTATCCGTTTGTGCGGGTCCATACCGACACCGTGGCGCGCGCCGATTCGCGGCTGGCGTTCGGTTTTGTCGCCGGCCCAGGCACCTACGAAACCACGCTGACGCGGCCCGACCTGTTTGCCCGCTACTACCTTCAGCAATTCAAGCTGCTGCTGAAGAACCACGGCAGCCACCAGGTCAAGATTGAAGTGGGCGTCAGCGCGCAGCCGATTCCGATTCACTTCTCCTTCGCCGAGCATGAACATATCGAAGGCAGCCTGACCGCCGAGCGCCGGCTGCTGATGCGCGACGTGTTCGATCTGCCCAATCTGGCCGCAATGGACGACGGTATCGCCAACGGCACCCATGAGCCGCCGATGGGCGAGGCGCAGCCGCTGTCGCTGTTCACCGGGCCGCGCGTGGACTACTCGCTGCAACGGCTGCGCCACTACACCGGCAGCTCGTGCGAGCACTTCCAGAAGTTCGTCCTGTTCACCAACTACCAGTTCTACATCGATGAATTCATCAAGCTGGGACATGAATTGATGGTCAGTCCGGCCGGTGAGCCGGGCAACGATTACATCGCCTTCGTCGAACCGGGCAATCTGGTGATGCGGCGCGTGGGACAGGCGGTGGAGCCGGGCGACGTGCATGGCGCGCCGCTGCCACGCCTGCCGCAGATGCCGGGCTATCACCTGATCCGCGCCGACGGCACCGGCATTTCGATGGTGAACATCGGCGTCGGCCCGGCCAATGCCAAGACCATCACCGACCATATCGCCGTGCTGCGGCCGCACGCCTGGCTGATGCTGGGCCACTGCGCCGGCCTGCGCAACACGCAGGAACTGGGCGACTACGTGCTGGCCCACGGCTATGTGCGTGAAGACCATGTGCTGGATGAGGACTTGCCGCTGTGGGTGCCGATTCCGCCACTGGCCGAGGTGCAGGTAGCGATTGAGGCGGCCGTGGCCGAGGTCACGCAGCTGACCGGCCACGACCTGAAGCGGGTGATGCGCACCGGCACGGTCGCCAGCACCGATAACCGTAACTGGGAGTTGATGCCGCAGCGCACGCCGGAGCGCCGCTTCAGCCAGAGCAGGGCGATTGCGCTGGATATGGAAAGCGCAACCATTGCCGCCAATGGTTTCCGTTTTCGCGTTCCCTACGGCACCTTGTTGTGCGTGAGCGACAAGCCGATGCATGGCGAGATTAAATTGCCCGGCATGGCTAACCAGTTTTATCGCGACCGGGTTGACCAGCATTTACGCATCGGCATTCGTGCAGTTGAACTTTTGCGCGCGCTTGGTGTGGATAAACTACATTCTCGCAAGTTACGCAGCTTTACCGAAGTCGCGTTCCAATAGCCGCAAGCCCGGCCCAGGCCCGCTTGCAGCGGGCTTGATACTTTTTTCGGTATCGAAAACCTGAAAAAATTGATTGGTTTGTTTTTTCTCCAGCCCATAAGATTTGTTCAACCAGCGCTACCCCCGAGCAGCGCTCTATAAAAACAGACAACACTGGAGACTTATGAAACATACAGTATCCGGGACTTCCATGTCCCAGGCGACGCATCGTCTCGTCCTCAAATCCGGCGTCGCCGTACTGGCCGCCGCCGGCCTGTTGAGCGCCTTCCCAGTTGTAGCACAGGAGACCACCCCGGCCAGCGACGCCGCGCAACCCGCGCCCGAAGCCACCGTGACCGTCACCGGCGTGCGCCGCGCCGCGCAATCGGCGCAAAAGATCAAAAAGGATGCCGATAACGTTATCGATTCGATTGTTGCTGACGATATCGGTAAGTTTCCAGATACCAACGTTGCCGAGACCTTGGCCCGCGTCACCGGCGTGCAGGTCCGTCGCGACGGCGGCGAAGCCAACACCGTGCTGATCCGCGGCCTGCCGGGCATCGCCACGCTGCTCAACGGCCGCGAACTGTTCACCACCACCGGCCGCTACATCCAGCTGGCCGACATTCCATCGACCATGCTGCAACGCGTGGACGTGTACAAATCGCAATCGGCGGACCTGCCGGAAGGCGGCATCGCCGGCGTGATCGATGTGCGCACCAACCGTCCGTTCGACTTCAAGGGCTTTACCGCCGCAGTCAATGGTGGCGCCACCAATAACTCGCAAGCCGAGCGTACCGATCCGAACGTCAGCGGCCTGATCTCCAACCGCTGGAAAACGCCGATCGGCGAAGTCGGCGCGCTTTTCGGGGTTTCGTATGTGCGCAACCATTACTCGGAAGAGCGCGCTTTCAATACCAAGCCGATCGACAAGAGCTGGCTGCTGCCCAACCTGACTGGTCCGGACCTGATGGGCCTGCAATCGATCCATGGCGACCGCCGCCGCACCGCCGCCAACTACGCGCTGCAATGGAAGCCGAACCAGGACCTGGAAGTCTACGCCGAAGGCCTGAGCACGCACTACCTGAACAACTTTGAGACCGACTACCTGGTGGCGCTGCCATGGTGGGGCCCGGGCGACACCATGTCCGGCACCAAGATCCCGGGCTCGAACCAGCTGCAGACGCTGACCTCCAGGAACGTCAACACCATCATGTCGACCCAGGCCAACCGCCAGGACAACGTGACCCAGCAGCACGCCGTCGGCGCCCGCTGGAATGCTGCGCCGGGCCTGCGCCTGACCACCGAACTGGCGCGCACGCTGTCGGACTTCGACTGGCAGAATCCGATCCTGGATACGCTGACCGTGATGCCAACGTCGGTGGTGACCACCAACGCCGGCGGCGGCGCCAATATTTCGTACAGCGGCCAGGACATCACCAACCCGGCCAACTATCGCCTCGACCAGCTGTTCGACCGTTATGGCCACGACCATGGTTCGTCCACCGACTGGCGCGCCGACGGCACCTACACCATGGCGGACGAGGGCCTGTTCAAGGATTTCGGCTTTGGCGTGCGCGCAGCCAAGCGCACCGCGGCGTCCATCAAGTCTTATGAAGGTTCGGTGCTGGCGCCGGACGGCGTATCCGTCACCACCTTGCCGGGCCTGAACTGCACGGCCAGCATGCAGAACAACTGGGGCAGCACCGCCTGGTACACCCCCTGCGCAAGCTACCTGATCTCCAATACCGGCGCGGTGCGCCAGGCGATCACCGGCAGTTCGGCCGGAAAAGCGCTGGACCCTGGCTCGTACTTCGCCGACGAAGAAAAGAACTACGCCTTCTACGGCAAGGCGCACATCGGCTGGGAGACGGCCGGCATTCCGATTGACGGTGTACTGGGCATGCGCGTCACCAAGACCGACTCCGACCTGCTGGGCAATTCGATGGTGGGCACGGCCTATGTGCCGACCTCCAAGACCTCAAGCGACACCGCCTATCTGCCGAGCGCCAACTTCAAGGCATCGCTGCGTCAGGACGTGATTGCGCGCTTCTCGGTATCGAAGACGCTGACCCGTCCTAATTTCAGCGATCTGAATCCAGGCACCGCTTACGTCAACGCCAACGGCACCACCATCCAGGCCACCGCGTCTGGCGGTAACCCGGACCTGAAGCCATTCACTGCCCGTAACTACGACGGATCGCTGGAGTGGTACTTCTCGCCGACCGGCATGGCCAGTGTTGCGCTGTTCCGCCACGAGTTCAAAGGCTACATCCAGAGCAAGGTAGTGAAGGAGACCTTCAATGGCGTCACCTACGACACCACGCGTCCCTTCAATACGGATGACGGCTACCTGCAAGGCGCCGAAGTGGCATACCGCACCTTCTTCGACAAGCTGCCAGGCTGGTTGGGCGGCTTTGGCGTGGAGGCGAATGCCACCTACACCGAAGGCCAGACCAGCACCGCCAGCGATCCAAGCCTGAGCAACAAGCCGTTTGCCGGCATGTCGAAATGGTCGTACAACGTGGTGGGCCTGTATGAGAAATTTGGCGTGTCGGCCCGCCTGGCGTACAACTGGCGCTCGAAGTTTGTGCAGGTCTACAATGACGGCGGTCCGGGCCTGGACCTGATCGCATCGCCGATGTCGTCGCTGGATGGTTCGCTGGGCTACAAGATCAACGAGAATACGTCGATCACGCTGACCGGCTCCAATCTGCTGAACTTCAAGTACACCGACTACTGGAGCAACAAGGCGCTGTACCCACGCGACACCCGTCGTTATGATCGTTCGGTTGGCGTGTTCCTGAACTGGAAGATCTAACTAAGCAGCGCCCCCACCGTCATTCCCGCGCACGCGGGAATCCATAGCCCGCCTGATTGCCGGCGTAGTATGGATTCCCGCTTTCGCGGGAATGACGTAGTCATTTGAAGAGGTAAAAATGTCGAATCAAAAAATGTCGGTGCTGGAGAAGGTCGGTTTCGGTTCGGGCGACATGGCGCTGAATGTGGTGATCTCGTCGATGATGTTGATGATCACTTTCTTCTACACCGACGTCTACGGCCTGAAGACCACCGACCTGGCCTTGCTGTTCGTGCTGGTGAAAATCATCGGCGCCTGCAGCGACCTGGTGATGGGCCAGATTACCGATGCCGTCATGACGCGCTGGGGGCGCTATCGTCCGTGGCTGCTGTTTCTCGCCGTGCCGTATGGCCTGAGCGTGTTCTTCGTCTTCACCACCCCGGACTGGGGCTACAGCGCCAAGCTGGTTTGGGCGTATTCGACCTATATCATCATGACCGTGATGACTTCCGGCGTGGGCGTGTCGTACATTTCACTGCCCAGCACCTTGTCCAACGACCCGCAGCAGGTGCTGTCGGCCAATGGCTACCGCCTGTTCCTGGCCAAGGTCGGCGCCTTCATGGTGACGGTGGTGGTGCCGGTGCTGTCCGAGCGCTGGGGCGCCGGCAATGCGGCGGTCGGCTATCAGGCTGCGATGGCGCTGATGGCGGCGATGGGTGTGGCGCTGTTCCTGTTCTGCTTCTTCACCACCACCGAGCGCGTGGTGCATAAGGTGCGGCGCCAGCCGCTGGGCGACCAGATCAAGGTATTGATGCAGAACGACCAGTGGCTGATCCTGTGCGCCGTGTGCGTGGTCGGCACCATCGGCTACGTGGTGCGCGGCTCGGTGGCCATCTATTACGCCAAGTATTACCTCGGCGCGAACACCGAAACCGTGTCGGCCTTCCTGTCGACCGGCGTGGCGGCGGCCATCCTGTCCATGGTCGCCTCGACCTGGATCACCAAGTTCTATTGCAAGGTCAAGCTGTTCCGCTGGACCCAGATTGCGGTCGGTATCATCAGCGTCGTGATGTATTTCGCGGTCAAGCCGGGCGACACGGTGCTGGCCTTTGCCTTGTATTTCCTGCTGTCGTTCGTGGTGGACCTGCACGCGCCGGTATTCTGGTCGGCGATCGCCGAGACCATCGACTACGGCGTGGTCAAGACCGGTCAGCGTGTCTCCGGTTTCGCCTTTGGCGGCATCTCCGTGTGCCAGAAGGCCGGCATGGGCATCGCCGGCGCACTGGTGGGCGTGCTGCTGACGTACTTCCAATATCATCCCAACCAGGAGCAGAGCGCCTTTGCCATGCATGGCATTGTGCTGATGCTGACGGTGATTCCCGGCTTCTTCCACACCGTCATGGGCCTGCTGATGTTCCGGTATCGTCTCACCGATGCCCGCTACGGCGAAATCAAGGCGACGCTGGTCGCCAAGAATTATGTGGCAGTTTAATTTTTTGGAAAACGACATGGACAACGTTCTTACCCCATTGATCGAGCAGCGCGCCGATCCGCATATCTACCGCCATACCGATGGCTATTACTACTTCACCGCCTCGGTGCCACAGTACGACCGCATTGAACTGCGCCGCGCGACAACCATCGCCGGCCTGGTGGATGCCGAAAAGGTCGACGTCTGGCACAAGCCTGACACCGGCGCTTACAGCGAACTGGTTTGGGCGCCGGAGCTGCACTTCAACGACGGCGCCTGGTACGTTTACTTCGCCGCCGCGCCGAGCCGCGAGATCAAGTACAAGCTGTTCCAGCACCGCATGTACGCGATCCGCAATACGAACGCCAATCCGCTGGAGGGCGAGTGGGAGTTCATGGGCCAGATCGACACCGGCATCGACACCTTCTGCCTGGACGCCACCACCTTCACCAACAAGGGGCAGCTGTACTACGTGTGGGCGCAGAAGGATGTCGCCATCGAGGGCAATTCCAACATCTACATCGCGCCGATGAAGACCCCGTGGCAGCTTGGCGGCCCGCCGGTCATGCTGAGCAAGCCGGAATTCGACTGGGAGATCCGTGGCTTCTGGGTCAACGAAGGCCCGTCTATCCTGAAAAAGAACGGCAAGATCTTCATCAGCTATTCGGCCAGCGCCACCGATGAAAACTACGCCATGGGCCTGTTGTGGGCCGATGAAAACGCCGACGTGCTGGACCCGGCGGCATGGACCAAGGTCAAGGAGCCGGTGCTGCAAACCGACTTTGAACATAAGGTCTACGGTCCTGGCCACAACAGTTTTACCGTCGCGGATGATGGCGAAACGGTGATGTTGGTTTATCATGCTCGTACCTACACCGAAATTATCGGCGACCCGCTGTGGAATCCGGACCGTCACACGTTCGTCAAACCATTGAAATGGGACGAGCAGGGGATGCCAGTATTCGGGAAACCGTCGATCGCCTAAGTCCGCGAACGCACCATATTCTGGCGGCCGAACAGGGAAACCTCTCGGCCGCCTTGTCATTAGAGAGCCAAGATGCAAGCAACCATCACTGAATCCCCATTCGGCACGCTGCCGGACGGCCGCGAAGCCACGCTGTACACGCTGACCAACGCCAACGGCATGGTCGCCAGGATCAGTAACCTGGGCGGCGTGATCGCCGAACTGCACGTGCCGGACCGCGACGGCGTGCTGGCCGACGTTTGCCACGGCTACGACAACGTCGCTGCGTACATGGGCCAGTCGAATTACTTCGGCGCGCTGATTGGCCGTTACGGCAACCGCATCGCCAATGGCCGCTTCATGCTGGATGGCGTCGAACATCAGCTGGACCTGAACGATGGCGTCAACCATCTGCATGGCGGCACCAATGGTTTCCACCGCCAGTTGTGGGATGCCGAAACCTTCAACACGCCGAAATCGGCGGGCCTGATCCTGTCTTGCGTCAGCCCGGACGGCGATCAGGGCTACCCTGGCAGCGTTGAAGTCACCGCCATTTATGAACTGCGCAACGATAACGAGTTGCGCATCGCCTTCCATGCGGTGGCGGACAAAGCGACGCCTATCAACCTGACCAATCACGCGTATTTCAACCTGGCCGGCCAGGGCGACATTCTCGGTCACGAACTGACCATCGTCGCCGACGCCTACACGGAAGTGGGCAAGGGTCTGATCCCGGTCGGCGCGCCGGCGCCAGTGGCAGGCACACCGTTCGACTTCCGCGCGCCGCACACGATCGGCGAGCGGATCGGCCAAAAAAACGCGCAGCTGGACTTTGGCTCCGGCTACGACCATAACTTTGTATTGAAAAAATCGGCGGAAAAAGCGCTGGAAGTGGCGGCACGCGTGGTCGACCCGGCGTCCGGCCGGGTGCTGGAAGTGCTGTCGCAGGAGCCGGGTATCCAGTTCTATAGTGGCAACTTCCTCGATGACAGCATCAGCGGAAAAGGACGCATCTACGGCTATCGCAGCGGCTTCTGCCTCGAACCGCAGCACTTCCCGGATTCGCCCAATCGCCCCGACTTCCCGTCGACCATCCTGCGGCCGAACGAGGAGTATTCCACGGTGATGGCCTACCGCTTCAGCGTAGCCTGACCCATATCGATTTTGATATCGAAGTCGATAAACAATTTATTGGAAAGTTATCTCAGTACATCTTAGTATGCCCTATCGATGCGGGGGCATGACATTCACGTCCCCGCACAGGAAAATACTGAGGAGAATTGCATGTCTGAGAATGACAAAAAGGTGAAGCTGCGCTCCGCCGAGTGGTTTGGTACCCAAGACAAAAACGGTTTCATGTACCGTAGCTGGATGAAGAATCAGGGCATTCCTGATCACGAATTCGAAGGCAAGCCGATTATCGGCATCTGCAATACCTGGTCTGAACTGACACCCTGCAACGCCCATTTCCGCAAACTGGCGGAACACGTCAAACGCGGCATCTACGAAGCCGGTGGCTTCCCGGTTGAATTCCCAGTGTTCTCCAACGGCGAATCGAACCTGCGTCCCACCGCCATGCTGACCCGAAACCTGGCGTCGATGGACGTGGAAGAATCGATCCGCGGCAATCCGATGGACGGCGTGGTGCTGCTGGTCGGTTGCGACAAGACCACCCCGGCGCTGCTGATGGGTGCTGCCTCGGTCGACATTCCGACTATCGTCGTTACCGGCGGCCCGATGCTGAACGGTAAACTGAACGGCAAGAACATCGGTTCCGGCACCGCCGTCTGGCAGCTGCACGAGCAGGTCAAGGCCGGCGAAATCTCGATGCACGAATTTATCGGCGCGGAAGCGGGGCACTCGCGCTCGGCCGGCACCTGCAACACCATGGGCACTGCATCGACCATGGCCTGTATGGCCGAATCGCTGGGCACTTCGCTGCCGCACAACGCCGCCATCCCGGCGGTGGACGCGCGCCGCTATGTGCTGGCGCATATGTCGGGCATTCGCATCGTCGAAATGGTCAAGCAGGATCTGAAGCTGTCGAAGATCCTGACCAAGGAGAATTTTGAAAACGCCATCCGCGTCAACGCCGCCATCGGCGGTTCGACCAACGCCGTGATCCACCTGAAGGCCATCGCCGGCCGTATCGGTGTCGATCTGGAGCTGGAAGACTGGACCCGCGTGGGCCGCGGCACGCCGACCATCGTCGACCTGCTGCCGTCGGGCCGCTTCCTGATGGAAGAGTTCTACTACGCCGGCGGCCTGCCGGGCGTGATCCGCCGCATGGGCGACGGTAACATCCTGCCGCATCCGAACGCGCTGACCGTCAACGGCAAGACCATCTGGGAAAACTGCAACGACGCGCCGATCTACGACGAAGAAGTCATCCGCACACTGGATAACCCGATCCGCAAGGACGGCGGCATCTGCATCCTGCGCGGTAACCTGGCGCCACGCGGCGCGGTGCTGAAGCCATCGGCCGCCACGGCGGAACTGATGCAGCATCGCGGCAAGGCGGTGGTGTTCGAAGACTTCGAGCATTACAAGTCGCGCATCATGGACCCGGACCTGGACGTCGATAAGGACTCGGTGCTGGTAATGAAGAACTGCGGCCCGAAAGGTTATCCGGGCATGGCGGAAGTGGGCAATATGGGCCTGCCGCCCAAGCTGCTGGCGGCTGGCGTCAAGGACATGGTGCGGATTTCGGATGCGCGCATGTCGGGCACCGCTTACGGCACCGTGGTGCTGCACGTGGCGCCGGAAGCCATGGCCGGCGGCCCGCTGGGCATCGTCAAGGATGGCGACTACATCACGCTGGACTGCGCCGGCGGCTTGTTGAATCTGGAGATTTCGGACGAAGAGATGGCGGCACGCCAGGCGGTTCGCGTGCAGGGCAGCGCGCCTGGTCCCAAGACCGGCTACCAGCAGCTGTACATCGAGCACGTGCTGCAAGCCGACGAAGGCTGTGACTTCGACTTCCTGGTCGGTAACCGCGGCTCCGCTGTGCCGCGCCACTCGCACTAATACTACCGTCGTCCCCGCGAAAGCGGGGATCCATACTGAGAAGCGTTCTATGGATTCCCGCCTGCGCGGGAATGACGGCGCTTAGGAGACTCTTCATGTTACTCGTACAATTCAAAAACGAACAAGGCGCGCGCCAGGTCGGCGTGCTGGAACAGAACACCATCCGCATCATCGACGGCTACAGCACCACCTACGCGCTGGCCCAGGATGCGATCCGCAAGTCGGTCGGCCTGGCCGCGCTGGTGGACAAAGTAGTCGGCGCACAAACCGCCGCCTTCGACGCCGTGGCCGCAGCCGGCCGCCTGCTGTCGCCGCTGGATCACACCGACGACGCCCACACCTACGTCACCGGCACCGGCCTGACCCACCTGGGCTCCGCCGACACCCGCGACGCCATGCACAAGAAAATCGGCGGCGACGTCGAATCGCTGAGCGACTCCATGAAGATGTTCCGTATGGGCGTGGAAGGCGGCAAGCCAGCCGCCGGTCAAGCCGGCGTGCAGCCGGAATGGTTCTACAAAGGCGACGGTTCCATTGTCGCCGCCAGCGGCCAGGACCTGTCGATGCCGGACTTCGCGCTGGACGGCGGCGAAGAGCCGGAAGTCGCAGGCTTGTACGTGATTGGCGACGACGGCCAGCCTTATCGCGTCGGTTTCGCCATCGGTAACGAGTTCTCGGACCACGTGACCGAACGCCAGAACTACCTGTACCTGGCGCACTCCAAGCTGCGCGTCTGCGGCCTGGGTCCGGCGCTGCTGGTCGGCGAAGCGCCAGCCAGCATCGAAGGCACCTCCCGCATCTACGACAAGGAAGGCAAAGTGCGTTGGGAGAAGCCGTTCTTCAGCGGCGAACAAAATATGTCGCACACCATCGCCAATCTGGAACACCACCACTTCAAGTACCCGTTGTTCAAGCGTCCCGGCGACGTGCATGTGCACTTCTTCGGCACCGCCACCCTGAGCGTGGCCGACAACATCGTGGTGCAGCCTGGCGAAACGTTTGAAATCGATTCGCCGCAATTTGGCCCGGCGCTGCGCAACAAGCTGGCCGTGTACAAAACCGAAGTCGCGAAAGTGAAAACCTTATGATCATTACTGGTGATGCACTGATCGGCGGCAAAGCCGTCAAGGGCACGGGCGCCGGCGTCCGCGCATACAACCCGGCGCTGGGCCAGGTCATCGAACCTGAGTTCCGCACCGTGGACGCTTCGCAGATCGACCAGGCCTGCCGCCTGGCCGACGAAGCATTTGACGCTTACCGCGCGCTGAGCGACGACAAGCGCGCCACCTTCCTCGAAACCATCGGCGAGCAGATCATGGCGCTGGGCGATGTGCTGGTCGAACGCGTGATGGAAGAAACCAGCCTGCCGCGCGCCCGCGTGGAAGGTGAGCGTGGCCGCACCGTCGGCCAGCTGAAACTGTTTGCCAACCTGCTGCGCGAAGGCTCGTGGCACGATGTGCGCTTTGACAAAGCTCTGCCGGATCGGACGCCGCCGCGTCCCGACCTGCGCATGCGCATGATCGGCCTTGGCCCTGTGGCTGTTTTCGCGGCCAGTAACTTCCCGTTGGCTTTTTCTGTCGCCGGCGGCGACACCGCGTCGGCGCTGGCCGCCGGCTGCCCGGTGGTGCTGAAGGCGCACTTTGCGCACCCAGGCACCTCGGAGCTGGTGGGCCGCGCTGTCGTCAAAGCGGTGGAGATTTGCGGCCTGCCGGCAGGCGTGTTCTCGCTGCTGACCGGTGTGGGCAATGAGCTGGGCATTGAGCTGGTGCGTCATCCGGCCATCAAGGCAGTCGGCTTTACCGGCTCGCGTGGGGGCGGCATGGCGTTGGTGGCTGCTGCCGCAGCGCGTCCGGTGCCGATTCCGGTGTATGCGGAAATGAGCTCGATCAATCCTGTGTTCTTGCTGCCGGAAGCGCTGAAGAACCGCGCCGAGGACATCGCCACCGGTTTCGCCGCTTCGCTGACCATGGGTGTCGGCCAGCTTTGCACCAACCCCGGCCTGCTGCTGGCGATTGATGGGCCGGACCTGCAACGCTTTACCGCTGCCGCTTCGCAGGCGCTGGTGGGTGGCGCGGCCTGCTCGATGCTGTCGCCGGGGATCGCCGGTAACTTCGCGCGTGGCGTAAACCAGTTGGCCGAACATGCGGACGTGACGACGCTGGCGCTCGCGCCGCAAGCGGAAGGCAAGGGGGCGCCGGCGCTGTTCGTGTCGTCGGCAGCGTCGTTCCTGTCGCAGCACGCACTGCAGGAAGAGATTTTTGGCCCGGCGTCGCTGGTCGTGGTGTGCAAGGACGTGGCGGAACTGCGCCAGGTCGCGGAGAAGCTGGAAGGCCAGCTGACCGCCACGCTGATGATGGACGAAGGCGATCTGGAAGCGGCGCAGTCGCTGCTGCCGGTGCTGGAGCGCAAAGTGGGCCGCATTCTGGCGAATGGCTACCCGACTGGCGTGGAGGTTTGCAGCGCCATGGTGCACGGTGGTCCGTTCCCATCGACTTCGGATGGCCGCAGCACGTCGGTCGGCACGGGGGCAATCACGCGTTTCCTGCGTCCTGTGTGCTATCAGAACCTGTCGCAAGCCTTGCTGCCTGAAGTCCTGCGCGACAACGGCTCGGCCACTTGGCTGCGCCGCGAAGGCGAACTAACCCGTAACTAAGACAGCGTCGTCCCGGCGAACGCCGGGACCCATAGAACGCATGCTCAGTATAGGTCGCAGCGGCGCACCGTCCGGCTTTCGCCGGAGCGACAGCCGGGCGAAGATAACAAGGGAGACTGTATGACACAACTGGCCAAGTTCGGCAGCCTGCGCGGCAAGCGCGTATTCATTACCGGCGGCGGCACCGGCATCGGTGAAGCCATGGTGATTTCCTTCGCGGAGCAGGGCGCGCAAGTCGCTTTCGTGGACATCGCCCGCGACGCCAGCCTGGCGCTGATCCGCCGCGTGAAGGAGGCCGGTTACCCCGAACCGCTGTTCCGCCAGTGTGACATTACAGACATCCCTGCGCTGCAGGCCACCATCACCGAACTCGCCGGCCTGGTTGGCGACTTCGATATTTTGGTGAACAACGCCGCCAACGACCAGCGCCACGAAACCGCCGACGTCACGCCCGAATTCTGGGACAAGTGCATTGCCATCAACCAGCGTCCGATGTTCTTCACCTGCCAGGCGGTCCTGCAAGGCATGAAGAAAAAGGGCGCCGGTTCGATCATCAACATCGGCTCGATCTCGTGGCACGTCAAGAACGCCGGCTATCCGGCCTACGCCACCACCAAGGCGGCCACGCATGGCCTGACCCGCGGCCTGGCGCGCGAGTTCGGCGCGCATGGCATCCGCGTCAACACGGTCACGCCGGGCTGGGTGATGACGCAACGCCAGATCGACCTGTGGCTGGACGAAGCGGGCGAAGAAGACATCAAGCGTAACCAGTGCTTGCAGAACAAGTTGATGCCGCAGCACGTGGCGTCGATGGTGCTGTTCCTGGCCGCCGACGATGGCGCCATGTGCACCGCACAGGAATTTATCGTCGACGCAGGCTGGGTATAAGTCATATGTAGTAGCAGCACCGTTCGCCCCCGGAGACACCGCGCATCGACGCGGCGGGGTATCACAACCATAGATAAATGGTAGGAACATGGTGAAGACAACCGTAGTCACGGCGCTGACCTGCGCCGCATCCCTGGCCGCTATCGGCACGCCGCTGGCAGCCCAATCCGCCGCCCAGCCACCCGCCGCGCTGAGCAGCCCGGACAATCACATCGCCGTCACCGTGAGCCAGACTGACGGCCGGCTGACGTATGCCATCGCGCGCGACGGCAAGCCAGTCCTTCTGAAGTCCGAGCTTGGCCTGCAACTGGCCGGCGCCGACCTGACCGACGACCTGACGCTGCTGGCCACCTCCACGCCGCACGCGGTCGAAGACCACTACCAGATGGCCGTCGGCAAGCGCAAAGACATCACCTACCGCGCCAACGAACAAACCTGGTCGCTGCAGAACAAAAAACAGCAAAAAATCGACATCGTCTTCCGCGTATCGAACGACGGCGTAGCCTTCCGCTACATCGTCGCCGACACCTCGCTGCCGCTGAAAAAGCTGGTACAGGAACACACTACCTTCGCGCTGCCAGGCGGCGCCAAGGCCTGGCTGCAACCAATGGCCGTCGCCCAAACCGGCTGGAGCAACACCAATCCATCTTACGAAGAGCACTACCAGATGGAGATCGCCGCCGGCACCAAAGCGCCGACGGAAGCCGGATGGGTATTCCCGGCATTGTTCAAGACCGGCGCCAACTGGGTAGCGATCTCCGAAGCCAATATGGACGGCAGCTGGCAAGCCTCGCGCCTCGCGCAAGATTCAACCGGTGGCATATACAGCATCGGCAACCCGATGGCGGCCGAGGTCTATACCAACGGCGGCCTGATGGCGGAAACGGAAGGCACGCTGACCTCCCCATGGCGCATCATTGCCCTCGGCCCGCTGGCCACCGTCACCAACTCCACGCTCGGCACCGACCTGGCCGCACCCGCAGTTCCCTTTGACGCTGCGCGCGTCAAGCCTGGCCATGCTTCGTGGAGCTGGGGCATCCTTAAAGATGACGCTACCGTTTACGACGTACAGAAGAAGTTCATCGACTACGCGGCGGATATGAAATGGGACTACACGCTGATCGACGCCGACTGGGATCGCAAGATCGGCTACGACAAAGTCAAGCAGCTTGCGGACTACGCCGCCACCAAAAATATCGGCCTTCTGCTGTGGTACAACTCATCCGGCGACTGGAATAAAACAGAGTACACGCCCAAGAGCCAGCTGCTGACGCATGCGCAGCGCGTCAAGGAATTCAAACGTCTCAGTGAGATGGGCGTCAAGGGCGTCAAGATAGACTTCTTTGGCGGTGACGGCCAGTCGATGATTGCCTACTACATCGACATCCTGCGCGACGCCGCCGATGCCGGCTTGCTGGTCAACTTCCACGGGGCGACGCTGCCGCGCGGCTGGAACCGCACCTGGCCCAACCTGATGACCATGGAAGCAGTGCGCGGATTTGAGTTCACCAGCTTTGAACAGGCGGACGAAGACAAGATGCCATCGCACGCGGCCATGCTGCCGTTCGCGCGCAACCTGTTCGACCCGATGGACTTCACGCCGGTGGTGTTTGGCGACATCCCCAAGATCAAGCGCGCCAGCAGCAACGGCTTTGAACTGGCGACATCGGTGCTGTACCTGTCCGGTATCCAGCATTTCGTCGAGATCCCCGAAGGCATGGCGACCGTGCCTGATTACGTCAAAACGTTCATGCAAAACCTGCCGCGCAGCTGGGACGACAGCCGCCTGGTAGACGGCTATCCCGGCAAATACGCCGTTATCGCCCGGCGCGCCGGCGACACCTGGTACATCGCCGGCATCAACGGCGACGCCACCGACAAAACGCTGACGCTGGACCTGTCCTTCATCGGCAACAAGCAGGGCGTCATCATCACCGATGGCGACGGCACGCGCAGTTTTAGCCAGCGCAGCATCGCTGCCGGCAAAAAAGTAGCAGTAACCATCAAGCCGCATGGCGGCTTTGTCATCCAACTATAAAATCAAGGAGACTGAGAAATGAACCCAATCCAACGTGGTGTACTCGCACTGTGCATGATGACCGCCGGTGGCGCATTCGCTGCCGATGCGGTCAGCCTGACCATCGACACCGGCAAGCCAGGCGCGGTGATTAACAAGGACGTCTACGGCCAGTTCGCAGAACACCTGGGCACCGGCATTTATGAAGGCCTGTGGGTCGGCCCAAAATCGAAGATCCCGAATACCAAGGGCTGGCGCAACGACGTGGTCGGCGCGCTGAAAGACATCCACGTGCCGCTGGTGCGCTGGCCGGGCGGCTGCTTTGCCGATGAATACCACTGGCGTGACGGCATCGGCGCGCGCGAGAAGCGTCCGGTCAAGGTCAATACCAACTGGGGCGGCGTGGACGAATCCAACGCCGTCGGCACGCACGAATTCTTCGACCTGGTGGAGATGCTGGGTGCGGACGCCTACGTCAACGGCAACCTGGGCACCGGCAGCGCGCAGGAAATGTCGGAGTGGGTGGAGTACATGACCTCCGACAGCAAGTCGACACTGGCCAATATGCGCCGCAAGAATGGCCACGACAAACCGTTCAAGGTCGCTTACTTCGCCGTCGGTAACGAGGCCTGGGGCTGCGGCGGCAATATGAGCGCGCAGTATTACTCGGATCTGTACAAGCAGGTCGAGACCTTCCTGCGCGCGCCTAAACAGTATCGTCCGAAGATCATCGCCAGCGGCGGCAACGACAATGACATTACTTGGTCCGAGGTATTGAGCAAGGAACTGAAGAAGCAGACCGACGGCATCAGCTTCCACTACTACACCATCCCGACCGGCAAGTGGGAAGTAAAAGGCGCTTCGACCGGCTTCCAGGAAAACGAGTGGATCTCTACCTTGTCCAATACGATGCGCATGGAGACGCATATCCAGAAGAACACCGCCGCCATGGACAAGAACGATCCGGAAAAGAAACTGGGCCTGTTTGTCGACGAGTGGGGCACCTGGTATGACGTGGAGAAGGGCACCAATCCTGGCTTCCTGTTCCAGCAAAATACGCTGCGCGATGCGGTGGTCGCGGCGCTTAACTTCAACATCTTCCACGCCCACGCAGACCGCGTGCGGATGACGAATATCGCGCAGATGGTCAATGTGCTGCAGTCGATGATCATCACCGACAAGGATAAGATGCTGCTGACGCCAACCTACTACGCCTACCAGATGTACGTGCCGTTCCAGGGCGCGACTTCGCTGCCGATCTCGTTGAAGGATAATCCTGACTACAGCGCCGGCGGTTTCAGGGTGCCTGAGATTAGCGCTTCGGCTGCGCGGGGTGCGGACGGCAAACTTTATGTGGCGCTGGTGAACACCAATCCGAACAAGCCTGCCGATGTGGCGCTGAATATTCCGGGCCAGACCGTCAAGTCGGTGAAGGGTAATCTGCTGACCGCGTCCGCCATGGATACGCATAACACCTTCCAGTCGCCGAATGCGATCAAGCCTGTGGCGTTTAGCGCAGCAGCCGGCGCGGATGGCAAGCTGACGGTCAAGGTTCCGGCCAAGGCTGTCATCGTGGTAGCGGTGGAGTAAGCACGTGGACGACGCTAAAATCACGCGCCGCAAGGTGATTACGGCCGGCGGTGTGGCGCTGGTGCTGGCCGGCTGCGGCGGCGGGGGAGGCGGCAGCACCGTCGCCGCCACGCCGACGCCGACACCAACGCCCACTCCGGCCCCTACGCCAACGCCAGTGCCTACGCCGGCGCCGACGGTCATCACGTTCGCCGAAGCCTCGGTCCACGATCCGTCCGTCATCAAGGTGGATGGCACGTTCTACGTCTTCGGCTCGCACCTGGCTGCGGCCAAGTCGACGGACCTGATGAACTGGACCAAGATCGCCGACAACGTCACCGCGACCAACCCGCTGTTCAATAACGTGGTGACCGCGTTGGCCGACACTTTCGCCTGGGCGCAGGTCACCGACCTGTGGGCGCCGGACGTGGTCAAACTCGCCGACGGAAAGTTCTACCATTATTACTGCGCCTGCAAAGGCGACTCCCCGCGCTCGGCGCTGGGCGTCGCGGTGGCGGACAAGGTGGAAGGCCCGTATGTCAACAAGCAGATCCTGCTCAAGTCGGGCATGTGGGGCTTGCCGGGCGAGGACGGCGTGACCATCTACGACGCGCTGACCATGCCCAACGTGGTGGACCCGAATACCTTCTTCGACCAGGCCGGCAAGCTGTGGATGATCTACGGCTCTTACTCTGGCGGCATCTTCATCCTGGAGATGGACACCACCACCGGTTTGCAGAAGCCGGGCCAGGGCTATGGCAAGCATCTGCTGGGCGGTAACCACGCCCGGATCGAAGGCGCCTATGTGCTGTATAGCCCGCAGTCGAAGTTCTACTACCTGTTCACGTCCTTTGGCGGGCTGGATGCGAACGGCGCATATAACATGCGCGTATCGCGGTCGCTGAATCCGGACGGTCCGTATGTGGACGCGAAGGGCAACGACATGGCCAACGTCAAGGCCAATCCGGCGCTGCCGCTGTTTGACGATGCGTCGATTGCGCCATATGGCCAGAAGATCATGGGGAACTACCAGTTCGCGCTGGCGGCCGGCGAGAGCGGAACGCCTCTGGGCTATGTGTCGCCGGGCCATAACTCGGCTTACTATGAAGCGTCGACCGGCCAGCACTTCCTGATCTTCCATACGCGCTTCCCGAACCAGGGGGAGCTGCATCAGATCCGCGTGCATGAGATGTTCATCAATGCCGATGGTTGGCCGGTGGTGGCGCCGTTCCGCTACGCGCCGTTCAGCAAGAATACGACCGCGCTGTCTGCGGTGGTGACGGCGGCCGATGCGGTGGGCACGTACAAGATGGTCAACCACGGCAAGGATATTACGACGACAATCAAACAGTCTGCGACTGTTCTGCTGGCGTCGGACGGCACGGTCACCGGCGCGGCGACGGGCACGTGGAAGCATGATGGCAATAACAAGGTCACGCTGACGCTTGGAACGACCGGTACTTTCTCTGGCGTGCTGTCGCGCCAGTGGAATACCAACGCCAGCGCGTTTGTGGTGACCTGGACGGCGCAATCGGTGGACGGCGTGTCCATCTGGGGCGCCCGGATCGGCAATTAACCCGCCGTCATTCCCGCGCAGGCGGGAATCCATAGAACGCTGGCCAGCTTGCGGCGTATGGGTTCCCGCTTTCGCGGGAACGACGGTGAAAAGGATTTTTATGATGAAGTATGTTTTATCGACGGTGGCGATGGCGTTGGCGGTCATGGGATGCTCGGCCAAGGAAGTCAGCGTGCATGATCCGGTGATGGCCAAGGAAGGCGATACTTATTATGTGTTCAGCACAGGGCCGGGTATCACCTTTTACAGTTCGAAGGATATGAAGAACTGGACGCCGGAGGGCCGCGTGTTCAAGGGCCAGCCGGTGTGGGCGAAGAAGGCCGCGCCGACGTTTGACGACCATATCTGGGCGCCGGACATCCAATTCCATGACGGTCAATACTATTTGTATTACTCCGTTTCCGGCTTTGGCAAGAATACGTCCGGCATCGGCGTCACCGTTAATAAAACGTTGAATCCTCGTTCGCCTGACTACAAGTGGGTGGACAAGGGCATGGTGTTGCAGTCGGTGCCGGTGCGCGACGACTGGAACGCCATCGATCCGAATGTGATTGAGGATGGCAAGGGCAATGCGTGGATGTCGTTCGGTTCTTTCTGGAGCGGTCTGAAACTGGTCAAGCTGAATAAGGAGTGGACTGGCATCGCGGAGCCGCAGGAGTGGCACGCGATTGCCAGCCGCACCAGCGGCGAAGCGGCGGCCACCGAGAAGGCCGGGCCGGGCGAGATCGAGGCGCCGTTTATCTTCAAGAAGGGCGATTACTATTATCTATTTGTGTCGTTTGGGCTGTGCTGCAAGAAGGCTGACAGCACTTACCATGTGATGGTCGGCCGCTCGAAGGAGGTGGCGGGGCCGTATCTGGACAAGAACGGCGTTGACATGATGAAGGGCGGCGGCACGCTGGTGATTGCTGGCGACAAGAACTGGAAGGGCTTGGGCCACAACAGTGCTTACACCATGGACGGCAAGGATTACCTGGTGCTGCATGCGTACGAGACTGCGGATAATTATCTGCAGAAGCTCAAGATCATGGAAATGAAGTTTGACGCCGCCGGCTGGCCGATGGTCGATCAGGCGGATTTGAACAAGTACCGCAGCAACCAGCTGCCGGCGAAATAATGGCCGGCCCGCGTACGTCCTCCCGCCGCCGCGCGCTGAAGCTGGCCGCCGGCGCAGCTGCCTCGGTGGCGTCGCATGGCACGTTTGCCGCTGCGTCGCCGGCCGCGAGGTCTGCGGAGGCCACCGCGTCGCAGGTACCGGTCGCGCTGTTCCCGCTAAGCGCCGTGCGCCTTGGGCCGAGTCCTTTCCTGGAAGCGCAACGCACCGATTTGCACTACATCCTGTCGCTGGACGCGGACCGTCTGCTGGCGCCATTCCTGCGCGAAGCAGGCCTCCCGCTCAAGCAGCCGACCTACGGCAACTGGGAATCCACCGGACTTGATGGCCACATGGGCGGCCATTACCTGTCGGCGCTCGCCTTGATGTACGCAGCCACCGGCGATGAAGAAGTCCTCAAGCGCCTGAACTACTTCGTTGCAGAACTCAAACGCTGCCAGCACGCCAATGGCGACGGCTACATCGGTGGCGTCCCCGGCGGCGCGTCCGCATGGCGCGACATCGCACAAGGCAAACTGCAAGCCGATAACTTCTCGGTCAACGGCAAGTGGGTCCCGTGGTACAACCTCCACAAAACCTACGCCGGCCTGCGCGACGCCTATATCCACGCCAGCAGCCAGGATGCCCGAGCGATGCTGATCGCCCTGTGCGACTGGACACTGGAGCTGACCTCGCACCTGAGCGACGAACAAATGCAATCCATGCTGCGCGCGGAACACGGCGGCATGAACGAAGTGCTGGCCGACGTCGCACAAATGACCGGCCAGCAGAAGTACATGGATCTGGCGATCCGCTTCTCCCATCAAGCCATCCTGCGTCCGCTGGAAGAAAACAAGGACCAGCTCACCGGCCTGCACGCCAACACGCAGATTCCGAAAGTGATCGGCTTCAAACGCATTGGCGACATCACCAGCCGCAAAGACTGGCAACAAGCCGCGGCCTTCTTCTGGCAGACCGTCCACGACCACCGCACCGTCGCCATCGGCGGCAACAGCGTCAAGGAGCACTTCCACGACGACAAAGACTTCGGCCCGATGATCGAAGAGGTGGAAGGCCCGGAGACCTGCAATACCTATAATATGCTCAAGCTCACCGAGCTGCTGTTCCTCGGCGATGCCAAAGGCAGCTACGCCGACTACTACGAGCGCGCGCTGTATAACCACATATTGTCGTCACAGCGGCCGGATAGCGGTGGCTTCGTTTACTTCACGCCGATGCGGCCGAACCACTACCGCGTCTATTCGCAGCCCCAAAAAGCCATGTGGTGCTGCGTCGGATCCGGGCTGGAAAGCCACGCCAAGTACGGAGAATTCATCTACGCCCATCGCGGCGATAACCTGTACGTCAACCTGTTCATCCCATCCACGCTAGATTGGCGCGAGCAGGGCGTGCAAATCCGCCAGGCCAACCGCTTCCCGGATGAAGACCGCAGCACCATCACCGTCAAGGGCAACAAGACCTTCACGCTGAAGTTGCGCTATCCGGAATGGGTGGAACAGGGCGCTTTGCGCATCACCGTCAACGGCAAGCCGGTGGCAGCCGCCATTGGCGCTGACCGTTATGTCAATGTGCGCCGGGCGTGGCGCGATGGCGACAAGGCCGAAATCCACCTGCCGATGACAACGCGGCTGGAGCAGATGCCCGACAAATCCGCTTACTACGCCGTATTGCACGGCCCTGTGGTGCTGGCTGCAAAAACCAATCCCTTCCCCGGCGAGCAGCTGAATTACCTGGCTGATGACAGCCGAATGGGCCACATCGCCAACGGTCCCGTATGCCCGCTGGAGCAGGCGCCGGTGCTGGTCAGCGACAACGCGGCGTTTGCCAACCGCTTCCGTCCCGTCCCCGGCAGGCCCTTGACCTTTACCGCCCCGGGACTGGTGCAGTCGGTGGACGCCGGCCCGACCACCTTCGTGCCATTCTTCCGCGTGCACGATGCGCGCTATGTCGTCTACTGGCCGTATTCCACGCCGGGCGATCTTGCCCGGCGCCGCGCCAAGGCGGCAGAGGACGAAAAAGAGCGCCTGGCGCTGGATGCCCAAACCATCGATCAGGTGGCTCCGGGCGAACAACAGCCGGAGTCCGACCACTTCTTCAAGGCTGAAGGCGCCGACGCCGGCATCCACAAGGGCAAGCACTGGCGCCATGCGACCAGCTGGTTCAGCTACGACCTGACCGACAGGAAGGGCGAAGCCCGCAGCCTGCGGCTGACATATTCAAAACTGGATGCCGGACGCCGTTTCGATATCCTAGTCAACGGCCAGTTGCTGGCCGAAGTGCATCTCGACGCCAGCGCGACACAGGAGTTGTACACCCGCGACTACCCGATTCCCCCCGGCGCCGCGCAAGCTGGCAAGCTGGTAGTGAAGTTTGTCGCCCGTGATGGCTCGGTGGCCGGCGGACTGTACGGACTACGTTTGCTGCGCTGACATACTAAAAAAGATATCGCAGAGTGTGAAAATATCATTGGATAGATATTTATGTTTCTCATAGTATTGATCCAAATAACAATATAAAAAAACTTATCAGGAGACTTGCCATGACATGCAATCGCAGAACCGTATTGGCCACCGCTTTGGCCGCCGCCATCACCCTGAGCGCGCCATCCGCCTTCGCCGCCAAGCCGCTGGTGATCGGTTTCTCGCAAGTGGGCGCCGAAAGTGAGTGGCGCACTGCGAATACCGTCTCGATCAAGGACGCCGCCAAGAAGGAGGGCGTCACCCTCAAATTCGCCGACGCCCAGCAAAAACAGGAAAACCAGGTCAAGGCTATCCGCTCCTTCATCGCCCAGCGCGTGGACGTGATTGCATTCTCGCCGGTTGTGGAATCGGGCTGGGATACCGTGCTGCTGGAAGCCAAGCGCGCCAAGATTCCTGTGATCCTGACCGATCGCGCGGTCAAGGTCAGCGATCCGTCGCTGTACGTGACCTTCCTCGGCTCGGACTTCGTGGAAGAAGGCCGTCGCGCCGGCCGCTGGCTGGTGGAGCGTCAAAAGAAAACGCCTGATGCCGTTTTGAATATCGTTGAACTGCAAGGCACCGTGGGCTCGGCGCCTGCGCTGGACCGCAAGAACGGCTTTGAAGAAGTCATCGCCGGTAATCCGAAGCTGAAAGTGATCCGTTCGCAAACCGGCGACTTCACCCGCGCCAAGGGCAAGGAGGTGATGGAAGCCTTCCTGAAAGCCGAGGGCAAGAAGATCAACGTGCTGTATGCGCACAATGACGATATGGCCATCGGCGCGATCCAGGCGATTGAGGAAGCCGGCCTGAAACCGGGCAGGGACATTCTGGTGATTTCCATCGACGGTGTGAAAGGCGCGTTTGAGGCCATGATCGCCGGTAAGCTGAACGTGACGGTGGAGTGCAATCCGCTGCTCGGTCCTCAGCTGATGCAGCTGGCGAAGGATGTCGTCGCCGGCAAGCCTGTACCCAAGCGCGTTGTGACGCAGGAAGGCGTATTCCCGGCCGACGTCGCCGCCAAGGAATTCCCGAACCGTAAATACTGATGACGATGAATTCTTCCGCACCCGCGAACCCGGTGCTGGAGCTGCGCGGTATCAGCAAGGCTTTCACCGGTGTGCAGGCGTTGAGCGGCGTGTCGCTCAATCTGTATCCCGGTGAGGTGCATACGCTGATGGGCCAGAACGGCGCCGGCAAGTCGACTTTGATCAAGGTGCTGACCGGTGTGTATGCGCCGGATCAGGGCCAGATCGTGCTGGCCGGCCAGCCGATACAGCCGCAGTCCACGCTGGATGCGCAGCACCATGGCATCAGCACTGTTTATCAGGAAGTGAATCTTTGCCCGAATTTGTCGGTGGCGGAGAATATCTTCATTGGCCGTTATCCGCGCAAGCTGGGTCGCATCGATTGGGCCAGCATGACGACGCAGGCCACGGCACTGCTGGATCGGATGCAGATTCGGATTGATGTGACGGCGCCGCTGGCGCAGTATCCGCTGGCGATTCAGCAGATGGTGGCGATTTCGCGTTCGCTGCTGGTGTCGGCCAAGGTGCTGATTCTGGACGAGCCGACTTCCTCGCTGGATGAGAAGGAAGTGGATTTGCTGTTCAGCGTTTTGCGTGGCTTGCGCGAGCAGGGCATGGCGATTCTGTTTGTTACGCACTTCCTCGATCAGACGTATGCGATTTCGGATCGGATTACAGTGATGCGCAGTGGCGAGCGGGAAGGTGAATACCTGGCCGCCGATTTGTCGCGCGTGGAGTTGGTCAACAAGATGGTCGGTGCGCCGACCGCTGCGCCGGCAACCGCTGTCGCCCAGGCGGATGCTGCGCAAGCGCCTGCCGGCGGCTCGCGCTTCGGCGCTTTTCTGCGTGCTGTCGGCTTGGGCCGCAAAGGCGCCTTGCAGCCGATGGATCTGGAAATCGGCCAGGGCGAAATGCTGGGCCTTGCCGGCCTGCTGGGCTCCGGCCGCACCGAGGCGGCACGCCTGCTGTTTGGCGCGGACAAGGCGGATACCGGCACGATCACCATCGACGGCAAGGAGCGCAATTTCTCGTCTCCGCGCGACGCCATCGCGGCCGGCATAGGCTTCTGTTCCGAGGACCGCAAGCACGAAGGCGCCGTCCTCGAACTGTCGGTGCGCGAAAACCTGATCCTGGCGCTGCAAGCCCGCATGGGCATCCTGCGCGCCATTCCGTTGAAACGCCAGCAGCAACTGGCGGAAGAATACGTCAAAGCGCTCGGCATCAAAACCGCCAGCATCGAAACGCCAATCGGCTCGCTCTCCGGCGGCAACCAGCAGAAAGTACTGCTGGCGCGCTGGCTGGTGACCGATCCCCGGCTGCTGATCCTGGACGAACCAACCCGCGGCATCGACGTGCGCGCCAAGCAGGAAATCATGGACTACGTCTCGGCCCTGTGCAAGAAAGGCATGGCCATCCTGTTCATTTCGTCCGAACTGCCCGAAGTGCTGCGCGTGAGCGACCGCATTGTCGTCATGCGCGACCGCAAACAAGGCGGCGAATACCCGCGCGGTGCTCTGGATGAAACCACCGTGCTGCACGTGATCGCAGCAGGGGATCAGCATGCGTAGTCCCGCCGCCAGCAACGCCGCAGCCGGCGCGTCAACCAAACCGAGTCTGCCCATGTTTGTGCATCATCCCATATTCCGTCCGCTGGCCGCGCTGGCGATCCTGCTGCTGATTGACCTCATCATGGTCCCAGGCTTTTTTCATCTGGAGATCAAGGACGGCCACCTGTACGGAAGCCTGATCGACATCGCCAACCGCGCCGCGCCTTTGATCCTGGCCGCCATCGGCATGACGCTGGTGATCGCCACGCGCGGCATTGACATCTCGGTCGGCGCCACGGTCGCCATTAGCGGCACCGTTGCCGCCATGCTGGTCGGCGGCACCATGGTCATGAACAACGGCACGCCGGAGTACGTGGCCAACACACCGATGTGGATCGCGCTGGCCGCCGCCATGGGCGCTGCGGTGCTGTGCGGCGCATGGAATGGCGCGCTGGTGGCCGGCCTTGGGCTGCAACCCATCGTCGCCACGCTGATCCTGATGGTGGCGGGGCGCGGTCTGGCGCAGCTGCTGACCGATGGCCAGATCATCACCGTCTACTACCAGCCGTTCTTCTTCCTCGGCAGCGGCTATCTGTTTGGCTTGCCGTTCTCGCTGTACATCGTGGCCGCAGTGTTCATCGTCACCGCGCTGCTGATGCGGAAGACCGCGCTCGGCCTGTTCATCCAGTCGGTCGGCATCAATCCGGTGGCGGCCCGTCTGGCCGGCCTGAAGACGGCGGTGCTGATTTTCTTCGTCTACGTGTTTTGCAGCGCTTGCGCCGGTGTGGCCGGCCTGATGATCACTTCCAACATCAAGAGCGCGGACGCCAATAACGCCGGCCTGCTGCTGGAACTGGACGCCATCCTGGCCGTGACGCTGGGCGGCACTTCGCTGGCCGGCGGCAAATTCAACCTGGCCGGCAGCGTGATTGGCGCTTTGATCATCCAGACGCTGACTTACACCATTTATTCCATCGGCCTGCCGCCGGAGGTCAATATGGTGGTCAAGTCGGTGGTGGTGTTCGTGATTTGCGTGTCGCAGTCGGCGGAGTTCAAAACCATGTGGCGGCGCGCGTTCCCGGCTGCCCGCGGAGGTAAAGCACAATGAGCAGCATGAGCACCACCAGCCCAGCCGCCGCGCGGCCGGCGCGTTCGATCATTTCGTCGCCGTACTTTACGTCGTTGATCACCGTCTTTCTGCTGCTGGTTCTGCTGGTAGCCGGCGGTGCCGCCTATACAGGGTTCCTGTCGGTGCAGGTTCTGTTCAACCTCCTGATCGACAACGCCTTTCTGCTGGTGATCGCGGTTGGCATGAGCTTCGTCATTCTCTCCGGCGGCATCGATCTGTCTGTCGGTTCGGTGCTGGCGCTGACCACCATGGTTTGCGCCTACATGCTCCAGACCTGGCACTTGCCGCCGCTGCTGGTGATCGTCATCGCACTGGCGATGGGCACCGTGTTTGGCGCCGCCATGGGTGCGTTGATCCATTACTTCAAGCTGCAACCGTTCATCGTTACGCTGGCCGGCATGTTCCTGGCGCGCGGGCTGTGCTACCTGATCAGCATTAACTCGATCACGATCGACGATCCGTTCTTTGTCGCCATGTCGCAAACGCAGTTGCCGATCGGCGATTGCTTCATTTCGCCGGGTGCGTTGATTGCGCTGGTGACGCTGGCCGCCGCCATCTACGTTGCGCACTGCACGCCGTTTGGCCGCGCCATCTACGCCGTCGGCGGCAATGAACAATCGGCGCTGATGATGGGATTGCGCGTGGCCCGCACCAAGGTGCTGATCTACGCCTTCTCCGGCTTCTGCGCGGCGCTGGCCGGCGTGCTGTTTTCGTTCTACATGCTGTCCGGGTACGGCCTGCACGCGCAGGGCACGGAGCTGGACGCCATCGCCGCGGTGGTCATCGGCGGCACGCTGCTGAGCGGCGGTTATGGCTACGTGGCCGGCGCGCTGACCGGCGTGCTGGTACTGGGCGCCATCCAGACGCTGATTGCCTTCGACGGCACGCTCAGCTCCTGGTGGACCAAGATTGTGATCGGCGGTCTGCTGTTCATCTTCTGTGTAGTACAACGCGTGATGACGATGCGCGCCAATAAAAAATAAATCAACGACGACACTGGAGAGTATTTTGAAAAAGAGTCTGATGTTCGCTACGGCGAGCGTGCTGGCGGGTTTGCTGGCGCCCGCCGCGCAAGCCGCCAATCCCATCCTGCCCAAGGTGTTCACCGCCGATCCTGCGGCCCTTGTGGAAAACGGCACGGTCTATCTGTACGTCGGCCATGACCAGGCCACGCCGGCCGACAAGGATTACGTGATGAAGGAATGGCGCCTGTACAGCAGCTGCGACATGAAGAACTGGACCGATCGTGGCTCGCCGATCCAGCCGTCCGCCTTCAAATGGGCGATCGGCAAAGTGGATGCGTGGGCGGCCGACATCACCAAGCGCGATGGCAAGTACTACTTCTACGCCACGGTGGATCACGCCAGCATTCCCGGCCGCGCCATTGGCGTGGCGGTGTCCGACAAGCCGGAAGGCCCGTTTGTCGACGCGCGCGGCTCGGCGCTCATCACCAACAACATGACGCTGGAAACGCAAATCGCCTGGGACGATATCGACCCGGCGATCTTCCAGGACGACGACGGCCAGGCTTACCTCTACTGGGGCAATTCGGTGCTGAAGTGGGCCAAGCTGAAAGCCAATATGATCGAGCTGGATGGCCCGATCCATACGGTGGGCGTGGAGCGCTTCACGGAAGCGTCTTACCTGCACAAGCATAACGGCACTTACTACCTGTCGTACTCGCGCGAATTTCCGGAGGAGACGGCGTACATGACCGGTCCGAGCGCCACCGGTCCGTGGACTTATCGCGGCGTGATCATGTCGAAGAACGTCAAGGTCAAGACCATCCACCAGGCGATTGTGGAATTCAACGGCAAGAACTACATCATCTATCACAACGCCAAACTGCCGGGCGGCGGCGAGTACCGCCGTTCGGTCGCGGTAGAGGAGTTTGCATACAACGCAGACGGCACGATTCCATTTATCAAGCAGACCAGGGAAGGCCCTGCGGCCAATCCTAGTGCTGCTTGCAAGTGATATCAATAACAATGGCATTGAATAATAATCAATGCCGAACCTGATATCATTTACCCATGGATACAAACCCTAACTGGTTCCTGCGCGCGCGCCTCAAAACGCGCCAGCTGCTGCTGCTGATCGCGCTGGACGAACAACGCAACATCCACCGCGCCTCCGAGGAGCTGCACATGACGCAGCCCGCCGCGTCCAAGCAGTTGAAGGATCTGGAGGAGATGCTGGGCGTGCAGCTGTTCGATCGTCTGCCGCGCGGCATGGAGCCGACCATTTACGGCGAGACGATGATACGTCACGCCCGCATGGCGCTGACCAGCCTATCGGCGGCGCATGAGGATATTGTCGCCATCAAAGCCGGGCTGACCGGGCAGGTGGACATCGGCACCATCATGACGCCGGGGATTTCGCTGCTGCCGAAGGCGATCACGCGCACCAAGCAGCTGGCGCCCAAGCTGCGCATCGGCGTGGAGATGGAGCTGTCCAATGTGCTGCTGGAGCAGTTGCAGCGCGGCCGGCTCGATTTCATGATCGGACGGATTCCGGAGCGCGAAAGCGCCCAGGGACTGAGTTACGAGGAGCTGGGCGACGAGCCGGCGTGCGCGGTGGTGCGGGTGGGTCATCCGCTGATGAAGTCCAAGAACCTGCAACTGCGGGACATCGCCGACCAGCCGTGGATTTTGCCGCCGCAAGGTTCGATCCTGCGCGCGCGCTGTGAACTGATGTTTCGCCGCGCGGGGCTGGAAGTGCCAATCAACGTGGTCGACACCACGGCGGTGCTGCTGATTAAGCCGCTGCTGCAGCAGACCGACGCGCTCAACGTGATGCCGATCGCGGTGGCGCAGTATTACGAGTCGCAGGGTGTGCTGAATATCCTGCCGATCGAACTACCGTGCCGCATGGACGCTTTCGGCATCATCACCGTCAATGGCCACATCCTGTCGCCAGGGGCCGAGCTGCTGCTCAAGTCCGTGCGCGAGGTGGCGCAGGAGATCTACTAACTTTCCCGCAAGTGCAAGCGCCTAAAAGTAATATTAATATACTAAATAATTTATTGCTAACTTAGTTAATTTAATGTTACTTTTGGGCTCGACTAAACCACTTGGGGAACAGAATGAAGAAAATCGCAATCGCGGTACTGGCATTGGTTTCGAGCATCGCTAACGCAGGTGAGTTGTACAACAACGGTCCAGTAGTCGGATCCAATGGCTTGTCCGCCATCGCGCCGAACGCCACCACCTTTGGCTTCGGGGACCAATCCAATGTGGGTAATTTCGTTGCTGATGACTTCACCATCACCGTTGGCAAAAGCTGGGATATCTCCAGCCTGAGTTTCTATGGTTATCAAACTGGCGCCACTGGTTTCAGCTTCACTTCCGCCACCTGGAGCATTGTCTCCGGTAATGACGTCAACACCGGCACCGTGGTTGCTTTCGGCACCACAGATGTCACTAATGGTGGACTGGCCGGTTACCGCGTCACCGATACCACGCTGAACGACACCCAGCGCCGCATCTTCAAGGTCGACGCCGACATCACCGACATCACGCTCGCCTCCGGCCACTACTGGCTGGCCTGGGGCTTGGCCGGTACCGGCGTTTCCGGTCCTTGGCAGCCGCCTACCTCCGATGCGCGTCAAGGTAACGCGGCCCAAGCGACTGGTGGCGGTGCTTTCGCCCAGCTTGTAGAGTCCGGCAGCGACTTATCGGTGGAACTGCCGTTCGCCGTCAATGGCACCGTCTCCGCCGTGCCGGAGCCGGAAACCTACGCCATGCTGCTGGCTGGCCTGGGCCTGATCGGTTTGGCACGTCGTCGCGCGCGGATTTAATTTTGGTAGGGATTGTGTCGCTACTATAGGTTATGACGACCATATCCCCTTTAAGCAGCAGCGTTGTCTCTGTGCCTCCGGTATTCAAGGTGCAGGGACAACAAAATCTTCCCATTGTTGCTGACACTGGGGCGCAAGCGTCCAGTGTCGCATCTTCCGGCAGCCTGCAAAGCATGCAGGCACCGTTGGCCAGCGCGCTGACGTGGAAGGTCAAATCCAGCGATCCGCTCACATCGCTGATGACCATCAATTATGGCTCGAAATCCCTGTTGGATCGTTTTGACGGTTTGGGCGCCGCCGCGCTGCGCGACTCGGGTGATTTCTCGCAGTCGGTGTCGCTGTTGAATGCCGATCCGGTAGCGGGTGGATATCAAGTCGCGTTGAGCATCAAGATGGCTGACGGTATCGACGTCAAGGTCAACCTGGATAGCAAAGCCAATAGCCTCTCGCTACAGGTAAGCAGTAGCAGCAAGCTTGGTGCGGCTGACCGTGCTGCACTGGCCAAGCTGGCGGACGGCTTCCAGAACGCCATCGACAGCATGCGGGATGGATCCAAGCTGGATTTCACCGGGCTGCTGGCCTACGATTCGTCATTGGTGTCGTCGGTTGATGTGGAGGCGAAAACGCAGTTTGGCACCGCGCCGGCGCAAACGCAGACTTTTTATGTCGATCACGCGAAGCGCTCGTTCACCTCAGATGGGCCGGACGGTAAAGTTAATGTCAGCGTCGACCTGCGCCAGTTGGCTGGCATGGGCAATGCGCAGCAGCGCAAGGCGGGCATGGATGCGTATCTGAAGCAGTTTGACGAAGCCGGTATTCGCGGCCACGCCAACGAGTCGACGCTGGCCACGTTCAAGTCGGCGTTTCAGCAGATGACGGGTGTTGCGTCGGAGACCACGGTGGTCAGTAATCGCCCCATTAATTTGTCGGACAGCGATCATGCGCTTTCGACCGGGCTGCCGGACTTTGACGCTTCCATGAGCGACACGCCGCTCGCGTCCAATCCGATGCGGCAGAATGAAATGGATACATTCTCTTATCAGGTCTCGCAGAGCACCAACATCAGCGGTGACAGCCAGCGCAATCGCTCCATCTCGCAGAAGCAGCACGCGCACCTGGAGGCCAGCTTCCACGAATCGCTCGGCGCTACGCCGCTGGCGCTGGACAACAGCAAGGGCTCGCAAAACTACTACTTCAAGCATGTCAGCGAGGACCGCTCAAGGGATACCGAAATCGGCTACCACAATGGCATGCTGGTGCGCGGGACTGTCGACGAACACATCACCCGCACCACGCAAGTGCTGAAGTACGTGATGGGCATCCTGACCGACGAAAGCAGCACGCCCGAGGTATCCAATACCCGGCGCGATCTGCTGTCGCAATCCCACCTCGGTATCTAAGCAGCCATCGCACGGCAGGTGTGCTCGCACGCCTCACAGGCGCGGGCGCATTCTTCCATGCCATCCAGTTCCAAGCAACTCAGCGCGCAGGCATGGCAGATGTCTGCGCAGAGGGCGCACAGGCGCGCGCTGAAAGGGGAGCCGCTCAGTTGCAGGTTGGCGGAGGTTTCGCAGATAGCGGCGCAGTCCATCATCAAACGGAAATGGTCCGGCGCGACATGCCTGCCGCCCATGTTGAGGCAGTGCGTCAGCGCAGTTTGCAGGCAGGCCTGGTGG
The DNA here is from genome assembly GCF_009857535.1 of Duganella margarita. Classification (GTDB taxonomy): domain Bacteria; phylum Pseudomonadota; class Gammaproteobacteria; order Burkholderiales; family Burkholderiaceae_D; genus Rugamonas; species Rugamonas margarita. The sequence continues at coordinate 230,837 of NZ_WWCS01000006.1, forward strand.
CAATTGGTGCAGGCGTCAATACAGTCCTGCATATCGGGAATGTCGTTCATGACCGCTCCTTTAAAGAAGCTATCATGCTAGGCGCGCGGCGGGCGGACTTCTGTGCGCTGCCTCGCAAATTGGCGCCTGCGCGACTTTTGCCTTTTTCGAGATTGTTGACTGAGTCAGCATTCTATCGCACAATCCCATCATATCGATTGCTGGAGTAGTCATGGTTGCCCCCGTTTTTAGCGACCGCGTTGCGACGGTCCGTTCGTTTAACCGATTTTTCACGCGCCAGATCGGCGTGCTGCGCGAAGGCCTGCTGCACAGCGAATTCACGCTGACCGAGATGCGCGTCCTGTACGAACTGGCGCACCACGGCGACCAGCCATCGGCCGCGCTGTGCCGCGACCTCGGGCTGGATCGTGGTTACCTCAGCCGCATCGTCGCCAAGTTCGAAAGCGCGGGCCTGGTCAGCAAAGTGCCATCCACCACCGATGGCCGCTCCAAGCTGCTGCATTTGACGGAGCAAGGTCGTGCCGTCTATGAACCGCTGGACCGCCGCTCGCGCGAAGAAGTAGGCGACATGCTGTCGCGCTTCGGCGATGCCGACCAGCTGCGCATGCTGGATGCAATGCGTACCATCCGCGAGCTGCTTGATACGGAGTCCGGCCTCAAATACGCGCAGCCGTTCGTACTGCGCGCTCATCGTGCGGGCGACATGGCGTGGATCACGCGCCGCCACGGCGAGTTGTATGCCACACAACAGGGCTGGGACCGCAGTTTTGAAACGCTGGTCGGCCAGATCTGCGCCGATTTCGAGCGCGACTTCGATCCGGCGCTGGAACACTGCTGGATCGCCGAGATGAACGGTCAGCCGGTCGGCTCGATCGCGCTGGCGCGCAGCGGCGAGGACGGCGTGGCCAAGCTGCGGTTGCTGCTGGTGGAAGAGCAGGCGCGCGGCTACGGACTGGGATCGCGCCTGGTGGATGAATGCCACCGCTTCGCGCGCGAAGCCGGCTACCGCAAAATGCGCCTGTGGACCACGGACCAGCAAAAGGAAGCGCGCCATATCTACCAGAGCAAAGGCTATGTGCTGGTGGCCGAGGAACCGGTGCACGCCTTCGGCAAAGATATGGTCAATGAGACGTGGGAGCTCGATCTTATGGCAATATGCATAGCTTCATCCTAAATTGGGGACAGCATGCGGACGAGCAGACTGGCGGAGTGGTCGAAGCGGATTTTATTGGCGGCGCTGGTGCTGCTGGTGCTGGCGGTTGCCGGAGCATGGCTGTATTTGCGCGGTAGTCTGGCGCAGCTGGATGGCACGCGCCAGACTGCCGGAATGGAAACCACGGCCAGCATCGCGCGCGATGCGCATGGTGTGCCGGTCATCAGTGGCGGCAGCCGTGGCGACGTGGCTTATGCCACCGGTTTTGTGCATGCGCAGGAGCGCTTCTTCCAGATGGATTTGCTGCGCCGCTCGGCAGCCGGCGAGTTGTCCGAGCTGTTTGGCGAGATTGCGCTGCCGCTGGATAAAGCGCATCGGCTGCACCGCTTCCGCGCGCGCGGCGAACTGGCGCTGAAGTCCATGCCCGCAGAAGACCGCGCGCTGCTGGACCGTTATGTGGCCGGCGTTAACGACGGGCTGCATGCGCTCAAAACCAAGCCGTTTGAATATGCGCTGGTGGGCGAGACGCCGCGCCCGTGGACGCAGGCCGATACGCTGCTGGTGATCTGGGCCATGTATTTCGATTTGCAAGGCAATCTGGAATCGCGCGAACTGGCGCGCGGCTGGTTCCGCGATCACACCACCGAGGAGCAGCGCGCCTTCCTCGCGCCCGAGTCGACGCCATGGGATGCGCCGCTCGATGCGCAGCAGATCGAGGCTGAGGTGGTGATGCCATCGGCGCCGCCGGCATGGTGGGGTAAGCCGAAAGGCGCGGATGCCGATGCGGCCAAGTCGGCCAAGCTGGCGCAAGCCGAATTCCTCAACACGGTCGGCAGCAATAACTGGGCGGTGGCCGGCACGCGCAGCGATACCGGCGCCGCCATCGTGGCCGACGATATGCATCTTGGCATCCAGCTGCCGGCCATCTGGTATCGCGCCGCCTTGCAGTTCCCGGATGGGAAGGGCGGCCAGCGCCGCATGGTGGGTGTCACGCTGCCCGGCGCGCCGTTCGTGGTGGTGGGCAGTAACGGCCATGTGGCCTGGGGCTTCACCAATAGTTATGGCGATTACCTGGACCTGATCGCGCTCGATAGCGACGCCGCCAAGCCGGGCCAGGTGCGCACGCAGGCCGGATGGGAAACGCCGGTGGTGCAGGAGGAAACCATTCTGGTGAAAGGTGCGCCGGCAGTGAAACTGGCGGTGCGCGAGACCTCGCTCGGCCCGATCCGCGAGGTGCAGGGCCGCAGCTATGCGCTGCACTGGAGCGCGCATCTGCCGGGCGCCGTCAACTTCAACGCGGGCAAGCTGGAATCGGCAGATACGCTGGATCAGGCGCTGGCGATTGCGCCGACGCTCGGCGTGCCTGCGCAGAATTTCGTCGCCGGCGATGACAAGGGCAATATCGGATGGACCATCGCCGGCCCGCTGCCGCGACGTGCAGCGCATGGCGTGGCTTCGACTTATCCGCTGACGGCCGATGATGCGGCCGGCCAGTGGCAAGGCTGGCTGGCGCCGGCGGAGTATCCGAAGGTGGTCAATCCGCCGCAAGGACAGCTTGGCACCGCCAACAGCCGCCAGCTGGCCGGCGCGGGCGCGGCCTTGATTGGTGACGGCGGCTTCGATCTCGGTGCGCGCGCGCATCAGGTGCGGGACGACTTGACCGCGTTGGGGCCGAAAACGGATGTCAAGAAAGTGTATGCTATCGGCCTCGATGACCGCGCTGTGTTCCTGACGGCGTGGCGTGAGCGTGCGATTGGCGCGCTCGACGCCAAGGCCATCGCCGGCAACGCGCAACGCACCGAGGCGCTGGCGCTGCTGAAGGAGAACTGGAGCGGCAAGGCCAGTGTGGATTCGGCCGGTTACCGGATCACGCGGGGCTTCATGTACGCGGTATACGACATCACCTACGGCGGCGTCAATGCGGAGCTGGCGCAGATCGATCCCAAGGCCAGCATGGCGGCGGTCAGCGCGCGCTGGCCGGTGGTGCTGGCGCGCTTGCTGGACCAGCAGCCGGCCGGCTGGCTGCCGTCGCGGTATCCAAGCTGGGAAGCCTTGCAGCTGGCGGCGCTGGACCGCGTGATCGCGGAGCTGACCAAGGACGGGCAGCCGCTGAAGAATGCCACCTGGGGCCAGCGCAACACGGCGGCCAGCGCACACCCGATGGCGTCTGCCGTTCCGCTGCTGGGCAAATACCTGAAGGTCGCCCCGGACATGCTGCCGGGCGACCAGCACATGCCGCGCGTGGCCGGGCCTACGTTTGGCCAGTCGGAGCGGCTGACGGTGTCGCCGGGCCACGAGGAGCAGGGTATCTTCAACATGCCGGGCGGGCAAAGTGGCCACCCCTTGTCGCCGTACTTCCTCGATGGCCGCATGGACTGGCTTACCGGGCGGGAGTCGCCACTGCTGCCGGGACCTGCGCAGCATACGTTGACGTTTGTGCGTTAAGCCTGACGGCGCAGCGGCAAGGCCATTACCTGCGCCGCCGGCGCGCGCGCCGTGCCGTTGACCGCGTGCAGGTCGCGACGGCTGCGGGCGGATGGCTGCGCCAGTTGAAACACCGCCACCAGTTCGCTCAGCGAGGCCGCCTGGTCCTGCATGCTTTGCGAGGCGGCCGTGGCTTCCTCCACCAGCGCGGCGTTCTGCTGGGTCACCGCGTCCATGCCGGCGATGGCGGTGTTGACCTGTTCGATGCCGGCGCGCTGTTCCTCGCCGGCGGCGCTGATCTCGCCCATGATGTCGGTCACGCGGCGCACGCTAACCACCACGTCCTGCATGGTGGCGCCGGCCTGTTCGACCAGCTTGCTGCCGCTTTCGACCTGATCGACCGAATCGCTGATCAGTTCCTTGATTTCCTTGGCCGCCGCCGCCGATCGTTGCGCCAGGTTGCGCACTTCGGAGGCCACCACGGCAAAGCCGCGCCCCTGTTCGCCGGCGCGCGCCGCTTCCACCGCGGCGTTCAGCGCCAGGATGTTGGTCTGGAAGGCGATGCCGTCGATCACGCCGATGATGTCGACGATCTTGCGCGACGACTGGTTGATCGAGCCCATGGTCTGCACCACCTGCGAGACCACGGCGCCGCCTTTTTGCGCCACCGCCGAGGCGCTCAGCGCCAGTGCATTGGCTTCGCTGGCGCTGGCCGAATTCTGCTTCACGGTGCTGGTCAGCTCCTCCATCGACGCCGCCGTTTCCTCCAGCGACGCGGCCTGCTGCTCGGTGCGTGCCGACAGGTCGACATTGCCGGCGGCGATCTGCTGCGAGGCGGTGGCGATGGTGTCGGTGCCGGCGCGCACCTGCTGGACCAGGCCGGCCAGGCTGTCGCGCATCGATTTCATGGCGAACAGCAGGCTGCCGTGGTCGTCTGCGCGTGTGTCGATCGCGACCGACAGATCGCCGTCGGCGATCTTGCCGGCGATCTCCACCGCGTAGTCCGGTTCGCCGCCCAGGCGCTGCACCAGCCAGCGGGTGATCAGCGTTGCGCACAGGGCGCCCAGCACGACCGAGCCGATCAGCAGGGTGACGATCCAGAAGCGGGCCGCGGCGTAAAGGGCGTCGGCGCGCTGGGAGGCGGCGTCGCCGCCTTCACCGTACAGCGCCACCAGCTTGTCGACCTGGCCGCGCAGCGACACGATCAGTTTGTTCGACTCGCCGCGGATCAGTTGCTTGGCGGCGATGTCGTCGCTGCGGCGCGCGGCGGCGCGGATCTTGCCGTCCTCGGTCATGTAGCGTTCCCACATCGCCAGGAAGTCGGCGTACAGCGCTTTTTCCTCGGGCGTGGCGATCAGTTTGGCGTAGCTTGCCTGCATTTTGTCCAGGTCGGCCAAATCATTGGCGATGACTTTGTCGTACTTGTCCATCTCGGCCGGGTCGCTGGAGATGATGTACTGGAACTCGCGGGTCCGGACCCGGGCGATTTGCGCCTTGAGATCCTGCACCACGCGCATCGCCGGCATCCAGCGCGACGACAGTTCGGTCGAAGCGTTGTTCACCTGGGCCAGCTTGACGATCGCAAAAATGTCGACCGCCGCCGCCAGCGCCAGCACCAGTGCGAACGCCAGGCCGAGCTTGGTCGCCAGCTTCAAATTACGTAACAAAGTCATAAAAAATCCTTCAGAAGCAATGGGCGGCGCGCGCCCTGGTTTGTTATTAGATGACGATAGTGAGAATGTGTGAGATTTCCCATGGGAAACGAATGGTAGCACAGGAGAATTGTTTCTGCGTCACCCGCCAGGGGGAAACCTGGGCAGCGCGGGGCTAAGTAGTTTCCACATGGACACATTATTCTAAGACCCTGCTCAGTTACATTTCCATTGTTGCGTTGCAACAAAATATCGCCTCCAAATCAGCATTCCATCGCGCCGCAGAGGAAAAATGAAACTAGCTTGGGTGTATTGCAATGCAATATTTACTGCCTAGCATCTGCCAAATATTCCCATTGGGCGTATTTAAGGAGGTTCAAATGGGCGCAGCACCGCAGCATGCACCGCAGATGTTGGTCGCCGAGCGCGACTTCGACTGGGGCCAGGACCAGGCCGCCATCCTGGCCATCGTCGGCCGCTATTTCAGCGATTTCAACGGCAACCGGTGTTGCTGATCATCGCGCTGGGGGTGGCGATCCGGCGCTACGCTGGCTGCTACCGGCGTTTTTCCCGGCGATTGAAAAGTTCTCTTACAACATCTGCTTTCCGGCGCTGCTGTTCAGCGGCATCGCCAGGCTTAGTTTCCGTTCGGCGCAGGTGGCCGAGCTGACGCTGGCGACCCTGCTGGTGGCGCTGGCGACGCTGCTGGCGCTGTGGCCGGCGCGCGCCTTGCCGGCGGCGTCGCGCTCGTCGGTGGTGCAGGGCGCGGTGCGGCCCAACACCTATTTCGACATTGCCGTCTCGTCGTTGTTGTTCGCGCGCCGACGGCGGCGCTGGTGATGTTGTCGCTGGCGCTGTGCCTGCTGGTGGTTGATCGCGGTGATGGCGCTGTCGTGGTGGAGCGGCGCCGCCCCGGCCCGGCCGCATCGCCCGCAACCTGGCCGCCAATCCGATTATCCAGTCGACGCTGGCCGGCGTGCTGTGGAGCCTGGCCGGCTGGCCGTTGCCGGCGCGCTACCGCTCAGCGGCCAGTTCCTGCAGTGGTTGGCCTGAGGCCGGCGCCCGCGCCAGCGCGGCGGACGCTGGCGAGGCCAGCCCGAACAGTGGGCGCAGCACGCCAATGCGGCGCACCACCTCAAACACGCCGAAGCTGATGCCGAAAGTGAGCACGATCAGGAAGGTGCCTTCGATGTCCGGCGCCAGTTTGATGGGCTTCATCCAGTGCGCCATGCTGACGATCAGCGTCTGGTGCAGGATGTAGACCGGGAACACGGCTTCGGTCAGGTAGCGGCGCTTGGCGCTGTCGAAGTTCAGGTGACGGTGGCCGAAGCCGCATACGGTCAGGATCGGCGCCCATTGGCACAGGCAGTAGATGGCGCGCATCACCGGCTTCCATTGCAGCACTTCCGGCGTGGCCAGCGCTTCCGGGATCGACCAGTAGCAGACGATCAGCGCCCAGCTGCACAGCCACAGGCCAAGGCTGGTCCAGCGCAGCGCGTCGACGCGGGCCCAGAAGCCGGTCTGCATCGCCAGCAGCGCACCCAGGGCGAACAGGAAGAAGTACTGGGCGTGGCTGTACCAGTCGTCGACCAGCGCATGGGTGGTGGGGAAGCGGTCGGCCAGCGTGCAGCGCGCCACCGCCAGTACGATCACCGGCAGCACGATGATGCGCCAGCCGCTCAGCAGGCGTCCCAGCGCGTCGGACAGGCGCTGGAAGCGGGCGCCGAGCAGCCACACGATCAAGCCGCCGATCATGGTGTAGGCCCACAGGTAGGCGACGAACCACAGGTGGTTCCAGGTCGGCATGCGCAGGCAGTCGGCGCCACGGCAGAAGCCGTGGTAGCTGCTGACGTAGAGGCGCATGAATTCCGCGTAGCTGCCATGGTAGGCGACCTTTTCCACTACCTCGAAGTATGACTGCGGCGGCACGATGACGAACATGCCGAATATGAGCGGCACCAGCAGCCGCCAGCTGCGCTGCTTGAGCAGGGCGCCGACGCGCAGTTTTTGCAGCATGAAGGCGGTGGCCACGCCGGAAATCATGAACAGCAGGCCGAGACGCCATGGTGAGGACAGGATCATCAGCGGTTCGATGGCGTCGCTGGCGTAAGGACTTTTGACGTGCCAGTCCCAGGTCACGTAGTACATGCCGGTGTGGTAAAAGATCAGCACGAAGAACGCGAAGATGCGGATCCAGTCGAGGAAATACAGGCGTGGCTTGGTCATTGATAGCTCCTTTGTGATGTCTTAAGGTTAAGGAGCCGGCGGCGCTGCGTCCAGCGTGGTGGGGCGAACCGGGTGGCGCCTGGGGCGAGTTGGACGCCTAGGTGTTGTCGGCGATCCGCGCGACGACATCGGCGCGGTATTGACGGCTGAGGGGGACGCACGCGCCGCTGTGCAACAGCAGTTCGCCGTCCCCTTTATCATGGTTGACGATGCTGGCGATGCAGTCCACCTGCACGGCGGCGCGGCGGTGGCAGCGGATGAAGCGCGGGCCGAGTTTGTCCAGCAGGCCGGCCAGGGTCTGGCGCATCAGCGGCTGGCCGTCTGCGGTGTGCAGGATGATGTAGTTGTCGGCGGTTTCGATCCATTGAATGGCGTCGACTTTGACGATGCGGGTGCCGGTGCGGTCGGGGACCAGCAGTTGGGTGACGGCGGGCAGGGCGGAGGCGGGCGTTTGCCGCGGTGGTGCGTCGGCGGCTGATGCGTCGGCGGCGGTGCGCGCTGCGGCCAGGCGTTCGCGTGCGCGCTGCAATGCGCGTTGCAGGCGGGACTGGTCGTAGGGCTTGAGCAGGTAGTCGATGGCGTTGGCGTCGAAGGCGCGCACGGCATATTCGTCGTAGGCGGTGACGAACACCACCAGCGGCGCCGGCGCTGGCAAGGACGCGGCGACATCGAGGCCGGTGATTTCGGGCATCTGGATGTCGAGCAGCAGCAGGTCGGGGGCGAAGGTGGGCAGCATTTCCAGCGCTTCGACGCCGTCGCGGGCTTCTTCGATGGTGTCGATGCCCGGTTCGGCCGCCAGCATGCGGCGCAGCTTGTCGCGCGCGGGGCGTTCGTCGTCGACGATCAGGACGCGCATGGCAGCCTCACTTCGGCCCGCACGCCGGCGGGCGAGAGCTGGATCAGGTCAAACGCTGCCTGGTCGCCATACAGCGCGGCCAGACGTTGGCGCAGATTGCGCACGCCGATGCCGCCCGCGCCGGCGCTGCGGTCCGCGTTCGCGGCGCTGCCCGCCGCCGGCCCGCCTGCTGCTGGCGTGGCGGCGGGCAGCAGGCCGGCGTCGTCCTCGACACGCAGCACCAGCATGTCCTGCTGGCGCTGGACAGATAGTGTGATGGCGGTTGGCTGGCGGCGCTTTTCCACGGTGTGCTTGAACACGTTTTCCAGCAAGGGCTGCATGCTCATCACCGGCACCGCGCAGGCCAGCAACGTGTCGTCAACCTGCCACGCGATGCTGACGCGGTCCGAGAAGCGCTCGGCCATCAGCGCGGCGTAACCGCGCAGCAGCCGCAGCTCCATTTCCAGCGGCACCAGATGGCGCTCGCCGACATCGAGCGTGGCGCGCAGCACGTCCGACAGCTGCACCAGCATGGCGTCGGCGCGCGCCACGTCGCTGTACATCAGCGACGAGATGGTATTCAAGGCGTTGAACAGGAAGTGCGGCTGCATCTGCTGGCTCAGGCGCAGCAGCTGCGCCTCGCGCAACGACGCATTGGCGCGCTCCACCCGCAGTTTTTCGTCCAGCATGGCGTGGAACGACAGCACGCCGAAGGTGATGGTGGCGAAGATGAAAAAGAACACCGTCATCTTGATGTCTTCGTACAGATAGATCCCGGCCCAGCCGCCGTGCGGATAGGGTTCGCCGGCCCACGCGTAGACCGCGTGGCGGATGCCGAAGGCGACCGGCACGAACGCCAGCCAGTACACCGGCAGCCACACCAGCTGGCGCGCGAACCAGCGCAGCGGGGCGTCGATCAGGTGGTCGTAGCGGCGCGTAAAGTGGCGCTGCGCCAGCAGCAGCAGGGTGCCGGTCAGCGCCGACGAGCCTTCCCACAGCACCGGCTTCCACAGGCCGTGATCGTGGTCGCGCAGGTATTCCTGGACCGAGGTGGTGATCATCAGTAGCCAGAACAGCAGCCAGGCGAGGGCGATGACGGTGCGGGTGCGGTGCATGGGGTTAGCGGTAGCGCGCTTCCATCAGGTCGATTTCGCGTACCAGCTTGCGCGAGGTTTCGTCGGAAATATGATCGTGGCGCGCCAGGTCGAACACGGTGTTGCGCTCGGCGGCCAGCGCCGCCAGCCGCAGTTCGCGTTCGGCGGAATCGGTCTTGCGCCAGGCCTGTTCGCTTTCGGGATCAACCTCCTTCAGCTTGTGCTCATAAAAGGCGATCACGCGCGCGGCCGCCTCCGGATAGACATCCGGGTCGATGCAGGCGTCCGATTCCATCAGCGCTACCTGGGCTTTCTCGATGGCGGAGATGGCGGCATTGGCAGCGGTGCGGCGCGCCAGGTCTTCTTCCTGCTGTTCTTCCGGCTCGGCCGGGAAGGTCATGCCGGCCAGCAGCCGTGGCAGGGCGATGCTGGCCACCAGCAGCGACAGCAGGATCACCGAGCAGGCCAGGAAGATGGTCAGCGCGCGCGCCGGGAACGGCGCGCCGTCCGGCAGCACCAGCGGCAGCGTCAGCACGCCGGCCAGCGTGATGGTGCCGCGCGCGCCGGCCAGCGTGGTGGCCAGCAACAGGCGCGGATTGATTTTCTGGCGCGCCTGGTGGCGGAACTTCTGCTTGAAGATGGTTAGCCGCAGCGAGGTCCAGACCCACGCCATGCGCAGCACCAGCAGGCCGGCGGTGATGGCCAGCGCGTACACCAGCAGCCACCAGCGGTTCAGGTGTCCGCTTTCTTCCAGCGACGTGCCCGCCAGGCGGAAAATCTCCGGCAGCTGTTCGCCCAGCAGCACGAACATTACGCCGTTGAGCGAGAACTGCACCGTGTCCCACACGGCCGAGCGCTGGATGCGGGTGCTGGCCATGGCGTGGCCGCTCAATTCGACATAGCTCATGGTGACGCCGGCCGCCACCGCCGCCAGGATGCCGGAGGCGTGCAGGCGTTCGGCCACCAGGTAGGCGCCGAACGGCATCAGCAGGTTGACCAGGATCGGCGAACCTGGCGGCTCGCCGAAGTGGCGGGTCAGCCAGCGTTGCACCCAGGTGATCAGCCAGGTCACGCCGACGCCGGCCGCGATGCCGCCGGCCACCAGCCAGAAGAAGGTGACGGCGGCGGTTTGCAGCGAGAAGGCGCCGGTCATGGCGGCGGCCACCGCAAAGCGGAAGCACACCAGGCCGGAGGCGTCGTTGAGCAGCGATTCGCCTTCCAGGATATGCATCAGCCGTTTGGGAATCGGTGTGGTGGCGGTGATCGAGCTCACGGCCACCGGGTCGGTGGGCGAGACGATGGCGGCCAGTGCAAAGGCCACCGGCAGCGGCATGGCCGGGATCATCCAGTGGATCAGGAAGCCGGCGCCGATGACGGTAAACACCACCAGCCCGAACGCCAGTTCGATGATGGTGCCTTTGTCGCGCAGCAGGCCGCTCTTGGGGATGCGCCAGCCGTCCAGGAACAGCAGCGGCGGCAAGAAGACCAGGAAGAACAGGTCCGGTTCGAGGTCGACCCCATGTTCGGATTTGGCGGCGATCAGCGCGCCCAGGCCGATCTGCACCAGCGGCAGCGGAATGGTGCCCGGCAGCACCCGGCGAATATACGCGCTGGCGACCACCGCCAGCATCATGATCAAGACGACTTCGATTGAATCCATGCCCTAGCTTTACTCCATGTACGGTTAAACAGGCTAAGCTTACACTATCGTCTGTCCGGTAAAAAGTTGGGCCATGGCACTGGCGAAAGAGAAAACTTTCTGTCATAATGCATGCCTTCTGCGGGAGTAGCTCAGTTGGTAGAGCGCAACCTTGCCAAGGTTGAGGTCGAGAGTTCGAGACTCTTCTCCCGCTCCAGAATTCGCTAGCATATGAGTAGCAATATAAAGGAAGCCCACGGGCTTCCTTTTTTGTTGTTTATCGTTCTCCAACACAACATATTCGGCGTTGCTAACGTTATACTGGGTTAGGACCACCGAAGGAGACGAATCCATGAAATCTGTTCAACAGGAAGTTGATGAGCGTAGTAATTTAACCAACTCCAACAAGTTCGAACTCCTCTTGTTCCGTCTCGGCGGCGACGCCAATGGCGAACATTCTGAGCTGTTCGGTATTAACGTCTTCAAAATCCGCGAAATCGTTGCGATGCCCGAAGTGACTGCTGTGGCCGGATCCCCGCCACACATGCTGGGCGTAGTCAATCTGCGCGGACAAATCATCACGGTGCTGGATTTGCCAGGCATTGTCGGTGTGACCCCAAAAACTGGTCTGAATATTATGTTGGTCACTGAATTCGCGCGCACCACGCAAGCGTTCGCGGTCGAATCAGTGGATGAAATCGTGCGCCTGGACTGGAGCCAGGTGCTGACGGCCGAAGGCACGGCCGGCGGCAAGGTCACCAGCATCGCCCGCGTCGATGGCGACACGCAAAACACCCGCCTGGCGCAGGTGCTGGACGTGGAAACCATCTTGCGCGAACTGGTGCCGCCGGAACGCGAAGATATCGATCCGGAAACCATCGGCCCGAAAGTGCTGCTGAAACCGGGCGCCGTGGTGCTGGCCGCCGACGATTCGGTGGTGGCGCGCAACCTGATCGAAAAAGGTCTGGAAGCGATGGGCGTGCATTTCATCATGACCAAATCCGGCAAGGAAGCCTGGGACCGCCTGCAGTCGATCGCGGACGGCGCCAAGGCCGAAGGCTTGCAGATTACGGATCGGGTGGCGATGGTGCTGACCGATCTGGAAATGCCGGAGATGGATGGCTTTACCTTGACCCGCCTGATCAAGCAGGACCCGCGCTTCGGCAAGATTCCTGTGGTGATCCACTCTTCGTTGTCGGGCAAGACCAATGAAGACCACGTCAAAGGCGTGGGCGCCGATGCGTATGTCGCCAAGTTCTCGGCCGAGGACCTGGCCGGCACGATTCGTTCGGTCTTGGGCAAGGCTGCGGCGTAAGTCGCAAAACACGGTAGTATGAAGGGCCGCGACGGCGACGTCGCGGCCCTTTATTTTTTTCGAAAGGATATACCGTGGCAGCCAAGAAAATTCTGTTCCTGACGGGCGACTTTGCGGAAGATTACGAGACCATGGTGCCGTTCCAGGCGCTGCAGGCCGTCGGCCATACCGTGCACGCCGTGTGCCCGGACAAAAAGGCCGGCGACACCATCAAGACCGCCATCCACGATTTTGAGGGCGACCAGACCTACACCGAAAAGCCCGGCCACCTGTTCAAGCTGAACGCCAGCTTTGCCGACGCCGAGGTCGGCAACTACGACGCGCTGATGATCGCCGGCGGCCGCGCGCCGGAATACCTGCGGCTCAATCCACGCGTGATCGAACTGGTGCAGCAGTTCGCGGCGGCGGCCAAGCCGATTGCGGCAGTGTGCCACGGCGCGCAGGTGCTGGCGGCGGCCGAGGTGATCCGCGGCAGGACCATCTCCGCTTATCCGGCCTGCGCGCCGGAGGTGAGGCTGGCCGGCGCCACCTATGCCGAGATTCCGGTCGACCAGGCGGTGACCGACGGCATCTTCGTCACCGCGCCGGCGTGGCCAGCGCATCCGGCGTGGATCGCCCAGTTCCTGCAGAAACTGGGCACCGAAATCAAGCTATAGCGTCAAGCCGCAAGATTCTGCGCGTGGAAGCGCAGGTGGTCTTCGACGAAGGTCTGGATGAAGTAGTAGCCGTGATCGTAGTCCGCGTGGCGGCGCAGGGTCAGCGGCTGCGCCGCCGTCCGGCAGGCGGCCTCGAAGGCCTCCGGGTACAGCTGCTCGGCCAGGAATTTGTCGCCCAGGCCCTGGTCGATCAGGATGCCGGCCGGGAAGGGCGTGTTCAGCCCTGCCATCAGCAGGGTGGCGTCGTACTGTGCCCATGCCGCCGTATCCTGCCCGAGGTAGCCGCTGAACGCCTTGCGGCCCCACGGGCATTGCGACGGCGCGGCGATCGGCGCAAACGCCGAGACCGAGCGGAACACGTCCGGGCGTTTCAGCGCCATGGTCAGCGCGCCATGGCCGCCCATCGAGTGGCCGAAGATGCCGAAGCGCTGGGCGTCGACCGGCAGTTCGCGCGCCACCAGTTCGCGCAGCTCATGAATGTAGCTGTACATGCGATAGTGCCTGGCCCACTTGGCCTCGGTGGCGTCGAGGTAGAAGCCGGCGCCGACGCCGAAATCCCAGCTGTCGCTTTCGCCGTCGACATTGGCGCCGCGCGGGCTGGTGTCGGGCGCGATCAGCATCAGGCCCAGCTCGGCCGCAACGCGCTGCGCGCCGGCCTTGACCATGAAGGTCTCTTCGGTGCAGGTCAGGCCGGCGAGGTAGAACAGCGCCGGCACCGGGCCTTGCGCGGCCTGCGCGGGAATGAATGCCGAGAAGCGCATCGGCAAGCCGATCTCGCGCGAGTCATGGCGATAAAAGCGCTGCACGCCGCCGAAGCAGGCATGTTCGTTGACAATCTCTAGCATATTTGTGTCCTTATGTTCCTCAGCGCACAGTGAAAACGGCCGATCCAGCGCAGAATTGTACAAGTATTGTTAAAAAGGAGAAGTACATGCCGGATATTCAGGTCATTTTGGCCGATCTGGGCTGGCCACTGGCGATTGCCCTGGCCTGGCTCTCGGGGGAATTCGTGCATCGCTGGACGCGCTTGCCGCGCATCAGTGTTTACGGTCTGGTGGGATTTTTACTGGCACAGGCATTCCCGGAGGCGCTCAGCAGCGGCGCCTCAAGCAATGTGACCATTCTGGCCAACATGGCCTTCGGTCTGATCCTGTTTGAATTTGGCTACCGCATCAATCTGCACTGGCTGCGGATCAATCCGTGGATCGCCGTCAGCGGGCTGGTGGAATCGGCCGCGACCTTCGGCGTGGTGTACCTGATCGCGCATCTGACCGGCATGCCGCCGCTGACTTCTCTGCTGCTGGCCTCGCTGGCGATGTCGACTTCGCCGGCCGGCGTGCTGCGCGTGATCAACGAAGAAAACAGTTCCGGCCAGGTGACCGAACGGGTGCTGCACCTGGTCGCCATCAACAGCGTGATCGCGGTGTTCGTGTTCAAGGTGGTGGTCGGCTTCTGGGTGTTCCAGACCTCGGGCAGCCTGACGCAGGCGGTGTCGCACAGCGGCATCGAACTGCTGGTATCGGCCGCGATGGGCGCGGTGATGGGCTTTATCGTGCCGGCGCTGCTGCGCCGGCTGGGCGCGCTGGCGCAGGATGGCACCATCGCCTTCGCGCTGGGCGTGATCCTGCTGGTGGCGGCATCGCGCGCGTTTGACGTGTCGCCGGTGCTGGCCACCTTGACCTTCGGCCTGGCGGCGCGCCACAAGCGGGTGGCGTTCAGCCGCACCGAGCGCAACTTCGGCGGCATCGGCGAACTGCTGACGGTGCTGCTGTTCGTGTTTGCCGTCTCGACGCTGGAGTGGGAGCGGGTAGTCGATGGCGCCGGCCTGGCGGCGGTTCTGCTGCTGGCGCGCTTCCTGGTCAAGACCACCAGCGTGGCGGCGTTTGCGCACGTCAGCGGCATCTCGTGGCGCAAGGGCGTACTGACCGGCATCGCGCTGTCGCCGATGTCGGTGTTTGTCACGCTGCTGCTGGAGCAAACCAAATACATGGGGATCGTGCTGGTCGATGAGCTGGCCGCGCTGACGGCCATGACGCTGCTGCTGGAAGTGGTCGGTCCGGTGCTGACGCAGCGGGCGCTGATCTGGGCCAAGGAATCGCCAACCCAGGAGGAAAAATAATGGCATTGGAAGAATTTAAATCGTCGAAGCCGCTGACCATGGGCGTCGAGCTGGAGCTGCAGCTGATCAGCCTGTCGGACTTCGACCTGACCGCGTCCAGCCCGGACTTGCTGCACCTGTTGAGCCGCAAGCCGTTCCCCGGCAACGTCACGCCGGAAATCACCGAGAGCATGATCGAGATTAACAGCGACGTGCACACCAACCATACCGAACTGGTGGCGCAGTTGCAGCTGATCCGCGACACGCTGGTGACGGCCGGCGAGCAGCTCAACATCGGCATCTGCGGCGGCGGCACGCACCCGTTCCAGAAATGGTCGGACCGCCGCATCTTCTCCAAGCCGCGCTTCAAGGAAGTGTCGGAGCTGTATGGCTACCTGGCCAAGCAGTTCACCATTTTCGGCCAGCACGTCCACATCGGCTGCGCCTCGGGCGACGACGCCTTGTTCCTGCTGCATTCGCTGAGCCGCTACGTACCGCACTTCATCGCGCTGTCGTCGTCGTCGCCATATGTGCAGGGCAATGACACGCTGTTCAACTCGGCGCGGCTGAACTCGGTGTTTGCGTTCCCGATGAGCGGCCGGGCGCCGTTCACGCAAAGCTGGCACACCTTCGAGCACGAGTATTTCGCCAAGATGGAACACACCGGCGTGATCAAGAGCATGAAGGACTTCTACTGGGATATCCGTCCCAAGCCGGAGTTCGGCACCATCGAACTGCGCGTGTGCGACACGCCGCTGACGGTGGAGCGGGCGGCGGCGCTGGCGGTGTATCTGCAATCGCTGTGTGCGTATCTGCTGGAGCGGCGCGAGGCGGCGCCGGAAGAAGACGACTACCTGGTGTACAACTACAACCGCTTCCAGGCCTGTCGCTTCGGGCTGGACGGTACGGTGGTGCATCCGAAAACCTACGAGAGCCTGTCACTGCGGGAAGATATCCTGACCACGCTGCGCAAGATGGAACCGTATGGCGCGCAGCTGGGCGCCACGGCCGGCTTGCAGCACTTGGTGCAGGTCACGCATGAGGGCAGCGATGCGCATTATCTGCGCCAGCAGTTTGACGCCAGCGGCAGCGTCGAGGGCGTGGTCGATTCAGCGATTCACCGCTTCCGCGGGCGGTGATTACTTGAAGGTGATCGCCTTATTGAGACGGGCGATCACCTCATCCGGGACGTTGGTGCCGCACATGATGTGGCGCTCCATGCCGCGCGGCATATCCTTGAACGCCAGCAGCCGCAGGTTGGGATGCTGCGCGGCGTGGTGCTGCATGATGTAGTGGCCTTCGTCTTCCGAGACGAACATCAGGTCGACCATGCCGGTGTTGACCGACTGCAGCATTTTTAGCGTCGATGCGGTGGAAATTGCCTTTACCGGCTGCCAGTGCGTCATGAAGGCGTCCAGGTTTCCATACGAATAGTTATCCTTGACCAGCACGCGGGCGTCGTGCTGGCGCGCCAGTTCGGCCAGCGAGCCGATGTTGCGCGCGGCGAAGGCGGCGTTGCTCAGCACCACCCAGGTCCGGTCGCGATAAATGGCCTTGGTGAATTTGCCGTATTGCCGCCGTTGCGGCGTGTTGAACCAGCCGATGGCGCAGCTGGGGCTGGCGTGGTCTTTCACCATCATCAACTGGCGGTTGCTCGGCACCTTGTGCCATTGCACGGGGATGCCGGCGTTGTGAAAGGCAGCGGTGGCGGGCGCACCGGTCAGGCCGCCAGGCGTGCCGTCGGGCTGCGTGATCAGGTAAGGCGGCCGCTCGCTGTACGCCACATGGATCACTTCCTCAGCCGGGGTCAGCGGCGAAGCCAGCAGCAGACAGGCGGCGAGCACGGCACATCTCATGATGATGGTTATCGTTATAGGGTGCCGCCAGTCTACACCATTGTCTTGCGCGGTATATACATAGGGGCTTGTCCCTCCCGCCGATGCCTGCTTTTGTCTGAAATCGCCTGAGAAATGCCTGCGTTTGTAACAGGCCGTAGCCCATCTTCATAGGAGAAGTGCGAAAGGTGGCCGGGAAAAAGCAGACAATCTTCAGGCAATTTCAGTCAATTTCAGGCATCAGCCCGAGACCACACCGGGTGTGCATACACCGGCAGCGGTCAGAAGCGCGTCTCGCGGGCCACGCGCAGGAAGTTGTCGAGGATGCCGGTGCAGTCCAGCAGTTCGACGCCGCCGGCGCGGTGGAATTCCGGGTGCCATTGCAGGCCCATCACGAATGGCGCCTTGCGGTAGCGGATCGCTTCGACCATATTGTCGGGCACCGACAGCGCCTCCACCGACATATCCCGCCCCAGCGTTTTCACTGCCTGGTGGTGGATCGAATTGACCAGCCCCCGCGCCTGCCCCTTGAACATGCGCGCCAGCGACGAGCCGGCCGGGAAGCTGATTTCATGGCGATTGCGGTCGTAGTCGTCGTTGACGTGGGCCAGCGATTCCGGCACGTCCGACGCGATGTCCTGGTACAGCGTGCCGCCGAAGGCGACGTTGATCAACTGGCAACCGCGGCAAATGCCCAGCACCGGCTTGCCGGCCTCGACAAATTCATGCAGCAATTCCAGTTCGTACATATCGCGCGCGCGGTCACCGCCCCATTCCGGCCGGGTAGGCAATTCGGAATAGCTTTGCGGCGAAACGTCCGCGCCGCCTTGCAACACCAGCCCGTCCAGATGCTTGGCATAATCGCGCAGGCGGATGTTGGACGGATGGAGCAGGCCATCGGTATTGACGGTGGGGATCATGAACACCAGCACATCGCGCGACATCACCCACTGCGCGATCGACTCTTCGAGATACTGCAGATTCTTGCTGCGCAGGCCGGTCGCGCCCGGTTCCGGGTGGAAGATGCGCGCCGAGACGCCGATGTGCAGCGGGCGCTGGATGATGTGCCGGGTGGCCGCTGCCGCCACGCGCCGGTAGCGCGCCATGATGACGCGGCCCCACAGGCTGAAGACGGTGTCGCCGGGATCGAGGTAGCGCGGCGTGCCGCTGTCGTGCGGGGTCTTGCGGTCCTGCTGGCGGCGCTCGCTTTTATCGGCGGCG
Organism: Duganella margarita; assembly: GCF_009857535.1. GTDB lineage: Bacteria > Pseudomonadota > Gammaproteobacteria > Burkholderiales > Burkholderiaceae_D > Rugamonas > Rugamonas margarita. The sequence continues at coordinate 248,985 of NZ_WWCS01000006.1, forward strand.
CGGCGTTGTGGCGTGACTGGGGGATCTTGCTGGTCTGGTCCGTCGCTCATACTCATTCCTGTTGGTCTCGGATGGCATCAGTGTGCCACAGGTCGAGGTCAACAGTCGTACGCGACGGTGGGCGAAGGTGAGCGCGCGTACATTGCGCGCCCGCCGTGCCGCCGTTACTTGGACTTGCTGCCGGTTTTGCTGCCTTTGTTGCCGCCGGCGTCCGACTGGCTATTGCCTTTGCTGCTGCCGCCATTGCCGGTGGATGACGAACCGGTCGTGGCCGATTTGCTGCCTTTGGCTTCCTGCACGCTGCTGTTGCCGCCGTTTTTGCCACCTTGGGTCGGTTTGCTCATGATAACTCTCCGTGTGAAAGGCGCACCTCCAGTAGGGCGCTGTGGAGTATCTTAGTGCCCCATGCCAGAGCACGGTGTAGGCCGGATGCCCGTGTTCACGTAGGCGCAGCCTGTGTAACTTGTTGGCTCATCCATATGTGACCCAGGCTCTTCACAAGCAAGGAATCTCCTACGCCAACACAGGCGAGCTGCTCTACCCGCACCGTCGCCCCGGTCTTACCATGAGCTCTCCCTGGCGCACCAGTGCCGGGACCACACCTAAAGGAGACCGCATCATGGCCAGTTCCAATCAAGGCAACCAAGGCAACCAAGGCAACCAAGGCAAGCAGGGCACTGACAAAGGCAGCAGCGAGCAAAGCGACACCAGCAACCGTGGCTTCGCTTCGATGGACCCGGAACGTCAGCGCGAGATCGCTGCGGAAGGCGGTCGTGCCGCCCATGCGTCCGGTAACGCGCACGAATTCACCTCTGACGAAGCGCGCAAGGCCGGCAGCATGAGCCATCGAAGCGACGGCAATCAGCAAAGCGGCAGCAGCGGCAGTGGCTCGCGCGGCAGCCGCAGCGATGAGCAGGACGACGACCAGGACGGCGGCATGCGCGGGTCGTCCGGCGCCGGCGGCTCGCGCAGCGGCGGCAGCCAACAAAGCGGTAGTGGCGGTTCGCGCGGCAGCAGCGAAGACGCTGGCAAGACCGGCAGCAGCGGTAGCGGTGGCACACGGGGCGGCACTCCGGAGCAACATGCGGAGGCCGGCCGTCAAAGCCACAAGAAAGACCGTTGATTAGTGTGATGCATCAGGCGGCCGCGCGCTGCCATGTTGACGCCGTTAGCGCCCGCGAGTACTCGCGGGCGCTATTCGGGCGGCAGCATCACGATGCTGGAGACAAAACACCGCGCATCACGGTTCTAGCAACAGGGAGCGCCAGCCGTGCGGTCAGCGCATCGGCGAACGCCGTCACCAGCGGATCGGCTTCGCGCCGCGTGGCCAGGCCGACGCTGGTCAGCAGCCGACCCTGCGACAGCGTCACAAAGCGCACGCCAGCCGGCGCCGTCAGGCGCATGCACTCGGGGACGATGGCGATGCCCAATCCCGCCTCGATCAAATTCAGCTGCGACGACTTGCGCGACAACGCCCGCGCCGGCTTGGGGAAGAAACCCTGTTCCAGGCAGAGATTGGCCACCAGATAGCTCAAGCCGCCGCGGTCCTTGTGGGGAATGGAGATAAACGCTTCATCGCTGAGCGCCGCCAGTTCCACATTGTCCAGCGCCGCCAGCGGCGCGTGCTGCGCCACCGCCACCATCAGCCGCTCGCTGCCGATTTCGCGCACCTGGATGTGCGGATGGCGGCGCAAGGTCGGCAGCCGTAGCAGGCCGATGTCGGCGCGGCCTTCTTCGATTTCCAGCGTCTGGTTTTCCGACGGCAGCATCGACACCTCCAGCGTCACGCCCGGATGCGCGTCCAGCGTTTGCGCCAGCGCGTTGCTGATGCGCGGCGTCAGGATCACCGAACTGGAATGCTGGAGCCGGATCACGCCTTGCGATCCCTGGCCCACATGCCGCGCCTGCACCAGGGTGTCGTCGATGTCCTCCAGGATGCGCTTGCCGCGTTCAAAGAACAGCTGTCCGGCCGGCGTCAGTTCGAACTGGCGGGCGTCGCGCATCAGCAGCGGCGTTTGCAGCTCATCTTCCAGTTCCTTGATTTGCCGGCTCAGCGCCGACTGCGCGATGTACAGCTTTTCCGCCGCGCGCGAGTAGCTGCCCGCTTCGACGATCTCTATAAAATATTTAAACTGTTTGAGCGAAATCACCGTTATGCCGTTTCGAGATAGATGGCCGCCGTTTTTGCTATTGGATCAAACCTGGCCTGGCCGTTAAAGTGAAGCGTCTCTTCTTCGCATCTCTACTTATTGAACGGAACCTGCCATGTTGGAATTATTGGGCATTGTCGGCGTGGTGCTGAGTATTGCAGTAAAACTGATCTGCGTCCAGATCGGCTGCACCAGCGGAGTCGACGACAAGGAGGATTAGGCCGCATAATCGCGGCATGACTAAACATATCCTGACGATGGCCGCCATGCTGATTGCCTCACTTGTGCTGGCCGCGCTGGCGGCGTGGGGCGCCGGCGCGCTGTGGTTCCAGCTGCCGGCCGGCGATTTGCCACGCAAGCTGGCGCTGCTGGTGTGGGCCGCGATCAGCGTCGCCGCGCTGGTTTTCCTGTGGCGCCGCAGCTGGCTGGCGCCGTCCGTGTGGCTGGTGCTGCTGATCGTGCTGATGGCGTGGTGGCGCACCATCCAGCCGTCGCACGAACGTCTGTGGGCCGACGATGTCGCGCGCATGGTGACCGGCAAAGTCGATGGCAGCATCGTCACGCTGGACCAGGTGCGCAATTTCGACTGGCGCAGCGACACCGATTACACGGTGCGCTGGGAGCCGCGCCAGTACGATCTGGACCAGCTGCGCACGGTCGATGTGGCGCTGTCGTACTGGATGGGACCGGCCATTGCCCACACGCTGGTGTCGTTCGGCTTTGCCGACGGCCGCTACCTGACGTTTTCGATCGAGATCCGCAAGGAGCGCGGCGAGAGTTTCGACGCGCTGGCCGGCTTCTTCAAGCGCTACGAGACGGTGCTGATCGCCGCCGACGAGCGCGACATCCTGCGCGTGCGCACCAACGTCCGCGACGAGGACATGTGGCTGTACCGCCTGAAGATGCCGCCGGAGATGATGCGTTCCCTGTTCATGGCCTATCTGGACGAAGGCGAACAGCTGAAGCGCGCGCCGCGTTTTTACAACACCCTGATCGGCAACTGCACCACCATCATCTACCAGATGGCGCGCCGCATCCAGCCCGGCCTGCCGCTGGACTGGCGTCTGCTGGCCTCCGGCTATCTGGATCGCTACCTGTACGATCTCGGCGCGCTGCAGGGGCAGGGCGATTTCGCTACGCTGCGGCAGCATGCCCACATCACCGCCCGGGCGCGGGCGGCCGGCCAGGCTGACGATTTCTCCGCGCGCATCCGGCGCTGACAAGCGGCCCGATCTGGCGTATAAGGGAGAAAGTCCTGGCGCAGGGGAGAACCGATGCGGCACTTGATCGCAGCATGGCTGGCTATGTGGTGCATGACGGCGTGGGCGGCCCCGCCGGAGCTGGTGATCGCCACCAACGACTATCCGCCGTATATCAGCGCCGATCCCCGGCAAAGCTTTATCGGCGAACTGTTCGAGCGCATCGGCAAGGACATGGGCGTGAAGTTCACCTTCCGCTTCATGCCGTGGAAGCGCTGCCTGGTGCTGCTGGATGCGCGCGACGTATGGGCGGTGGTGCCGTTTGTATCCACGCCCGAACGCCAGCAGCGCTATCTGCTGTCCGACACGCTGTATGCCCGCAGGGCCAAGTTCTTCTATTACGACCAGCCCGGCCGCAGCTGGCCGGGCGCCAACCGGGACCTGGCCGAGCTGCGGCAATTCAGGATCGGTGGCGTGGCCGGCTACTGGTACGAGGAGCTGTTCAAGGCTGCCGGCATTGCGCTGGATCTGGCCAATAACGACCCGACCAATTTCCGCAAGTTGCAGGCGGGGCGCTTCGACCTCGCCATTGCCGACGAAAACGTGGGCAACTATATTATCCGCACCGAATTCGCGCGGGAGGCAGGACGCTTCCACAGCCTGGAGACGCCGTATTACCGTTCCGAGAACGTGATGATGGTGAACCGCGATCTGGCCAACGCCGAGCTGCTGGCCAGGTTCAACCGCGCACTGGACAATCTGCGCCGCAGCGGCGCCTATGACGATATCGTCAGTCGCCGCAAGCTGGTGCTGCTGCCAGTCGGCTCTTGAGGATCTTGCCGGAAGCCGCCGCCGGCAGCGCGTCCATGGCGATGATCTGCGACGGCCGCTTGTATGGCGCCAGCTGGTCGCGCAGGTACAGGTCCAGCGCCGCCATCGTCACCGGACGGCGTGGATCGAGCTCCACGAACGCCAGCACCTGCTCGTCGCCATCGGCCGCCGGCCGGCCCACTACCGCCGATTGCGTGACCGACGGATGGGCATTCAGCACCGTCTCTACCTCCAGCGGGTAGACGTTGAAACCGGCGCGGATGATCAGCTCCTTGGTGCGGCCGACGAGGTGCAGCGCGCCGTCGGCGTCCTGGCGCACCATGTCGCCGGTGTTGAGCCAGCCGTCGGCATCCAGCACGGCCGCCGTCAGGGCCGGCTCGCGGTAGTAACCGCGCATGACGTTGGGACCGCGCACCCACAGTTCGCCGGCGCCATCCTCGCCGGCGCCGTATGCGCCACTGCGCACGCGCACCTCGATGCCCGGAATCGGCTGGCCAACTGACGTGTCGCTGCGCGGCCGGTCGAGGCGGGTCTGGCTGACGGTGGGGGAAGTCTCGGTCAGGCCGTAGCCGTTGTGCAGCGGCAGTCCAAACAGCTGCTCCACCTGCGCCTTCAGCGATGGCGGCAGTGGCGAGCCGCCGGCGTAGGCGAAGCGCAGTTGCGTGTTCAGGCGCGCTTGCGCGCCGCCCAGCTTTTCCAGCAACCGCGCATACATCGCCGGCACGCCCTGCACGATGGTCAGGCGATCATCGCGCAGCGCCGCCAGCAGGCCATCCGGCGTAAAGCGCGGGCACAGATATAGACACGCGCCGGCATACAAGGTGCCCAGCATCACCGACGTCAGGCCGTAGACGTGGCTGATCGGCAGCACGCCATAGGCACGATCCGCCGGCGTCAGGCCGCGCAGCGTGCTCGATACGGCGGCGATGAACAGCAGGTTGCGCTGCGTGAGCATCACGCCTTTCGGCTGGCCGGTGGTGCCGGTGGTGTAGAGCAGTGCCGCTACCTGCTGCTCCGGCGCCGCATGCACCGGCTCCGGCACGCAGGTCACGTTCAGCGGGCCGACCAGCCACTGGCCCAGTGACGCGTCCACCGTCGCCGCCGCCACCGCCCCATTACGCGCGCCATGCGCAGCCGTTTCCGGCGAGGCCGGCGCGGCCAGATAAATCGCCCGCCGCGCGCCGCTGTGTTCCAGCACGCCGTCCACTTCGCGCGCCGTAAGGCGGCCGTTGATGTGGACGATCCACGCGTCGACATCGGCGGCGGCAAAACTCAGCACCACCTGCGCCACGCAGTTTTCGCCGACCACGGCCAGACGGTCGCCCGGCCGCAACTGCCAGGCGCGCACCAGTGCGGCGGCGTGGTCGATGGCGGCGGCCAGTTCGGCATAGCTCCAATGGCGCTGGCCGTCGTGCAGCGCGTGCGCGTGCGGCGTCTGGGCGGCCCAGCGGCGCGGGATGGCGGAAATACGGGGAGGCAGGTCGGCGAGCAGTTTTGCGGTATTCAGGGTATCCATTACCGCGCATTGTGGCCGAAATGGCCGGCGGCGATCAAGCCTTGATGTCGATCAGCGTGCCCAGATTCTGGTCGGCCGCCTGCACCACCTTGGCCGACAGGTCGAATTGCGCCTTGTAGACCAATGAATTGGTGGTCTCCACCGCCAGATTGGTGGCGCTGGGGGCGTCCACTTGCAGCAATTCCTGGCCGCGCATGGAAATCGACACGCCGGTGCCGGCCGGAGCGTTTTCGGCAAACGTGGCCTGCGCCGGTTGAAAGCCCTGCGTGCCGATGTTGGCGATCGCGTGCGCGCTATTGCCCAACGCGCGTTGCGCGACGTTGAGACCGGTAACTCCAGAGCTAAGTGCGGCAATGGCCATGATATTTCCCTTCGGCAATTCCGATAGTTTACACCGTTGCCCAAAAGAATGCACGGCCTGATTAAAAAATAGGCGCAGTGTTGTTGCAATTACTCGTGCCGGCGTTTCCGCCTGTGATATTCTTGCGCCCGATATTGTTCATAAGAAACACATTTCGGGGAAAAAGTGCATGGCTTTGTTTGATTTTCTAGAGAAGGAACGCACCGTCGCCGGTGCGGGTTTCAATCGTTGGCTGGTGCCGCCGGCGGCGCTGGCGATCCACCTGTGCATCGGCATGGCCTACGGTTTTTCGGTGTTCTGGCTGCCGCTGTCGAAGGCGCTCGGCATCAAGGAATCGCTGGCCTGCGCGGCCGATAGCGGCCTGCTGGAACGCATCCTGTCGTCCAGCTGCGACTGGCAGATTTCCATGCTGGGCTGGATGTACACCATGTTCTTCGTTTTCCTCGGCTTGTCCGCCTGGCTGTTTGGCGGCTGGCTGGAACACGCCGGTCCGCGCAAGGCCGGCGTGGTGTCGGCGCTGTGCTGGTGCGGCGGCCTGGTGATTTCGGCGCTGGGCGTGTACCAGCACCAGATCTGGCTGATGTGGCTCGGCTCCGGCGTGATCGGCGGCATCGGCCTGGGCCTGGGCTACATCTCGCCCGTGTCGACCTTGATCAAATGGTTCCCGGACCGGCGCGGCATGGCGACCGGCATGGCCATCATGGGCTTTGGCGGCGGCGCCGTGATCGGCGCGCCACTGGCCGACAAGCTGATGAAATACTTCGCCACCGCCAGCTCCGTGGGCGTGTGGCAGACTTTCCTGGTCATGGCCGCCATCTACTTCGTCTTCATGATGGCCGGCGCGCTGGCCTACCGCGTGCCGCCGGCCGGCTGGAAACCGGCCGGCTGGACGCCGCCCGCCACCAACGGCAACGCCATGATCACCAGCCGCCACGTCCACGCCAGCAAGGTGTGGGGCATTCCGCAATTCTGGCTGGTGTGGTGGGTGTTGTGCCTGAACGTCACGGCCGGTATCGGCATCCTCGGCATGGCCTCGCCGCTGCTGCAGGAAATCTTCGGCGGCCAGCTGCTGCATTTGCCGCTGTCGTTCAATGAACTGGATACGGCGCAGAAGGCGCAGATCGCCGCGATTGCCGCCGGCTTCACCGGCCTGCTGTCGCTGTTTAATATCGGCGGCCGCTTCTTCTGGGCGTCGTGCTCCGACTATCTTGGCCGCAAAGCCACCTACGGCATCTTCTTCGTGCTGGGCGTGGCGTTGTATGCGCTGGTGCCATCGCTGGCGAACAGCGGCCTGCTGCCGCTGTTCGTGCTCTTTTTCTGCGTGATCCTGTCGATGTACGGCGGCGGCTTCGCCACCGTGCCGGCCTACCTGGCCGACTTGTTCGGCACCCAGATGGTGGGCGCCATCCACGGCCGCCTGCTGACCGCATGGTCGGCGGCTGGCGTGTTTGGCCCGATGCTGATCAGTTATGTGCGCGAGTACCAGATCGACCATGGCGTGCCGAAGGCGCAGGCGTACGACATCACCATGTACGTGCTGGCCGGCCTGCTGGTGCTGGGCCTGATCTGCAACCTGCTGGTGCGTCCCGTGGCCGACCGGCACTTCATGACCGACGCCGAACTGGCGGCCGAGAAGAAGCTCGCGCACGAACGCGACGCCGCGGCATCGAACGGCGCGGCGGTGACGTCGACCGGCGTCACCAGCCCGCTGGCGGTGGCTTTCGGCTGGCTGGCGGTCGGCATTCCGCTGGCGATCGGCATCGCGCTGACGGTGCAAAAAGCGTCGGTGCTGTTTAAATAACAAGGTAGAATAAATCTCCAGCTTGCGGGGCCGGTGACGGCCCCGTTTTTATTTCAGGAGTGCCATGCTCGAATTACGCAATGTCGTCAAGACTTTTGGGAAGAATGTCCGCGCGGTGGATGACGTCAGCCTTACGCTGCCGGCCGGCGTGGTAGGCCTGATCGGCCATAACGGCGCCGGCAAGACCACGCTGATGCAGATGATCGCCACCATCGCCAAACCCACCAGCGGCCAAATCCTGTTCGATGGTGTCGATATCGTGAAAAAGCCTGAGGCCATGCGCGCGCGGCTCGGCTTTCTGCCGCAGGACTTCGGCGTCTATCCCAATCTGAGCGCGCTGGAATTCATGCAGTATTTCGCCGCGCTCAAAGGCGTGCGCGATCCGGCCCGCATCCGCCGTCTGCTGGAACTGGTCAACCTGCACGATCATGCGGGCCGCCAGGCGGCCGGTTTCTCGGGCGGTATGCGGCGGCGGCTGGGCATCGCGCAGGCGCTGCTCAACGATCCCGATGTGCTGATCGTCGACGAGCCGACCGCCGGCCTCGATCCGGAAGAGCGGCTGCGCTTCCGCCATCTGCTGTCGGAGATCGGCTTGCGCAAGCTGGTGATCGTGTCGACCCATATCGTCTCGGATATCGAAAACATGGCGGGCCGGCTGGCCGTCATGAATCAGGGCCGGCTGGTGGCTTGCGACACGCCGGACAGCTTTGTGCAGCGCGCGCGCAACCAGGTGTGGTCGGTGACGGTGGCGGCGCCGGACTACGATGCGCTGCGCGCACAACTGCAGGTGCTGCAAGCGCAGCGCCACGCAGACGGCATCACGCTGCGCATCGCCCATCCCGCATCGCCAATGGCCGGCGCGGTGCCGGTCGAGCCGACATTGGAAGAGGCGCTGATGGCGCAACGCTATGCGCTGAGCGCAGTGCGAGACAGCGTGGAACTGGCGGCATGACGGCGGCGCTGACACCGTCCGCCGGCGACGCCCTCAAGACGCTGCTGCTGACCGAACTGCGGCTGCGCATGCGGCGCACCGGCACCCTGGTCGCGGTGCTGGCGCTGATTGTGCTCACCTGGCTGATGGTCGGCGATCCGGCGCAACATCAGGCGATGGTCGTCAGCGACGACGCCCGCGTGGCGTACACCAGCAGCTGCCTGGCGATCGGCAGCGCCGCGCTGACTGGCTTGTTCTTCGGCCTGGCCGGGTTTTATCTGGCGCGCGGCCGCATGGGCGAGGATGTTCGCAGCGGCATTGGCGCCGTGATGGCCGCCACGCCGCTGGCTTCCGGCCTGTTCCTGGTGGGCCGCTGGCTGGGCAACGTGGCCTATCTGTGCGGGCTGCTGCTGATCTTCCTGGTCACGATGCTGGTGCTGCATCTGCTGCGCGGCGAAGGCCCGGTCCAGCTGTTGATCTATCTGCAAACCTACGCGCTGGTGCTGCTGCCGCTGGTGTTTTTCACCGCCAGCATGGTGCTGCTGTTCGACGCCTGGCCGCCGTTGATGGGCAAGGGCGGCGATGTGCTGTTCTTCTTCGTCTGGGCCGGGCAACTGAGCATCGGTGCTGTCGCCACCATCGGCCACACCGGGTGGCATCCCTTGCTGCTGCTGGACTTTTCCGGCATCGGCGCCATTATCGGCGCGGTGCAGCAGGTATTGCCGTCGACAGGCCTGACGATCGGCGGCGGCACGTTCGATCCTGCGCTGGCGGCGGTAACGCTGCCGGATTACTTGTGGAGCGCGCAAGCCGGTTGGACCCGCGCCGCCTGCGCATTGCTGGCGTGGTTGCCGCTGCTGCCGGCACTGGCGCTGTTCCACCGTTTCTCGCCAGACCGCGTAAAGGCGCGGGCAGGCCGGCGCAACTGGTCGCCGCTGGCGCTGCTGAACGGCTGGCTGCAGCCGTTGGCGCGCGCGGCGCGGCCGGTGTTCGGACTGGCGGCGCGGCTGCCTGGCGTGGCCGGTCACGCGCTGGCGGTGCTGGCGCTGGTGCTGGCCGCCAATCCGGCGGCGGTGGCGGCAGTGCCGGTGTTGCTGGTGTCCGGCTGCGTGATCGGCAGCGCCAAACTGGGGGCGGTGGTGGCCGCCGCCATCGCCATCTGGGGCATCCTGGTCAGCGAAATCAGCGTGCGCGACACGCAGTACGATGTGGCGGCGCTGAATGCGGCGGCGCCCGGCGGCCCGGCGCGCGCCTATGCGGCGCAATGGCTGGCGGCCGTGCTGCTGGCGCTGCTGTTCACGGCGCCGGTGCTGATCCGCTGGCTGGCGATCGCACCGCTGCGCGCGGCGGCGCTGCTGAGCGGCGTGCTGGCGTTGTCGGCCGCCGCCGTCGTGTTCGGCGGCTTGAGCCGGACGGCGCGCGTCTTCCTCGGCCTGTTTCTGTTCGGCATGTATGTGGCGACGCAGGCGACGTCAGTGCCGGCGCTGGACGCGGTCGGCTTTAATGGCGCCGCAACCGCGCAGTCCGTGCTGGGCTATCTGGTGGCGGCGGCGCTACTGCTGTGTGCGGGACGGCTGGTGGAATTACGGCAGAACTAGGCCACGTTTGACGCAGATCAAACGTGGCAAATCGGGCTAACGTAGCCTTGACGTTCGCGCTGCATGTCGCGGCGCTGACAACTCAACGAGGCTTTTATGTACCCATTTTCCCAAACTATTACCCCAGCCGCAAAAACCCATCTGGAAGCGCAATTGTCGTTCTTTAATGATCTGTCGAAAACCTTGTTCCGTTCTGTTCAGCAATACAGCGACCTGAACATTCAACTGGCGCAAACCATGTTGGAAGAATCGACGCAAGTCGGCCAACAGATCATCATCGCCCATCGTCCGACCGAGGCCATCTCGGCGGCGGCTTCGCACGCCCAGCCGACCGCAGAAAAACTGCGCGCTTACCAGCAACACCTGTCGCGCATCGCCGCCGACACGCAAGTGGACCTATCCCAAGTGGCCGAAGAGCACATTCAGGAAACCAGCCGCACCGCCAAGGCCCTGGCCGATGAAGTGGCGCGTGTGACGTCGGAAGAAACCGAAAAAACCCTGCGCAGCCACCAGGACGCGGTGGAGAAATTCACCGATCCGTTCCGTATCGACGGCCAACGTCAGGCGCGCGGCAGCGAAGGCCGCAGCCAGTCCGCACAAAATGGTCACAGCGGCGCCGAAGCCCGCGACAGCGGCACTGTGCAGGGCCAGGCCACCCAGGCCCAAACCGCCGCCCAAGCTGCCGCCCAGAGCAGCAAACAGACTGGGGCTCGTAAAGAAACCTGATAGCAACCCCTGAACGGAAGGGTCTGACCCCATGCGGGGTCAGACCCTGGCGCGGCGGTGTGCGGGTTAAAAGGCGCCGCCAACCCGTCCTCTACGTTTAAGCGGATACACATTTTCCGTCCTTGGATTATCATGCTCAGCTTGTAGCCGGAGATGAGACATGACCAATTCCCCCAACGCGCAGCCAGAGTCGCTGCATATCGTCTGCCCGCATTGCGACGCAGTCAACCGCGTGCCGACCGCCAAGCTGGCATCCGAGCCCGTCTGCGGCAAATGCCAGAAGCTGCTGTTCACCGGCCAGCCGACCGACCTGAGCAGCGCGCGCTTCCTCAAACATATCGATCGCAGCGACATTCCCGTGCTGGTGGATTTCTGGGCGCCGTGGTGCGGCCCGTGCCGCACGATGGCGCCGTTTTACGCGCAGGCTGCACAACGTCTGGAACCGCATTTCCGCGTCGTCAAGGTCGACACCGAGCAGGCGCAGGACCTGGCCGCGCGCTATGCCATCCGCAGCATCCCGACGCTGGCCTTGTTCAAGGGCGGTCGCGAAGTGGCGCGCCAGCCGGGCGCGATGGACGCGCAGAATATCGTCGCCTGGGCAACCCAGAACAACCGCTGATCAGTTTTCGGCCGCGCGCTCCAGCCATTTGCGGATCCCGTCCAGCGTCCGGAAGTCGGCCACCGAACGGGTGGCGATGTGCGGGTGGCGGTTTTGCAGCATGCGCGACAGGGCACCGCCGGGGCCGAGCTCGAGCGCGACGGTGATGCCGGCTTCGGCAGCGGCGTCCATGCAGGCGAGCCAGCGTATCGGCTCGGCCAATTGGCGCGAGAGCGTCTCGACGGCACGCGCGTGCTCGTGCACGGTCGCCGCGTCGATGCCGGCCAGCACCGGCGCCTGTATCGGCTGGAATGCCGCCGCGCGCAACGCCCGTGCCAACGGCGCCACCGCGTCTTGCATGTAGGGCGTGTGCGACGCCACCGCCACCGGCAGCCGCTTGCCGCGCGCGCCGGCGGCTTCGATCGCTTGCAATAGCTGGTCCGCCTGCGCGCCGGGGCCGCCGGCGATGCAGCTGTCTTCTGCCGTTTCTATGCTGATGTGGTAATCGTATGCGCCGGCCAGTTTGCCGGCGTTCGCCAGCGTCAGGCCGGTAATGCTGACCAGCGCCTGGCCGGGCGCGGCTTGCTGGCAATCGTCCATCCATTGCGCGCGCTGTGTCGCCAGCGTGACCGCCTGCTCGGGCGTGATCGCGCCGGCCACGCCGTAGGCCGACAGTTCACCGATGCTGTAGCCGGCCACCAGCGCGGGCGCCGGCGCGAAATCGCGGATGGCTTGCCACATGCCCAGTGTGGCCGTCACAATTAGCGGCTGTGCGGTGAGGTTGGCGAAGATATCGTCGCCGGTCTTTGGCTGCATGTCGAGCAGACGGTCAATCAGCGCGCTGGCCGCTGGATTGGTGCGGGGCAGATCAAACATGCCGGCATGCTGGCCGCCCTGGCCGGGGCAGAGCAGCAGAAAGCGTGCGCGGCTCATGGCGTGTCCAAGGCAGCGAGGGCTTGCACCAGGCAGCAGGCCGCCAGCAGATCGGCCGCGCCGCCGGGCGACAGGCGGTGCTGCATGAAGACGTGATGGCTGGCGATGGCGTCGACGCGCCAGTTGCTGTTGGCGGTGCCGCCTTGGGCCAGAAAGCGTTCGGCATGATCACGCACGATCTGTGCGCCGTGCGGGCCCGCACGGTGATAGACGTTGCTGTCGCTGATGTGGGCCATTAGCATGTACAGCGTATCGACACGTTCCTCCGTGACAGTAGCGCCACGCGCGCGCGCGGCCAGCAGGACAGGGAGGCCGACCTCAAATACGGACGGCAATCCCAAAGCACCTTCCTCCCGCGCGCCACTCACCGCATACCGCGCCGCTACGCGCAAACCGTTACTCAGTCCGCCCGCAACCTCGCCGCCTGGCAGGCTACCGTCCGCCGATGCCGCCATCGCTGGCGCCACGCCGCGCGGACTGCTGCCGGAGGCTGCCATGCTGGCTCGCGTACCGAGGTAGGCCTCCGCTTGCATCGCCTGCGTGCTTGCGACGGCGGCGCGCGGTGGGCCGGAGATGGTCGCCGCAGGGGCGGCGTGCATTGCCAGTTCTTCGCCCCAGCGGATCAGCATTGCGGCACGAAGGGCGGCAGGTGTCATTGGTGTGCCGCGCGCGCGGGCGTGGCCGGCGGTGGCGCATAGCATGCCGAGGCTGAAGATCGCACCGCGATGCGTGTTAATGCCGCGCGTCGCTTTCAGCATCGCGCTCTCCGCTGCGATGCCCAATGCCTTCAGCTGCGCAAACGGCGCGTCGTTCAATCCCGCCAAGCAGATTTTCTTGAAGTAGTGACGCAGCGCGAACATGCTGCGCATGAAGGTGCCCGCATCCATGTCGTCATGGCTGCCGCTGTCTACCGGCGACACGAGGCCTGGCTTTGGATACAGGCACAACTCGGCATGCAGACTACGCACCGCCAGCCGCGCCACTTCGCGCGCAAAGTCCAGCTTCTCGGCGCGTCCGAGTCGACGGGTGCTGATCGCCGATGTCGCCATCGCCGGCGCGGCGCGCAGTGACATAGCTGCCGCGCGCGTCATTGCGCCTCCAATGTCGCCAGTAGCGTCGCCGTCTCGGTCAAGCGCACCGACTGTAAATCCTTCACCAACACTTTGGCCGGATGCGTCATCGCCATCTGCCACTCCTTCCACGACACCGCTGCGCCGCCAGGGAACACAATCTCGCCGTCCAGCGGCAAGCGTTCCGCATGGCGCGCCAACAGCGCCATACCTTCTTCCAGCTGCCGGCGGCTGGCAGGATGAAGCAGCACATCCACATCCGACGTCGGCGACAGATACTGCAAGCCGGTCAAAGCCTGCATCGCCACCGACCCAAACACGCGCAACGGTAGCGTGCCGGCGTCGTCACACAACGCCGCAACATCGCGTACCGTCGCGGCGTCACGCAGCAAGAGCGCCGCCGCCGTGCGGCTGATATCCGCCACCCGCGCGCGCAGCGCAATCCGCACTTTAACGCCGGCGCTATCCGGCGGCAGCGGCAGGCCGAGACACACCTCGTCCGCGCCAGCATCCGCATCCATCCGCCGCACCACGACCGGCCAATCATGATTCGCCCACCAGGAGAGAGCCGTCTTGTGCTCCTCGCGCGCAGCGTCAAACGCGGCGTGCCAACCGATGGCGGTCAGCCACACCAGCATATGCCGCTCAAAAGGGCTAGACGCGTTGGACATGACCGCCGGACAGCACCGCATCAATCACCGGCTGCGCCAGACGACGACCGCCACGCTGCAAACCAAGCGCGCTACGCTGATCGCCCGCCACCGGCTGCGCCAGCGCCGTGCGCAAATGCGCCGCCAGATCGCCATGCCAGATCGACTCCAGGCCGCCCATGCGCAGATAATTCTCCGGCCCCGGCGCAAACACAGGATTACTCTGCGCCAGTTCCGTCAGCTGCTCTTCGGGCACCTTGGTAATGCGCGCCATCGCCGGCAAACCCATTACACGGATGGTGGCATCCGGCAGCGCATGACAAGCATCCGCCATCAAACCACTGGTGATAAAGCCGCCCGACAGCGCCTGGTCGTACACCAGGCCGATAATCTTGTGCCCCTTGCGCCGCGCCAGGTCCACGCACTTGCCCAGGTGCGCCATGTAGCTGTTAATGCCCAACATCTCATCGCGGTGCCGCAAGCGCTGGCCCTGCGTATCGATCAGCATGAGAATCGGCCGGCCCGGAAAATCACGTACCGTGCGCAGAATCGCCTGCGCCTGCGCCAACGCGATCTCGATGCCGATCGGCGTATGGCCGGTGGTGCCGATCACCGCCACGGTCTGACCATCCACCTGCGCCTCGCCGCTCAGGAACTCATTCTTCTCGCCGATGGTATGCCCTTCAGGGAACAGCGTACCTGCCAGTTTTTTCCAGTCCATCTCAACCTCCGTGGCGGTGCGATGCCGCTGCCGCGACAAAACTGTCCGCGTCCAGCATCGGGATATTGGCCGCATCCGGCATCTGCATCGCCGTCCAGATATCGATCGGATCGTGCAGGCCGCCGTAATTGTTCAAGCGGTCCGACAGCATTTTTTGCTCGGCTTCCAGCGCCTCCAGCGACAAGGCAGTGTCGCCGCCGGCCAGCGAAGCCACCGCTTCCTGCGCCGCAGCGCGGAAGGACGCGACGTCATCGGCGACGATGCGCTGACAGTCGCACAGCAGATAGCGGTGCTTGCCGCCGGTCGTGCGCCACACCAGCGCGCGGTCGCGGGAATCGAATTCCTCTACGCCGTTGGCGGTTTCAATCACCTCGGGACCGGACATCGCCAAGCGTCCTTCTTCCGACATGATGACCACGTTGGCGCAGCGCGTCACGATGCCCATGCCGCCGAACGCGCCGTTGGAGCCGCCCACCAGCACTACCACCGCAACGCCGGCGTCCCGCGCATCCAGCAAAGCGCGCATCACTTCCGACACCGCGATCAGGCCGGCGTTGGCTTCGTGCAGACGCACGCCGCCCGATTCCACCAGCATCACCACCGCCGCGACCTTGTCGGCCACCGCCTTGCGCAGCAGGCCAACCAGCTTGGCGCCGTGCACCTCGCCGACGGCGCCGCCCATGAAAGCGCCTTCCTGCGCCGCCACGTACACCGGTACGCCGCCCAGCAGCGCGCGGCCGATCGCCACTCCGTCGTCAAACGCCACCGGCGCATTCAGCTGCGGCAGGTGAGGGCTGGTGACGCGCTCCGACGGTGGCAGGAATTCTTCAAAACTGCCCGGATTGAACAGATGCTGCACGCGTTCGCGCGCAGTCGCTTCCTGATAGCTGAAAGGGCGGCTCATGGCGCATCTCCCAGCATGGTCTGTACCGCCTGGTCCAGGCGCAGGCTGACCACGGCCGGCGTGGCGCCCATGTCGTTGATCGAAATGCGGGTGTCCGCCAGCAGCCAGCGCTGGTGAAAGTCGCGCATCACCGCTTCCCAGATCTGGCCGAAGCCAACAGCGGCGGTGGTGATCTCGATGCTGCATGCACCGTCCAGCGCGGCCGGCTCGATCAGCACTTCCAGATTGCCCGAGCCGACCACGCCCACCACTTCCGGCGGCGCGGTCAGGTGGTGCGTGCCGTTTTCAAATCGATAGTTTAGTGTTTCCATGTCCTTAGACTCCTAACTCAGCGCCGTCATTCCCGCGTAGGCGGGAATCCATGCCGAGTATGGGTTCCCGCCTGCGCGGGAACGACGGTGGGTGGGGCTTACCAGTTGCGGAAACGCTTGGGCGGATTGTACAAACCGCCCGATGCGCGCACCAGGTCTCTCATGTTACGGGCGGCCAGCAGGTCGCGCGTGGCCAGGCGCTTGTCGATGTCCAGGTCTTCGGCGCGGGTGATGATGCCGCGGTCGCGCAGGTTCTCCACCATGCGCCGGTCGCGCGCCAGACCCACCGGCGTGTAGCCAGCCACGCCGCGTATCGCCTGTTCGCGCTCCTCGTCGGTGCGGCACAGCAGGAGGTTGGCGATGCCTTCCTCGGTCAGGATGTGGGTGACGTCGTCGCCGTAGATCATCACCGGCGGAATCGCCATCTTGGCTTGTTCCATCAGCTCCCACGCATCCAGCTTTTCAACGAAGGCCGGCTGCATATGCTCGCGGAAGGTCTCCACCATCTGCACCACCAGCTTCTGGCCGCGCGGGATGGTGTTGCGGCCGGCGCGCGCCTGCTCGCCGGCCTTCAGCCATGCCGGGCTGGCGTGACGCCGTCCGCGCGCATCGGCGCCCATATTGGAGGCGCCGCCAAAGCCGGAGATGCGGCCGGCCGTCGCGGTGGACGAGTTACCCTGCAAATCAATCTGCAAGGTCGAACCGATGAACATGTCGCAGGCATAGTGGCCGGCGGCCTGGCACATGGCGCGGTTGCTGCGCATGGTGCCGTCCGGGCCAATCGCAAATACGTCAGGCCGTGCATGGATGTAGTCTTCCATGCCCAGCTCCGAACCAAACGAATGGATCGAGGTGACGAACCCCGCCTCAATCGCCGGGATCAGCGCCGGATGGGGATTCAGCGCCCAGTGCTTGCCGATCTTGCCGCGCAGCCCGAGCGACTCCGCATACGTCGGCAGCAGCAGCTCGATGGCCGCCGTGTCGAAACCGATGCCGTGATTCAGGCGCTGCACTTCATATTCGGCGTAGATGCCTTTGATGGCCATCATCGCCATCAGCACCTGGATTTCCGAAATCTGCGCCGGATCGCGCGTGAACAGCGGCTCGATGTAGTAGGGACGCGGCGACTGCACCACAAAGTCCACCCAGTCGCCCGGCACGTCGACGCGCGGCACCTTGTCGACGATCTTGTTCACCTGGACGATGACGATGCCCTGCTTGAACGCCGTCGCTTCCACGATGGCAGGCGTATCCTCGGTGTTCGGACCGGTGTACAGGTTACCCTCGCGGTCCGCCGCTTCTGCCGCGATCAGACAAACGCGCGGCGGCAGGTCGATGAAGTAGCGGCTGAACAGTTCCAGATAGGTGTGGATGGCGCCGATATTCAGCTTGCCGCTGGAGGCCAGCCGCGCCACCCGCACCGCCTGCGGGCCGGAGAACGAAAAGTCCAGCCGCGAGGCGACGCCGCGCTCGAAGACATCCAGGTGCTCCGGCAGCGCCAGCACCGACTGCAGCATGTGCAGGTCGTTGACGCGCTCCGGATTCAGGTTGGCCAGCGCATGCCCAAGAAAATCGGCCTGCTTCTGGTTGTTCCCTTCGAGGCAGACGCGGTCACCGCATTCGATGACCGCATGCAGCAGATCGGCGATACGCGCGGGCGGCAGGCTTTTGCCATCCAGTTCATTGCCCAACGCCGCTTTGGCGCGCTGCAATCGCGTATCGCGATTTTGCTGCAAGGTGTTCCAGGACATTTTATTTTGCTCCCATAATCATGTCAGGCAGGCCGGTTGCAATCGATGGGAAGACGCACAGCAGCAGCACCGCCAGCACCATCAGCAACAGGAAGGGGAACACACCCCAGATCACATCCTTCAAAGGAATGTCCGGCGCGATGTTCTTGATGACGAATATATTCAGTCCCACCGGCGGGTGAATCAGGCCCATCTCCATCACCACCGTCATCACGATGCCGAACCAGATCAGGTCAAAGCCGGCTTCGCGCAGTGGCGGCAGGATGATCGGCGCCGTCATCAGGATGATCGACACCGGCGGCAGGAAGAAGCCGAACACGATCACCATAAACAGTATCACCGCCAGCAGCACCCACTTGGACAGGTGCAGGCCCACCACCCACGCCGCCGCCGACTGGCTGATATGCAGGTAGCTCATCACGTAGGAGTACAGCAGCGACATGCCGATGATCAGCAACAGCATGGTCGACTCCTTGATCGACGAGCCGAGGATAGGCGACAGGTCTTTGGGCTTCCACACGCCGTAGATCACCGCCAGCAGCGCCAGTGCCAGCAGCGCGCCGAGGCCTGCGGTTTCCGATGGCGTGGCGAAGCCGCCGTACAGCGCCACCATCACGCCGATCAGCAGCACGATGAACGGCAGCACGCGCGGCAGCATTTCCACTTTCTCTTTCAGGGTGAAATGCTCGTCCTCCAGGTAGGCCGACTTTTCGCCGCCTTTTTCGTAGATCTCCAGCGCCATGCGGTATTCCTTGCGGGCGCGGTAGACGGCGTAGCCGGCAAACAGCAGCACCAGCAGGACGCCAGGGCCGATCCCGGCCAGGAACAGGCGGCCCAGCGACTGCTCGGCAGCCACCGCGTACAGGATCATGGTGATCGACGGCGGTAACAGAATACCCAGCGTGCCGCCGGCGGCGATGATGCCCGCCGCGAAGCCCGGCGAGTAGCCGCGCTTGCGCATTTCCGGAATGCCGGCCGAACCGATCGCCGAGCAGGTGGCAGGCGAGGAGCCGGCCATCGCCGCGAACAGCGCGCAGGCAAACACGTTGGCGATGCCCAGACCGCCGGGGATCTTGTGCATCCACGTGTGGATCGCCGAGTACAAGTCCCGGCCCGCCGGCGATTTGCCGATGGCCGCACCCTTCAGGATAAACAGGGGAATCGACAGCAGCGTGATCGACGCCATCTCTTCGTAGACGTTCTGGGTGATGGTGTCCAGCGACGATGCCGGCATGAAAAAGTACATAAAGCCGGTGGCTACAATGCCCAGCGCGAATGCGATCGGCATCCCGGAGAACATCACCACCAGCGTGACGGCGCCGTACAGCGCGCCCAGGGTCAGGTCACTCATGCTGCATGCTCCGGTTTGTTGGTCAGGCGGGCCAGCGTTTGCAGCAGCAGCTGCAAGGACAGCAGCGTCATGCCGGCGGCCATCATGGAGTAGGGGATCCACAGCGGCGGCGCAAAGGTGGACGAGGTGGTTTGTCCATCGACCCACGCTTCATGAAACAGCAGCCACGATTTCCACGTGAAGAAGGCGATGAACAGCAGCGACGCCACATCCACGATGAACAACCGCACCGCATTTACGCGGCGCGGCAGCAGGCCGGCCACCGCTTCAATGCCGATATGGCCGCGATGGTGCTGCACAAAGGCGGTGGTGAAGAAGGTCACGCCGACCAGCATGAACACCGAGGCCTCGTCCTGCCAGTCGGTAGGCGCGTTGAAGAAGTAACGCGATACCACCGAGTAGGTCAGCACCAGGGCGGTGAGGATCAGCGCGCACATGGACAGCGTCATCAACCCGCGATTGAGCTTGTCCAGCGCCGCCGTCAGCGCTGCGATGACGGCGTTGTCGGGCGGCGCAGGGCCGCGCGACGGGCCGATATCGACGCCGTGGCTCACAGCGTTTTCTCCGCCAGTTTCAACAGGTTGGCGCAGCTGGCGTTCTTGTCGCTGAAGTCCTTCCACGCCGTGGCGCGGGCGATGGTCTGCCATTTTTTCAGCGACGCCGGCGTCATGTCGGCGACTTTGGCGCCCGCCTTCTGGTACACCACGGCCACTTGCTGGTCGTCTTCCTTGGACGACTTGAGCGCAAAGGCTTCCAGCTCGGCGCCGACGGCCAGAATCAGCTGCTGCTGGTCCTTCGGCAGTTTGTCGAATACGCTGCGCGACATCATCAGCGGCTCCAGCATGAACCAGTAGGAGCCGGCACGCGCGGTGGTCAGCGCCTTCGACACTTCTTCGAGGCGGAACGAGATCAGCGAAGTCGAGGAAGTCAGCGCGCCTTCCATGGCGCCAGTCTGCATGGCGGCGTAGATTTCATTGGACGGCAGCGTGACCACGGCGGCGCCGGCGGCCTTCAGCATCATGTCCATCTCGCGCGAGCCGCCACGAATCTTCATGCCCTTGGCGTCGTCCGGATCGATCACCGGCTTGGTGCGCGAGGCCATGCCGCCACCTTGCCAGATCCAGCTGACCATCACGATGCCTTTGTCGTACAGGATGCGCGCCAGTTCCTTGCCCACTTCGGCGTTCTTCCAGCCGTAAGCTTGTTCGTACGAGGTGACCAGGCCGGGCATCAGGCCGATATTCACTTCCGGGACTTCACCGCCGGCGTACGACAGCGGCACCAGCGACAGGTCCAGCGCACCTTTGCGCATGGCCGAGAACTGGGCGTTGGTCTTCATCAGCGACGAACCGGGATAGATCGAAAACTTCAGCGCGCCCTTGGAGCGCTTTTCCACTTCAGCGGCAAACATGCGGGACAGACGGTCACGGAAATCGCCGGCATCGATGGTGCCGCCGGGGAATTGGTGGGACAGCTTGAGCGCGGTCTGGCCCCAAGCGGATTGCGACAACAGCGGGCTGGCGGCCAGTATTGCAAGGGATGCCATCGCGGACCTGCGGGTGGTAACAGTCATACGTCCTCCAAGGGTTGATGTACAGAAATATTATCGTTATCGCATTCGATATGCAATCAGCTTTTTTATGTATACAAGAATAGCGCTTGCGAATACATTGTCAAGCGATATAATGCGATTTATGACCACGCACTCCGCCACCCTCCGCGAACAGATTGAAGAAATGATTGCTGTCGGCGAGCTCAAGCCCGGCCAGCATCTGGACGAGACCGATCTGGCCACGCGCTTTGGCGTATCGCGCACGCCGATCCGGGAGACCTTGATCCAGCTGGCCTCGATGGGGCTGGTGGTGATACGGCCGCGGCGCGGCGCCATCGTCGCCGAGCTGGGGCCGCAGCAGCTGGTGGAGATGTTCGAGGTGATGTCGGAACTGGAAGCGACCTGCGGCCGTCTGGCGGCGCGCCGCATGACGCCGGATGAGCAGAAGGCATTGCTGGCCGCGCATCAGGCCTGCCAGGAGGCGCTGGATGCGCAAGAGCCGGATGCGTATTACTACAAGAACGAGATCTTCCACGAGTCGATCTACACCGGCAGCCACAATCAGTTTTTGATCGAGCAGACGCGCGCGCTGTATCGCCGCCTGCGGCCGTATCGCCGGCTGCAACTGCGCGTGCGCAACCGCCTGGCCAACTCCTACAATGAACACGACGGCGTGGTACAAGCCATCATCGACGGCGACGGCGACCGCGCCGCCCACCTGCTGCGCGAGCATGTGATGATCCAGGGGCAGCGCTTCGCGGATCTGATGGCGTCACTGCCGCAGCTGCGCCAGGACGCGGCATAGAGCACGCTGGCTGATTTGCATGGTCGCCGCACACGCCATGTAAAAATGGTATATGATGATCATCATGCAGACGAAATTGACCCAAAGCGTGGCCCGGACCCGCAAGGAAATCTCGCACGACCGCATTCTTGAGGTGGCGTCGCGGGCGATCCGCCGCAGCGGCTATGACGGCACCGGCGTGGCCGACATCATGAAGGAAGCGGGCCTGACGCACGGCGGCTTTTACGCCCACTTTGCCTCGCGTGACGCGCTGCTGGCCGAAGCGGGCAGTCGCGCGTGCGCCGAATCGGCGGCGCTGGCGTCGCGCGTGGTGGCCTCGGCGCCGCCGGGGCAGGCCTTGCAGGCGATCATGCAGGCATATCTGTCGCCCGAGCATATCGCGGCGATTGAGACGGGGTGCCCGGTGTCGGCGCTAGGGTCGGAAATGCCGCGCCAGTCGCCTGAAGTGCGCCATGCCGCCACGTCGCACATCAAGGAGATGATCGATTTGATCGCGCGCCAGTTACCTGGCTGGGGGCAGCCGCAAGCGCATGAACAGGCAATGGCATTGCTGTGCGCCCTGATCGGCACCACCATGATGGCGCGCGCGGTGGATGATCCGGCCCTGTCGGCAGCCTTGCGCGCCGCCACCATGAAACAGTTCAGCCCAGCGGCCGAGTAAGCGATCGGCCATTTTTTTTGACTTATAATATGATGGTCGTCATATTCTAACCGATGAGTTTTCCAGAAAATACGATGATGAAAGCACTCTTACTAAAGCGTTACGGCGGCCTCAACAAGGTTGAGTTTGCCGAAATCCCGCGCCCTGCGATCCAGCCGGACGAAATGCTGGTCCAGGTGCATGCCGCCGGGCTCAATCCCATCGATTACATGATTCCCAAGGGGACCTTCAAGCCGATCTTGCCGCTGCGGTTGCCGCACGTGCTGGGCAGCGATCTGGCCGGTATCGTGGTTGAAGTAGGGAGCCAGGTGACGCGCTTCAAACCAGGGGACGCGGTATTTGCCAGCATCTTCGACCTGCCCGGCGGTAGCCTGGCCGAGTTTGCTGCGGTGCCGGAGCGCGCCGCAGCGCCCAAGCCGGCCAATCTGAGCTTTGTCGAGGCGGCCTCGATTCCCATGGTGGGCCTGACGTCGTGGCAGGCGATGCAGGAGCGCATGCAGCTCGGCCCGGGGCAGAAAGTGTTCATTCCAGCCGGCTCCGGCGGGATCGGGACGTTCGCCATCCAGCTGGCAAAATATCTGGGGGCGAGCGTCGCCACCAGTACCAGCAGTGGCAATGTGGCGCTGGTGCGCAGTCTGGGTGCGGACCAGGTGGTGGATTACACCCAGGACAAGGCCGAGCAGGTGCTGCGGGACTACGATGGCATTCTCGGCACGCTCAGAGGCGACGCCTTGGAAAAATCGCTGGCGATTCTGAAGCCGGGCGGCAAGGCGGTCTCCCTGATCGGCCCGCCGGATGCCGCTTTCGCCCGCGCGCGCGGCATGAACTTCGTCATGAAGACCGTATTTAGCCTGCTGAGCGCCGGGATTATCCGCCGCGCACGCCAGCGCGACGCCACGTACGCGTTCCTGTTCGTGCGCCCCGATGGTGGCCAGCTTGCCGCCATCGGCGCCTTGCTCGCGGCCGGGCAGGTGCGGCCGGTGATCGATCGCGTGTTTTCGTTTGCCCAGGCCAAAGATGGGCTGGCATACCTCAAACAGGGACGCGCAAAAGGCAAGGTGGTGGTGCAGTTGCAGTCAGCGTAATCGGTTAAATTGCGGCGCGCCATTGCCGAAATCATCGGGCACGCCGGCCGCATCGATGTACTGGTCAATAATGCCGGCGTCAACCTGACGGGCGCCGTCGAGGAAACCAGCATGGCGGAAGCGCTCGCGCTGTTCGAGACCAATGTCTTCGGCGCCATGCGCGCTATCCAGGCAGTGCTGCCGCACATGCGGCAGCAGCGGGCGGGAAGAATTGTCAATGTCAGCTCGGTGCTGGGGTTTCTGCCAGCGCCCTATATGGCAATGTACTCGGCGTCGAAACATGCGGTCGAAGGCCTGTCCGAATCGCTGGATCATGAGTTGCGCCAGTTCGGGGTTCGCGTCACGCTGGTTAACGTCGCAGCAACCGTGGTGGAAGCCGCACTGGGTAGATGGCGCATGCGAAACACGCCGACCGGCCAGGCATCGCTGTTAAGCAAATTGCGCCGGTTCTTGCCTGCGACGCTGGTGGACGCCAGCCTGCGGAAACAGTTCGGGCTGGGTTAGATGCCGCAGATTCAGTTATCGTTGACATGGCCTATTCCCTGTCGCGCGCGCCCTTGCGGTAGGCTGTGGGGCTGTCGCCGGTCCACTGCCTGAAGGCGCGGCAGAACACTGCGGAATTGGAAAAGCCCAGGTCCAGCGCCAATGCTGCCACCGTGACGTTGGAGTGCGTCAGCTTGTGCACGGCGATGTCGCGCCGCAGATCGTCCTTCACCGTCTGGAATCCCGTGCCTTCCTCGGCAAACTTGCGGGTGAGGTTGCGCACCGAGAGGTGCAGGGCGTCGGCCAGATCCTGAATCGTGATCGCCTCATCAATGCGCGGCTCCAGGAAAATGCGCGTCTTGGCTGCCAGCGAAGTGCGGTTGACTGCCGCGAAGGTCCAGTCCTCCGGCGCGCGTTTCAGAAAGCCCCACAGCGCGTGCTTCTCGCGCTTGAAGGCGGACGCGCAATCCTTTTCGTCGAGGTAAATGCTGGTGGCGGCCGCATCGAAACTCACTCCGCCCGGAAACAGGAAGATATAGTCCTGCACATAGCGCGGCCGGGCGAAGCAGAACTCCACCTTGTGCACCGCGACCTCGCGTCCCAGCAGCCATGAGGTGACGCCGTGCACCAGCTTCATCATCAAGCCGTGGCCGAGGGGATTGGCGTTGCTGGCTGGCGTACGCGCAATCAGTGCCAGCCGGACCGTGTCATTTTTCCTGACCATCTGCAGGCGATAATCGTCCAGCAGCAGATTCCAGAAACGCACAAAGCGGTTCAGCGCCACCATCACGGTGGGCGTGTCCAGCAAACTCAGCATCAGATACTTCAGCGTGCCGCTGCGAATCGGGCGCGACCACAAGCCCAGCATCTCGTCATCCAGTTGCGCCGCCACCGATTTGTACAGCGCCACATATTGCTGGCGCGTGATGCGCGCATCCGGCTGCGCCATCAGCGACAGCGGTATGCCGGCGCTGGCCAGCGTATCTGCGACGGCGCCGCCGCCCCGTTGTGAGCGCATATACGCCAGCATGCCCTGCACGAAATGGGCAGAAACAGTATGGGAGAATGTTGGCGCGTTTTGCATATCAACTGGCTCGAACGGTGAAGCATTTTGGGATGTTGCACTCTATACTTCTTGGCTATAGAGGGCGGCGTCGCATCGGAATGTGGCGCACTTTGCCTATTCTGCATGGCTAATCTGGATGGAGCAAGGATTCATGAGCAAACGTATCGTGGTGACCGGCATGGGCATCGTCTCGCCGCTGGGGAGCGGCTGTGAAACAGTCTGGCAGCGCCTGCTGGCAGGGCAGTCCGGTGTGGTTCAGCTGGACGAACAGCACACGCTGGATATTCCGTGCAAGATCGGCGGCGTAGTGGCCGACTTTGACGCCACCTTGGCGGCCGAGCCTAAAGACCAGAAAAAAATGGACCGCTTCGCGCTGTTTGCCTTGGCGGCGGCGCAGGAAGCGCTGGACCAGGCGGGCTGGCATCCAGACACGGAAGACGCGCAGCAGCGCACCGCCACCGTGGTCGCTTCCGGCATCGGCGGTTTTGGCGCGGTGGTGGAAGCAGTGCGCACCACGGATGGACGCGGTCCGCGCCGGTTGTCGCCGTTTACGGTGCCGGGCTTCCTGGCCAACATGGCGGCCAGCCAGATCTCGATCAAGCACGGACTGCGCGGCCCGCTCGGCGCACCAATTACCGCTTGCGCGGCCGGCGCGCAGGCAATCGGCGACGCCGCCCGTTTGATCCGTGCAGGCGAGGCCGATGTTGCCGTTTGCGGCGGAGCCGAGGCGTGCATCGACCGCGTCAGCCTGGGTTCGTTTGCGGCAATGCGCGCACTGTCCACCTGCTTTAACGATGATCCGACCACGGCATCGCGACCGTTCGACCAGGCGCGCGACGGTTTCGTCATGGGCGAGGGCGCCGGCATCCTGGTGATTGAAGAACTGGAGCACGCATTGCAGCGCGGCGCCGTGCCGATCGCAGAACTGGTGGGCTATGGCACCAGTGCCGACGGCTATCACATGACATCGCCGCCGGACGACGGCAACGGCGGCCGCCGCGCCATGGAGCAGGCGATACGCCAAGCCGGCGTGCCGGCATCGGCCATCGGCCACCTGAATGCGCATGCCACCTCTACGTCGGTGGGCGATATCAGCGAACTGGCGGCAATCCGCGCCGTGTTCGGCGCGGACGGCGGCCCGGCCATCTCCGCCACCAAATCGGCGACCGGACATTTGCTGGGTGCGGCGGGCGGCGTGGAAGCAATCTTCACCATTCAGGCGCTGCGCGACCAAACGGCGCCGGCCACGCTGAACCTGACGCAGCGCGATCCCGCCGCTGAGGGTCTCGACATCGTCGCCGGCTCACCGCGTCCACTGCAAACCGAATACGCGATTTCCAACGGCTTTGGATTCGGCGGCGTGAACGCCAGCCTGCTGTTCCGCCGCTGGCCGTCCGGAGGCTGATAAAATATTTCTGTTTAAATGGAATAAAGTAGCTCCAGCTGCGTTCACCACGTAGTAACACACAGTTTTCACTTGTCGATCACTACGGAGCTACCCATGAAACGTCTTAGTCTGCCTCTTATCTTCCTGTTGACCTGCGCCGCTGGCGCCAACGCCGTGGCCGGTCCGGCACTCGACTTGGCGCAAGCGCATTTCGCCGCCATCGGCGCCGGCGATCGCAGCGCGCCGCGCACTGAGTCATGCCTCAACAAGCGCCAGGCGCCGACGCGCTTCTTCTGGCTTGCGTACCGCGCCTGCGGCGGTACGCGCGCGTACTGACAGGCAATGCCGCCAGCGCCGACGACCTGGTGCAGGACACGCTGGAACGAGGCTGGACCGGCCTCGCGTCCTGGCAATCCGGCACCGATATGCGTGCTTGGCTGTTTTCGATCATGCACAATGTGCGGATCGACCAACTGCGGCGCAATCCGGCGCATGTTGAAGAATTTAGCGCGGAGACCCATGCGAGCGCGGTGCAGGATGACGCCACCGTGCGCCTGCAATTGCGCGACATGGAGACCGCCCTGCGTCTGCTGCCGGAAGACCAGCGCACCGTGTTGCTGCTGGTCGGACTGGAAGAGCTGCGCTACGAAGAAGTCGCCGCCATGCTGGAGATCCCGTTGGGAACGGTGATGTCGCGCCTTGCGCGCGCCCGTGAAAAATTGCGCGCCCTGATCGAAGGCCGCCCGTTGCGCGCGCCGCTGAAAGTCGTCAAATGAGCCAGATGCCTGTTACCGAAGCCGAATTGCACGCCTATGTCGATGGCGTCCTGCCCGCTGCCCGCATGGCGGAGATCGACGCCTATCTCAGCGCTCGCCCGGAAGAGGCGGCGCGCATCGCCGCCTACGCCACGCAAAACGACGAACTGCGCCGCCTGTTTGATCCGGTGCGGGATGAGGTGCCGCCTGCCGCCATGTTGACGCGGCCGCAGGCTGGCCGCCAACGCCAACCCTGGCTGCGCGCGGCGGCCATGGTCGTCATCGCCTTGACGGGCGCGGTCGCTGGCTGGGAATTGCACGGAACCGTCGCGCCGGCGCAGATGCAGGCGCGCGTGGCGGACGATGCTGCACCCATGCTGGCCAGCGCTAGCGCCGGCGCCCTGGCCCAGCGCGCCGCAGTGGCACACGCGGTCTACACACCGGACATGCGGCGTCCTGTCGAGATCGGCGCGTTGCAGGAGGATCAACTGGTCACCTGGTTGTCGAAGCGACTGGGCAGCGATATACGGCCGGCCCATCTCGGCAAGCTGGGATATGAGCTGATCGGCGGGCGGTTGCTGCCCGGAGATAGCGGGCCAGTGGCGCAGTCCATGTATCAGGATCAGGCCGGCCGTCGGCTGACTTTATACGTGTCCAACGACCAGACGCACAATCAGGACACCGGCTTCCGCTTCGCCAGGGAGGGCAGGGTCAACGTCTTCTACTGGATCGACGGCAAATTCGGTTATGCGCTGTCGGCCAGCGCGGACAAGGGCGAACTGGCGCGCGTGGCGGCTGCCGTCTACGAACAACTGGATAAACCGGAATCAAGGCCTTAGCGTTTCTTTTCCCGGATTGCCTTTACGGCGGTTAGCTCTTATGCGACTTGACCGAATTGCGGATGATGCGTACCGGCTTGCTCTGCGAATGGACCGGATCGGCCGGCAGCATGTCGGCCAGCGTTTGCTGATCGAGCACGTTGAGAAAGGCCTGGGTGGCGTCGTTGAGCGTGTGTTTCAGCTTGCAATTGGGCGTCAGCGGGCAGGTATCGGTGGCGCGGTCGAAGCATTCGGCCATGAAGAAATCGGTCTCGGTGGAGCGCACCAGCGCGCCGATGTTGATGTCCTTCGGCTCTTTCCCTAGTCGCAGCCCGCCATTGCGCCCGCGCACCGTCTCCACCAGACCGGCCAGGCCCAGTTGATACACCACTTTCATCAAGTGGTTTTTGGAGATTACGTGCAGGTCGGCGATATCCTGGATGGTGACCAGGCGATCCCGATTGGCCGCCAGGTACAGCAGCGTGCGCAGTGAGTAATCGGTAAAAGAGGTGAGACGCATGCTTTGATTCTGACTTAAGACAGATTAATGCGCCATTTTACATGCTAGTGAGTTATCTTGCGTACCGACGCCAGGCAGCGATTGACCGCAGACTGGCATTATCTGGAATCCCGGGAGGCCTTATGGACAATGAAGATGAACGCCGCCGCTTTATCGGCGAATTGTGGCAACGGTTCGAGCAGTTGCAGGCATGGGCAGTGGAGAACTGGCCTGATAAAGAGCACCCGTTATCGAGCGCGGACTTTGTCGAATCGCGCAAGGAGATCCTCGGCCTGCGCAATCCGGCGCAGGCCCCCGGCGGCGTGCCGGCAGACCGTGAGCCGGAGCAGGGCGGCGCGCAGTATATCGATGTGACGCCGGCGCCGTGGCCCTGATGAGTGATTAATCGTGGACGACTGGCGTGCCGATTTGCGCCAGCAGCCACGCGATCAGGCTGACCACCAGGCTGGCCAGCACGCCCCACGCCAGATTCAGCGCGCTGTCGAACAGCAGCGGCGCCACCAGTCCGGACACCAGTGCGAACAACAGCATCTGGATGAAGGACTGCATCGACGACGCTAGCCCGCTGTTGTTCGGGAAGTACTCCATCGCGATCAATGACAAAGGCGTCATCGCCAGCGCCAGGCCGAAGGAATAAATAAACAGCGGCATCACGGCCCACGGAATCGCGGCGACGAACGCCAGGTTGTAGGCGACATTGATCGCGCCCGCGCTAATCATGACCGCAAAGCCCAGCCACACCTGGCCCTTGCGCGAGAATTTTTGCGCGAATTTGCCCGACAGCGCGGAGCCGATCACCATGCCGCTAATCAGCGGCACGAACATCCATGCGAACGCGGTTTCCGGCAGGTGCAGGATGTTCATCACGAAATAGGCGGCGGAGCCGATATACAGCGCCACGCCCGCAAAGCACATGCCAACGGCCACCGCCAGCAGCAGGAAGTGGTGGTGGCATAGCACCTTCCAGTAGTTTTTGGCGATGACGCCCAGGTGGAACGGATGGCGGTCCTTGACGGCCAGGCTTTCCGGCAGCGCGCGGAACACCGACACCAGCATCAGCAGGCCGAAGGCGCTGAGGAACCAGAAGATCGACCGCCAGCCGAAGCTCACTTGCAGCCAGCCGCCCAACACGGGCGCAATCGCCGGCGCCAGGCCGAACACCATCATGATGTGCGACAGGATTTTCTGCGCCTGGATGCCGTCGAAACGGTCCAGCACAATCGCGCGTCCCACCACCGAGCCGGCGCCGGCGGCCAGGCCTTGCACCACGCGGCAGGCCAGCAGCACACCGATTGACGGCGCCATCGCCGCCACCACCGACGCGGCAATGTAGGCCACCAGCGAAACGATGATGACCGGACGGCGGCCGAAGGAGTCGGACAGGGTGCCGTAAAACAGCATCATGAACGCAAAGCAGAACAGGAACATCGACAGCGTCTGCTGCACCAGCAGGGGGCTGGCGTCGAAGGCCACGGTAATCGCCGGGAAGGACGGCAGATAGGTATCGATGGCCAGCGGTCCGACCATGGTCAGGCCGGCCAGCAGCAGCGTCAGCAAAATATTCATGAATAGCGTATTGTTCGTTGGACCCGGCATTTTACGCGATATGCGCTTGCCGCATAAGAATGGCCGAAAACCTTCGTTTGTATGCGTGAAGCGGGCGGTTATGCTGCGTAGTGGGCGATTACGCTCAGGATTTTCGAATTTGAGACACTATGACTATAGATACCTTTGACGGCACCTCCGTCAAGCCTTCGCACTGGAACCTGGCCAGTGTGATCGAGCAGCTGCGCGTTTCGCGCGAGGCGACCCACAACATCCGTCACCACGGCCGCGTGCGGGAATTGCCTTCGCGCGAGGCGCTGACGATCATCATCAACGGCCTGCAGGCGGTGCTGTTCCCGACCCATTACGGCCGTCCCAACCTGACCGACGAGAGCATCGACTTCTTTGTCGGCGATACGCTCAACACCACCTTGAACCGGCTGGCGGAGCAGGTGCGGCGCGGCTTGCAGTTCTCGTCGGAAGAGGCGATTCCCAATGAAGACGCGCTGACCAGACAGGCGCACGACATCACGCGCCAGTTCGCGGCCGGCCTGCCGGAAATCCGCGCGCTGCTGGTATCCGATGTGCAGGCCGCGTTTTCCGGCGACCCGGCGGCGACCTCGGTAGCCGAGATCATGCTGTGCTATCCGGGCACCATCGCCATCCTGTACTACCGCCTGGCGCACAGCCTGCACCGCCTTGGCTCGCCGTTCCTGGCGCGGCTGATTTCCGACATCGGCCATTCGATGACCGGGATCGACATCCACCCGGGCGCGCAGATCGGCGCCAGTTTCTTCATCGACCATGGCACCGGCGTGGTGATCGGCGAGACCGCCATCATCGGCCAGCGCGTGCGTCTGTACCAGCATGTGACGCTGGGCGCCAAGCGCTTCCCGGCGGACGAGCAGGGCGTGTTGATCAAAGGCGTGCCTCGCCACCCGATCGTCGAAGACGACGTGGTGATCTACGCCGGCGCCACGATTTTGGGCCGCATCACCATCGGCGCCGGCTCCACCATCGGCGGTAATGTGTGGTTGACGCAAAGCGTGCCACCGGCCAGCAATGTCTCGCAGGCGCAAATGCGCAACGACTGAGGCTAGTCGTCGCAAGCTTACATTTGCTTACGCGGGAAACCTGCTTTATACATCGGATTCTTCTGCTCGCGCGTTATTAGTCCTAGTTGCGGCAATCGCCGCATGAAGAACGAGGACTTTTACAATGACGAACAAAATTATCTATGCGGCGGCTCTCGCCACGATTATCGGCCTCGGTGGCTGCACCACGGTGGTCAAGGAGCGCGTGGTGGTACACGATCATCCGGCAACTGTGCGCTACGCGCCAGCCCCGGTGCAGGAGGTGATGCCGCCGGCGCCGGCTCCCGGCTACGCCTGGGTGCAAGGCCACTGGGCCTGGCGCGACCACGGCTGGCAGTGGCAGCGCGGTTACTGGTACCAAGGGCCGTCGCGCCCCATGCCAGCCGTGATCGTGGAGCAGATTACAGTTGCGCCGAGTCCTGCGCACTACTGGGTGCCGGGTCATTGGGCGTGGCATCACAACGAGTGGCAGTGGACGCGCGGTCACTGGGAACGTTGAAGCACCTTGTCGCGTAAGGTGCCTGGCGTGTATTCCGTGCGATAGCGGCCCCGCCGCTGGAGTTCCGGCACGATCAGGTCGACCACGTCGCGCATGCTTTCGTGGGCGACGGCGAAGGCGAGGTTGAAGCCGTCGATGCCGGTGTCGTCCTGCCAGGCTTCCAGCTGGTCAGCGATTTGCACGGGATCACCCACCAGCACCGGACCGCGTCCGCCAAGGCCGATGAATTGCGCGGCTTCGCGTACGGTCCATCGGCGGTCCGGGTCGGCCTGGCTGAAGGAGGCCAGCGCCGAACGGCCGGCGTCGGAGTCGATGTATTCGATGGTGGCGTCCAGCGGGAACTTGCTGAAGTCGACGCCGGTCCAGCCGGATAGCAGCGCAAGAGCGGCTTCGATGTCGATGTAGCGCTTGTATTCGTCATGCCTGGCGTGCGCTTCGGCCGCCGTTGGCGCGGTGACGATCAGCGCCTGCGCGTAGATCTTCAGATCTTCGCCATTGCGGCCGGCGGCGCGCACTGCCGCGCGCAGGTCGTCCGCATACTTCTTCACCACCTTTTTGCTTGGACCGCTGACGAACGTGCACTCGGCATGCCTGGCTGCGAAGGCGGTGCCACGCGGCGAAGTGCCGGCCTGGTACAGCAGGGGCGTGCGCTGCGGCGACGGTTCGCACAGGTGAAAGCCGGGCACCTTGAAGTATTTTCCTTCGTGATTGATCGGGTGGATGCGCGACGGATCGGCATACACGCCGCGTTCCTTGTCGTTGACCACCGCGCCGTCCTCCCAGCTTTCTTCCCACAGCTTGTGCACCACCTCCATGTATTCATCGGCGAGGTCGTAGCGTTCGTCATGGCTCAGTTGCTGGTTCAGGCCCAGGTTGCGCGCCGCGCTGTCGAGGTATCCGGTGACGATGTTCCAGCCGATGCGGCCGCGCGTCAGGTGGTCTAGCGTGGAGATGCGGCGGGCGAAGGTATAGGGATGCTCATACGTCAACGCGCATGTCACGCCGAAGCCGAGATGCGTGGTCGCCTGCGCCATCAGCGGGATCAGCGCCAGGGGATCGTTGAGCGGCACCTGCACGCCATGGCGGATGGCCGCGGCGGGGCTGCCTTCAAAGACATCGTACACACCCAGCACGTCGGCCAGGAAGATGGCGTCGAAACAGCCGCGTTCCAGCAGTTGTGCCAGTTCGGTCCAATGATCCGGGTCCTTGTAGCGGTGGCTGTTGTCACGCGGGTGCGTCCACAGTCCCGGCGACTGGTGACTCACCGTGTTCATTTGAAAAGCGTTGAAGCGTATGAGTTTAGGCATTACTTGGCTTTTTCCAGCGCCAGTTGATCGTCGGTTTTGGCGTAGTCGGGGAAATATTTGTCGGTCACGGCGAGGAATTCGCGCGAGCGGTAGGCGGCGGCGATGTCCCTGGCGAACTGCTTATCCTTGTCGGCGGTGCGGATGGCGACCAGGTTGGCGTAGGCCGGCGAGATTTTCTCGGTCAGCAGCGCGTCCTTCAGCTTCAGGCCCGAGGCCAGCGCGTAGTTACCGTTGATGAAGGCGTAGTCGGCGTCTTGCAGGGAGCGTGGCAGCTGCGCGGCTTCCAGCGGCAGCAGCTTGATCTTCTTGATGTTGGCGGCGATGTCGCGTTCCGATGCTTTGATAGGATCGGTCTTTTCGCGCAGCTTGATCCAGCCCAGTTGATCCAGCAGCACCAGCGCGCGCGCCTGGTTGGTCGGGTCGTTTGGCAGGGCGACGGTGGTGCCGTCTTTGACTTCGTTCAGTGACTTGTGTTTTTTGCTGTAGATGGCGATCGGCGCGGTCGGGATCTTGACCAGTTCCGACAGCGCCAGTTTATGGTCGGTCGAGAACTTGGTCAGATAGATGATGTGCTGGAAGACATTGGCGTCCAGCGAACCTTCGGCCAGCGCGTAGTTGGGCTGGATGTAGTCGTTGAATTCCACCAGTTTGATTTTATAGCCCTGCTTTTCCAGGATCGGTTTGATGCCCAGTTTAATCTGGTCCGCATACGGGCCGGAGCTGGTGCCGATGACGATTTCTTTCGGATCCTTGGCGTAGGCGGAGAAGCTGATTGCGGCGGCGACTGCGGCCAGCAGCAGGTGACGGCGTGTGTTCATGTGTTCCTTTAGCGTTTGTCGATGCGTTTTGCGATGCGGTTGCCGGTGAACTGGATCACCTGCACCATGAAAATCAGGATGGCGACGGTGGCGACCATGATGTCTGTTTCGAAGCGGTAGTAGCCGTAGCGGATGGCGAGGTCGCCGATGCCGCCGCCACCCACCACGCCGGCCACCGCGGAATAGGACAGGAAGCTGATCGACAGCACGGTCAGTGCCAGTACCAGGCCGGAACGGGCTTCCACCAGCAGCACGCGCAGGATGATCTGGAATTCCGAGGCACCCATGGCGTGGGCGGCTTCGATCACGCCGCGCGGGACTTCGCGCAGGTTTTGTTCGACCAGGCGGGCGAAGTAGGGGATGGCGGCGAACGACAGCGGCACGGAGGCAGCCAGCGGTCCGATGGAAGTGCCGGCGATCACGCGCGTGAACGGCACCAGCGCCACCAGCAAAATGATGAAGGGGAAGGAACGGACAGTGTTCACCAGCCAGCCCATTATCAGCGCGGCCGGACGGTTTTGCAGTGACTGGCCGTCGCCGACCAGAAACAGCATGATGCCCAGCGGGCCGCCAATCAGAATCGCGGCCGTCAGGCCGATGCCGAGCATGACCAGCGTCTGGCCCAGTGCTTCCGACATTTCCGGCAGCATGGCGAAGATGGCGTTGGCCGAGGCGCCCAGCGAGGACAGGAGTTCAGACATGGGCGGTCTCCGCGAGTGGTGCGATGGCCGCCAGCGCGTTGGCGGCGGATGCGCGGTTGGCGACGGCGGCGGCGAGTTCGCGGCCAAGCGCCGTGTGGCGCGGGGCGGCGAGGCTGGCTGCGTCGTCCAGTGCGAATTGTTCGGCGATGGCGCCGTTTTCGATCACCGCGACGTGGTCACAGATTTCGCCGATCACGTCCAGCTCATGGCTGACGATTACAATCGTTACGTCCAGCCGCTGGTTGATGTCCTTCAGTGTGCCAAGCAGCGCGCGCGTGGTTTCGGCATCCAGCGCGGACGTCGGCTCATCGCACAGCAGCACCGCCGGCTTGCTGGCCAGCGCGCGCGCAATGGCGACGCGCTGCTTCTGTCCACCCGACAGCTGCGCCGGATAGCTATCGGTCTTCTCGGTCAGCCCCACCAGATCGAGGCAGTCGCGCACGCGGGCGGCAATCTGTTGCTTGCTTTGCCCGCCGTGGATGTGCAAGGAGAAGGCGACGTTATCAAACACGGTCGCATTCTGCAGCAGATTAAACTGCTGGAAAATCATGCCGATATTGGCGCGCGCATCGCGCAGGTCGCGCTTGGACAGCGACGTCAGTTCGCGGCCATCGACCGTTACCGCGCCCCGGTCCGGCCGCTCCAGCAGGTTAATCAAGCGAAGCAGCGTCGATTTGCCGGCGCCGCTCTTGCCGATCAAGCCAAAGATTTCGCCTTGGCCGATCTCCAGCGATACGTCACGCACCGCGTGAAAATCACCAAACGCTTTGCTCGCATGCTCGATGCGGATCAGGGGAGTAGTCATCAGGAATAAGCTGTAGGTTCAGGCAGCGTGCCGTCGAGCGCATAGCGTCCGAGGTCGCGGATCTTGTAATCGACCGGATCGTGCAGGGTATGCACGCGCACGTTGCGCCAGAAACGATCGTAGCCAAATTTGGCGGAAGTGGAGCGGGCGCCGGTCAGCTCGAAAATGTCGTTGCTGACATCCACGCCAGCTTGATGCGCCAGCACCTTGGCCTCGGCCACGGACACCGCCAGCTCGCCGCGCTGCTGCGCCGTGACGGCCGCGCCGAGGCGGAACAGGCGGTCCAGCTCCTGCGCCGCGTGGTCGGCCAGCACCGAGGCAGGCCGCAGCTTGAGCCACAATTGGCCGAAGCGATGCTGGATCAGCGGATCGGCGCCGGCCTTGTCCACCCCTGAGGCGAACCAGGGCCGCGCCTCCTTGGCAATGTACTCGCGCGCCGCCTGAAACGCGCCTTCGCCGATGCCGAGGTACAGATTGGCCATGATCAGCTGCGCCACCTGCGAGCGCAGCGTGGCCTGCGCCGTGGCTTTCACGCCCGGCGCTTGCAGCACCTGCGTCGACGGCAGCGATACCTGATTGAAATGCACATTGCCGCTGTCGGTCTGCTTCTGGCCGAAGGCATCCCAGTCGGCTTGCACCGCCACGCCATGCTGACGGCTCGGCACCACGCCGATCAGCGCCGACTGCGACGCCTCGTGCCAGGCCGAGATGGTCAACCAGTCCGACCCTACGGAGCCGGACGAAAAACTCTTGATGCCATCCAGCTGGAAGCCGTAATCGGCATCCGTGGCGACGGTGCGCTTGTCGAGCGGGTTGAGAGCGTTGCCCCAGAACAGATTCTGCTCCACGGTCTGCGTCAGGAAGCGGCGCTGCTGCTGCGCGCTGCCATACAGCTGAATCCCGGCCAGTTGCAGATGGTGGAAACCGAAAACGTGCGCCAGCGCGCTGTCGGCGCGGGCCAGGATGCGGATCACCTGATACACCGTCGGCCAGTCGGCGCCCTGGCCGCCGTAAGCGGTGGGGATCGATAACGTCAGCAGGCCGGATTCGCGTATCCATTCACGCTCTTGAGCCGCGTGGCCGCCTGCCTGGTCGCGCGCATTGGCGGTTGCTGCAAGC
This sequence comes from Duganella margarita, assembly GCF_009857535.1. Lineage (GTDB taxonomy): Bacteria > Pseudomonadota > Gammaproteobacteria > Burkholderiales > Burkholderiaceae_D > Rugamonas > Rugamonas margarita. The sequence goes on from NZ_WWCS01000006.1 coordinate 285,407, forward strand.
CGCTGCGCCAGTTCGGCCGCAACTTGCAGCGGGTCGTCGGCATGAGTGTGCGACGCTTTGAGTAAGGCATGAGACATGGTATGTCCACTAGAAGGAAATCGGTGGCGCCAGTATGAAGACCGTTCCAAACTCAGTACACGAAGAATTCCGGCTTTTCATATGCGGAAAAATCATGCTATGGATTTTGCATATAGAAGCGCAAAACTATTCGTTTTGAATTGAATGCGGTGGATTTATCCTGAACGCTACCATCAAAAATCAGGGGATAGGACATGAGCATTCTTCTACTCAGCGGCAGCCCGGCTTCGCCTTCGAGCACCGGCCGCTTGCTGGATCACGTGGGCGACAAGCTGGCTGCGCTCGGCCACCGTCACAGCAAGCTGCAAGTGCGCGACCTGCCGGCCAAGGCCTTGCTGCATGCGGACTTCGCCGACCTGACGCTGAAGCGTGCGATAGACGCCGTCGCTGAAGCGGATGCAATTGTGATTGCCACCCCTATCTATAAAGCTTCCTACACCGGGATACTGAAAGCCTTCCTGGACCTGCTGCCGCAGGACGGCTTGAAGGACAAGCTGGTGCTGCCATTGGCCACCGGCGGCAGCCAGTCGCACATGCTGGCGCTGGACTATGCGCTGCGCCCGGTGCTGCACGCGCTCGATGCGCGCCAGGTCTTCACCAGTATTTACGCCACCTCGCAACAGCTGGTGTGGAATGACGTCAGCGGCCTGACGGTCGACCCGGCCATCGCGTGGCGCGTGCAGGCCGGCGTGGATGCGCTGTCGGCATGCCTGAACGCGCTGCGCCAGCAACCGGATGATGTCTTCGTCGCGCAGTCGCAGCCCGTGCGGCTGGCGCGCTAAGGACTAAGGAGCCAACATGAGCATCGAACAGAAACGCGCCTCGCGCCGCCATACCCTCGGCCTGCTGTTTGCAGCGGGCGTGATGGCTGCCGGTGCAGGCCAGTCGCAGGCGCAGACGCCGGCCAGGCAGGAAGTCCGCATCGGCTATCAGAAATACGGCACCCTGACTTTGCTGAAAGGCCGCGGCTCGCTGGAGCAGCGCCTGGCCTCGCGCAACGTCACCGTGAAGTGGACCGAATTCCCGGCCGGCCCGCAGCTGCTGGAAGGCCTCAACGTCGGCAGCGTGGACTTTGGCACGGTGGGCGAAGCGCCGCCGATCTTTGCGCAGGCGGCCGGCGCCAACCTGGTTTATGTCGGCAACGAGCCGCCGTCGCCGGGCAGCGAAGCCATCGTCGTGCACAAGGATTCCAGGCTGCGCAGCCTGGCCGACTTGAAAGGCAAGAAGGTCGTATTGAACAAAGGCTCGAACGTTCACTACCTGCTGGTCAAGGCGCTTGAAAAGGCTGGCCTGGACTATAAGGATATCCAAGTGGTCTACCTGCCGCCGGCCGATGCGCGCGCGGCGTTTGAGCGCGGCAGCGTGGACGCCTGGGCGATTTGGGATCCGTTCCTGGCCGCCGCCGAGAAACAGCTCGGCGCGCGCGTGCTGGCAGACGGCAAAGGGCTGGTGGCCAATCACCAGTTCTACCTGGCCGCGCGTCCGTACGCTGAAAAGAACAGTGACATCGTCCGCATCGTGCTGGAAGAAATCGCCAAGGTTGATGAGTGGGGCGCCAAGAATCCGAAGGACGTGGCGCAGATCCTGTCGGCGCAAACCGGGCTGGATACCGACATCGTGGCGCTGGCCGCCTCGCGCTACAGCTACGGCGTCAAGCCGATCAACGCCGACGTGCTGGAGCAACAGCAGAAAGTCGCCGACGCTTTCTCGAATCTGAAACTGATCCCGAAACCGATCGCGGTCAAGGATGCCACCCTGCCAGTCAAACAGCTGGCGGCGCAATAAGGAAGTCTACGATGTCTCTGAATCTGTTCTGGTTTATTCCTACCCATGGCGACAGCCGCTACCTCGGCACCGCCAAGGGCGCGCGCGCCATCGACGCCAACTATCTGAAACAGGTGGCGGTGGCAGCCGACACGCTGGGTTACGACGGCGTGCTGTTGCCGACCGGCCGTTCCTGCGAAGACGCTTGGGTAGTGGCGTCGTCGCTGATCCACGTCACGCAGAATCTCAAGTTCCTGGTGGCGATCCGTCCGGGCCTGACCACGCCGGGCCTGGCGGTGCGCATGGCGTCGACATTTGACCGCCTGTCCAATGGCCGGCTGCTGATCAACGTCGTCACCGGCGGCGACCAGGGCGAGCTGGAAGCCGACGGCTTGTTCGCCGACCACGCCAAGCGCTACGAAATCTCGGATGAATTCATTCGCGTCTGGCGTGCGTCGCTGGCGGGCGAAGGCGGCGACAAGGGCTACGATTTCGAAGGCAAGCACATTACGGTGAAAGGCGCCAGGACGCTGTATCCGCCGGTGCAAAAGCCGTATCCGCCGCTGTACTTCGGCGGTTCGTCGGAACCGGCGCACGAACTGGCGGCCGAACAGATGGACGTCTACCTGACCTGGGGCGAACCGCCGGCGGCCGTGGCGGCGAAGCTGGACGACATCCGCGCGCGCGCCGCCAAGCATGGCCGCACCGTCAAATTCGGCATCCGCCTGCACGTCATCGTCCGGGAGACCAATGAAGAAGCGTGGCGCGCCGCCGATGACTTGATCAGCAACCTGGATGATGAAGTCATCGCCAAGGCGCAGGCGTCTTTCGCCAAAATGGATTCGGTAGGACAGCAACGAATGGCAGCTTTGCACGGTGGCCGCCGTGACAAGCTCGAAGTATCCCCCAACCTCTGGGCCGGCGTGGGACTGGTGCGTGGTGGCGCCGGGACCGCGCTGGTGGGGGACCCCGAAACCGTGGCCGCGCGTATCAAGGAATATGCCGACCTGGGTATCGAGACCTTTATCTTCTCGGGTTATCCGCACCTGGAAGAATCGTACCGTTTCGCGGAACTGGTGTTCCCGCTGCTGGGCAAGGGCAAGGACCACGGCGAGCAATCGCTGACCGGCCCATTCGGCGAGATCATGGCCAGCGATATTCTGCCCAAGAAGAAGGCTGCGTAGATGAAGAAGCAAAGTGTATGGGCGCCATGGGCATTGCCGGTGCTGCTGATCGTGGTGTGGCAGGCATCGTCGCAACTGGGCTGGCTGTCGAGCCGCATCCTGCCGGAGCCGTGGGCGGTGGCCAAGGCTTTCTGGACGCTGGCGGTATCGGGCGAGTTGTGGGTGCACCTGCGTACCAGCTTGTGGCGCGCGATCAGCGGTTTCGCCATCGGCGCCGGCCTGGGACTGGCGCTTGGTCTGCTGACCGGCAGCTTCCGCCGCGCCGAGACACTGCTCGATACGACGCTGCAAATGGTCCGCAATATTCCGGCGCTGGCGCTGATTCCATTGGTGATCCTGTGGTTCGGCATCGACGAAACGGCCAAGCTGTTCCTGCTGGCGGTGGGCGTGTTCTTCCCGGTGTACCTGAATACCTTCCATGGCATTCGCTCGGCAGATCAGGGGTTGATCGAGATGGCGCGCAGCTACGGCTTGTCCGGCTGGCCACTGTATCGCGATGTGATCCTGCCGGCGGCGCTGCCATCGATCCTGGTCGGCGTGCGGTTTTCACTGGGCCTGGTGTGGGTGCTGCTGATTGTGGCGGAAACCATTTCGGCGCAAGCGGGCATCGGCTACATGACGATGAATGCCCGCGAGTTCCTGCAGACCGACGTGGTGCTGGTCGGGATTCTGTTGTACGCCTTGCTGGGCAAGGCGGCTGACCTGGTGTCGCGCGGATTGGAGAAGCACTTCCTGCGCTGGAATCCGGCTTACCGTTAAGGAGATCGCATGTTTATTTCTACCGCTTTATTTGATACCGGCGCGCTGCCGCGCGAGAGCGCCACCTGGACCAAGGCGTCGCCGGCGCCGGCGGCGCGCCGTCAGGGCGTGGCGCTGAATCTGGAAAGGGTCAGTAAATCCTTCGGCGCGCGCCAGGTGCTGCATGATGTGCAGCTGGAGCTGCATGCCGGCGAATTCGTCGCCATCGTCGGCCGCAGCGGCTGCGGCAAGAGCACCTTGCTGCGCGCGATTGCGGGGCTGGAGATCACCGACCAGGGCAGCATCAAGGTCGGCGCCGGCAATCTGGCGTCCAGCATCCGCATCATGTTCCAGGAAGCGCGCTTGCTGCCGTGGAAGACGGTGCTGGAGAATGTGGCGATCGGCCTGCCACGCTCCCTCAACGCGGCGGCGGCCACGCTGGCGACGGTCGGCCTGGCCGAGCGCGCGAACGACTGGCCGGCCGAATTGTCCGGCGGTCAGCGTCAACGCGTGGCCCTGGCGCGCGCGCTGCTGCACGAGCCGCAATTGCTGCTGCTGGATGAACCATTGGGCGCGCTGGATGCGCTGACGCGGATCGAGATGCAGCAGCTGATCGAGTCGCTGTGGCTGTCGCGCGGGTTCACCGCTGTACTGGTGACACACGATGTGCAGGAGGCCCTGGCGCTGGCCGACCGGGTGGTGCTGATCGAGGAAGGGCGGGTCACGCTGGACATGAAAGTCGACCTGCCGCGTCCGCGCGCACGGGGGAATGCGGCGTTTGCCGCGTTGGAACAGCGCTTGCTGGGCCGTATCCTGAATCAAACGCCGGCCGAGAGCAGCATCGCGGCGGCTGCCTGAGGCGAGCAATCCCGATACAATCGATTTTATCGATAGTAAGGCGGTAAATTTTTCGTTTTACAACTTTAGATGTGGCGCGCATAATCGTCCTCACTCGAACAATCTTGTTCACCACTCTAGGAGTTTCTAAATGAAAAAAATCGTTGCCCTGCTGATCGCCGCTGGTTTCTCGCTGTCCGCCTTTGCCGCTGCTGATACTTTCGTCTCCGACGCTAACCACACCTTCTCCAGCTTCAGCTACAGCCACTTTGGCTTCAGCACTCAGCAAAGCCGTTTCAACAACACCACCGCCAAGGTCACGCTGGACCGCGCTGCCAAGACCGGCTCGGTAGAAGCAACGATTGACGCCAAATCGGTCGACACCGGTTCGAAACTGTTCGACGGCCACATCCAGGGCGAGCAGTTCCTGGACACCGCCAAGTACCCAACCATCACCTACAAGTCGACCAAGGTCAACTTCAAAGGTGACGAGCCATCGACCGTGGAAGGCAACCTGACCGTCAAGGGCGTGACCAAGCCAGTGACCCTGACCATCACCAACTTCAAATGCGCTGACCACCCGATGGCCAAGAAACTGGCTTGCGGCGCTAACGCCACCGCTAAAATCAAGCGCACCGAATTCAACGCCGGCGCCTACGCACCGAACGTTGGCGACGACGTGACCCTGACCTTCGCGATCGAAGCCATCAAGGAATAATTGTCCGCAACCGGCGCAGCCTATTTGCTGCGCCGGTTGGTTCAAAGTAGTACACTAGGCTCGTCGGACCCACCGGAGAGCCATCATGTCGGACACAGCTTTAACCACAGTAAGCGTCCAAGATGCGGAAACGCGATTCTCGGAGCTACTGGCGGAATTATCAGGCGCACCGGTTGGCATTACCCAGAATGACCAACTGGCGGCCTATCTGATCTCTCGTAATGACTACGAGGCCATGTCAGAAAAAATCCAATTCCTCGAAGATCAGCTTTGGCTTGCCAAGGCAGATGTGGCTCGTGCTGAAGGCCGCGCTGCTAAAAAGCGCGTGACCGCATTCCTTCATGACTTCTCAGAAGGGGTAAATCATGAAGAAGCTGCAATTCACAAAGCAGGCTCTTGATTTCCTCGAAAAACTTGATGCGAAACAGTACCGACAGGTGGGCAAGGCTGTTTTCAAACTGCTTGCAGATTCCGAACCGCCAGACAGTCAATTGCTGAAAGGCGCCAAGCAAGGTGAGCGCCGTGTGGATGCAGGCGAATACCGTATCATTTATATCCCAGGCGGCCAAGAGGTGGAAGTGCTCGTCATCGGAAAACGGAATGATGATGAGATCTATCGTATATGGAAAAGACAGTAGTTGCTAACTAGCTCACGACGGCAGGAACCAGCCGATCAGCCCATCAGCGCAACGAACAATACATTGGGTCCCGGCGCCGGTGGCTGCGATCAGCCCTGCGGTGACGGCCACCATGCCGCGCAGCGCGCCGACCACGCCCGGATGGTTGCCATATTGCGCGTACAGCGCGGCCAGAGGCCCAGCACCGCCAGCAGTCGCCAAATCCTTGCAGCGCAAGAAGGGTGAACGAGATGAACAGATCCAGCAGGGAAGTAGGGCGGGGGCGCTCGTCAGTCATCCCGCATTATAGAACGGAACATTTTAATTGCGGAATGATAGGAGCCTGACATTGACTTTGTCCGGTGGTCGTCCATACTCGTTGAGCGCATCACCGATCGGGGCGGCAGCCTCTCCACTTTTCGCAAGGATCATGATGAATGTCTCGCTCGCCCAGCAGTCCCGCCACAACGAAGAATGCAGCGCGGTAGTCAACCGCGGCATCGTGGTGCAATCCAGCTTTAATACCGTGTGTGCGATTGAATACATGAAATCGCACAATGTCGATCCGAAGGTGATCGAACGGGTGTTGCTCCATCCGGAGCAGCGCCGGAAATCCCAGCATTGATATGTAATGCCGGTGTTTAGTTATGCACAAATCATGTTGGCAAGAATTTTTTTGAAAAATTTTTCCATTACAATCCGTCAGATTGTAAGTAGTTGATTTTAAAGATATTTGTTTTTGCCTATTGGACGGGCAGTTTGTAGAAAACCGCGCCGTTACAGGCTGTATCCGTTGTCAATGGGGGGCTATCCACATAGTTATGCACAGCATTTGTGGATATCCGGAAAAACGCTACTAGAATCCGGGACTTAAGCCAAACTTAAGGCAGAACTCAGAGCGGAACTTTTAGGGCCTGCAGCACGCTGCCGACGATGATGGCGCCGCCGTCATCGCTGGTCACCGTCACCCGCAGGCGTACTTCCTGCCCGTCGCGCCGCCAGGTGGTGATGACGTCGGTCCATGCTTCGCCGTCTTTCAGCGCCTGCAGCGCATCGGCCAGCTGGTCTTGCGGATAGGGCGGGGCGTGCAGCAAGCGCGCCTCTGCGCCCAGCAGTTCCTCGCGGCTGTACTGGAATACGGCGCACAGCTTGTCATTGACCGATGTGATATGGCCGCGTGCATCCAGCGTGGCGATCACCGCGTGCTGGTCGACCGCCGCCAGTAGCTTGCGCGCCGCGTCCAGCTCGAGTTGCAGCGCCTGCGTGTGGCGCTGCGCCTCTTCCAGCCCGGCATAGGCGCGCAGCGACGAGATCACCGTGGTGAAGAGCTTGCGCGTGGTCAGGTCGGTCTTGCACCAGAAATCGTTGATGTCGTAATCCAGAATGATGCTGTGTTCCAGCGCCTGGCCGGGCTGGCCGGTGCGCAGCACGATGCGCACCAGATTGTTATGCAGGGTGTCGCGGATCTGGCGCGCTACGTGCAGGCCGGCATCGCTGGTCTCCATGATGACGTCCAGCAGCACCAGCGCGATGTCCGGCGTGTTGCGCAGCACGTTGAGCGCTTCCTCGCCGCTGTAGGCGTGCAGGAAGCTCAGCCGGCGGCCCTGGAAGCAGGCATTGCTGAGCGAGAATTTGGTGACCACGTGTACATCGACATCATCGTCCACGATCAGCACCCGCCATGGCGGCGGCGCCGGGGTGGCGTTGGCGCTGCCGCTGCGGATCTGGCTGGCCGGCGCCTCGTCTTCTATCATCCAATCGGTATCGTCGTCGTTCTGATTCATGCAGGTTCCCATGGTAAGTCGAACTGGCCGCACTCCAGAGTGACACTATTCCTCGCCAGCACTTTTGTCAAAGGATTCCCGGTGCGGCGTAACAACGGTGTCTCGCTTCCCACTTATGCACAGAAAACTTATTTTCAAGGCCGCTGTAATACGCCGGCCGTCCACTTTTAACATTTTGTAAGTTATTGATTTTATTGGGAAAAAAATCTGCCTGTGGATTAGGCATTTTGTTGTACAGCCCGCCGTTACAGGGGTTCTTGGCTGTCAAGAGGCGCTTATTCACACCCTTATCCACAGTTGATGTGGATATCTGGAAAAACCACTTTAAATACGCTGGTTTATCCCTTTTTGCTGAGAAAATGCTTGCGCTATGTCTTCTGACAGATGGCGGCTGGTCAGGATGAGGAAAACCACCAGGGCATGCAAGGCCAGCGCAAAGGTGATGCTGACGTTGGTCTGGTCGCCGGCCAGTGCCGGGTAAGCCAGCAGCGCCAGGGCTGGCGACAGGCCGTAGCGGTCGGCCTTCAGCAGCTGTTTGGCGTCGAAACGGACCCAGCCGATGATGCCGGCGCCAAACAGTGCCCAGCCGGCGGTCTGGTAGTCCAGGTTGGCCAGCACCAGGGCGGCAAGCAGGGCAATGGCGCTGACCGGCAGCGGCAGGGCGTGGAGGCGGGCTTTGATTTGCATGATCGTGCTTTCTAATCTGTGGAAACTTGAGTCCAGATTAACGGCTGCACGTCGATTGGTAAAATTTATTGTATCTATGTCGGCGATAGGTTTTACTTATTCTTGAATTTTCGTCTATCATCTAAGTCTCATCAACAAACTAATTGCCCATCTGTGAGCCGCCGCCTTTTCCCATTGTTGCTGGTGCTGGCCCTCGTCATGCCGCGCGCGTGGGCGCTGGACAGCAAGGTCGCGCTCAGCGATTACCATCACGATATCTGGACCGGCAAGGACGGCGCGCCGGGCGAGATCGGCGCCATGGCGCAAACCGCCGATGGCTGGTTGTGGATCGGCAGCAGCAACGGCTTGTACCGTTTCGACGGTCTGAGGTTCCAGCGCTTTGAAGCCTTGCCCGGCGAGGCCATGCCGAATCGTCCGGTGACGGCGCTCAAAGCGCTGCGCAATGGCGACCTGCTGATCGGCTACATCTTCGGCGGCGTGAGCCGGCTGAGCAAAGGTCACCTCACCCATTTCCCCGCGCGCCTCGGCCCCAATCTGATCGGCGGCGTGATTAACGTCATCCAGGACGACGATGGGATGGTGTGGGCCGCCGCCAATGATGGCCTGCTGCAACTGCGGCAGGGCGTTTGGCGCGAAGTCGGCGCGGAGATGGGGCTACCGCCGGGACGCGTGTCCAACATCCTGATCGACCAATACCGACAAGTCTGGCTGGCGGCCGGTGAGCAGTTGATGGTGCAGGCGCCAGGCGCCAGGCGTTTTCGCCCCGTGCTCAGCGGCTACAAGGCGGTCAACCTGAGCGAGTCGCCGGATGGACGGCTGTGGCTGGACACGCACGAGCAACTGATCGCTGTGCCCTCACAACACACCAGGCCGCAATTGCCGCGCCCCGATAGCCTGGTATTGGGCGAAGGGCAGGAAAATGGGCTGTTTGACCGCGATGGCAATTACTGGGCGTTGAATTGTCCCGGCATCTGCCGCACCGATGGCGTCGGCCAACGGCCCGACGGCATCTACTCTCCGACCGCCAAGCCGGACAGCCGGTTGGACCAGGCGTGGCAGGTCAGCAGCCTGACCGGTAACCTGGTGTTCGAGGACCGCGACGGCAGTATCTGGATCGGCACCTCGTCGGGCGTGGAGCGTTTCCGCCATAACCGGCTGACCCCGGTGCGGCTGACCGGCGGCGAGCGCTTCTTCAGCTTTGCGCTGGACGAGGCCGGGCGGGCGCTGGTGCTGGCCAAGCCCACCAACGAACTGTGGCGGCTGGAGGCCGACGGCCGCGCCATGCTGCTGGAGCGCGGCGAACCGACGGATTACGGTTCACTGTCCAACGGCGCCGACGGTTCGCTGCTGCGCGGTGGCCCGCAGCATATCGAACGCCGCCGTGGCAACGCGCGGGAAATCATCGCCTATCCGGAAGGGCTGCTGGAACACGGCGTGGTCGAGGCCATGCGCATCACGGATGACGGCCGCGCGCTGTGGCTGGCTGTGTCGCGGCGTGCGTTGTATCGCCGGCTCGATGGCAAATGGATGACGCAGGCGGAACTCGGCATCCCGGCCGGCATCGCGTTTGCCGCCGCGGGCGCTGCCAACGCGCCCGGCAGCATGTGGTTCGGCTATAACGATGGCCAGGTGATCCATTACGACAATGGCCGGCTGACCCGCTACGCGCCGCAGCCGGAAGGCGATGTCGGCACCATCACCTTTGTGCATGCCGGGCCGGAGGTACTCATCGGCGGCAATGCCGGCGTGGCGGTGCTCAGCGGCTCAAGCTTTCGCCGGATCAACGCCGCTGACCCGGATGTGCTGACACGGGTCTCCGGCATGGCGATCTCGGCCAACGGCGACCGCTGGTTCAACGGCAGCAAGGGCGTGGTGCTGGTGCGCGCGGCGGATTGGGCGGCAGCCATCGGCCAGCCCGGCCGCCTGCTCAAGTATGTGCTGTTCGGCGTGCTGGACGGCTATCCCGGTTTCGCCGCCATTTCCAATCGCTTGCAGAGTGCGATAAGCGACAAGGACGGGCAGCTGTGGTTTGCCGGCGTCAGCGGCATCGCCCGGATCGATAGCACGCGCAACTACGCGCCGCCGTCGCCGCCGCTGGTCAAATTGCAGACACTGGTGGCGCAAGGCCAGCGCTATCTCGATTTTACCCAGCCGCTGCAACTGGCGCCGGGCACCACCTCGTTCCGCATCGAGTACACCGCGCTCAGCTACACGATGCCGGACAGCCTGCGCTTCCGCTACCGGCTCGAAGGCGTGGACGCCGACTGGCAGGACCCCGGCACGCGGCGCGCCATCTCCTACACCAACCTGGGGCCGGGCGAGTACCGGTTCCGCGTGATGGCGGTCGACCAGTTCGGCCAATGGAGCAAGGACGAGTCCAGCATGACGGTGCGCATCCTGCCGACCTTTACCCAGACGCCGCTGTTCTACGCGCTGGCCGTGCTGGCCACGGCCGGCCTGCTGTACCTGCTGTATTTGTTATGGCTGCGCCAGGCCACGCTGCGCCTGGCCGCCCGCATTGCTGAGCGCGAACGCATCGCCCGCGCGCTGCATGATAGCTTCCTGCAAAGCGTGCACGGCCTGACGCTGAGCTTCCAGTCGGCGCTGGGCGGGCTGGCGGCCGATTCGCCGGCGCGCGCCAAGATCGAACGCGTGCTGCTGCTGGCGGACAAAGTGATGGAAGAAGGGCGGGACGAATTGCAGGAGCTGCGCTCCGGCGCCATGGGCGACGGCGACCTGGCGCGCGGCCTGCTGCTAGTGGGGCAAGTGCTGGCGGAAAGCCATCGCGCCGTGTTCAGCCTGCGCACGCAGGGCACGCCGCGCGCGCTGCAGGAGCTGGCGGCGTGCGAAATCTACAGCATCGGCCGCGAGGCGCTGATGAACGCGTTCCGCCACGCCGAGGCGGCGTCGATACAAGTGGAATTACATTATGGCGCCAGCCAGTTCACCCTGCAGGTGCGGGATGACGGCAAGGGCATTGCGCCGGAAATCCTGAACCACGGCAGCACCGGCCATTGGGGACTGACCGGCTTGTTCGAACGCGCGCGCCGGGTTGGCGGCCAGCTGACGCTGGACAACCGCGACGCCGGCGGCCTGCGCGTGCGGCTGATCGTGCCGGCCGCGCGCGCCTACGCCGGGCAGGCGCGCTGGAAGCGTTGGAGATGCTGGTTCAGCTAGACCGGCATTACATCTGCGCCAGCAGCTTGCGCACGGCGCCGTGCGCCATCACCAGTTCCGGACCGTCGTGCAGCAGTGCGTTGTACTTGGCGCGGAATTCCTGGTCGCCTTCCTCGCACGGGCCGATCAGCATTTCCAGCGACTGGCGGAAGGCCTTGGCTTCCTCGTGCGTGACCGGTTCCGGATCGTCGAGGCGCTCGTCGATTTGCGTCATCAGGCCGGACAGCTTTTGCAGCCAGGCGAAATGCGGGTGGTTGGTGATCAGCTGCAAATGCTCCAGCGGGCTGCCGACGGCGCCGAAATACTGGGTTTCCAGGTTGATCAGTTGTTTGTGCAGGTCGCGCAGGGCGCGCGTCAGGTCATTGAGTTGTGTCTTCATGGTGCGCTTATCTTAGCAGAGGCAAGCTGCGGGCGACGCCTATATTTAGATGAGTAGTGTTCGGGGCTGTCACCGCCTAAGATGGATTTTCCCTTTACACCACATGGAAACACCATCATGAGCAATCCGAAATTAGAAGTCCTGACGCCGCAAAACAGCCAGCTGATTTTCATCGATCACCAGCCGCAAATGGCGTTTGGCGTGCAGTCGATCGACCGCCAGGTGTTGAAGAACAATACCGTGGCGCTGGCCAAGGCCGCCAAGGTGTTCAATATCCCGACCACCATCACCACCGTGGAAACCGAAGCCTTCTCCGGCCACACCTACCCGGAACTGCTGGACGTGTTCCCGGAGAAGGAAATCCTGGAGCGCTCGTCGATGAACTCGTGGGACGACCAGAAAGTGCGCGATGCACTGAAAGCCAACGGCAAGAAAAAAGTCATCGTGGCCGGCCTGTGGACCGAAGTCTGCAATACCACCTTCGCCCTGTGCGCCATGCTGGAAGGCGACTACGAAATCTACATGGTGTCCGATGCTTCCGGCGGCACCTCGAAAGAAGCGCACGACCAGGCCATGGCGCGCATGATCCAGGCCGGCGTGGTGCCGGTGACCTGGCAGCAAGTCATGCTGGAATGGCAGCGCGACTGGGCCCGCCGCGAAACCTACGATGGCGTGATGGCCATCGCCAAGGAGCACTCGGGCGCGTACGGCATGGGCGTGGACTACGCCTACACCATGGTGCACAAGGCGCCGGAACGCACCAGCACCCAGCACAAGGTACTGGCGGCCGTGCCGGCCAACAAGTAAGCTAGAAAACGCTAAGCAAGCCGCGCCGCGCCGCCACGGTGGCGGCTTCGGTGCGGCTGGCAACGTTGAGCTTGGCCAGAATATTATTAACGTGGAATTTGACGGTGCCGACCTCGATGTCGGCGCTGCGCGCGATCATCTTGTTGCTCTTGCCGGTGGCCAGGTGGGCCAGAATGTCCAGCTCGCGCCGCGACAACTGGCTGGTGGCCTTGCGCTCGGCCAGTTTGCTGGCCACTTCGGCTGGCAGGAATTGCTGGCCGCTGGCTACCGCGCGCAGGCAGTCGGCCAGTTGCCGCGAGTCGCCATCCTTGAGCAGATAGGCCTTGGCGCCGGCGCGCAGGCCGCGAAAGACGTCTTCGTCGCCCTGGTAAGTGGTGAGGATGACGATGCTGGCGCTGGGATCCTCGGCGCGGATCTGCTCGATGGCTTCAACGCCGTTCAGGCGCGGCATGCTGAGGTCCATGATGACCACGTCCGGCCGGTGCTGGCGGTACAGCGCCACAGCCTCCAGGCCATCGGTGGCCTGCGCCACCAGGCGAAATTCGGGCATCGTCGCCAGCAGCGACGTCATGCCGGCCAGGATCAGCGGGTGATCGTCGGCGATCAGGATCGAGATGGGGTCCATAAGGTGTACTCCTTGAAACTCAGGTGAAAAACAGTGCCGTGCGGTTGCCCGGGTTCGTTCCAGATGCGGCCGCCATGCGACTGGACGATAGTGCGGCAGATCGCCAGGCCCATGCCGGTGCCGCCCGGCTTGGTGGAAAACAGCGGATCGAAAATCCGCTCGGCCAGCGCCGGCGCAATGCCGGCGCCGTTGTCGGCCACGCTGATGCGCAACGCGCCGTCGGCCAGCGCGGTGCGCAGCGCCAGCGTGCGCGGACGGTCGTGCAAGTCGCGCGCCGCCTCGATCGCATTCAGCATCAAATTCATCAGCACCTGCATCAGTTGCACGCGGTCGGCGCGCAGCTGGTAATCCGGCGCATAGCTTTCGGTGACGGTGATGCACTGCTGGCGCAGTTCGCCGCGCAACAGTTGCAGCACGTCGCGCACCACGTCGTTGACCACCAGCGCCTGGCGCTGCGGCGCGGCCTGGCAGGCCATGCCGTGCAGGCTGCGCAGCATCGCCGACGCGGCGCTGCTGGCTTCCAGCACCACCCGCAAGGCGGTGCGCGCCTGGTCCACGCGTGGCGGGTCCTGCTCCAGCCAGTGCAGGCAGGCCTGGGCGTTGAGCGTCACCGCCGCCAGCGGCTGCTTGACTTCATGCGCGATGGAGGCGGCGAATTCGCCCAGCGCATTGATGCGCGCCGGTCGCAGATCGGGAGTGGGCTTGATGCTGGCCATACTGCTGCTCCAGTGGTGTTAAAACAGGTTGCGTTAACACACATCATGCAGGATAGGCCGGAAGAGGGATATACGGCAGATTTGCAATAAGCGGCATACCCGATAGGGTTAGTCGCTTATTGCTAGTGATTTCTGATTATTGCTTTTGATTAACAGGCTGGGCCGGCGCCGGTGTTTCATCATAATTTAGCGGCAGCCATTGGTATTCGCCCTGGTGCTGGCGGATATGGCCGAAACCGGGGAAGGCGATGTGGGCTGCGGCTACCAGCAGGCGCTGCTCGGTCACCATCTGCAGCAGCCGCGCGCGCGTAGCTTGCGCGTTCGGCTCGCTGCTGTCGTACTTGAGGGTAGCGCCTGGATGCGGGAACTGGATGCCGGCCACGTGGACGATGTCGCCCCAGATCAGTAGCTGCTGCGATTGGCTCTGTACCAGATAGGCGGCGTGCCCAGGAGTATGGCCGGGCGCCGGCATGGCTTCGAGGCCGGGTTCCAGCGGACCGAAGTTTTTATACGGCTGATAATGGCCGGCCGCCTTGTACGGCGCCACTGCCGCCTGCGCCGCGTCGAAGAAGGTCGACAGGAAGTCCGGCGCCAGGGCCTTGTTGGCCGGCGTCAGCCAGTAATCGGCCTCGGCTTGTGAAAGGCGCAGCACGGCGTTGGGGAAGGCGGCCTGGCCGTCGCGCATGATGCCGCCGGCATGATCCTTGTGCAGGTGAGTCAGGTAGACCTCATCCACCTGCTCCGGCTGGTAGCCGGCGGCGCGCAGATGCGCCATCAGCTTGCCGCAGCACGGGCCGTACAGCGCGCCGGCGCCGGCGTCCACCAGGATCAGCTTGCTGCCGGTGTTGATCAGGAAGGCGTTGATCGAGCCTTGCACCGGCAGCTTGAGGTCGACCTCGGCCAGATCCTGCAAGGCTTGCTGTTGCGTGATGTTGGTCATCACGGTATCCACTGGGAACGGGTGGGTGCCGTCGGACAGCGCGGTCACCTCGAAGTCGCCGAGCATGATGCGGTAATAGCCAGGCGCCTGGCTTTTGGCCATCGGCGCTGCGGCGTGGACCAGGCCGGCATACGCCAGCATGCAGGCCGCCATCAGGCGGCGCGGGAATGCAAACATAGAGTCTCTCCAGTATCAGGCATAAAGCCGCATACTAGGCGTTGCAGTGGCCCGCGGCTACTGGCTATAGGATTAGTTCAGGTGGACCAGGCCGCGCTTGGCGGCCACCATGGCGGCCTCGGTGCGGGTGCAGACGTTGAGTTTGGACATGATGCTCTTGACGTGGAACTTGACGGTGCCGACGCCGATGCCGGCGGCGCGGGCGATGACCTTGTTGCTCATGCCGGTGGCCAGGTGCATCAGGATGTCGCGTTCGCGCGGGGTCAGCTGGTTGCCGTGGATGCGGCTGGCCAGCTTGACGGCCAGTTCCGGCATCATGAATTTCTTGCCTTGCAGGACGGCGTGTATGCAGGTCATCAGGTCGTCGAGCGGGGCGCTTTTGAGCATGTAGGCGTGGGCGCCGGCGCGCATGCTGCGGTCGGCATCGTCTTCACCGTCGTGGCCGCTGAGGATGATGACCTTGGCGTCCGGATGCTGGGCGCGGATGCGGCCGATGGCTTCGACGCCGTCGCAGCCCGGCATGTTCAGGTCCATCAGCAGCAGGTCGGGGTGCAGGCGGTCGCACATCTCCATGGCTTGCTGGCCGTCGCAGGCCTGGCCCAGCAGCGTGAACTTGCCGTCGGACTCGATCAAGGCGGCCATGCCGGCGCGGATCAGCGGGTGGACGTCGGCAATGAGAACGGATGCGGTATTCATGGTCTGGATCTCCAGGTGAGGTTGATGAAGTCATTCTCGTCAACCTTGGCCGCGGCGTATAGTTATACGTTGGTATAGGCGGCCCCGTCAGCGGACCGCCTTGGCTTGCGCGATCGCCTCACGCTCGCATTCCTCCGGCGTTTTGTGACACGCGGCGAGCGCCTCGGTGTACCGGAGCGTCTGTTGCAGCGCGGTCAGGTCGTCCCGGAATTCGCGCGCGGCGCCAGGCTCTTTCTCCATTTGCCGGGTAAGGTCCGCCACATTGGCCTTCTGGCGCTGGATGATGGCGGCGCGAATGCGCACCAGCTCGGCTGCTGGCGGCGCCGGCATGGCCGCCATGTCATCGGACGCTGGCCGCTCGACCAGTTCGATCTTGCCATCTGCGCGCACCGCTACAGCGAGATTGTCCGGTTTGTCGTACTTGGGCACCGGCAGCGTGATGGTCCTGGTTTGGCCTTCCGGCGGCGAGCGGACTTCGACGTTGAGGCGCAGCGCGGCATGCCATTTTTGCGGCAGATAGTAACAGCAGCTTTGCAGGCTGGCCATGTAGGGCGCCAGCGGATCGGTATCGACGGCATTGTCCTTGTTGCGCGGGTCGCTGACGCCGACCTGCACTGCTTTCGAACTGAAATTGAGCGTGGTGATCGTAACGCGTTGTTCGCTCGCGCCCGGCTTGTACTTGCTCTCGCCGCGCTCGCCACGTTCGGCGCGACCGGTGAGGAGTGGCCGGCGCAGCAACTGCGGCGAGCCCAGTTGCACCATGTGCGCCAGATATCCCGTATCGGAGCGCCCGGCAACAGAGAGTGCGCCTGGCGGCATCTGGTAGATGGCGCCCATTTTTTCGATCCACAGCGTGCGCACGCGCGGGTCCTGGGGGAACGGGCCGGGCAATACCTCATTGGCCGGCGGCGTGCCGACATGGCCGGATTGCGGTCCGCTCCAGGCACTGTTGTAATTGCTCAGGACGGTATAGTCGTCCACCCCTTTCCAGATCTTGAACATGTCCGTCTGCGCGCCGGTGCGCGGGTCGACGGTGGAATAAATACCTTCGAAGAGATCTGGTGCGGCCGCTTGGCCGGTCACGGGCACGGCGAGGCTGAGAGCGAGCAGGGAAGTCAGGCGCATAAATCTTTCAGTTGGTTGAGTTGGGCAAGAAAGCGTTCGGCGGCGAGGGACGGCGGCCACGGTTCCCATGGCGTGCCGCCGTAGATGGCGTGCAGCGGATCGTCGTGCAGGGGCGGTACGGTGATTTTCAGTGTCTGCTGCACTTCGGTGGCGGACCAGCCGGCGATGTGGACCGCTTCGCTGGCGGCGGCCAGACGGTCGGCGAGTTTGTGGGCGGCGTATTCTTTTGTTGTCCAGCCCGGCAGACCGTAGCGCAGGAAGACGGCGGCGTCGAGTTTTTGCGACAGGGTTTTAAAGGCGTCGCCCAAAAACGGCTTGAGCGGCGAGATGCAGTCGAAGCCCAGCAGGCCTTCTTCGGCGTCGTGCAGCAGTTCGCGCAGCGCCGCCAGCGGCGGCAGCGTCAGGCCGGCAGCGGTGCAGGCGGCGGTGCGCACCTGCATCACCGTCAACGAGTGCTGCGCCACCGACAGCGGCAGCGGCCACGCCGAATGGCCGCCCCAGCGATAGGTGCGCGCCAGCCCCAGCGCGAGATCGCTATCGTCCCAGTCGAAGGGTGTGGGATCGAGTAAATCGAGGCGCCGTCCGGACGGCATACGCACCCAGGCGCGCTGTTCGTGATGATCTCTGGTCATGCTTCATTCTACACCGCCATTCTGCGATTTATTTTTGGCAATATGTGCGGAATTTCACATACACTAAAGGTCTAGTCCAACCTCTTTCCCTAGACCATGGCGACCAGACCTAACTACATTTACCAGGGCGGCTCGGTGATGATGCATTCACCCCTGCAATTGAAAAACGCCGACATGTACGGCTTCTTCGTCCGGGGCGACCTGGCGAAATTGCAGGCCACGCTGGACGGTACGCTGAACGCGGTGGCCGGCGCGCGCATGCGCTTCAAGGCGATCTCACCGTATGTGCTGATCACCTTCACGCAGGTGAACCACGCCGATTCGGCAGGGCCAGTCGATCACGCCAAGGGCTGGATCACGGAGATCGATATCGTCACCTGGATCATGGTCGGCGCCATGGACGACGAGGGCGAGCTGTCGCACATTTACTACTATCCGGCGCACATCTTCGTGGACGATGCGATGGCGCTGATTAACGGCCGCGAACTGTTCGGCTATCCCAAGTATTTGTGCGAATACGAGATCGGTGCGCAGCGCTGCGCCCTGTCGGCCAAGGGCTTCCATCCGTTTTCGCCGGAGACCAAAATCGCCCTGCATCCGCTGCTGGAGGTGAACGCCACGCAGGCCAACGGCGACGAGCGGGAAATCGGCAGCCTGCTGGAACTGATCGAGCAGGCGATCGAACTGTTCGCGTCCATTCCGGATTTCTTCAACATGGATATCGCTGGCTGGGAGGACATCATCTCCCTGCTGCGCAATCCGCGCATCGATCAGGTCTTCCTCAAGCAGTTCCCGGATAGCTTTGGCCTGAAGGCAGTGTACCAGGCCATCCTGGCGGCGCCGGCGACCATCGACAAGATCCACGGCGGCAAATTGCTGGGCCATGACTACGAAGTGGTGTTGCACGCCTTCGACAGCTTCCCGCTCAACGATACGCTCGGCCTGCAACTCGGCGCGCAGCAGGCCATCCTGCCGTACTACCTGAATTTTGATTTCACGGCGGAGCCGGGCGAGGAGCTGGTGGATAACTCATCGGTCGCGCCGCAGAAGATTGCGATTCTCGGCGGTGGCGTCAGCGCCATGACCACGGCCTATTATCTGACCGATCAACCGGGCTGGCAGAACAACTACGACATCACGCTCTATCAGCAAGGCTGGCGGCTGGGCGGCAAAGGCGCCAGCGGTCGCAATGCGGCATACGGCCAGCGCATCGAGGAACATGGCCTGCATATCTGGTTCGGCTTTTACTCCAATGCGTTCAGGATGATCAAGGCCGCCTATGCGGCGCTGGATCGTCCGCCCGGCGCACCGCTGGCCACCTGGCGCGACGCCTTCAAGCAGCAGGATTACGTGGCCTTGTCCGAAAAAGTCGGCGAGCAATGGCACAACTGGTCGATTACGTTCCCGTCGCTGCCGGGCGAGCCGGGTGAGGGCGATCAGAAGATCACGCTGTGGCAGATGGCCGTGGCGATGGTCAGCTGGATCGAGCAATGGATACGCAGCCTGGATCATCTGACCAAGGAGATGGAACTGGCGCCGCATCCGCACCATACCGGCATCATTCCGGACTGGCTGTATCACCTGGCCGAAGGCGTGACATCGTCGGCGTCAGAGTTGATGGATGACGTGTCGCTGCTGGCGGGCGCCTTGTCCGGCATGGTGTTCAACATGGCGGAGGATGCGGGCAAAGGCCAGCATCTGGCGCTGGCCGGCGCCATGGCGGGCGTGCGCAGCAAGCTGCATTCGCGCTATGACAAGCTGATTGCGCGCGCCGATGGCGATGTGGCGGACGATATCCGCCGTCTGTTCATCTGCCTGGATCTCGGCATGACGATCATGAAGGGCGTATTCGAGGATGGCGTGATACGCAACGGCTTCGATGTCATCAACGATATCGATTTCCGCGACTGGCTGCGCAAGCATGGCGGCGATGAGCAGTTGGCGGTGAATTCGGCGCCGGTGCGCGGGTTCTATGACTTGATCTTCGCCTATGAGGGAGGCGATTTCGAGAAGCCGAACGCGGAAGCCGGCACCATGCTGCGCTCCATGGCCCGCATCGGCCTGGCGTACAAGGGCGGCATCATGTTCAAGATGCAGGCCGGGATGGGCGATACCATCTTCACGCCGCTGTATCAGGCGCTGTTGAAGCGCGGCGTGAAGTTCAAGTTCTTCCACAAGGTGGAGGAGCTGGTGCCGGATGGGGCGCAGATCGGCAGCATCCGCATGACGCAGCAGGTGCAGCTGGCCGGTGCGGACTACGATCCGCTGTTGCCGGTAAAAGGACTGGATTGCTGGCCGAGCGCGCCGCTGTATCCGCAGATTGACGAGCTGCAGGCGCAACTGCTGCAGGCAAAGGAAATCAACCTGGAGTCGCATTGGACCGACTGGCCGGAGGTGTACCGCGAAGCGTTCGGCAAGGAGCTGCCAACGGTAACGCTGAAGCGCGGCGTGGATTTCGATCAGGTGGTGTTCGGTATTTCGGTCGGCTCCTTGCCGGTGCTATGTCCGCAGTTGCTGGCGCAAAGCCCGGCGCTGCTGGCGACCTCGGAGAAGGTGCAGACGGTGGCTACGCAAGCCTATCAGGTCTGGCTCAACAAAGATCTGACGCAGATGGGCTGGGCGCATCAGCCTGATGGTCAGCAGCCGGTGCTGAGCGGCTTCACCGAGCCGTTTGATACGTGGGCGCCGATGGATCAGCTGCTGGTGCGCGAAGACTGGCCGGCGCCGCTCGATCCCCGCAATGTCTCCTACTTCTGTAGCGCGCTGACGGTGGACAGCTATCCGCCCGCCAGCGTGCATGGCTTCCCGGCGCAGATGGCGGAGGTGGCGAAGCAGGGCGCGATCAATCAGCTGAGCAAGGAAATTGCGTCGCTATGGTCGGCGGCCGGGCCGGCGGGCGCGTTCCCGTGGCAATGGCTGGTGGACGGCAGCGAAGCCACCGGCGTGCAGCGCTTCGATGCGCAGTATTGGCGGGCGAATGTCGATCCATCCGAGCGGTATGTGATGTCGGTCGTCGGTTCGACCAAGTATAGGTTGCGTACCGATCAATCGGGTTTCTCGAATCTGTTCCTGACCGGGGACTGGATCAAGACCGGCATCAACGCCGGCTGCGTGGAGGCGGCGGTGATGGCGGGCATGCAGGCCTCGCGCGCGATCAGCGGCTACCCCGCCGTCATTGAAGGCGAATCGGACTTTTAACGCGACTTCTAAAGCTGCTTGTGGAAGAAGGTAGTGGCGCAGTAGGCGCCGTCCGGCATCAGCGCGAAGTTGGGCACGGTGCCGACGGTCTGCCAGCCGGCGCGCTGGTACAGGCGTTCTGCATCGCCGCCGGTGACGGTATCCAGCACCAGCACGGTCTTGCCTTGGTCGCGCGCGGCCCGCTCGACGGCCGCCATCAGTTGAGCGGCGACGCCACGGCGGCGGGCATCGCGGTGTACCAGCATTTTGGCGACATCGGCGCGATGCGGCTGGTTGTCCGGCTGCGCGGTGATCAGCTGGACGGTGCCGAGAATGCGGCCTGCGGTGGTCTCCGCCACCAGCAGCACGCGTTCCTTGCTGGCGGCGGCTTGCAGCACGCCGTACCAGAAGCCCAGCGCTTTCTCGCGCGTCAGCGGCAGCATGAAGCTGACCGAGGCGCCGCCTTCCACGCAATCGATCAAGACATCGGCCAGTGCCTGCGCCAGCGGCGCTGCGCGTTCGCGCGCTTCGTCGGTGCTGATGCGGCGGATGGCGATATCGGCGTGGACGTCGGTCATGGATTTCTCCGTGTGGCGGCTTGCGTGGCCAGCGCCACCAGGTAGCGCGCCGGGTTGTCGGTTGGGTTGTGGTAGACAATGTGCCGGTCGAGGCGCATGGCCAGCGTATCGCCGGCTTGCAGACGCCATTGCTGGTCGCCGGCGCTGATATCCATCGCGCCTTCGATCATCCATACCTGCTGGTGAATGTCTGTGTTGTGCGGAACGCTGTCATAGGCCACGCGCTGGCCGGCGGGAAAGACCACATCCACCAGTTGCAAAGGCGACGGCGCGGAAGGCGACAGGCTGCGGCGCGTGTAGCCGGAGCCGGGATCGGTCCACACCGGCTGCTCGGCCACGCGGGCCACCGGCGACGGCTCGCTGTCTTCGCTTTTGTCTTCAAACAGTGTGGCCAGCGACACGCCGAGCGCGCTGGCGAGTTTGTCCAGTACCGCTGCGGTGGGACTGCTCTCGCCGCGCTCAATCAGCGAGATGTTGGAGCGGCTGACGCCACTGCGGGTCGCCAGCGCGTCCAGCGACAGCCCTTGGGCGTCGCGCAGTTCCCGCAGACGGCGGGCAATAAGAAGGTTGATGTCCATGGATTTCCATTTTACAGGAAATCCATGTCCAGTAAACTGGAATTACGGTTTTTTGCTGACGTTGGTGTGGCTGGAATCGTCGCCGCGCGCGCCGGCATTCTTGTCACGGTGGGACGCGGCGGTGGCCGCAGCGGAAGCGCTCTGCTGGTTGCGCTGGTCTTCGCGGTTGTGGTTATCCTGGCGTAAAGCGCGTTCGCTCTGCTCCTTCGGATCGTGCTGCAGATTGCCTGCCGGCGTGTCGTTGCCAGGATGGCCGGTAGCGTGGTTGCCGCTTTCGGACATGCCTTGCGTTTTAGGATCGTAGCCGTCCTGCGGCATATTGGCGCCGGGTTTGAAACCGCGTGGATCTGGTTTGTTTGGCTGGCTCATGATGGTCTCCTGTTTAAAAGTGTGGCGAAGGGTGTAGCGCTATGCTAAGCCCGCCCTGCCGCGCGTCCCGTAGGTGCACACGCCGTGGCCGTGTAGGAGCGTGCGTGAGCGAACGGAGCAGCGTCCGGCGGCGTGCCAAGCTAGCTTTACACAAGGAGGTCACATGCCGGAAGTACGTCAAGGACAAGCGCCAGAAAAGCTGGAGCGCAAGGAGTTTCGTTTGCAGTTCATGCGGTCGTTCGTTGATCCCAGGTTTGAGCAGGCCTCGGACGCGCTGGCGCAGGTGGAGGAAATTGCCTGGCGCAATTATGATGAGGGCCGCAAGGCGCCGATCACGCAAAAGGCCGGCAGCGAGTTTGCCGATCCGGATTACGATATGTCGGTTGAGTGGAAGGAGACCCGTGATCGCCTGCTGGCAGCCGAGCAGCGGCAGAAGGATGCGGCGACCCAGTCGCGCGTGTTGCTCATCATTGGCGCGGCGCGTAATGATGGCAGCTGTCCGGGCGAGATCTCCAAGACCTATCGCATGAGTCTATGGGCGAAGGAGGTGCTGGAAGCTGCGGATGTCGAGGTGGATGTGCTGGATTTGAGTCTGCTGACGTCTGCCTATGACCAGCATATCCATCCTTGCAAGGGCTGCGTGTCGACTGCCATGCCGCTGTGTCATTGGCCGTGCAGCTGCTATCCAAACCATGGTGAGCGCCAGGTGAACGACTGGATGGCGGAGATTTACGAAAAGTGGGTGGCGGCGCACGGCGTCATCATCCTGACGCCGACTTACTGGTATCAGGCGCCGTCTGTGCTCAAGCTGATGATCGACCGGCTGGTGTGTGCGGATGGCGGTAATCCGGATCCCACCACCACGCATGGCAAGAAGGCGGCGGAGGCCAAGGCGCTGGAATTGGCTGGTTGGGATTATCCGAAGCACCTGGCCGGGCGAGCCTATGGGCTGGTGGTGCATGGCGACGTGGCCGGCATTGAAGGGCTGCGGCGCGGACTGGCCGACTGGCTGGACTGGATGGGATTGATTGACGCTGGCAAGCAGTCGGCCCTGGACCGCTATGTCGGCTATTACGAATCGTATGCCGACAGCCATGCGACGCTGGACAAGGACGAGGCGTTCCAGGAAGAGGTGCGCAATGTGGCGCGCTCGGTCGCGGTGGCGGTAGGGCAGTTGCGCAGCGGCGCGCTGCACAAGGCGGACGAGGATATTAAACCGGCGCGGCCGAAATAGCGGCCCAGCCAAAGATGGGACGCGGCTGCGCAGGGTGGCAGGCCGCGTTCAGCTTAGCGCTTGCGCGCCAGCGTTACGCCATCGCTGATCGGCAGCATCGACAGGTCGATGCGCTGGTCTTCGCGCAGCTTGATATTGAGCGCTTGCAGTGCGGCGGTGTCCGGATCTTCAGCGCGCGCGGCCACGCGGCCGTCGCGCAGCGTGTTATCCAGCACCATCAGACCGCCGGGGCGCAGCAGCTGCAGGCAGCTTTCGTAATAACCGTCGTAGCCCACCTTGTCGGCGTCGATGAAGGCAAAGTCATACAGCCCGGCTTCGCCATCGTTCAGCAACGCCTGCAGCGTATCTTGCGCGGGCGCCAGGCGCAGGTCGATCTTGTCGGCTACGCCGGCTTGCTGCCAGAACGGCTTGGCGACACTGGTGTATTCATCGCTGATGTCACAGGCGATCAACCGGCCTTCCGGCGGCAGCGCCAGCGCCACCGATAACGCGCTGTAGCCGGTGAACACGCCCACCTCGATCGCATAGCGCGCGCCCATCAGTTTGACCAGCAGCGCCATGAACTGGCCTTGCTCCGGCGAGATTTGCATGCTGGCGCGTTCATGCCCTCGCGTAGCGGCGCGCAGCGCGGTTTGCGCCGGATGCTCGCGCAGCGAATGCGCGAGGACGTAGTCGTACAGCGTATCGGTCAAATTAAGCGTGCGGTTGGACATGCTGGTAGCTCCTGAATATGTGAGCCAGAGTGTAGCAGCGTCCGCGTCAGCGCGGCTCACGCTTGATCAGCTGCCTGCGTCACCACCAGCCGCGAGAAGCTGGCCACGCAACCGACCGCCGCAAACGCCGCCGCCAGCATCAGCGCATACGAGGTGCCGCGCAATGGCGACAGCGTGAAGCAGTACGCCACCAGCGCCGCCCCAGTAGCCTGGCCGATCAGCCGCGCAGTGGCGACGATGCCGCTGGCGCCACCCGCGCGCGACGGCGGCGCGCTACCCATAATGGCTTTCAGGTTCGGCGCCTGGAAGAAGCCGAAACCGATACCGCACCACGCCATGCGCCAGCCGATATCGAACACGGTCGGATTCGCCGGCAACATCACCATCGCCACCAGGCCCGACGACAGGATGGCGGTACCGATGCCGCCCAGCGCGCCGGGCGGATAACGGTCGCTCAGGCGGCCGGCGATCGGCGCCATCACCGCCACCAGCACCGCCCATGGCGTCAGCAGGAAGCCGGTTTCAATCGGCGAGCGGCCCAGCGTATGTTCAAAATAAAACGGCAGCGAGACAAACGCCAGGCCTTGTGCGGCGAAGGTGCACACCGCCGTCAACGCCGACAACGCGAACAGCGGTCGCTTGAACAGGTCCACCGGCAGCATTGGCGCCGCATGGCCGGCCTGGCGGCGCAGCAGCAGGACAAACAGCACCAGCGTGGCGACCACCTCCGGCAGCAGTCGCTGCCAGCCTTCCTGGTGCGCGGCGTCGCCGAAGGTGAGGATCAGCAGGCCGAAGGCAAGCACGTTGAGGATGGCCGTTGGCGCGTCGATTTTGTGGCTGGCGCGGTGGGTGTGCGGCAGCGCGCGGCGGCCCAGCAGCACAGCGACGACGCCCAGCGGCACATTGATGGCGAACAGCCATGGCCACGAGGCCACTGCCAGAATCAGCGAGGCGGCGGTGGGGCCAACCGCAAAGCCCACCGCCACCACCAGCGAATTGAGGCCGAAGCCGCGTCCATGCAGCTTGGCGGGGAAGATGGAACGCACCAGCGCGGTGTTCACCCCCATCATGGCGGCGCCGCCGATGCCCTGGAACAGCCGCGCCACCACCAGCGACGGCAGCGACCAGGCCAGCGCGCAGGCCAGCGAGGCGGCGGTAAACAGGGTCAGGCCGATCAGGCACACGCGCCGGTAGCCGATCACTTCGCCCAGTGCGGCAAACGGCAGCAGCGTGGCCACCATGGCCAATTGATAAACATTGACGATCCAGACCGAGGCGGCGGGGGTGGTGCGCAATTGGTCGGCGATGGCGGGGAGGGCGGTGTTGGCGATCGCCGTATCGAGCGACGACATGCCGACGCCGATGGCGACCGACAGCATGGCGAGCCAGCGCGCATCGGGCGGCAGGCCGTCGCGCGCAGCCAGCGCGCTATCTTGAGGGTTCATGGAAAATCCGATGCAAGGTGAACTAAGCCTCTCATTGTCGCGGAAAACGCGAAACTTTGCTGGACTGCGCTCAGGTGCTGGCGCTGGCGCAGGCGCTGCGCAGGTCGGCGCAGGCCTTGTCCAGCGCCGCTTCGACGTCCGGCAGCATGTCGATCACTTCCACCAGGTCGCCCGCGCTGGCGGCGGCTTCCATCTCGTGGCACAGCGAATGCAGGTGCGTGGAGTTGAGGTAGCCCGCGCTGCCTTTCAGCGCGTGGATGGCCGCCGCCGCCGCGTTGCTGTTGCCGGCGACGACCGCCGCGCGCGCCGTCTCCAGCCGGCGCGGCGCTTCGTCCAGGAAGGCCTGGGTGATGCGCTGCATATGTTTGTGCGACAGGCCGGCCAGCGGCATGATCTGTACCGTGTCCGGCGCCGCCGCAGCGTGCTCGATGCCGAACTGCTCGTCCAGCGACGCGGTGCGATCGGCCGCCAGTTGCATGGCATCCGTGGGACGTAGCGGCCGGCCGCGGCTCAGGTGCTGGGCGATGACTTTTTCCACCTGGTCGTACAGCAGGCGCTCGTCGACCGGCTTGCTGAGGAAGCCGTCCATGCCGCCGGCCAGGTAGCGCGCGCGGTCATGGTCGCTGGCGTTGGCGGTCAGCGCGATGATCGGAATGGCCGGATCGAGCACGCGATAGTCTTCGCTGCCGCCGGCACGGATCAGGCGCGTGGCCTGCTCGCCGTCCATCATCGGCATGCGGCCGTCCATCAGCACCAGGTCATAGGCGGCGGTGCTCAGCGCGTGCAGCGCCTGCAGGCCGTTTTCCACGATGCGGATGTCGTGCCCCATGCCCTCCAGCAGCGTGCTGACGATGATCTGGTTGGTGCGCACGTCCTCGGCGCACAGCACGCGCAGGCGGTAGGCGTGATGCTCCTTGTGCGGCAGCGCGGTGGCGTCGACGGCCGGCGCCGCACCGAGTGCCAGCGGCAGCGTGACGGTGAAGGTGGAACCGGCGCCGACCCGGCTCTCGGCCATGATCGAACCGCCCATCAGTTCCACCAGTTCCTTGCAGATCGCCAGGCCAAGGCCGGTACCGCCATAGCGGCGCGTGGTCGAATGGTCGGCCTGCTCGAATTTCTGGAACAGGCGTGGCAGCGTGTCGGGGGGGATCCCGGGACCGGTGTCGCTGACGTCGAAGCAAATGCTGGCACGGCCGTCGGCCAGTTGCAGCGCTGCGGCGTCCAGCCGCACTTCGCCGCGGTCGGTGAACTTGATGGCGTTGCCCAGCAGGTTAAGCAGGATCTGGCGCAGGCGCGTCGGGTCGCCGCGCACGTAGCGCGGCAGGTCCAGCGCCAGGTCGGAGCGCAGCAGCAGGCTTTTGGCGTCGGCCTGCTGTTGCAGGATGCCGAGGGCGTCGTCGATCAGCGCGATCAGGTCGAAGTCCACGGTTTCGATGGACAGGCGGCCGGCGTCGATCTTGGAGAAGTCGAGGATGTCGTTGAGGATGGCCAGTAGCGACTCGCTGTTCTGCAAGCCGATGCGCAAATACTCTTCGGTCCTGCCGCGCACTGACTGGTCGCGCATGGCGAACTTGATCATGCCGATCACGCCTGCCAGCGGCGTGCGGATGTCGTGGCTCATCGCCGACAGAAAATCGATGCGGTGGCGGCTGACCACTTCCGCATGTTCCTTGGCTTCGGTCAGCTGGGCCGTGCGTTCGTTGACGCGCTGTTCCAGGTTGTTGCGCAGCAGGCGGATCTGGTCGGCCAGCGCAAACGCCAGCAGCACGCCGTCCAGCGTGCCGCCGAGGAGCGTGAACAGCTGCGCATTGCTGACCAGCGCCGGGATCAGGCCGACATTGGCCGGCAGGATGATCAGCCCTGGCACCATCAGCGCCACGAAGCCGAACACGAAAAAGCGCGCCGGGTAGTAGCCGCTGCGCCAGACGATGATGCCGGTGGTGAGCGCCATCGTCATCCAGATGGTGATGACGATGGTGGCGATGGTGTGGGCATAGCTCAGCGCCAGGAAGCAGCTTGGCAGCGTCACCAGCGGCAGTACGATGTTGACGCGGCTCAGCGCATACAGGCGCGGCGCGGTTTCCTTCAGCCGCAGGAAGGTGGTGTAGAACAGCGTGCTCAGTACCGGCAGCAGGAAGAACGGCACGTAGTGCCAGTGCAGGTTATGCCAGCCGAACAAGTCGGCCGACATATGGAAGGTCATGCCCCACGCCACCGCGTAGCACAGCACGTACAGCGAGTAGTACAGCGACGAGCGGTCGCGCGTGATCGAGTAGATGAAGAAGTTGAACACGGTGAGCGCCAGCAGCGCACCGAGCGCGCCGATGATCAGCACATTTTCCCTGGCCACCAGCTGCTGGTAGTCGGTGCGCGGCAGCACCGAGAACACCGGCGTGCGCGCATAGTAGGGACTGGAGAAGCGGATCAGCACCTGGTAGCGCTGGCCCGGTTGCAGGTCGATGTCCTTGCCGTAGTGGAGCAGGTAGGCATGCGGCTGGCGGTAGCCGGTCATCATCTGGTGGATGCTGCCGTCTTCGTTGTAGATCTGGATGTCGACCAGATCGATCAGCGTGTCGTTCGGGTCGATTACCCAGTGCTGCTGGCGGCTGTCGTTACGCAGCTCTGCATACAGCCAGTAGCCGCCGCCCAGCAGATTGACCTTGGCCGCAGGCGTGAGCTTGGCCAGCATGGCGGGCAGGCCGGCCGCAGTGACAGGATAGGGTTCGCCATTGTCGGCATACAGCCGGCCGGCCTTGGCCAGGTCGATGCTGGCGCCGGTCAGCGCGATGGGCGCGGCGGTGCTGCTGGCATGCGCGCACATCGCCAGCAGCAGGAGCAGGGCATAGCGACGCAGGTACGCGGTGAAGCTGTAGATCTTGCTCGCTTTGCTCATTCGTGGTCCGTGCGCCGGCTGTCCATGGTAGGTGGTGGTGTCATTTTAAACGAGAACTTAGTGCTTTGGTATGATGGCGGCTTTGCTCTTGAGGACGATATCTTGCTTATCTCACCAGAACAGTTCATCGGATTCCTCGGCGCGGCGCTGCTGATCACCATTTCGCCGGGGCCCGACAACCTGATGGTTCTCAGCGTTGGCATGACACGCGGCCGCCGCCAGGGGATGATGTTTGGACTGGGCTGCGCGCTGGGGTGCCTGAGCCATACGGTATTGGCCGCGCTGGGCGTGAGCGCCTTGATCAAGGCGTCGCCGCTGGCGTTTGGCGCCTTGAAGCTGCTCGGTGGCGGCTATCTGATCTGGCTCGGTTACGGCGCCTTGCGCAGCCGTGGCGGTGCACGGGTGGAGGGCGCTGGATTGCCCGATGAAAGTCTGCGCAAGCTGTTCGCCAAGGGACTGTTCGCCAACATGATCAATCCGAAGGTGGTGTTGTTCTTCCTGTCGTTTTTGCCGCAGTTTGTGGTGGCCTCGCGCGGCGACGCGGCGTGGCAGACGGCGCAACTGGGTCTGCTGTTCACGGCGCAGGCGGTGGTGCTGTTTGGACTGCTGGGCTATTTTTCCGGCGCGGTGGGGGCGTGGATCAATCGCACGCCGAGCGCGGGCAAGTGGATGGACCGGGTGGCCGGTGCGATTTTCGTCGGCCTCGGTTTGCGCCTGATTATCGCCCGCTAAAAAAAACTTTGATCGGGAAGGCGTGATGTCATCAGGGCGTCATGCATGGCTGAGATACTGGCTTTGCTCTTTCAAGTCTCTCCCGATTTGAAACTTTTGGCCCGCGCCTCGCGAAGTGCGCGGGCTTTTTTTTATCTGGCGGTCAGGTCGAAGCGCAGCTCCATCGGGTCCAGCACGGACATGGCGCCACCCATGACGGAAAACGGCGTCAGGCCGAAATCGGTCTGCTTCAGCTGGACCGTGCCTTTGACGCTGATGACGCCATTTTCTTCGCGCAGTTCGACCGGAATGGCCAGCGTGCGGGTGACGCCGTGCAGCGTGATGGCGACTTGCAGCGGCTGGCCGGCGGCGCGGCGTTCCACGTGCACGGTGACCAGCGGATAGCGGTCGGCATCCAGCACTTTCGTCAGCATGTTGTGTCGCGTGCCTTCGATGGCGTCGGCGGACGGCTGCTTTTCCATGCCGGCGATGCGGCGCAGGTCTGCTTCATCTATTTTCATCTCATCGAGACGAAACTGGAAATCCGCTACATTGCGCAATGGAGCAACCGTGCCTGTTACCGTATGGCTGGCGACCACGTGGTCATGGCCCAGCCGCGCCAATATGCCGCCGCGCCGCACAGTGACGGCGATCAGCGATTGGGCGGTATCGATGCGCAGTAGCGGGCCGGCGTCCGGCAGGGCTGGCGCGGCGGGCGGCGTGACAGCTGGCGGCGTCTGGGCGACAGCAGGCGCGGTCGCGGGCGCGCTAGTTGGCGGCGGCAACTGCGTGCAAGCGCTCAGCGCACAGAGTGCTGCGCATATTGCGGAGGTTAATTTAGTGTGCGTCATTTGGCCGTCATATTGTCCAATTATTATCGCTCCGCTGGCGAAAGCTTGCACCGTCCGACCCCGCGCCCAAGATGGCGCGGATGCTCACGGTGCATGGCTCAGCAGGCTGGCCGGTGGCCTCAAACACCGGCACCATTACGCCATCCCCGGTACTTTAATGAAGTTCTAAGCCTGCGATTTACGATCGATGGCAAAGTAGAACCCATAGCGCGAGGTGAAGCCCAGCGCCAGGTTGCCGGACCTATAACGCCCGGCACAATTTTAGTTCAGACGACACCATAGTCGGCGGACAACCAGACATCCCCACGCTTTCGAGCGTTTTGCAACCAGCAACATCTCACGATGCTGCTGGTTTTTTTTGCCTTTAGCCGGCGTGCTGCTTCAACCACGCGTCAATCTGCGGCAGACGCTTGGTGCGCACCTTGATGCGGTACTCGATCGCCGCAATCGCCTGCTTGGTATCGCCTTGCGCATCGGCCGGCAGGTACTGCCTGGCGTAAGCCTGCAGCTTGCCGATCATGGCCGGATCGGCCGAACGTCCGCCCAGACCAGGGAAGTAGCGGCTGCGCGAGGCGCCATCAACGATCTTGTCGATCTGGTCGCGGTGCGAGATGGCGAAGTCGAACGCCAGGTCCGGGTGGTTGCTGGCCACGTGGCTGATAATCGACGCGCCGGCAGTAGCGCCCGGTTCATCGGTCAGGGCCAGGTCAAGCGCCCGTTGCGCCTGCGCCTTGTCGCTGGCGGAACCCAGCAGGTCATACATCTGCGCCTTGATCATGTTCGACTGCTCGGCCTTGGCGGCGGCGCGCATCTGGTCCCAGGTGGCGGCATCCGCGCTGGCGGCGATCACGCTCAGGATCGGACGGCGCAGCGCTGCCGGCATGGCCGATTTGTCGGTGGCGGAAGCGGCATAACGGCGGCGCGCTTCGGCGATCACGCTGTCGTCGCCCACTTCGCCCAGCGCGCGGATCAGCGTTTCGCGCAGATTGGCCACCGGCGCCGCTTCATCCTTGGCGGCGGTCCAGCCGATGCGGGCAAATACTGGCGCCAGGCGTGCACGCGCGAAGCGGTCCAGCGCCGCGCGCTGTTCCGGCTTGCTTTCGTAGCTGTCGTGCAGGCCGGCCAGTACGCCGGCGATCTTCTGCCACACTTGCGGCGCTGCGTCCACCGGTGCGCTGTTGGCCAGGTCGAGGAAGCTGGAGGCCGGCATCAGGCCGGCCATGCCCAGCGCCCAGCTGTCCGACAGCAGGCCCAGTTGGTCGATGGTCGGCATGGTGGCGAAGCCCTTCGCCAGCGCGCCAAAGGCCTTGTCGGTGTACAGCGTGCGGTAGTAGCCACTCTGGCCGGCGTTGACCAGCACCGCGCCGCAACCAGGCAGCGTCATGCTGGCCTTGCCGCCGCTGACCACGGTGCGCACGGTGGCGCCGCCGACGGTCTGCGCGATCACGGGCACGCGCCAGCTCAGTGGCTTCTTGTTTTCCTTGTCTTTGCTGAATTCACCCTGCGTCAGCTGGATGGTGGTCTTGCCATCCTTGCACACGGCATCGGCCACGCGGATCAGCGGCACGCCAGGTTGCAGCGTGAAGTCGTGGGCAATCGCGGTCACCGGCTTGTGCGCTGCCTTTTCCACTTCGCGCCACAGGTCGTCGGACACGGTGTTGCCATAGGCGTGCTTGGCGATGTAGCTGCGCACGCCGGCGCGCCAGCCTTCTTCGCCCACATAGTTTTCCAGCATGCGGATTACCGATTCGCCCTTGCTGTAGGTGATGTTGTCGAATGCCTGGCTGGCTTGTTCGACGGTGGCGATGTGCTGCACGATCGGGTGGGTGGTGGCCAGCGCGTCCTGCTCCATCGCGCCTTCGCGGGTACCGACCGCGCGCAGTTCCCAGTTCCATTCAGGGTGCAGGCGGGTGGTGGTGCGCGACTCCATCCACGAGGCGAAGCCCTCGTTCAGCCAAAGGTCGTCCCACCAGGCCATGGTGACCAGGTCGCCGAACCACTGGTGCGCCATTTCGTGCGCGGCCACCAGGAACGAGACTTCCTTGTCCGACTGCGTGGCGACGCGCGGATCGAGCAGGATAGAATTCTCAAAGGTGAAGATAGCGCCCCAGTTTTCCATCGCGCTGAAGAACTGGCTGCGGCCTGGCGCGGCGATGTTGTCCAGCTTAGGCAGCGGATATTTGACGCCGAAGTAGTCGTTGTATTCTTTCAGCACGTCGCGCGACGATTCCAGCGCAAACTGGGCCTGGCCCAGCGCACCTTTCTGGGTGATCACGCCCAGCTCCACGCCGTCCTGCACGGCGGTGGCGCGGTCAAATTCGCCCAGGCCGAAGAACAGCAGGTAGGTCGACATTTTTGGCGAGGTGGCAAAGCGCACCAGTTCGCGGCCGTCCGCCAGCTTGGTGGTGGAGCTAACCGGCATATTGGACACGGCCATCTGGCCGGCAGGGACAGTGGCCTCCAGCGCGAAGGTGGCCTTGTAGAACGGCTCGTCCCACGATGGGATCATGCGGCGCGCGTCGGAGTTTTCAAACTGGGTGTACAGGGCGCGCTTTTTGGCGCCGCCGTTGTCGTAGTCGAGCGAGAACAGGCCGGAGGCCTGGGTTCCGATCACGCCGGTATAGTCCAGTTTGAGCTGGTAGCTGCCGGGTTTCAGGGTGTCTGCAAAATGGAAGGTGACGGTCTGCTTGTCGGCGTCGATGTCGGTCTTGCTGGCGGCTTGCTGCGGTTTGCCCGGGCCGGCGCTGATGGCGGCGGCGCTGAATTTCAGGTCGGCGGCGTTCAGCGTCAGGCTGCTGGTGGCTTGTTTGACATCGAGCGCGATGGTCACGCTGGCGCTAAAGCTGCTGTTGGCGGCGTCTGGCGTCAGCGACACGGCGTAGTGCGTCGGCACGGCGGTGCGGGGAAGCTGGGTGGTGACCTGCGTAACTTTGGCGGCAGGGGCAGCGGCGACCAGGGTAGGGGCGCCGGCGGACAATCCCAGCAGCGCCATGACGGCGAGCGAAATCAAACTGCGTTGCATGCTTTTCCTTCGTAATGTTGGCCTTTTGGGCAAGCAAGCAATCTACGGCGAAGTGCGGACGCTGTCAAATCCCAAATAGGATTATGATCTTGCTACGTTCACTTTGGCAGAAGGCACAGACATGATCGATTTGTACACGGCCGCGACTCCCAACGGCCATAAAGTCTCCATCGCGCTGGAAGAGCTGGAACTGACTTACACGTTGCACGCGCTGGACCTGATGGCCGGCGAACAGAAAGAACCATGGTTCCTGGCGATTAATCCGAACGGCCGCATCCCGGCCATCGTCGACCGCGCCGAGGACAATTTTGCGGTGTTCGAGTCCGGCGCCATCCTGATTTACCTGGCAGAGAAGACCGGCGAATTGATGCCGGCCGACTTCAAGGGCCGCTCGCAGGTGCTGCAATGGCTGATGTTCCAGATGGGCGGCGTCGGTCCCATGATGGGGCAGGCCAATGTGTTCCACCGCTACTTCCCGGAGAAGATCCAGCCGGCCATCGACCGCTATCAGGGCGAGAGCAAGCGTCTGTTCCGCGTGCTGGACGCGCACCTGGCGCAGCACGAATACCTGGCCGGCGACTATTCGATCGCCGACATCGCCAACTGGGCATGGGTCCATACGCACAACTGGTCTGGCGTGACGGTGGACGATCTGCCGCACCTGCAACGCTGGCTGGCTGCGATTGCCGCGCGGCCAGCGGTACAGCGCGGTATCATTATGCCGCCGCGCGTCGAGCGCACCGATCCCACCACCATTGGCACCATGCTGGAAAAGGGGCAGTCGCGATGAAACTCTATACCTCCGCCCGGGCGCCGAATCCGCGCCGCGTCGCCATGTTCATCGCCGAGAAGGGGCTGACCGGCATCGAGCCGGTGCAGATCGATATCGGCGCCGGCCAGCATCGCAGCGCCGAATACCTGGCGCTCAATCCTTTTGGCCGCGTGCCGGCGCTGGAACTGGACGACGGCCGCGTGCTGGCCGAGACGCGCGCCATCTGCTCCTGGCTGGAAGGCTATGCGCCCGAGCCTAATCTGATGGGCGAGGGCTTTGACGAACGGGCCTTCATTGAGATGACGGACCGCCGCGTGGAACTGCATCTGTTCCTCGGCGCCGCCAACTGCATCCGCCACACGCATCCCGGCCTGGCCGCATTGGAGCAGCCGCAGTTTCCAGAGTACGGCGCGGCGCAGGCCGGGAAGATGCGCGAGACGGCGCGCTGGCTGGACACAACCCTGGCTGGCCAGCCCTTCGTAGCCGGGCAGCGCTTCACTATCGCCGACATTACCGCGTTCTGTGCGCTGGAGTTTGCGCGCGGGCTGATGAAATTCCGGCCGGGGCATGAGGGGTTGACGCACTTGCAGGCCTGGCGCGACCGCATCGCCGAGCGGCCCAGCGCGAGTGCCCTGGGCTAAGTGGGATAAGGGGTTTAAGCGACGCGTTTATACCAGGGCTGGCCGGCCATGATAGGCTTGTAGTGGCGCGATAGCGGATCGTGGTCGTCCAGCGGCCGGTCCAGCGCCAGCATGCCGAATGGCGCCAGGCTGTCGTCGAACAGCTGCAAGACGCGCTTGCGCAGCGCCAGCCCAAAGTCGGGCAGGGTGCGCTGCCCCAGTATCATCTGAAACTCGTTGAACGAAGCGTCTGTCACCAGATTATATTGCGCCCATGTGATGCGACTGGCCAGTTCCGGCTTCAAGGCGGCGTGCAAGCCATCCGCATCGACATCGAAATAGTCAACCAGCTTGCCGACGCCGCCGCTGCGCACGTAGTTCGCCTGCAGCTCATCCAGCCGCGCCATCGGCAAGCTGGCGTGCTGCGCGTCGGCCAGCATGGTGTCGCTGGCAACGGTGGCGTAGATTTCGGTGCGCGGCGCCAGCTGCTCCTGTTCCAGCAGGATGGCCAGCGTCCACGCCTGCTGCGGGCTGGCGCAATCGGCCAGCCACACGCGCGGCAGCGCGGCGCCGTGCAGGCTTACGCCCAATGACAGCCGCAGCATCGAGACTTCCAGCGGATCGTCAAACATCAGCGCCGGCGACACGTACAGCGCGCGCAGCAGGGTGTTGTACGTTTCGTCGTCGTGCAGCACCCGCGATTGCAGCGCCGAGATGGTGGCCAGGCCGAGGCGCAGCCGCAGCGCCTGCACCTTGCGCGCCACCAGCGCGTGGTCATAGCCGCGAAAGTCGTAGCCATGGCATTGATAAAGCGCTTCCAGCAGCAGCTCCAGTTCCAGTTCCTCCACCGACGAAGGCGAATGGCGCCGTGCTGCCTTCACGGTGGAGGTCACGGAACGCATCAGTGCAGCCATACGCGCATCAGCGACAGCAGCTGCGCCACGTCCACCGGCTTGGTGATGTAGTCCGACGCGCCGGCCGCGATACACTTATCGCGGTCGCCCTTCATCGCCTTGGCCGTCAGCGTAATGATCGGCAGGGATTTGAATTTGGGGATGCGGCGGATCGCGCGCATGGTGTCGTAGCCGTCCATCTCCGGCATCATGATGTCCATCAGGACGATTTCGATGGTCGGATCGCGCTCCAGCACCTCGATGCCATCGCGGCCGTTTTCGGCGAACAGCACGTGCATCTGCTGGCGCTCCAGCAGCGACGACAATGCGAAGATGTTACGCAGGTCATCATCGACGATCAGCACCTTGCGGCCCGCCAGCCCACCTTCCGCGGCGTGAATCTCTTCCAGCATCTTGCGCTGCGCTTCCGGCAGGCTGGCCTGCGAACGGTGCAGGAACAGCGCCGTCTCGTCCAGCAGCCGCTCCGGCGAGCGCGCATCCTTGATCACGATGGTCTTGGCGTAGCGTTTGAGCTTGGCCACTTCTTTGCGGTTCAAGTCCTTGGCGGTGTTGATCACCACCGGCAGGTCGCGCAGCGATTCGTTCTTGCCGATGATGTCCAGCAGGTCGAAACCGCTGATGTCCGGCAGCGTCAGATCCAGCACCATGCAGTCGAAATGCTGTTCGCGCAGGGCGTCCAGCGCCGCCTGGCCGGTTTCCACCGCCATGATGTGAATGTCGGCATCGCCGATCAGCGCCACGATGGAGTCGCGTTGCGCCGGCTCGTCATCCACCACCAGCAGGCTGCGTTTTCCGCCCAACAGGAACTTCTGGATGCGGGTGAACTCTTCCTGCAACGCCTCCTTGCTGACCGGCTTATTCAGGTAGGAGATGGCGCCCAGCCGCAGCGCGCGTTCGCGTTCGCGCAAACTGGACATCACATGCACCGGAATATGGCGCGTGCTCGGATCGCGCTTCAGGCGGTCCAGCACCGTAAAGCCGTCGATGTCCGGCAGGTCCAGGTCCAGCAGGATGGCGGACGGCAGGTAGTCGCGCGCCAGGCTCAGGGCGGAGTCGCCCTGCATGGTGACGATGCCCTTGAAGTTCTTCTCGCGCGCGAAGCCCAGCACAATCTGCGAGAAGCGTTCGTCGTCCTCGATGATCAGCACCGATGGATCGCCCGGCGCCACCAGACCGCGGTCATCGCTGCCGCTGTACTGGTCCAGATCCGCATCCTGCTCGAACAGGTTGCTGTGGTCCGCCAGCGCCAGTTCGGTCTGCGCCGGCGGCGTGTAGACCACCTGCGGCGACGGCGTCGGCAGGCGGACCTGCGGCTGGCGGTTGATGTCGTAATTGATAAAGCCTGCACGGTTATACGGCAGGAACAGCGTGAAGGTGGAGCCGCTGCCGACCACCGATTCGACGCGGATCTCGCCACCCAGCAGGCGCGCCAGCTCGCGTGAAATCGACAGGCCAAGGCCGGTGCCGCCATACTTGCGGGCGGTGGAGCCGTCGGCCTGCTGGAATGCTTCGAAGATCAGCTGCAGTTTGTCCGAGGCGATGCCGACGCCGGTGTCGGTCACCGCGAACGACAGCACCGCATCCGCATGCAGCAGGTTCGGGTGGTCGCTGGTGAAGCCGCTGTTGACCAAGCTGATTTCCAGCGATACCTGGCCGTGCGTGGTGAACTTGAAGGCGTTCGACAGCAGATTTTTCAGCACCTGCTGCAGGCGTGTGGTGTCGGTCATCATGGCGGTCGGCAGGCTTTCCTTCAGCTCCACCGAGAAGCCGAGGTGCTTAGCCTCCGCCATGTGGCGGAAGGTGCGGTCGACGTAGTTGCGGAGATTCTGGAAGCGGTACTCCGACACGTCCAGCGTCACCGTGCCCGATTCGATCTTGGACAGGTCCAGAATATCGTTGATCAGGGTCAGAAGGTCGGAGCCGGAGCCGTGGATGGTCTTGGCGAATTCCACCTGCTTGCCGGACAGGTTGCCGTCCGGGTTATCGCCCAGCTGCTGCGCCAGAATCAGCAGCGAATTCAATGGCGTGCGCAGCTCGTGCGACATATTCGCCAGGAACTCGGATTTGTACTTGGACGACAGCGCCAGCTGGGTGGCTTTCTCTTCCAGCGCCAGCTTAGCTTGCTCCACCTCGCGGTTCTTGCGTTCCACCTCGATATTCTGCTCGGACAGCAGGCGGGCTTTTTCGGCCAGCTCCTGGTTGGTCTGTTGCAGTTCCTGCGCCAGCGACTGCGATTGCGTCAGCAGCGATTCGGTACGGCTATTGGCTTCGATGGTGTTCAGCACCACGCCGATCGATTCCATCAGCTGGTCGAGGAAGGACAGGTGGGTTTCGGTAAACCGGTCCAGCGAAGCGATCTCGATCACTGCCTTCACCTGCTGTTCAAACAGGATAGGCAGCACCACGATATTGGTCGGCGGCGCCGCACCGAGGCCGGACGAAACCACGATGTAATCGCGCGGCACGTCGGTCAGCCAGATGCGCACCTTCTCCAGCGCGCACTGGCCCACCAAGCCTTCGCCAGGCAGGAAGGAGGTTGGCAGCTTGCGGCTGGAGCGGTAGCCGTAGCTGGCGATCATGCGCAGGCGCGCGTCGCTGTCGCCGGAATCCATCATGTAGAACACGCCGTGGTGGGCAGACACCAGCGGCGCCAGCTCGGACAGAATCAGCTTGGTCACGGCCTGCAAGTCGCGCTGGCCTTGCAGCAGGCGGGTAAAGCGCGCCAGATTGGTCTTCAGCCAATCCTGCTGCGCGTTCTTCAGCGTGGTGTCTTTCAGGTTACGGATCATCTCATTGATGTTGTCCTTCAGGTAGGACACCTCGCCGCGCGCTTCCACCTGAATGGAGCGCGACAAGTCGCCGCGCGTCACGGCGGTTGCCACCTCCGCAATTGCGCGCACCTGGTTGGTCAGATTCGCCGCCAACTGGTTGACGTTCTCGGTCAAGTCCTTCCAGGTGCCGGCCACGCCGGACACATTGGCCTGGCCGCCCAGCTTACCTTCCGTACCC
This sequence comes from Duganella margarita, assembly GCF_009857535.1. GTDB lineage: Bacteria > Pseudomonadota > Gammaproteobacteria > Burkholderiales > Burkholderiaceae_D > Rugamonas > Rugamonas margarita. Next base: position 323,974 of record NZ_WWCS01000006.1, read on the forward strand.
ACCTCGCGCGCCACGCGGGTCACCTCGGAAGCGAAGGACGACAGTTGGTCCACCATCACGTTGATGGTGTCTTTCAGTTCCAGGATCTCGCCCTTGACGTCCACCGTAATCTTTTTCGACAAGTCGCCGCGCGCTACGGCGGTGGTTACCGCCGCGATGTTACGCACCTGGCCCGTCAGGTTGGACGCCATGAAGTTGACGTTATCGGTCAAGTCTTTCCAGGTGCCGCCGACGCCCGGCACGTACGCCTGGCCGCCCAGCTTACCCTCGGTGCCCACCTCGCGCGCCACCCGCGTCACTTCGGAAGCGAAGGAGGACAACTGGTCCACCATCACGTTGATGGTGTTTTTCAGTTCGAGAATCTCGCCCTTGACGTCCACCGTGATTTTTTTCGACAGGTCGCCGTTGGCCACTGCGGTGGTCACGTCGGCGATGTTACGCACCTGGCCCGTCAGGTTACCCGCCATCGAGTTTACGCCGTCGGTCAAGTCCTTCCAGGTGCCGGCCACGCCGGGCACGTTGGCCTGGCCGCCCAGCTTACCTTCCGTACCCACCTCGCGCGCCACCCGCGTCACCTCGGAAGCGAAGGAGTTCAACTGGTCGACCATCACGTTGATGGTGTTTTTCAGCTCCAGAATCTCACCCTTGACGTCCACCGTGATTTTCTTGGACAAGTCGCCATTCGCCACGGCGGTGGTCACGTCGGCGATGTTACGCACCTGGCCCGTCAGGTTACCCGCCATCGAGTTCACCGAGTCGGTCAAGTCCTTCCAGGTGCCGGCCACGCCTTTTACCTGCGCCTGGCCGCCCAGCTTACCTTCCGTACCCACCTCGCGCGCCACCCGCGTCACCTCGGAAGCGAAGGACGACAATTGGTCCACCATCACGTTGATGGTATTTTTCAGTTCGAGAATCTCGCCCTTGACGTCCACCGTAATCTTTTTCGACAAGTCGCCATTCGCCACCGCCGTCGTCACCGCCGCGATGTTGCGCACCTGACCTGTCAGGTTGGACGCCATGAAGTTGACGTTGTCGGTCAAGTCCTTCCAGGTGCCGCCGACGCCCGGCACATAGGCCTGGCCGCCCAGCTTACCTTCCGTACCCACCTCGCGCGCCACCCGCGTCACTTCGGATGCGAAGGAGCGCAGCTGATCCACCATCACGTTGATGGTGTCCTTCAGTTGCAGGATCTCGCCGCGCACGTCCACCGTGATTTTCTTCGACAAGTCGCCGTTGGCCACCGCCGTGGTCACCTCGGCGATGTTGCGCACCTGCGAGGTCAGATTGCCCGCCATCGAGTTCACCGAGTCGGTCAAGTCCTTCCAGGTGCCGGCCACGCCTTTTACCTGCGCCTGGCCGCCCAGCTTACCTTCCGTACCCACTTCGCGCGCCACGCGCGTTACTTCGGACGAGAAGGACGACAGCTGTTCCACCATCGTATTCGCGGTCATCGCCGCGCGCAGGTACTGGCCTTTCAGCGGATGGCCGTCCACCTCCAGCGCCATGGTCTGCGACAGGTCGCCTTTTGCCACCGCGCCGATCACGCGCGCCATTTCGGACGTTGGGCGCACCAGGTCATCGATCAGCGTATTGACGGAACTGAGAATGGTGGCCCAGCCGCCGGTGGTGTTGGTCATCTCCGCGCGTTGCGTCAATCGGCCTTCGCGGCCCACCACGCGGCTCACTTCCGTCACTTCGCGCACCATGCGCGACTTGGTGTCGATGATGTCGTTCAGCGTATCGGCGATCTTGCCGGCCATGCCGATCCAGTCGGATGGCATGCGCACTGAAAAGTCTCCTTTTTTCAGTGCCATCAGCGTGGAGAGTAAAACCTTTGCGTCCAGCTGTTCGCCCAAGTCGGTCATATTATTCATGTCTTATTCCTCGTTGCTTAGGAGGGTAGGTGAGTTGAGGGTAATCGTGATATCGCTGGTCTGTTCCAGCAGACCGGCCGCCGGCAAGGGCGGATAAAACAGCTCGCCCTGGCAGATATGACAGCCCATCTGCTGCAGCACTTCCAGTTGCAGGCGCGTCTCGACGCCCAGTGCGATCACGCGCATCGACAGCGCTCTCGCCAGATGCACCACGGCCGCCACGATGTCGGTGCCGCCTTCGTCGTTGCCGATGCCGTGTACGAAGCTGCGATCGATCTTCAGCGCGTTGAGCTGCCAGCGCTTGCACGCGGCCAGCGACGAACGCGCGCTGCCGAAATCGTCCAGCGCCGTGCGCACGCCGGCGCTTTGCAGCTGCGTTAACAGTTGCGCCAGCGGCTCGGTAGCACCGAGCAGCAGTTTTTCATTCAGTTCGATGCCCATGCTGCCCGGCGTCAGGCCATGCTTGCGCATTGCCGGCAGCAGCGCGTGCAGCAGGTCCGCATGCAGCTGCGGCGTCGCCAGGTTGACCCAGATGCACAGCGGCGGGCCTTGTACTCCATTCGCGCTGCCGCTCAGGCTTTGCCACAGCGACGCCTGCGAACAACTCTGCGCGATGACCCAGGCGTCGACGCGGTCGAGCAGCGTGCGCTCCTGCACCTGCGGCAGGAATTGCGGCGCTTCCAGCAGCCCATGCACCGGGTGGCGCCAGTACAGCAGCGCTTCGGCGGCGACCACGCGGCCGCTGCGCAGATCGACCTGCGGCTGGTAGCGCAGTTCCAGCTGGTTCGCCGCCAGCGCCTTGCGCAGCTCGAGCGTCCATTGTTCCCGTTCGCGTTCGCGCACATTCAGCTGTTCGTGGAAGAACTGCACCGGTGCGGCTGTGTTCTGCTTGGCGTGGTACATCGCGGTGTCGGCGTTCTTCATCAGCGCTTGCGCATTGGCGCCGTCTTCCGGATACAGGGCGATGCCGATGCTGGCCGCCGTTTTCAGGCGATGGTTGCCAATGTCGAAGGGCAGGGCGCAGGCCAGTTCGATCTTGCGGCCGACGCGCGCGGCGTTGGCGGAGGCGGACTTGCCTTCGATGAGCACGACGAATTCGTCGCCGCCCAGGCGAGCCACAATATCGGCGACCCGCACCGCCGCCGACAGCCGCGCCGCGACCTGGCGCAGCAACTCGTCGCCGGCTTCATGGCCGTAGTTGTCGTTGATCTGCTTGAACTTGTCGAGATCGAGAAACAGCAGGGCGAAGCCGACGCCGTTGCGGTCGCAGGTGGCGACCGCGTGTTCCAGTTGCTGGATCAGCGCGCGGCGGTTGAGCAGGTTGGTCAGCGCATCGCGCGTGGACAGGTCGTGCGCGCGCTGTTCCGCCTGTTTGCGTTCCTTGATTTCCAGTTCCAGCTCGGCGTTGATGCGCTCCAGGTCTTGCAGGCGCTGCACGCGCAAGTCCTGGTTGAGGCGCGCCAGCTCGTCGCTCTTGATGCGCAGTTGCAGATTCTTGGCCGCCATCTCGACAAACACCGCCACCTTGGCCTGCAGGATTTGCGGGATGACCGGCGTGAACAGGTAGTCGGCCGCGCCTTTCTGGTACGCCTTCAGGCGGTTCATCTCGTCCGCGTAGTGGGCGGTGATGAAAATGATCGGCGTGCCGGCCGAGCGCGGATGCGAGTGGATCGCTTCAGCGGTCTCAAAGCCGTCCATGTTCGGCATGCTGACGTCCAGCAGGATCACGGCGAATTCATGCATCAGCACGTGGCGCAGCGCTTCCTTGCCCGAGCTGGCGGTGATCAGCTCGTACAAATGCTGATCGGCCGCGTCCAGCAGCAGGCTTTCCAGCGCGTACAAGCTGGCTGGATCGTCGTTGACGAGAAGAACTTTAGGAATGTGCACGGCTAGCGGTCTGGGCTATCGATTTGGAAGGTAAAAGATACTCTTGTGCGGTGGGGAGTCAAGTAATTTTGTGCGCTGCCGCACCATGCGGTCAAGCCCTATTTTATCGTTTTAATAACTGTCCTTCCAGCTTTTCTAGCAAGAAAAATATTAATGGAATTAAATTTTCTACTGCGCACGATTGGCGGCTTGCTATTGCGGTAGCTGGGTCACCCATATCGGCGCGCTCCACAGCATTTTGCCGTCGTCCTGTGTGACTCTTGCATAATAAAAGTGTTCTCCAGGTAATGGATTGAAAGTGTGTTTGCTCTTCATGCTGATGACGGCCACCTTGCCGTTGCGGCCCGGCACGCCGTGGAAGATGCTGACTGCCGCGACGCTGCGGCCGGCGGCGCTGGCATAGGCCGTTTTTAACGTCAACTTGCCGCGATTCTGGAAGCGTTCACCCATCAGGTGACCGTTGGCGGTGAAGATCAGCTGGCCATGTTTGTCCATCGTCGCGTAGGTGCGGCGGGCTTGCAAGGCGTCCAGCAGGCTGGATGGCGTGATTGGTGTGCTGCGTGGCAGCAGCACGGCCGTGCGGTTCGAGTAGGACGCGCCCCAGTTGGCGCAGTGATTGTCCTGGTTGCTGCTGAAGGCGAGGTGGTAGCCGGCCTCCAGCAGCGCGTTGCAGCCGGCTTCGAAATTGCTGCGGCGCTGCTCGCTTTCGTCGGTGCTGGTGGAGTAGGCGCTGCTGTTCATCACTTCGCACAACAGCATGCTGGCGTCGCCGTCGGCGCTCCAGGCCAGCGGCTGGCCGTTGATGGTGAACTGGTCGCGCTGCGGATGGTTGAACTGGCCGAACCAGCGATGTTGGCGCAGATGCTGGTACAGCGCCTGGTAGTCGCTCTTGGGGATTTCCTCGTCGGCCAGCAGTGTGCCCTGGGCGTTGCGCTCCCAGCCGAGCAGGGCGTCGGCGTTGAGCACGTTGATGTGGCCGCCGTGGCTGATCACGCCCCATTCCTGGCCGTACAGCGCGAGGAATGGGGCGTGGTTGGTGCGCCACTGCGCCGCCTGGCGCAAGCCGTCCTGAAACAGGGCGTGGACGGCGCTGGCGTCGGCGGCCCCGTTGGTGCCGTCGGAACCGTCGAACATGTGGTTGTGCTCGGAGGTCATCAGGAAGTCGAGGCCGTGTTGCTGGGCATACGCGTAGGCGTCGGATGGGCCGAAGGCGCCGTGCTGCGGCTCCTGCGCGCCGCTACACTGATCAAGCGCGGCGCCGCCGTCGCTGTGGTTGGTCTGGCTGTGCAGGTTGCCGAGATAGATGTCGTACAACGCCGTCGATGCCGTCGATGCCGTCGTGCTTGCAGGTGGGATCGCCGCCGCGAGCGAGGGCGTCGCACCGCTGGCCGCCGATGCGATCGCCGCAGGGGCGGCTGTTCCAGTTGGCGCTCCGGCGCGCGCGCTGGCCACTGTCGCCGGCTGGCGCGCGCTTGTCGCGCCGACCGCCAGCGGCCAGTCTTGCTCAATCGCGCCACCGCCGTCCAGGCTCGCCCACAACTTCATCCTGTAGACGCCTGCCGGTACGTCCTCCCGCCAGCGCACCGTCACATCCAGCGGTTCGCCGGCGACTGCTCGCGTGCCTTGCCAGCCGCGCACCGCCGTTTCATCATGCCGGGGCAGCAAGGCGAGCCGCCAGCGCAATGTGCGCGCGTCGGGCGGCGCCGTAAACTGCAATGTAATCACCCGCGCGCCATGCGCATCTGCACGAAACGGAACGTGTAACGAGGCATCAAATTCATGTTGCTCCTCACCCGCATGAAGCGCACTCATTGTTGTCGCTAGCACGATGCATGTAATGAATTTCCGCAGCATAATTGCCTCCATGAGACAGCCTCATCTCTTAGAGCGCGCCTTGCTGCATAAGGTTCCGTTATAAAATCGATCAATTCTCACCAATTCTTTCTCTGGTCCCGATTCAGCATTGATAGTATGCTGCTGTGATGCAAATAATTTTCTATCAAATGCATGTTTAAAACGGCCGCCAACAGCAAAACAGTGCGCAGCTCGCGTCTCGTGTTCTGGGGCGTGGGACTCGTCCTGGCCGCCGCCATCGGCACTGTCCTGTACGGCGCGGCGGCCCGCACGGTCGATGACGATGCGGCGCAGCGTTTTGAACATCTCGCCCGCAGCACCCAGTACAGCATCTCCGCCCGCATCAAATCCTACGCCGACCTGACGCGCGGCCTGGCGGCGCTGTTCCAGACCTCGGACAGCATCAGCCGCACCGAATTCCGCCAGTACGTCACCAGCCTCGACATTCCGCGCAACTTTCCCGCCATCGAAGTGCTGACCTGGGCGCCGCTGGTGGACGACGCGCAGCGCGATCAATTTATCGCCGGCGTGCGCAGCGAGGGTTATGCGGATTTCGACATCAGCCCGCCCGGGCGCCGCCCTCACTATGAAGTGTTGAATTATTTCGAGCCGGCCTTTCTGCCGCAGCGCTTTGGCCTCGACATTAGCGCCATCCCGCTGATCTCCGGTTCGCTGGCTGCGGCGCGCGACAGCGGTGACATCGCCGCCACCCGCTACCCCATCATGCTCGACGCGCCGAAGCCGCAATTCGTCCAGGGCGTGCGGCTGCCGGTGTATCGCCGCAACCAGCCGCTGGCCACGGTCGAGCAGCGCCGCGCCGCCTATCTGGGCTCGGTGGGCGCGGGCTTCAGCATTGCCCGTCTGGTGCAGGGCGCCATCGACGAAATGACGGTGCGCCAGGTGCATCTGACCTTGTATGCCGACGGCAGCCCGAATGCCGAACAGCGCCGGCTGGTTATCGAGCAAGCCGACCTTCTGCTGTATAGCGGCAGCGGCGCGACGACAGTCGCGCCGCTGCCGCCCGGCCTGCGCGCCGACTACCTGGAGACCGTGCTGCCGATCGACTTCAATGGCAGCCTGTGGAAGGCGCAGTTCCGCGGCCGCAAGGACGCGCTGTTGACCGGCTTCGACCTGTACTTCCCATGGATCGCGGCGCTGACTGGCTTTGCCGGCATGCTGCTGTTGTACAGCTACGTGTTCGTGCTGTATGCGTCGCGCCGGCGCGCCATCAAGCAGGGCGTGCTGCTGGATACGGTGCTGAACCACGTCGACGCCCACGTCTACATGAAGGACCAGAGCCGCCGTTATATCTACGTCAATGCGCGCATGGCCGAGTGCATGGGCATGGAGGTGCGCGATATCGTCGGCAAGCTGGATCGCGAATTGAAGCCGGCCGCCGAAGCGGATGCCGAATGGGCGCTGGAGCGGCCGGTGTTTGCCGATGGCGTCAAACGCTCGGGCGAGGTGCAGTTTGTCGGCAAGGACGGGGTGGTGCAGCATCTGTGGACGGTCAAGGTGCCGGTGGAACTGGGCCGCTCTTTTTCGGCGGTGATCGGCTTGTCCACCGACGTCACGGCGCTGCACCAGTTGAAGGAAGAAGCGGATATCGCCAACCAGGCCAAGAGCGACTTCCTGTCCAATATGAGCCACGAGATCCGCACCCCGATGAACTCCATCATCGGCATGGCGCACCTGGCGCTGAAGTCCGTCACGCATCCCAAGCAGCGCGACTATCTGCAAAAGATCTATCACTCGGGCCAGCACCTGCTGGGCATCATCAATGACATCCTCGACTTCTCCAAGATCGAAGCCGGCAAGATGGACCTGGAGGTGCTGGACTTTACCCTCGATGCGCTGCTGGCCAATATCTCCAGCCAGCTGGGCGAAAGCGCGCAGGCGCGCGGGCTGGAACTGGTTTATGAAATCTGGCCCGGCCTGTCGCATCAGCTGCGCGGCGATCCGCTGCGGCTGGAGCAGGTGCTGTTGAACTTCGCCAGCAACGCCATCAAGTTTTCTGAAAACGGCAAGGTGGTCGTGCGCGCGCGGCCGGTGGATGAGCGCGACAATCACATCCTGGTGCGCTTTGAAGTGGTGGATCACGGCATCGGCATGTCGCCAGTGCAGGTGGAGCAGCTGTTCCAGTCCTTCCATCAGGGCGACACCTCCACCACGCGGCGCTACGGCGGCACCGGACTGGGTCTGGTGATCAGCAAACAACTGGCGGAGCTGATGGGCGGCGGCGTCGGCGTCGACAGCACGCCGGGCGAGGGCAGCACCTTCTGGTTCACGGCGCGGCTGGCCAAGGGCGTGCACTTCCTGGCGCCGAGCGACGAATCGGTACAGCCGGATGTGCTGGATAATATTCGCGGGGCGTCGATCCTGCTGGTGGAGGACAATATCTTCAGCCAGCAGGTGGGGCAGGAGTTGCTGGAGGATGCCGGCGCCACAGTCTGCGTGGCCAACAACGGTAAGGAAGCGATCGACCTGCTGCTCAAGGAACGCTTCGATTGCGTGCTGATGGATGTGCAGATGCCGGTGATGGACGGCTATGAAGCCACACGCCTGATCCGCGCGCATCCCAAGCTGGCCGCCACGCTGATCATCGCGATGACGGCCAACGCCGGCCGCGACGACCAGCAGCGCTGCCTGGACGCCGGCATGGACGAATTTGTGACCAAGCCGATTGCCCCCAAGCTGCTGTTCAACATGCTGTCCAAGTGGATGAGTCAACGCGCCAGGCTGGCCGTCAGCGCCACGCGCAAACTGGCGCCGCCGCCACCGTCTTACTTCTCCATGCCGGAGGGATCGGCGATGCCGGCGCCGCCGCTGTTCGCGCCGCGTCCGGTGATGCCGCCGCCGGCCGCGCCGCTTGCCGCCGCGCCGGTGCCGGAAACCGAACCGCTGGCGGAACTGTTTGACATGGATGCGCTAGCCCAGACCTTCGGCGGCAAACCGGACATGATGCGCAAGTACGCGCTGCTGTTCCTGACATCGGCCCGCGACGGTCTGCAGGAGATGGACGATGCGCTGGCGATGGAGGACCTGGCGCATCTGGCGGAACTGGGTCATCGCATTAAATCATCGGCGCGGGCGGTGGGCGCCATGCGGTTCGGGAACCTGTGCTACGCGCTGGAACAGCTGCGCCACGACAGCGACATGGACACCGCCCGGCGCCTGGTGCAGGAGCTGTACGCCATGCTGACCGTGCTCGATCACCATATCGAGCAGGAGCTGCTGGCATACGATCCGGGATAGAGCGATAATAGCGGGTCAAACCTACTAAAGAGCCCTATGCACCCTGGCATCACCCCCGGCCTGCTGATTTTGCACGGCAATCAGATGGAACAGTTGCGCGCCGCCGTCTTCCAATGGCTGCGTAACCATCCGCTCGGGGCGCTGGAGTCGGAAATTTTCCTGGTGCAGTCCAACGGCGTGGCCGAATGGCTGAAGATCGCCCTGGCCGAGGAAATCGGCATCTGCGCCGCCTCGCGCGTGGCGCTGCCGGCGCGCTTCCTGTGGGACGCTTATCGCGGCATGCTGGGACGCGACCGCGTGCCGCCCATCTCCGCCTTCGACAAAGGCCCGCTGACGTGGCGCTTGATGCGCCTTTTGCCTACGCTGCTGGCCGACCCCGTGTTCGCGCCGCTGCGCCACTTCCTGTCCGATGGCGAGGCCGAACGCCGGCTGCAACTGGCCGAACGGCTGGCCGACTTGTTCGATCAATACCAGGTTTATCGCGCCGACTGGCTGGATGACTGGGCCGCCGGCCGCGACCAGCTGCGCAGCGCGCGCGGCGACATCACGCCGCTGCCGGAAGACCAGCGCTGGCAAGGCCAGTTGTGGCGCGCCGTCATCGACGATGTCGAGCCGCATGAACGCGACCTTGGCCGCGCCACGGTCCACACCGAATTCGTGCGCGCCAGCGCCGCCGGCGAGGAGCCGCTGGGCCGATTGCCGCGCCGGGTGGTGATCTTCGGCGTCTCGGCGCTGCCGTTTCAGACCTTGCAGGCGCTGGCCTCCATCGCCCGCTACACCCAGGTGCTGCTGGCCGTGCCCAATCCGTGCCAGTACTACTGGGGCGACATCATCGAAGGCCGCGACCTGCTGCGCAGCGCGCACCGCCGCCAGCAACTGCGCAACGGCCAGGATCTGGGCCAGCTTCCGCTGGAAGCACTGCACGCGCACAGCCATCCACTGCTGGCCAGCTGGGGGCGTCAGGGCCGCGACTTCGTGCGCATGCTGGATGAATTCGACGAAGCCGCGCAAGCCAATGCCGCCGAAAATGATGACGTGGCCCCCATGCGCGTCGACCTGTTCAGCGAAGGCGCTGGCGATACCTTGCTGACGCAGGTGCAGGCCGCCGTGCGCGAACTGCTGCCGCTGTCCGAGCATCCCCACGTGCCGCCGGCGGAAGACGACCGTTCGATCGAATTCCATGTCACCCACAGCGTTCAGCGTGAAGTGGAGGTACTGCACGACCAGTTGTTGCAGATGTTCGCCGACGCGCAACACAGCGGCCGGCCGCTGCGCCCGCGCGACGTGGTGGTCATGGTGCCGGACATCGACACCTTTTCGGCCGCCATCCACGCCGTCTTCGCCCAGCACCGCCGCAGCGACGCGCGCTACATCCCGTTTGAGATCGGCGACGTCAATGACCGCAGCGTCAATCCGCTGCTGGTGGCGCTGGAGTGGCTGCTGCGATTGCCGCAGCAGCGTTGCCGCCAGAGCGAAGTGCGCGACCTGCTGGACGTGCCGGCGCTGGCCGGGCGTTTCGGGCTGCACGACGACGACCTGCCGACGCTGGGCCGCTGGATCGAAGGTGCGGGCGTGCGCTGGGGCCTGGACCAGCAGCACCGCAACGGTTTGGGACTCGGCCCCGCCGGCGAACAGAATGCCTGGATCTTCGGCGTGCGCCGTATGCTGCTGGGCTACGCCAGCGGTGGTGGCGGCGACAACGGCGGCAGCTTTGCCGGCATAGAACCATATGGCGAAATCGGCGGCCTGGATGCCGCGCTGGCCGGATCGCTGGCGCAACTCGTGGAAGCGCTGCTGCACTGGCGCGCCGTGCTGGCCCAATCTCATTCGCCGGTCGAGTGGGGCGTGCAGGCGCGCGCGCTGCTGGCCACCTTCTTCAACGCCAGGGAGGAAACCGACCGCCTGACGCTGGCGCAGCTGGACGACGCCCTGAAGAAATGGCTGGACACCTGTGAAGGCGCAGGCTACGACGAACCCGTGCCGCTGGCCGTGCTGCGCGAAGCCTGGCTCGGACTGATGGACGAGCCGACGCTGAATCACCAATTCGTCTCCGGCGGCGTCACCTTCTGCACGCTGATGCCGATGCGCGCGGTGCCGTTCCGCGTGGTCTGCCTGCTCGGCATGAACGACGGCGACTTCCCGCGCCGCGCACCCAAGGCCGACTTCGACCTGCTGGCGCAGCCGGGCATGGCGCGTCCCGGCGACCGTTCGCGCCGCGACGATGATCGTTACCTGATGCTGGAAGCGCTGCTGGCCGCGCGCGACAAGCTGTATATCAGCTGGGTCGGACGCAATGTGCGCGACAACAGCGAGCAGCCGCCGTCGGTGCTGGTGTCGCAGCTGCGTGATTACCTGGTCAATGGCTGGGACATGAACAAGGAAGACATGCACGCGCGCACCACGGAGCACGCCTTGCAGCCATTCAGTCGCCGCTACTTTGAAGCCGGCGGCCTGCTGACCTACGCCCGCGAGTGGCGCGAGGCGCATGGCGAGGAAGTGGCGGAAGACGAAGCGGCCGAACTGCCGCCGTTCGATATCGACGACAAATTCCGTCTCAAGCTAGGCAGCCTGCACAACTTCCTGCGCCAGCCGGTGCGTTTCTTCTTCCGCCAGCGGCTGGGCGTGATGTTCGGCGAAGCGGCATTGGTGGGCGAGGATGAAGAACCGTTCTCGCTCAACGCGCTGGAACGTTATCTGCTGGAAGACACGCTGCTCGACGATGCCGAAACGCCGGAGGAAATCGACCAGGTCTACGACAAGCTGACGCAGCGCGCCGAACGGCTTGCGCGCGAAGGCGTGCTGCCGATTGGCCTGATCGGCCAGCAGTACCAGCACCAGCTGGTGCAGGCGCTGGTGCCGGTGCGCTGCGCGTGGCTGACGCTGCGCCAGCATTACGAACTGGCCGCGCCCAAGGTAGCACTGAATCTGGTGCTGGCCGGCGTGCCGCTGGACGACTGGATCGACCAGCTGCGCAGCAACGGCAGCGAAACCGTGTGGCTGGCGCAGATGTCGTCGCGCGTGGCCGACAAGCAGGGCAAGCCGCGCGGCGACAAGCTGATTGCGATGTGGCTGCGCCAGCTGGCGATATCGGCGGCCGGCATGCAGGTCACCGGCCATCTGGTGGCGCGCGACGCCATTGTCACCATGCAGCCATTGGACCCGCAGCAGGCGCTGGAAGCCTTGCGGGAACTGGTCTGCCTGTGGCGCGACGGCATGAACCGTCCGCTGCCCACGGCCTGCAAGACGGCGCTGGCGCTGGTGCAGGACGGCGATCCGCGCGCGGTCTACGACGGCAGTTTCGACATCGGCGGCGAAAACGAAGACTTGTGCCTCAAGCGCATGTGGCCCGACTTCAGCGCGTTGAGCGCCGAACCGGACTTCGATGACGTCTCGCGCGCCCTGTATGGCCCGCTGGCCGAGTGGATGGAACAATGCATCACCATAGAAAAGATTGAAGGCGAGGACGCAGCATGAGTAACATCGCCAACCAGCTCGCGCCGCTGACTTTCCCGCTGCACGGCTCGCGCCTGATCGAGGCCAGCGCCGGCACCGGCAAGACCTGGACCATCGCCGCGCTGTACGTGCGGCTGGTGCTGGGCCACGGCGGCGAGCATGCTTTCCCGCGCCCGCTGCTGCCGGCCGATATCCTGGTGATGACCTTCACGCGCGCCGCCACGCGCGAGCTATCCAACCGCGTGCGCGAACGGCTGGTGGAGGCGGCGGCGTATTTCCGCGAACCGGCGCCACGCCAAAAGCCGGACGAGTACCTGGAGCAGATTCTCGAATCCTATCCCGACCACGGCGCACAGCAGCAGGCGGCGCACCGACTGCAACTGGCGGCGGAAACCATGGACGAAGCGGCCATCTTTACTATCGACGCCTGGTGCCAGCGCATGCTGCGCGAACACGCGTTCGACAGCGGCAGCCTGTTTGACGAGGAACTGGTCAGCGATGAGCAAGCGCTGTTCGAGGACGCAGCGCACGATTACTGGCGTCAGCAGGTCTATCCGCTCGATGAAGTCTCGCTGGACGCGCTGCTGTCCTGTTGGGGCGATGTTGGCGCGTTGAAGAAATCGATCCGTGAACTGGTCAAGCGCGCCGACATCATCGGCGACGCGGCGGGCCATGGCGAACCGCTGGGCGTGTTGATCGCCACCGTGCAGCGCGCGCAACAGGCACAACTCGCGCAGCTGAAGGCCGGCTGGTACGAGCGCGCCGACCGCATGGAACAGTGGATTGCGTCGCACCGCGCGGCCGATCCCAAGTGCTTCAATGGCAACAAGATGCGGCCCGATTCGCTGGTCAGCTGGTTCAACGGCCTGCGCGAGTGGGCGCAGAATCCGGCCAGCGTCAAGCCTGACATTTCGGATACGGCATGGAACCGTCTCACGCCGGAGGGCCTGGAAGACGCTTTCGCCAAGAACTTCAGCACCGGCATCCCGGACGATTTCGATGCCACGCAGCCGCTGAAAATCGCGCTGGCCGAGATCGAGCCGCTGTCGCATGCGCTGTACCGCCACGCGGCGGCGGCGGTGGCCGACCGCATGGCCGAGCTGAAAAAACGCAGCCGCCAGTTCGGCTTTGCCGACATGCTGGACCGCCTGAACGCCGCGCTGCAAGGCGAAAATGGCGCCGCGCTGCGCAAGCGTATCACCGACCAGTACCCGGTGGCGATGGTGGATGAATTCCAGGATACGGCGCCTAACCAGTACCAGATTTTCAACGAACTGTATCGCGTGGCCGACAACGATTCGCAAACGGGCCTGTTCCTGATCGGCGATCCGAAGCAGTCGATTTACGGCTTCCGTGGCGCCGACATCCACAGCTACCTGTCGGCGCGGCTGGCTACCACTGGGCGGCACTACCAGCTGATGACCAACTTCCGCTCGACCAAGCCGGTGGTGGATGCGGTCAACCATCTGTTCCTGCACGCCGAAGGCCGCAGCAAAGAAGAGGGCTTCGCGCGCGGCGCGTTCCGCTTCCGCGACCCGGTCACGCGCGAAAATCCGCTGCCGTTCGACGCGGTCGGCGCCAAGGGCCGCAAGGAGCGCCTGGTGGATGCCGGCGGCGACGTGCCGGCGCTGGTGATCGCGTGCAGCGCTACGCAGGACCTCAAGGCCGAACGTTATCGCGAATTCTTCGCCAACCACTGCGCGGAAGACATCGTCGCCAAGCTGAATGACGTGCGCGCGGAATTCGTCGATGGGGACGACGGCCCGCAACGCCTCAAGCCCGCCGACATCGCGGTGCTGGTGCGCGACCGCAAGGAGGCCGGCGCCATCCGCCGCGCCTTGCAGCGGCGCGGCGTGCCGAGCGTCTACCTGTCGGACAAGGATTCGGTGACCGACAGCGAGGAAGCGGCCGACGTGCTGCGCTGGTTGTCTGCAGTCGCCAATCCGCTCGATGGTGCGCTGGCGCGGGCTGCTTTCGCCACCCGCACCGCCGGCCTGCCGCTGGCCGAACTGGCGCGCCTGTCGTCGGACGAACTGGCGTGGGAAGAACGCGTCGAACAACTGAAGGCGCTGCACATCATCTGGCAGCGGCAAGGCGTGCTGGCCATGCTGCGCCGCTTCATCCACGAACTGCAACTGCCGGCGGCCTTGCTTCAGCAGGTGGGCGGGGAGCGACGCCTGACCAATCTGCTGCACCTGGCCGAACTGCTGCAATCGGCCAGCCGCCAGCTGGATGGCGAGCAGGCGCTGATTCGCTGGCTGGCGGAGCAGATCGAAGGCGGCGAAGGCGCCGGCGACGAGCGCGTGCTCCGTCTGGAAAGCGACGCGGAACTGGTCAAGGTGGTCACGGTGCACAAGTCGAAAGGCCTGGAGTATCCGCTGGTGTACCTGCCGTTTGCCGTCACCGCGCGCAAGGTCGAGCGCCGCAACCGCAGCTTCTTCGAATTCAGTGACGACGACGGCATTCGCCGCATCGACATGGCGCTGACCGAGACCGCGCTGGAACTGGTGGAGCGCGCGCGTTTGCAGGAAGACCTGCGCCTGATGTACGTGGCGTTGACGCGTGCGCGCCACTTCCTGTGGCTGGGCGTGACCGCGCTGCCGGCGCGCAAGGCCGGCGACAACACGCTGCACGACTCCGCGCTGGGCTACCTGCTGACCGGTGGTTCGCCGCTGCCGTCGGACCTGATGATGGAACGGTGGGAGCATGCCTGCAAGGATTGCAACGACATCAGCATCGCCACGCTGTCGATGGACGACAAGCAGGTCACGCGCCTGACCCGTATCGAGCATCGCCAGCCCTTGCTGGAGCCGCAGCACTACGGCGGCCATTTCGAGCGCGATTGGTCGGTGGGCAGTTTCAGTTCGCTGGCGCGGCGCACCGGCCCAACCGGCACTATCAGCGCCGACGGCCCGGTGCCGCGCGACGCCTTGCAGGAAAAACTGCTGGAAGACGGCGAGCAGCCGGCCATGACGCAGCCAACGCGCGTGGAAGACACTCCATGGCACCGCTTCCCGCGCGGCTCCGTGCCCGGTAACTTCCTGCACGAGCAGCTGGAGTGGATGGGGCAGGAAGGCTTTGCCATCGTCAATCAGGAGACGTTCGAGTCGCGTCTGACGCGCCGGGTGGAGCGCGCCGGCTGGGGCAATCGTCTGGAAGACACGCTGGCCTGGCTGCGCCAGATCGCCGTCACGCCGCTGCCGCATCTGGATGCGCCGCTGAGCGCCATCGTCGCGCCGCTGCCGGAGATGGAGTTCTGGTTCCCGAGCGAGCGCCTGGCCACCGGTGCGCTGGACCGTCTGTGCGCCACGCATCTGCTGGGCGGCGCTGTGCGGCCGGCGCTGCCGGAGCGTGAACTGCATGGCATGCTGAAAGGCTTCTGCGATCTGGTGTTTGAGCACGAAGGCCGCTACTGGATCCTCGATTACAAATCCAATGCGCTGGGCGGCAACGACGCCAGCTACCATGAGCCGGCGCTGATCAACGCCATGGCCGATCACCGCTACGACATCCAGGGCGCGATCTACATGCTGGCGCTGCACCGGCTGCTGCAAAGCCGCCTCGGTGACGCGTACGATCCGGCCGAGCAGCTGGGCGGCGCGATCTTCATGTTCTTGCGCGGCATAGGCAATGCGCAGACGCGCGGCTGTTACTGGATCGCGCCGGATGCCGAATTGTTGGACGGACTGGATAATCTGCTGGGTGCAAGTCATGAATGATGGATTTTTCGCGCAGGTCGATGCGCTGACCGAAGCAGGCCAGCTGCGCCGCCTGAGTGGCGCTTTTGCGCGCTTTATCGCCTCGGTCGGCGACAGTTCGCCGCAGCTGATGGCGGCCTGCGTGCTGCTGTCCGAGCTGGAAGGCCGTGGTCACAGCTGTTTGATGCTGGATGAACTGAATGACGATCCGGCCGCGCTGCTTGGCTGGAGCGACGACGAGTGGAGCGCGCTGCACGCCGCAGCGGGCGACTGGCCGGCCGACACCGACGCCTGGTGCGGCCTGCTGGCGCGCTGCTCGCAAGTGTGGCCGGTGGGCGGCGACCAATGGAATCAGCCCTTGGTGCTGGACGGCGAGCGCCTGTACCTGCGCCGCTATTGGCTCGACGAGCGCCACGTGGCCGAGTCGGTGCGCAGCCGCGCGCTGGGCGGCGTGCTGGCCGCCGATGACGATGCGCGCACCGATGACATCCGCCGCTGGCTGGACAATCTGTTCCCGCACGCGCCGCGCGGCGGGGTCGATTGGCAGAAGATCGCCTGTGCGGTGGCCATGCGCGGCAAGTTGGGCATCATCACCGGCGGGCCGGGCACCGGCAAGACGTACACCGTGGCGCGCTTGCTGGCGCTGTTGTTTGCGACGGCGGGCGAGCGTCAGGCCGGCTTGCGCGTGGCGTTGGCGGCGCCAACCGGCAAGGCGGCGGCGCGTTTGAAGCAATCGATCGATACGGCGCTGGATGAGCTGGCCGAAAAGGTAGGCGACGAACTGCCGCTGCGCGAACTGGCGGCCCGCATGGGCGCGGCGCGCACGCTGCACAGCCTGCTGGGTGCGCGGCCGGATACGCGGGCGTTCCAGCATCATGCCGGCAATCAGCTGGAGGTAGATGTGCTGATCGTGGACGAGGCGTCGATGATTCACCTGGAGATGATGTCGGCGTTGCTGGCTGCGTTGCCGGAGTCGGCCACATTGATTTTGCTGGGTGATAAAGACCAGCTGGCGTCGGTCGAGGCGGGGGCGGTGCTGGGCGATTTGTGCCACCACGCCGAGGCCGGTGAGTATCTGCCGGAAACCTTGTCGTATGTGCAGGCGGCGACCGGGCAACAGGTGCCGGCACGTTTTGAAGGCCATGGCGGACCGATTGCCCAGCAGACCGTGATGTTGCGCGAGAGCCGGCGTTTCGGCGGGCCGATCGGCGCGCTGGCGCTGGCCGTGAATGCCGGCGACGGGGCGGCAGCGGTCAACGTGTTGCGGCAAGGCGAGGGCGGCAAGGTGACGTGGACCGATTCCGCGCAGTCGGCGGATCTGCTACAACTGGCGCTCGACGGCTATCGCCCATATTTGCAATTGATTAAGAAGGCACCAGTGGATGGCGAGGAGGTCGCACAACTGGCCTGGGTGAAATCCGTTCTAAAGAGCTTTGAAGGCTTCCGGATTTTGTGCGCGGTGCGCGAGGGCGAGTGGGGCGTGTCCGGTTTGAACGATAGCATCGAGCAACGATTGCAATCGGCCGGCTTGCTCAAGCGGACTGGCGAATGGTACGTTGGCCGTCCGGTGATGGTCACGCGCAATGATTATGCGACCGGTGTGTTCAACGGCGACATTGGCTTGACGTTGCCGGACCCGTCACGGCCGGGAGCGTTGCGGGTGTACTTCTCGGAAGGCGAAACGGTGCGCAGCGTGCTGGCTACCCGGCTACGAAATGTGGAGACGGCTTTTGCGATGACGGTGCACAAATCGCAGGGATCGGAGTTCGCGCACACCGCGATGGTGCTGCCGAAAGACGGCGGCGGCATGCTGGCGCGGGAATTGATTTATACCGGCATCACGCGCGCGCGCGACTACTTTACGTTACTGACACCGAACGGGCAGGTGCTGCTGGATGCGATTGCTCAGCGCACCCAACGGGCGAGCGGCTTGCGTTTGCAGCTGGCGGGTTAAGCCAAAGCTTGGCGCGTTGGCGCCAGATTTTAGCACTACCCCGTGTGCATTCGCCTCTACGCCAGCCTAACCGCCTAGGGGTCTGACCCCGTACGGAGTCAGACCCCGCATGGCGTTGCGGGTTAAACGGCAATTACATCGCGCGGCGGGTGCGCTTGCTGCGTTTGATCGCCTTCTTCTTGGTCGTGGCCGATGCCTTCATGACTTTTGGTCGCGGCTCATCCGGTCCGGCGATCAGCCGGCGAATCTTGATCGCATCCATATTGCGCACCGAGTTGGCGCCAGCGTTCAGCAGCACCAGGGTGTTGTTCTTGCCACCCGATTTGAAGCGCATGACCAGGCAACGGCCGGCCTCCTCGGTGTAGCCGGTCTTCGACAGGCCGACATCCCAACCCTTGGCGCCGACCAGGCGGTTGGTGTTGTGATACTCCACCTTGCGGCCTTTGATGTTGATGATGTCCTTAGTGTCGGTGGTAATCCGGCGAATGTCCGGATAGGCCGACGCCGCCGTCGCAATCTTCACCAGATCGCTGGCGGTCGACATATTATGCGGCGACAAACCGGTCGGCTCTTCGATCACGGTCTGGCTCAAACCCAGCGCCTTGATCTTGGCGCGTACCGCCATGCGGAAGGCCGGCAGGCCGCCCGGATAGGTGCGACCGAGCGATGCGGCGGCGCGGTTGTCTGACGACATCAGCGCCAATTGCAGCACATCCGCGCGCGACAGCTCGGCGCCGACCGGCACGCGCGAGGCGCTATGCTTGAGCATATCGACGTCGGCGCGGTCGATTTCGATCATTTCGTCCATGTTCGGCTTGGAATCCAGCACCACCATGGCGGTCATCAGCTTGGTCAGCGACGCGATCGGCACCTGGGCGTCGGCGTTCTTTTCCAGCAGGACTTTGCCGGTGCCGTCTTCAACGACCAGCACCGACTGCGAGCCGAGCGGTACGGCGGCAAAGGTTGCCGCAGTAAACGAACTCAGCAATACAGCAACAATTTTCTTCAGCATATAAGTATTCGGGAATAGGGAGTCTATCGGACACGTCTGGGCGACGCGGCGCGCGTACAAGGTATGGCTATACGGCAATATTCTCTAGGGATAGACAATATCATTAAAGTGGCTTCTCGTCTATTGTGTCTAAGTCCCGGATTCTTATATTTTTTTTAGGCTTTAAGACAGTTAAGCCAGCTTTAAGCAAAAAAGCCCTGAGACGGGAGGCTCAGGGCTTTTTTTTCTGACTTCCGGTCACGGCGGTGACCGGAACGGGGTGGCGCTAATTGCCGATCTTGGCGATGGACACCTCGGTGGATTTCACCAGGGCGATGACTTCGCTGCCGACCTTCAGGTCCAGGTCGTGGATCGAGCGCGAGGTAATCACCGAGGTGACGATGCCGTGCTGGGTTTCCACATCGACCTCCGAAACGACTGGGCCAAAGATGATTTCCTTGATTTTGCCCCGGAATTGATTGCGTACATTAATTTCAGAAATGGCCATCGCGCTTCCTTTGTCTGGTTGATTTACTACGCTTCCAGATTACGGGGCGGACGGCCATTTGCAAACGAATCTATCCGAATAATCTTATTTGCTGATTACTTGTTATAGATTTTGTCGAACTCGCCGCCGTCGTCAAAGTGCTTCTTCTGGGCTGCTTTCCAGCCGCCAAACACGTCGTCGATGGTGAACAGCGTGACCTGGCGGAAGTTGGCGTTGTACTTCTTGAAGGCTTTCTCCGAGCGCGGGCGCAGCGAGTGCTTGGCGATGATTTCCTGGCCTTCTTCGCTGTACAGGAAGTTAATGTAGCCGGTGGCCTGCTTGCGCAGGTTGCGCTTGTCGACCACGCGGTCCACCACCGCCACCGGCGATTCGGCCAGGATGGAGATGGAAGGGTAGACCACGTCGAACTTGTCGCCGAACTCTTCGCGCACCAGATTCACTTCGTTTTCAAAGGTGACCAGCACGTCGCCGATTTCACGCTGGGTGAAGGTGGTGGTGGCGCCACGGCCGCCGGCGTCCAGCACCGGCACGTTGTGGAAGATCTTGCCGACCAGGTCGCGTGCCTGCGCTTCGGTGCCGCCTTTCTTGATCACGGCGCCCCAGGCGGCCAGATAGGTGTAACGGCCGTTGCCCGAGGTCTTAGGATGCGGAATGATGACCTTGACGCCCGGCTTGGCCAGGTCGGCCCAGTCCTTGATCTGCTTCGGATTGCCCTTGCGCACCAAGTACACCATGGTGGAATAGAACGGCGAGGCGTTATTCGGGAATTTCTTGGCCCAGTCCGGCGCCACCGCGCCGCGCTCAACCAGGATGTCGATATCGTTGGCCTGGTTCATGGTGACGACCGAGGCTTCCAGGCCGTCCGCGACCGAGCGCGCCTGCTTGGACGAGCCGCCGTGCGACTGGTTGACGCTGACGGTTTCGCCGGTGGTTTTCTTCCAGTCGGCGCTGAAGGCCGGATTGATCTCTTTAAACAGTTCGCGCGTGACGTCGTACGCGGCGTTCAGTATCACAGTATCAGCGGCTTGCGCTTGAGGCAGGCCAAACAAGGTGGCGGAAGCGGCCAGGAATGAGGACAAGACGAAGCGGCGCGTGGTTTTTTTAGTAGTCATAATGAGCTTTCGTAATATAGAACGCCCATGGTGTAAAATTTCGCCGCGAAAAGATACGAATTTTTCGTTATATGCTTATCTTTTGACTATAAAACGCATATCGATTTTTGAAATCATTCGTGGGCAAAGGCGGGTTGAGCCTCTAGTCTGGCAGTGTCCGACGGCCTTACTCAGCTTGGTGTATAGTCGTTACCAGCACTAAAAGTAATGTTTTGTGAGCGTACATGATTCTTGAAATTCGTATTGCTGCTTCGTCAGATGCGGAGGCAGCGTGCAATGTATTGCGCCGTTCTATCAGGGAATGCTGCGAACTGGATCATAAAAACGATCCCGCCATCCTAGATGCCTGGCTAGGCAATAAAACTCCGCAAATGGTGGCGAACTGGTTCAGCTCGCCCACGAATTTTTCGCTGGTGGCTGTCAGCGAAGGCACCGTCGTCGGCGTCGCCTTGCTGACCGGAGCCGGCAAGCTGGCCTTGTGTTATCTGTTGCCGGAGGCGCGCGGCCAGGGCGCCGGCACGGCGCTGCTCAAACGCATGGAAGAGCAGGCCTGCGACTGGGGCGTCAAGGCCCTCCAGCTGCACAGTACGGCAACCGGCCAGCAGTTCTTCGCCCAGCGCGGCTATACCGACGCCGGCAAGGTGCGCTCGCCGTATGGCGTGGAAACGGTCTTCTTCTGGAAACAGCTGGATGAAGAGGCGACCTGTCCGAACGCCCCCAAGCGCAAACGCTTCTGCAACTGTAATACCGCTTGATTTCCTCCGCCAGGGCAGAGCCCGATTCAATTGGATCACTCTTGCCCTAAAAATAATTATCGGGTTAAATGCGCGTTGCTAAATACTAATTTTTAGTATTCGATATCACCACGCGACCGATAAATTATCCATGCTAGCCCTGCTCGAAAGTTTCTTCCAGGACAGCCGCTTATTGCGGCTGACTACGCCTTTGGGGCCGAACAAGCTGGTGGCCGAGTGTTTGCGCGGCAGCGAAGCGGTGGGCGAGTGCTACGTGCTGACCATGACCGCCGTGTCGTCCGATCCGGCGATCGCGCTGAAGTCGCTTGTGGGGCAACCGGTGCTGGTGGAATTGCAGACGGTGGCCGGGGCCGGCTGGCGGCCGTTTCACGGCCATGTCACCGCCGCAGAGTGTCTGGGCGCCGATGGCGCGCTGGCCCGCTACAGTCTGACCATCGGCCCATGGTATGCGTTTACCGCCATCGGCCGCGACAGCCGTGTGTTCCAGGACAAGACGGTGCTGGAGATCCTCGATGCGATTTTTGGCGGCTGGCAAGCACTGGGCACGCTGGCGCCGGCCTGGCGTTTCGACGTGCGCGACCCCGAGGCATATCCACGTCGTTCGCTGACATGCCAGTACCAGGAATCGAACCAGGCCTTCGCCGAACGGCTGATGCTGGAAGAAGGCCTGTTCTATTATTTTGAGCATCAGGGCGATGCCGGCAGCGAGACGCTGGGCAGCCACACGATGGTGATCGCCGACCACAACGGCAGCTTCCAGCCGAACGCACAGCCGACGGTACGCTTCACCCAGCCTGGCGCGGTAATGCGCGAGGACAGCATGGACCGCTGGCGCACTGAACTGCGCTGGATACCGGATGGGCTGGAAATTGCCAGCTGGGATTACCGCAGCAACAGCACGCGGCCGGTGACCGCCGCCGGCGACAGCGCGGCCGCCGGTGCGCTGCGGCTCAGCAGCCGCGACGCGCCGGGCGCCTACGCCTACACGTCGCGCGAACACGGACAGCGCCTCGTTGACCAGCAATTGCAGGCGATGGAAGCCGAGCGCGAAGTGCACGTCGGCGCCGGCACGGTGCGCACCATGGCGCCCGGCACGACATTTACCTTGCAGGGACAGGCCGTGCTGGACCAGGCCGGTGGCGACGACGCCCGCCGCTTTGCCGTGTTGCGGGTGGTGCATCTGGCGCATAACAATCTGAGCGCCAACATCCGGCAGCAGGTGGTCGGTGCGCTGGGCATCGGCGCGCTGGAGCAGGCCATCGCGGCGGATGCCGGCGACAGCCTGCATGCGGTCGGCCAGACCATCGCCGAGCGGCCGCTGTATCGCAACCGGATCGAAGCGATCCTCCTCAGCACGCCTTACCGTCGCAGCGATGTCGATGGACACGGCCGCCTGCTGCATCCCAAGCCGACCGCGAGCGGCCAGCAGACCGCGATTGTGGTCGGGCCGCCCGGCGCGGTGGTGCATACCGACCGCGATCACCGCATCAAGGTGCAATTCCACTGGCAGCGCGGTGAACAGAGCCACAGCCGTCTGAACCATCCTTCCGAAGACAGCCACAGCGGTGCGCCGGGCGATGACAGCGCCGGCACCTGGGTGCGGATCGCCACGCCGCTGGCGCCGGTAGCCGGGGCCAACTGGGGTTCGGTGGCGGTGCCGCGCGTCGGCACCGAGGTGCTGATCGACTTCATCGACGGCAATATCGACCGGCCGGTGGTCATCGGCAGTGTCTACAACGGCAAGGGGCAGGAGGATGCCCAGCATAACCAGCTGGCGCAAGGGGCGGGCGCGGCCATCGGCACGGCGCCGGCCTGGTTCCCGGGCCTGGCGGGCGCCCATGCGCACCCGGCGGCGCTGTCAGGCATCAAGTCGCAGGTGATGGCGGCCAGCCAGACCGGCAGCGGCGCCTACAGCCAGATGGTGTTCGACGACAGCCCCGGCGAGGCGCGCGTGGCGTTGCAACGGCATGCCGGTCCGCACGTCGGTACGGATGAGCTGAACATGGGCCATCTGCGCCACCAGACCGACAACCAGCGCCTGCAGACGGCCGGTTTCGGCGCAGAGCTGAAGACCGAGCATGCGGCCGCGCTGCGCGCCGGTCGCGGCATGCTGCTGTCTGCCGATGCGCGCAATGGCGGCAGCGGCGCGCAGCTTGATTCGCGCGAGGCGCAGGCGCAGATCCAGCAGAGCCATGCACTGCAAACCAGCCTGGCGGACGTGGCCAAAAAACAGAACGCGGTATTCAAACCGGCTGACGGCGCAGCGGCTGCACCGGCGGCTGATGGCGCGACCGATGAGCTGCCGGCGCTGGCAGACTTGGCGCACAGCGCCGAGGTGGTTGGCGCCGTGCAGCAAGTCGAAGCGCAGGGGGGCGGCGCAGGTCAGGTCAGCGCGTACAGCGCGGCCCAGTTGCAATTGTCGACACCGGCCGGCATCGCCGCCGTTACGCCGGCCAGCGCGATTGTCAGCGCCGGCGGCACCGGCAGCCTGACCGCTGGACAGGACATCAATTTCGCCAGCCAGGGTAACAGCCTGCATGCGGTGCGCAATGGTATCAGCCTGTTCAGCTACGGCAAGGCCACCAGCGCGGACAAGCCGAACCAGGAAACCGGCATCCGCCTGCATGCTGCCAGCGGCAAGCTGAGCGCGCAGAGCCAGAGCGACCAGACCACGCTGACCGCTGACAAGCTGATTACCGTGGCCAGCGTGACCAAGAACGTCAGCGTGCTGGGCAAGGAGCATGTAATGCTGACGGCGCAAGGCGCTTACCTGAAGCTGGAGGGCGGCAACATCATGGTCCACGGCCCGGGCAAGATGGAATTCAAGGCCAGCATGAAGGAACTCACCGGTCCGCTCGACGGCTCCTTGCCGCTGCCGAAATTGAACGAGGCCGGCAAAGTGGTCTACGACCTCAGCACCAAGGTGGTGATCGACCGGCAGTTGCAGGATTTGATGGAGGCCGTCGGCGGCGGGGCGTTGCCGTATCGTTTCCTCGATGCGCGCGGCAAGGTGGTGGCCAAGGGTGTCGTCAATGACAAAGGCACGACCGAGCGCGTGTACCATCCGGTCGCCAACGAGTTGACGGTGCAGTTTGGCGAAACCGGCGATTGGACGCAGGTGATCCACGACGACGATTCTGGCTGCGGTTGCGGCGAGGAGCATGGTGACGATCACGATCATGACCACGAACATGATCAGCCGGCCGCGCAGGCCAGCGAGCCCGCAGCCACGGCGAGCGCTGAACCGCCAGCGGACGCAGGCGCGGACGATGAGGACAGCGCCAGTTCACTGCCGAGCTTTGATCCGGCGTTTGCGCTGCAACTGCTCGATCACCTGGTATTCAACCAGGCCGACGTACTAAAAGCAATTGAGGATGGAGAGGAATAGGATGGGCATGCGAAGTAAATTCGGGGCGGTAGCGCTGATGATGGCATTGGCCGGTACGGCGGTGGCCGCCACGATCAACCCGGTGCCGGCGGCCACCCAGCTCAAGCTGGCAGAAGGCTATACCGACGTCAAGACCGGCGACATGACGCTGCGCATCGTCAAGGCGCATGTCGGCAGTCCGGACGCCAGCGCGTTCGACACCTTCACCGTCTATGTGCTGCCGCGCAAAGCGGGCGAGTCCTGGCTGCAGGCTACCGTGCCGGGCCAGAAGGGCCTCGGCTACAACCTGCGCACTTATGAAACGGCCGACGCCAACGTGCAGTCGATCGCTTTCTACCAGCAGGGCGGACAGCTGTATGCGGTGCAGGCGGCCCGGCCCAGCGGCGGCGCTGAGGTCAACCTGGCCAAGGCCCATGTCGACATCAAGGTCTTCAAGTTTAATCGCGACTGGGATGTGCCGAAGTTCGACAATGAAGGCGCCATGACCACCAAAGGCAGCTACCACGATGCGGCCGACGCCTTGCCCGGCGAATTTTTCACCCACTGATCGCGGACTGAGCCATGTTTGTACGCGCAACTTATTACCGTGAAAAAAAGACTGTCCATTATTTTGATGAGAATGGCGAGGAGACGCTGTACATCGGCGGTTCGTTTGCCTGGCGCATGCATAATCCGGGCAATCTGGCCAAGCCGGGCAAGCGCGTCATCACCACCTCGATCGGGCTGGCGCAGCGCACCTCGGACAAGCACAGCATCTTCCTGATCTTCCCGGACAAGGAGACCGGCGAGAAGGAACGCATCCGCCTGATGAAAGAGGTGTACGGCAAGGACAGCATCGCCGATATGATGGAGCGTTACGCGCCGCGCAACGAGAACGATACCGATGCCTACATCGCGTCCATCAGCAAGGCGGCCGGGGTGTCCAAGGATACCGTGCTCAACGACCTGACCGACGACCAGTTCTCGAAACTGGCGGCGGCGATGGGACGGCACGAGGGCTATATTCCCGGTACCATCGTCAAGCTGGGCAAGCCAGCGGACGTGGCGCTGAAGGACAAACTGCAAAAGCCGCTGGCCGACCAGCAGGTGAAGGCCAAAAGCGGCGACAGGGAAGTGCCGCTGCGTACCGACCACGCCGGCAACTTGCCGGTGATGTATCCGGACCTGTTCGGCAACGTGTCGCTGTACTATGACACCGGCTTCCGCCAGCTGGAAAAGATCGGCGACGTGCTGGCCGAACATGCAAACTCCGCGATGACATTTGTGGCGCCGTATTTCACGTTGAAGACGGCGCCGCGCGTTCACGAATCGGGCAAGCCGGCGCCGGCGCCGGAAGTGCACATCGTTAAGGCCAATGAGACGCTGGCTGGCATTGCGGCCAAACATGGCGTCAGTGTGGAGGCGATGGTCAAGGCGAACAACCTGAAAAACCCGGACAAGATTTTTGAGCGTCAGCATTTGCGAGTGCCGGGCAAGGGTGCTGCTGCATCCACGCCAGCGCCGGCACCAAAGCCAGCAGCAGCCCCGGCGCCCAAGCCCGCACCAGCGCCAGCTCACGCACCGGCACCAGCGCCAAAGCCAGCACCGACGCCTGCGCCCGCACCTAAGCCCGCACCGGCGCCCGCTCCCCGGCCGGCTCCAGCCCCGGCCGTGGCGGTCGATCACCAGCATACCGACAAGGAGCACCCGGTAACGGTGGTCAGCTCGCCGACGCTGGAATTGAGTGGCCGCCAGTGGTGCGCCCGTTTTCCCGGCAGCAGTTCGCTCAATACGCTCAACGCCGCTTTCAAACCCAAAGCCGAAAAGTTTATCACCGCGATGCGCGCGGCCGGCATTACCGTCAAGCTCAATGCGACCTTGCGGCCTATCGAACGTTCCTACCTGATGTATTACGCGTTCCGCATTTGCAAGGGCGATGATGTCACCAAGATTCCGCCGCAGGATGGCGTCAATATCGACTGGGCGCATCGCGACGCCAAAGGCAAGCCCGATGTCGCCGCCGCCAAGGCTGCCGCGCGGGCGATGTGCGCGGGATATGGCGTGCGTCCGGATTCGGCGCGGCAGAAAGTTGGCCGTCCGGGACGCTCACGGCACAACTTTGGCGGCGCGGTCGACATGAACCTGTCTGGCTACGCGCACAAGACCATGAAAGACGCCAAAGGCGATGACGTTAAAATCGACGGCTTTTCTTCCCTGGTCGCCATTGGCAAGACCTATGGCGTCCTTTACTATCCCGCAGAAAATATGCACTGGTCCGATACCGGTCACTGATGAAGAAACTTATGTCTACTAAAAAAGCACTACCTCTGCTTCTCCTGTCCTTCCTGTTCGGCTGCGGCCAGGCCGATAGCGCGCCGGTGGTCGGATTGTGGGAGAACCATGCCGTCGTTAATACGCAGATGAAGGTGCTGGCGCGGCCTAACTACGTGTTTACCGACCGCCAGTTGACCGAGCCGACGGTGTTCACCGGCCTGCAGAACGATAGCGCCGAGATGGTGGTGGTGTGCTGCGTGAAGGTCAGCAAGCTGACCGCCGTGGATCTGAAGGCCGTCCTGCAAAAATATGCTGCTGATACTGACTTCACCCAACACATGAAGAGTATCAAGGGCCTGCCGTACGTGTATGAAGCCGAACCGGTCGATAGCAAGCAGTGGACCAGTCTGATGCAGACTGTAATGGGCATTGCAGCGAACAAGAACGATCCGTCGCCGTATTCGGTGCCGGTGATTGGCGCCGCATTCGAGAAAAAGGAAACGCTGCCGCTGGCGTTCCAGGTCGGCGGCCAGAAAGCGCGCCTGACCTCGAAAAAGACGGCCGACGGCAATGCGATCAGCTACCAGTTCACGCTGGACGGCAAAGTCACCACGTTCTCCGAGCCGGCCGAGCCGCACGACTGATCCCGGTCTAGTAGCACACCGCCAGTTGCGCCTGCTGCTCCAGCGCCCGGGCGGCGCCGACTTCCACGCCGCCGGCGAACAGCTTCAGTTCTCCCGCATCGAAACGCGTCCAGTGTTCGTTGGAGGTCAGCGGCTGCGTGGCGATCACGGCGATGCGGTCGTCGAGGTGGTTGTGGCGGCGGAAATCGATGCTGAGGTCGCAATCTATCAGGTGCGCCACCGAGAACGGGTACTCGCGCACCACCACGTGCAGGTCGGTGCTGCAATGGGCAAACACCAGATCGCCATTCGACAGGATGAAGTTGAACGTGCCGTAGTCGGCGATTTCGCCGGCCAGCGTTTCCAGCGCCGCGTACAGCTGGTGCCGTTCGGGCTGGGTATCGAAGCGCAGCGCCAGGCCGGACAGCAGGTGGCAGAAGGCGCGTTCGCTGTCGGTGTCGCCCCACGGTGCATACAGGCTGGGATTCGGATCGAACAGTTTCAAATCGCCGTTGTGGGCGAACGACCAGGTCTGGCCCCACAGTTCGCGCGTGAACGGGTGGCTGTTTTCCAGCGACACGCGACCCTGCGTGGCCTTGCGGATGTGCGCCACCACGCTGCGCGCCTTGATCGGGCTGCGCTTGAACTGCGCCGCCAGCGGCGAGTGGATCGACGGCAGGTAATCAGTGTACAAACGGCAGCCGGTCGGCGTGTGCAGGGCGATGCCCCAGCCGTCCTTGTGTTCGCCGGTACGGCCGCCGCGCTCGGAAAAGCCGGCAAAGGAGAAATCTACCGCAGCCGGTTTATGGCTGCTCATCGCGAGGAGTTGGCACATGGTGGACGACCTGGTTAAACGATGACCTCACGATAGCGGTCGCGTGGCCCGGGCGGAACGAATGTTTTGGCATATCCATAGGCGAAAGCATTCGTTCTGCTTTCCTGCGCGCAGGCATACGCTGTCGACATTCTCAGTACCCGTAGAGGCGTTCCATGTCATTCCCCATCCTGCAAAAGTACCTGGCGCGTCTATCCGACGCCACCGGCGCTGCTTCCAGCATCTGGCTCGATCACGAGGGCAAGGCGCAAGGGCGATTTTTCAATTGCACCATGAGCAGCGCGTTCCAGCCGATCCGCCAGCTGGACGGCGGCGCGGCGCAGGCCTACGAAGGCCTGGCGCGCAGCGTATCGGCGCAGGACCAGGGATTGTCATTATGGAAGCTGCTCGACCACGCCGCCAGCGATGACGAGTCAATCGAACTCGACCGGCTGTGCCGCATGCTGCACGCGATTAATTTCTTCCGCCAGGCCGGCGAATCGTCTGCTGACCTGTACCTGAACGTGCACGACCGGCTGCTGAGCGCGGTCAGCAGCAATCACGGCCATGCTTTCCGCCGCATTCTCGATGCGCTGGAATTGCCGCTGGGCCGGGTGGTGCTGCAATTGCCAGCGGCGACGCCGCAGCAGTGCTGGCTGTTGAATTATGTGTCGGACAACTATCGCCGCAACGGTTTTCGTTTTGCGGTCAATGTGAACAGCGCCCGCGACGGGCTGGGCGTGCTGGATCGCCTGCGGCCGGACGTGTTCAAGCTCGAGGCGCGCGAACTGCAGGGTCAGAAGGGATTGCTGGAGCTGTTGCAGCGCAGTGCTGCGTCCAATGTGGCGGTGGTGTTCAAACGGGTAGAGACGGAGCAGCACCTGACGGCGTTGCGCGAACTCGGCGCGGCCGCAGGTGTGTCATTGCTGGTGCAAGGCTACTTGCTGGATGAGCCGCGCTCGGTGTTACTTGGGGAACCGGCGCGGCGCGCAGCATGAACTGCATTGATTAGTTCAGTACCCATTTGTATTGCACCTGGGCCCAGACTGGCTCGGCGCCGTTGCTGGCTGGCTTGAATTTGCAAGCGGTGCTGGCGCGCAGCGACGCTTTGTCCAGGGCGACGTGGCCGCTCGACGAAATCACTTTGCTGTCTTTGACATTGCCGTTGGCGTCCACCAGCACGGCCAGTTTGACGTTGCCTTGCAGTTCGTCGTCTTGCCACGAGTTGCGGTAGGCTGGTGCGTCGCATTCTGCATCGGCCAGGCGTGGAGCGGTGGTGGCGGCGCTAGCCTGGTTCGAGAAGGTCGACAGGGCGATCAGGGACAGGGCGGCGATAGAACGGATGATCATGGTAGGCTCCAGTAGTTAGTTCAACGGGAAAACTTAATTCGATGAGTGAACTATACTGCGACGCACCATATATGAATACTTTATTGTTGGAATGCCTGCCATTAGAAAGGCGTATAACTCCCAGGTAAAATCTATTCCCGATACACAATATTTGTATCACTCCCGCAGCTGTATCATTTCTTAAGCGTAAGTTAGGAGCATTTGTGTTTCCCTCTGCATAGGCTATAGTAACAACATTGCTTTTCACGGATAGACTATGGCATCGCGCAGAGCTTTCATACAGCAGGGGTTGGGGCTGACCGCTGCGAGTTTTTTATCTGTGCCCCTGATCGGCTGTGCCACCAGCACGCCGGTGCGGCATAGCAGCACGACGGCTTCCTCCAAGCCGGTCGTCAAACCGTCTTCTCCCGTTCAGGCGCAGGCGCAAAGCATGCCGCGCGCCGCCGACCAGCTGGCCCCGTCCGGCGCCGGCATGAACGGCATGGAGCCGCCACCCGATATTTTCGACGCCCAGGCGCTGGACCTGGAATTCTGGCTGCGGCCGCGCACCATCGAGGTGGTGCGTCCGGCCAGCAAGGAGCGCGCCAAGCTGCTGTACTGGAAGGACGGCGAGATCATCGAATCGGCCTACCAGGACTTGTGCCATTTGCTGCGCGACGTCAACGGCGGCAACGAAACCCGCACCATCGATCCCAAACTGTTTGAAACGCTGTGGGGCACGCAAGCCTTCGTGCAGCGTTACGGTATCGATGCGCCGCTGGAGATCCTGTCCGGCTACCGCACGCCGGCCTCCAACCAGAAGCTGCGCGAAGCCGGTGTGCCGGCCGCGCGCCAGTCGCTGCACATGGTCGGCCGCGCCGCCGACATCCGCATCGCCACCCTCAATGCCGAGGTGCTGGGTGGGCTGGTGAAGAGCTTCCGCCAGGGCGGGGTCGGCTTCTATTACCGTGCCGGTCCGCGCGGCGGCTGGATCCACGCCGACACCGGCCTTCAGCGCACTTGGAAGGGTTGAGCGCGATCGGCTACACTGGCGTCTTGGCAACGCAACAGGATGAGCATGCAAGACAACAATGAGCCGCCGCGCTTCCGCCCGGTGACGTGGAGCGGGCTGGAAACGCCGGCCGACGTGGAACTGTGGATCGAAGAGCATAACCAGGCCTTGCAGCAGCATATCGGCAAGAACGAGACCGGCTACGGCGTTTGCTTCACGCTGGCCGAGGGTGGCGAAATCTATCTGCAAACCACGCAGGACGGCCATCTGGTGCTGGACGTGACCGACGAAGCGTCCTGGGTCGCGCCGCTGATCATGGCGGCAGCGCGCGTTTCCGAAGCGCCGGCCGGTTCGCTGTGGGTGCTGCCGGACGATAAGCTGGTGCAGTTGATGATAGGCTTGAGCGGTTTGATTGCCAGTTCTATCCTGGTCGTGGGCCATAACTTTGGCCTGCGTCGTCGCATGGGCGCCTGGTAGGCGTCCGCCCTGAAAGGAATTCCATGTTTAAACGTGAATTTATGCTGGCGCTGCTTGCGCTGAGCCTCGCCGTGCCGGCCTCGGCGGCCGATCTGCTGGCGACCGTCAAGGCGCGCGGCACGCTCAAGGTCGCCACCGAGGGCACGTACCCGCCGTTTAACTACCGCGAGAAGAATGGCGAACTGGCCGGCTACGATGTCGATGTCGCCCGTATGGTCGCCAGCAAGCTGGGCCTGAAAGTGGAATTTGTCACCAGCGAGTGGGCCAGCATCCTGGCCGGGCTGGCGGCCGGCAAGTATGACGTCATCGTCGCCCAGGTCGGCATCAATCCCAAGCGCGAGCAGGCGTTCGACTTTTCCGCCCCCTATATCTACTCGATGCCGCAGCTGATCGTCCGCAACAACGAGACGGCCGGCTACAAGTCGCTGGCCGACCTCAAGGGCAAGAAGCTGGGCGTGGGACAGGGCAGCGTCTACGAGCAGCAGGCCAAGGCCGCGGCCGGCATCGAAGTGCGCAGCTATGCGGCCGCGCCGGACACCATGGCAGACCTGGCGGCCGGGCGCATCGACGCCGCGCTCAACGATAGTCTGATGTCGGCGTATTTATTGAAGATCTCCAAACTGCCGATCAAGGCCGGCGCGCAGGTCGGCGCGGTCGAGCGCATGGGCATTCCGTTCAAGAAGGGCAATCCCGAATTCAAGCAGGCGCTGAACAAGGCGTTGGCGGACGCGGCGGCAGACGGTAGCCTCAAGGCCATCTCGCTGAAGTGGTTCGGCGTCGACGTCAGCAAGGCGCCGTAAGCGATGGACTTGCTGGACCTGCTGCGCGACGCCGCGCCGGTAATGTTGCGCGGCGCCGGCTATACGGTGCTGTTCGCGCTGGCGGCGATGGCGGGCGGGCTGCTGATCGGCTTCCCGGTGGCGGTGTTGCGTATGCTGCCGTACCGCGTGCTGGCGTGGCCGGCCGGCGTGTACGTCAGCCTGATGCGCGGCACGCCGCTGCTCGTGCAGATGTTCGTCATTTACTATGGCCTGCCCAGCGTGGGGATTGAATTCACGCCGGTCACGGCCGGCATCCTGGCGCTGAGTCTGAATTCGGGCGCCTTTCTGTCCGAGAGCCTGCGCGGCGCCATTGCTTCGATCAGTCCGGGCCAGTGGGCGGCCAGCTACAGCCTGGGCCTGGGCTACTGGCGCACGCTGTACTACGTGGTGCTGCCGCAGGCGCTGCGGGTGGCGGTGCCAGCCATGAGCAATACCCTGATCAGCCTGATCAAGGACACCTCGCTGGTGTCGGTCATCACGCTAACCGAGCTGATGCTGTCGACCAAGGAAGTCATCGCCACCACCTTTCAGCCGCTGCCGCTGTACCTGACGGCGGCAGCCATCTACTGGATGCTCAGTTTGCTGTTCGAGGCGCTGCAACGGCGCGCGGAACAACGCTTGAACCGCGCGCACCGCAGCCGGTAAGCGGTACGCTCGACATCCCCGTTGCGAGATGTTAGTCTTAAAACATCAACCAAGGGGGTGTATGGATAGGACTATGCACGCTGAGATCGCGGGCCTGCCGGTGTTGCCGGGGCAGGCTGCGATCAAGCCTTATGCGATCAATGCCAACGCGGATGCGGCTGCTGCCGATGCCGTCGAGCCATCGTGGTTCAACGACATCTACCTGCTGGCGCCGGTCGGCTATTTCGTGTTGTCGTTCGATACCACCATCTTGCAGATGAATGTGGTCGGCGCCGATCAACTGGGCATTCCCCGCACCAACCCGGACCGCGCCACGCTGCGCCAGTTTGTGGCGCCGCGCTTCCACGATGACTTCGACCGCTTTGTGCGGCGCGCCCTCAACAGCGCCCAGCCCGAACAATGCAATCTGCAGATGCTGCGCGGCCGCGACAAGCAGGGTTTCCCGGTATCGCTGCGCGCCAGCGCCGACAGCAGCGGCCAGGCGTTGCGGGTGGTGCTGGAACCGGCCGAAGGCCGGCTGCCGGCGCTGGAGCATAGCGAGGAACGCTTCCGCCGCATCGTCCACCACGCCGAGGAAGGCATTTGGGAAATCGATGCCGCCGCCCGCACCAGCTTTGTCAATCCCAAGTTGGCGCAGATGCTGGGCTACAGCATCGAGGAGATGCTGGAACAGCCGCTGGTGGCTTTTATGGACGAGGAGGGGCGGATTATCCTCGAACGCAATATCGCCCGCCGGCAGCAGGGCCAGGCCATCCGCCACGAGTTCAAGTTCATCCGCAAGGACGGCGCCGAGCTGTGGGCCACGCTGGTCACCAATCCGATCTTCGACGGCGAGGGCGGCTACCGGGGGGCGCTGGCGCTGGTCAGCGACATCACCGACAGCCGCGCCTCTGCCGAGCTGATCTGGCAGCAGGCCAACTTCGACACGCTGACCGCGCTGCCCAACCGCCATATGTTCCAGGACCGCCTGAACCAGGAGCTGAAGAAGGCGCGCCGCGAGGGCTTGCTGCTGGCGCTGCTGTTCATCGATCTGGACGGCTTCAAGGCGGTCAACGACACGCTCGGCCATGCGCAGGGCGACGCCTTGCTGGTGGAGGTGGCGCGCCGCATCGGCCGCTGCGTGCGCAATTCGGACACGGTGGCGCGGCTGGGCGGCGACGAATTCATCGTCATCCTGCCGGGGCTGGAACGGGTCGACGGCAGCGACCGCATCGCCCAGAGCATGCTGACGCTGCTGGGACGGCCGTTTGCGCTGGACGGCGCGCAGCCGTCGATCTCGGCCAGCATCGGCATCGCGCTATACCCGGCCGACGCCGGCGGCGCCGATGAACTGCTGCACGCCGCCGACCAGGCCATGTACGCCGCCAAGCAGAGCGGCCGCAACCGCTACAGTTACTACACGCAGGATCTGCAACTGGCGGCGCAAGCGCGCCAGCAGGCCACGCTGGATCTGCGGGCGGCGCTGGCGCAGCAGCAGTTCGAGCTGCATTACCAGCCCATCGTCAACCTGCGCGGCGGCAAGATCGAGCGCGCCGAAGCGCTGCTGCGCTGGCGCCATCCGCAGCGCGGATTGCTGGCGCCGGCCGAGTTCCTGCCGTTCGCCGAGGCCGGCGGCATGATGCTGGAGATCGGCGACTGGGTATTCCGCCAAGCCGCGCAGCAGGCGCGTCGCTGGCAGGATGAGCTGGGCAAAGGCTTCCAGGTCAGCATCAACCAGTCGTCGGCGCAATTGCGCGGCGATACCGCGGTGTATGTGGACTGGCTGCGTTACGCTGCTGAGCTGGGCCTGTCGCCGCGCAGCATCGTGCTGGAGATCACCGAGGGCGTCCTGATGGACACCAGCCGCGCCGCCGAACGGCTGCGCGACCTGCGCGAGATGGGCTTGCAGGTAGCGCTGGACAATTTCGGCACCGGCTATTCCTCGCTGTCCCACCTCAAGCATTTCGGCATCGATCTGCTCAAGCTGGACCGCAGCTTTATCCAGCACCTGGCCAACGACAGCGGCGACCTGGCGATGTGCGAGGCGCTGATCGTCATGGCGCACAAGCTTGGGCTGCGGGTGGTGGCGGAGGGCGTGGAGACGGTGGCGCAGAGCGGCCTGCTGGCCATGGCCGGCTGCGATTATGCCCAGGGGTACGCGTTTGCCGGCGCGCTGCCGGCGCCGGAACTGGCCGCACTGGCGCAGCGCGGCCTGCAGTTACTGCACTAGTGTTTCAGGAACGCAGGCGCAGCAGCGACATCACGCGTTCGCGGCTGATGCCGGCCAGCGCCGACGTGATCGACAGCAGCGACTGATAGCCGGGCTGCTTGGTGGTGGAGACGAAATTCTGCGCCACCTGGTCCATGCCGCCCTTGGTGGCGGTCGGATCGGCGGTCTGCACGCGGGCCGCCACCTGGGCCAGCGCCTGGCGCACCGACGCGATCGACTGCTCGACCTTGGACAACGACTGCACCACCTGCGCCAGCGTGGTGCGGATCGATTCGAGGTCGCTGGTTTGCCATGTATCCGGATCGACCTGCGGCGCTTCCGCATCGGCCTTGACGCGGGTCAGCTGGCCGCCGGGAAAGCGGATGCCGCCGCCCTGCATCGAGATGGTGTCGCGCACATTGGCCCATTGCGATTCCGCGGTGGAGAAGGTCAGCTGGCCATCGTCGCTGATTTCGGCGCGCACGCCGGCCGGCGCCAGCGCGTCGTTGAAGCGCTGGGCAATCTGGTCGTCGCTCAAGCCCGGTTCCAGCACCACCGAGCGCACATTCTGACCGCCGCCGATGGAGACCG
Source organism: Duganella margarita (assembly GCF_009857535.1). Classification (GTDB taxonomy): domain Bacteria; phylum Pseudomonadota; class Gammaproteobacteria; order Burkholderiales; family Burkholderiaceae_D; genus Rugamonas; species Rugamonas margarita. The sequence continues at coordinate 359,456 of NZ_WWCS01000006.1, forward strand.
CAATCACCTCGCGCGCGCCGCCGCGCAGGTTGCCCAGGTTCAGGCCGCGCACGGTGAAGCTGGTGTTGCTGCCTTTGGTGCTGAAATTGAGCTGGCTGTCGAGCGTACCGCCCGAGGCGCTGGTGCGGCTGCGCCAGCTGTTGCTGAACTGGCGCACGCGCGCTTCCAGTGCGCCGTCGGAGCGCTGGCGGGTGGCCAGCCGCGTGCTGAGGTCGGACTTCAGGCTGCGCAGCTGGGCCGCGCTCTGCTCCAGGAAGTCGAGCGCCTGCTGGGCGCCGGAGATGTCGCCTTGCAGCGGTTGGTCCCAATTGCTCAGGCCGCGCCGCAGCGGCGCCGCCGCATTATTGGTCGGCGTGACCGGCGTGGCGGTGGCCGCATTCTCGCCGTTCAGGCCCAGCGCGGTGCCGTCCACCGCGCTGGCATTGCTGCCGGCATTGGCGCCGGGGACAATCACCGGGGGAGTGGAGGCGGACGAGATCTGCATACGTGGCGGCGCTTAAAGAATTACAGGATGTTGAACAGCGACAGGCCGCTGATCTTGGCGTAGGCCTTGTACGACGCCTGCAGCGCCGTGTTGTAGCCGTTCAGCTCGACGGTGGCCTGGCCGTAGTCCAGCGAATTCAGTTCGAAAATCGCGTTCTGGTTCGACAGGCTGACGTTGGCGTGATTGCCGTTCAGCGTATCCATGATGTTTTGCGCGCCGCCGAACGTGGCGATCTTGCCGGCCACCAGCTCCAGCGTCGCGCTGGAGCTGTCCATGCTGCCGGTGATGGCGGCCTGTACTGCTGGGTCGGACGGATTGACGTTCGGTTGCGACAGCGCGTTGATGGTGACGTCCAGCTTATTGAGCAGAGATTCCAGGCCGGAGACGTCGACGTTGACGGCCTGGGTGATGCCGTTGCCGATCACCGACTGCTGCTGGTTGGTGTTGCCGCTGAACGTATAGCGCCCCAATGACGACGGGTCTGCCGGATCGTAGAGCGGGGCATTCGGATTAAAGGTGATGGCCGGGGTGTTGGTGGCGGTGCCGGAGAACACATAATTGCCCTCCTGGTCTTTTTCGTTGGCGCTGTACAGCAGGCTGTCGCGTATCGCGCTCAGCGTGGTCACCATGGACTTCAGGTCGTCGCCGGTGTTGCTGCCGTCGGCCGCCAGTACCAGCTGGTCGTGGGCCTGGGTGATGTCGTTGACCATGCTTTGCAGATAGGTCTCGTTGGACGACAGGCGGATCTTGATGGCGCCGATATTGTCCTGGTACTGGCCCAGGATGGCTTCCTCGCGCGCCAGGCGCGACAGGCGAACGGCGGTGACCGGATCGTCGGACGGCACCTGAATCTTGTTACCGCTGGACATTTGGGCGCTCAGCGAGGACAGCTGGCCCTGGTTGTATTGCAGGCTGCGCGTCATGGTGGCCTGGAATTGACTGGTGGCGATACGCATGAAGCTCTCCTTAACCGAACATTTGCAGCGTGGATTCAAACAGGGTGTTGGCCACGGCAATCACCTTCATATTGGCCTGATACATATTCTGGAATTCCACCAGGTTGATGCCTTCCTCGTCGCTGTTGACGGCGCTGGTGGATTTCCAGTCGTCTTCGGCCTGCGAGCGGACGGTGGTGGCGGTGGCCAGCAGCGCCTGGTTTTGCTGGCTCTGGATGCCCAGCTTGCCGACCAGCTGGGTGTCGGCGTCGCTCAGCACCACGTCGGTATCGCCGAGCGAGGTCAGCTGGATCTTCTGGCCCTTGACGTCGATCAGATTCTGCAGGTTGCCGCTGTCGCCGGGCGTGCCGTCGCCGGAGAACGCCAGGTCGCCACTGGTAAAACCGTCGCTGATTTTCATGATGCCGGTGGTGGCGGGCACCTCGAACATCGCGGTGCCGTTGACGTTAGGGGCGGTGTAGCCGGTTGTCTGGGCGGTGTTGATCCGATTTGCCACCTCGTCGGCCAGTTCCTTGATCGAGGACTGCAGGGGAATCAGGGTGTTTTGCTTGAAGTCGCCCAGGCCGCCCAACTGGCCGCCGACCTTGGTGTCGTCCAGCGTGAACTTGACATTCGAGTAGTTCAGCTGCAGCACCGGCGAGCCGCTTTCAGTGCTGTACGACACGGTCGAGGCGGAGTCGCTCATCACCAGCGGTTCGCCGCTCTTCAGCGAGACGTTAACGCTGCCGTTCGGGTTGTACACCACGTCCACGCCGACCTGCGCCGAGACGCTGTCGATCAGCTGTTCGCGCTTGTCCATCAGCGCCGAGGTGTTGGTGCCGGTGCCGCCGACGGCGACGATCTGCTTGTTCAGCAAGGCAATGCCGGCCAGCGATTCGTTCAGCGACGGCAGGATCGCCTGCTGCTGCTGGTTGACCGAGATCACCTGGTTGGCGGCCACATTGTAAATCGAGTTGAACTGCTGGGCCATGGAGTTGGCGGTGGTGACCACCTGCTGGCGCAGCGGGCTGGAAGTCGGATCGACGCCGGCCGCGTTGAGCGCCTTGAAGAAATTGTCGATGCCGTAACTGATGCTGGACTTGTCATCGCTCATGACTTTTTCCAGCGCCGACAGGTAAGGCTGGGTCTGGGCGTGGGCGCCCAGATCCGAATTCGCGCGCCACATCTGCTGCAACTGGTACGTGTTGCTGAACCGTAGCAGGGAACCGATCTGCACGCCATTGCCTGCCGACAGCACTCCTGGATCGGAGGCGGTGGCCTTCAGCAGCACGCCCTGGCGGGTGTAGCCGGGGGTTTGCACGTTGGCCAGATTCTGGCTGACGGTGTTCAGTGCAGCCTGGGCAGCCAGGGCGCCCGACAGTGCGTTGTAAGTAATGGTCATGGTGCGGTCTGTTCCTGGTGAAGTCCGGGGAACCGGTGGCGCGCCGCGCAACGCCGGCGCCTTCCGGTCCGATAGTAATAACGGGCGACCGGTTATTGCTGCTGATTAAGTGATTGCGGCAGCGATTTCGCTAAATTTTGCGATTCGGAAACTTTCTCGGGGAAATAATTGGTCGCGGCCGTGGCGGCGGGGGCGGCCGGCAGCAGCTGGCGCAGGATGGCGTCGGCCACGCCGAAGGCCCGCTTGCCGGCCAGCTGGTCGGCCACCAGGTTGTCGGCCATGTCCAGCATGTCCTGGTTGATGCGGTCCTTGCTCGGACTGTCGTCGGCGGCCAGCGCGCGGGTGCCGTCGCGCATCTGGTGCAGCATGTGGCCGATAAAGAAGCTTTCAAACTTGACCGCCGCCTCGGTGGCCTTGGCGCGGTAGGCCGGGTCAACGGTGTCGCCCGGCGCGGCCGCCTGCGGCGACACGGCGGTGCTGCTCAGCTGGCCGGCGACGCCGTTGGCCAGGTTGCGGTCGAGCGGAGTGTCAAAGTTCATGCGGAATCCTTAAATGACGACCAGTTCGCCTTCGATGGCGCCGGCCTGATCCAGTGCCTGCAGGATCGCCATGATGTCGTCCGGGGTGGCGCCGAGGCTGTTGACCACGTCGATAATCGATTGCAGCTTGGCGCCGGCCGGCCATTTGAACATTTGCGCCGGGCCCTGGTCGGCCGTGACCTGCGACTGCGGCGACGATACCGTGCTGCCGCCGGCCAGCGCGTTCGGCTGGCTGACCTTGGTCGATTCGGAAATCACCACCTTCAACGAACCGTGGGTGACGGCGGCGGCGCGCACGCGCAGGCCTTCGGCGATCACCACGGTGCCGGTGCGGGAATTGAACACCACTTTCGGCGCGTCTTCGCCCACTTCCACATTCATCGATTCCAGTTTGGCCATGAAGGCCACGCGCTGGGTCGGGTTGGCCGGCGCCACCACGTCGACGCTGGTGGCGTCGCTGGCCGTGGCGATGTCGCCGAAGCGCTTGTTGATCGAATTGACGATGTTGATCGCCGTTTCAAAGTGCGGATGGCGCAGCGACAGGCGGACCGACGGCTTGGTGTTGAAGTCGCTCGGAATCTCGCGTTCGATGTTGGCGCCGCTGGGAATACGGCCGGAAGTCGGCGTGTTGACGGTGATCGACGAGCCCGACTTGCCCTGGGCGCTGAAACCGCCCACCACCACATTGCCTTGCGCCAGCGCATAGGTTTCGCCGTCGGCCGCGCGCAGCGGCGTCAGCAGCAGGGCGCCGCCGCGCAGGCTTTTGGCGTCGCCCATCGAGGACACCACCACGTCGATCGACTGGCCCTTGCGGTAGCCCGGCGGGAACACCGCCGACACCATCACCGTGGCGACGTTTTTCGATTTGGCGTCTGTGCCATCCGGCACCTTGACGCCGAACTGCTTGAGCATATTGATGACGGACTGGCTGGAAAACTTGACCTGGGTCGAGTCGCCGCTGCCGTTCAGGCCGACCACCAGGCCGTAGCCGACCAGCGGATTGTCGCGCACGCCTTCGATGGCGACCAGGTTGCGCAGCGCCTGCGCGGCCATGGCTGGCAGCGGCAGGGTGGCGCCCAGCGTCAAGCTGAGAGCCAGGGACAAGGCGATAAACTTTCGGAAATTCATGGAGTCACCCGTCTTTCAGTCAAACTCAGAACGGCATCAATGGGCCGTTGAAGAAGCGCGACAGCCAACCCGGCTGCTGGGTTTCGGCCAGCGTGCCTTGCGCCGAATAGGCGATGCGGGCGTTGGCGATGCGTTGCGACGACACCTGGTTGTCGGCGTCGATATCGGCCGCGCGCAGGTAGCCGCGCAGGCGCACATATTCTTCGCCGTTGTTCAGGGTCAGGGTTTTTTCGCCGGAGATGCGCAGCAGGCCGTTCGGCAGCACTTCCTGCACGATCACGGTGATGGCGCCGGTCAGGGCATTTTGCTGGGTGCTGGTGGCGTCGCCGGCGAAGGTGTTGGAGGCGCCCAGGCCGACCGCGGCCTTGCCGAAGGTCTTGCCCAGCAGATTAGGCGCGTTGATATTGTCGGCCGACTGCTTGGAATAGCTGGTGCCGGCCTTCTTGCTGGCCTGGGTGGTTTCCAGCAGGTTGACGGTGACCACGTCGCCGACGCGGAAAGCGCGGCTGTCCGAGGTCAGCGACAGGCCGACATCGGTGCTGAACACGCCGCCCGAAACCCCGCGCGGACCGCTGTTGCGGGCCGCCGGCGGCGGTTCGTCGGACGGACCGGGCCGCACCGCCGGCGGCTGCAGCTGGGCGCAGCCGGCCAGGGCCAGCGTCGCCAGCAGCAGCGTGGAGCGCAGTGCGGTGGACATCAGCGTGCCGCCGCCGACAGGTACTGCAGCATATTGTCGGCCGCCGACAGCACCTTGGTGTTCATTTCGTAGGTGCGCTGGGCCGCGATCATGTCGACCATCTCTTCGACCACCTGGACGTTCGAGCCTTCCAGCGTGCCTTGCTTGATCTTGCCCCACTGCGCGGTGCCCGGCTGGCCTTCGGTCGGCGTGCCCGACGACGGCGTTTCGGCAAACAGGTTCTCGCCCAGGGCCAGCAGGCCGGTCGGGTTGATGAACGAGGTCAGCGTCAGCTGGCCCAGCGCCTGCGGCGTGACGTTGTCGGCGATCTTGGCCGACACGGTGCCGTCTTCGCCGATGGTCAGCGCGGTGGCGTTGGCCGGCACGGTGATCTGCGGAATCAGCGGCAGGCCGCTGGCGTTGACCAGGATGCCGTTGGCGTCAACCTGCAACTGGCCGGCGCGGGTGTAGGCGGTTTCACCGTTCGGCTGGCGCACCGACAGGAAGCCGTTGCCCATCACCGAGATGTCGAGGTCGCGGCTGGTGGTTTGCAGCACGCCCTGGGTGAACACCTTTTGGGTGCCGACCAGGTGCACGCCGTTACCCAGCTGCACGCCGGACGGCGCCAGCGTGTTGTTGTCGGCGCGCTGCGCGCCCGGCTGCGCTTCGACCGAGTAGAACAGGTCTTCGAACACCGCGCGGTCGCGCTTGAAGCCGACCGTGTTGGCATTGGCCAGATTATTGGCGATGGTTTGCAGCTTCATGTCCTGAGCTTGCACGCCGGTTTTGCTGATCCACATTGCTGGATTCATGATTTCTCCCTGGAGGTGTGTGGTTAGCTGCCGCTGATCAAGCGGTTGCCGGCTTGGGTCATCGAATCGGTTGACGTAAACAATTTCATCTGGATTTCAAACGTGCGGTTCAGGCTCATGGTGGCGACCATTTCTTCGACCGCCGACACGTTGCTGCCTTCCAGGTGGCCGGGACGCACCACCACGCTCGGGTCGGTGGCCAGCGGGGCGCCGTCGCGCGCCACCAGCAGGCCGGCTTCGTTCTTGGTCAGCTCCGAGCCTTCGGCCTTGACCAGGCGCAGCTTGTCGATGGTCTGCATGATGGTGGTGCCGGGCGCCTGGATCGAGATGGTGCCGTCGTTGCCGATGTCGATGCGGGTGTACTCCGGCAGCGTGATCGGGCCGCCTTCGCCCATCACCACATCGCCGTTGACGCGCAGCGTGCCGGTTTCATCCAGCACCATATTGCCGGCGCGGGTATAGGCTTCGCCGCCGCCGGCGGTCTGCACCGTCAGGAAGCCGGCGCCGGCCACCGCCACGTCGAGCTCGCGGCCGGTGCTCTTCATCGTGCCCGGCTTGGTCGACACGCTGTTGGCCTGCAACTGCGCCATGTGGCGGTCGTCGTAGCCGTAGCCGTTGACGGTTTGCGCCGTGGTCAGCTCCATATTGGCGCGGAAGCCGCCGGTATCGACGTTGGCCAGGTTGTTGGCGTGGACCTGTTGTCCGCGCAGGGCTCGTTCGGCCCCGCTCATGGCGGTGTAAATCAGCGCATCCATCGATTAGTCCTCAGATCGCCTGCATCAGCGATTGCAGCATGGTGCTCTCGGTCTGGATCACCTTGGAGTTGGCCTGGTAGTTGCGCTGCGAGGTCATCAGGCCGACCAGTTCCGAGGTGATGTCGACGTTCGACTGTTCCAGCGTGGCGACGTTCAGGGTGCCGTTGACGCCGACACCGGCGACGTCGGTATTGGCGACGCCGGAGGCGGTCGAGGCTTCCCAGCTGGTGTCGCTGACCTGGGTCAGGCCCTGTTCATTGGCGAAGGTGGCCAGCACCACGCGGCCGACGGTCTGGCTCTGGCCGTTGGTGTACTTGGCAATCACCGAACCGTCGGTGCCCAGCGAGACGCCGGAGAAGGCGCCGGCGCTGTAGCCGTCCACCGGGGCGTTGGAGGCGGTCGAGGTTTCGCCGGCGAAGTAGGTGGTGCCGGTGTAGTCGATGTCGATGGTGGCGTTCATGTTGGCGCCGCTGGTGAACTTCGGCCACAGGGTCGGGTCACCGCCCGGCACATCGCTCATGTCCAGCGAGGACACGGTCTTGCCGGTGGCAGCGTCGGCCGGGGTCAGCTGGCCGGTGGTGGTGTCGAACGCCAGCGCGGTGGTGGCGGCGATGCCGTTGCCGTCCACTGCATAGTTGACGGTGACGGCGCCGGTGCCGGTCAGGCTGAAGTACTGGGTCAGCACGTGCTTGGTGCCGAGGCTGTCGTACAGGTCGGTCGACTTGCTGGTGTTGTAGGTGGCCGGGTCAGGCGGCGTGGTCGGGGTCACGGTGCTTGGGTCGACGCCGGTCTTGATGGTCCAGTCGGCCGACAGGTTGCCGACATAGGTGGCCTTGGTGGTGATCTGCGCCGGGATCGATTTGTTCGGGATGGCCAGGTCGCCTTCGGCGCCCAGTTCGGTGCTTGGCGGCGTGATCGCCATGCCTTGCACGCGGCGGCCGGACGCATCCACCAGGTAGCCGTCCAGCGAGGTGTCGAAGATACCGACGCGGGTGTACTGCATGCTGTTGTTGGCGGTGCGGGTGACAAAGAAGCCGCGGCCGCTGATCGACGCGTCCAGGTTGTTGCCGGTGTTCAGGATGCCGCCCGACAGGCCGATGCTCTGCGTGGTCGAACCGACCTGCACGCCGTTCAGCTGGCTACCTGCCACCAGCGTGGCGAAGTTGGCGCGGTTCGACTTGTAACCGTAGGTGCCGGCATTGGCGATGTTGTGGCTGGTAACGTCCAGCGATTCGTTGATGGCCTGGATGCCGGACAGTGCGATATCGAAACTCATGGTGGACCTTCCTGAAGAATGGGCAGATTAAATGGTGGTGGCGGCTTTGCCGTTGAAGGCGGACAGCGTGTCGGAACCGGTATCGCCGACGTTCGAGACGTTCAGCTGCACGCTGCCGTTGGACAGCAGGCGCACATTGTTCAGGCGGCCCTGGATATTGATGGCCGGGGTTTCCTTGCTGCTGGTTTCCAGCGCGACCGAATAGCTGCCGGCCGGCAGGCCAAGGCTGGTCGGATTGATGCTGAAGTCGACGATGCCCGGCGCTTGCGTGCCCAGCGCCACTTCGTGCCGCACGCCGTCGGCGCCGGTCAGCACCAGCGTGGTGTTGCTGCTGGCCGAAGTCAGCGTGGCCTGGCCGGTGACCTTGGTGCTGCCGTCCAGCTTGACTGAGCCGGTGGTGATCATGACGTCGGAACCGACCTGGCCACCGAGCGCCATGACTTGCAGGCTCGACAGCGCGCTGGCGCTGGCCGACGTGATGCTGGCCATGTTCTGCAGCGATTCGGTCTGCGACAGCTGGGTCAGCTGCTGGACGAATTGCGCCGGATCGGTCGGCGACAGCGGGTCCTGGTTCTGGATCTGCGCCACCAGCAGCTTGGTGAACATATCCGAGGTTTCACTGGCGGTGTTACCGGTGATGCTGGTGCCGGTGGTGGCGCCGGTGCTGCTGTTGTTATTGAGGAGACTGACGGTCATGACTTAGCCTTCACCGAGTTTAAGGAGGGATTGCTGCATCGTGCGGATGCGGCCGAGCACTTCAACATTGGTCTCAAAGGCGCGCGAGGCCGACATCATGTCGGTCATCTCGGCCACCTGGTTGACGTTGGGGTAGAACACCATGCCGTCGCCGTTGGCCATCGGATTGCCCGGCTCATAGACCTGGCGCAGCGGCTCGGCCGACTGCACCACGTCCAGCACCTGCACTTTGCCGCCGGCGCTGGCCATGCCGTCCGGGCTGTCTCCCATGACGGCGGCGAACACCGGCTTGCGCGCGCGGTAGGTGTCGGCTTCGGTGCCGGCCACGGAATCGGCGTTGGCCAGGTTGCTGGCGATGGTGTTGAGTCGCACGGTCTGGGCCGCCATGGCCGACCCGGCAATCTCGGAAATATTCTTGAACGACATCTGCTACTCCTGTGACGGCCGGTCTTATTGGCCGCTGATGGCCTTGGCCAGACCCTTGAAGCGCATATTGGCGAAGGTCAGGCTGGTCTGGAAATCGGTGGCGTTCTGCGAGAAGGCGGCTTGTTCGACGCCGATCTCGACGGTGTTGCCGTCGCGGGTCGGGTGGTAGGGCACGCGGTACAGGTTGGCGCTTTCGCCGCCATCGCCGATGTCGCCATTGCCTTCGGCCTGGACATTGGCCAGCGTGGCGCCGAAGTCCATGTCGCGGGCCTGGAAGCCCGGCGTGTTTTCATTGGCGATATTGGCCGCCAGGATGCGGGTGCGGTCGGCGCGCAAGGCCAGTGCATCGGCGTGGACGCCAGCCGCATCTTTGAAGTTAATGCCCATCTTCTTCCCCTGTGTGACGTTGCAGTAAAACGCATCGGCATGAGTACCAACTGCTACTTGCCATGTAGAATGGCGGCCGGGCCCCTGGTGGGCGACCGCTTCCGGCATCATAGTAGAGGTATTGCTCATGTTCAACAAACCTATTGTAACTGTTTCGGCTCGCGTGTTGCTGGTTTGCATTTCATTTTCTTTGATTCCGGTCGCCTTAAGCGCAGTCCCGGCCGACCAGGTGCCGACCCTGGTGGAAAAAGCCGCGCACGACCATGTCGCGCGCTGGACCGCCTCGAGCGGCCTGGTTGAACCGCAATTCAGCGTCACCGTCGTGCCCGGTTCGCGGCCGTTGGCGGCCTGTTCCCAAGGCGTCACGGTGCAGGGCGCCGATACGCGGCAGCCGGCGCGCATGCGTTTCATCGCCGTCTGCGCCGGCGCCGGCGGCTGGCGATACGAGTTCGTGGTGCGCGCGCAGATCAGCGCGCGCATTGCCGTCATGGCAAATGACTTAGCGATTGGTAAAGTTCTGGCAGACGAAGATGTGTTGCTGGAGCGCCACGAAATCGGCGCGCTGACCGATGTCATCAGCGATCCGCAGGAGGTGGTGGGCATGAGCGGCAAGCGCGCGCTGCGGGCCGGCGAGGTGGTGCGCAAGACCTTGCTGATGGCGCCGACGGTGGTCAAGCGCGGCGACCCGGTGCGGATTGTCGCGCGCCGCGAGGAAATCGAGGTCAGCATGGCGGGCGAAGCGCTGGACGCCGGTGCCCGCGGCGACACGGTGCGGGTGCGCAACGCCAATGGCACGGTGATACGCGCCAGGGTAACCGGCGCCGCCACGGTGGAACCCATGTCGATGCCGGTCACGGCTAATTCTCCGTCGGAGTAGGACTGAGTTTGCCGCCGCGCTGCAATTGGGTGGCCACCTTGCTCAGCTTGTCTGCGTAGTTGGGATCGGTGGCATAGCCGGCCTTGGCCAGTCCGCTGGCGAAGGCGCGCGCATCGCTGCCGGTGTTGAGGGCGGCCGCGTAGCGCGGATTGCTGGTCAGCAGATCGGCATAGTCGCGGAAGGCGCTGCGGGTGTCCGGATAGCTGCGGAAGCGCTCGGTCTTCTTCAGCATGGCGCCATGTTCGAATTCGGTGGTGCTGGCGACGGCGACGTCACCTTGCCAGCTGCTGCCGGCCTTGATGCCGAACAGGTTGTTGGCGTTGGCGGCGCCGTTCTTCAGCGGCTGCTTGCCCCAGCCCGATTCCAGCGCCGCATGGGCGGCCACCAGTTCCGGCGCCACGCCCAGTTTGTCGGCGGTTTCCTTGGCCCACGGCTGGATCGCGGCCAGGAACTGCTGCTGGCTGTCGCTGTCGGCGCCGTTCTCTTCATCGATGACGCCGCTGGCGCGGTTGCGCAGCGCCATCGCTTGCAGGCTCATGGCCTGGGACGGCGCCATATCGCTGGCAAAGCCGCCGTCGCCCTTGGCGATGTAGGTGGCGACGTCGGTCTGGACCTGCTGAAAGGCGCTGCTGAAACTGCCCGCAGACGCAACACCGCCAGTGGCCGCGGTGGGGCGGCTGGCGGTCATGTTGGAAACGGTGGCGGCAGTGGGGGCGGTGGCTTGCATTCCGCTAAGCTGGCGCATAAATCTGCTCCTCGCCATGCAGCACGCGCTGCATGATGGTGTATTGCTCGGCCAGCAAATCGCCGTTGCGCTTGCTGAGACGCTTGCACTCGAGTACCGCCGTTTCCAGCGATGCCCAGTCCGCCTCCATTTTCTCCCGCGCCGTATTTTTCAGCAAGGCAAAAGCCTGAGCCATATTGCCAGTTTCACCAACTAAACGTTGTACCAGCGCCACGCGATCGCTGCGCCGTTGCTGCATGGCGTCAACTAGCGTGCCGATAGCGTCGGCGGCGGCCTGCAGTTCGCTGGCCTTGTGGCGCAGCGCGGCGCGGAATTGGTCGTGCAACAGTTCCTGCAGTTGCGCATAGGCCTGCAGGTCGTCGGCGATGCCGGCCAGCAGGGCGCGCATGGCGTCCTGGCGGCTCATTGCGCTGACCGTCACTGTTCGCTCCCGTGGAAGCGCTGGATCAGCCCGGCCAGCTTGGCCGGGTCGAACGGCAGTTCGCCCTTGGCCAGCGCATCGCGCAGCATGTCGATTTTTTCCTGGTCCATTTCCGGCATGGCGCGCATCGCCTGCAGCGCCGGCTGCATGACCGACGATTGCAGCGGTGTTGCGGCCGGGGCGGGCGCCGGTGCCTCGGCGGCGTCGGCCGGGGCGCTGTCGGCGACGCGCTGGACGGCCAGGCCGTCCGGAGTCGGGGTCGAGATTCTCATGCGGTTGCCTCTTGTTGGCTTGGTTTCCATACGTCTGTCTTATTTGTTGCGTCGCGGATCACGCAACGGACTGTCGCCCTGGCCGGTGAGCTGGTTGCGCAGTTTCTGCAACACGGTCGCGTCCGGCAATGCGGTGTCGACATCGTGGATCAGGGCGCTGCTGTTGTCCGGCATGCCGAACATGGCGGCGATGGTCTTGGCCTGGGCGGTGGTCAGGATCAGCAATTCGATGCGGCGGTTGACGCCGGCGTCGACGCGCTTGGTGTCGAGCGGGGCGCGGTCGGCCATGCCGACCACCTGCAGCACCGATTCCGGATTCATCGAGCCGGCCAGCAGCTGGGCGCGGGCCGACATGGCGCGGTTGGCCGACAAGGTCCAGTTGGAGAAAGCGGCATAGCTGGTGTCGGCGTATTGCAGCGAATCGGTGTGGCCGACGATCAGCATCTGGTTTTCCATCTGCTTGAACAGCGGGCCCATCTTGCGCAACAGCGCGCGGAACTTGTCGGTCGGCACGGCGCTGCCGCGCACGAACATGCCCTGGCGGTCGGTGTCGTGCATCATCACGCGCAGGCCGTAGGGCGTGATCACCGCTTCCAGGTTGGAGGTCAGGCCGTAGTCGGCGCTCATCTTGGTCAGCGCCTTGGACAGCGCGGCCAGATCGTCCGGGCTGTCATAGCGGACCTTGGACGACGGTTCGGAAGGGGTGTCGGTCTGCTCGGCCTGGGCTTTCTTGGTGCCCTCGGTTTCGGTGCTGCCGAAGTGCGGCATCGGGAAACGGTCGATCAGGCTGCCGCGCGGGCCACCCACCTGCTCGGGCATCACGCCCTTGCCCTGGTCGGTCTTGGCGCCGTCGGCCTCGGTCAGGATCTGTTGCAGCGATTCGGTATTGCGCGCCGCCATCAGCCACAGCACCAGGAACAAACACATCAGCGCGAGACAGAAGTCGGCGAACGCTACTTTCCAGGCGCCGCCGTGGTCCTCGTGCTTGTGCTTGCCGCCACCGCGCTTGACGATGGTCTGGTCATGCGCTTTATCATGCGGCTTTAGCACCACGTCCTCCGCGACCAGAATTGTCGGACGAACCGCTGTCGCGGCCTTCCAGATCGTTGATCCAGCGTTCCAGCTGGGCGAAGCTCGGCTTGATGTTGAGCTGCACCAGGCGGCGGCCGGCGTCGATCGCCAGCAGCGGCGGTTTGCCGGCCACGTGGGTCACCAGCACCACCTTGACGGTTTCCTTGTTGGCCGCTTCCGAGTTGACCAGCTGTTTGAGCATATTGCACAGCGGGTCGATCAGGCCGTAGCACAGGAAAATACCGATGAAGGTGCCGACCATCGCCGCGCCGACGTGCTCGGCGATCTCGCCCGAGGTCGCGCCTTCGCTCACCGTGTTCATGGTGATCACGATGCCCAGCACCGCCGCCAGAATGCCGAAGCCCGGCATCGCTTCGCCGATCTTGTTGAGCGACTTGGCCGGCTGTTCCTGCTCGGTGTGGATGGCTTCCAGTTCCTGGTCCAGCACGCCTTCGAGTTCGTGCGCGTTGATCTTGCCCATCGCCATCAGACGGAAGTTGTCGACAATGAAGGCCAGCAGTTTCGGTTCTTCCAGGATGCGCGGATAGCGCTGGAACAGCGGGCTGTCCTTGGGCGCCTCGACGTGGGCGTCGAGCGCCTTCAGGCCGCCGGCGGCCAGTTGCAGCAGCTCGTACATCAGCAGCAGCAACTGGCGCTGGAATTCCGAGTCGTACTTCTTCTTCATGATCTTCTTGATCTGGGTCATCAGCTCCTTCAGCACGTGGGTCGGGTTACCGATCACCAGCGCGCCGATGCCCGAGCCGGCAATCACGATCAGCTCGATCGGTTGCCAGATCTGATGGAATGCTCCGCCCATCATGAAGAAGCCGCCGAAGACGCTGCCTAAAACGATGAGAATGCCGACTATTTGCTGCATGATGATTCGCCTTTCCGCGTCATTTTTCTAATCCCTGCTGCGCCGCGTCCGATGGGTATCAGGCGCTTTGCAGAACTGCTTTCATTTTGTTCAGCGCCGCCTTGTTCAGCTGACAGACGCGGGCGTCGGTCAGGTCCAGCACGGCGGCGATTTCCTTGTAGCTCAATTCGAACTCGTAATACATTTGCACCACCCGCTGTTCGCGCTCGTCGAGGCCGCGCAGCGCCTGCTCCAGGCTGCGGCGCACCACCAGCTGGTCTTCCGGGCTGGGCGCGCTGTCGTTGCTCAGGCTTTCGTGCAAGATATCGTCGAAGCTGGCGATCAGCTCGGCGTTCTCATCCAGCAGATAAGCCTGGTAGGCGTCCGCCGTCAGGTTCAGGCCGCTCATGATCTCCTGCTCGCTGGGTTCATGGCCCAGCTTGCGGGTGAGGGCGCGCACGGCGTCGCGCAATTTGTGGCTTTGCTGGCGCACCGCGCGCGGGCGCCAGTCCTGGCGGCGCAGCTCATCGAGGATGGCGCCGCGGATGCGCAGGCTGGCATAGCTGCCGAAGGCGCCGTCCGGCTCGCCGTAACGGCGCAGTGCTTCCAGCAGACCCATCAGGCCGATCTGCTCCATGTCGTCGCGGTCGATGGCGCCGGCGATCTGCGAATTGAGCTGGCGCACGATGCGCTTGACCAAGGGCGCATACGCCATCAGATGCTTTTGCTCGTCGGCCACGCTGTGCGTCAGCGGCGCGGCGCCGTGCTCGCCGTAACTCTCGGCATAAGTATCTGCAAATTCTTCCACGTATCCCATGCCCGCTCCACTGGTGTTCATGCTGCTGCGGCTTACTCGACGATGAGTTTGCCAATCATGACTTCGTCAAAGGGCTTCTCGCGGCCTTCTTCCTCGAACTCGTGGTCGAAGGCCTTGTTCAGTTCTGCGGCAAACTGGTCGATGGTCATCACGCGCGCGGTCGCCATCGGCAGGTTGGACAGGGTTTTCACGGCGACGCTGCGCAGCATCGGCAGGGTTTCCTTGGCTTCCTTCTCGCGTTTGGCGCTGGTGGAGACCACCAGATCGGCCGACAGATAGTGCGTCACGGTTTCGTCCGGCTGGTGCTTCAGCATCACCACCACCTTGTCGACGGTCAGATACTTGGGCGGCTCGCCGGGTTTCTTTTCTTCCTTCTTGGCCGGCTTCTTCTTGGCATCCTTGCCATCCGCCGCCGCCGTTTCCTCACCGCCTTTGGACATATACCAGACCGCGCCGCCGGCGACTGCGCCGCCCACGACCACAGCCAGGACGACAGCGATGATGACTTTCATGTTCTTCATTGTGCTGATTACTCCCCGGTCATGGCAAAGGTGGCGGTGCTGTCATCTTCGGACAGGGCGCGGCCCGGCGTGCGGCCGGATTCGTCACGCTGCTGGCCGTTGCGCCCGCCCTGGCCGCCCTGGTCGGTCTGCGACTGGGCCCGCGACGACGACACGGTGACGGCGACATCGGTGAACTGCTTGGTCGACAGATCCTGGCGCACGCTGTCGCCGATGGTGTTGAGCTGGCGCACCACTTCGCTGTTGCTGGCGGTCAGGTTGACCTGCAGCGCACCGGCGCTGTGACGGATCGAGATCTCGATGCTCCCCATGTTCGGCGGTTCCAGGCGGATCACGGCGTGGTCGTTATTGCGTTGCAGCTGCAATTGCAGACGGTCGCCGAGCGCGTCGCGCAGCGGCTGCTGCCATTGTTCCGGCGAACCGGCCAGGGTCACGCTGCTGCTGGCCGGGGTGCCGGCCGGGGCCGCGCCCTGGCTGACGTTCAGGTTGTTGACCGAGGTGGTGGCGCCGGTCAGGCTGCGGTTGCCATCGTCGGCGCCGGCCGTGCTGGCGGCGGCGCTGCTGGCGGCCGCGGCGGCATAGCTGAGGTTGCTGTCGGCGGCGCGCGG
>NZ_WWCS01000070.1 GCF_009857535.1 Duganella margarita
TACCAGAAGTAGGTAGCTTAACCGCAAGGAGGGCGCTTACCACGGTAGGATTCGTGACTGGGGTGAAGTCGTAACAAGGTAGCCGTATCGGAAGGTGCGGCTGGATCACCTCCTTTCTAGAGTTTGCTTCATTAAGCGCTCACACTTATCGACTGTAATGAATTAGAGAACAGCATCGGGGCTGTAGCTCAGCTGGTTAGAGCACCGTGTTGATAACGCGGGGGTCGTTGGTTCGAGTCCAACCAGCCCTACCATTGGGGGATTAGCTCAGCTGGGAGAGCACCTGCTTTGCAAGCAGGGGGTCGTCGGTTCGATCCCGTCATCCTCCACCAAACTGCCTTTACGAATGGCGAAGTTATTCGTAAGTGTAGTTCTCGTTCTTTAAAAATTTGGAAGCAGTAAGTAATTGTTATGACCCATGCGGGCAACTGCGTGGGTGGGTAATGATTGTAATATCATCAAACGTAACAACGTAATATCTTATTCCTATAAACGCTTTCTGTTAGTCGCAGAAGCTAACGTTATAGGGACAAGTGAATAAGTGCACATGGTGGATGCCTTGGCGATTACAGGCGATGAAGGACGTAGTAGCTTGCGATAAGCTGCGGGGAGCTAGCAAACAAGCTTTGATCCGCAGATTTCCGAAT
>NZ_WWCS01000071.1 GCF_009857535.1 Duganella margarita
GGCACCATCGGCCAGCGCGATCGGCACGCGGGCGCCGGCCACTACGCCGCAGACGGCGGCGCCGGCCAGGCACTCGAGCTGCTTGACCAAGAGGCTGCCGGCGTCGAGGTTGGGGGCGATCAGGATCTCGGCATGGCCGGCCACCGCCGACACCACGCCGCCGGCGCGCGCCGCCGCCGGCGCGATCGCCTGGTCGAAGGCCAGCGGGCCGTCCACCAGCGCGCCGCTCAGCTGGCCGCGTTCGGCCATCTTGCACAGCGCCGCCGCGTCCAGCGTCGACGGCATCGCCGCGCTGACTGTCGGCACCGCCGCCAGGATCGCCACCCGCGGCGCCGCGCTGCCCAGCGCATGCGCCAGGTCGATGGCGTTGCGGGCGATGTCGGCCTTGTCTTCCAGCGCCGGCTGGAGGTTGAGCACGCCGTCGGAAATCAGCAACACCTGCTCGTACAGCGGCACCTCGGCGCGGAACACATGGCTCAGGCAGCGCTGGGTGCGCAGGCCGGGTTCGGCCCGCACGGCCGCCATCAGCTCGTCGGTGTGCAGGCTGCCCTGCATCAGCAGCGCGGCCTCGCCGGCGGCGGCCAGGGCGGCCGCGCGGGCGGCGGCGGCGTGGCTGTGCGGCGCATCGATCAGCGTCACG
>NZ_WWCS01000072.1 GCF_009857535.1 Duganella margarita
GGTTAACCTTGCCACTGAATGTAAGTCGCTGACCCATTATACAAAAGGTACGCAGTCACGGAACAAGTCCGCTCCTACTGTTTGTATGCACACGGTTTCAGGATCTATTTCACTCCCCTCCCGGGGTTCTTTTCGCCTTTCCCTCACGGTACTGGTTCACTATCGGTCGATTACGAGTATTTAGCCTTGGAGGATGGTCCCCCCATATTCAGACAGGATTTCTCGTGTCCCGCCCTACTTGTCGCACGCTTAGTACCACCGGTCTGATTTCATGTACGGGGCTATCACCCGCTGTGGCTGCCATTTCCAGAGCATTCCATTATCAGTCCGACTATCACGTGCAGGCTCTTCCCATTTCGCTCGCCACTACTTTGGGAATCTCGGTTGATTTCTTTTCCTGCAGCTACTTAGATGTTTCAGTTCGCCGCGTTCGCTTCACACACCTATGTATTCAGTGAGTGATGACCTAAAAGGCCGGGTTTCCCCATTCGGAAATCTGCGGATCAAAGCTTGTTTGCTAGCTCCCCGCAGCTTATCGCAAGCTACTACGTCCTTCATCGCCTGTAATCGCCAAGGCATCCACCATGTGCACTTATTCACTTGTCCCTATAAC
>NZ_WWCS01000073.1 GCF_009857535.1 Duganella margarita
AGGTGGCCGGCCGCGTGCTGGTGGTCGAGGATGGCGCCGACAACCGCCTGCTGGTGCGCGCCCTGCTCGAACGCATGGGCGCCGAGGTGTTGTGCGCGGCCGACGGCGCCGAGGGCGTTGCGGCGGCGCTGGCGCAGGCGCCCGACCTGGTGCTGATGGACATCCAGATGCCGGTGCTCGATGGCGTCAGCGCCACCCGCCAGCTGCGCGCCGCCGCCTATCGCGGGCCGGTGGTGGCGCTGACCGCCAACGTGCTGGCCGAGGACCATGCGCGCTACCGCGCCGCCGGCTTTGACGACTGTCTGGCCAAGCCGATCGAGCGCGCCCGCTTTCAGCAGGTGGTGGCGCGCTACCTGCCGGCTGCCGATGCCGTGCTGAGCTTTGCCGACCTGCCGGAATTTGCGCCGCTGGTGCGCGCCTTCAAGGCCGGGCTCGGCGCGCGGGTGGCGCAGGCGACGGCGGCGCTGGCGCGCGCCGACCTCCATGCGGCGCAGCTGGAGGCGCATGCGATCAAGGGCTCGGCGGCCAGCTTCGGCTGCCCCGATA
>NZ_WWCS01000074.1 GCF_009857535.1 Duganella margarita
TCTCGCGGGTCGGCCGTCTCGCGCGCCGCCCGCGCCAGGCCGAACAGCACCTGGCCGGTGTTGAACACGGTCGGCACCGGCGCCGGCGCCGCCATCGTGCCGGCCCGCACGCCGCCGTCCGGCAACTGCACCGCCATCTCCCACAGCGCCATGCGGCGCGCCGCCTCGCGGTAGACGGGGCGGTCGAAGTGGGCGGCATAATCGTACAGCGTGGGGATCAGGTAGCCGGTGGTTTCCGGGTACGAGGCCAGCCAGCACGCCGCGCGCACATCGTAGCTGTGCGCCACGCCGTCGTCGCCATGGGTGGCCTGGGCCCGCAACACCCATTGCGCGGCCGCCTCCAGGTGCTCGGCCAGCGGCCGGCGGCTGGCGTGCGGCGTGCCGAAGTGATCGCGCGCGGCCAGCAGCCAGTGTCTCATGGCGCCACCCCGCCGGCGCCGCGCAGGCGTTGCCACAGCAGCTGGGCGCGGGCGGCGCCGCGCTGGCCCAGGTAGGCCAGCCACGGCAGCGGATCGCCGAGCCGGAAATAGGCGTCGCACGCCA
>NZ_WWCS01000075.1 GCF_009857535.1 Duganella margarita
GCGCAGTACCGCGCGATCAGGGCCGCATCGGCCTTGTCGGTTTTATTGCGCAGATTTTCACTCTGGCCGAAACCTTTGATGCAGCCCGGATTGACCACACTGACCATCAACCCGGCATCATGCAGTGCTGTCGCCACTGCTTCGTAATAGACGCCGGTCGCTTCCATGCAAACGTGCAAACCAGCCCTTTGTATCTTGGACTTATCGAGCCAGTCCAGCAGACACTGATGGCCGGCAGCCGAATTCTCCACCACCTTGGCCTTGATTTTTCCGTTCACCAGCAAGGCTACATCGAGCTTCTTCTTGCTAATGTCGATTCCTACCACCGTACTTATCGTATTCATTTTCGACCTCTCTCGTATGCGGGCTTACGCATCTGGCGATGGCCCAAGATACCGTTCGGACTTATAAAATGAAACAGGCAGGGGTACCTATCTGACCCACGGGCTTAATGGCCCACAGTCTGGTCGGCATCACCCTGCCTGACCGCTTCACCTTTCTGATTATCTGATGGCGACGCGGTACGTTCAATATACGAG
>NZ_WWCS01000076.1 GCF_009857535.1 Duganella margarita
GGAGTGCCCGAAAGGGAACCATTACACAGGTGCTGCATGGCTGTCGTCAGCTCGTGTCGTGAGATGTTGGGTTAAGTCCCGCAACGAGCGCAACCCTTGTCATTAGTTGCTACGAAAGAGCACTCTAATGAGACTGCCGGTGACAAACCGGAGGAAGGTGGGGATGACGTCAAGTCCTCATGGCCCTTATGGGTAGGGCTTCACACGTCATACAATGGTACATACAGAGCGCCGCCAACCCGCGAGGGGGAGCTAATCGCAGAAAGTGTATCGTAGTCCGGATTGTAGTCTGCAACTCGACTGCATGAAGTTGGAATCGCTAGTAATCGCGGATCAGCATGTCGCGGTGAATACGTTCCCGGGTCTTGTACACACCGCCCGTCACACCATGGGAGCGGGTTTTACCAGAAGTAGGTAGCTTAACCGCAAGGAGGGCGCTTACCACGGTAGGATTCGTGACTGGGGTGAAGTCGTAACAAGGTAGCCGTATCGGAAGGTGCGGCTGGATCACCTCCTTTCTAGAGTTTGC
>NZ_WWCS01000077.1 GCF_009857535.1 Duganella margarita
GGCGGCGCGGCTGCCGGCCGTGAACGTGTTCTGCCGCATCGCGCCGGCGCAGAAGCTGCGCCTGGTGCAGGCGTTCCGCGCCGCCGGCGAGATCGTCGCCATGACCGGCGACGGCGTCAACGACGCGCCGGCGCTCAAGGCGGCCGATATCGGCGTGGCAATGGGCGCGCGCGGCACCGATGTCGCGCGCGAGGCGGCGGCGCTGGTGCTGCTGGGCAACGACTTCGGCGCGCTGCTGGCGGCGGTGGCCCAGGGCCGCCGCCTGTTTGCCAACCTGCGCAAGGCGCTGGTGTTCATCGTCGCCGTCCACGTGCCGATCGTCGGCCTGTCGGTGCTGCCGCTGCTGTGGCGCGGACCGCTGTTCCTGCTGCCGGTGCACATCCTGTTCCTGCAACTGATTATCGACCCCGCCTGCTCGGTGGTGTTCGAGGCCGAGCCGCTGGAGTCGGGCGCCATGCACGCGCCGCCGCGCGGCCGCGCCGCCCGCCTGTTCGACCGCGCGCTGCTGCTGCGCGGCCTGGC
>NZ_WWCS01000078.1 GCF_009857535.1 Duganella margarita
ATATCCGCAGCTTCGGTGACTGGCTTAGCCCCGTTACATCTTCCGCGCAGGACGACTCGATCAGTGAGCTATTACGCTTTCTTTAAATGATGGCTGCTTCTAAGCCAACATCCTGACTGTTTTAGCCTTCCCACTTCGTTTTCCACTTAGCCAATCTTTGGGACCTTAGCTGGCGGTCTGGGTTGTTTCCCTCTTGACGCCGGACGTTAGCACCCGACGTCTGTCTCCCAAGCTCGCACTCATCGGTATTCGGAGTTTGCAATGGTTTGGTAAGTCGCGATGACCCCCTAGCCATAACAGTGCTCTACCCCCGATGGTGATACTTGAGGCACTACCTAAATAGTTTTCGGAGAGAACCAGCTATTTCCAAGTTTGTTTAGCCTTTCACCCCTACCCACAGCTCATCCCCTAATTTTTCAACATTAGTGGGTTCGGACCTCCAGTGCGTGTTACCGCACCTTCATCCTGGCCATGAGTAGATCACTTGGTTTCGGGTCTACACCCAGCGACT
>NZ_WWCS01000079.1 GCF_009857535.1 Duganella margarita
CCGGCGCGCGCCGCACCGCGCTGCCGCTGCTGCTGACATTGATCGCGGCCGTGGCGCTGGCCTGGGGCGCCGTGCATGCGGCGCCGCTGGCGCGCCTGGCCGGCGTCTTCGGCGGCATGAGCCTGATGACCTTCGGCGGCGGCTATGCGTTCATTCCGCTGCTGCAGCATACGGTGGTCGACACCTACGGCTGGCTCAGCCCGCGCGAATTCATCGACGGCCTGGCGCTGACCCAGCTCACGCCCGGCCCCGCCACCATCAGCGCCGCCTTCGTCGGCCTCAAGGTGGCCGGCCTGCCCGGCGCCGTGGCCGCCTGCGCCGGCATGTTTCTGCCCAGCGCCGTGCTGATGATCGCCGCCAGCGGCGCCATGCAGCGCCTGCGCGGGTCGCCACGCGTGCAGGCGGCGCTGGGCGG
>NZ_WWCS01000007.1 GCF_009857535.1 Duganella margarita
GGCGGGCCGGCGCTGCGGCTGCGAGGCGAGCGGCTCTGTCCGGACGCGGCGGCGGTGCGTTCGCCGCAGCAGGCGGTGCTGGCGGGACGCCTGTTGCCCCTTCCGGCGGAACTGGTGGTACGGGCGGTGGCGGCGGTGGCGCGGCCTGGTCAGGCGGTGGCGGCACTTGCGCGGCGATGGCGCCGGTGGTCAGGGTTGCCAGGCCCAGGGCGAGCGACAGCACGGAAGATTTGATAACGTTCATGATGTACTCCTTCTGTAAGAGGTGTACCCATGACTATGCAGATCCCGTGCCATGCCGGACTGTGCCTGATTTGCGCAAGTTATGGCGGCCGCAACAGGCAATGTGTCCGCTTTGGTGACGATGGGCCGTCACCAAAGCGGACAACTGTCCCTATTCGATGTCGTATTGCGCCAGCTTGCGGTATAGCTGTTGCCGCGACAGGCCCAGACGCCGGGCCGCTTCGCTGCGGTTACCGTCGGCGGCGGCCAGCGCTCGCCGCAGCATGCAGGATTCCAGCAGTTCCACCGCGCGGTCGAGCGGTCCGTCCCAGTCGATCTCCGCAGTGCCAGCCGGCGTGGCTGCCACCGTCACCGGTGCTGTCGCCGCCGCCGCTGTCGCTGCCTCAGTCGCTGGTGCCGGCGCCGCCCGCGATAGCGGCGCCGCGTCCAGTCCGAGGTGTTCAATGTCGATCAAGTCCCCCTCGCTGAGGGCGATGGCGCGCAGCATGGTGTTGCGCAACTCGCGCACATTGCCCGGCCACGGGTGGCCTTGCAGCGCGGCCAGCGCCGCCGGCGCCAGACGTTTGGCGCGGCCATGCACGTGCTGCCGCAGGAAATGCGTGGCCAGCAGCGCCACGTCGCCGTCGCGCGCGCGCAGCGGCGGCAGCTTGATGGTGATCACCTGCAGCCGGTACCACAAGTCGGCGCGGAAGCGGCCGGCCGCCACCTCCGCTTCCAGATCGCGATGAGTGGCTGCCACCACCCGCAAATCGACCGCCACCGCCTGCCGGCCACCGACCGGCGTCACTTCGCGCTCCTGCAGCACGCGCAGGATCTTGGCCTGGGTCGGCAACGCCATGTCGCCGATCTCGTCGAGGAAGAGGGTGCCGCCGTCGGCTTCGCGGAAGCGCCCGAGCCGGTCGCTGGCGGCGCCCGAGAACGCGCCTTTGACATGGCCGAACAGTTCGCTCTCCAGCAGCTCGGCCGGAATCGCCGCGCAGTTGACGGCGACGAAAGGACCGGCCGCCCGGGCGCTGTTGGCGTGCAGCGCCTGCGCCACCAGTTCCTTGCCGGTGCCGGTCTCTCCGAGCACCAGCACCGAGTTATCGCTGTCCGCCACCAGCCCGATGCGCTTGAAGATGGCCCGCATCGGTGCGCTGTTGCTGAGCATTTGTTCGCCGGCCTGGGTGTCGTCGTCGACTGCCTCGGCGACCGCCGGCTGATGCGCGCGCAGCGCACGGGCCAGCGCCTGCGCCAGTTCGTCGCGGCCGACCGGCTTGGTCAAATGGTCGAAGGCGCCCAGGCGCATGGCGTCGATGGTGTTGGAACCGCTGGCATACGCCGTCAGCACGATGCACGGCAGGCCGGGCGCCATTGTCGCCGCGGCGCGCAGGAACGCCAGGCCATCGTCGCCGGGCAGGCGCAAATCCACCAGCGCCAGATCGATGCCGCCGTCGCCCAGGCTGGCCAGGCCGGCTTCGCAGCTGCCGGCCTGGCGCACCTGGTAGCCCAGATCGTCCAGCGTCTCGGCCAGCGTCATGCGGAATGCGGTGTCATCGTCGACGATCAGTATCAAGGCCATGGCAACTCCAGTTCAATGCGGGTGCCGCGCTGGCGTGCGGTGTCCAGGCTGACCCGGCCGCCGTGTGCCTGGACCACCTCCCGGACCACCGCCAGCCCCAGCCCGGTGCCACCTTCGCGGCCGGTTACCAATGGGTCAAACAGCGTGGGACGCAGCGCTGGCGGCACGCCGTTGCCGTCGTCGGCCACCCATATAAGAAGTCGCGCGCCGTCGCGCGCCGCCCCCAGCTCGATATGGCCGCCGACGGGCGTGTGGGCCAGTGCATTCCACAGCAGATTATCGATCACGCGCGCCATGTGGGCCGGATCGAACAGGGGCAGGCCGCGCGCCGCTTGCGCCAGTTCCGGCTGCACCGCCAGCGCGGTGGTCAGGCCCAGGTCGGCGGCGGCGTCGGCGTGCGCCAGCAGGCGCTGCGCGAACCAGTCGTCCAATGCCACCGGCGTGCGCTGGGGATGAAACGGCTGCGTCAGCGCCAGCAGGCTGGAGATCAGCGTTTCCAGGCGCTGCACCTGCAACAGCGTGGTGCGCAGGGCGGCGTCGGTGCGCGCTTCGCGCTTGGCCGGCGGCGCGGCCAGCGCATTGTCCACTTTCATGCGGATGGTGCCGAGCGGATTGCGGATTTCGTGTGCCAGACCGGCCGCCAGGCTGCCCAGCGCGGCCATCCGTTCGCTGGCGGCGAGCAGGGCGCCGAGACGCTGCGCCTCGCGGCCCCAGCGCGTCAGCAGGAAGGCGAACCAGCCGCCGGCCAGCAGCAAAGAGCCGAGCAGCAGGCTGACCGCCAGCACCAGGTGATTCAGGGTGCCGGCGGCGATGGTGGCGACGCGGGTCAGGGTCCATCCGGCCAGGTCGGCCGAGACCGGGCAGGCGCTGTAGACGACCGCCTCGCGCAGGCCGGGCCGGACGTCGAACACCGCCGCGCCGCCGGCCAGCGCCTGCTGGGACAAGGCGGCGATGCGCGGCAGTTCGGCCGCCGGGGCGTCGTTCTTGACGCCGCTGCCGTCATAAGTGGGAAAGGCGTACGCATACACGCCGCGCTGGGTCGTCCACAAGCCGCCTTCGAAGCCGGCGTCTTCGCGCAGTGCCATGTCGACCACGGCGCGCGCCAGCACTTCGCCGCCGGTCTGGCGCACATTCATGCGTTCGACGCCGGAGCGCATGATCTGGCAAATCACCGCCGCGCGCGCGCGGGCGGACGCCACCTGAGCATCGGCGCCTTGCCGTCCCAGTTGCAGCAGCAGCCAGATCAGCGCCATCACCATGGCGGCAATCGCTGCCCACAGCCAGGACAAATCGCGTTTCAGCATGCCGCTCAGCGCCACGGGAGTCTTTCATCGTTGATGTTGCAACGATTATAGGCGGCGCTTGCGGGTTTTCTGTATCGTGGCGTACATAGCTCAGCGATTGGCGTGGGGCGCCACCGAGCCGCGCACCGTCACCGTCACCGGGAACGCGCGCGCGATTTCGTGCTGGGTGCCGTAGCAGATGTTGAGCAGCCAGCGCACCGCGTTCTGCGTCAACTGCTGCATCGGGATGTGCACCGAGGTCAGGCCCGGTGACGAGAACTCTGCCGAGTAGTCATCGTCATAGCCGACGATCGACACGTCATCCGGCACGCGAATGCCGGCGCGGTGGAAGCACGACATGGAACCGACCGCCATTTCATCATTCGCGCAAAACAGGCCGGTGAACCGGCTGCCCTCGTTGATCAGCTGCTGGGTGGCGCCAAAGCCGCCTTCGCGCGAGAAGTCCGATGCGATCAGGCGCACCGCGTCGCGTTCGATGCCGTGGCGCGCCAGCTCGTCGAAGAAGCCGTTCAGGCGCTCCTCATTGTCCGAGGTGCCGACCGGACCGGAAATCACCGCCAGCTGGCGATGGCCGGCGTCCAGCAAGGTGCGCGCCGCCAGTTCGCCGCCGTGGTAGTGGTCCGGGCAGAACGACGACGCCTCCAGCCCCGGACTGCGGCGGTTGAGGAAGGCCATCTTGGGATGCATCTTGTGCAGCATCTGCATATCTTCGTCCAGCAGGTCGTGACCCAGCACCACGATGCCGTCGCAATCGCGGCCGATCAGGAACTTGACCGCTTCGATGGCTTCATCGCGCGGCGTGCCGTCGCCGCAACCGGTGGCCACCACCACGTGGCGGCGCATGGCGCGCAGTTCGATGTCGGTTTGCTTGAGAATGGTGCCGTAGTAGGCGCCGAAGAAGGAGGGGCAGAAAATGCCGATCATGCCCAGCGACTGCGCCGACAGCGAACGGCCGATGGAGGAGGGGCGGAAGTTGAGTTGCTCGATGGCGGCTTGCACCTTCTTCATCGCTTCCGCCGAGACCGGGCCGGCGCCGGAAATGGCGCGCGATGCTGTCGACATGCCTACACCAGCAAGCATTGCGACGTCTTTCAGTGTTGCCACACAATCTCCTCTAGCAATGGGCGTTAAGCCACTATCGTAACATGGTATAATCGTCGATTGCTCGTAATTATTGTGAAGCTTTAGGCAACCATATGCAATCGCAACCACTCTCCCGTTTTCCCCAGCCAGCCGCCGGCGCGCCAGCACCGAAAGTGGGCTTTGTATCGCTCGGCTGCCCTAAAGCGCTGGTCGACTCCGAACAGATCCTGACCCAGCTGCGTGCTGAGGGCTACGAGACCGCCAAGTCCTACGCCGGCGCCGATCTGGTAATCGTCAACACCTGCGGCTTCATCGACGCCGCCGTGCAGGAATCGCTGGACGCCATCGGCGAAGCGCTGGCCGAAAACGGCAAGGTGATTGTCACCGGCTGCCTGGGCGCCAAGAAGGACGCCGCTGGCGACGACATCATCACCAAGGTCCACCCGAAGGTGCTGGCCGTCACCGGCCCGCACGCGCTGGCTGAAGTGATGGATTCGGTCCACTTGCACCTGCCTAAACCGCACGAGCCGTTCATCGACCTGATTCCGGCGCAGGGCATCAAGCTGACGCCGAAGCATTACGCCTACCTGAAAATCTCGGAAGGCTGTAACCACCGCTGCTCGTTCTGCATCATTCCATCGATGCGCGGCGACCTGGTGTCGCGTCCTATCGGCGAACTGCTGCTGGAAGCGGAGAACCTGTTCAAGTCGGGCGTCAAGGAACTGCTGGTGATTTCGCAGGACACCTCTGCCTACGGCGTGGACGTCAAGTTCCGCACCGGCTTCTGGAACGGCCGTCCGATCAAGACCCACATGACGCAGCTGATGGAAGCGCTGGGTGAACTGGCCAAGTCCTACGGCGCCTGGGTGCGCATGCACTACGTGTATCCATACCCGCACGTCGATCAGGTGATCCCGCTGATGGGCGAACACATTCTGCCTTACCTGGACATTCCGATGCAGCACGCGCATCCGGATGTGCTGAAGCGCATGAAGCGTCCGGCCAGCGGCGAGAAGAACCTGGACCGCATCCTGGCCTGGCGCAAAATGAATCCGGACCTGACCATCCGTTCGACCTTCATCGCCGGCTTCCCGGGCGAGACGGAAGCGGAATTCGAATACCTGCTGGACTTCCTGAAGGAAGCGCAGATCGACCGCCTGGGCTGCTTCGCCTACTCGCCGGTGGAGGGCGCCACCGCCAACGAACTGGCCAATCCGGTGCCGGAAGAAGTGCGCGAAGAGCGCCGTGGTCGCGTGATGCTGCTGCAGGAAGAAATCTCGAAAGCGCGCCTGAAAGCTAAAGTCGGCAAGACCGTGCGTGTGCTGATCGATGAAGTCAACCGCACCGGCGGCGTGGGCCGCTCGGCCGCCGACGCGCCGGAAATCGACGGCGTGGTGTACGTCAAACCGCCGTACGAACCGCACAAGAAGCTGGCCGTCGGCCAGTTCGTCGATGTGAAAATCACCACGTCCGACGCGCATGATTTGTGGGGCGAGGCGCTTTAAGGCGTTTTTCTCGATACATCCACTATAATAAAGGCGGACCGGCGTTATCGCGGTCCGCCTTTTTTTGTTAGTGAGCCTTATGCGTGACTTGAAACTCCCGGCGGCGCTTGCCGCCTGCCTGCTGGCCGGCCTGCTGGCGCGGCCCGTCATGGCTGCCGACGCTGCCGTCATGCTGGAAGAGATGACCAGCACCGAGCTGCGTAGCCGCATCGACGCCGGCGCCACCACCGCCATCATCCCGATCGGCGGCACTGAACAAAGCGGCCCCTATATCGCCCTGGGCAAGCACAATGTGCGCGCCACCGTGCTGGCGCGGATGATCGCGCAAAAGCTCGGCAATGCGGTGGTCGCCCCGGTAGTGGCTTACGTCCCGGAAGGCAGCATCACGCCACCGGCCGGCCACATGAAATTTGCCGGCACCCTGTCGATTCCTGAATCCACCTTTGAAGAGCTGTTGGCCGCCACCGCGCGGAGCCTGCGCCAGCATGGCTTCCGCCGCATTGTCTTCATCGGCGACCATGGCGGTTACCAGAAAAGCGAAACCCGCGTGGCGCAGAAACTGAACAAGGCCTGGGCCAAGGACGGCGACGCTGCGGCCCTGGCGCTGCTGGCCTACTACGACGTCACGCAGGAACCGTTTATCGCCGACCTTGAAAAGCGCGGCTACAGCAAGGCCGAAATCGGCCTGCACGCCGGCCTGGCCGATGCGGCGCTGATGCTGGCTACCGATAAATCCCTGGTGCGTACCGAGGCGCTGGCCAAAGGGCCGTCGCCGACCGCAGCGCAAGGCGTGCGCGGTGACGCGCGCCGCGCTACCGCCGAATTGGGCAAGCTTGGCGTGCAGCGCATTGTCGACGCCTCGGTGGCAGCGATTTCCGATTTTGCGGCGCATGGCGCGCCGTCTACTTCTAGTAAAGCATCCAAATGAAAACTAATCGTATCGTCTTGGCGGCGCTGGCCGTCGCTGGTTTGATCGGCGCTGGCGGTTTGCTGGCTGTCGCCAATATGGAGAATGCGCAGGCTGCACAAGCCGCGCCGGCCGCCGGTACTGCGCCTGCGGCGCCGGTCAACGTCTACGCCGGCATCGGCCCGGCCAATATGAGCCCAGCCACCAAGGACCAGCTGCAACGCGTCTACGTGCCCAATCTGCGCTCCAATGACGTGTATGTGATCGATCCGGAAACGCTGAAGGTGGTCGACAAGTTCAAGGTCGGCGTCGGCCCGCAGCACGTGGTGCCGGCCTACGACCTGCAAACACTGTGGGTGGCGAATAACGCCGAGCGCACCAACAAGGGCAGCCTGACGCCGATCGATCCGCGCACCGGCAAGCCTGGCCCACAGGTGGCGGTGGACGACCCATACAATATGTACTTCTCGCCGGACGGAAAATCCGCCATTGTGGTGGCGGAAGCGTTGCACCGCCTGGACTTCCGCGATCCGAAGACAATGGCGATGCAGTACGCGATCGATGTGCCGCAATGCGGCGGCATCAACCACGCCGACTTCTCGCCGGACGGCCGCTACGCCATGTTCACCTGCGAATTCGACGGCGCCGTGGCGCGCATCGACCTGAAAGAACGCAAGGTGGACGGCTATCTGAAGCTGTCGATGCCGGCCACGCGCTTCTCCGAAAAAGACCCGATCGACCAGTTGCTGGCGAATGAGGTGTGCAGCAAGAAGAAGGGCATGCCGCAGGATATCCGCGTCTCGCCGGACGGCAGGCGTTACTACATCGCCGACATGGACGCCGACGGCGTGCACATCGTCGATGCGGCCACCTTCACCAAGGTCGGCTTCATCCCGACCGGCGTCGGCGCGCACGGCCTGTATCCAAGCCGCGACGGCACCAAGCTATATGTGGCCAACCGTGGCACGCACAATATTCACGGCAAGCGCAAAGGCAAGGGCCGCGTGACCGTGATCGACTTCGCCAGCGAAAAAGTGGTGTCGCAATGGGCGATTCCCGGCGGCGGCAGCCCGGACATGGGCAACGTCAGCGCCGATGGCAAATATCTGTGGCTGTCCGGCCGCTTTGATGATGTGGTGTACCGCATCGATACCGCCAACGGCGACGTCAAGCAGGTCAAGGTCGGCCAGGAGCCGCACGGCCTGACCGTCTGGCCGCAGCCCGGCCGCTACTCGCTGGGCCACACCGGCAATATGCGTTGATGGCGACCGTGAAAAAATCCCCGCAGACGGCGCTGATCCACACCGATTACAAGGCGCCGGCAGGCTTCGACGCTTTCCCGGTCGGCATCCATCACGCCTCCACGGTGCTGTTCAAGAACGTGGCGGCCATGCGCTCGGGCGAATGGAAAGACAAGAACGCCTATACCTACGGGCTGCATGGGACGCCAACCACGTTTACGCTGGAGGCGCGGCTGGCGGAAATCGAGGACGGCAAGTACTGCCTGCTGGCGCCGAGCGGTCTGGCCGCCATCTCGATGGTGGATTTCGCGCTGCTCAAATCCGGCGACGATGTGCTGCTGCCGGATAACGTCTACAACCCGAACCGCGAACTGGGACGCTGGCTGTCGGCCGATTTCGGCATCACCGCGCGCTACTACGATCCGCTGATCGGCGAGGGCATCGCGGCGCTGATCCAGCCGAATACAAAGCTGATCTGGACCGAGGCGCCGGGATCGGTGTCGATGGAAGTGCCCGACCTGCCGGCCATCTGCAAGGCGGCGCATGAACGCGGCGTGCTGGTGGCGCTGGATAACACCTGGTCTGCCGGCCTGGCGTTGCGCGGTTTCGATCTGGGCGTGGACATCATCATGCAGGCGCTGACCAAGTACCAGTCCGGCGGTTCGGATGTGCTGATGGGCGCCGTCATCACGCGCGACCGCGAGCTGCACGACCGCATCAGCCTTGCGCACATGCGGCTGGGCCTGGGCGTGGGTGCGGACGATGCGTATCTGGTGCAGCGCGGCTTGCCGACCATGCGCCTGCGCTTCGACGCGCACGACGCGGCTGCGCGCAAGCTGGCGGCCTGGCTGCAAACCCGGCCCGAGATCGCCAGGGTGCTGCACCCGGCGTTCCCGGAATGTCCCGGCCATGAGACGTGGAAGCGCGACTTCAGCGGCGCCGGCGGCCTGTTCTCGGTGATCTTCGACGAACGGTATACCGAAGCGCAGACCGACCGCTTTGTCGATGCGCTCAAGCTGTTCAAGATCGGCTATAGCTGGGGCGGCGCCAACAGCCTGGTGATGCCGTACCGCATACAGCATATGCGCAAGGACTGGACCGACAAGGGCATACTGATACGCTTTAACGTGGGCCTGGAAGAAGTACATGATTTAATCGCCGACATCGAGCGGGCATTTGAGGAAATGGCATGAGCAAGTTCTGGAGTAAAGTGGTTCACGGCTTGACGCCATACACGCCGGGCGAACAGGTGCAGATGCCTGGCCTGATCAAGTTGAACACCAACGAAAATCCCTACGGTCCGTCACCGAGGGCGGTCGCCGCGATGCAGGAAGCGGCAGGCGACGGCCTGCGCAAGTATTCCGATCCGTCCAACGCGGTGGTGAAGGATGCAGTGGCGCGCCATTTCGGCCTGACGCGCGAACAGGTCTTCGTCGGCAATAGCTCGGACGAAGTATTGGCACATACCTTCCACGCTTTGCTCAAGCACGATTTACCGCTGCTGACGCCCGATATCAGCTACAGCTTCTATCCGACCTATTGCAGCCTGTATGGGATTGAGGCTTTCTACGTTCCGCTGAACGAGCGCTTCGAGATCGATGTGGAGGATTATCAGCAGCCGTGCGGCGCGATCATCCTGGCCAATCCGAACGCGCCGACCGGCATTGCGCTGCCGCTGGCGCAGATCGAGGCCCTGCTGGCGGCGCATCCGGAACAGGTGGTGGTGATCGATGAAGCCTATGTGGACTTCGGCGCGCAGAGCGCCGCTGCGCTACTGGGCCGCTTCGATAATCTGCTGGTGATTCAGACGCTGTCCAAATCGCGTTCGCTGGCTGGTTTGCGGGTCGGCTTTGCGCTCGGCCATCCGGACCTGATTGCGGGTCTGGAGCGCGTGAAGAACAGCTTCAATTGCTATCCGCTGGGGCAGGTGCAGCAGGCCGGCGCGGTGGCGGCGCTGGACGATGTGGCCCATATGGAGCAGACCTCGAACGCCATCATCGCCAGCCGCGCGTGGCTGACCGCGCAGATGCAGGCGCTGGGCTTTGAGGTGCTGCCGTCGCAGGCCAACTTTATCTTCACGCGTCATCCGCAGCATGATGGTGCGCAGTTGGCGGCAGCGCTGCGTGAGCGCGCCATCCTCGTGCGCCACTTCAAGGCGGCGCGCATCGACCAGTTCCTGCGCATTACAATCGGCACCGACGAAGAGTGCGGCAAATTGGTCGGCGCCCTGAAAGGTATTTTGTCCTGAACAAGTTCTGATATACTGTATGAAAATACAGTATATCGAGGCATGCGATGGAATTGACGGACAAGCTGGAAATCCTGGCAGATGCGGCTAAATACGACGCTTCATGCGCCAGCAGTGGCGCGCCGAAGCGCGACTCCATCGGCAAGGGCGGTTTTGGCGCGACCACCGGCATGGGCATCTGCCACAGCTACACACCGGATGGACGCTGCGTCTCGCTGCTCAAGATCCTGCTGACCAATTACTGTTTGTATGACTGCCAATATTGCGTGAATCGGCGGACGTCCAACGTGCCGCGTGCGCGCTTCGCGGTCGCTGAGGTGGTGCGGCTGACTACCGATTTCTATCTCCGCAATTACATCGATGGGCTTTTTCTCAGCTCGGGCATCATCCAATCGGCCGATTACACCATGGAGCAGCTGGTGCAGGTGGCGCGTGAGTTGCGCGAGGTGCACCAGTTTCGCGGCTATATCCATCTGAAGACGATACCGGATGCCGATCCGGCGCTGATCGAGGCGGCGGGGCGCTATGCGGACCGGCTGAGCGTCAACATCGAGCTGCCGACGCAGGACAGCGTGCAGAAGCTGGCGCCGGAAAAGAGTGTTCACACGATCAAGCTGGCCATGGGCTCGATCCGGCGCAAGCTGGATGAAAAGGCGGAGGAGCCGAAGTCGCCGCGCTTTGCGCCGGCCGGGCAAAGCACGCAGATGATCGTCGGCGCCGATGCCAGCGATGACCAGCAGATTTTGTCGACGGCGGAGACGCTGTACGGCAGCTATAAACTCAAGCGCGTCTACTATTCGGCGTTTAGTCCGATTCCGCAAAGTCCGAAGAGCGTGCCGCTGGCGCCGCCGCCGATGATGCGCGAGCATCGGCTGTATCAGGCCGACTTCCTGCTGCGCAGTTATGGTTTCCAGGCGCAGGAGTTGTTGCCGGCCAGCGGCGGCAACCTGGCGCTGGACATCGATCCCAAACTTGCGTGGGCGCTGGCGCATCGCGAGCACTTTCCATTGGACCTGAATCGTGCGGAACCGCACATGATCGCGCGCGTGCCTGGCATAGGATTACGCAACGCGCAGCGCATTGTGGATCTGCGCCGGCTGCGGCAGGTGCGCTATGCCGATCTGTCGCGTTTGCGCTGCAGTATGAAGAAGATTGCGCCGTTCATCATCACGGCGGATTATTTTCCTGCGCGCGACGCCAGCCCGTCCGAGCATCTGCGGCGGTCGATGGCGGAGGCGCCGCAGCAAATGAATTTGTGGCCGGAGTTGCAGGCAGCATGATACGCAAGGTGGTGCAGTCGTTTGACGAATGGCGGGCGGCGGTGCGGGAGTTGATCGCGCAGCGCGTGCCGCCGGAGGCGGCGGAATGGGCCGGTAGCGAGGACGAGGGCGATTTGTTCTCGTCGGCCGCCGCCGTGACCGCCCCCGACGCCACCGCGCAGCCGGTCACGTCGACGGCTGCGTTGCGCCTGCCGCGCGAACTGGTCGAGATGCTGGTCAGCGCTGCCTGCTTCAGCGCCCCTGACCGCTGGGCCTTCCTGTACAAGGTGGTCTGGCGCTGGCAGCTGGGAGAACGCGATGTGATGTCGGCCGCCGATCCGGACGGCGCGCGCCTGTACACCATGGTCAAAGCCGTCCGCCGCGAGGAGCACGACATGCATGCCTATGTACGATTCCGCGAACGCAAGGAGGAAGATGGCGCGCCACGCTTCGTCGCCTGGTTCGAGCCGACGCACGAAGTGCTCCCGCAAGTCGCCCGGCACTTCGCCCGCCGCATGGGCGACACCACCTGGATGATCGCCACGCCCACCGCCACCGTGCTGTGG
This sequence comes from Duganella margarita, assembly GCF_009857535.1. Classification (GTDB taxonomy): domain Bacteria; phylum Pseudomonadota; class Gammaproteobacteria; order Burkholderiales; family Burkholderiaceae_D; genus Rugamonas; species Rugamonas margarita. The sequence continues at coordinate 11,918 of NZ_WWCS01000007.1, forward strand.
GACGGCCAGCAACTGCACGACGCGCCGCCACGCATGCGCAGCGCGGCCGACATCGACGACGCCGGCGAAGCACTGTGGCTCACCTACTACCGCAGCATCTTTAACCCAGCGCGTCTGAATGCCGACCTGCTGCGCAGCCATATTCCGTCGCGCTTCTGGAAAAACCTGCCGGAAGGCGCCATCGTGCCGACCATGATCAGCGCCGCCGCCAACGGCGACCGCCGCACCGGCCAGACCAGCACCGTCGGCCAGCGCAGCGGCGCCACCACCATCGCGGTAACGGCGGAACGCGCGCAACCGCAACGCGAACAACCGGACACGCTGGATCAATGCCGCCGCTGCGAACTATGGCGCAACGCCACGCAAGCCGTGCTGGGCGTCGGCCCGCGCAAGGCACGCATCATGCTGGTGGGCGAACAACCGGGCGATCAGGAGGACCTGCAAGGCCTGCCGTTTGTCGGTCCGGCCGGCGCGGTGCTGGACCGCGCGCTGGCCGAAGCGGGCGTGGCACGCGACAGCGTCTACCTGACCAACGCCGTCAAGCACTTCAAGTGGGAACTGCGGGGCAAGCGCCGTTTGCACAAGACGCCGGCGCAGCGCGAAGTCAGCGCCTGCCACGTCTGGCTGGAGCAGGAACTGGAGAAGGTCAAGCCGGAAGTGGTGGTGGCGCTGGGCGCCACGGCATTGAAGTCAGTGCTGAAGGATGGCAGCGCGACGATGAGCGCCGTGATCGATGCGCCATTCCAGCATGAGGGACGCTGGGTGGTGGCGGTCTACCATCCATCCTTCGTGCTGCGCGCGCGGGATGAGGAAAGCCGCCAGCAGGCCTACGACGTGATCGTCGCGGGCCTGCGGCAGGCACTTACACTGGAGCCGGTTCGTTCCGGTTGATGCGGCTGATGCCGACGATCAGGCGATACGCCTTCCATAGCCAGGCGCCGATCCAGATCAACCATGCCACCGGAATGCCGATAATGGTCATGAAGAACACGGCGCCGACCACTACCCACACCGCATACCACCAGAACGAGCGAATCATCCAGGTGTGATGGCTGTGCACGAAGCTGCCCTCGGTGCTGGGCCGTTGCAGGTAGTTGAGTATCAGCGGGATGATGGAGAACGCGCCGAGCGAAAATACAAAGCTGACCGCGTGGATCACATACAGCCACCATGCGGTGGTCTTGGCCGATTCCAGGCGGCCTTCCAATACGAGTTCTTGCGACATGATCTCTCCTTTCCTTAATGATGGCCTGAGTATAGCTAGCCGGCGGCCGGCGTGTCGCACAGTGTCCGCCGCAGGAAGGCGGTCACGTCGGCGAAGAACGCCGGCTGGATGCTTTCGCGGTCGAAGCCTTCCGGATCTTGCGATGGCTTGAAGTTCGGCTTCGTCATCTCCGGCGGGAACTTGCTCATGAAGGCGAAGTGGCCGCCACCGGGGATATCCTTGTGCTCGACCAGCGACGGCTCGGCCACGCCTTCCATAATCTTGTGCGCATGCTCGATCGGAGTAACGTCATCCTTCTCGCCGGTGCGGATCAGAATCGGCACCTGCACCGGCCGCAGCGAGCCGGCAATGAACCAGAACGTGGCGGGATTGAGCAGCACCAGGGAGCGGATGCGCGCATCGGGCGTGACCGGCACCGGCTCCGGCAGCGCGTGCGAATCCTTGCGTTCATAAGGGCCGGTCCACGGCAAGCCGCCGGCCGCTGCCAGCGCGGTGTAGCCGCCGATCGAGTGGCCGATGACCGCCACGCCGTTGTGGCTGACGTGCGGCGCCAGCGTGTCGTCGGCCAGCACCGCGTCGATGGTCAGCGTGATGTGGCGCGGACGGTTGGCCAGGTTGGCGGCGGTGCCGGCCAGCGAATTGTCGGTGCGGGTGTTGCCAGTGTGGGCGGGAAGGGCGACTACGAAGCCCGACAGCGCCAGATGCCTGGCCAGCTGGCGATACGCCCATGGCGTGCCGGAATGGCCGTGCGAGATCACCACCAGCGGGTAGGTGCCAACGGCCGGCGCGGCGTTGCTGGCCACGTCCAGCGAGTAAGGGCCAAAGTGTTCGGTATGTTCTTCGCCAAGCGCAGGATAAAGCACCGCCAGCGCGATGTCCGCGCCCTGTACAGCATCATGCACCTTGCTTACGCGGCAGCCGCAACTCAAATTCATGCTTTATCCTTTTTCGCATAGAATGCAACGATGATGATTATATAAGGAGCGGCCACGATGGCGAAACCAGTATCGGTGCTGTTTGTCTGCATGGGCAATATCTGCCGTTCGCCGACGGCGGAGGGGGTATTCCGCCAGCGCGTGGCGGCGGCCGGCTTGAGCGACCGTTTTGTCATCGACTCGGCAGGCACGCACGGCTACCATATCGGCGCGCCGCCGGATGAGCGGTCGATGGAATACGCGTCGCGGCGCGGCTACGATTTGTCGGCGCAGCGTTCGCGCAAGGTGACGGCGCAGGACTTTGAAGACTTCGACCATCTGCTGGCGATGGATCACGATAACCTCAAGCTGCTGCTGGCTGCGTGTCCGCCGCAGCACCGCCACAAGCTGGGCATGATGATGGCGCACGCCACGCACAGCGGTGTGGATGCGGTGCCCGATCCCTACTATGGCGGTGGCCGCGGCTTCGACGATGTGCTGGACTATCTGGAGGACGCCAGCGAGGGACTGCTGGCCGCACTGAAGAATAAATAGGCCGGGTCGGTCTACGGCGGCGTCAGGTCAGCAGCGGCAGGATGCCATCGAGGCCGACGAAGTTGAGCGCCACGTTGGCCTGCTCGCGCACCACCGGCTTGGCGCGGAACGCTACCGACATGCCGGAAATGCTCATCATCTTCAGGTCATTGGCGCCGTCGCCCATCACAATCGCCTGTGATGGCGAGATGCCCAGCTCCGCGCACACGCGTTCCACCGTGCGCTTCTTCTCTTCGGCGTCGACGATGCCGCCTACCACCTTGCCAGTGAGTTTGCCGTCGACGATTTCCAGCTCGTTGGCATGGGTGTAGTCGAGGCCCAGGCGCTTTTTCAGGCGCTCGGTGAAGAAGGTGAAGCCGCCCGACACCAGCAGCGTTTTCATGCCGGCCGCCTGCACCGCCTTCAGCATGGTCTCGGCGCCGGGAGACAATTGCAGCCGTTCGTCATACACGCGCTCCAGCGCCGATGCATCCAGGCCTTCCAGCAGCGCCACGCGGCGTTGCAGGCTCTCGGCGAAATCCAGTTCGCCGCGCATTGCCGCTTCGGTGATCTCCGATACTTGAGCTTTCAAACCCTGCATATCGGCGATTTCATCGATGCACTCGATGGTGATCAGCGTCGAATCCATGTCCATGGCCACCAGCTTGTAGTCACTCATCTTGTGCAAGCCGATCGAATAGGTGGCGTCCAGCTGCGCGGCCTGCGCCGCCACTTCCAGGGTCTGGCGCAGCGCCGGCGAGAAGGCGATGCCTTCGCAGCGCAGCGCGCGCTCGCCCAGCCAGGTCAGGTTGGCGGACGCGGTGAGGGCGCCAATGCGCTCCAGCCGCGCCTTGCAATCGCCGACCCCTTGCAGGACGAGGTTCATGGCGGTTTTTGCGTTAGTCATGTGCGTTAATGTAGTTAAAGTATTCGTTATGCGGCTGTTATGCAGTCAGTTGCTTGATGGCGGCCTTGATCTGCGTGACGCGCGCAGCCAAGTCCGGCATGGCCGCGGTGATCTTCAGTTTATCCTGTCCATTCAATTTGATCTGACGATTTTTCTGGATCAGCTCAATGATGCGCATCGGGTCGATCGGCGGCTTGGCCATGAACTGCAGGCTGGCGGCCTCGGTATGGGCGTCGATCTTGATAATGCCCACCGTCTTGGCGGCGATGCGCAGGCGGTGCGTTTCGATCAGCGCCTTGACCGGGTCCGGCAGCTTGCCGAAACGGTCGATCAGCTCTTCCTGCATGTCGTCGATTTTGCCTTGCGTTTCGCAATTCGCCATGCGCTTGTAGATCGATAGTCGCTCGTGGACGTCGCCGCAGAAATCGGCCGGCAGCAGCGCCGGCACGTGCAGATTGATTTCGGTGGTGGTCGACAGCGGCGCCGCCAGGTCCGGCTCCTTGCCGGCCTTGAGCGAGCGCACCGCTTCGTTCAGCATGTCCGAGTACAGCTGGAAGCCGATCTCGGTCATCTCGCCGGACTGGTTGTCGCCGAGGACCTCGCCGGCGCCGCGGATTTCCAGATCGTGCATGGCCAGATAGAAGCCGCTGCCCAGTTCTTCCATCTGCTGAATGGCGTCGAGGCGGCGCTGCGCCTGTTTGGTCAGCGACTGCACGTCGTGCACCAGCAGGTAGGCATAGGCCTGGTGGTGCGAACGGCCGACGCGGCCGCGCAGCTGGTGCAGCTGCGCCAGGCCGAATTTGTCGGCGCGGTGCATGATGATGGTGTTCGCGGTCGGCACGTCGATACCGGTTTCGATAATCGTGGTGCACAGCAGGATGTTGTAGCGCTGGGCGACGAAGTCGCGCATCACTTTTTCCAGGTCGCGTTCGTGCATCTGGCCGTGGGCCACGGCGATGCGCGCTTCCGGCAGCAGCTCGGTCAGCATCGCCATGCGGTTCTGGATGGTCTCGACCTCGTTGTGCAGGAAGTAGACCTGGCCGCCGCGCTTGAGCTCACGCAGGCAGGCCTCGCGGATGATCGACTCGCCCTCGCTGCGCACGAAGGTCTTGATCGCCAGCCGCTTTTGCGGCGCGGTGGCGATGACGGAAAAGTCGCGCAGGCCTTCCAGCGCCATGCCCAGCGTGCGCGGGATCGGCGTGGCGGTCAGCGTCAGCACGTCGACTTCGGCGCGCAGCGATTTCAGCGTCTCCTTCTGGCGCACGCCGAAGCGGTGCTCCTCGTCGATGATCACCAGCCCGAGGCGGGTGAACTTGACGTCATCCGACAGCAGCTTGTGGGTGCCGATGATGATGTCCAGCGTGCCGTCGGCCATGCCCTTGATCGCCTGGGCGATCTCTTTGCCGGTGCGGAAGCGCGACATCTCGGCAATGCGCACCGGCCAGTCGGCGAAGCGGTCGGCGAAGGTTTGCGCGTGCTGTTCGGCCAGCAGCGTGGTCGGCGCCAGGATGGCGACCTGCTTGCCGCCCATGACGGCAATGAAGGCGGCGCGCAGCGCCACCTCGGTCTTGCCGAAGCCAACGTCGCCGCACACCAGGCGGTCCATCGGTTTGCCCGAGGTCATATCCTTGATGACGTTGTTGATGGCTTCCTGCTGATCCGGCGTTTCGTCGAAGCCGAAGCTGTCGGCGAAACGCTCGTAGTCGTGCGCCGAATACTCGAACGAATGGCCCTGACGCAGCGCGCGGCGGGCGTAGAGGTTGAGCAGCTCGGCGGCGGTGTCGCGCACCTGTTCGGCGGCGCGGCGCTTGGCTTTTTCCCACTGGCCGGAACCGAGCGTGTGCAGCGGCGCGTCGTCCGGCGAGGCGCCGGAGTAGCGCGAAATCACATGCAGCTGCGACACCGGCACATACAGCTTGGTCTCTTTGGCGTATTCCAGGTGCAGGAATTCGGCGTCGCCTTCGCCCAGGTCCATGCTGGTCAGGCCCATGTAGCGGCCGATGCCGTGATTGATGTGCACCACCGGATCGCCGATCTTCAGCTCCGACAGGTCGCGCACCATCGATTCGACCTGGGTGACGGCTTCCTGCTTCTTCTTGCCGGCGCGGCGGCCGGAGCCGGCGTACAACTCGGTCTCGGTGATGAAGATCAGCGGCTTGCCGTTGACCGACAACTCGAAGCCGGCGTGCAGCGGCGCCACGCCCAGCGCCAGTTTGGCGTCCGAGGCGATAAAGCCGTCGAAGCCTTCGACCGGCGCCAGTTCTAGGCCGTATTCGGTGAAGTACTGCTGCAGCGTTTCGCGGCGGCCGTTGGATTCGGCACAGATCATCACGCGCGCGCCGGACTGCATCAGGTAGGCGCGCAGATTGGTCAGCGGGTAGTCCAGGTGGCGGTTGACGGCGATGTTGGGCACCGGCGCCGACAGCTCGGACGCGCCGGCGTCCGCGTTCTGGCGGATGGCGATCTGTGGATATGGCTTGGCCAGCACGAAGAACTGTTCGTCAGACAGGAACAGCTGTTCCGGCGCCATGATCGGGCGTTCGCGGTCGGCGCGCAGGAAGCGGTAGCGCGAGCCGGTGTCGGTCCAGAAGCGCTTGATGGCGGCCTCGATGTCGCCGACGGTGGCCACCACCGCGCCTTGCGGCAGGTAGTCGAACAGCGTGGCGGTGTCGTCGAAGAACAGCGGCAGGTAGTATTCGATGCCGGCCGAGGCGATGCCGGCGCTGATGTCCTTGTACACCACGGAGCGCGACGGATCGCCTTCAAAGTGTTCGCGCCAGCGGTTGCGGAAGGCGGTGCGCGACGCTTCGTCCATCGGGAATTCCCGGCCCGGCAGCAATCGCACCTGCTTGACCGGGTACAGCGAACGCTGGGTGTCGGCGTCGAAGGTGCGGATGGTTTCGATGGTGTCGCCGAACAGGTCGAGCCGGTACGGCAGCGCGGAGCCCATCGGGAACAGGTCGATCAAGCCGCCACGCACCGAGTATTCGCCGGGCGACATCACCTGCGTGACGTTGGTGTAGCCGGCCAGCGTCAGTTGCGCTTTCAGGCGCGCTTCGTCCAGCGATTCGCCCTGCTGGAAGAAGAAGGTGTAGGCGGCCAGGAACGATGGCGGCGCCATGCGCACCAGCGCAGTGGTGGCCGGCACCAGCATGACATCGCACTGGCCGCTGGAGATTTCGTGCAGCGTGGCGAGGCGCTCGGACACCAGGTCCTGGTGCGGCGAGAAGGCATCGTAGGGCAGCGTTTCCCAGTCCGGCAGCAGGTGGCAGCGCAGCTGCGTGCCGCCGAACCAGGGAATTTCGTCCAGCAGACGCTGGGCGTCGCTGGCGTTGGCCACCACGACGGCCAGCATCTGGCCGCGGGATTTGAGTTCGAGCGCGATTTGCGCCAGGGCGTACGCGTCCGCCGAGCCATGCAGCGCGGGCAGGGCAAAGCGGTTGCCGGGTTTGGGGATGGATTTAGTTAAGGCTGACGACACAACACACATTCAACGGTTATCCAGGCATCGCCCGGGTGGCCATGCCGCTCACGACATTATAGACGAAGCATCAATCCGGGGTCAGGTCTCACAATCGAACATGAGCTCGTGTAGAAATGTGAGACCTGACCCCGGAGTTAGCGGTTGGCGATGCCGAACGGGATGTGCACCATCGGAATGTTGCCGGCCGGCGATTGCAGGTGGCTCAATTGGTCGTCGAAGAACATGTGCGGCCGGAAAATGCCCAGTACGCGTGCTTTTTCCATGCCGCCCAGGAAGAAAGTCTCGTTGGCCGACACGCCCCAGCTCTTCAAGGTGGTCACCACCCGCTCGTGCGACGGCGCGCTGCGCGCCGTGATGATGGCGATGCGCAGGATTTTCTTGTAGGCCGGATCGGCGCGCTGGGCGTCTTCCTCCAGCTGCTGCATCAGCGACAGCTTGCGGAACAGATCGGCCAGCGGTCCGGGCTGGTGCGGAATGGCGACGCGCTCGGTCTCGTGGGCGTGGAATTCGCTGACGTCGTTGTTGCGCTTGAAGATAGTTTCAGATTCGTCGTCGGCGATCACGCCGTCAAAGTCGAAGGCGATGCGCAGTTCGCCGTCGGCCTCGTCGTCCTCGGTGCGCGACGGCAGCACCAGGCCGGCCGGGTACTGCGCAGCCAGCGCGCGCTTGACGTCTTCCTCGTTGGCCGACAGGAACAGCGAGGTGTTGAAGGCCGGCAGGTAGCGGTACGGCGATTCGCCGGTCAGGAAGCAGGCGCGCGAGATGTCCAGTCCGTAGTGGGCGATCGAGTTCATCACGCGCAGCCCGGTCTCCGGCGAATTGCGCGAAAACAGCACCACTTCCACCGGCGCGCTGTGCGGGTGGTGTTTATTGATGTCGAGGAAGCGGCGGATGAAGGGAAAGGCGACGCCCTTGTCCAGCACGGTTGAAAGCTGGGCTTCCTGGTACTTGCGGTAGGCTTCGGCGCCGTGTTCCAGGTACACCTGGTGCGAGGCGGTCAGGTCAAACAAGGCGCTGGAGGCAATGCCGATCACCAGCTTGTGCTCGATAGGATAGGGCATGGAACGACAGGGAATGGACGATGCGTTACTGTACCCGATTCGGGCCCGCCGGCAATATTTCTTTTCTGCAATTTAACCATTGCCTCGAGACGGTCACTTTGCTACATTGACAGTTCATTACCTGGAAGCTGGCGTGCTGAATCTCGATACTCTTTTGTTGGTGCAAGTTTGCGTGACGCTGCTGACCACGGCGTTGCTGGTGGTGTCGGCCTGTTATACCGAAAGTCCGCCGGAACAGCGCTGGTGGGCCGGCGGCAATGTGGTGGCCTGCCTCGGCCTGGGCTTGACCAGCGTGGAGTCGCTGCCGGTGCTGCTGCATGGTGTAATCGGCTACGGCGTGGTCGCTTTCGGCCTGGCGCTGGTGCTGCGCGGCCTGCGCGTGCACTGCGCCGCCAACTTGTCGTGGCCCGCAATCGGCGTGATTACCGCGATCGCGTTGTTGATCCCTGCCTGGTTCACGCTGGTGGCGCCGAGCTTGCGCGCGCGCCTGTGCTTCAGCGGGTTTTATTTTGCGCTGCTCAACTGGCTGTGCGCGGTGGTGGTGGCCCGCCATGGCGTGTGGCGGGTCAGCATCGTCAGCCTGACCGGGTTTGTTCTGCTGGGGCTGGCGCTGTTCCTGCGGGGCGTGCACATGCTGCTGCACGGCGATCTGGCCGACCGCAGCAGCTCGCTGGCGATGGGCCTGAGCACGCTGGCCATTCCGCTGGCGCAGATCTGCATCGCTTTTGGCCTGATCCAGATGGTCATGTGGCGTTATGCGGAGCGCCTGCGCCGGCTGTCGACGCTGGATGCGCTGACCGGCGCCCTGAACCGCGCCGGCCTGGACCTCCAGGGCAAGCGGGTCGGCCTGCGCGCCTTGCGCGGCGGCCGCAGCCTGGCGGTGATCATGATCGATGTCGATTACTTCAAGCAGATCAACGATACGCACGGCCATCCGGTCGGCGACGAGGTGTTGCGCCACCTGGCGCGACTGCTCAAGCTGGAACTGCGGCCGCACGACTTGATGGCGCGCTTCGGCGGCGAGGAGTTTGTGCTGGTGCTCGACGGCGTCGACCGCGCGGCGGCGCTGAATATCGCCGAGCGCGTACGCGCCCGTATCGAGGACGCGGTGGTCGACTGGGAGGGCGTGTCGGTGCGCTACACGGCCAGCCTCGGCGTGGTCTGCTCGGACCAGCACAGCTACGATCTGATCCGCCTGATTTCGGCCGGCGACGTCGCCATGTACGAGGCCAAGCGCGCCGGCCGCAACCGCGTGGCCGTCGGCTGAGACTGTGCGCGCCACGCCACACTGGGCACGAATGTGATTGACGGTGACGTGGTCGGAGTCGCATATTAGTTTGGTAGGAACACTATTCACCAAATCTAACCAGGCGCCGGAGGCCGGATGTTCACGCATCTGCTGGTCAAGTGGACGGTGATGACGCCGGGGCCATCATGATGGTGGCGCTGCTGGTGGGCGGCGCGGTCAATCAAATCGGCGTAGTACGCTTGCCGTCGATTCAAGGATGGCTGGTGATGAGCGAGGGATAGACGGCGGTGTCGGCGGCCACGCTGGACGTCGCCAGTTGGTCGCACGGATACAGGGCGCAGGAACCGGGCGCTAACCAACAACAACGTAAGCCACGTTTGGCGTAGTAGTACACTAAGGCAGCCTCGCGGCTGCCTTTTTTTCGTTTGATGCAAATCAAACGCGGCATGCGGTGCGGTGATAGCTTGGTGACTCATCAAGGAGGCCCATCATGCCCGCCATCGATAGCCCGCCCCATGCGGAAAACGGCGAACGCCCGCCCACCGAAGTCCGTTTGATGGCGCTGGAAGCGCGCCTGACTGCATTGCAGGTGGATCTGGCGGTGATCCGCGTCAGCTTTGCGATCAAGGACGATATCCAGCGCTTGCTGACGCTGCTACACGAACACAAGCTGGAGTTCCATGCCGCGCTGGCCAAGCAACGCGAGGACTTTCACGCAGCGCTGGCCAAGCAGCGCGAAGACTTCAACGCGGCGCTGGCGCAGCAACGCGAGGATTTGCACAAGTCCTTGATGAGCCATATGTGGAAGCTATACGGCTTTGCCTCGCTGATGCTGGGCGGGGTGTATTTCATCGCCCGCTACGTGCATTGATTATTCGTAGGCGGGCAGGCGCTTTTGTTCGTCGGGCGTAAAGCCGGCATCGCGAAGCTGCTGCAGCGCGGCGGCGTCGCTGGCCGATTGCTGCAGTTGCTGGCGCTGGCTCTGGTAGGCGCTGATGCGGCGCTGCCAGTCGGCCTCCTCGCGGTCGACGTCAGCCAGACGCGCGGCGGCGGAGGGCGACAACGCGGTCGCGCGCAGGCGGTAGATGTCGTTGTCGTCCGCGCCTTGCGCGCGCGCCTGGCTGACCGCCGCTTCCAGCTTGATGATGCGGGTTGGCGCTTCGCGGTCCTCGCGCAGTTTGGGCGGCAGGCGGGCGTCCAGCGCGGCCAGCCGCTGCTGGCGTTGGGCGTCGGTCAGGCTGGCGTCGCTGTTGATGTCGAGCCGGGCGATGGCGTCCAGGTCGTAGGCGTCGCCGGCGCCGAACAGGCCGGTGCTGTCGTCGTTGCTGAAGTAGGCGCTGCGCAGTTGCTGGACGGCGGCCAGGCGCTGGCGCGCGCCTTGCACCGGATCGGTGGCTGGCGGCAGGTCGCGTTCGAGGTCGACCAGCGCGCGCTTGTAGGCCAGGTAGGCGTCCAGCAGGCGCCGTGCTTCAGCGGCCGGGGCGGGGCGCAGGCGCCTGTCCAGTTCGCGAATGATGTCGGCGCGGATTGCCTCCAGTGGACGCTGGCCCAGGCCCGCCAGGTAGTAGTCGAACAGGTAGGCCAGTTCGGCGTTGACTTGCAGGCGGTCGTTGGCGTCGGCGCGCGCGGCGCCGTCCGGCTGCGTGCCGGCGGCGTGTCCGGGCGGCGGGCCATCCTGCGTTGATGCGGCGTGCGCGGCCATCAGCGCCGCCGGGGCGGCCGGCGCATCATGCCGCAGCAGCAGGGCGATGCCGGCGCCCGCCAGCATACCGACGATCGCCAGGCGCAGCGCGGTGCGCATTACAGCCCCAGTCCCTGCAAGCGGTTGGCCTGCTGGCGATACAAGGTGACCGGATTGGTCTCGAACAGGTTGGTGATGCCGATCAGCTGGTTGACCTCGTCCAGGTGGTTGAGCGCGTAGTCGTCGCGGATCACGCGGCCCAGATGGCTGGAGCAACTGCTGACCAGACCGTCATTCTTGGCGCCGTTGAAGGCCAGCGCGGTCAGCCCCAGCACCGGGTCGCTGGCGTCCAGCACATTGGTCAGCGGCTTGGCGCCGCTCCACGAAAAGTAGTACACGCCGTTGACCTGGTAGGCGCCTTCGCCGCAGGCGGTGGCCGGCACGCCTTGCGGGTGGCGGGTGTTGAAGGCGGCGGTGCCGGCGGTGCTCAGCGAGACCGCCGCCGCGCGCGCATTCTGCGGCAGCGTCGGGCTGCCGGACAGGAAGCTGATCAGGCCGGACACGGCGTTGGCGACGCCGTAGGTCACGTCCGGCACCGCACCGATCAGCACGTCCGCCACGCGCGAACCCTGGTTGACGCCGCCCACGCTGGTGACCGACGCCACCAGATCCGGCCGCACCGAGGCCACATAGCGCGAGGTCGGCGCGCCGTGGCTGTGACCGATGAGGTTGACCTTGGTGGCGCCGGTGGCCGCCAGGATTTGCTTGACCTGCAACAGCAGCTGTTCGCCGCGCACTTCGGTGCTGTTGGCGGCCGACACCGAGGTGACGTAGACGTCGGCGCCGCCGCTGCGCAGCGCCGGGGCGATGCCGTAGAAGTAGTCGACCGGACCGACGCGGTCGAAGCCGAACAGCCCGTGCACCAGCACGATCGGGTAGTGGGTTTGCGTGTAGCCAGCCGCCGACGCTGGCGATGGCACGGCGGCAAATAGCATAAGGCAGACGGTCAGGCAGTGCAGGATGCGGTGGCGCATGGTGGTCTCCGAGATGATATTGTTGTCGTAGCCGGACTCAGCTGGCCCGGTGCTCTGAATGTAGCACCGGCGCGCAGGCCTTGCAGTCCACGCGCACGGCCTGCGAAGCCAATTTGCAGGTCTGCTGAGCCGGCGCAAACGGCTGCGCTATAATCATAATCAAAAATAAACTATAGGGACAACCTTGCCGGCGCCATTCGACTTCCACCAATTCCAGGCGATGACGCCGCTCGACGGCGTCAATATCTGGGCCTATCTGCTCGACCGCTATGCCGACCGCATCACGGTCAAGCGCCGCAAGCCGGCGCTGGAGAACCTGGAAAAAATCTTCAACGCCACCTTCAAGCTGGCCAACGCGGTCGGCTTCCGCGCCATGAACCTGCGCGATCTGTGCGGCGAGACCGGGCTGTCGATGGGCGGCTTGTACGGCTACATCCGCAGCAAGGACCAGCTGGCCGAGATGATCGAGGATGTGGTGCGCCACGCCACCCACGAGGTGCCGAAGATGTTCGCCGCCGTCGCCGATCCGCTGGACCGGCTGGAGGCGCTGATCCGCGCCTCGATCTATGTGTCGGAGATTTTGCAGCCGTGGTTTTACTTCGTTTTCATGGATTCGCGCGTGTTGCAGGCCGAGCAGCGCGGTACCGCCAAGGAGTCGGAACTGCATGTGCAGGCGCTGTTTGCCGAGCTGATCGCGCAAGTGCCGGGACTGCGCGGCAGTCCGGACCTGATCGCCGCGCACATTCTCGCTACCTTCCAGGACTGGTACGTCAAGCGCTGGAAGTACCGCGCCGCCGACATCGGGCCGGACCGCTTTGCCGACAGCGCCGTGCAGATGATGCGCGGCTATCTGGCAGCCTAACTCGGCCGGCCTCAGCCTGCGTGGTCCGGCTTAGCGGCCTGGCCCGGTCGGTACCGGCTTGATGTTTTCCGCGCCGGGCGCCGCCGGAGCCGGCGCCCCAGCCGGCGCAACTGGCGTGCCCGGCGTCAGTACCTCGCCCGGGGTCACATTTTCGGCGCCGGCCGGCTGGTCGTCCATGTCCAGCGTATGGCGCGCGGCGTCGCCGGTAAATTCGTCGTACAGCCATTCGCCATCGACCTGCGTCAGGCCGGCCGGCACCGGACGCTCTTGCGGCGGCCGGCTCTGCATCGCCACTTTCATGTAGTCGATCCAGATCGGCAGCGCCACGGTGGCGCCGAATTCCTTGCCGCCCAGCGAACGCGAATCGTCATAGCCCATCCACGAGACGGCGACGATGCCGCCGCCGTAGCCGGCAAACCAGCCGTCCACCGCGTCGCTGGAGGTGCCGGTCTTGCCGGCCAGGTCGGGACGGCCGAGGCGCGCCACGGCGCCGCCGGTGCCGGTGCGGGTCACCTGGCGCAGCATCGAGTCGGTGACGTAGGCGTTGCGCGGGTCGATCACGCGGGCGTCGTCCGGCAAGGTGTCGCGCGGCTTGACCTCGGAGATAATCTTGCCGTCGCCATCGACGATCTTGGCGATCAGGTAGGGCTCCACCGAGTAGCCGCCATTGGCGAACACTGCGTAGGCGCCGGCCAGCTGCGTCGGCGTCACCGCGCCGGTGCCCAGCGCCATGGTCAGGTTCTTCGGATGCTTGGCCAGGTCGAAGCCGAACTTGCCCAGGTAGCCGTGCGCGTACGGCACGGTGATGGCGCGCAGGATGCGCACCGATACCACGTTCTTCGACTCGGCCAGCGCGGTGCGCATGGTGATCGGGCCGTCGAACTTGCCGTCGTCATTCTTCGGCGACCACGCTTCGTTGCCGGTTTCGGCGCCGGTCAGGTTGAGCGGGGCGTCGTTGATAAGGGTGGCCGGCGAGAAGCCGCGTTCCAGCGCCGCCGAGTACACGAACGGCTTGATCGACGAGCCCGGCTGGCGCCAGGCTTGCGTGACGTGGTTGAACTTCTGCAGGTTGAAGTCGAAGCCGCCCACCATCGCGTGGTAGCCGCCGGTGACGGCGTCGATCGAGACGAAGCCGGCCGACACCTGCGGCACCTGGCTGACCGCCCAGCCGCCCTTGTCGCCCTGCAGGATGCGGATCACGGCGCCGGGACGCAGGCGGATCGCGTCCTTGGCCTTGTCGCTGAGCGCGCCGGCGGCCAGCCGCAGGCCGTCGCCGCTGATGGTGATTTCTTCGCCGGACGGGTTTTGCACCTTAATGGCCTTGGCGCCGACCTCCAGCACCACGGCCGGGATCAGGCCGTCGCTGCCGGGACGCTTTTGCAGCGCATCCTCAATGGCGTCGTCGCGCTCGTCCTCGTTGGCCGGCAGCGTGATGAAGGCTTCCGGGCCGCGGTAGCCGTGGCGCTGGTCGTAGTTCAGCACATTGCGGCGCATCGAGTCATAGGCGGCTTTCTGGTCGGCCTTCAGGATCGTGGTGTAGACGCTGATGCCGCGCGTGTACGCTTCTTCCTTGAACTGCGCGTACACGGTCTGGCGCGCCAGTTCGGCCACGTATTCGGCGTGGACGTCGAAGTCCTGGCCCTTGCGGTTGATGTGCAGGGTTTCATGCGACGCCTTCTGGTACTGGGCGTCGGTAATGTAGTCGAGGTCGCGCATGGCGCGCAGCACCACCTGCTGGCGTTGCTTGGCGCGTTTCGGGTTGACAGCCGGGTTGTGGCGCGCCGGATTCTGCGGCAGGCCGGCCAGCATCGCGGTTTCCGCCACGTCCAGGTCCTTGAGCGGCTTGCCGAAGTAGGTCTGGGCGGCGGCGCCGAAGCCGAACGAGCGCTGGCCGAGGTAGATCTGGTTCATATACAGTTCCAGGATCTGCTCCTTGCTGAGCGCGGCCTCGATCTTCAGGGCCAGCATCACTTCGGTCAGCTTGCGGCTGTAGAACTTGTCGCGCGTCAGGAAGAAGTTGCGCGCCACCTGCATGGTGATGGTGGAGCCGCCCTGGCGCATGGCGCCGCCCAGATTGGCCTTGGCCGCGCCCAGCGCGCGTTTCCAGTCGATGCCGTTATGTTCGTAGAAGCGCTTGTCTTCGATCGCCAGCAGCGATTTTTTCATCAGCTCCGGCATGTCCTTGATCGGGATGAAGTCGCGGTGTTCCTCGCCGAATTCGCCGATCAGGGCGTTGTCGGCGGTGTAGATGCGCAACGGGATCTTTGGCCGGTAGTCGGTGATAGCGTCCAGCGACGGTAAATTGGGTGCGACGTACAGCAGCAGATACGCCAGCAGCAGGCCGCCGCCCACCAGGGCGGCCAGGCCGGCGCCGATGGCGGCACGGATCAGATTGCGGCGGTTGACCCACGCCGGCAGGTTGGAGGTTGTCAAAGCACTATCTCTCGGTTGCGGAAGTATGCGCGATTATAGAACAAGGCTATTGTTACTTGGCGTCACTTGACGTAACGTACAGGGATATCACTCCCAAGGCATTACATGGCGCAACCCCAGCATATTCTCGATTGCGATGTCCTGATCATCGGCGGCGGCATCAACGGCGCCGGCATTGCCCGCGACGCCGCCGGCCGCGGGCTGTCGGTGGTGCTGTGCGAGAAGGACGATCTGGCCGCCCACACGTCGTCGGCGTCCACCAAGCTGATCCACGGCGGCCTGCGCTATCTGGAGTATTACGAGTTCAACCTGGTGCGCAAGGCGCTGCTCGAGCGCGAGGTGCTGCTGCGCGCCGCGCCGCACATCATGTGGCCGCTGCGCTTCGTCATGCCGCACGCGCCGGGCCAGCGGCCGGCGCTGCTGATCCGCGCCGGGCTGTGGCTGTACGACCGGCTGGCGCGGCGCGACCTGCTGCCGGCGTCGGCCGCCATCAGGCTGCGCGGCCATGCGCTGGGCCAGCCGCTCAAGCCGGAGTTTGCGCGCGGCTTCGTGTATTCCGACGGCTGGGTCGACGACGCGCGGCTGGTGGTGCTGAACGCCATCGACGCCGGCGAGAAAGGCGCCACCATCCTGACCCAGGCGGTCTGCACCAGACTGGAGCGCCAGGCCGCCGACTGGCAGGCCACGCTGTTCAAGCCGAGTTGCGGCGAGATCCGCGTCAACGCCCGCTATGTGGTCAATGCGGCAGGGCCGTGGACCGCCGCGCTGCTGCACGCGACGCTGCCGAAGGAGGGCGGCGGCCAGCTGCGGCTGATCAAGGGCAGCCACATTGTGGTCAAGCGCCTGTTCGAGCATGACCACGCGTATATTTTCCAGCATCCGGATGGGCGGATCGTGTTTGCGATTCCGTATGAGGGCGAGTTTACGCTGATCGGCACCACCGACCTCGATTACCACGGCGACGCCAGCCAGGTTGCCATCAGCGAGGACGAGATTGCCTATCTGTGCCAGCTGGCCAGCCAGTATTTCGTTGCGCCGGTGGTGCCGGCCGATGTGGTGTGGACCTATTCGGGCGTGCGGCCGCTGGTGGAGGATGGCGCCGACGCCAAGGCGGTCACGCGCGACTACCGGCTGGAGGTCGACAGCCACGGGCCGCCGATCCTGAGTGTGTTCGGCGGCAAGATCACCACCTTCCGCAAGCTGGCGGAAGAGGCGGTCGACCACATCGCCAAGGCGCTCGGCAACCGCCACGGCGGCTGGACCCATGACGCCTGCCTGCCGGGCGGCGACCTGTTTGGCGCCACGCCGCAGAACCGCTCGGTCAAGGAGTTCGACAGCTGGGTCGGCGCCCAGCGCAGCCGCTACGGCTGGCTGCCGGCGGCGCTGCTGACGCGCTATTGCCGCGCCTACGGCACCCGCATCAATACGCTGTTGGACGGCCGCGCCGCGCTGGCCGACCTCGGCGAGGAAATCGTCCCCGGCCTGTACGCGGTGGAAGTGGAATACCTGCGCCGCTACGAGTGGGCCCGCACCGCGCAGGACATCCTGTGGCGCCGCACCAAGCTCGGCCTGCACCTGTCGACCAGCGCCGCCGACCAGTTGCAAGCCTGGCTCAACGCCCACCCGCTCAGTCGCTGAGCCACCAAGTAAAAACGGCGCCCTCGGGCGCCGTTTGGTTTATTTCTCACCGTCATTCCCGCGAAAGCGGGAATCCATAGGACGTCTGCCGGGCAAACGCGGCATGGGTTCCCGCGTGCGCGGGAACGACGTTGCTTCACTGAACAGCATTACGCCCTCGGGCGCCGTTTGGTTTATTTCTCACCGTCATTCCCGCGAAAGCGGGAATCCATCGGACGTCTGCCGGGCAAACGCGGCATGGGTTCCCGCGTGCGCGGGAACGACGTTGCTTCACTGAACGGCATTACGCCCCCGGGCGCCGTTTGGTTTATTTCACACCGTGCATCAATTTCTGGATCAGCGGGGCGATCAGGAACAGCAGCACGCCGCCGATCATGAGCGACCAGAAGCCGAAGGTATAGCCGTGCAGTGCCGACGGCACCGACATGCCGCCTTCGCCCGACACCGCCGAGGCGAAGATGCCCGACAGGTTGTTGCCGATGCCGGTCGACAGGAACCAGCCGCCCATGCCCAGGCCCACCAGACGGGTCGGCGCCAGCTTGGTCACCATCGACAGGCCGATCGGCGACAGGCACAGCTCACCGATCGATTGCAGCACGTAGACCATGAACAGCGTCCAGAACGGGATCTTGTTGTTGGCGTCCACCAGGCTCGACAGCGCGAACATGAGCAGCAGGAAGGCGGTACCGTTGAAGATCAGGCCCAGGCCGAACTTGCGCGGGATCGACGGATTGGCGCGGCCCATGGCCACCCAGATGAAGGCCACCAGCGGCGCGAAGGCGATGATCGCCAGCGAGTTGACGGTCTGGAACCAGGCCACCGGGAAGGTCCAGTTGAACATCTCGCGGTCGACGATTTTCTCGGCCAGGAAGGTGAACGAGCTGCCGGCCTGCTCAAAGAAGCACCAGAACATGATGTTGAAGAAGAAGATCAGCAGCATGGCGATCACCTTGTCGCGCGCCACTTTGCCGTTCTTGATGCCTTCCACCAGCAGCATCACCGCCAGCAGCACGAACAGCACCGACAGCACCACTTGCAGGTTCTTGGCGCCGGTCGCCAGCAGCGAGTACACCACCGGAATCACGCACACGGAGCCGAGCACCACGTACAGCAGGCGTTTCGGATCGGCGTTGCGGGCGTCGGGCGCGCCGATGCCTTTCAGCTGGGCGCGGCCGATGTAGAACCACACCAGGCTGACCAGCATGCCGACGCCGGCCGACATGAACACCACCTTATAGGCCGGCATGCCGCCGGTGCCGAACACGGCGCTCGCCAGCCACTCGGTCAGCACCGGCGCCACCATCGCGCCGGAGTTGATGCCCATGTAAAACACGGTAAAGCCGGAATCGCGGCGGGTGTCGCCGGTGCTGTACAGCTTGCCGACCATGGTCGAGATGTTGGGCTTGAACATGCCGTTGCCGACGATGATGGTGGCCAGACCGAACTGGAACACCGTCTCGTTGGGGAAGGCGATCATGAACAGCCCGGCCGCCATGAAGGCGGCGCCGACCAGGATCGAGCGCTGGTAGCCGAGCACGCGGTCAGCCACATAGCCGCCGAACAGCGCCGCTGCGTACACCAGCGCCAGGTAGGAACCGTACACCAGGTTGGCCGACGATTCGCCCGCCGCGTCCCCGTTGTAGAACTGTGCCACCACGTAGAGCACCAGGGCCCAGCGTATGCCGTAGAACGCAAAGCGCTCCCAGAACTCGGTCATGAACAACATCCACAGTGGGGCGGGATGCCCCATGATCTGCTTGAACTCCGGAATCGCTGCTTCCGTGTTGGTGGTGGTCGCACCGCTCATGCGGTTCCTCCTAATAATTATGGTCTAAAGGAACTGGACACCCTTGTGGGGTGGCCAAATTGGGCGCCATTTTAATCTACAAAGTGGCTGCCGATGCACTTTTTGATGTGGCCGTCGCAAACCCGTGTCATTTCTGTTAATCATTTGCCAGCCCACAAGTGACGAGTTTGTCGTATATTGGTGGCGCAACACTTATAGAAACTGAATAGGATTTACGCATCATGGAACATGACGTTGTCGATACCCAGATTTCCCCCGAGGGCCACCTGGAGATTCTCTCCAAGGCGGAAGTGAATAAACTGCTCGATACTAGCCAGGGCGGCTTGTATAACGTGTTTCGCAAATGCGCGCTGGCGGTGCTCAATAGCGGCAGCACCATCGACGATGGCAAGGAGCTGCTGGAGCGCTACCAATCGTTCGACATCAGCATCGTCCAGCGCGAGCGCGGCATCAAGCTCGACATCAAGGGCGCGCCGGCCATCGCTTTTGTTGACGGCAAAATGATCAAGGGCATCCACGAGCACCTGTTCTCGGTGCTGCGCGATATCGTCTTCGTCAGCAACGAGGTGACCGACAACCCCAAGTTCGACCTGGACAAAACCGAAGGCATCACCGACGCCGTGTTCCACATCCTGCGCAATGCCGGGGTGCTGAAACCGATGCTCAATCCGAATCTGGTGGTGTGCTGGGGTGGTCACTCGATCAACCGCGCCGAATATAACTATTCGAAGGAAGTCGGCTACGCCATGGGCCTGCGCGACCTGGATATCTGCACCGGCTGCGGCCCGGGTGCGATGAAGGGGCCGATGAAGGGCGCCACCATCGGCCACGCCAAGCAACGGCTGCACCGCGGCCGCTATCTGGGCATCACCGAGCCGGGCATCATCGCCGCCGAATCGCCGAATCCGATCGTCAATGAGCTGGTAATCATGCCGGATATTGAAAAACGTCTGGAAGCGTTTGTGCGCACCGGCCACGGCATCGTGGTGTTCCCGGGCGGCGCCGGCACCGCCGAGGAGATCCTTTACATCTTGGGGATCCTGCTGCATCCGGATAACGCCGAGATTCCGTTCCCGCTGATCTTCACCGGTCCGGAAACCTCGCGCGAATACTTCGTTCAGATCAACCAGTTCATTCACGATACGCTGGGGCCCGAGGCGCAGCAGCGCTACAAGATCATCGTCGACGATCCGGAACTGGTGGCGCGCGAGATGCAGGCCGGGATCAAGGCGGTGCGCGAGTTCCGCAAGTCGCGCAGCGATGCCTATTACTACAATTGGGGTCTGAAGATCGACGCCGAATTCCAGCGTCCATTCCCGCCGACGCACGAGAACATGCGCAATCTGAGCCTGCACAAGGACCAGCCGGTGCACCTGCTGGCCGCCAACCTGCGCCGCGCGTTTTCGGGCGTCGTGGCCGGCAATGTGAAGGAAGAAGGCATGCGCGCGATCGAGAAATACGGCCACTTCGAAATCCACGGCGACAAGGCCATCATGGGGCCGATGGACGCGCTGCTGGCCTCCTTCGTCGCCCAGTCGCGCATGAAACTGGCCGGCAAGCCGTACACGCCGTGCTACCGCGTGATCCAGTAACGGCTTGTCTAGTCAGGGGACACTGGCCTCAGCACCGTCATTCCCGCGAAGGCGGGAATCCATGCTGAGTGGGCGGCTTGCTTTCAGCATGGGTTCCCGCTTTTGCGGGAACGACGGCGCGGGCGTCGGGGTGATTACGGGTGATTACTCTTCGCGGCGCAGGTGCGGGAACAGCAGCACGTCGCGGATGTTCGGCGAGTCGGTGATGATCATCATCAGACGATCGATGCCGATGCCGCAACCGCCGGCTGGCGGCATGCCGTATTCCAGCGCGCGGATGTAGTCGGCGTCGTAGAACATCGCCTCTTCATCGCCCGCGTCCTTGGCCGCTACTTGCGCCAGGAAGCGCGCCGACTGGTCTTCCGCATCGTTCAGCTCCGAGAAGCCGTTGGCGATCTCGCGACCGACCATGAACAGCTCGAAACGCTCGGTGATGCCGGCGGCGGTATCGGACGCGCGCGCCAGCGGCGACACTTCCGCCGGATAGTCGATGATGAAGGTCGGTTCCCACAGCTGCGCCTCGGCGGTTTCCTCGAACAGCGCCAGTTGCAGCGCGCCCAGACCGGCGGTGGCGAACGGCTTGACGCCGAACTTCAGCAGTTCTTTCTTGATGAATTCCGCATCGCCCAGCTGCTCCGGCGTGTAGCCCGGTGCGAACTTGTTGATCGCTTCCACGATGGTCAGGCGGTGGAATGGCTTGGCCAGATCCAGCTCGCGGCCGCCGTAGGTCAGCGTCGCGGTGCCGTGCGCGTCGATCGCCGCCTGGCGGATGATCTCCTCGGTGAAGTTCATGATCCACTTGTAGTCGGTGTACGCCGCGTAGAATTCCATCATCGTGAATTCCGGGTTGTGACGGATCGACACGCCTTCGTTGCGGAAGTTGCGGTTGATCTCGAACACGCGGTCAAAGCCGCCAACCACCAGGCGCTTCAGGTACAGCTCCGGCGCGATGCGCAGGAACATCTGCATGTCCAGCGCATTGTGGTGGGTGATGAACGGCTTGGCCGCCGCGCCGCCAGGAATGGCGTGCAGCATCGGCGTTTCCACTTCCATGAACTCGTTCTTTTCCATGAAACGGCGCATCGACGAAATCGCGGCGGTACGCGCCTTGAAGGTGCGGCGCGTCTCTTCGTTCATGATCAGGTCCACGTAGCGCTGGCGGTACTTGGTTTCCTGGTCGGCCAGGCCGTGGAATTTGTCCGGCAGCGGGCGCAGCGACTTGGTGATCAGGCGCAGTTCGGTGACCTTGATGGTCAGCTCGTCGGTCTTGGTCTTGAACAGCGTGCCGACCACGCCCAGGATATCGCCCAGGTCATAGTGGTGCAGCGCGGCCATGGCGGCTTCGCCGGTCAGGTCCAGCGTGGCGTAGATCTGGATGCGGCCATCGGCCTTCGGGCCCGACGAATCCTGCAGCGTGGCGAAAGCGGCCTTCTTGCCGGCTTCGCGCTTGAGCATCATACGGCCGGCCAGCTTGACGGTGACCGGCGCCGCTTCCAGCTCTTCGCGCGTCTTCCCGCCGAACTGCGCGTGCAGGTCGGCCGCCTTGTGTTCCGGCTTGAAGTCGTTCGGGAAGGCGATGCCTTGCTCGCGGATGGCGGCCAGCTTGGCGCGGCGCTCCGCAATGATTTTGTTTTCGTCAGGAGCGGCTGCTTGGTCTTGAAGATCCGTAGTCATGGTCTTTACTTTGATTGAGGTGATGATTAATTGGTGGCGGAGGCGAACAGCTCGTCCACATCCAGCGCGCTGAAATCGCTGACGACAGCGATCACATTGTCGAACTCCGCAAACGCTTCGGCCGGCAGGGTAGTGGTCAGCACGACCGCGCGCATGCCGGCGCGGCGCGCCGCTTCCACGCCCAGCGGCGCGTCCTCGAACACGATGCTGTTGGCCGGCAGGGTGCCGGCGCGTTCGGCCGCCAGCAGGAACACGTCCGGATTCGGCTTGCCGCGCGCCACATCGGCGGCGCCGGCGATGGCGTGGAACTGCTTGCGCAGATCGAGACCGTCGAGCGTGAAGTCGATGTTCTCGTTTGGCGCGGCGGTGGCCACGGCCAGCTTGATGCCGGCCGCCCTGGCGCGTTCAATGAAGTCGACGAAACCGGCGGTCGGCGCCAGGTGCGGCGCGTACAGCTCGCGGTACAGCGCTTCCTTCTCGAAGTCGAGCGCCGCGCTTTCTTCCTTGCTGAGCGACTTGCCGAAGTAGGTGCTCATGATTTCATGGCCCTGGCGGCCGGCCGTGTTGCGGAAGAAGTCATCCGCATCCAGCACGTGGCCGCGGCGCTGGAAGAACTCCAGCCACGATTTCACATGGAACGACATATTGTCGACAATGGTACCGTCCATGTCGAAGATAAAAGCACGCTGAGTGGTCCGCTGAGTAGTCATTACACGCCTTGTTTGAGCGAAGCGGAGATGAAATCGTCGATGTCGCCGTCCAGCACACCCTTGGTATTGCCGGTCTCGAAGTTGGTGCGCAAGTCCTTGATGCGCGACTGGTCCAGCACATACGAGCGAATCTGGTGGCCCCAGCCGACGTCGGTCTTGGAGTCTTCCAGCTTCTGCTGCTCGCTCATGCGCTTGCGCAGTTCCATTTCATACAGCTTGGCCTTCAGCATTTCCATCGCCTCGGCCTTGTTGCGGTGCTGCGAACGGTCGTTCTGGCACTGCACCACGATGCCCGACGGGCCGTGGGTCAGACGCACTGCGGAATCGGTCTTGTTAATGTGCTGACCACCGGCGCCGGAGGCGCGGTAGGTATCGATGCGCAGGTCGGCCGGGTTGATCTCGATGTCGATCGAATCATCCACTTCCGGGTACACGAACAGCGACACGAACGAGGTGTGGCGGCCGCCAGCCGAGTCGAACGGCGACTTGCGCACCAGGCGGTGCACGCCCGTCTCGGTGCGCAGGAAGCCGTAGGCGTATTCGCCTTCCACCTTCAGCGTGGCGGTCTTGATGCCGGCCACCTCGCCGTCGGACTGCTCCATGATCTCGACCTTGAAGCCCTTGCGTTCGCAATAGCGGGTGTACTGGCGCAGCAGCATCGAGGCCCAGTCCTGGGCTTCGGTGCCGCCGGCGCCAGCCTGGATGTCGATGAAGCAGTTGTTCGGGTCCATCGGATTGTTGAACATCCGGCGGAATTCCATGCCCTCGATGACCTTGCGCACTTCCTCGGCGTCGACGATCAGCGCTTCCAGCGTGTCGTCGTCGCCTTCTTCCTTGGCCATGGCGACCAGGTCGGCCATGTCTTTCAGGTCGGCGTCAGCCTTGGTCAGCGAGAAGACGATGGCTTCCAGCGATTTCTTCTCTTTGCCCAGGTCCTGGGCTTTTTTCGGGTCGTTCCAGACGGCTGGATCTTCCAGCTCGCCGTTTACTTGTTCCAGTTTCTCCGACTTGCGATCGAAGTCAAAGATACCTCCGAAGTTCGGCTTCGCGCGTGGTCAGATCGGCGAGCAGGGAGGTGAGGGCGTTGATACGTTCGGCTTCCATGGTTTTCTTCTTCTCTTAGGCTGAAATCAAACCCTGAATTATACGCTAGCCGGGCCGGCTCTCCCAGTGCGGCGCGCTGCCGGCTCCGCCGCGCGCGCAATGCTGCCATTTTTGCCACAATATTTCCCCAAAACCAGATAGAATGTCGCAGCCTGTAAAATCGCTATTTCGCCCAATTCGCCCAGCCCATGCGTCTCCTCCACCTCGCTCTGCCCCTGCTGCTTGCCGGCTGCGCCGGTTTTCCGTTCGACAACGGCCCGCGCGCCGGGGCGCAGGCGACGCTGGCGCTGCTGGAGACCACCGACCTGCACGCAAATGTGCTCAGTTATGATTACTACAAGCTGCAGGCCGATCCCGCGCTCGGGCTGGAACGCACCGCCACGCTGATCAAGCAGGCGCGCGCCGAATACCCGAACAATCTGCTGATCGACAACGGCGACGCCCTGCAAGGCACGGCGCTGGCCGACTACCAGGCGTTGGTCCAGCCGGTGGCCTGCGGCGACACGCTGGCCATTTACAAAGCCATGAACCAGCTGAAGGTCGACATCGCCGGCATTGGCAACCATGAATTCAACTACGGCCTGGCCTATCTGAACCAGGTCACCGCCAGCCACTTCGACGTCGACGGCGTGCCGGCCGACGCGCCGCGTTGCGCCGGCCCCGACTTCCCGATCGTGCTGGCCAACATCTACAGCGCCAAGACCAAACAGCCGTTGTTCGCGCCATACCGCATTCTCACGCGCGAGATCATCGCCAACGGCCCGGAAGGCAAGCCGCTGCGCGCCACCATCAAGATCGGCGTGATCGGCTTTACGCCGCCGGGCGTGCTGTCGTGGGACAAGCGCTGGCTGGAAGGGAAGGTCTACGCCGAAGGCGTGCGCGAAACCGCGCAAAAATACATCCCGCAGATGCGCGCCGAGGGCGCCGACCTGATCATCGCCGTCTCGCACGGTGGCGTCGATGGCGCGCCATACACGCCGCAAATGGAAAACGCCAACTACTACCTGGCGCAAGTGCCGGGCGTGGACGCGCTGCTGATCGGTCACGAACACCTGCCGTTTCCGGATGCCGCCAGCCAGCGCGCCGGCTTCAACCTGCCGGGCGTCGACAAAGTCAAAGGCACCATCTACGGCGTGCCGGCCGTGATGGCCAACCTGTGGGGCAAGCACCTTGGCGTGATCGGCCTGCACCTGACCTATGACGGCAGCCACTGGGTGATCGACAAAAGCCGCACCACGGTCGAAGCGCGCAGCACCAGGCAGGCCGATGGCAGCTACGTCGCCGCCGACCCGGCCATCGCCGCGCTGGTAGCCAACGAACACGCGGCCACCATCCGCTACGTGCAAACGCCGGTCGGCACCAGCGACTTCCGCATGACCAGCTACTTCGCCGACGTCGGCGACATCAGCGCCATCGAATTGGTCAACCAGGCGCAGACCGCCTACGTGCAGGACTACGTCAAAGCCAACCTGCCGCAGTACGCTGCGTTGCCGGTGCTGTCGATGGCGTCGCCGTTCAAGACCGGCGCCGCCGGTGTGGCTGACTACACCGACGTCAAGCCGGGCGCCGTGGCGCTCAACAACGCCGCCGACCTGTATCTGTACCCGAACGCGCTGCACGCCGTGAAACTCAACGGCGCACAGCTGAAAGCCTGGCTGGAAAAATCCGCCGAGCGCTTCAACCGCATCGACCCCGCCGCCACCGCGCCGCAGGAACTGGTCAACACCGGCTTCGCTGGTTTCAACTTCGACATGCTAACCAATGCCGACATCAGCTACCAGATCGACGTCACCCGGCCGGCCGGCCAGCGCATCATCGGCCTGCACTACAAAGGTGCGCCGCTGTCGCCGACGCAGGAATTCCTGATCGCCACCAACAACTACCGCGCCAGCGGGGGCGGCGGTTTCCCCGGCCTGGATGGCAGCCGCACCGTCATCGCCGCGCCGGACTCCAGCCGCGACGTGCTGATCGCCTACATCAAGAAAACCGGCCAACTGACGCGCGCGCACAACGGCGCCACCCGCAGCTGGCGTTTCGCCCCAGTTGCCACTAAGGGGCCAGTCGTATTCCACTCCGCCCCGAACCAGCTGGACCTCGCCCGCGCCGCCGGCCTGGCCAACGTCAGCCAGCTGAAAGCCGACGATGGCGGCGGCAAAGGCTTCGCCCTGTACAGCATCGACTTGAGCAAATGACGACCGCACGCCGCGCCTTCTCCGTTCTCGCTGCCAGCCTCGCGCTGGCCAGCGTCGCCTTGGCTGGCCCGGCGCCGGCCAGCCCGGTGGAAGAAGGGCGCAAATACCTGCGCGGCAGCGAGCAGGCGCCGGCCAACCTGCCGCGCGCCTTCCAGCTGTTCAGCGGCGCCGCGCAAAAAGGCGACCCGCTGGCCGCCTATTATCTGGGAATGATGTACCAGAACGGCATGGCGGTCGCGCGCAACATGACGGCCGCCGCCCACTGGCTGCAGTTTTCCGCCACCCGCGAGACTCCGGCCGCCATGTACGCGCTGGCCAAACTCTACCTCGCCGGCGACGGCGTCAAGCGCGACGAACTGGCGGCCCGCCGCTGGATCGAAAAAGCCGCCGACCTCGACTACCCGGAAGCCGTGATGGCCATGGCCATCGGCCTGCGCGACGGCTCCATGGGCTTCGAGCGCAACGAAGCGCTGGCCGAAACCCAGATGCGCTTCGCCAACCGCGCCCTCAAGCTGGCCGGCGCTAGCCGCTAGGGGCGGAGCGTCTCCCGCCGCGCATCGCTTGTTGCGATGCCGCACAGCTATCTGTTGCTGATGAAGTTCTACTAACCTACAATGGGTTTCCGATGGGGGCGACTATCCAGCGTACTACGATAAAAAAACGTTGTATAACAGGAGATGGCACATGAACTTCAAGTTGAACATGCTTGTTGCAGGTCTGGCACTCGGTTTCTCGGCATCTGCTTCGGCGGCAGAGCCCATCAAGATCGGCGTCGCCGGTCCCTTCACCGGCGGCTCCGCGCCGATGGGCGTGTCGATGCGCGACGGCGTCAAACTGGCAGTGGCCGACATCAACGCCAAAGGCGGCGTCCTCGGCCGCCAGATCCAGCTGATCGAACGCGACGACGAAGCCAAGCCGGAACGCGGCGTGCAGATCGCCCAGGAACTGATCAACAAGGAAAAAGTCGTGGCCACCGTCGGCTACATCAACACGGGCGTGGCGCTGGCCTCGCAGCGTTTTTACCAGGACGCCAAAATCCCGGTCATGAACAACGTCGCCACCGGCTCCATCATCACCAAGCAGTTCGCCGACCAGCCGGACAACTACATCTTTCGCAACTCCGCCAACGACCAGATCCAGTCGCAGATGATCATCAAGGAGGCGGTCGACAATCGCAAATTCAAAAAGGTCGCGATCCTGGCCGACTCCACCAACTACGGCCAGCTGGGGCGCGAAGACCTGGAGAAAGTGCTGACCGCGCGCGGCATGAAGCCGGTGGCCGTGGAGAAGTACAACATCAAGGACGTCGACATGACCGCCCAGCTGCTGAAAGCCAAGCAGGCCGGCGCCGACGTCGTGCTCACCTACGGCATCGGCCCCGAACTGGCGCAGATCGCCAACGGCATGGAAAAACTGGGCTGGAAAGTGCCGCTGATCGGCAGCTGGACCCTGTCGATGGCCAACTTCATCGACAACGCCGGCAAGAACGGCAACGGCACCCGCATGCCGCAGACCTTCATCCAGGACCCCACTACGCCGAAGCGCAAAGCCTTCATCGACGCCTACATCAAGGCCTACAACCCGCCGCAGGGCCGCATGCCGTCACCGGTGTCGGCGGCGCAGGGTTACGACTCGATCTACCTGCTGGCCGCCGCCATCAAGCAGGCCGGCAGCACCGACGGTCCCAAGGTCAAGGCCGCGCTGGAGAACCTGAGCGAAAAAGTCGACGGCGTCGTCACCACCTACGACAAGCCGTATAGCAAGGACAACCACGAAGCCATCAACGCCCAGACCACCGTCTTCGGCGAAGTCAAGGACGGCAAAGTGGTGCTGGCCAAGTAAGCAAGCAAGGCCGCATCGTGCCACTGTGGCCAGACTTGCGCCGATCCGGCAGCAAGCCTGGCCATTTTCTTGTCGTCCAGGGGGCTTACCATGGAAATTCTCTTGCAACTGGTGTTCAGCGGCATCGCGCTGGGCATGATCTACGCCGTCATCGCCTTCGGCTACCAGCTCACCTTCGCCACCTCCGGCACGCTTAACTTCGGCCAGGGGGAGTCGCTGATGCTGGGCGCCCTGGTCGGGCTCAGCCTGGTCGGCACCATCCACGGCGGGCCCTACATGAGCTACCTGCTGATGATCCCGCTGGTGATCGTTTTCGGCGCGCTGCAAGGCATGTTCGTCGAGTGGATCGGCGTGCGGCCGGCAATCAAAATCAAATCCGAATTCGGCTGGATCATGTCCACCATCGCGCTGGCCATCATCTTCAAGAACGTCGCCGAAAACATCTGGGGCAAGGACGATCTGACTTTCCCGTCGCCGCTGTCCTCGGCGCCGATTGAGATCCTCGGCGCCAACGTCCAGCCGATGCAGATCGCGGTGGTGGTCGGCGCGCTGGCCATCATGGCGGCGGTTGAAATCTTCAACCGCAAATCGATCTACGGCAAGGCGGTCGTCGCCACCGCCAACGACCGCGACGCGGCCGGCCTGATGGGCATTAACACCCGCGCCGTGATCACCTTTTCCTACGCGCTGTCGTCGGCCGTAGCCGCGTTTGCCGGCGTGCTGGTGGCGCCGCTGACGCTGACCGGCGCCACCATGGGCGCCTCGCTCGGCCTCAAAGCCTTCGCGGTCGCCATCATCGGCGGCCTGACCTCCGGCGTCGGCGCCATCGTCGGCGGCCTGATACTGGGCATTACCGAAACCACCGCCGGCTACTACATCTCCACCGGCTACAAGGACGTGCCGGGATTGCTGCTGTTGTTGCTGGTGCTGGCGATCAAGCCCTCCGGCCTGTTCGGCAAAGCCGCCATCAAAAAGGTCTGACCCATGAACAAGACGATCGTCGCGGCAAGCGTGGTGGGACTGGCGGTGCTGGTGCTGTATCCGGTGCTGATTCCTAATCCTTACTATATCCATCTATTCGAAACGATCCTGATCTACGCCATACTATTATTTGGCCTCGACATCGTGGTCGGCTACACCGGCCAGGTCTCGCTCGGCCACGCCGGCCTGTTCGGCATCGGCGCCTACGTTACCGGCGTGGTGGTGTTCAAGCTCGGCGCGCCGTTCTGGATCGCCATCCCCGCCAGCGTGATCGGCGCGGCGGTGTTCGGCGCCATCCTCGCGCTGCCGGCGCTGCGCGTCACCGGCCCGTACCTGGCCATGGTCACGCTGGCCTTCGGCACCATCATCCAGATCCTGATCAACGAAATGACCTTCCTCACCGAAGGCCCGATGGGTATCAAGATCGCCAAGCCGGTGCTGTTCGGCGCCAAGCTGGATGAAGTGCAGTACTACTACATGGTGGCGGCGCTGATGGTGATCTCGCTGATCGTGGTCCACCGCATCCTCAAATCCAACCTCGGACGCGCCTTCGAAGCGCTGCGCGACAGCCCGATCGCCTCGGACTGCATGGGCGTCTCGGTCTACCGCTACAAGGTCTACGCCTTCATCATCAGCGCCGGCTTTGCCGGGCTGGCCGGCAGCCTGTATGCGTACTCGGAGGAGTACATCAATCCCAGCACCTACACCTTCGAACTGACCATATTGTTCCTGCTGGCGGTCATCATGGGCGGCCGCAAGACCCGCTCCGGCGCCTTGATCGGCGCGCTGATCGTCGTCATGCTGCCCAGCCTGCTGGCCGACATCGAACTGTTCCGCAAGATCGCCGTGGCCGCCGCCGTGCTGGGCGTGATCGGCGCGGCGCTGGCCATCGCCCGCAAGCGCGCCACCCCGCGCAGCGTCGCCGTGCCGCTGATCGCCGCCATCGGCATGGCCGCGTTCTCCTTCAAGCTGGAAAACATCGTCGACTGGCGCCTGACCATCTTCGGCCTGATGACGCTGTTCGTCGTCTACTACCTGCAGGACGGCATCGTCGGCTTCCTTCAAGGACTGCTGGGCAGGGCGCGCGTGCATGCGCAGCCGCTGGCCTCGGGCGCCGGCGCCGAACCGTTCCCGCGCGCACAGGGCGGCAAGGACGGCGACACGCTGCTATCCGTCGACCAGATCCTGATGCAGTTCGGCGGCCTGAAAGCGCTCAACCAGGTCAACCTGAACGTCGCCCAGGGCGCCGTGCACGGCCTGATCGGTCCCAACGGCTCCGGCAAAAGCACCATGATGAACGTGCTGACCGGGATCTACAAGCCGACCGCAGGCAAGGTCGCATTCGCCGGCGCCGTGATCTCCGGCCGCACGCCGTCCGAGATCGCGCTGGGCGGCGTCGCCCGCACCTTCCAGAACGTCCAGCTGTTCGGCGAAATGACCGCGACAGAAAACGTGCTGGTCGGCCTGCACAACACCTTCCACTCGAATGTGCTGGACGTCATGCTGCAAACCCCGCGCTACAAGCGGGAAGAGCAGGGCGCGCGCCAGCGGGCCGCCAGCATCCTGGAATTCGTCGGCCTGGCCGACCTGGCCGGCGAAGAAGCGCGCAACCTGCCGTACGGCAAACAGCGGCTGCTGGAAATCGGCCGCGCGCTCGGCCTCAGCCCGCGCCTGCTGCTGCTGGACGAGCCGGCGGCCGGCCTGACCGCGCCCGACATCAAGGAACTGATGGCCATCATCCGCAAGATCCGCGACCACGGCATCACCATCATCCTGATCGAGCACCACATGGACGTGGTGATGGCCTTGTCCGACACTGTCACGGTGCTGGACTTCGGCCAGAAAATCGCCGAAGGCAAACCGGCCGCCGTGCAAAGCGATCCGAAAGTGATCGAAGCCTACCTGGGCGGCAGCAGCGAAGAACACGGCGGCGCTGGCGCCACTGCGCACTGACAAGGACACCACATGCTCTCGATCACCAACCTGCACGCCGCCTACGGCAAAGTCGACGTCCTGCACGGCATCTCGCTGGAAGTGCCGAAAGGCAAACTGGTCACCCTGATCGGCTCCAACGGCGCCGGCAAGACCACCACCATGCGCGCGATCTCCGGCATGCTCAAGCCGAAGAGCGGCAAGGTCACGCTGGCCGGCAAGGACATCACTGGCAGCGACTCGCACCAGATCGCCCGCGCCGGGCTGGCGCATTCGCCGGAAGGGCGGCGCGTGTTCGCCTCCATGAGCGTTACCGACAACCTGCTGCTGGGGGCCTTCCCGCGCTTCACCCGCGCGCGGCCGAAAGGCGACATCCAGCGCGACCTGGAAAAAGCGCTGGAACTATTCCCGCGCCTGAAGGAACGCCAGCACCAGCTGGCCGGCACGCTATCCGGCGGCGAACAGCAAATGCTGGCCATGGCGCGCGCGGTCATGCTCAATCCCGACGTGGTGCTGCTGGACGAACCGTCGATGGGCCTGGCTCCGATCCTGGTGGAGGAGGTGTTCCGCATCATCCAGCGCCTGAAAGCGGAAGGCGTGACCATGCTGCTGGTGGAACAATTCGCCGCCGCCGCGCTGAACGTGGCAGACTATGGCTACGTGCTGGAAAACGGCCACATCTCCGTCCATGGCCCGGCCGACAGCCTGAAGACCGATCCCAAGGTCATCGCCGCCTACCTTGGCGGCGGCCACTGACCAAAAACTCAGACAGCTTTGAGGAATTTGAGCAGGTGCTCGAAGTAGTATGCCTGCGCATCCCACATGCACAGATGGCTGCCTTCTTCGCAAATCACCGAGGTGGCGCGCGGCATCATGGTCGCCATTTTCTTCATGTCCTGCGGATCCATTTCGTCGTACTTGGCGCCGATGGTCAGCGTCCGCACCTTGATTTCATGCAGGCGATCCCAGCGCTCCCAGTCCTTCAGGTTGCCGGTCACGAGGAACTCGCTTTTGCCCTGCATCTGGTTGTAAATCTTCTGATTGGCGTGGCGGAACACCCGCTCCACCGCATCCGGCCAGGGCGTCGTGCGGCAGATAAACTTGGGATACAGGTGCTCCATCATGATCTGCTCGTACTCGGGCGCATCGTAGGCTTGTGCCGCTTCCAGCGCCTGCAGCTTGACCTGGATCTCCGGCGGCAGTTGCCGTTTGATGACGTCCAGGTGCTGCAACAGCGACTGGATGCCGGCGGTCATATTCGAGATGACCAGCCCGCGCAGATGACGCTGGTGATGCAGCGCATACTCGATCGCCAGTACGCCGCCCCACGAGTGGCCGTACAGTACGAAGTTGTCCAGCCCCAGTCCGATCCGCACTTCCTCGACTTCCTCCAGATAGCGCGGCAGCGTCCACAGCGATGGATCGTCCGGCTGGTCGGAATTGCCGCAGCCAAGCTGGTCGTAGTAATACATCTCGATCCCGGCCTGCGGCAGGAACGACTCCATCGCTTCCAGGTATTCATGCGTAAAGCCAGGGCCGCCATGCAGCAGCAAAACCTTGACCGGGCCGCTGCCGATTTTCTTGGTCCACACTTTGTACTTGCCGCCGACCACCGGCACCATCTTGACGCCAGCGGTGCGGATGCCCGGCGGATTCAGGCCGTCGGGCTTGCTGACGGTGATCCGGTCGCCCTGCGCGCTGCTGCGGGTGGCCGCCACGGATGTAGAAGCGGCGCCGGCAGCCACGGTGGCGGCGCTAGCGGTAAGAAAATTACGACGATCCATTGCGACTCCTATTTGACTTTACAGTGTAAAACCACAGAATACACGATGAAACTTACGCTGTAAAGTCGCTCGTCTGACAGCGATAGTTGAATCGCCGTCCAACCTCCCGGAAACCGGCGCGACGGATATTGTTCAGCGAGTGCCGGGTTTCGCCTGCGGGCGGCGCTTCCGTTTCGATGCCGGCAACGGTGCAGCCGGCCGCCCTGGCCGCCGCCAGACGCACGGCGAGCAGCATTTGCTGGCACCCTTGCTGGCGCGCCTCGGGCAAGGTGGCGCCCATGCCCAGCCACGCATGCGGACCGTCGGTAAACAGCGCGGCCGTCGCCACCGGCGCGCCGTTGGCTTCGCAAGCGAAGTACACCTGCCAGCCTGGGCGGCCCACCACGGCGCCCATCCACGGCGCCAGCGCCGGCGCCATGCCGAAGCTGCGGCAAACGATATCGCCGCTCAACAGCGTCTCGTCGGCGCGGGCCTGGCGCACCTGTATTGCCGGATGAGGGCGGGGCGCCGGCAGCGGGCCATCCAGATCGCACAGCAGCTTGACCCAGGCCGCTTGCTCGTCGGGGCGCCAGCCGCGCGCGGCGTAACCGGCTTGTAGCGGGGCGTCGGCCGGCAAGTCCCATGCATGCAGCCAGAACTCGCTGATGCCGCCGTCGGCAAACGTCTGCCTGATCCAGGCCAGCGTCTGGTCCGTCAGGGCGCTGTCGCCGGCCAGGCCGACCACCCGGTTCATGGCCGGGGTGGGCATGGCAGGCACGCGCATCAGCGTCGCGCCGGTGCCGGGCACCTGCACGGCCAGGCACGCGAAGTCGGCCGGCGCCGCCGCAAACAGCGCCAGGCGTGCGTTCACTTCAATCAGGTCGGACAACTCCAGGTCGGCCGGTTCGGGGATATGTTGAGGCACTGCTAACGCGTCCTTTCTAATGCGATAATTCATAGGGTCATACACTACACTGCAAAAAACCATCAATGACAGCTGAAAAGAAGAGCGCCAAAGCCAAGGCCGAACCACTGGACCGCAACCGCATCGCCCAGGTCGCCCTGACGCTGATTGACGAGCAGGGCATCGACCAGCTCAGCATGCGCAAGCTGGGCGGCATGCTGGGTGTCGAGGCGATGGCGCTGTACCATCATTTCCGCAATAAGGCCGAGCTGCTGGACGGCATCCTGGACATCATTTTGGTCGACGTTGCCGCGCGCCTGACGCCCGACGGCACGCCGCTGGAGCGCGTGCGCCGCACCTTCGACGCGCTGCGCACCATCGCCATCGAGCATCCGCATGCCTTCCTCAGCATGGTCTCGCGGCGCTTCCGCACGCAAGTGGCGTTGAAATTTTACGAGCAACTGCTGCTGCTGTTCCATCAGGCCGGGCTGAGCCCGGAGCAAAGCGGCCGTTATTATCGGCTCATGGCGAACTTCACGGTCGGTGCCGGCGTTGCCGAAGTCGGCAGCCGCGCCAGGCAGCCGGACGCCACCCCCATCATCCTGGAAAATTTCTATTCGCCCGAGGAGTTCCCCCGCATCACCGAGGTCATGCCGTTCCTGCGGGTATCCGAGATCGACCAGATATATTGCTCCGGCATGGACATCTTGTTCACCGCCCTGAAGGGGGAATTGACGCAAGCGGTAAAGCGTGATGCGTTGTCATAAATTGATGAGGCTGTCAACATGCAATGCGTGCCGTTAGTTGTTTTTGCGACAAAATAATTATTCTTGAAAAGTTTTCAATCTGACCAGCAATTCAGTATAGAATCGATTGCACATATGACATGCAAAAGAGTCATTTGTCTATCAATTTCGTACACACATAGGACAGAGTGATGACTAAACAGATTCGCCGTAAACAATCGCTGCGCACCCTGGCTGGCGCCGCCCTGATGACGTTGGCGGCCGGCGCTGCCCACGCCGGCGCGGTAACCGAGAGCGGCGACGCCGGTCAACTGCTCGGCTCTGCCCAGACCTTTTCCACGGGCGTGATTTCCACCATCAGCGGCTCGCTGCTGACCACCTCGGCCACCGATTACGCCGATCTGTTCCGCGTCTACCTGTACGCCGGCACCACCTTCAGCGCCACCACCACGGCGTCGGCCTGGAACACCAACAATTTCGACACCGCGCTGTTCCTGTTCGACGGCGCCGGCCACGGCGTGGTGGCCAATGACGATGATCCGAATATTGGCCTGCAATCCACCATTACCATCACCAAGAATGTCGTCGCTACCGGCTATTACTACCTGGCTATCGCCGGCGCCGGCTATACCCCGGTCAGCTCCAGCGGCCCGATCTTTGGCAGCCTGCTCGGCAAGGACCAGGTCCTGCCGATCAACGGCGGCGCCCTGACCGGCTGGCAGAGCCAGAGCCAGGAGGGCGATGCCTACGAGATCAAGCTGCACGGCGCCTACGCCAACGCCGCGCCGGTGCCGGAACCGGCCACCATCAGCATGCTGATGGCCGGCCTGGGCCTGGTGGGCGTGGCGGCACGCCGCCGCCGTTCGCAAGTCTGAATTCGTTCAACATACGACTGTGAAGATGAGATCCATGAAAACCGCACACATCACTCCATTACTGGCGCTGCTGCTGGCTGGCGCAACCGGCCTGGTCCAGGCTCAGCACGCTAAACTCGACGCCGGCCTGTCCGACCTGCTGGACAAGCAGAAAACCCCGGTCGCCGCCCGTCAGACGGTCAGCACCGGCCTGCAAGCCAACTACGACGGCCTGACCGACCGTAGCGGCCGCGTGCTGGTCGATATCTACCTCGATGGCCAGAGCTCGCTCGACACCGTGGTCGCCAGCCTGAAGGCGGCCGGCGCCAATGTCACCGGCGTTAATCGCGCGTTCCGCAACGGCGCCGTGTCGGCCTACGTGCCGACCAACCAGATCGAAGGCCTGGCCGCCATCAGCGGGCTGCGCGTGATGAAACTGTCGCTGCGTCCGCAACGCAATATCGGCGTGACCACCTCGCAAGGCACCAAGGTGCTGCATTCGGACGTGGCCAACGCCACCGGCATCACCGGCGCCGGCATCACGGTCGGCGTGCTGTCCGACTCGTATGACGGTTCACCGGCCAGCTTCACCAGCATCCGCGCCGCCACCGACATCGCCAGCGGCGACCTGCGCACGCCGAAGTTCGTGATCGACCTGGTTGACCCTAGCAATACCGACGAAGGCCGCGCCATGATGCAGATCGTGCAGGACGTGGCCCCGGCCGCCGATCTGTGCTTCGCCACCGCCTTCGACGGCGAGGCCGCCTTTGCCGACAACATCCGCACGCTGCGCACCCACCCGGACTGCCGCGCCGACGTCATCGTCGACGACGTGTTCTACTACGACGAACCGTTCTTCTCCGACGGCCAGGTCGCACAGGCGGTCAACGATGTCGTCACCAGCACCACGCTGGCCGGCAAGCCGGTGAGCTATTTCTCGTCGGCCGGTAACCAGGGCGCGGCCGGTGGCGGCGGTTCGATCGATGTGCCGGCCGCCACGTTCTCGACGGCGCCGACCAATATCGGCAATATCAAGCTGGCCTCGGCGGCCACCTGCGCCGGTACGCCGGCGGCCGGCTCCACCAAGGCCAACGTCGGTGGCGGCTGGCTGGACTTCGGCGGTGGCAACTATGTGACACGGATCAACTACACGCCGAGCGGCTCCAGCCTGTTGCTGCAATGGGATGATCCGTTCTATGCCGGCGCCGTCAGTACCGACTTGAATCTGTACTTCTTCGACGACAGCGGTAATTGCGTGTTCAGCTTTGCCAGCAATAACATCAACACCGATAACGGCATGGAATATGTCAGCCTGTCCGGCGGCGCCGGGTTGACGTCGCTGCGCATCCTGATTGGCCGTACCAGCGTCGGCGCACATACCGCCTCGCGCGTGCGCCTGGTGAACATGGGCGGCTTTGACGGCGGCGCCTTCGCCGTCCGCACCAGCCCGGTCACCTTTGGCCACAGCGCCGTGGCCGCCGCCAACAGTGTTGCCGCTTATCGCTACACCAACCCGGTCACGCAGATTTCGCCGTACAAACCGGTGCTGGAACCATTCAGCAGCCCAGGTCCGGTGGTCATCGCGCTGGATGCCGACGGCAACCGTCTGCCTGTGGCGGAAACCCGCAAAAAGCCTGACCTGGCGGCGCCGGATGGCGGCGACACCACCTTCTTCTATCCTGGCCAGGATTTCGAAGGCAATGGCCGTCCTAACTTCTTCGGCACCAGCGCGGCTGCACCGCACGCCGCCGGCGTTGCGGCGCTGCTGCTGCAAAAGGCCGGTGGTCCCGGCAAGCTGCCGCCGAAACAGCTGAAGAGCCTGTTGCAGACCTCGGCGCCGGCCCGCGTGCCGCCGTATTCGGTCGCCGGCACGGCGGCGTCCAAGCTGTGGAGCGTGTATGACGGCTTTGGCCTGATCGACGCCACGGCCACGCTGAGCAAGCTGCCGTAATCGTTGTTGCTTCCAGAGAATCCGGCGCCCCTTGGCGCCGGATTTTTTTTATACTGTCGGTTCGACGAAACGGGAGACAGTATGAAGACGCTGAAGATGGCCGGACGCGAGGTGCCGGCGCTGGGACAGGGCACGTGGAATATGGGCGAGCAGGCCGCGCGCCGCCAGGACGAAGTGCGCGCGCTGCAACTGGGCCTCGACCTGGGCATGACGCTGATCGACACCGCCGAAATGTACGGCGAGGGCGGCGCCGAGGAAGTGGTCGGCGAGGCCATCGCCGGCCGTCGCGACGACGCCTACATCGTCAGCAAAGTCTATCCGCACAACGCCAGCTTCGATGGCGTGCAGGAGGCCTGCGAACGCAGCTTGCGCCGCCTGAAGGTCGACACCATCGACCTGTATCTGCTGCACTGGCAAGGCCACCATCCGCTCGCCGAAACCTTCGACGGCTTCGAGGCGCTGAAGCAGGCGGGCAAAATCAAGGCCTATGGCGTCAGCAACTTCGACCTGGATAACCTGGAGGAATCGCTAGCCTACGGCGCTCCGGCCACCAACCAGGTGCTGTACAACCTGATGAAGCGCGGTATCGAATTCGACCTGCTGCCGTGGGCGCGCCAACGCCAGCTGCCCATCATGGCCTACTCGCCGCTGGAAACCCACGGCCCTGAACAGGCCGCGCTGCTCGGCAACTCCGGCCTCCAGGCGGTGGCCGGTGCACATGGCGTCACGCCGGCGCAGATCGCGCTGGCCTGGGTGCTGCATCAGGATGGCGTGATCGCTATCCCCAAGGCCGTCGATCCTGTACACTTGCGCGCCAACCGCGCCGCGGCCGAGATCCAGCTTTCCGCCGGTGATCTGGCCGCATTGGACCAGGCATTTCCGCCGCCGCGCCGTCGCCGCGCGCTGGATATGCGTTAACAGATAACCAATTATGCTCAATCGACTGAAGCAGCTGTTCTCCCCGAAGGACATCAGCAACCACACTCTGCTCAACGCCTACTGCACCGTCGGCGACCTGCCCAAGCCGGGCTTTCCACATGTACTGAACGGCCGCCGGGATTACAACGACGCCGAACTGGCGCCGCACCTGAACGGCTTTATGCATTATCTGGCCGAGCAAAACGGCGGCAAGATGACGCGCACCCGCTATCACGTGATCCGCCACCTGCAGCGCGTACGGCACCATCTGAGCTTTGCCGTCGATCCGGCCGACATGGCGGCTTTCCACGCCTGGGCGGAAAGCGCCAACGCGCTGCTGTTCATGCAGGACGGTACGGTGCGCGATCCGCGAGGCCGCATGCTGCTGGCCGCTTCCGGCGAGGATGCCGAGGCCGGTACTGGCGCGGTGATGCCATACCCGCCGCAAGCCTGGCAACGCAAGGCGCGCACCGACGCGCAACTGGCCGCGCTGAAAATCGATGCCCCGGCCGATCTGCCGCCGCTGGTGTCCGAGCTGGAACTACGCCTGCGCGCGCCGGAAGACATCCTGCGCCGCATGCTGGCGTTGTTTGTGGTCGCCATCCGCGCTGAATCGTTGACCAGCAAGACGCCGATCACGGTGGCCGACTTGCAGCAGCGCTTCCCGCCGGCCTTCGCCGCGCTCACCGACGCCGAACGCGCCTTCCTGGCGCAAGAGACGCCGAGCGAGCAGGAGATCACCCAGTTCCTGTGGCGTTACGAAGCGATCCTGGTGCTGCAATGGGCATTGGGTTTGCAAGAGGCGCTGCCGTTCGCCGATGCGATCTGCGACGTGGCGTCGATTTCCAGCACCGTTATCGATCGTGGCACCGAAGGCTTGCGCAAGCAGCCCGTGGCGCGCGCTGCGGGCGAGATCCTCGATGCGCTGGACCTGCATTACCGTCTGCACTGGGCCAGCCGCCAGGCCATCCTGAAGAAAACTGCGGCACCGGCCGGCATCAACGACGGCGTGCTGCAGGAGCGCCACCATGCGCTGAACTGGCTGGTGCGCTTTGAAGACCGCGAATGGGACGAGGTCGACACACCGACCTGAACAACGTACGCCAGCGTACAGAGCAGTTTGATGGTGCGGGGTAAGCTGACTCTATCGAAGCAAATAACAGGAGTTCAACATGAACCACAAACTGATTACCGCTGCCGTCCTGGCAGCCTTTATTGGCGTAACCGGCGCGGCTTCGGCGCAGGACCGCCACCGTGATGACGACCGTCGCGGCGGCCCGGATTTCAGCCGTTCCGACGAGCGCCGCAACGACCGTACCGACTACCGACAGAATGATCGCCATGACGACCGCCGCGCCGATCAACACGACAACCGCCGTGACGACCGTGGCGCCGGCCCGCGTCATGATCTGCGCAAGGGCGGCCGCCTGCCGCCGGAATACCGCAATCGCCAGTATGTGGTGGATGACTGGCGCGGCCACCGTCTGAGCGCGCCGCCGCGTGGCTACCATTGGGTCCAGACCGGCGGCGATTATGTGCTGGTTGCGATCACCACCGGCATCATCGCCAGCCTGCTGCTCTCCAACTAATCCGCTCTGCTAATATGCTGGACAGTCCCAACTGCCCAGCATATTTTTTATGAGCCTGCACCCGGTACCCAGCTTCTCCCTGCCGCGCATGTCGATCGCCCTGGCTGCCTTTGCGGTGGTCACTGCCGCCAATGCTGCGGCGGGCCGGCGCGCAACCCACCACCTTGCTTTATGATGTGAACAACCGCGGCAACATCGCCATCCTCGGCCAGGTCAACGGCCGCAGTCCGGCACATAACGATCCCACCACCGCCGCCGATGCGGGCGACGGCTTCCGGATGCGCCACGGGTTTTCGCTGCTGTTCTCCGCGTGGACGTGGGACGTCGCGCCGTCTGCGCCCCCTGCGGCCGGCATGCCGGCGCCGCGGCCGCTGGTGTTTGCGCCGCCGGTAGCCAAGGGCGTCAAGGGCAGGGTGCAGAATGAATTCACCGTCAACACGCCAACCGACATGGCCACCTACGCCGGCATGCGCGGCCTGACGTATGAGCCGGCCGTGGCCAACGATCCGCACGCGCGGCTGACCGCGCGTGCGCGACCCGACGACCAGCGCCGCCCCATCGCCCGCAGCGCCTGGCGATTCGTCGAGCCTGACCTGAAGGGCGGTCCCGGGCGGGTGCAGCTGGAAGGCGGCTTCCAGCCCGATACCATCTATGAACTCACGTATGTGGCGAAAGACCCCTACGTCACCGGCGCCGGGCTGGCCGGCATCCGCGACCTGCTGTCTTGGTTCCGCGATCACCCATTTGAAAACGCCGCCGCGCCGCGCAATGTGCTGATGTTCGGCATCAGCCAGTCCGGCCGCGTCATCGCCCGTATGCTGCATGATGGCCTCAACGTCGACGAAGGCGGCAAGCTGGTATTCAGCGGCGCGTATCTGCAAGTGCCCGGCGCCGGCGGCTCGGCGGGCTTCAATAGCCGCTTCGCGCAACCGACGCGCCATCCATCAATGATGGAGGAGCATGACTATCCCGCCGACGCTTTCCCGTTCACCAGCGCGCCGGCGCGCGATCCGGTCAGCGGCCTCACCGCGTCCACGCTCGACAAGGCGCGCGACAAACAGGGCAGGCTGCCCAAGCTAATTTACGCCAACACCTCCACCGAATTCTGGAACCGCGGCGCCTCGCTGATCGCCACCACGCCCGACGGGGAGCGCGATGTAGCGCCGGCCGACAATGTGCGCATCTACGGTTTCATGGGCGCCCAGCATTATGTTGGCCGCTCCGCCAGGCGCGCGCCGTTCACCGCCTGCGTCTCGACCAGTGATCATTACCTGCCGATGCGCGCACTGATCGTGGCGCTCGACGAGTGGACCGTCAACGGCAAGCCGCCGCCCGCCAGCGCCTATCCGCAACTGGCGGACGGCACGCTCACCACGGTGGCCGATTACCGCGCCATTTTCCCCAAGGGCTTCGGGCTGACGCCGCCGGCGCAGAACCTGCGCGAACCGCGCCTGAACTTCGGCCGCCGCTTCGCCACGCAAGGCATCGCTGACAGCGTGCCACCCGGCCACGGCGACGACTACGAAACCCGCGTGCCGGCGCCGGACGCCGACGGCAACGACAAAGGCGGCGTGCGCCTGGTCGAGTTGCAAGCGCCGCTGGGCACCCATACCGGCTGGAACCTGCGCGCTTCCGACACCCGCTTCGCCTGGGCCACCTCGCGCTTTGACGGCAGCTTTGTGCCGTTCGCCCGCACCGAAGCGGAGCGCGTCGCGGCCGGCGATCCCCGGCCTAGTCTGGAGCAGCGCTACGCGACGCGCGACGCCTACGTGGCCGCCGTGCGCGCTGCCGCCGGACGCCAGGTCGCCGCCGGGCTGCTGCTGGCCGAAGATGTCGAACGTACGCTGAAGCAAAACGTCGGCCTGTACGACCGCATTCTGGCCCGCGACATTGCCGATCAAAGCTGCGGCTACCTGTACGCCCAGTGAGCAGTTAGTTTAGGGCCTTTTGTTCCTGTACCAGGATGAAAGGGCTGACCACGCTGGCCCACAGCTGTGCGTCGGCTGCCAGCCATGCCGCGGCCTGCTGGTCGGTCACTTTGGCCAGCAGGCCGGAGTTCATCCACTGGCTGATGTTGGCCTTGTCGTCGTGCGAGATGCGGACGGCCACCTCGACCAGGTCCAGCGAATTGGCGACCCACACCACGTTCCCTTGCGCGAAATGCTTCAGCAGCTCGCTCCATGGCAGGCGCGCCGTTTCGCGGTTCACTTTGGCGCGGAGTTCGAGGTCTTTTTCTGGTTTGGTTTGCATATTAAATAATTTCTATCTTCGGTACAGGGCTGCCTTGCCATGTTAAACGATAGACCGCGCCCTTGCGAACATTCCCCACCAGGGCGGGGCGGAAGCAGGCCAGGTTGATGCCGCCCTCGCGCCGCACGCTCGGGTAGATCAGCCCCAGCGAACCGCCGTCCAGCAGCCGCTCGGCCAGCGTCTGCGAGGCGACGTAGCTGTCCGCCGCCAGGCAATCGTCATAGCGCGGCTGGTTGCGCAGGTCGTGGAAGGTGGCGGTGAAATCGGCCAGCATGCACTGATACTGCACGCTATCGTCGAAGCGGTTGATTTCCGCATACTCCACGGCCTTGTGGAAGCTGACTTCCGCCAGCGCCGTCTCGGCGTCAAATGCGCAATACCAGGCGCCGCGCCGGCCGTCGTTGAAGCGGCTGCCCTGCGGATGCGCATAGGTAAAGGCGGCGTTGACGATGCGGAAGTTCGGCACGCCGAACACCAGTTCATCGACATTGATGCCGGCCGCGCCGCCGTTTTGCGTGCGCAGGCGTGCGTTGGTGGCGTTATCCAGGTCGAACAGGTCGCGCAGGT
The DNA here is from genome assembly GCF_009857535.1 of Duganella margarita. Classification (GTDB taxonomy): domain Bacteria; phylum Pseudomonadota; class Gammaproteobacteria; order Burkholderiales; family Burkholderiaceae_D; genus Rugamonas; species Rugamonas margarita. Next base: position 54,316 of record NZ_WWCS01000007.1, read on the forward strand.
GGGCATCGCTGTCGGCCAACGGCGCCAGCACGGAATCCTCCACGTCCGCAAAGCGGGAGGGCAGCAAACGGCAGGTGTCGAACTGGCGCAGCGCGGTTAAAGGCGGAACAAGGCTGACCGGCACTTACAGTCCTCCGCGGCGGGCGTCCAGCAATTGGCGCACGGTTTGCATGGCGAGCAGGCCGCCGCCCAGCATATATGCCAGCGGCGTGCGGCCCTCGAAAATCTGGTTGTTGTTGGGCAGGCTGATCCATTCATCGGCGAGTTTGTCGCCGTAGATGATGTGCAGCGCCTTGTAAATGCCCAGCAGGTAGGAAATACGCGTGATGCAATCGACTTCCAGCGTGCGTTCCGGGTTTTTCTTCCAGTCGTAATAGGCGCTGTTGGACAAGCCGCCCAACAATTGGCGTGCATCTTCGTCGCGCACCTTCCAGGTGCCGACCAGCTTGAAAAAGCCCTTCAGGGCAGACTGCGACAGCCGTTCGCGCTCGGCCTTGGCGTTGAGATCCACCAGTACGGTCGGCTCGAAACGGCTGCGAGGGTAGGCATAGTTCAGCATAAATCCTCCGGTAATGGATTCTTTATACTCCGTTTTCGGATAAAATACAATCCGTTTTCAATTATGCCGCCTCGGCGTGCTCCACCAGCAGTTGCACTTTCGTCACGCCGTTATACTCGTTGGCGTCCAGCCGGAAGGCGACTTTGGCGCGGTCGCCCAGTGCGTCGGTGTGGCCGAACCAGATGGCGTCGTAACGGGCGCCATTTTTCTCCAGCAGCAGCTTGAGGTGGCGCTCTTTCAAAATACGCTGGCTGACCACGCGGAAATCGTCGCAGAACACCGGCGGCGCAAAGCCCTGGCCCCAAACCTGGCCGGCCATCAGTTCGATAAAGTTGGTAGTGTAGTAGGCGTCTTCCAGCGGACCGTCGGTTTCGACCACGCGTTCCAGCTGCTGCTTGCTGAGCCACGCGCGGCCCACTTCCTCAAACGCCTTGGCGAAGGCGTCGAAAGCGTCGGCGCGCAGCGTCAGGCCGGCCGCCATCGCGTGGCCGCCGAATTTGTCGATCAGCGACGGCGCTTTTTTATACACCAGGTCCAGCGCGTCGCGCAGGTGGAAGCCGGGGATGGAGCGGCCCGATCCCTTGATCCAGCCGTCCGCACCGGGCGCGAAGGTAATGGTCGGGCGGTAGAACTTCTCCTTCAGGCGCGAGGCGACAATGCCGATCACGCCTTGGTGCCAGGAGTCGTCGAACACGCAGATGGTGCTGCTTTCGGCCGGTTCGAAGGCGTCCAGGTGCAGCAGCGCCGCATCCTGCATGTCGGCTTCGATCTCGCGCCGTTTCAGGTTGATTTCGTTGAGCTGCTGCGCCAGCTGCCAGGCGCGGTCCTCGTCGTCGGTGACCAGGCATTCGATCCCCAGTGACATATCTTCCAGCCGGCCGGCCGCGTTCAGACGCGGCCCGAGCGCGAAGCCCAGATCGAACGGATTGGCGTTGCGCGGCTCGCGGCCGGCCACGCGGAACAGCGCCGCCACGCCGGCGTGCATGCGGCCGGCGCGCATGCGCTTCAGCCCTTGCGCCACCAGGATGCGGTTGTTGGCGTCCAGCTTGACCACGTCGGCCACTGTGCCCAGCGCCACCAGGTCCAGCAGGTTGTCCAGCTTGGGCTGCGTCTGGGCGTCGAACACGCCGCGCTTGCGCAGTTCCGCGCGCAAGGCCAGCAGCACGTAGAACATCACGCCAACGCCGGCGATATGTTTGCTCGGGAAGCCGCATTCCGGCTGGTTCGGATTGACGATCACGCGCGCGGCGGGCAGGGTGTCGGCCGGCAGGTGGTGGTCGGTCACCACCACTTCGATGCCGCGCCGGTTGGCTTCCGCCACGCCGTCGATGCTGGCGATGCCGTTATCGACGGTGATGATGATGTCCGGCTGCTTTTCGCGCGCGGTCAGTTCGACGATTTCCGGCGTCAGGCCGTAGCCGTACTCGAAGCGGTTCGGCACGATGAAGTCGATATCGGCGCCCATGGCGCGCAGCCCGCGCAGCGCCACGGCGCAGGCGGTGGCGCCGTCGCAGTCGTAATCGGCGACGATCACCATGCGCTTGTGCGCAGCGATGGAGTCGGCCAGAAATACGGCGGCGGCGCCGATGTGCAGCAGGCCGGATGGCGGAATCATCGCCGCCAGCTCACTGGACAGCTCTTTCGGATCGGTCAGGCCGCGCGCAGCATACAGGCGCGCCAGCACCGGGTGGATGCCGTTCTGGCGCAGCATTTCGGATTCGCGGAACGGGATGTTGCGGGTGGCGATACGGGTCATGATTGCTTCAACAAAGGATTCAGGGACGGCTGGCGCCAGAATTTGCGTTGCGCCAGTTTGCTGCTGGTGACGGTGCTGGTGCCGAAACGGTGGCTCAGCACCAGCTTGACGCTACTGATGCGGCCATCCTTCAGCGCGGCCAGCAGCGGCGCAAACCATTCCTGCTCGATGCGTTGCATGCGCGCCAGCCAGTCGGCCCAGTCGCCCGCTTGCGCTGGCGCGATCAGGTCGGCCAGCAGCACCGTGCCCGGTTGAGCGATCAGCTGCTGCGCCGTTGGCTGGCGCAGTTCTGGCGCCGCCAGTGTCGCCATCCACGCGGTGTCGGCGCTGATGGCTACCCGGCCACTCGGCGCAGCCGGACCGGCGCCGCCCCACAACCAGCAGGAATTCACCGGTTGCAGGCCGCGCGCCTGGCGCGCTTCGTTGACCGGATGTTCATGCCACAGCATCTGGATTTCATTTTGCAGCTTGCGGAAGGAGCGCGCGTGCTCGCCCTCCGGCAGCCAGTCGCCCATGCTCTGGGTGGTGGCGGCGTCCGGCGAGGCGGTGCTCAGGCTGACCCAGTCGTCGGCGCGCACAAACCACAGGCCAGGCGCGCCATGCAGCAGCGGCTTGCCGATATCGTCAAAATAGGGCCGCGCCACCTCATACAGGGCGCGCGAATCGGCCTCGCTCAGTTGCAGGCCGCGCAGGTCGGTCAGCAGAAAATGGGTGCGCGAGATTTGCACATAGGCCGGTTGCAGCATGAACCAATATCCTTGCGCGGCCGCCTCGCCGAGGCCGCAGCCGCGCATACAGGCGCTGGCGAGCGCGGCATTGTCGCCGAGACCCAGCGCGTTGCTGAGCCACGACTCATGCGGCAGCACGCGGCTATTGTTGTCGAACTCGCTATATTGGAGCGCGCTGTGGCGGCCCAGCAGGGCGGCCAGCGCCGGCGTCTTCAGGGCGTGTAACAAGTCTTTTGCCAATTCAGGCGGAGGCAGGGCGAAGGGCAGGGCCAGGGTAATTTCGTTCATCCCGAGATTGTAGGGCATTGCGGGTTTTGTTGAATTAATTCTTTATGGAAACAACCATTACGGAAAAACCACATTACTATGCAAATAATTAATTATTGTAAGTAAATGTTCGCTATAATTGCGACAACTTAGATGTCCGGCAGGTATCACTCCAACACCGTGATGCCATTTTTGCCTTACCCGCCACTGCCTACCCAATCAGCGTAGTCAGCCGTGTGGGCCCCAATTGATAATTCCAAAAACTATTTTTTTGAAGGCCCTGTATGAGTTCGATCAGTCTTGCTACCACTATTCACATTTGCGAAGATACTAACGGTACTTTTGACGTGCGCGATCTGCTGGCCAGCGCTGGCTACACCGCCAGCACCACGCTGAAAATCAACGCAATGTCAGTGGTATTGCCCGACGGAACGGTTACCACCAAGGACACTGGGCTGATTGGCAAGGTCGACGCCGATACTATCTACGTGCGTCCCGGCCAGTGGGCGGAAAACTACAACGGCAAGTTCGCCACCTTCGAATTCGTGCTGGACCAGGGGCCCGGCGTCTCGAACAACATCACGTTGAGCTTGCAAGTGGTGGTGGACCCGGTCAACGATGCGCCGACCGGCGCCGACAAGACCTTCAACCTCAGCAACGGCAGTTCGGTAGCGCTGGCGCAATCCGACTTCGGTTTCGTCGACAAGGTCGAGCACGACGCCTTCATGTCCGTCATCATCACCTCGCTGCCGACCGCCGGCAAACTGACGCTGAACGGCGCGGCCGTGGCCATTGGCGCGGAAGTCTCCGCCGCCGACATCGCCGCCGGCAAGCTGGCCTTCGAGCCGAGCCAGACCACGTCGGGCAGCTTCGACGTCGGCTTCAAAGTGCGCGATGCGGGCGGCACGGTGGGCTGCGGCGCGGCCGACACCAGCGCCACGCCGAATTACCTGACCTTCAAAGTGCCACAGGCGCACCTTGGCGATTTTGTCTGGGAAGACGCCAACGGCAACGGCGTGCAGGATGCCGGCGAAGCAGGCATCGCCGGCGTGACGGTGCAGCTGAAGGACGCCGGCGGCCAGGTCGTCGCCAGCACCACCACCGATGCCTCGGGTGCATACCACTTCGACGTCAACGCCGGCACCTATTCGGTCACCGTGCAGGCTCCGGCCGGCTATGTCGCCACCCAGCAGGGCCAGGGCGGCAGCGACGCCACCGACAGCGACATCAACGCCGCCGGCAGCACCGCGCCGATTGCGCTGGCGCCGGGCGAAACCAATAACAAGGCCGACGCCGGCCTGTACCGTCCCGTGTCGCTGGGCGACACCGTCTGGTACGACTCCAACCGCAACGGCGTGCAGGACAGCGGTGAAGCCGGCGTGTCCGGCGTCAAGGTCACGCTGCTGGACGCCAGCGGCAACCCGGTCGCCGGCGCTACCGCCACCACCGATGCCAACGGCCACTACCAGTTCAGCAACCTGAAACCGGGCGCCTACAGTGTGCAGTTCGACCAGACCACGCTGCCGGCCAATTACCTGCTGACCGCGCAAGGCCAGGGCGGCGACGCCACCAAGGATTCCGACGCCGACGTCAACACCGGCAAGACCGCGCAAGTGACGCTGAATTCGGGCGACAGCAATCAGCACCTGGACGCCGGCATCGTCATCAAGCAAGCCACCGTGGGCGACCGCGTGTGGGAAGATACCAATGGCAACGGCGTGCAGGACGCAGGCGAGCAGGGCATCGACGGCGTGCAGGTCGCGCTGAAGGACAGCAGCGGCAAAGTCGTCAGCACCGTCACCACCCATGACGGCGGCCAGTACAGCTTTACCGTCGATCCCGGCACCTATTCGGTATCGGTCACCGCACCGGACGGCTACGTCGCCACCGGCGCCGGCAAGGGCGGCGACGCCGCCGCCGACAGCGACATCGACGCCGGTGGCAACACCGCCGTCATCACGCTGACGCCGGGCCAGGTCAAGACCGACGTTGACGCCGGTTTCTATCGTCCAGCCTCGCTGGGCGACAAAGTCTGGCTGGACGCCAACCGCAACGGCGTGCAGGATAGCGGCGAAACCGGCGTGGCCGGCGTCAAGGTCATCCTGCTGGACGCGTCCGGCAACCCGACCGGCATCACCGCCACCACCGACGCCAGCGGCAACTACAGCTTCAACGATCTGAAGCCAGGCACGTACAGCGTACAGTTCGACAAAGCCTCGCTGCCGGCCAACTACGTGTTCACTACCGCCGGCCAGGGCGCGGCCGATACCGGCTCGGACGCCGACGTCGTCACCGGCAAGACCGCGCTAGTCACGCTGAATTCGGGCGACCACAACGATGACGTCGATGCCGGCATCGTGGTGGTCCAGGCCACTGTCGGCAACCGCGTGTGGGAAGACACCAACGGCAACGGCGTGCAGGATACCGGTGAGCAGGGCGTCGATGGCGCTACCGTCTCGCTGAAGGACGCCGGCGGCAACGTGGTCAGCACCGTGGTCACCCATGACGGCGGCCAGTACAGCTTTACCGTCGATCCGGGCACGTATATCGTGTCGGTGGCGCCGCCGTCGGGCTATGTATTCACCGGCGCCGGCAAGGGCGGCAATGGCGCGCTGGACAGCGACGTCAATGCTGCCGGCAACGCCACGGTCACGCTGGCGTCGGGCGACGTCAACAACGACATCGATGCCGGCGTCTACCGTCCGGCCTCGCTGAGCCAGGTCGTCTGGTTCGACGCCGACCGTGATGGCCGCCTGGACAACGGCGAAACCGGCGCCGCCGGCGTCAAGGTCATCCTGCTGGACGCCAACGGCGTTGCCGTGCCGGGCGCCGCGGCGACCACCGATGCCGATGGCCACTACCAGTTCACCAACCTGACCCCAGGCAAGTACAGCGTGCAGTTCGACAAGAGCAGCCTGCCGGCCGGCTACGACTTCACCTCGGCCGCCCAGGGCGGTCCGGGCGGCATCGGTTCGGACGCCGACACCGGTACCGGCAAGACCGCGCAAGTCACGCTGGCCTCGGGCCAGGACCTGACGCTGCGCGCCGGCCTGGTGATTCAGCAAGCCACCGTGGGCGACCGCGTGTGGGAAGACACCAATGGCAACGGCGTGCAGGACAGCGGCGAAGCCGGCATCGTCGGCGTCAAGGTCGACCTGAAGGACGCTAACGGCAACATCGTCAAGACCACCACCACCGGCGCCGATGGCAAGTACAGCTTCACCGTCGATCCGGGCAAATACACGGTGTCCGTGACGGCTCCAACCGGCATGACCGCCACCGACCAGCACAAGGGCGTGGACGCGGTCGACAGCGACATCAACGCCAGCGGCCAGAGCGATGTCATCACGCTGACCGCCGGCCAGACCAACAACAATGTCGACGCCGGCTTCTACAAAGGCGCGACGCTGGGCGACAAGGTCTGGATGGACACCAACAAGAACGGCGTGCAGGACAGCGGCGAAGCCGGCGTGGCCAACGTCAAGGTCATCCTGCTGGACGCGGCCGGCAATCCGACCGGCGTTACCGCCACCACCGACGCCAACGGCAACTACAGCTTCACCAACCTGAAGCCGGGCACGTACAGCGTGCAGTTCGACAAAGCCAGCCTGCCAGCCAACTACATCTTCACCGGTGCCGACCTGGGCGGCAACGACGCCAAGGATTCGGACGCCAACGTCACCACCGGCAAGACCGCGCAAGTCACCCTGACTTCGGGCCAGGTCTACACCGACCTGGACGCGGGCATCGTCGCCGTCCCGGCCAAGCTGGGCGACCTGGTGTTTGAGGACAAGAACGGCAACGGCGTGCAGGATGCGGGCGAAGCCGGTATTGGCGGCGTGACCGTGCAGCTGAAGGACAGCACCGGCAAAGTGGTGCAGACCACCACCACCGGCACCGACGGTAAGTACAGCTTTAGCGCCGATCCGGGCAGCTACACCGTGTCGGTCACCGCGCCGAAGGACTATTACTTCACCGGCAAGGACGCCGGCGCCGACGACACCATTGATAGCGACTTCAGCAGCACCGGCCAGAGCGCAGTTGTCACGCTGAAAGCGGGCGAGGTCAACACCACCGTCGATGCCGGCCTGTACAAGCTGGGCAGCATCGGCGACCGCGTCTGGCTGGATACCAACAAGAACGGCCTGCAAGACAGCAGCGAATCCGGTGTATGCAGCGTGAAAGTGACATTGCTGGATGCCGACGGCAAGCAGGTTGGCGCCAGCGTCACCACCGACGCCAACGGCGCTTATCAGTTCAGCAACCTGAAACCGGGCAATTACACCGTGGTGTTCGACAAGGCCTCGCTGCCGGAAGGGATGACCTTCACCACCGCCAATGTCGGCAGCAATGACGCCATCGACTCCGACGTCAACGCCGCCGGCGTGTCGCACGTGGTCAAGCTGACCTCGGGCCAGATCGACAAGAGCGTGGACGCCGGCGTGCTGGCCGCCGCCACCATCGGCGACCGCGTGTGGATCGACAAGAACGCCAACGGCATCCAGGATGATGGCGAAGCCGGCAAGTCCGGCGTCACCGTCGAACTGCGCGACGTCAACGGCGCGGTGGTCAAGACCACCACCACCGACAGCAACGGCAACTACAAATTCTCCGTCGAAGCGGGTACCTATTCGGTCGGCATCAAGGCGCCAAGCGGCTTCCTGATCACCGCCAAGGACCAGGGCAGCAGCGGCGCCACCGACAGCGATGCCGACGCCAGCGGCAACCTGGGCTCGGTCACCGTGACCGCCGGCCAGAACGTCACCACGCTGGACGCCGGCCTGTATCAAAAAGGCGAAATCGGCGACAAGGTCTGGTACGACACCAACGGCGATGGCATCCAGCAGAGCAGCGAGACCGCCGCCAAGGGCGTCAAGGTCACGCTGCTGAATGAAAAAGGCGCCGCCGTCGCCACCGCTACCACCGACGCCAGCGGCCTGTATTCGTTCAGCGATCTGACCCCGGGCAAGTATTCGGTCCAGTTCACCGCGCCGGACGGCTACGTGTTCACCAAACAAAACCAGGGGAGCAGCACCAGCGCCGATTCGGACGCCGACAGCACCGGCCTGGTGTCGCAGTTCACGCTCAGCTCCGGGCAGGTCGACAAGACCCATGACGCCGGCCTGGTCAAATCGGCCAGCATCGGCGACCGCGTGTGGGAAGACAGCAACTACAACGGCGTGCAGGACAGCGGCGAGAAGGGCGTGGATGGCGTCACCGTCAAGCTGTACGACGCCGCCACCGGCGCGCTGAAGGGCACCACCGTCACCCACGATGGCGGCCAGTACCTGTTCGACGACCTGAGCGCCGGCAACTACAAGGTGGAAGTGGTCAACAACAGCGGCTGGTACTTCACCAAGTCCGGCGTCGGCACCGATGCCAAGGATTCCGACATCACCACCGTGTCGGGCAGCAGCGGCAAGACCGGCACCATCACCCTGGCGACCGGCCAGAACATCACCACCGAGGACGCCGGCATCTACCGCAAGGCCAGCATCGGCGACAAGGTGTGGCGCGACGCCAACCACAACGGTATCCAGGATAGCGGTGAAGAGGGCATCGGCGGCATCAGCGTGTCGCTGTTCGACGCGGTCACCGGCAAGCAGGTCGGCACCACGATCAAGACCGACGCCAGCGGCAGCTACAAATTCACCGACCTGAATCCGGGCGATTACTACCTGGCGTTCGACAAGACCAACGTCAAGGTGTACTTCTCTTCGGATAAGGCCACCTACAACATGAGCGACTGGAAGTGGGGCGTGAAGAACGCCGGCAGCAACGACAGCATCGATTCGGACGTGGTCGGCGACGCCAAGAACCCGGTCAACACCACCAAGACCGACACCATCACGCTGACTTCGGGCAAGAACGACATGAGCTGGGATGCCAGCATCACGCCGATCGCCATCGACCTCAACGGCGACGGCATCCACACCATCGCCCGTCAGGACATGACCGGCAGCTTCGACCTGCTGGGCACCGGCAAGGCGATCCAGTCCGGCTGGCTGTCGAAGAACGACGGCTTCCTGGCGATCGACAAGAACGGCAACGGCCAGATCGACGACATCAGCGAGCTGTTCGGCGGCGCCAGCAAAGGTTCGGGCTTCGCCAAGCTGGCCACCTACGACAGCAACGGCGACGGCGTGGTCGATGCCAGGGATACGCACTTCACCGATTTGCGCATCTGGCAGGACGCCAACAGCGACGGCAAGACCGACGCCGGCGAGCTGCTGAGTCTGGCGCAAGCGGGCGTCACCAGCCTGAAGGTCGCTTACACCGAGCTGCCTTTCCTGGACGCCAACAACAACCTGCACCTGGAACGCAGCAGCGTCACCATGAGCAACGGCAAGACGGCGGACATGACCGACGTCTACTTCAACGTCGCCGCCAGCGACGCGGCAGCGGCCGGCGTGGTCACGCCGACCATCGCCGATTTGATGCAAGAAAGCAGTCAGGCAGTTCAGCTGGTGGGCCAGTGCCCGGCAGTCCACGCTTAATTGATATAAATTTTATAAAGAGAAAAGAAATCATGAACCAACAATTCGCACTCAAAGCCGTCGTTCTCGCCGCCACCCTGGTCTTTGCACAGGCCAGCCAGGCAATCAACATCGAATCGAAGTCGGCTGTCCTGTATTTCAATGCCGACTCCAGCATCTTCGGTTCGCCCGCCACCACCGTCGAACCTTGGAACCTGGTCAATGGCAGCAGCAGCGTGCTGGCATTCTGCATCGATCCGCTTACCTGGGGCATCCCGTCGGTCACCAACTATGGCGCGTCCAGCTACGCTCCAAGCGAACTGGTGCGCAATCTGTATGAAAGCTCGTACAGCCAGATCTTCGTGGGCGGCGTCTACAACGAAAACAAGGCGGCGGCATTCCAGCTGGCGCTGTGGAGCGTGACCAATCCGGCCAACAGCGTTGTGCTGGCTGAAACCGGCGGCGTCTTCGACCACAACGATGAAATTTCCCATGACGCCAACACCTGGGTGCAGGCCGCCAAGGACTACCAGTTCAATGGCGCCGCCCAGTACAGCTACACCGAGTACAAGAGCCTGGATCACAGCTCGCAGACCGTGCTGACGGTCTCGGCCGTACCGGAGCCGGAATCGTGGGCCATGATGATGGTGGGCGTGGGGCTGGTCGGCTTCATGGGCCGTCGCAAATCGAAAAAGAGCGAGCAATTCGCCGCTTAAAAAGATCTTAAGATCCTTTGCCGCGCCCGCAGCTATGCTGCCCGGCGCGGTTTTTTATGGGCGGAAAGTTCGGTGTTTCACCCATGAAAGTGCGTTTGTATGGCACACTTCGGGCTAATTTCGTGTGATCCCTTCCGGAGCCTATGAGTATTGTGAAGAATCTGCCGTTCGAGTGGCTGGTCGGCCTGCGCTACACGCGCGCCGGCAAGCGCAGCGGACGCAATAGTTTTATCTCGTTTATCTCGCTGATTTCCATGGCCGGCATTGGCCTGGGCGTGGCCGCGCTGATCGTGGTGCTGTCGGTGATGAACGGCTTTCAGAAGGAAGTGACGGACCGCATGCTGTCGGTGCTGGCCCACGTGGAAATCTTCGATAACAGCGGCGCCATGCCGAACTGGCAGCAGGAAGCCATCGACGCCCGCAAGAATCCGGAAGTGGTCGGCACCGCGCCGTTCGCCGAAACCCAGGGCATGCTGGTGCGTGACGACGTGCTGCGGCCGGCCATCATCCGCGGCGTGCTGCCGGCGCAGGAACCGCAAGTGTCCGACGTCGCCAGACAAACCAAGCGCGGCAGCTTCAACGCCTTGCAGCCGGGCGCTTACAATATCGTCCTGGGCATCGAGCTGGCGCGCGCGCTGCGCGTCAACCTGGGCGAGAAGGTCACATTGGCGCTGGCCCAGGGCCAGCCGACGCCGGCCGGCGTGCTGCCGCGCTTGCGTTCGTTCACCGTGGTCGGCATCTTTGAAGCAGGGCACAACGAGTTCGATTCGTCGCTGGCTTTCGTCCACCTGACCGACGCCGAAAAGCTGCTGCGCATCGACGCCCCGGCCGGCCTGCGCCTGCGCCTGAAAGACATGAACCGCGCGCCGCAGGTGGCCGGTGAACTGAAGGCCTCGATGCCGGGCGACCTGTTCGTGCGCGACTGGTCCAAGCTCAACGCCAACTGGTTCGCCGCCGTGCAGACCGAGAAGCGCATGATGTTCATCATCCTGACCTTGATCATCGCCGTGGCTGCCTTCAACCTGGTGTCGACGCTGGTGATGACCGTGACCGACAAGCAGGCCGACATCGCCATCCTGCGCACACTGGGCGCCTCGCCGCCGTCGATCATGAAGATCTTCATGATCCAGGGCGCGCTGGTCGGCATCCTCGGCACCGCGCTGGGCGTGGCCGGCGGCGTGCTGGTGGCGCTGAACATCGATGTGATCGTACCGTTTATTGAACATTTATTGGGAGTGCAGTTCTTGTCCAAGGATATCTACTACATCAGCACCGTGCCGTCGGACCTGCGCTGGCCGGACGTCTTCAAGATCGGCGGCGTGGCCGTGATCCTGGCGTTTGTCGCCACGCTGTATCCAAGCTGGTGGGCCGCCCGCGTCAAACCTGCGGAGGCGCTGCGCTATGAGTGAACCAGTCGTCCTGTCCTGCCGCAATCTCGGCAAGACCTTTACCCAGGGCTCGTATTCGGTGCAGGTGCTGGCCGGCATCGATCTCGACGTGCGGCGCGGCGAACGCGTGGCCATCGTCGGCGCCTCCGGCTCCGGCAAATCGACGCTGCTGCATCTGCTGGGCGGCCTCGATACGCCGACCAAAGGCAGCGTCACCTTGCAAGGCAAGGACTTTGCCAGCCTCAGTGAAACCGCGCGCGGCGACCTGCGCAATAAATCGCTGGGCTTCGTCTACCAGTTCCACCACCTGCTGCCGGAATTTAGCGCGCTGGATAACGTCGCCATGCCGCTGCTGATCCGCCGCCTCAAGCGCGACGAATCCCGGTCGGCGGCGCAGCAGATCCTGGAACGCGTCAACCTGGGCAAGCGCGTGACCCACGTGCCGGGCGAATTGTCCGGCGGCGAACGGCAGCGCGTGGCGCTGGCCCGTGCGCTGGTCACGCAGCCCGCCTGCGTGCTGGCCGATGAACCGACCGGCAACCTCGATCACGGCACCGCGCAGCAGATTTTCGATCTGATGCTGGAATTATCGCGCACCTTGGGCACCGCCTTCGTCATCGTCACCCACGATATCGAGCTGGCGCGCCGCTGCGACCGCGTGCTGCGCATGACCGACCAGGGATTGCAGGCCGACGAGGTATAACGCCATGTGGATCGACACCCACTGCCATCTGGACGCGCACGAATTCGGCGACGAATCGGCGGCGCAGGCCGCGCTGGCCAAGGCGCAGGGCGTCGGCATGATCGTCATTCCGGCGGTGGAGACCGCCAACTTCCCGATCGTCGCCGGACTGGCGGCCAGCGTGGACAACGCCTGCTACGCGCTGGGCATCCATCCGATCTACGTGCCGAACGCCAAAGAGGAAGACCTGCGCATGCTGCGCGAACAGGTGGCCGCCGCCATGGCCGACCCGCGCTTCGTGGCGCTGGGCGAGATCGGCCTGGACTTCTTCATCCCCATGCTGACCGAACCGGCGATGCGCGAGAAGCAGATTTTCTTCTTCCGCGAGCAGCTCAAGATCGCCCGCGAATTCGAGCTGCCGGTGCTGATGCACGTGCGCCGTTCGCAGGACGTGATCCTCAAGCACGTGCGCCAGATTCCGCCGGCCGGCGGCATCGCCCACGCCTTCAACGGGAGCGACCAGCAGGCCAAAACCTATATCGACCTCGGATTCAAGCTCGGTTTTGGCGGCGCCATGACCTTCACCCGCGCCTTGCAGATCCGCCGCCTGGCGGCCGAACTGCCGCTCGACGCCATCGTGCTGGAAACCGACGCCCCGGACATCTCTCCCTCCTGGGTGCATCCGGGCCGCAACAGCCCCGACCAGATTCCCCGCATCGGCGCCGTGCTGGCCGAACTGCGCGGCATGACGGTGGAGCAGGTGGCAACGGCCACCACCGCCAATGCCCGCGCCGCGCTGCCGCGCATGCTGCTGAAATAACGCCGCGCGTCAGTAGTTGTAACGCACACCCACGCGGTATTCCCGGCCAATCAAGTCATACAGCGCGGGATTGGCGCCCAGCGGAATGCCAGGCGCCGCCGGCGGTGAGATATTCGCCACGTTATTCACCTTGAAGTAAGCGGTCATTTTCTTCGACACCTTGAGACTGCCGCCGAAGTCGATGTAGAACGCTCCCGCCATATGGTTGTTATCGATGGTCTGGTGATTATTGGTCGACACCGGGCAATTGGTCCGGCATTCGATGAACTCGTTGCTGACCACGCCGCTGCTGATCCAGCGTTCGCTGAGCGTCAGGCTGCCGCTGTCGGTATCCCACGATTGCGACGCCATCACCTTCCAGTTTGGCGTGCTGCCGCGATTGGCGCCGGCGTTTTCCGTCGGCACGGTGCCCACCACTCCGGAATCGACCAGGAAGCTGATGGTATGCGTGGCCAGCGCGCGCAACGTCAGCTTGCCGGGCAGGTTCAGGGCCGTCAGATTGCTGCGGTAAGCCATTTCGACATCGTAGCCCTTGACGTACTGCGAGGCCAGGTTGAATGCCTGCAGGGTCACGTAGTTGGTATTGGGAACAGGGCTGTTCAGCAGCATCGTCGAGCAGATTTCCTGATTGCCGGCCACGCATAGATCCACCAGCTGCTGCGACGACAAAGTGGAAATCACGCCATTGATTTTGATATCGAAGTAGTCCACCGACGCACTGAAGCCCGGCGCCCAGCTCGGCTGGTTCAGCACCACACCGAGGATGGAGTTGCGGGCAATCTCAGGTCGTAGCTTGGTATTGCCGATGGTCCGTTGCTGCACCGTCAGCGTGTTGCCCTGGTAAAGATTGGTGCCGTTGATGACCACCGGCGCAGCGAACAGCTCGCTCAGATTCGGCGCCCGCACATCGCGCGAGGTCACGGCGCGCACACGCCAGCCATCCAGGCCGGTCCAGGTACCGCCCAGCTTCCAGCTGCCCACCATGCCCGAAGTGCTGTATTTGGTGCGGCGGTCGGCCAGGTTGATATTGCCTTCGCCCCAGGTGGCGGACTTCAGCACCGGCACATTCAGCTCCACATACGCTTCCTTGACGTTGTAGGCGCCGTTGGCGTTGTGATAGTTCCCGGAAAACCAGTTGTTGCCGATCTGCGCATTGAGCAGAGGATCGGCCGGGTAAGTGGCGGTATTCGGCGTCTCGCTGGTGACGCCGGCGCCGTAAGGATCGCCGGTCACACGGTAGCTCTCGCGCCGGTATTCGGCGCCGGTGGCAAGCGACAACGGTCCGGCCCAGTTGGAGAACAGTTCGCCACTCATGTTAGCGCTAACTACATTTTGCCGCTGTACCGAGTGCTGGAAGGCGCCAGCAGGCGGCAGCACGTAGTTCAGCGCTTCGGCACTTGGCGCCACGTTGCCGAAGATGCTCATCGGTTTGCAACCCGACGCCACCGCCACCGGATTGCGGCAAATAATCGTGCCGTCCGGGGCGCGAATGGCGTCGATGGCGGCGTTGTAGTGGGCGTTCAGCGACAGATCGCGCACCGCGATATCGGTTTGATTGCGGCCATATTCGGCATAGGTATCGTACGACCAGTCCACCCCGAACAAGGGGAATTTGCCGTTGGCGCCTATCACCAGGCGTTGCTGGGTGCGCTCAGGATGGACGTTGATGTTGCGCGGGAATTGGCCGTTGCCGGTGCCGTACTGGAAATTGGTGATGTTGTTGGCGGCGCAGCCCGCCACAATCGACGCCGGCAGGTAAGGGTTGTCGCACTGGATGGTCAGGTTGGCATTCTTGATGGCGCCCGGCACGGGCGAAAACGCCGACGTGACCTTGGCCAGGTTGACGGTGGCATACAGCTCGTGGTCGTTATTGATATTGAAACCGGCGCGCATATAGCCGACCTTGCGCGTCAGGTCCATCGCCAGGTTGGAGCCGCCCTGGATCGTGCCGCTGCGGTCGCCCCCGACGCAGGCGGGATTGATACAGTTGGTGACGCCGCCGGTGCCGGTCGGTACGCCGTTGGAACCGTAGAAGTAGGGATACGGTACGCCATCCGCGCCAAACGCAGTGCCTTGCAGCGGACCGTTGGTAATCAGGCCGTAGCGCGCATATTGATACGGTTGCGAACGATGGACGAAACGGATTTGCGGCTTGCCATCGGTGGTTTCTGCTAGCGAGCGGGTCTGCAGGTCGGGATTGGTGAACCAGTCACGACCGCCGACGCCAATCTCGCCAAAGCCTGCCGAATCGATGCCTTTTTCACGACCGTATTCGCCGCTGGCGACGATGTGCAGCCGCTCTTCCAGAAAGGCGCGGCCCCAGGCGGCCTGCAGGGTTGCGTTCTTGTCGTCGCTATAGGTAGTCTGTCCGCCTTCGAGATTGCTTTTAAAGCCGACAAACTTCTTGTCGGTGATGAAGTTGACCACGCCGCCAATCGCGTCCGAGCCGTAAGAGGCCGAGGCGCCGCCGGTGACGACGTCGACGCGCTTGATCAGCAGTTGCGGGAACTGGCTGATGTCCGTGACGCCGGTGACATTGGCGCCGATCACGCGCTGACCATCCAGCAAGGTCAGGGTGCGTATCGGTCCGAGGCCGCGCAGGCTCAGCGAACTCAGGCCTTGTACGCCGCTGCTGGTGCTGTAAGTAAACGTGGTGCGGCCGGTGCCGCCTTGCAGCGCGGGCAGTTCGACCAGCGTATTAAAAACATTGGGTTCGGCACTCTTGGCCAGATCATCGGCACTCAAAGTGGTGGTGGGCGTCGGCTGCGTGAAGCCGCGCGTGGAAATACGCGAGCCAGACACGGTGACTGTCTTCATTTCGTCGGCAGCAGCGGGTTGCGCTTCGGGCTGGGTCTGCTGCGCATAGGCGGGTAAGGGTAAGGCAAGTGCGCCGCAGGTGCCGGCAACGGCAATGCTGATGAGTTTCCTCTGAATCTGTTTCATGTGGTTTTGTCTCCTGTTATTTTTAAAACTATTTGGATGCGCTGTAACTTTCAGTCGCTGTTCGAGAATAGTTTGAGCATTGCTTTAATGCCAATAACATATTGTGTCGTTCCGATACCGTTATGGATATCAGTTGATCGGCTGACACTTGAAGATATCTAAACCAATATCGGCCGGCGAAAAAAAACGATTGGATCGGGTGTTGTGATCTCCATAAGATGAATTGAGCGGTGTTAAAGCTGCATCAAAAAAAAATTACACTTAGGGAGACAACATGCACCACCAATCCATCCGCATCGCGGCGGCCGCCGCACATCCATGCCATCTGAAACTGTCCGTCGTCGCGCTGCTGGGCGCCGGCCTGCTTAGCAGCGCGTCGGTGTGGGCGCAAGCGGCCGCCGACAAGCCCGAGCCAGCTGAGACGCCTGAAACCACCGTGGTGGTCACCGGCGTCAAGGCGTCACTGATCAAGAGCCTGGCGATCAAGCGCACCAGCGACCAGGTCGTGGAATCGGTGGTGGCCGAAGACATCGGCAAGCTGCCCGATAACAATGTGGTTGAGGCGCTACAGCGCGTGACCGGGGTGCAGGTTACCAACCGCGCCGGCGGCGAAGTCGGCACCTTGTCGATTCGTGGCCTGCCGGACGTCCAGACCACCTGGAATGGCCGCACGATTTTTACCGCATCCGGCACGCAGGTCGCGCTGCAGGACATTCCGTCAACCCTGGTGCGCCAGATTGACGTCTACAAGACGCGCGACGCCAGCCAGCTGGAGACCGGCATCGCCGGCCAGGTGGACGTCAAGTCGTTGCGGCCGTTCGATTTCAAGGAGGCGAAAGTGTCGCTTTCGGCGCGTGAAACCTACCTCGATCCGGCGAAAAAGGCCAACCCGCAACTCAGCGCCATGGCAAGCAACCGCTGGGAAACCGGCATCGGCGAAGTTGGCGCTCTGGTTAATCTGTCGGCCAACCAGACAAAGTACCGCAATGAGAGCGTGACGCCGGGTGCGATGGTACCGTTCACCAGCCCGAATGCGGCCGAAGTGCCGCCAGGTTACACACCCTTGCAGCGCATCACCGACACCAGTATCTGGACGCCCGGCACCCATACCGGCTTGCCGACGGCTGCCGGTTCAACGCTGGATTTCAACGGCAAGGCTTATCCGTATTACCTGTCGCGCGACGCCGTTTTCCAGAGCGACGTGCAGGGCAAGCGAGAGCGTCCTGCCGCCAATCTCGCCTTGCAGTGGAAGCCCAACAGCGATGCGGTCTACACCTTCGAATCGATGTACAACGGTTATCGCGACAAGTCCTTTAACCAGTTGCTGTTCAGCTTTGTGGACTGGTGGGGCGACCTCGGCAGCAACCCTGCGAGCACCATTACGACCTTCCCGGGAACCAACATCATCAAGAGCCGTACCGTCAATAACGTCTACGGCTTCAACAGCGGCGACTACACCACGTCGGCAACCGATTCCTACGTGTATGCACTGAACGGCAAATGGAATGTCGGCGACCGCCTGAAGCTGGATGGCGATCTGTCGTACCAGACCAGCACCTACCACTCGGAATTCACCGCTACCCGGATCGATCGCGTCGCGCCTTCCATCAACGTCGACTTCAATGCCGGCGGCGGCAACACGGCGTTTGGTTTTAACAACAACAACGCCGACCTGACCGATCCGAGCAAGTGGAATGTGGCGCAGTTTTACGATAACGCCAACCGCAACAAGGGCAGCGCCGCGACCGCTAATCTTACCGGTATCTACGAGGCCGACTGGGGCCCGCTGGAGACCATCCATTTCGGCGCGCGCTTCGACGACCGCAAGGCGTCGGAAGCGAACCGGACCCAATCGGGCACCTTGAACCGCAGCCTGGCCTCGCTGGGCCCGCAGTATGTCTCCACCAACTCGAACTTCGGCACCGATATCTCGAACGTTCCGCGCTCATGGGTGGAGCCCAATGCCTACTACATCCGCGACCACATCGACGACTGGCGCAAGCTGTTTAGCTCGACCGATCCGAACTTCCTGACCACCGACCAATTGCGCCTGCAGAAGACGTTCGAGGTCGAAGAAAAGACGGCCAACCTGTTCCTGATGGGGAATACCCAAACCGAGCTGTTCGGCCATCGTCTGCGCGGCAATTTCGGCGCACGCTACGTCAAGGTCGATACCGACATGACCTTCTACAAGGTCGACGCCACCACCAAGGCGGTCACCCCGTCCAGTGCGAGCAAGTCCACCAGCAAGGTACTGCCGAGCATGACGCTGATTTACGACCCATCCAGGGACGTCGTCATGCGCTTCAACTACGGTGAAACCCTGCGCCGTCCGAACTTCGGTGATCTGAATCCTGTGTTGCAGCTCGGGGACGACGTCTCGAAGGTGGGTTACGGCTCTGGCAGCGGCGGCAACCCGGACCTGAAACCGACGCGTTCCAAGAACATGGACCTGACGGCAGAGTGGTATTTCCAGAAGGACAGCGCACTCTATGGCACGGCGTTCAAGCGCAAGATCGACGGCCTGGTGGTGGGCTTGCGTCGCAAGGTGCACGTTGACCCTGCCAACGACCCGTTCCGCAACTCGACCTCGGGCGGCGACCATACCAACGGCTATGACTACGTGATCAATTCGCCGGTCAACGCCTCCGACGGCACGATCAGTGGCGCCGAGCTGGGCTTGATCTACTTCCCGAAAGGGCTGCCGAGTCTGCTGGATGGCCTGGGATTCCAGGGCAGCTATACCCGACTCACCTCGTCGCAGAACGTGCCTGATGCCAATGATGCCGGCGAGATCATCGCCCAGCTCAAGACGCCGTTCTTCGGCGTGTCCAACAGCTCGTATAACGCCACCCTGGCATACGAAAAAGGCTCGGTCAGCGCGCGCCTGTCCTATGTCTGGCGCTCCGGCTTCCTGGCCAGCAACGAAGCCGCGTTGTTTGCCAATCCGATCGGTATCTGGCGTCATCCGGAGAAGAGCGTGGACATGCAGGTTTCCTACAAAATCAACGACAACATGTCGGTCGATATCAGTGGCGTCAACCTGACCAACGAAATGCAGCAGCAGTACTATCACTTCGGCAATGCCGGAAACGCGCAGCAGACCAATTTCGGCACGCTCCAGATCGGACGTTCGGTCTCTGTTGGCTTGCGCTGGAAGATGTAAGCTGACGTAGTCTGATATGCGTCAAACGGCGGCGGCGCATGAGTGTGCCGCCGTTTTTATTTGCGTAGTATCGCTGCAGGGGAGGCGGTGCTATGCGGATGGCGTTGATAGGCTTCGCGATAGGGACGGCATGCTTGCAGTGGCAGGCGGCGTTGCCGTCGCTGCCGGCGATGGCCTGGGCATTCGGATTGTCGCTGGTGCTGCTACTGGTCTGGCGCTACATCGCGCACCGTGTCCCGCCTGTGGTGCGCGGCGTCGTGGCGCTGGCGGCGGGCTGTGTGGCGGGATTTTTCTGGGCCGCGTGGCTGGCGCAGCGGGCTTTGGCGCCGGAGTTGGCGCTGGCCGATGAGGGCCGCGATGTACGTATCGTCGGCACGGTGGATAATTTGCCATACAAGTTTTCACAGGGCGTGCGCTTTAATTTTGCGGTGGAGCGCGCGGATGGTGCGCTGCCGCCGAAGATTGCGTTGTCGTGGTACTCGGGCTATCGCGATCAGGTGGCCGAGGTGCCGGACATCCAACCGGGTGAGCGCTGGCAATTGACGGTTCGCCTGCAACGGCCGCATGGCAACGCCAATCCCTATAATTTTGATTACGAAGCGTGGCTGCTGGAGCAGGGCTTGCGCGCCACCGGCTACGTGCGCGTGGCGCGCGATAATCAGCGCCTGGACAGCTTCGTCGTCAGCGCCGGCAATGTGATTGAGCATAGCCGCGCCGTGTTGCGACAGCGCATACTGGACGCGCTACCCGGCAAGCTGTATGCCGGCGTGATTGTGGCGCTGGTGGTGGGCGATCAGCGCGGCATCGATCAATCGGACTGGCAGGTCTTTAACCGCACCGGCATCGGCCATCTGATTTCCATCTCCGGCTTGCACATCACCATGGTGGCCGGCCTGTTTGCACTGGCGGCATTTACGTTGTGGCGCTGTTCGTTCTTCACGCGCGCGCAGTTGCCGCTGCTGTTGCCGGCGCAGAAGGTGGCGGCGCTGGTCGGCGCGTCGGTGGCGCTGCTGTATGTGCTGCTGGCTGGTTTTGGGGTGCCGGCGCAGCGCACGCTATACATGCTGATGGTGGTTGCTGCGGCGCTGTGGTGCAATCGCCTGATCAGCGTTTCGCACGTGCTGTGCACCGCGCTTGGCGTGGTGCTGGTGATCGATCCGTGGGCAGTGTTGTGGCCAGGATTTTGGCTGTCGTTCAGCGCCGTCGCCGTCATCCTGTACGCGACGGTGGGGCGGACCGTGCCCGTAACGCATGCGCCACCGGACGGAAACGATCCAGCGGCGCCGCACATGCCAATCCCACCGACGTACCGTGAACGCTTCTTGCTCGCTCTTCGCGTTGGCGCACACACGCAATACGCGGTCACCCTCGGACTGGTGCCGTTGACGATGCTGTTGTTTGGCCAGGTATCGGTGGTCAGCCCGCTGGCGAATGCGGTAGCCATTCCGCTGATCAGCCTTGTCGTCACGCCGCTTGCGCTGATCGGCAGCATGCTGCCTGCGATGCTGGCCGCACCGGTGCTCGGGCTTGCGCATTGGCTGGTGGAATTGCTGGCGCAATGCCTGCAATGGTTCAGCGCCATGCGCTACGCCGTGTGGAACGCGCCGCAGCCGCCGTTCTGGTTATTCTGCTGGGCGATGTTCGGCACCATCTGGCTACTGGCGCCGCGTGGCTGGCCGGTACGCTGGCTCGGACTGGCGACATGGATTCCGCTGCTGGCCGCCGAACCCACGCATCCCGCGCCGGGCCGCATGACGGTCACCGCGTTCGATGTGGGGCAGGGCATGGCGCTGTTGATCGAAACCAGCGGCCATCGGCTGCTGTACGACACTGGCCCCGCCTACAGTCCCGAGTCCAACGCCGGCAACCGTGTTATCGTGCCGTATCTGCGGGCGCGCGGCATCAACGCGCTGGATGGCATGATTGTTTCGCACAGCGATGCCGATCATTCCGGCGGCGCGTTGTCGGTGCTGGACGGTGTGCGTACCGGCTGGGTGCTGTCGTCGCTGTCGCCGCAGCACGCCATCGCGCAGGCTGCACGCCAGCACGTCCATTGTGCCGCCGGCCAGCGCTGGCGATGGGATGGCGTCGACTTCGAAATCCTGCACCCCCAGCCTGGCAGCTACGCCAGCCATGCGCTCAAAGCCAACGCGCGCAGCTGCACGTTGAAGCTGACCGCAGGCGACAAGTCGATTCTGCTGGCGGGCGATATCGAAGCCGAACAGGAAGCGCAGCTGCTGGCGCGTGAGGCCAACCGCCTGCCGGCCGACGTGCTGGTTGCACCGCACCACGGCAGCGGCACGTCGTCCACCTACGCGTTTCTGCAATCGGTCAAACCGCAGCTGGCGCTATTTTTGGTTGGCTATCGCAACCGCTACCGGCATCCAAAACTGGAGGTAGTGGAGCGTTACCGCCAGCTGGGCATCACCGGCCTGCGCACCGACCAATCGGGCGCCATCACGCTGGAATTCGGCGACAGCATCACCACGTCGGCATACCGGCACGACACCGCGCGTTACTGGCGCTAATACCGCTTCCACGAGGTCGATGCCGGACAGCCAATACTGATTGCCCCGTTGCTCGTCCCTGACGGCGATGTGACCGGCCCTGTCATCCAGCACTTGGTCTGTCCCTTGATCGTCTCCGTGTAGTAGACAATCCCCTCCGGGCTCTCGTAATAGCCCCTCCAGTCGTGCGGATTGGCGCCGACATAGCCGCGCTCCATCGCCTGCGACAGATGGCCGTAGCGGCTGTCCGGCTTCCCCTCCGGCACGGCCGGCGCCTTGCCTCGGATCTCCTTGTCGATCTGCGGCAGACTTTTCTTGGCTGCGTCGATGTCCAGCACCGCTGCCAACGCCAGAATGGTTAGAATTTTCATATCAAAATAATATTAACAGAAGATTCACTTGTGGCAAATTAGAACGTTTCCCCCAGCGTCCGGCCAGCGTCCACATTACAATGAAGTAAAAATAACCATACGGAGACCGCTTGTGAGCAAGCCCAAGCTGCATTTCGCCCACGCCAATAGTTATCCGGCGGGCGTGTACCGGCAATATTTCGCGCAACTGTCCCAGCATTTCGACATCCAGTCGCTCGACATGCATGCGCACAATCCGCAGTATCCCGTCACCGACGGCTGGCCGCGGCTGGTAGACGAATACATCCACGAACTCACCACGCGCTACACCGCACCGGTGATCCTGGTCGGCCACTCGCTGGGCGGCATGTTGAGCATGATGGTTGGGCTCCAGCGTCCCGACCTGGTGCGCTGCGTGGTGATGCTGGATGCGCCGGTGGTCGGCGGCTGGCGCGCTTTCGCCTGGCATATGATCAAGCGGCTGGGCCGGGCTTACACGATGCCGCCGGCCAAATTCTCCATCCGCCGGCGCAACGTCTGGCCGGATGTCGGCGCCGCTTACCAGCACTTTGCCGCCAAGGACCTGTTTGCCGCCTGGGCGCCCGGCGTACTGGCCGACTACATGGACAGCGGCCTCAAGCCGCACGAGGAAGGCGTGCAACTCCGCTTCACGCGCGAGAACGAAACTGCCGTCTACGCCACGCTGCCGCACCATCTGCCGCAACTGCTGCGCAAGGGCTATCCGGTACCGATCGGCTTTATCGGCGGCGACAACTCCTGGGAAACCAGCCAGTCCGGCCACCAGCACACCAAGGCGCTGGTCGGCAACCATTTCCGCATCGTGCCCGGCGGCCACCTGTTCCCGATGGAGAACCCGGCCGCCGCCGCCGAGGCCACCCGGGAGATGATCGACGACCTGCTGTCGGGCAATCTGGTAAAAAAGTTCTTAAAAAGGCGGCGTTAGCGTAAAATCTCGGGCATTGTAAAACTTGAAGGATGGCATTGCGATGACGATTAAAAGCGATAAATGGATACGCCGGATGGCGGAAGAACACGGCATGATCGAACCGTTCTTCCCGGATCAGGTACGCCAGGAAGAAGGCCGCAAGGTAATTTCGTACGGTACTTCGTCGTACGGTTACGACATTCGCTGCGCCGATGAATTCAAGATCTTCACCAACATCAACAGCACCATCGTCGATCCGAAGAATTTCGATTCGAATTCCTTCGTGGACGTGAAAAGCGACGTCTGCATCATCCCTCCGAATTCGTTCGCACTGGCCCGCACCATGGAATACTTCCGCATTCCGCGCAGCGTGCTGACGGTGTGCCTGGGCAAATCGACCTACGCCCGTTGCGGCATCATCGTCAACGTGACGCCGTTCGAGCCGGAATGGGAAGGGTATGTGACGCTGGAGTTCTCCAACACCACGCCGCTGCCGGCCAAGATCTACGCCGGCGAAGGCTGTGCGCAAGTGCTGTTCTTTGAGAGCGACGAAGTCTGCGATGTGTCCTACAAGGACCGCAACGGCAAGTACCAGGGCCAGCGTGGCGTGACCCTGCCAAAAGCATAACGATAACGCGGGCCTCGGCCCGCGTTTTTATTTCTTCACCGGTAAAACCATCTCGACGCATAAGCCGCCGCCGGCACGGTTGCTGGCTTTGATGCTGCCGCCGTGCGCCTGGATCACATGCTGGGCGATCGCCAGTCCCAGGCCATGGCCTTCCGTGCTGGCGTTACTGGAGCGGAAGAAGGGCTGGAAGATGGTGTCCAGATCGGCCGGCGATACGCCCGGTCCGCGATCCAGCACCCGGATCACCAACTGGCGCGTGTCGGCCAGCGCGCGCACCTGCAACTGCACCTCGCCGCCATCCGGGCTGTGCTTGATGGCGTTGCGCACCACGTTTTCGATGGCGCGACCCAGCAGGTCGGGCTGGCCCATGACCTGCACATCGGCCTCGCCGTCCTGCACCACGCTGCGCTGCTGGCTGGCCGCTTCGTAGCGGGCGTCGTCGGCGATCTGGTCGAGCAGGTCGGCCATGCTGATTTCTTCCTGCGACGCCTTGATGGCGCCGGCTTCCAGACGCGCCAGCGTCAGCAGCTCACCGACCAGCTTGTCCATGCGCACGCTTTCGCGTTCGATGCGCTCCATCGACGCATTCAATTTCTCCGGCTGCTGATGCGCAAGCCCAATCGCGGCCTGCAGGCGCGCCAGCGGCGAACGCAATTCGTGCGAGACATCGTGCAGCAAGCGGGTCTGGCCGTCCATCAGGCTGCGCAAGCGCGCGGTCATGCGGTCGAAGTCGCGGCCTAGATCGTTGAGTTCGTTGCCACTCTTGCCGCCGTTTTCGTTGGCGAAGCGTGGCGACAGGTCGCCATTGGCGGCGGCGTCAAACGCTTGCCGCAAGGCGCGGATCGGACGCGAGAAGTACCACGCCAGCAGGACCGAGAACAGCAGGCTGGCCAGGATGGCGGCGGCAATCGGCACCCACGGGCCGAGCGGCTGGAAGCGCGGCCCCCATTGACGCTCGCCGCCCATGTCGCCTTGCATGCCGGGGCCGGGGCCGCCGAAGCCTGGCTGGCCGTCGCCCGGCATGGGGCCGCGGCTACGGCCATCGCCAGCCTGGGCGCCGTCCAGCGCCGGTATGGTGCCGGTTGGGCCGGTGGGGCCGGGTGCGCCGGCAGGGCGGTTGGCGTCACCGGCCCTGCCAAAGCCCGGCGGCGGACGGTTGCCACGGTCTTCAAAACGGTCGCGGCCATCGCCGCCTTGCAGCACCGAGGCCGCCTTCATGGCCATTTGCGCGCCGCCGCCCAGGCCTGCCAGCAGCGGACGGTTGTCGCCGTCCATGCCGCGCAGGCGTTCGCCGGACGGCAGGAACAGCATGTAGCGCTTGCCGTCGTCGCCGGTCACCTGGCGCACCACGCGGCGCTTGCCGTCTTCCTTCAGGCGCACGCGGGTTTCCTGCAAAGTCTTGGGATTGACGATGCGGCCCAGCAGTTCGTGTTCCTGCTCGTCCACCGCGTAGACGCGATGGCGGTCCATGTTTTCCAGCATCCGCTGCAGCGCCTTGACGCCACCGAATTCCAGCGTGGCGGCGGCCGCGTTGATGGCCATCTCGGCCGGCGGGCTGGTGTCCAGGTTGACCAGCGGGCTGGTCTGCTGGTTGCGGTTCTTCAGCCAGATGGCGCTGCCGATGCCGACCGTGGCGGCAAACTGCGCCAGCAAGATGCACAGGAAAAATTTCCAGAACAAACGACCCAAGGCTTACTCCTTGATCAGCTGGTAGCCGAGGCGGTACACGGTTTGCAGGCAGGAGCGGCCGTCGGCGATGGTGCCGAGCTTGTGGCGCAGCGAGCTCAGGTGGACGTCGATGTTGCGGTCGAAGCGCGCCAGCGGGCGGCCCAAGCCTTGCTCGGACAGGGTGTTCTTGCTGACCGGACGGCCGGCGTTACGGGCCAGCACTTCCAGCAGATTAAATTCGGTGCTGGTCAGCTCCAGCTTGTCGCCGGCCCAAGTGGCGCGGCGCTGTTCCGGCCACATGATCAGCTGGCCGACCGAGATGGCGGTCTGCTGGCTGTGGTCGGCCGGCGCGCTTTGTGCGCGGCGCAGGATGGCGCGGATGCGGGCGGTCAGTTCGCGCGGCGTGCACGGCTTGGCCACGTAGTCGTCGGCACCCAGTTCGAGGCCGACGATGCGGTCGGTGTCGTCGCCGCGGCCGGTCAGCATCAGGATGGGCAGCTGGCTGTTGGTGCGGATGCGGCGCAGGGTTTCCAGGCCATTCATGCGCGGCATCATCACGTCGAGGATGGCGATCGCATACAGGCCGGTAAAGGCTTCGGCCGTGCCGGCCTCGCCGTCGTGCACGGCTTTGACGTCGAAGCCTTCCTGTTCCAGGTATTCCTTGAACATCCCAACGAGTTCGATGTCGTCGTCTATCAGCAGTACTTTGCTCTTCATTGCCGCACTTTTCTTTAGATACAGATCGTCAATCATAACAGCGCCCATGCGGCTTCCGGCGCGGTTTTACCCGGATTTACAACGTATTGCCTTATGGGAATTGGATGTCAGATCATCATCTTTACGCAGATTTACCTTGCCCTAACGCCACTTAACGGGGGCGGCCCAGAAAATGATGGCTCACTACCAATCAAGGATCAGGGCATGAAAACATCAAAATCAAATGGTCGCAACATTCTGCTAGCTGCCGTGCTGGCGCTGCCGCTGTTGACGACAGGAGGCGCCGCCCGCGCCGGAGACATGGATGCAGACCAGCCGCCGCCGATGGCGCAAGGCGATCATGGCCCACGTGGCCCGGAAAGCGATGACCGTGGCCCAGGCGGCCCAGGCTCGCGTGGCGCCCCGGACGGCGGCCCCGACCACGGCCCAGCCTTCGGTCACGGCTTTGGCCCCGGTCCAGGTTTCGGCCCTGGCCGTCCGCCATTCTTCCACGGTCTGGAGCTGAGCGAAGCGCAGGAAGACAAGGTCTTCGCCATCCTGCACGCCGAAACCCCGTATCTGCGCGAACAAGGCAAGGCCGCCGCCAAGGCCCGTGAAGCGCTGCACGCGCTGGCCAGCGCCGACAAGTATGACGACGCCAAAGCCGCTGCGCTGGCCAGGGAGGCCGCAACGGCCGAAGCCAACATCGCCTTGCAGCGCGTGCGGACGCAACAGAAATTGCTGGCCGTGCTGACGCCGGAACAGCGCAAGAAGCAAGCCGACGACCAACCGCGCCATCCGCAGCGCGATTAACGTTTTTTGCAAAGCAGTGCCCGTCATGACCTCTAAACCAAATAAGCGGAGAATCGTATGTCAATCAGCGCCCTGAGTTCCACCAGCGCCGCCAGCGCGCTCAGTTTCCTGAGTCGCCTGAGCAGCACCAACGTCAGCAGCAGCAACGCCAGCAACAGCGCCGACAGCACGCAAGGCGTGCGTCCGCCGCCACCACCGGATGGCGGCGACTTCGCCAACGCCATCGCCGAAGCGCTGAAGTCGATCGGCATCACCGACACCTCGTCGAGCAGCAGCGCCAGTTCCAGCAGCGACACCTCGACCGCGTCGACCACCACCGATAGCACGGACAGCACCACCACCGATGCCACCGACGTGGCGGCTGCGCTGGGCAGTTTCCTGCAAAGCCTGATGGGTGCGCTGCACGCACAAAACAGCAGCAACGACACGCCGCCGCCATACAGCGAGCAGTCGGCTGGTGGCCAGGGCGGTCCCGGCAAGCTGGATTCCGACCTGCAAAGCCTGATCGCCAAGCTGAGCTCGGGCACCACCGACAGCAGCACCAGTACCGACAGCACGGATGGCGCCGACAGCAGTGATGCGGTCGACCAGCTGGAGAGCTCGTTCGCCAACCTGCTGGAGAAGCTGGGCGTCAGCACCAGCACGAGCACCGACAGCACGGCCAGCACCGATAGCAGCACCAGCACCTCCAGCAGCGACGCCACCAGCAAGCTGGAAGCGTTCCTGCAAGCGCTGTCGACCAAGGTCGGCAATCACGGCAGCAGCGGCAACCTGGTCAATACCACGGTCTGATGTCACACCAGTTGCATCCGCCGCCACGCCTTGCGCGTCGCGGCGGCTTTCTCACCCAAGCAGGAGCAGGTATGGATATCCACGACGAAATGCACGAACACAGCCTGGCCGAAGATCTGGCCGCAATGCTCAACCTGAACAGCGACCGTCGGCAGACGTTGCGCTGGCTGCTGGCCGGCGCCTCGACGCTGCCCATGATGGGTTGCGGTGGCGGTTCCGACAGCGCCAGCGGAACCACCAGCACCACCTCGGCCGCGACCACGACGCCGACCACGACCACCACAACCACCACCACGACGACCACGACCACCACGCCGACCGTCGGCTCGTGCTCGGTTATCCCGGAAGAGACCGGCGGCCCGTATCCTGCCGACGGCACCAACAGCACCAGCGCTGGCGTGGTCAACGTACTGACGCAATCGGGTGTGGTGCGCAGCGACATTCGCAGCAGCTTCGGCAGCGCCAGCGGCACGGCGGGCGGCGTGCCGCTGACCATCAAGCTGCAGATCGTCAACGCCAACAACAACTGCGCGGCACTATCCGGCGCCGCAGTGTACCTGTGGCATTGCGACCGTGACGGCAACTACTCGTTGTATTCCAGCGGCGTCACCGGCCAGAATTATCTGCGCGGCGTGCAGGAGACCGACAGCAGCGGCAACATCACCTTCACCACCATCTATCCAGGCTGCTATTCGGGGCGCGTGCCGCACGTGCACTTTGAGGTGTATCCGTCGCTGGCCAAGGCCACCACCGCGTCGAGCCGCATCAAGACGTCGCAGTTCACCTTCCCGGTGGCGACCAGCAACGAGGTGTACGCCACCAGCGGCTACAGCGCCAGCGTCAAGAACCTGGCCGCGATCAGCTTCGCCACCGACAACGTCTTCAGCGACGGCTATTCGCTGCAGATGGCCACTATCACCGGCAACGCCACCGATGGCTATGTCGCCACGCTGACGGTGGCGGTTTCCGCCTGATCAGCCGGCCATAAAGCCGAGGTTGCGGTTGCTGAAGTTGCCGATGTTGGGAAACACGTCGGCAATCTGCGTGGCCGACAGGCCGAACCAACTGGCCAGCGTGGCGCCGTACTGATCGACCGAGGTGGTTGGCAGGAGCGATCCCGAACCGACGTCCAGTGCGTGACCGAGGCCGGTCACCGGCATGCTGCCATAGATGTCTTTGCCCTTGACTGCGCCGCCCATGATGAAGTGGTGCGCACCCCAGCCGTGGTCGGTACCGTCGCCGTTGCTGGTGAAGGTACGGCCGAAATCGGAGGCGGTAAATAGCGTCACCTGCTTGCGCATGTCGGCGCCTTGCAGGTTGCCCATCACGCCGTCGAAGTAGGCCATGGCGTGCGCCAGCTTGGCCAGCAGGTCTGCCTGATTGGTGCGCTGGAAATCGTGGCTGTCAAAGCTGCCCAGACTAACGTAAAACACCTGGCGGCGCACGCCCAGCGTGCTGCGGCCGCCGATGAGGCGGGCGACCGTCTGCAACTGTACCGCCAGCGGATTGACCGCCGCCACGCCGGTATTCGGATTGACGTACTGGGTGGGATCGGGAACGCCGCTGCCGACCGCCGACATGGCGCTGCTAAGCGTGGCCTGGGCGTTGATGGCGCGTGCGACCACCGCCGCATGGTCCTTCTGGAACGGATCGGACTGTTCGCCGCTAATGATCTGGCGCAGTGGATTGCTGCCGGCCGGCAGGCCGAACAGGCTGTCGTTCAGGCGGTTGATCGGCACGGCGCTGCTGCCGCTGATCTGGTATTGGCGTACCGTGCGGCCGGCCAGGAACAGCGCATTGCCGGCATTGGAGACGCAGGTGAAGGTGGAGCTGCCGTTGGCCGAGGCCATGATGTCGGCCATCCGCCCACCCCAGCCCGAGGTGGCCGACGATTCCATTTGCGACGACTGCCACGTGGCTTGCTGGTCGTTGTGCGAGAACAGGCGCGGCGGAAGCGCTACGGCGCCGGCCTTGTACTGCGCCAGCGTGGTCGGCTGGATCAGCGTGCCCACATTGGCCAGCACGCCGAGGCGGCCGGCGTCAAACAATTCCTTCAACGGCCCCAGCGACGGATGCAGCGCAAACGTGCGGCCGGCCTGGGGGCTGTTCGGCACGATCGGCAGGACGCCGCCGGTGGCGCCGACGCCGGGCAGGGCGATCGAGCCGCTGTCGGTGGTGGTGCGGATGCGCTGGTATTCGCTCCACGAGCTGCTGTCGGTCGCCAGCACGGTATTGAAATGGTCGTTGCCACCGGCCAGGAACAG
Organism: Duganella margarita; assembly: GCF_009857535.1. Taxonomy (GTDB): domain Bacteria; phylum Pseudomonadota; class Gammaproteobacteria; order Burkholderiales; family Burkholderiaceae_D; genus Rugamonas; species Rugamonas margarita. The sequence continues at coordinate 84,481 of NZ_WWCS01000007.1, forward strand.
GCAGACGATGGCTTTGTAGTCGCTGGCGTTCTGCGCGGCGGCATTGCCCATAGCCGCCAGATTCAGCGTGAAGGGTACGGCGCCGGTGCCGGCCAGGGCCAGCATATTGCCGAGGAATCGGCGGCGCGAAGGGTGATGGTGCATGGCAGTCCTCTTTTAGCGTTGGGCCAGGTATTCAGGCGAGGCCATCGTCAGGAAGATGGCCAGGTAGACGCGGTTCTTTTGCGCCGTCGCGATGGTGGCGGCGTTGGTGGCGGTGGCGGCCGGCAGGGCGACACCGTTCAGCGCCGTGATCAGCTGGTTGCGCAGCGTGCCCGACATCTGGCCGCCAACCAGCAGCAGGGCGACGCGGTCGACCAGTTGTGCCGGCTGCGCCGCCAGCGCCAGCTCGGCGCTGTAGTCGGGCTGGATGTCGCGGCCGTTGCCGGCGCCGTTGGGGATCACGCCCTGCATGTAGTTCAGGTAGCCCGTCGCCGACGGCTCGCCGGTGATCTGCATCTCCGGCGCCACCATGCCGGCGGCGGATAGCGCGCTGCCCGGTGGCGTGTAGCCGGGTCGGAAGAAGTTGAAGACGGATGGCGCGCGCAGCGCCGACTGGGCCAGACCGCTTAACGCATCGTCAGTGCCGACCATGGTGAAGCGGCCGCTGGTCGACTTGGCGTTGAAGGCGCGCATCCAGTTGACCATGCGCAGCACCGGCTCGCGCAGCTTCTTGGCGCTGCCAGTGCCGGCGGCTTCCGGATCGAGCAGCACGGCGCGGAACACGGCGCGCATGTCGCCGCGCACGCCGGCGCCGTTGTTGTTGAATGCGGCGGCCACGCGGCTGATGTAGGCCGGGCTCGGATTGCTGGAAACCAGGCGCTGGATCAGCTGGCGGCCGATGAACGGGCCGACGTTGGGATGGTTGAATAACGTATCGAGTGCCACCTTCAGGTCGGCCTCGGCACTGCCGTTGGTCGTCACGCCCAGGAAGGTCTTGGCCGAAGTGGAATGGTAGGTGCTATAGCTCTGCATCGGCGTCCAGTCGCGCGCCGGGTCGGCGTTGCCGCCGTTGAAACGGGTAGCGCTCTGGTCGGGGCCGGCCCAGCTCCAGCCGGTGAATACCTTTGCCAGGCCCATGACATCGTCGTGGGTGTAGGTTTCGATGGGCTTGCCGCCACTGGTCTTGATGCTGCCGTCCTGGTTCAGCTGATACAGTCCGATGGTCATCAGCTGCATGACCTCGCGCGCGAAATTTTCATCCGGCACGCGGGCGCCGGCTTCCTTCTGGTTACGCATGTGACTCAGATAAATGCCCATCATCGGATGCAGGGCCACGCCTTGCAGCAGATTGCGGAAATTGCCGAAGGCGTGCTGGCCCAGCATGTCGTAATAGCCGGCCACGCCGGCCGAGCGGGTTCCTACGTTCGGATCGACCATGGAAATTACGAAAATCTGCGACAGGGCAAAGGCGGCGCGCTGGCGCAACTGGTCGTCGCCGATGGCGGCCTGCTTCCAGAACGATTCCAGCATGGAGTAAGCCGTCAGGCCGCCGGCGGCCGTTCTTTCCTGGATGTAGTCACGGTGCAGCGTTTGCGGCATGGCGAACTGGCTGTTGATCCAGGCGGACTTGTTACTGGCGACCAGCGCGTCGATGGACGCGGCGGTCGGGCCGAAAGTGGCCTGCGCCAGGAACTGGGAGGCGGCCGCCTTGGAGAGCGTGATGGCAGTGTCGCCGGCCGGCGCAGCGGGCGTGGACGGGGACGCTGGCGTGGCCGGTGCCGCTGGTGAGGCTGGTGCAGTTGGCGTGGTCGGCGCCGGATCGGCGGGGGTAGTCACTGCGGCGCCGCCGGCGCTGCTACTCGGCGCCGTGCTGCCGCTCGACGTGCTGCCGCCACCGCCGCCACCGCCACCGCAGGCGGCCAGTGTCAACATCACAGCGACCAACAAGGAAGAGGAAAGTTTCACGATATTGCCCAATGGAATTAACGGGCTCAATTGTAAAACCGAGTGACGTACGGAAACTTATTTTGTTTCTTAGCGAACAGCCAAAGTTAAGCTATTCTAATTTTTATCGCCGACGATCGGGCTAAAATGCCAAAATTTGGACGAACTTATTCGATTGAAAACTAAGATGATTGTTTGTAAATGTCACATCCTCACAACGAAAAAGGCAGCCGAAGCTGCCTTTTGGGTTTTGCCTGATGCTTATTGCTTAACGCAATCCACGAAGTAACCGCGCTTGCCGTCGACTTCGCGCTTGACCAAGCCGTGGACGTCGGTCTCGAAGCCTGGGAAGCGTTCGTTGAAGTCGCGCGCGAAGCGCAGGTAGTCAACGATGGTCTTGTTGAAGCGCTCGCCCGGAATCAGCAGTGGAATGCCCGGTGGGTAAGGCGTCAGCAGGATCGAGGTGATGCGGCCTTCCAGCTCGTCGATCGCCACGCGTTCGATTTCGCGGTGCGCCATCTTGGCAAATGCGTCCGAGGGTTTCATCGCCGGCACCATGTCCGACAGGTACATCTCGGTGGTCAACCGCGCCACGTCGTAAGCCTTGTAGAAATCGTGGATCTGCTGGCACAGGTCGCGCAGGCCCATGGTTTCGTAGGTCGGATTGGCAGCGGCGAATTCCGGCAGGATGCGCCAGATCGGCTGGTTCTTGTCGTAGTCGTCCTTGAACTGTTGCAGCGCGGTCAGCAGCGTGTTCCAGCGGCCCTTGGTGATGCCGATGGTGAACATGATGAAGAACGAGTACAGGCCGCACTTCTCGATGATCACGCCGTGCTCGGCCAGGTACTTGGTGACGATCGACGCCGGAATGCCGGTGTCGTCGAACTTGCCGTCCAGCGACAGGCCAGGGTTGACGATGGTGGCCTTGATCGGGTCCAGCATGTTGAAGCCCGGCGCCAGCTTGCCGAAGCCGTGCCAGTCGTCTTCCGCCTTGATGATCCAGTCTTCGCGCGTGCCGATGCCTTCTTCGGCGAACTCGTTCGGGCCCCATACCTTGAACCACCAGTCTTTGCCCCATTCAGCGTCGATCTTCTTCATGGCGCGGCGGAAGTCCAGCGCTTCCAGGATCGATTCTTCCACCAGCGCGGTGCCGCCCGGCGCTTCCATCATGGCGGCGGCGACATCGCACGAGGCGATGATCGAGTATTGCGGCGAGGTCGAGGTGTGCATCAGGTACGCCTCGTTGAAGGCGTCGCGGTCCAGCTTGACCGACTCCGATTCACGCACCAGCACTTGCGAGGCCTGCGACAGGCCGGCCAGCAGCTTGTGGGTCGACTGGGTCGAGAAGATCATCGACTCCTTGGCGCGCGGACGGTCCTTGCCGATCGCGTGCATGTTCTTGTAGAAGTCGTGGAAGGTGGCGTGCGGCAGCCACGCTTCGTCGAAGTGCAGGGTGTCGATCTGGCCGTCCAGCATTTCGCGCAGGGTCTCGACGTTGTACACCACGCCGTCGTAGGTCGACTGGGTGATGGTCAGGATGCGCGGCTTCTTGTTCACCGCTTCGCGGGCGAACGGGTTGGCCTCGATCTTGCGCATGATGCTTTCCATCGTGAACTCTTCCAGCGGAATCGGACCGATGATGCCCAGGTGATTGCGGGTCGGCATCAGGAACACGGGAATCGCGCCGCACATGATGATCGAGTGCAGGATCGATTTGTGGCAGTTGCGGTCGACCACCACGATGTCGCCCGGCGCCACGGTCGAGTGCCAGACCATTTTGTTGGAGGTCGAGGTGCCGTTGGTGACGAAGTAGCAGTGGTCGGCGTTGAAGATGCGGGCGGCGTTGCGCTCGGACTTGGCGACCGGACCGGTGTGGTCCAGCAGTTGGCCCAGCTCTTCGACCGCGTTGCAGACGTCGGCGCGCAGCATGTTTTCACCGAAGAACTGGTGGAACATCTGGCCGATCGGCGACTTCAGGAAGGCTACGCCACCGGAGTGGCCGGGGCAGTGCCACGAGTAGGAACCGTCGTTGGCGTATTCCACCAGCGCGCGGAAGAATGGCGGCGCCAGACCGTCCAGATAGGACTTGGCTTCGCGGATGATGTGGCGGGCCACAAACTCCGGCGTGTCCTCGAACATGTGAATGAAGCCGTGCAGTTCGCGCAGGATGTCGTTCGGGATGTGGCGCGAGGTGCGGGTTTCGCCGTACAGGTAGATCGGGATGTCGGCGTTCTTGTAGCGGATTTCTTCGACGAAGGCGCGCAGCGACTTCAGCGCGGTGTCGGTGTCTTCCACCGAGCCGGTGCCGAATTCTTCATCGTCGATCGACAGCACGAAGGCCGATGCGCGCGATTGCTGCTGGGCGAACTGGGCCAGGTCGCCGTAGCTGGTCACGCCCACCACTTCCATGCCTTCTTTTTCCATTGCATCGGCCAGGGCGCGAATGCCCAGGCCGGACGTGTTCTCAGAACGGAAATCCTCGTCAATAATGACGATGGGGAAACGAAATTTCATGCATGTCTCCAAAAAAGCAAGCCGCCCCTGACAGGATGTGAAGGGGCGGACAGGGCGCGACCCCTCGGATGAACGGGCCGCCAAAAAATAAGAACGGGATTCTCGCAGAAATAGCGCTGCTGCGGGAAAAAAATTATCGTACCAGAATGCATGAGTAGCATGACGCCGCCATGACAGGCGGCAATTGCTACTCAGTTAATGTTGCTTAGTGGGCCAACCAGGCCAGGCCGCCCAGCACCAGGCCGACGCCAGCCACGCCGTAAGCCAGGCCCATCATCCACTTCTTGCGGGTCAGCAGGGTGATGGCGGCCAGCGAGATGGCGATCTGCTCGGCGGTGGTGGCCAGTGCCCACTGGTGATGCTTGTGCATCGCTTCGTCCGACTTCTCGTTCCATTGCTTGGACGATTCCTCGAACTTCTCCGCTTCCTTCTTGATGTCTTCCTTGTCGTGCTTGTAGCGGGCGGCATCGGCTTCGTAGCGCTTGGGATCGACGCCGGGCAAGGTCATGGCCAGTTCGGCCAGATTTTGGCGGGCCGACTTGGCCTGGTAGTAATTCCAGCGGTTGGCCGCTTCGGTCTTGTCGATGGCGGCGTTGTTCTTGAACAGGGCGGCGTCGTTCTGGGTGGCGCCGCCGAGATAGCCGAACGCCGCGCCGACGGTGGCCAGGATGGCGGTCATCACGGCGATGTTGTTGGAGAAGCCGTCGCTACCGTGGGCAGCGTGTTCCACTGCGTGATCGTGCGGGCCGTGGACGTGGAAGCCTTCGCTAGACATTGGGTATCCTCTTTAAAACTTAGGCCTTGCGGCGCAGGGTGACAAAAGCGTAGTGCAAACCGGATGCTGCGGAGACGTGTTCCTCGCGGGCGGTTTCCTGCCAGGCGGTGGCGTCGATCTCGGGGAAGAAGGCATCGCAATCGAAGGTATGGGCGATTTGCGTAATAATCAACTGGTCAGCCAGCGGCAGCGATTGCCGGTAAATCTCGGCGCCGCCGATGACAAAGCCCTCGGCGCCGTCCAGCAGCGCGATGGCGGCGTCGATCGAGCCGACGGTTTCAACGCCGTCGTGCGACCATTTATCGTTACGCGTAACGATAATGTTGCGGCGGTTCGGCAGCGGGCGGCCGATGGAGTCGAAAGTCTTGCGGCCCATGATGATCGGGTGGCCGGTGGTGGTGCGCTTGAAATGCGCCAGGTCTTCCGGCAGCTTCCACGGCAGCGTGTTGTTGATGCCGATGCCGCGCTGGGCGTCGGTGGCGACGATGATGGTGAGTTTGCTCATGATTCTCGATGCGGTAAAGAGGCGTCATTATCGTTGAAATTACGGCCCAGGGGGCGGCGGCATGCGCACGTATTGCTCGTCGCTGCCGCGCTGGCGACGGCTGCGCCACCAGTCGCGGCAATCGCGGCCGTCGGTGCAGTTGCTGGCGCAGTCGAGGACGTCGCAGGCATCACCGGCATTGCAGTGCAGGTTCGGCAGGTCGCATGGCAGGTCGCAGTGGCCGGCCTGGGCGCGGTAGCGCGCGCTGATGTGGCGCGGCGGCGAGTGGCGATGGTGGACTTCCGCGCATGCCGTCAGCCGACGGTTGAGTAATGCCAGTCCCCTCAGCAGGCCGTGGCGGGTGATCACGCGCTTGCCGTAGCCCGAGCAGCTATCGCGTCCTGTGTGGATGCGGAAGGAGCATGCAAAGCCCTTCAGCGGCGACAGGTAGCGCTGGTAGAACCAGATAGCTGCCAGGGCCAGGACTTTCATAGGCTGCGGTGGAAGTCCTGGAGGTAGCGGGCCAGCGTCTGAGGCGCCTCCAGCGGCATCATGTGGCCGGTGCCTTCGCCCAGCATGTGCAGCTGGGCGCCGGGCCAACTGGCGGCCAGCGCGCGGACGTCGGCGGCGGGCGCCAGATTGTCATGTTCGGCGCCGACGATCATGGCCGGGCAGTGCAGGGTGTGGACGCGGTCCATCAGCTCCGGGCGTTCGATGGTGCTGCGGAACTGCGCCAGCAGCAAGTCCTTGCCGAGGTCCACGGCCATTTGCTGGATCACGCCGACGATGGCCGGATCGTCCATGTGTTCCGGCGCGACGATTTCGCGCAGGCGCATCTGGGTCATACCGGTGTAGTGGTTTTTTTCCAGCTGCGGAATGATGCGCAGGCGCGTGGCTTTTTCCTTGTCCAGCAGTTTTTTGCCGGCGCTGCCGATAATAGTCAGCGAGGCCACGCGTTCAGGGTGGGCCAGCGCGTATTCCATCGCCAGGTAAGCGCCGAGAGAAAAGCCAACCAGATGGGCCTGTGGCGCGCTGTGGAAGCCGATCAGCTCCAGCATCTGCTCGCGCGTTTGCGCCTTGTACAGCGGGACGTGGTTGAATTCAAAGCCATCGCCCAGCAGCGGCAGCAGCCGGCCCCACATGCGCTCATCGCACAGCGTGCCGGGGACGAAATCCAGATGCGTCATACGGCCATGGCGGCGGTGATCGGTGCATGGTGCTGGTAACCTTCCAGCGCGAAGTCGGACGGTTCGATTTTTTCCAGCCACTCGGGTTCGTACTTGCCTGTCTGCGCGAACGCTGGCACGCGGTCGGCGATGATGAGTTGCGGCAGCGGGAACGGTTCGCGCGTCAGCTGCTCCTGCACCATCTCCATGTGGTTCTCGTAGATGTGCGCATCGCCGATGAAGTAGGTGAACCAGCGCGGCGTGTAGCCGGTCAGGCGGCCTACCAGATGCATCAGCGCTGCGCCTTCCGCCAGGTTGAATGGCGTGCCCAGACCCAGGTCGTTCGAGCGCACGTAGAGGCACATCGACAGCTCTTTGGTGGTCGGATTGGGCAGGAATTGATACAGCAGATGGCAGGCCGGCAGGGCGACGGCGTCCAGCACCGCCGGATTCCAGCCGTGGAACAGGATGCGGCGGCTGCCGGGATTATTCACGATCGTGTCCAGGCACTCGCGCAGCTGGTCGATGGCTTTGTAGAGCAGCACTTTCTGCACACCGTCTTCGTCAATCGGCGCGACCACGGTGAAGCCGTTCTTTTGCGCGTCGGCCAACTGGGCTGGCTGATCGGCGTCGATCACCTTATAGCCTGGCCACTGGCGCCATTGCACGCCGTAGACCGGGCCCAGGTCGTCGGTGCCCCGGCGGTATGGGTTATCCAACCATTGCTGGTTTTCGTTGGCGTTCTGGTCCCAGACCTTGCAGCCCAGCGCGCGGAAGTCGGCGGCGCTGCGCGAAGCGCGCAGGAAGGCACACAACTCTCCTACCACAGATTTGAATGCCAGCTTTTTGGTCGTCACCGCAGGAAAACCTTTGGTCAGGTCGAAGCGCATCATCGCGCCCGGCACGCTCAGTGTGCGGATGCCGGTGCGGTTGTCCTGCCAGCTGCCGGTGTCGATGACGGTCTGGATCAATTCCTGGTATTGCTGCATTCAGTTCTCCAACGTAGGGTGGCGCAAATATCCGTCATTCCCGCGCACGCGGGAATCCATACACAGCATGGGTTCCCGCAGTTGCGGGAACGACGCAGATAGCTATTTTAGCAGGGCTGGCGCCCATCGCTCAGCGCGGGCCTGGCTTGCCTTTGCGGGCACCCGGCTTTGCCGCAGCGCGGCCGTCGGAACGGGCCTGCGATTTGGCGCCGCGCGCGCCGGTGACCACCACGGCGCCTTTTGGCGCGCCGAAGCCTGCGCCTTTGCTGCGCGGTGGGGCGGTGCGCCCGGCCGGCGCGCTACCTGGCACACGATCGCGACTGGCCAGCTTGCCGACTTTCTCTGGCGGCGTCCAGAAGCCCAACGATTCGCTGCCGCCTGCAGGCCGTGCTTCGCCCTTCGGAGGCGCCGGCTTCTTGGCCAGCGGCGGCGCCCCAGCAGGGCGTTTGGCGGCATTGGGCGGCGGACCTTTGCGCGCCGGCGCTGCAGCACCTTTCGCCGACGTTTCCGGCACGCGGTGGTCGGCTTCAAATCCCTGTTCCTCGAAACGGGGCACCGCCTGGCGGGTCAGCGTTTCGATCGCCCTTAGCACATCCACTTCATCGGCGCACACCAGCGACACGGCTTCGCCCTCCATGCCCGCGCGGCCGGTACGGCCGATGCGGTGAATGTAGTCTTCCGCCACCGACGGCAGGTCAAAGTTCACCACCAGCGGCAGCGCTTCGATATCCAGGCCCCGCGCCGCCACGTCGGTGGCGATCAGCAGCTGCACTTCCTTGCGCTTGAAGCGGTCCAAGGCGCGCAGGCGGGCCGGCTGCGTTTTGTCGCCGTGGATGGCGTCCGCCGTCAGGCCGTGGTCCAGCAATTCCTTGACCAGCGCCTCCGCGCCTTTGCGTGTTTTGACGAACACCAGCGCCTGGGTCCAACCCAGCTTGTTCAGCAGATGCAGGAACAGCTCCGGCTTGCGGCGCTTGTCGGTGGTGACCAGCCACTGCTTGACCGATTTGACGGCCGTATTGGCCGCTTCCACCTGGATCGACACCGGATCGCGCAGCAGGCCCTTGGCCAGCTTGCGAATCTCGTCCGAGAACGTGGCCGAGAACAGCAAGGTCTGACGCTGCTTGGGCAGCGCCGCCAGCAGGATATCCAGGTCGCGTTCAAAGCCCAGGTCCAGCATGCGGTCCGCCTCGTCCAGTACCAGCGTTTGCAGCAGTTCAAAATTGATCACGCCCTGGTCGTGCAAGTCGAGCAAGCGGCCGGGCGTCGCCACCAGTACGTCCAAACCCTTGCGCAGCTTGGTGATCTGCGGCTCGATCGCCACGCCGCCATACGCCACGGCGCTGCGCAGCGGCAGGTTGCTGCCGTAGCTGCGGAAGCTTTCATAAACCTGTTCCGCGAGCTCACGCGTCGGCACCAGCACCAGCGCGCGCACGCATTGCGGCGCGGTCGCGCCTTCCATTGTCAGGCGATGCAGTATCGGTAGCGCGAAGCCGGCGGTCTTGCCGGTGCCGGTCTGCGCGGCCGCCATCACGTCGCGGCCTGCCAGTACGGCGGGAATGGCTTGCTTTTGCACGGGCGTAGGCTGCTTGTAGCCCAGCGCGTCCAGCGTGCGCAGCAAGGGGTCGATCAGGCCGAGGGATTGGAAGGTCATGGTGTGGTCAGTCAAACAAAAGGGGCGCAGTATAGCCGGTTTATGCGGTCGCCAGCGCATCCGACCACAAGGCCAGGATCTCGCGTACCCGCTGATCGGACAGCGACAGCAGGTTGTCGCCGATGTACAGCTCTACCCAGCTGCGGTCCGGCAGCGCCGCATGATTGGCGCCGTTGAACAGCCACACCCCATGTTCCTGGGCGATGCGGCCGCGAATTTCCAGCGCGCGCTGGCGACTCACCGGTAGGTGAATGTGCAGCATATTGGCGTGCGGTTTGGCCGGATTGGGCGTCAGCAGCGGATAGTCGCGCAGCGCTTCATACAGCCACTGCGTGCGGCGGAAGTAGTCCGGCATCGCCGCCAGCCGCGCGTCGAACTGCATGACGGCGGCCACCACATAGGGCGTGCGCTGATAGACATTGCCGCCTTGGCGGCGGTACCATTCCTGTGCCTTGGCGACAAAGGCCGCGCTACCGGCCAGCATGGCGCCGCCCATGCCGCCGATGCCCTTGTACAGCGACACGTACACGCTGTCGAAGCCCGCTGCGATCTCACTGGCCGGGCGGCCGAATGCTGCCGTAGCCTCCCACAGACGCGCGCCGTCCATGTGCAGGTGGATGCCTCGCTCTTTGCAATAGGCTTTGATGGCCGCCAGTTCGTCCCAGCTTGGGCATTGGCCGCCGATCTCGCGCGCAGGCAGTTCCAGCGCGGCGGCGCCCAGGTGATCCGGGATGGCTTTCAGTTCATCCAGTGTCCAAGGGCGATTTGGATCGCCGATCTGCAAGGCCTGGAAATGGTCGAACAACTGGTGATTGCCGCGTTCATGCTTGAGGATATGCGAGGTGGGGTGCAGCGCCACCAGTTTGCTGCCGCGCTCCGCGCAGGCGATGCGCAACGCGGTCGCTTGCGTCATGGTGCCGGTGATGCAGAACACAGCTGCCTCAAAACCCAGCAGGCGCGCGACTTTCGCCTCGAAATCCTGTATCAGCGCGCCGCTGCCGTAGACGTCATGCGTGACCTTGTGCATTTCGCACCATTCGCCCATGGCGGCAAACAGCTCGGCGGGCGAAGGCGCGCGATGGCCTGGCAGGTGGCTGCGGCAACTGAGTTTGAGTTCTGCGTCGGTCACGGCGGTCTCCTGAAAGGCAGCATGTTACCACTTCGCCCTGTACTGCTCCTCGTAGTCCGGCGACAGGGTGCCCATCATGCGGTCCCAGAACAGGAAATACCAACTGAAGTTATAGCGCGCCTTGGCGTGGTGGATGTTGTGCGCGATGGAGGTGTTGAGCCAGCGGCCCAGCCAGTGGCGCGACAAGGCGCGCGGATACAGCTCGTAGCCCAGGTGGGTGTACACCGCGTACACGGTGCTGATGAGGGAGAAAGTGAGGATCGCCCAGCCGGTCATCGGCACGATCAGCAGGATCAGCACCCCTGCGCCGCTGTCGACGATGGCTTCCAGCGGATTGACGGAATAGGTCGACCAGGGATTGGTGTTGGTCGAGCGATGGTGCGTGAGGTGGAACCAGCGGAACAGGCGGCGGTGGTGCATCAGCCGGTGGGTCCAGTAGAAGTAGGTATCCTGCAGCACTATCGCCAGCAGGATGCTAAGGAAGAAATACGCCCAGCCATGATCTGCTATGCGCGGATAGAACTGCGTGTATTCGCCAAAGCCTAGCAGGAACAACAGCGGCAGGTAGCTGGAGAAGACGATGATGCTGCTAATGGAGGTGAATAGCTCACGGCGGATTTGCGACGCCTCGACCGGCTTGGCCTGCAACGGCTGGCGCCTGCCGGGGCGCGCGCGCCACCACAGCCACAGCGCAAAGAATGCGCCGGCGATCACCGCATAGTAGATTGCGGTTTGCTGGAGGCTATTGAGTATTCGGTGCAGCAGCATGGCGTCTCCCTGTATTGGAAGACGCCATCATACGGTTGGCTTGCGCCGGCTGTGCTTATAAAATAATTAATTTCAAGAGCGCGCCATATGCACGTTGTGGAATTGCAGCGCCGCGAGATTGGCGTAGATGCCGCCCAGCGCCACCAGCGACGCGTGCGTGCCGGTTTCGACTATCTTGCCGTCTTCCATCACGATGATGCGGTCGGCGCGCTGCACGGTCGCCAGGCGGTGGGCGATGATGACGGTGGTGCGGCCGACCATCGCCGCTTCCAGCGCGCTTTGCACCAGGCGTTCGGATTCCGCGTCCAGCGCGCTGGTGGCTTCGTCCAGCAGCAGCAGCGGTGGATTCTTCAGCAGCGCGCGCGCAATCGCAATGCGCTGGCGCTGACCGCCGGACAAACGCACGCCGCGCTCACCCAGGAAGGATTGATAGCCCTGCGGCAGGCGTTCAATGAATTCATGCGCTGCGGCCAGCTTGGCGACCGCGATCACTTCTTCATCGGTGGCGCCGGCGCGGCCGTAGCGGATGTTTTCCATGGCGTTGGCCGAGAAGATAATCGTATCCTGCGGCACGATGCCGATGGCGTCGCGCAGCGTGTGCAGGTCCAGCTGCGTGATGTCGACGCCATCGAGCTTGATGCTGCCGCGTTGCGGATCGTAGAAGCGCAGGAACAGCTGGAACAGCGTGGTCTTGCCGGCGCCCGAAGGACCGACCACCGCCACCGTTTCACCCGGCTTGATATCCAGCGACACGTGGTCGAGCGAGTTGGTTTCCGGCCGCGATGGATAGGAGAACAGCACGTCGTTCAGCGTCAGGGCGGCGCCGTTGGCTGCGCGCGGCGGCAGCGCCAATGGCGTGGCCGGCGACTGGATCTTGGATTTGACCGACATCAGTTCCAGCAGGCGCTCGGTGGCGCCGGCGGCACGCTGGGCTTCGCCCATCACCTCGGACAGCGCGCCAATCGCACCCGCCACGATGGAAGCGTACAGAATGAACTGGCCGAGGTCGCCGCCGGTCATTTCGCCCGACAGCACGGCGTGCGCGCCGAGCCACAGCACGAAGACGATGGCGCCGAACACCAGCACGATGGCCAGCATGGTGAGCACGGCGCGCGCGCGGATGCGGCGCATGGCGGTCTGGAAGGCACCTTCGACTGAATTGCCGAAGCGCTGCGATTCGATTTTCTCATGCGTGAAGGCTTGCACCGTCGGCATGGCGTTGAGGATTTCGCCGGCCATGGCGGAAGCATCGGCCACGCGGTCCTGCGAGTCGCGCGACAGCGTGCGCACGCGGCGGCCGTACATCACGATCGGCAGCACGGTCAGAATGAGCAGGCCGATGATGATGGCCGATAGCTTAGGACTGGTCACAAACAGCATCGCCAGGCCGCCGATAAACAGCAGCACGTTGCGCAAGGCCATCGAGATGCTGGTGCCGACCACTGATTGAATCAGCGTGGTGTCGGTGGTGATGCGCGACAGGACTTCGCCGGTCTGCGTGGTCTCGAAAAATTCCGGACTTTGCGTGACAACGTGCTTGTAGACCGCGCTGCGGATGTCGGCGGTGACGCGTTCGCCCAGCCAGGAGACGGTGTAGAAGCGCGCCGCCGTGGCCAGCGCCAGGATGGTGGCAAGGCCAAACAGCGCCAGGAACACCAGGTCCACATGCTTGATGCTGCGCGTGCCGGCGCCGCCGAATCCGAGGTCGATCATCTGCTTGAAGGCAGCCGGAATAGCCAGCGTGGAGGCGGCGGCCACCACCAGCGCAATGCCGGCCATGGCGAACTGGCGCTTGTACGGCGCCAGGAATGGCCCCAGCTCGCGCAAGGTGGCGAGGCTGCCTTTTTTAAGTTCACGGGATGCGTTCGGTGCAGCGGCGGTTGGCGTGCTGGCGGTGGTGCTATTGGTCATCGTGTGGCTGCGGTTACGTGAATATACTTGTTATGACGTCTGGTACGGCTTTATATTGTGCTTACAATTTCATGGCGCTGACATAGCCCGTCAGTTCCAGATAGGCGCGGCCGATGCGCTTGCCGTTACGGTTCAGCGTGACCGCACCTTCCCAGTACACCGCGCCGACCGAGCGGCGCGAATCGAGCTCCTGGTCGTCCTGCAGCGGCACTACATCCCACACGCTGCCGCCGGTGGTGAGCCGCGTGGCGACCGGGTATTCGGCATTGGTGCGCGGTGAACGCCACTTGCGCTGCGGGCTGAAACTGACCTGGTCCGGCGCGAACTGCGTGATCTTACCGGATGCGTCACGCCATGTCGCGTGCGCCCATAGTTTAGCACCTGTCTTGCTTCGGATCTGGAATGCCATTAATGCACCGCCGTCATCGAGGTTGGCGCCGATCCAATCCCAGCCGCTGGCATCGGGATCGACGTATTCGCTGAACCACTCGTGGTCGAGCCACGCGCTGCCGGTGACGGCGACCGGCTTGCCGTTGCGGGTGACATTGCCGCTCACTTGCAGGTGCGGTTCGCTGTAGTAGTAGCTGGCCTGGCCCGGGCGCGGACCCTTGCGCGAGTAGCCGCGCTGATCTTCCGGCATCACGGCCTGGCTGGGTGTCAGTTTGATGTCATATTTGAATTGCGCGCTGTCGACATGGACGGTGTAGCTTCCATCGGCGGCGCGCACCATGTGCCAGTCTTCCAGCTTGACGTCGGTGTCGCCGGTTTTGGCGTAGGACAGGCCGAAGCCTTCGCGCGCGGAGCGCTGGTCGTGTAGCAGCTTACCATTGGCCGGGTCGGATATGGCGGCGTGGCCGATGATCAGCTGCTTGGGCGCGAACTGGCTAGGGTTGTCGCGGTCGTGCGTGGTGGCGCTGCGGAAGAAGGTGACCTGGAAGCCGAGCGGCTTGCCGTCCGGCGTGTCGAGCCAGCCGGTGACGTACCACCATTCGGTTTTAAATTCCGGATGGGCGCCGTAGTCCTTGGGGAAGGACAGCGTGACGCCGGCCGGCAGCGGCGTGACCGTCGCAAACTCCGGCGCGGCGGCATGCGCCGGCAAAGACAGTGCGAGCGCCAGCGTGGCTGCGGCAAGGCGCAGCAAGCGGATGAACATCACCAATCCTCCCTGACGGCGCGTATCGGCCCGCCGGACAGCGCCTGGCGACCGGCCAGCAGCGCGGTGAGCGCGGCGGCGGCCAGCAGCAGGCCGGCCACGGTGGCCAGCAGCGGCCATGGCATGTGCAGTTGCATGGTCCAGTGGAAGGACTGCGGATTGACGACGAAAACCAGGATCAGGCTGATCACCCAGCCCAGCGCAAAGCCAGTGACGATGCCGAGTGCCGTCAGCGAGCCGCCTTCGATCGCCAGGATGGACAGCACCTGGCGGCGTGTGACGCCGACGTGGCGCAGCATGCCAAATTCCTTGGCGCGCGCCAGCGTCTGCGCCGAAAAGGTGGCGGCCACGCCAAACAGGCCGATGACGATGGCAATCGCCTCCAGTAGGTAAGTGATGGCGAAGCTGCGGTCAAATATCTTCATGCTCATGGCGCGGATTTCCGATGGTTCGCTGGCGTTCAGCGCGGCGGCGAACGGCAGCAGTTTGAGTGCCTTGATGGTGTCTTCCGGCCGGCTGCCCGGTTTGAGCGTGAGCGCCACGCCGCTGACGTCCTGTTCGCCGGTGATGGCGCGGTAGTCGCTCAGCCGCATCTGGATGGTGCCGGTGGGTCGGGCGTAGTCGCGCCAGACGCCGGCCACGAGGAATGCGCGCGGGGCGCCGGCCAGCGGCAGTTCGATGCGCTGGCCGACTTTCATGCCGTACAAATCTACCATGGCTTCCGATACCCACACCGGCGGCGGCTGGCCTGCTACCGGTGGTTGCGTGGCGCCGACGATGGCCAGCGTGCGGCCGGGATTGGCCGCATCCACCGTGCGCGCCATCAGCGTGACTGGCGGACGGCCCGGCGCCAGGGCGACGGAGCGCGTGGCCAGGAAGTCAGCGCTGGCGACGCCGGGCAGCGCGGCCACGGCCGCCTGTTCCTGCGGCCGCAAGCCGGCCGTGGCGCCGCCGCTGGCGGTACTGACGTAGATATCGGCCGGCAGGATGTGCAGCAGCCAGTCGTCCAGCGACACGCGGAAGCTGGCGACCATGATGGCCATGGCGACCATCAGGCTGAAACTGGATAGCACGCCGCCCAGCGCGATGCCAGCCTGGCTGGAGGCGTTGGCGAGGCGGGACAAGGTGAGTGTCATGACGGCCGACGCATCGGGTTTGCCGGCGGTGGCGGCGCTCCAGCGCTGGTGCGCGAAGCGGAATACGATGGCGGCAAGGCGCGGCATCAGGCCGATGGCGCCAATCAGCAGCAGGGCGATGGACAGATAGCCGAACAGCGGCAGTTCGAATATCGGTGGCGCTTGCGACAGCAGTGCGGCCAGGGCGATGCACGCCAGCGATGGCCAGGCGCGCGACAGGCGCGACATCGCGGCTTCTTCGCTGCCGGATTTGAGAGCGATGGCTGGCTTGGCGCGGGCGGCGTCCAGCGCCGGCGCGGCGCAACCCAGCAGGGCAACGGCCACGCCCAACGCGAAGTAGATGGCGGCGGCCACCGGTGTGAATTGCACTTGCGGACGCACACCGGAGAAGAAGCCGGCGCCGAGATCCGCGCCCATGAAATGCAGCGCGGCGGCGGCCAGGCCATAGCCGGCGGCGATGCCGAGGGCCGAACCGGCGATGCCGAGGCACAGCCCTTCGAGCAGGATCTGGCGCAGCAGACGGCGGCGGTCCATGCCCAGCACGCGCAGCAGCGCGAACTGGCTGCGGCGGCGGATCACGGACAGTGCTTGCGTGGAGAAGACCAGGAAGGCGCCGGTGAACAGCGCCACCAGTGCCAGCACGGTGAGGTTGACGCGGTAGGCTCGGCTCATGCTTTCGTTGCTGTTGTTTTGTTCGTCGTCGTTGGGCTGGTTGACGCGGAAGCGGCCGGGATAGCGGGCTTGCAGGTCTTTCTCCAGTTGGGCCTTGAAGGCTTCGCGGTTGACGCCATCTCGCAGCTTGAGGTCGATGCGCGACAGTTGGCCGAGTTTTGCGAAGCGCCATTGGGCGGCGCCGATGTCCATCACCGCGATGCGCTGGCCGGCGCGGGCGGCAGGCAGCGCGCCGGCGACGCGCAGTGTCACCTGGCCGGTGCCGACTTGCAGCGTGATGGTGTCGGCCTGCGGTTGCAACCATTGCTGGGCGGCGGCCGACAGGAACAGGGCGTCGTCAGCCAGGGTGTCGTTAATGTTGTTGTCGGTGGGCGTGCCGACCAGTTCCGGCGAGATGTAGCTGGCGCGGAAGGCGTCGGTGCCGATGATTTTGAGGGCGGTGCGCTGGCCTGGAACGGAGGCGTCGAATTCCAGCGTGGGGGAGGCGATGACCACACCGTCACGTTGCGCCAGTGTCGGGTAGATGGCCTCGTCGAAGAATGGTTCGGTGCCGCGCACCTGCACGTCGGCGAGGCCGGACAGGCCTTTGACGGCGGCGGAGAATTCGTTGAAGGCGGCGGCGTTGATGAGGTGGATGGCGAAGCCGAGCGAGATGCCGACCGCAATCGCGGCAATCGCCACCAGGGCCCGCACCGGATGCGCGCGCCATTCGCCCAGCAGCAGCCAGCGTGACAGCTGGCGCATCGACGCCGCCGGCGCGTCTGGGAGCGGGAGCGCACCGGCGCTTACTGGCGCGACGGGTGCCGTGGTGGTGGTTACGTCGGGCGCGGAGTGGGCGTCCGGTCGGACGGCGGAGTCGCGGGGGCTGTCGGACATTAGCGGGGACACTCCAAGCTCATGGCCTCGCCGGCGCGTTGGGCGCGCAGGCGGGCGGCTTCGGTGGCCTGGCCGGTGGCGCGGCGGGCGTCTTCGTCGGCCCAGCGTTTGTTCAGTTTGAGCTTGTCGCACTTCTTGCGCTGGACGGCGGCCGCCTGCGACACGCGCGCCGCATCGCGCTCGTCACGCTCCTCGCGCTTGAGACGCGCCTTTTCCAGCGCGTCGGCCTGTTTTTGCTGGCGGCGCAACGCGGTGGCTGCGGCGGCGTCTCGCGGCGGCGCGGCGGGCGCCTCCAGCGTAGAAGCATCTGCGCCAGCAGGGCAAGGCGCATCGCTATAAGTCGTCTTGCCATCCGCCTGGCACTTGTAGACGGTTTGTGCATACGCCACCAGCGTGGCAGCCCACATCACGACAACGATCAGCAGTTTCATGTCAGCCTCGGTCAAAGGATTTTCCCGGGGTTCATGATACCCAGCGGGTCCAATGCCGCTTTGATGGCTCGCATCATATTCAGCTCTACCGCCGACTTGTAATGCGCCAGCTCGTCGCGCTTCAACGCGCCAATGCCATGTTCGGCAGAAATCGAACCGCCAAACGACACCACGCTATCGTGCACGACACGGTTGACCTTCTCCTGGTTCGCCAGGAAGTCCTCGTTAGAGATGCCCACCGGCGGCGCCACGTTGTAATGCAGATTACCGTCGCCCAGATGGCCGAAGCACACCAGCTGACAGCCCGGAAACGCCGCGTCCAGCTGCGGTCCGGTGACGGCGATAAAGTCCGCAATCCGCGACACCGGCAGCGAAATATCGTGCTTGATGTTCTTGCCCGCCTTGGCCTGCGCCAGCGGAATATGCTCGCGCAACTGCCACAAGCCAGCCGACTGCGCCACCGACGTCGCGACCACCGCATCATTGATCACATCACGCTCCAGCGCCGCGCCGATTGCCTGCTCCAGCAGCCCGACCGCATGCCGCTCCGACTCGCTGCTGCTCAACTCCAGCAGCACGTAGTGCGCATGCGGCGTGACGAAAGGCTTGGGCAGTTGCGGGAACTGCTCCGCCACCAGCTCCAGGCAGTAGCGCGACATCAGCTCAAAGCCGGTCAGGCTGGAGCCACAATAGTCCTGCATCAGCACCAGCAACTGCTGTGCAGCGGCCGGCGAGGGCAGCGCCGCCAGCGCCGTGATGCTGGCCTTCGGCTGCGGATACAGCTTGAGCACCGCGCCTGTGATGATGCCCAGCGTGCCCTCGGCGCCGATGAACAGGTCACGCAAATCGTAGCCGGTATTGTCCTTGCGCAGACCACGCAGGCCGCTCCATACCTCGCCCTGCGGCGTGACCACTTCCAGCCCGAGGCACAATTCGCGCGTGTTCCCATAACGCAGAACCGCCGTGCCGCCCGCATTGGTCGACAGATTGCCGCCAATGGTGCAGCTGCCTTCCGCCGCCAGCGACAGCGGGAACAGGCAGCCCTCGGCCGCTGCCGCTTCCTGAATCTGCTGAAGTATGCAGCCCGCATCCACCGTCATGGTGCGATTGACCGGATCGATCTGGCGAATGCTGTTCAGCCGCGCCAGCGACAGCACCACCTGCGCGCCGCTGGCATCCGGCACGCTGCCCAGCACCAGTCCCGTGTTGCCTCCTTGCGGTACCAGCGCCACCCGCTGCGACACGCAAACGCGCACCAGCGCCGCCACCTGCTCCACCGAGCCGGGACGCAGCACCGCCAGCGCCTTGCCGGTAAAGCGTCCGCGCCAGTCGGTGAGGAAGGGAGCCATATCGGCCGGCGCGTCGAGCACATAAGCGTCGCCGACGATGGCGCGGCATTGCGTGAGAAAATCTATCATTTGACCGTGTTGACCTTGATCTTGTCCAGCAGCTCCCGCGCCATCTTTTTGGCGGCGCGCTTGTACGGACGCAGATACAGCACGGCGCACACAAAGTAGACGCAGACCACCGCCGCCTCGCCCCAGCCCAGCCACGCCGACAGCGAGCCGATATCGCTCCAGCCGCGCACCACGCCTTCGGTGAAGTACAGCAGTATCATCATCGAGGTCCATTGCAGCGTGTAGATGTCACGCTTCCAGACGCCGTACAACGGCAGCAGCAGCGGCACCGCCTTCAGCACCAGCCATGAACCGCCCGGCTTTAGCGGCGCCAGCACCATCTCCCACAACACACACAAGATAATCAACGTCCCCAGGCTGCCGATGGCGCCCCAGTGAAAATACTTCTGCATTGTGGTTTCCATGGCGCTTATCCGGGTTTATGCGTTAAGTTTGACTGCTGTTTCGGCCAGCCGCTTGCCCATTGCGATGGCCAGGCGTTTCTCGTCTTCGGTGATGACCTTCTTGCCGTCGAGGCCAGACCAGTGGCTGGCGCCATACGGCGTGCCGCCGCTGGAAGTGGTCATCAATTCTGGATGGGTGTAGGGCAGGCCGAGCACCATCAGGCCATGATGGAACAGCGGGATCATCATCGACAGCAGCGTCGACTCCTGGCCGCCATGCAGGCTGCCGGTCGAGGTAAACACGCAGGCCGGCTTGCCGGCCAGGGTGCCGGACAGCCACTGGTTGGCGGTGCCGTCCCAGAAATACTTCATCGCCGCCGCCATGTTGCCGAAGCGGGTGGGCGAGCCGACCGCGATGCCGGCGCATTCGGTCAGGTCGTCCAGTTCCACGTAAGGCGCGCCGTCGGCCGGCACTTCCGGCTCGCTGGCTTCGGTCACCGTGGACACCGCCGGCACCGTGCGCAGGCGCGCATCGCAACCCGGCACGCTCTCGATTCCCTGGGCGATCAGCTCCGCTAATTTGCGGGTGGCGCCATGGCGAGAGTAAAACAGTACAAGAATAGTCAGATTAGGATGGTTCATCGGCGTTATTATAGGGCGCTTTAGCGGATGGCATCATTGCCACTGTTGTAATACGATAGCGCCCATGTACCAAAAATATATTCGTCCCGTTTTCTCTTATCTCTTCCGCACCTGCCGCAGCGGCGTCCAGACCGTCCGGTCGCTGTCCTGGCCGGAGGTGCGGGATCTGTTCCTGTTCGCGCGCCGCCGGTTGCAGGAGGAGAGCGTGCCGCAGGTGGCCGGCAGCCTGACCTTCACCACCGTGTTCGCGCTGGTGCCGCTGCTGACCATCGCGCTGGCGATCTTCACCACCTTCCCGATTTTTAACACGTTCCGCAGCTCGCTGGAGGCGTACTTCGTGCAGAGCGTGATGCCGAAGACGATTTCCAGCACCATCCTTAACTACCTGACCATGTTTGCCTCCAAGGCCACGCGGCTGTCGGCGGTGGGGGCGGTGGCGCTGATCTTCACCTCGATCGCCATGATGAACCTGATCGAGCGCGTGTTCAACCGCATCTGGCGGGTGCGCGGCCAGCGCTCGTGGACCAAGCGCATTCTGGTCTACTGGGCCCTGATTTCACTCGGACCGCTGCTCATCGGTGTCTCGCTGACGCTGTCGTCGCAGGTGTTCATGGCCACCAGCGACCTGGTTGGCGATGTGCCGATCCTGGGGGCGCTGATTTACACCGTGCTGTCGTTCACGCTGACCATGGCCACCTTTACGCTGCTGTACGTGGTGGTGCCGAACCGCGACGTCGACTGGCACGATGCCGCGTGGGGCGGGCTGGTGGCCGGCCTGGCTTTTGAAATCGCCAAGCGCGGGTTTGCCATTTTCATCACGCAGTTCCCGACTTATTCCAAGATTTATGGCGCGCTGGCGGCCTTGCCGCTGTTCCTGTTGTGGGTCTACGTGTCGTGGATGATTACGCTGTTCGGCGCCTTGCTGACCGCTGCGCTGCCGGTGGTGAAGTACGAACGCTGGTGGCACGAGGCGCTGCCGGGCGGCGAGTTTGTCGACGCCATGGCGATCCTGCGCGTGCTGCACGTGGCCTCCGTGTGCGGTGATACGGCGCTGGTCAGCTCGGGACAGATCCGCGAACGCACCCGCCTGGGCTTCGATGAAATGGACAATCTGCTGGAACGCATGGTGGCGGAAGGCTGGGTAGGCCGGGTGCCGGTGGCCGCGCCGCCGCGCGTCCAGTGGGGCAAGCGGGTCAGCGATGGCGCCGACCACTGGGTCATCCTGGCCAATACCGACAAACTGACGCTGGCGGAAGTCTACCGCCTGTTCGTCTTTGCCGGCATGCCGGTCAACGCCGGCGTGGTGGCCGACGGCGACGATGAACGCGACCAGCAGGCCGCGCGCGAAGCCGCCCTGCTGGCGCGGGAAGTGGAAACCGCAGTGGAATCAGGCCTGGGCAAGACCCTGGCCGACCACTTTGGCCCTATCGACTGCCGATAAACCCGGCCAGCGCGCTGCTGACGGCGCGCGCTTGTTCGGCCATCATCGCGTGGCCGGCTTCCAGCGTCATGGTTTGGGCGTGCGGCATGGCTTCGATCAGCCGGCGCGCTGCCTTGGACGGCGTCATGACGTCGCCCGCGCCGAAGATGAACAGGGTAGGGCAGCGCACCGCGCGCGCGGCGGTTTCGCCGTTATCGTAGGCGTTGCAGGCGGCGAGGTCGGTGTACAGCAGTTGGGCGGGATTGGCGGCCGCCAGGCGCAGCATCAGCTGGCGCAAGGTGTCGGTGTCCGCATAGCCCTGCGCGTGCGACCATTTGGTGACCATGTCGATGGCGCGGGTTTCGTCGTTGCGCGCGGTGTCCAGCAGCGCTTCAGCCACTTTCATCGGGAAGGCGGAGCCCAGCAGGGCCAGGTGCGTGACGCGCTGCGGCGCCTTGCCGGCCACTTCCAGCGCGATCAGGGAACCCATGCTGTGGCCCACCAGCGCCGCATGTTGCACGCCGGCTGTCTCCAGCGTGGCCAGCAGCCAGTCGGCCATGGCGCTTACGCTGGCCAGCGCCGGACCAGCGTAAGCGCCATGGCCCGGCAGGTCGATCGCGAGGGTGGAATAGCCCAGATCCGCAAGGTGGCGGTTTTGCGCCGTCCACACGGTATGGTCGTTCAGTGCGCCGTGGATGAAAACCACGGTATGCATATGCGGCATGTCGGTCTCCGTTTTTGCGCCTATCCTACAGCAATAAGCATTAAGACCAGAATGTTATGTTTTGCTTACGCGAACCACTGGCTTTTTTGGCGGGCATACGCTACATTCGCAACAAGGCTTAGAACAACTAGAACTCCCATTCACAGAGCGCATATCAGCGAACAGGACGGCCCAACATGAAAGTCTCCGAAATTCTGCAAGTTAAAGGTTCCATCCTTTACACCATCTCCCCCGATCAACCGCTGGTGGACGCCGCCAACACCATGGCCGAGAAAGACATCGGCTCGCTGGTGGTGATGGAATTTGGCGATCTGGTGGGCATGCTGACCTTCCGCGAAGTGCTGCGGGCGCTGCATGACAATCAGGGCACCGTGGGAGGCGGCACGGTCCGCAAGCACATGGACGACCACCCGATTACCGTTACGCCGGACACGGAAGTGAACGAGGTGCGCCGCATCATGCTGGAAAAGCACGCGCGTTACCTGCCGGTGATGAACGCCAAGACCATCCTGGGCGTGATTTCGTTCTACGACGTGGCGCGTGCGGTGCTGGAAGCGCAAAGTTTTGAAAATCGCATGCTCAAGGCGTATATCCGCGACTGGCCGTCCGAAGCCGAACAGGCCGCAGATTAATCACAGTATCAGGCGGCGCCCTCCAGGGCGTCGTTGCTGAGCCAGCTGTCCAGCGCGGCGGCTGTCATCGGCCGGGCGAACAGGAATCCCTGCGCCAATGGGCAACCCAGCGCTTGCAGGATCTGCGCCTGGCGCTCGTCTTCCACACCCTCTGCGATCACCGCCAGGCCCAGGTTGCGGCCCAGCTGGATCACCATTTCCGCAATGCTGCTGCCGCGCGCCGAACCGGTAATCTCGGTGACGAAGGCGCGGTCGATCTTCAGCCGGTCGATCTGTAGCCGCTGCAGGTAGGACAGCGACGAGAAGCCGGTGCCGAAGTCGTCGATGGCGATGCTGACGCCGGTCTGCTTGATCTGGCCCAGCATCTTGATCAGCAGGTCCGGCTCTTCCATGGCCATCGATTCGGTGATTTCCAGCTCGATGTTTTGCGGTGGCGCTCCGGTGTCGTCCAGCGCGCGCTTCAGCATGTCGAGGAAGAGCGGATGGCGGAACTGCACCTGGGAGACGTTAATCGACATCATGAAGTCGTGATGCCCGGCCTTGCGCAGGTCCACCAGCTCGCGGCAGGCGGTGCGCATCACCCATTCGCCGAGGTCGATAATCAGGCCGGAATACTCGGCAATCGGGATAAAGCGGTCGGGCGAGATAAACTTGCCGTCTGGGGTTTGCCAGCGCAGCAGCGCTTCGGCGCCGACCGGGCGCCGCGTGACCAGATCGATTTGCGGCTGGTACACCACGAACAGCTGGTTCTGGCCGAACGCCGTGCGCAGCGCGTGCATCATGCGCACCCGTTCGCGGATTTCCACGCCCATCGAGCGCGAGAAGTAGAAGTGGCCGGCGCGCTGTTGCGACTTGGCACGCTTGAGTGCGATGTCGGCGTCTTTCAAGGCATCGGCGCCGCTGCCTTCGTGTTCGTTCAGTCGCACCAGCCCCAGCGTGGCGGACAGCTGCACGTCCTGGCCGTCAATGCTGAAGGCGCGCTGGAACAGCGCCAGGATATGGCCCGGATTGACCTGGGCCGAATCGCCCAGTACGCAGAAGATATCGCCGCCGATGCGGGCCACGGTCACCCGTTCGCCCAGCTCGGTTTGCAGGCGGCCGGCGACGGCGACCAGCAGCAGGTCGCCGAACTGGTGGCCGAGGGCATCGTTGGTTTCGGCGAAGTGGTCGAGGTCGACCAGCGACAAGGTGGCCTCGTCGCGCGCCGGGCCAGCCAGCGTGGCATCGAGAATTTCCACCAGCCGGGTGCGGTTGGGCAGCTTGGACAGCTGGTCGTAGAACGCGGCGTTATGCAGGTGAGTGACCAGTTCGACGTTGTCGAGGCCGACTGCAACGTTGCTGCAAAAAACTTCCAACAGGCGCTCGTCGATTTCGGTCGGCGCCCGTTTGACTTCGAGGAAGCCGACGAAGTCGCGGCTGGCCTTGCCGGCGAAGTAGAGCGTGATGTAATCCGGACCGTAGATGTTGCGCCGTTGCGCCAGCGCCCGTTCCAGCGCCTCGTGGATGCGCTGGTCTTCGCGCACGGTCAGCGTGATATTGCTCAGGTGACGGAAAGCGCCGGCGCTGGCCATCACCATCAGCTCGTGGCAGCCGTCGTCCGGGCATTCCTGCACGCACAGCACGCCGTTGGCCTCGCAGCCCAGCAGATCGCCGATTTGCGCCAGCACGCCGGCCGCAAAATTCTGTACCCCGTGCAGCGCCATCAGCTGGGTGCTGGCGTGGACGATCTGGTTCAGGCCGCGGCGGCTGTCGTTGATCTTGCGGATCTGCTCATAGGAACGGATGGCGGCCGTCACCGTAGTGAACAGCTTGATCCGGGTCAGCTCGGACTTGGTCTTGTAATCGTTAATGTCGAAGTCGCGGATGGCGTCGATTTCCGGCGCGTAGCCGGGCTGGCCTGTGCGCAGGATGATGCGCACATCGTGCAGTTTCAGCGTTTCGCGGATATAGCGTACCAGGTGCAGGCCGGCGTCATCCTGCTCCATCACCACGTCGAGCAGGATGACGGCGATCTCCGCCTCATGCTTGAGCATTTCGCGCGCTTGCCCGGCCGAGTAGGCGTGGACAAATTCCAACGGCCGGTGCTGCATGTCGAGATTGCCGAGCGCAAAAGTGGTGGTCGAATGGACGTCTTCGTCGTCATCGATGATCATGACCCGCCACACGTTGCGGCCGCCAGGGACAGCGGGCGCTGCCGGATGCTCTTCTAAGAATACCAAATCGTCTTGATCATCCTTGGACTGCTCAAGGGGTGTGACCGGTGGGGGCATGTGTAGCATCTCCAGGATTACTCGGTGTTCTTGCGTTCAAGTATATAGCGAATTGTCAAAATGAATGCGGTTTTCCAGCGCTTTCAGTAGCCGTCCTGGCGCCGACCTGCAGGCCGTATTCCACTTGCAGCATACTTGTATCAAAAGAATGATATTTTACCAAGCGAAACTTGCATTGTGGAAATTATTATGTGGGCTGCCCGCCACGGTGCGGTGGCTGGTAAAATGGGGAACTTTCCCCATTTTCCGAAGATTCTTTTCCTATGTCCGGTAATACTTTTGGCAAATTGTTCTCTGTCACTACTTTTGGTGAGTCGCACGGTCCCGCGATTGGTTGTGTGATCGATGGTTGCCCACCAGGTTTGCCGTTGTCCGAAGCCGACATTCAGCCGGAACTGGACCGCCGCAAACCGGGCACGTCGCGCCATGTGACCCAGCGCCAGGAGTCCGATACGGTGGAGATTCTGTCGGGCGTGTACGAGGGGGTAACCACCGGCACGCCGATCGCGCTGCTGATCCGCAATGAGGACCAGCGCAGCAAGGATTACGGCAATATCGCCGATACTTTCCGTCCCGGCCATGCCGACTACACTTACTGGCACAAATACGGCGTGCGCGATCCACGCGGCGGCGGCCGGTCGTCGGCGCGGCTGACGGCGCCGGTGGTCGGCGCGGCGGCGATTGCCAAGAAGTGGCTGCACCAGCAATACGGCACCGTATTCAAGGGCTGCATGAGCCAGCTGGGCGAGATCGCGGTGCCGTTCCAGGACTGGTCGCACGTGCCGGACAATCCGTTCTTTGCCGCGACCGGCGACGCTGCCGTCATCGAGCGCATGGAAGCCTATATGGACGAGCTGCGCAAGGCCGGCGACTCGATCGGCGCGCGCATCGACGTGGTGGCGCAGAATATTCCGGTTGGCCTGGGCCAGCCGATTTACGACAAGCTCGATGCCGACATCGCTTACGCCATGATGGGCATTAATGCCGTCAAGGGCGTGGAGATTGGCGCCGGCTTCAAGTCGGTCGAACAGAAGGGCACCGAGCACGGTGATCCGCTGACGCCGCAGGGCTTCGTCGGCAACAACGCCGGCGGCGTGCTGGGCGGGCTGTCGACCGGCCAGGACATCACGGTGTCGATTGCCATCAAGCCGACGTCGTCGATCCGCACGCCGCGGCCGTCGATCGACAAGGCCGGCAATCCGGTGATGGTGGAGACCTTCGGCCGTCACGATCCGTGCGTGGGTATCCGCGCCACGCCGATTGCGGAAGCCATGCTGGCCCTGGTGCTGATCGATCACGCGCTGATGCACCGCGCGCAGTGCGGCGACGTGAAAGTGTCGACGCCTGACATCGCGCTGTAATTGGTTCCTGCACAAGCGCTCAGCTTCGCTTTATTCCTCTTCTGTTATTACGCCCACGCGGGCACCTGGTCGACCTACGCGACGCTGTACTTTGCCGATAAGGGCATGACGGTCGCGCAGATCGGCGTGTTGATGTCCATGATCCAGGTGCTGCGCATCGTCGGCCCCAATGTGTGGGGCTACGTCGCCGATCACTACGACCGCCGCGTGCTGGTGCTGCGCATGGCCGGCTTTGCCGCGCTGGTGGGCTTCTCGGGGTTTTTCTTCGGCAGCAGCTTTGGCCACTTCATGCTGGCCATGGTCATCCTCAATTTGTTCACCAGCGGCCAGGCGCCGATCTGCGAAGCGCTGATGCTGTCGGAGATGAAGGGTGACCTGACTTACTACGGCCGCATTCGCATGTGGGGCTCGATCGGCTTTATCGTGTCGGTGACGCTGGCGTCGGTGGCGCTGGAGCATTTCGGCATTGTCACGCTGCCGTGGGTGGCGGCGGCGCTGCTGGTGGCGACCATTGTGGCGGCGTTTCGCCTGCGCGACGTGCCGCGCCGCACGCATGCGGTGGCGCCGCCGCCGTTGCTGTCGCTGTTGCGCCGGCGCGAAGTGATTGCCTTCTTCGCGTCCACTGCGTTGATGGTGTCGGCGCATACGTCGCTGTACACTTTTTATTCGCTGTACCTCGAGCGCAGCGGCTACAGCAAGACCGTGATCGGCGCCATGTGGTCGCTGGGCGTGTTGGCTGAAGTGATGCTGTTTTATTTCCAGGCGCCGCTGTTCAAGCGCTGGGGCGCGATGCGCATGATGTATCTGGCGCTGGGCGTCGGTGTGGTGCGCTTCCTGATGATCGGCCTGGGATCGCACGATGTCTGGCTGCTGGTGGTGGCGCAGCTGATGCACGCGGCCACCTTCGCGCTGCATCATTCGTCGTCGGTGATGTCGTTGCAGCGCTGGTTTGCCGGGCCGTTGCAGGCGCGCGGGCAGGCGCTGTACATGAGCATCTCGTACGGCATCGGCGGCTCGCTGGGCGGCCTGTTCCTGGCGCAGTGGTGGGAGCGCGCCGGCGCCGAGAGCGTGTATTTTGTGGCGGCGGTACTGGTGTGCCTGTCCGCCGTGGCGGCGACGCTGTCATTCCGTTGGCAGCGCAGCGACGGCTATCAAACAGGCGTGGCTTTGTAGCGAATAAATACAGCCGGGCAGGGCGCGGACGTAGACTGGATGGATGTCCAATTTCGCTCCGCCCGCCCGTTACGACTTGCCATGGAAGAACGCATTGACGCATGCATTCCGGGATTTCATGACGTTTTTCTTTGCCGATCTTGCTGGTCAGATCGACTGGTCGAAAAGGCCGCGCTTCCGCGATAAGGAACTGGCGGGTATCAATTTCGGCGATGCGCCTCATGGCGTGGTAGCCGATAAGCTGGTCGAAGTGTCGCTGCGCAACGGCGGCGTGCAGTGGGTGCTGATTCACATTGAAGTCCAGGCGCAACACGACGCCGCGCTGGCTCGTCGCGTGCTGGACTATAACTACCGGATTTTCAAGGAATATGGCCAGCCAGTTGCCAGCCTGGTGTTGCTGGCCGATGACGATCCCAGATGGCGCCCGCAGGCCTTCCATAACAAGGTATTGGGGACGGTGATGGGGATATCGTTCGTCACTGCCAAGCTGTTGGATTACGCCGGCCGGACTGATACGCTGTTAGCGTCGCACAACCCGTTTGCTTTGGTGACGCTGGCTCATCTGCGAACCCAGCAGGCGCACCGTGATCCCGATGAATTGTATGCCGCCAAGTGGCAACTCACCAAACTACTGTACCAACATGGTTGGCGCAAGCAGCGCATAATTATGCTGTTTAATGTGATTAACTGGATGATGGCTTTGCCTGCGTCCCATCAACGGCGCTACTGGCAAGCGGTTCTCCATATGGAAAAGGAGCGCAACATGAAATTGCTCAACCCTTTGGAGCAAATGTTCCTGGACGATGGATTGAAGAAGGGCCTGAAACAGGGCTTGGAGCAAGGCTTGGAGCGAGGCTTGATGCAAGGACTGGAGCAGGGTTTGGAGCGTGGCCGCAGAGAAGGTGCGGCTCTGGTGCTTGAACGTCTGCTGACCCAGCGCTTCGGGCCGCTCCCCCAAACCGCGCGCAAGAAATTGGCGAAAGCTAGCCTCGAACAAATCGGCGCCTGGAGTGATGCGCTGGCAGAGGCGCAATCTCTGAAGCAGGTGTTCGTGTAAAGCTTTTTACCTTAGCGCGCGACTACTTCCGACACCACGCCGTGGCGCCGCTCGACCGCGCGTACCACCATCGCCCGCATGTCGTTCAGCAGCGAAAACTCGGTCTGGCTCAGCTGGATCGGCGGGAAGGATTCGTCCCAGTCGCCATACAGGAAGCCGGCCGGCTGGCCGTTGGCGGACAGCGGCAGGATGACGAAGCTGCGCGCTTCGGCCAGCGAACTGCGCCACCACAGCGGCAGCTTGGCCGAGAACTTGGCGTCGTGGGCGTTTTCGATGAAGATCACGCGGTCGCTGTTCAGCGCCGCATGGAATACGTTAGGCTCGTAGGCATCGTCGAACGTCATCGCCGCCAGCAGCTCGCGGGTGCCTTCGCCGAAGCTGATCTTGGCGGCGTATTTGTTCTCCTTGCGGTTGCGCACAAACGCCACCGCGCGCGAGAAGTCCAGGCCCTTGTACACCGTTTCCAGCGCGATCTGCACCATCTGGCCCGGGCTGGCGCTATCCAGCACGTCGCGCATGTCGGACAGGCCGCTGAGCAGGATCTTGTTGCCGGCCGCGCGCTGACGCGTCTTGGCCAGCGCCTTGGCGCGGCGCTCGGCAGGACGCGACAGCGGCGCGATGCTCAAATCGTTGGCAGCGATCACCTTGGCCTGCTCGATGGCGTGAATCAGATTCGGCGCTTCCACGCCCAGCGTGCCGGCATAGCTTTCGGTCAGCTGCCTGACCTTCTCGGCGCCGTCGGCATCGTCGTGCCACAGCGATTCGGCGCAGCGCGCGGCCATGGTGGACAGGGCGGCGATCCAGTCGGCCGGCGAGATTTCCTCACCCGCTTCAACCGGCGCCAGCGTGCGCATGCCGTTCAGCAGCGACTTGGGCAAGCCCCAGTGCGCCGCCGCCGCGTGGCCGACTTCTTCCAGACTCACGCCCAGCAGTTCCGGCGCCGCTGCTTCCACCGTGCGTCCGCTCTCATCGGCCAGGCGCTGCAACTCGTTCCAGCGCTCCGGCATGTAGTAGGTCAGCATCATGCGGCCCAGCGTGTGCAGCATCGAGCACACCACGGCTTCTTCACCGTGACGGCTTTCGGCGGTGTAGGCGATCTGCTGCGCCACCAGCCCGGCCAGCACGGCCTTTTCCATTTCGATGTGGGCGACGGTGGTGTCGGTCGACGTCGCGGCCAGTTCCTCGATCAGTTTCAGGCCCAGCGCCAGGTGGCCGATGGCTTCGGTACCCAGCACCAGCACCGCTTTCGACACCGTGTTCACATGCTGGCCGAAGGCCGAGTACATGCCGCTGTTGGCCAGCCGCAGCACTTTCTGCGTCAGCACCGGATCGGACAGCACGGTGCGCGTCATGTTGAATTCCTGTTCGTCCTCGCCGCGCATGGCGCCGAGAATGGCGGTAATGGCCTTGGCGAAGCCCGGCATGTCGCCGCGCCGGCGCGTACAGTCGCCCAGCTCGCTCAGCGTCCGGTTGCCCAGCGCCGTGGCGGCCTTGTAGCTGCTGATCATGGCTGCACCTGCCGCAGGTCGGCCGGCACCACCTTGGCGTGGATGCTTTCCTTCAGCGCCGCCAGCGCCACATTGGCGGCCATCGGCTTGCCGGTCAGGTAGCCCTGGATGTACTGGCAACCGCGCTGTTCCAGATAGTGCAGCTGCTCTTCGGTCTCCACGCCTTCTGCCACCACCGACAAATCCAGGTGCTTGGCCAGATCCAGCACGGCGTTGCAGATGGCGCCGTCCTTCTGTGAACCGGGCAGGTCGCGGATGAAGGTGCGGTCGATTTTCAATACCGAGATCGGGAAGCGCTTCAGGTAAGCGAGGGAAGAGTAGCCGGTGCCGAAATCGTCAATCGCGATGCGCGCCTTGCGTTCGGCCATTTTGGACAGGATGGACTCGGCGTGCACCGGGTCGATCATCAGCGTGCCTTCTGTGATTTCTAAAACCAATTGCTCACCAAGTAGGCCGGAGAAAGCAATTGCGTCATCCAGCACATCCAAAAATTTATCGTTGCGGAATTGTCGGGGACTGATATTAACAGAGATGTACAGGCTGCGCTTTGCCACCTCTTCGAACTGCTTGAGCTGCACGCAGGCCGCCTTCAACGCCCACGCGCCGAGCAGATTGATCAGGCCATTGGTCTCGGCGATCGGGATGAAGCGTGCCGGCGGCACCATGCCCAGCGTCGGATGCTTCCAGCGCATCAGCGTTTCGAAGCCCTGGATTTCGCGCGTGTGGGCGTCGACGATCGGCTGGTAGTACAGCAGGAATTCGCCTTCGCGCACGGCCTGGAACATGGCCGCTTCCAGCGAAATATCGTGCTGCGGCGGGCCGGCCAGATCCTGGCTGTAGACCACCGCGCGCGCCTTGCCGGTCTCCTTGGCGCGCGACATGGCGGCGTCGGCCAGCGCCAGCAGGCGGATGTCGTCCTCGCCGTGCTGCGGATAGACCGAGACGCCAACCGAGGCGCCGACGTAAATCGTGTGGCTGTCGATTTCAAATGGCGACTGCAAGGTGGCGATCAGGCGGCCCGTGACCAGCTTGATCTGCGCTTCGGTGGCGGTGCCGGGCAGGATGGCGACGAATTCGTCGCCGCCCACGCGCGCCAGCGTGTCGCTGTCGCGCAGCGTCTTGCGCAGGCGTTGCGCGGCCATGCGCAGCAGCGCGTCGCCGATGGGGTGGCCGAGGCCATCGTTGACTTTCTTGAAGCCGTCCAGGCCGATGGTGGCGACGGCGAAGCCCTGTCCGGAGCGGCGCGCATTGGCGATCACCATGCGCATGCGGTCCGACAGCAGCAGGCGGTTTGGCAGTTCCGTCAATGCGTCGTGGGTGGCCATGTGGCGCAGGCGTTCTTCGGTGGCGTGCTGCACCGTCATGTCGCGGCCGACCACCAGCAGTTCCGGCGCGCCGTCGGCATTGGCGTAGCAGGAGATGCGCAGCTCGTGCCAGATTTCGAGATCGGGGGTTTTGATGCGCGCTTCCAGCAACTGCGGGGCGCGCGACGCCAGCGCAGCGGCCAGCAGCGGCGGCAGCAGCGGTTGGTCGCCGTCGGCCAGCAGCTTGATCAGTGCCGTGCCCGCCAGTGGCGCCGTGCTGCCGATGCGGGCAGTCGCGCGGTGGCTGGCGAACAGCAGTTGGCCCAGCTGGTTCAATCGAAACACAACATCGCCAGCCTCCTCCATGAGGTTATCCAATTCATGACGCGGCTGGGGCAGAACACTGGTTGGCATCGCGAAGATTTACTCTTTCAATTTATGCATGTAACAGTTTGGTGGCGCTTGTCTTGCAAAACCAGAACGCAATGTATCACCGATGCCACGGAAATTACATGAAAAAAGACAACATTCCAGCGACTTTTGTATAAAACTCTTGAGTTCGGTCTAAAAACCGCTTTCTAGAGCGGAGAAACGCCTTTGCGCAGAGCGGGATTGATGGCGGTTTGACAAAAATATCGGCTCTCAATATGCAGCGCGTGGGCGAAGTCCACCTGCAGTCCTTCGACCATCGCGCACAGGATGGCCTCGGCTGCGGGATGGGGGCCGCCGGCGCGTTCGCGCAGCCTGGCCGGCGCGGCCTGCAGCAAGGCGCGCAGGGGCGCCGAATCGAGCGCGCCGCCAGGCAGCCGGTAGTGCCGCGCCTGCCATGGCTGGCGGCTGGCGCGCGTGTCCTGGACATTGGCGGTGAGCTGCGCCAGCTCGGCCTCGCCGGCGGCGATGGCGTGCAGCAGACCGGCCTGCTGCGCCTGCATTGCATTCAATACCACGCCGTCGAGCAGCAGCGGCATGGCCGCCTGGACGCCGGCCAGCCGCACGGTGCGGGCGATCTCGCCTGCTACCGGCGCCAGTCCCAGTTGCACCTGTGGCAGGCTCAGGCGCGCGTCGTGCAGGCCGATGCGGTGCGGGCAGGCCAGCGCCAGCCCCAGCGCATGGCCGCTGACCTCGCCGGCCAGCGCGGCGATGACCGGGACGCCGAGGTTTTCGAGGCGCAGCAGCAGCGCGTTGTAGGCCGTCAGCATATGCATGCAGTCGGCGGCCTGGGCCGGCGTCAGCGCCATCAGGTGTTCCAGTTCATGGCTGGTGGCGCCCTGATCGGCGTCGAAGCCGATGATGACGGCGGACAGCTTGTCGCGCTGGAGTTCCAGTTTGTCCAGCAGCGTCGCCAGTTCGCGCTGGAACAGGCGGCTCAGTGGATTGATGGTGCGCGCCTTCATCAGCACGCCCAGCGCGGCGCCGGTCGGGTGGGTGGTGATCATCTCAGAGCCGTTCCACGATGGTGGCGATGCCGATGCCGCCGCCGACGCCCATCGCCGCCAGGCCGTAGCGCAGGCGGCGCGCCTCCAGCTCGTCAAGCAAGGTGCTGACCAGCATGCAGCCGGTGGCGCCCGCCGCATCGCCCAGCGCAATGGCGCCGCCGTTGACGTTGACCTTGTCTTCTGCGATGTCCAGTTCGCGCAGGAAGCGCAGCACCACGGCGGCAAAGGATTCGTGGACTTCGAACAGGCTGATAGAATTGATCGGCAGCCCGGCCTTCTTCAGTGCCTGACGGGTGGCGACCACGGCGCCGGCCACCATCAGCAGCGGATCGGCGCCGGTGACGGCCGCCGCCACGATGCGCGCGCGGGGCTCCAGTCCCAACCGCGATCCGGCGGCCTTGCTGCCGATCAGCGTCAGCGCCGCGCCATCGGCGTTGACGCCGGCGTTGCCGGCCGTGTGCAGGTGGCGCAGCCGCTCCAGCCGGGGATGCTGGCGCAGCGCCGCGCTGTCGAAACCGGATTCGCCGCGCGCATCAAACAACGGTTTCAGGCTGGCCAGCGCTTCCAGGCTGGTGGACGGTTTCAGGCACTCGTCTTCGGCCAGTACCAGCACGCCATTCTGGTCGCGCACCGGCACCACGGCGCGGAAGCGGCCGCCGGCGCGGGCGGCGGCGGCCCGTTGCTGCGAGCGCAGCGCGTAGGCGTCCAGTTGTTCGCGCTGGCAGTCGTCCAGCGTGGCAATCAGATCGGCGCTGATGCCTGGCGGGACGTAGCCGGTGAGCAAGCTGGTTTCCGGGTCCAGCGACCAGGCGCCGCCGTCGGCGCCCGGCGGCACGCGCGACATCGATTCGACGCCGCCCGCCACCACCAGGTCGTCCCAGCCGGAGCGTACTTTCTGCGCCGCCAGGTTGACCGCCTCCAGCCCGGAGGCGCCGAAGCGGTTGAGCTGGACGCCGGCCACTTTGCCGTCCCAGCCCGCTGCCAGCGCGGCGATGCGGGCAATGTTGGCGCCCTGGTCGCCCACCGGCGTGACGCAGCCGAGCAGCACATCGTCGATGAGGGCGGTGTCGATCTGGTGGCGCGCCTGCAGTTCGCGCATCAGTCCGGTGACCAGCGAAATCGGCTTGACGCTGTGCAGGCTGCCGTCCGGCTGGCCTCGGCCACGCGGGGTGCGGATCGCCTCATAAAGATAGGCTTCGCTCATGGCATCTCCTTTTGAATATGCTAGTCTGAGCATTGTTCAAGAAAACTGACAACAGCAGTTTGAACGGAGACAAAATGCAGGCTTTCGACACGCACGAAGTGCGCAATACTGTTGCGCCGTTTGAAAATATCAACCTGTTTGCGGCCGATCCGGCCCTGCAGGAAGCGCTGGCGCGCGAAGGCGCCGGCGACGCTGCCGCCGCGCTGCATGCGCTTGGCGCTGAATTGGGCAAGGCGGAAACACTGGACCTGGCGCGCCTTGCCAACCTCTACACGCCCAAGTTGCAGAATTTTGACCGTGAAGGCCACCGCATCGATGAGGTGGAATTTCACCCGGCCTGGCATCAACTGATGGCATTGCTGATCGGCCATGGCACGCATGCATCGCCGTGGCAGGGCGGTGCCGGCGCGCAGGTGGCGCGGGCGGCCCGCTATCTGCTGTTCGGCCAGGTGGAGAACGGTGCGCAATGCCCGGTGACGATGACCTACGCCTCGGTGCCCGCGCTGCGCCAGGCGCCGCGCATCGCCCAGAAATGGCTGCCGAAAATCCTGTCCACGCAGTACGATCCGCGTTCGCTGCCGATCGAGCAGAAGCACGGTGCGCTGATCGGCATGGGCATGACCGAGAAACAGGGCGGCTCCGATGTGCGCGCCAATACCACGCGCGCCGAGCCGGTGCCGCTGTCCGATGCGCGTGCCTTGTTTGGCGATGAGGGTGAGGACGTATTCCGCATCGTCGGCCACAAGTGGTTTTTCTCGGCGCCGCAAAGCGATGCGCATTTGATCCTGGCGCAGACCGATACAGACGGCAGCGCCGGCCTGTCGTGCTTCTTCCTGCCGCGCTACCTGCCGAACGGCGAACGCAACGCCATCCGCGTGCAGCGGCTCAAGGACAAGGTCGGCAACCGGTCGAACGCGTCGTCGGAAGTGGAGTTCACCGGCGCCTACGGCTGGCTGATCGGCAAGCCGGGGCGCGGCATCCCGACCATCCTGGAAATGGGCAGCCACACCCGGCTCGATTGCGTGCTGGGCAGCGCAGGGGCGATGCGCGCCGCCCTGACGCATGCGCTGCACCACGCCCGCCGCCGGGTGGCGTTCGGCCGTCCGCTGGCCGAGCAGCCGCTGATGCAGAACGTGCTGGCCGACCTGGCGCTGGAATCCGAGGCCGCCACCGCGCTGGCGATGCGGCTGGCGCGCTGCTTCGATGAGTCGGCCGATCCGGCGCAGGCCATGCTGGCGCGCATCCTGACGCCGGCCGGCAAGTACTGGGTCTGCAAGCGCGGGCCGGGCTTCGGCGCCGAGGCGATGGAAGTGATCGGCGGCAGCGGCTATGTCGAGGACAGTCCGCTGGCGCGGCTGTACCGCGAGCTGCCGGTCAACTCGATCTGGGAGGGATCGGGCAATGTGATGTGCCTGGACCTGCTGCGCGCGTTCAGCAAGTCACCCGAGGCGCGCGAAGCGCTGGCCGCGGAACTGGCGCTGGCCGGCAGCGGCGACATCTTCTTCGTCGCCTACCGCAGCACACTGCTGGCCGACCTGGCGCAGCAGCAGGCCGACGAATTCAGCGCGCGCATGCTGGCCGAGCGGGTGGTGCTGGCGGTACAGGCGGCATTGCTGCTGCGGCACGCGCCGCCGTACGTGTCGTCGGCGTTCGTGGCGTCGCGCCTGAAACGGGAGCCGGGCGGCACTTACGGACGGTTGCCGGGCGGCCTCGATTGCGCGGCGATTCTGGCGCGGGCGTTGGTGGAATAGGGCAACGGGCTTGTATAATGCGGCATATAACTACCTGAACAAGAGCTTACCTAATGAAACAAGATCCGCGCTTTCCGAACCTGTTCATCACCGACCATCCGCTGATCCAGCACAAGCTGAGCCACATGCGCGCCAAGGATACGTCGACCCGCACCTTCCGCGACCTGCTCAAGGAAATCACGCTGCTGATGGGTTACGAGATCACCCGCGATCTGCCACTGACTACCCGCACCATCGAAACCCCGCTGATGACCATCGACGCGCCGGTGATCGCTGGCCGCAAGCTGGCCATCGTGCCGATTCTGCGCGCCGGCATCGGCATGAGCGACGGCCTGCTGGACCTGGTGCCATCGGCGCGCGTCGGCCACATTGGCGTGTTCCGCGATCCGGCCACCCACCAGCCGGTGGAATACCTGGTGCGCCTGCCGGACACCGTCGAACGCACCTTCATCCTGTGCGACCCGATGGTGGCGACCGGCAATTCGGCGGTGCACGCGGTGGACGTGCTGAAGAAACGCGGCGTCACTGACGACCAGATCATTTTCCTGTCGCTGGTCGCAGCGCCCGAAGGCGTCGAAGTGTTCCAGAAAGCCCACCCAGGCGTGAAGATCTACTGTGCCTCGCTGGATTCCCACCTGAACGACCACGCTTACATCGTGCCTGGACTGGGCGACGCCGGCGACCGTATCTTCGGCACTAAATAATATGGCGACGCCTGTCGATCCCGATTTCCGCGCCCGCCTGGCGGCCCTGAACGAAAAGTTCGCCGCCACCGTGCCCGGCACCCTGGTCAAGATCCGCGCCGCGCTCAATGAGTGCCAGGCCGGTGGCGAGCAGCCGTCGCAGGCGGCGCTGCATCAGCTGCACGAGGTGCTGCATGGCGTGGCCGGGTCGGCCGGCACCTTTGGCTTTACTGTATTTGGACAGGAAGCGCGCCGCGTCGAGCAACTGGTGCGCGCGGTAATCGCCAGTCACAGTGGCTGGCCGCCGGTGGCGCCGGAAGTGGAGAAGCTGCTGGCGTGGGCCACGCGTGACGCCAAAGCAACGACGTTTGAATGAGTCGTGCGCTTGATGTGGATCAAACACGATAGTATTAAGATGTCTATAGTGACAATCACTGCCCAGCGCGAGCGGTTTTTATCAAAGAAAACAGCACTTTGCATTTATTTTTACGAAAACGTGCTTTTCTCTCGTAAATGGGTATAATACGGCATCGTTTAGATTCAAGAGTAGTACAGTTTGTCTTTCTTGCCTCAAAAACGATATCACGGGCGCAAGCCCAAATTAACTGAAATAGGAATTGTAATGGCAACTGGTATCGTAAAATGGTTCAATGACTCGAAGGGTTTCGGCTTTATCACCCCTGACGAAGGCGGCGAAGATCTGTTCGCTCACTTCTCGGCGATTCAGTCGGCTGGCTTCAAGTCGCTGCAAGAGAACCAACGTGTTTCCTTCGAAGTAACCGCTGGCCCTAAAGGCAAGCAAGCTTCGAACATTCAGCCAATCTAATACGCTGGATCTAACGATCAAGAAATCCTCGTTATTCGAGGATTTTTTTTTACCTGTTCACTTTGCGCCAGTAGTCCTGCTGCGCGTAGCTGTGCCGCAAGAAGTCCACAAACGCCCGTATCCGCAACGGTAAATGGCGACGCTGCGCAAACACCGCGTAAATGTCATTGCCCGGCGCAGAATAGTCGTCGAGCACGGTCTGCAATTTGCCGGCCTCGATCGCACTGCCCACTTCCCACATCGACCGCCACGCCAGCCCTTTGCCGGCCAGGGCCCACTCGTGCAGCACCTGTCCGTCGTTACTGGCCATATTGCCGTTCACTTTGAGTACCGTATTCTTGCCGTCTTCCCGGAAGGTCCAGCCGCGCTGGCTGCCTTCGCTGCTGATCGCCAGGCAGTTGTGCTTGCTCAGTTCGGCCAGTGTTTTCGGCTCGCCGTGGCGTTTCAGATAGGACGGCGCGCCGACCACCACCCGCTGGTTGTCGGCCAGCTTGACGCTGACCAGATTGGAATCCGGCAAGCTGGCGATGCGGATCGCCACATCGATGCCTTCGCCGACGATATCGACCACGCGGTCGCTCATGTTCAGCGTGACCGTGACGTCGCGGTGCTCGGTCAGGAAGGAGGGCACAAGCGGCGCCACGTGCTGGCGGCCGAAACCGGCCGGGGCCGAGATCATCAAATGGCCGGTAGCGTGCAAACTGCGCTCGGCGACGGCCGATTCCGCCTCTTCGAGTTCGGCCAGGATGCGCTGGCAATCTTCGAGGAAGGCGGCGCCTTCATCGGTCAGCGCCAGCTTGCGCGTGGTGCGTTGCAGCAGTTTGACGCCGAGCCGCGCCTCCAATGCATCCAGTCGCCGTCCGATCATCGCCGGCGCGATACCTTCGGCGCGCGCGGCCGCCGATAAACTACCTCGTGCAACCACCTCAACAAAGGTGGAAATCTGCCTGAATTGCCCCATAAAGTCTCGTCCCCGTCACTTTTTACTAAAACGCATAGATGAAGTGATTTTTAGTCTTGTTTGTATAACTAACGAGTGAATATACTTTATAAAAACACCGCAATGCAACAAGCTTATAATGAGATTGATTCGTTAATATTTTTTACGGAGACTAGCGCATGACCACCATCACTCTGCCAGCAGGCATGGAAATTACCGGCGACATCAAGCCCGGCTATGAAGCAATCCTGACCCCGGACGCATTGGCGCTGGTGGCCAAGCTGAGCCGCGAATTTGAAGCGCGCCGCCAGCAATTGCTGGCCGTACGCGTCGAGCGCGCCAAGAAACTGGATGCCGGAGAACGCCCGGATTTCCTGGCCGAAACCGCGCACATTCGGAGCGGCGACTGGAAAATCTCGCCGATTCCGAAGGCGCTGGCATGCCGCCGCGTGGAAATCACCGGTCCGGTCGAGCGCAAGATGGTGATCAACGCCCTGAACTCGGGCGCCGACAGCTATATGACCGACTTCGAAGACTCCAATACGCCGAACTGGGACAACCAGATTACCGGCCAGATCAATATGAAGGACGCCGTGCGCGGCACCATCGCGCTCGAGCAGAACGGCAAATCCTACAAGCTGAACGACAAGGTCGCGACGCTGGTCGTGCGTCCGCGCGGCTGGCACCTGGATGAAAAACACGTGCTGGTGGATGGCAAGCGCATTTCGGGTGGTATTTTCGATTTCGCGTTGTTCATGTTCCACAACGCCAAGGAACAGATCGCCCGCGGCGCCGGTCCATTCTTCTACCTGCCGAAAATGGAATCGCACATCGAAGCGCGCCTGTGGAACGACATCTTCGTGCTGACCCAGCAGGAACTGGGCCTGCCGCAAGGCACCATCAAGGCGACCGTGCTGATCGAAACCATCCTGGCCGCCTTCGAGATGGACGAAATCCTGTACGAACTGCGCGACCACAGCGCGGGCCTGAACGCCGGCCGCTGGGATTACATCTTCTCGTGCATCAAGAAGTTCAAGCTGGACAAAGATTTCTGCCTGGCCGACCGCGCCAAGGTGACCATGACCGCGCCGTTCATGCGCGCCTACGCCTTGCTGCTGCTGAAGACCTGCCACAAGCGCAACGCCCCGGCCATCGGCGGCATGGCGGCGCTGATTCCGATCAAGAACGATCCGGAGAAAAACGACATCGCCATGGGCGGCGTGCGCACCGACAAGGCCCGTGACGCCACCGACGGCTACGACGGCGGCTGGGTCGCGCACCCGGGTCTGGTCGACCTGGCGATGGCCGAATTCACCAAGGTGCTAGGCGACAAGCCTAACCAGATCGAGAAACAGCGTCCGGATATCGACGTGACTGCCGCGCAACTGCTGGACTTCAAGCCGGAAGCGCCGATCACCGAAGCCGGCCTGCGCTACAACATCAACGTCGGCATCCACTACCTGGGCGCCTGGCTGACCGGCAACGGTTGCGTGCCGATCCACAACCTGATGGAAGATGCGGCCACGGCGGAAATCAGCCGTTCGCAAGTGTGGCAATGGATCCGTTCCGACAAGGGCGTGCTGGACGATGGCCGCAAAGTCACCGCCGACATGGTACGCGCGATGATCCCGGAAGAACTGGCCAAGGTGCAGGCCGCTGCGCCGGGCGGCGACGGTCCGACCTATCCGCGTGCGGCGCAGATCTTCGAGCAGATGTCGACCTCGGAATCGTTTGAAGAATTCCTGACGTTGCCGCTGTACGAAGAAATCTAAGCATCACGGCCCGCCCGGGCCGTTTTCTTTAGAAGTCGTTTTTCCACAAACGCAGCGCCGTGAAGGTCGCCAGCGGCGTGTCGATGCGATCGAGACGCCCGGCCTTCACCAACTGCTCCGCAATCGCCGGCTCGCGATAACGCAGGAAGGGATTGGTCGCCTTTTCCAGCGCGATGGTGCTGGGCACCGTCGGCACATCGTGCTCGCGCTTGTAGGTTTCCACCTTCACCCGTTCCTGCAGCGCCACATTGTCCGGCTCCACCACGCGCGCGAAGCGCAGGTTGGACAGCGTGTACTCGTGCGCGCAATACACCAGCGTATCGTCCGGCAACGCCGCCAGCTTGCCCAGTGAACTGATCATCTGCGCCGGCGTGCCTTCGAACAGCCTGCCGCAACCGCCGGCAAACAGCGTGTCACCGCAGAACAGCCAGGTCGGTGCATCGGCGGACGCTTCGCGCACGTAGGCGATGTGGCCCATGGTGTGGCCGGGCACATCGAGCACAGTCAGTTTGAGCGTCAGGCCCGGCACGTCGACAGTCTTGCCTTCGCCCACCGGCAGCGTGACGGCGGCGATGGTCTCGTTGCGCGGACCGAAAACAGGAACCTGATAATGCTGTAATAATTCAGGAACGCCGCCAATATGGTCAGCATGGTGATGGGTGAGTAGAATGGCGGTGAGCTTGAGCCCGTTCGCTTTGAGCGCCGCCAGGATCGGTTTGGCGTCGCCAGGGTCGACTACCGCGGCATGTGTGCCATCATGTATCAACCACAGGTAGTTATCGCGGAATGC
Source organism: Duganella margarita (assembly GCF_009857535.1). GTDB lineage: Bacteria > Pseudomonadota > Gammaproteobacteria > Burkholderiales > Burkholderiaceae_D > Rugamonas > Rugamonas margarita. Next base: position 125,356 of record NZ_WWCS01000007.1, read on the forward strand.
TGGAACCGTTAGAACAGTGAGAGCTTGAGTAGAAGATATGGTCATTGGATTGCAAAAGGCTAAGCATGGATAAGGCGGGGTCGGAGAAATCCATTATAGCGCTGGAAGGCTGGCTGCAAACGCCCGCAGGCGTGTACCTGCGTGCGTGGGAACAAAGCTGTCTCGATAATTTAACAGCGGATATCTTCGGTTACAACGCGGTGCAGATCGGCATGCCGCAAATGGACGCGCTGGCGGCCAGCCGCATGCCCTATAAAATCCTCGCCGACCGCAAGGTGCGCAGCGCGGACGAACCGGCGCGGGCAGTGTCGGTGACGCTCGATTACACCGAGCTGCCGTTCGCCTCGCAAAGCATCGACCTGGTGGTGTTGCCGCATGTACTGGAATTTTCCACCGACCCGCACCAGGTGCTGCGCGAGGTCGAGCGGGTGCTGATCCCGGAAGGGCAGGTGGTCATCTGCGGTTTCAATCCGGCCAGCCTGTGGGGCGCGCGCCATGTGCTGCGGCGCGTCGGCGGCACCTCCTTCCTGCCGCCGACGGAGGAGCTGATCTCTATGCCGCGCATGAAAGACTGGTTAAAATTATTGAATATGAGCGCCAGCCAGAGCCACTTCGGCTGCTACGCGCCGGCCTGTCGCACAGAAAAATGGCTCAACCGCTACGCCTTCATGGATAATGCCGGGTCGCGCTGGTGGCCCTACCTGGGCGGCGTCTACATCGTACAAGCGATCAAGCGCGTCAAAGGCATGCGCCTGATCGGTCCGGCATGGAGCCGGAAAACGGCAACCGCCCCGGTGGCGGTGCCGGTCACCAACAAACAACGGGAACAGCAGGATGGAAGATAAGGTCGAAATATTTACCGATGGTGCATGCAAAGGCAACCCGGGCCTGGGCGGCTGGGGCGCCTTGCTGGTGGCCGGCAACGCCGAGAAGGAAATCTGCGGCGGCGCGCGCGACACCACCAACAACCGCATGGAGTTGCAGGCGGTGATCGAAGCGTTGACCGTACTCAAGCGGCCATGCACGGTAGTGCTGCACACCGATAGCCAGTATGTACAAAAAGGCATCAGCGAATGGATCCACGGCTGGAAGGCACGGGGCTGGAAAACCGCCAGCAAGGAGCCGGTCAAGAACGAAGACCTGTGGAAGGCGCTGGACGCGGCGCAGCAGATGCATAATGTCGAATGGCGCTGGGTGCGCGGCCACAATGGCCATCCGGGCAACGAGCGGGCCGACATGCTGGCCAACCGCGGCGTGGAAGTGGCGCGCGGCCGCTGATATACTGCACGCTGAAATTCATTACGGAACACTATGCGCCAAATCGTCCTCGATACTGAAACCACCGGTATCAACCCCAAGCTGGGCAACCGCATCCTGGAAATCGGCTGCGTCGAGCTGCACAACCGCATGCTGACGGGGAATAATCTCCACTTCTACATCAATCCGGAACGCGACTCGGAAGAGGGAGCGCTGAACGTCCACGGCCTGACCACCGAGTTCCTGCGCGACAAGCCGAAGTTTCATGAGATTGTCGAACAGCTGCGCGAGTACATCCAGGGCGCCGAAGTCATCATCCATAATGCGCCGTTCGACCTGGGCTTCCTGAATCACGAATTCAGGCTGTTAAACCTGCCGGATTTCTCCAGCCACATCGGCGGCGTGATCGATACGCTGGTGCAGGCCAAAGAACTGCATCCGGGCAAGCGCAACTCGCTGGACGCGCTGTGCGACCGCTACGGCATCTCCAACTCGCATCGCAAGCTGCACGGCGCGCTGCTGGATGCGGAACTGCTGGCCGACGTCTATCTGGCCATGACGCGCGGGCAGAACAGCCTGGGCATGGATGTGGAAGAAGAAGTGGTCAACATCGGCGACCTGCTGGAGCCGGTGGCCATGGCGGAGATTATCTTCATGCCGGCCTCCGAGGAGGAGCTGGCGGCCCACGCGGCCACGCTGGCCGGGCTGGACAAGGCGGTCAAAGGGCAGTGCATCTGGACCGCGTCGCTGAATCCGCCGGTGCCGGCATAAACGGGACTTGCGCTTCGTGTGGGCAGGCTCTATAATGCTCGCACTCAACGGGAGGTTAGCTCAGGGGTAGAGCACTGCATTCACACTGCAGGGGTCGCAAGTTCGAAACTTGCACTTCCCACCAGAATTCTTCTTTTTACTTCAAAGACTTAGCAGCACACACAGCTGGCATGTTAAGAATTTGGGGCATATTTGGGGCAATGAGATGTCATTGCCCTGTCTTCGATGGAACCCTGGCGCATCTCTAGCCTGTCAGGCAAAAATCGGAAATTCATTTGCTCGGTTCGGGTCTGTTTGCTGGTATAGCTGAAGCAGACGTGCGCGGCGATCCCCGTCCAGTCCGGTCTTGATCCACTTGCCATAATTTCGCGTGATCATCATCGTGTCGGCATGCCCCATCTGGCTGGCGACATAAAGCGGCACGGCGCCAAGCATCAGTAAGGTGGAAGCGAATGTATGCCTCGTCTGGTACGGATTGCGAAACCGTACGCCCGCTTTTCTGAGGATGCGCTGCCAGCGCCGATAAATTGGTTTATCGCCTTTCCATTGTTCTCGCGTTCGCGGATTGAGGAACACCAGATCATTGACATCGCCTGTGTACGCGAACTGCGACTCAAGTGCCACCTTGGCGCCGATGCGCAGATCGATCCTGCGCAAACCGGCATCGGTCTTGGCGCGCTCTTTCGCTTGGCCGTCAACGAAAGATGCGGCGACCGTCACATAATGGGATGGTGCATTGCACGCACGCCAGCGTAACGCAATATATTCAGAAGGGCGCATGCCAGTCGTAAAAGCGAAGAGCACCATGTTGCGTTCTTCCGGGCCAACGCAGGCAGCCAGAATGGCTTCGATCTCATCGATGTCGAACGGATCAGCCGTAAATTCCGACGTACGCTGTTCTTTGGAGATAAGCTTGCTGAGTTTGATACGGTCGAACGGATCTTCGTCAATAAGGTTGTCGGCGACACCCTGCGCTGTGGCGTTCCGCAACGGCGTCAATATCAACTGGATGGTTTTCCGTTTCCCGGGCAGATCCATGATCCACAGCCGCAGGTCTTTCGCTGAAAACTCATTTGCCGGCGTGCTATCCCAGCGCGGGAATAAATGGGTTTCGGCGATTTGCTGATAACACAGAAAAGAAGAGTGCTCGATGGTTTTACGTGAGAGTTCCAGGGCGTCACGGATCAAGTCGCCGATGGTGGGAATCGACTTTGCGCTTGCTGCTATTAAGCTCGCTTTGGTCGAGCGGATTTTTTTTGCAGTGACTGAATTCGGGAAAAATGCTTCATAGCTGAATGTGCCGCGCGCGATCGCAATCTGGACCTCGGTTTGCAGCCTGCGCGCGTAGGCGATGTTGGTCTTGGTATGCGCGAGTGGCAGCGATTCCCGGCAGCGCTTGCCATCGAGCGAAAAGACGATTCGGATTGTCTCGGATCGAACGCCCTTGCGCAGTTCTATTCCTTGACCGCTGTTCCTTGCACCCATGTTTCTACCCACCTTTCGGCCGCTGCTAGATTCACCCACAGCATTTCATCAACCACTTTGCACTGCACCCCATCGCGCCACTTTCCCGCGCGGCGGCGAGCATGCACCGAGGCCGCAGTGTCGCCCGTGAGTTCTTCATACTTTTTGATTTTGACCCATGCGACAGAGTGCTCCATGATTGACTCCCAATTTTCTCGGATTGCGAAATTGCAATGGATGAGATAAATTTGATATCTAAGGTTAAACATAACCTTTTCGTTTGACGTCGTCATGAGTCAGATCAAGCGGGCGGTGTTGTGATTGCGACTGATCTGACAGTTAGCCTGACACGCGCGTCGAATTCGGGAGACTCGCTGCGGTTCTAGTATATGACTGAGTGTTCGTTTGCTCGATGAATTGATAATCATCTAGCCGTCCTCCCTTCGGCAGAGCCGAGGAATAAAGTCACGGTACGAATCCGAACTTTATCGAGGAGGACGTCATGTTATTTTGTGGCATTGATCTTCATTCCAACAACTGCCTTGTCGTCGTCTCCGACGAAGCCGACAAGGTCGTATATTCCAAACGGCTAGTCAACGATCTGAGGACGATTTGCTCGGCGCTCGAACCATATCGGCAGGAGCTTTCCGGCGTGGTTGTGGAGTCGACCTACAACTGGTACTGGCTTGTCGATGGTCTGATTGAGGCTGGCTATGTGCTTCACTTGGCGAACACAACTGCGATCAAGCAGTACGATGGACTCAAGCATCGTGGCGATGAGTCGGATGCTCGGCATTTGGCGCATTTGCTCCGACTCGGACTTTTGCCGGAGGGGCACATCATGCCCAAGTCCATGAGGGCGGTCAGGGATCTCGCTCGCAAACGCATGCAATTGGTGGAAATGAGGACGACGAATATCCTGTCGATCGAGACCTGTCTGGCTCAGCAAACAGGCAGCTACATTACCGGCAGAGAGATCAAGCAACTGACCGAGCTGGACATCGATGCCATGCCCATCGGTGCAACCGAGGCCAAAGGGATGAAGGCCAACCTGGCGGTGATGCAAGCGCTGCAAGCTCAAATAGATGAAATCGAGAAATCGCTGGTCAGCTACTGTCGCGTTGCGCCGGGCTACCGTTTGCTCAATTCGGTTTCGGGTATCGGCACGATCTTGGCAGCAGTTATTTTGCTTGAGACTGGAGATATTGCCAGGTTTTCAGGCCCGGGCAACTACGCTTCCTATTGTCGCTGCGTTGGCAGCGCACATGTCTCTAACGGGAAGAAAAAGGGAGAAGGCAATACGAAGAACGGCAATCGCTTTTTGGCTTGGGCATATGTTGAGGCTGCAAACTTCGCGATTCGATTTTGCGAGCCCGCACGTAAGTTTTATCAACGCAAGAAAGCAAAACGCAACAGCGTAGTCGCGATCAAGGCTGTAGCGCACAAACTGGCGCGCGCCTGCTTTCATATGTTGAAGACGGGAGAGCAGTTTTCAGTTGAACGCTGCTTTTCGTAAGTGTGGCAACGGCCCGGCGAGCCAGCGAGTGGGTTGGAGTGTGAGCCAGCGGATTGATTGGACGCCTCGCCGTCTGCCATTGTATTGAGTTCTCAGGGAGTAAGTCGTCCGGAATGCGAGCCACCAGGGTTTGGAGCCGTTAGATAACGGCAGCCATAGAATTGTTCTTCCATTTGGACGCACGACGGTACCGAGATGCTTCTGGGGCGGCCATGCCGTCAGGGCGAAATTGCGAAGTGAGAATTTGGCTTGATCCAGATGGGTGACTGGTGCGATTCACGCAACCAGCAATGAGGCATAGGACACGACCATCACGCCTGCAGATCCGATACGATGGCTCAGGTAACGAAAGAAATCGCAGAGTAACGCGAGGGGAAAATTCGAACTGTTGACAGCGGCCGGCTAATGGGTGACCCACTCTCAGTTTGACCCGCCATCCACTGCCTGGCAAATGCTGTTACGCGGTCGTACGATCCCTCATATCCCAGCTCTTTCAGGTCCGCGCGGATCTGTTTCAAACTACGGCGCTGCTTACGCGGCTTGCTCGTCTCGGCCTTGAGCCATCCTGATAATTGCACAGAATATTTATCCAGCCCGCTCGCTATACGGCGTTCCGCATAGGTAGGCCCTGTGGTCTCCGAGCGCAGATAGCGCCGGACGGTGTTACGTGAGATGCCCAGCCGTCTGGAAATCTCCCGTAGGGGAATCTGGTCACGAATGTGCCAGCGTCGAATTATGCCTAGTAATGCCACGTTGATCACTCCGTTCTCCTGCCGATGAGACAGGTCGAATTGTGCTCTTCACGTGTGTCAGATTCAGTTGCAAATTACTGGGCAAAGTGGGTCGCGTAGCCAGATTGGCTGGCGAAGCTCGATGACGCAAATTATTGGCGTTGTCGACCCGGTGTACTTCTGGATATATCGCCTGACCCAGCGGGGCTTTTCGCGCCTCAATGTCGTAGTTGCAGCGTCAATTCATCGTGGGCGCTGTTGCGTATTCTGGCGGCGTAATGCGTATGGCCTTCCTGGTCCAGCGACAGTTGGAGTTTATCGCCTGAAATCCGGCAAGTGAGCAACCTGCGGCTTGGACGCGCGCCTTCGCTGAATCGTTTACTGACGCCAGACTCGCCGGCCTGACGCAAGGTGAGGCGAAACATCTCTGCAACTTCGGCCGATTTCAACAGTCGGTGAATGGTCCAGTTGGGTTCAGGCCCAGGCTCAAAGATGGGCGGGATCTTGAACAGTTCGAACTGGCTGAGCGGAATTTCAATGGCTGCGCCTGGCGTTACGGTAAGCGGCGTATCAAACAGCGAAGCGACCAGCAGCCAGTCATTCACGTAGGTATGGTAATACATCCGCTCGATCAGCAGCGGCGGTGTCGTCCCTTTGCCGGCGATGCTCGCCGTGACGGTGAGGACATCGCCCACCGGGTGCAGCGCGTTGTCGCTCAGGTAATAGGTTTCGTAATAGCCGCCGACGCCCTTCGAGATGGTTTTTACGCGGGTGAGCGCATCTTCGCGCAGCAGTACCATGGGAATAGAGTTCATTGCACGGAGCCCCTTGTCTGCGAGGGATTCCTCGGCCAGCGCTCCGGCCGCGTAGAAAACGGCGCGCTCTTCCAGCCATTTGTAGAGGTCCTGGCCACCGGATCCCGCCACATAGACGTTGCCGTAGTACGGTAGCGTGCTGCGCAGCCGGTTGGCGTCGTAGTTACGGACGAAGGTCTGGCCGGCGATGACGCCGAGAATCTCGAACTCTGGCCAGCCTTGTTGTTCCGTCAGCAGGCAGGCGGTATGCACGATACTGGCAGGATCTTTGGGGTTGAATGTGCGTGCCTGCGCGGCGGAGAGCCTGACCCGATTGGATCGCAGCACGCCTATGTTGTCGATCAGGCGCTCAATGTGCGAGACGGTTCCCGCGACCAGGAACATGCCCGATTGTCCGAGTCCTTTCAGGCGGAAAAATTTCCTTACCAGGCGTGACGGCGATACGGGCAGGGCCTGTGCCACGTTGCGGGTGTCGCCCACAGTAGGTAGTACCAAGTGACCGCCGGGTGCGTCGACGGACAGCATGACGTCGGCAAATGCGAGGCCGAGATCTTCAAGGTAGGCAAGCACGGTCATATGGCATTCTGATGAGAGTTGATCTGGTGCAAGGATACCAAAATTTCCATGTGGAAACAAATTTATAAAGGCACGCGCGTCTTAGTGTCGGGAAAGGGGACGGCGCTGCAGGTGTCGGCCCCCACGGATGCCTTGTGGCAACTTACTGCTCATACACCGGCACCTCCCCGTAGCTGGTTCTGTTCTGCTTGCGCTTGCTGGTCATCTACCATCGTGGTAGTGCGGGCTGCTGCGGGGCTGACGCACGGCGTTACCCCGTGGGGCAGATCAAGACCTGGGGCCCAAGCCCCCCCGGACTGCTAACGCGGATTGGTAACGCGGACTTGATATTCGAAATGTACAAAGTTGTCCTTGTTGCCGTATCTCGGGCCGCTCTCGATTTTCTTGGGCTTGACGAGTACGCAAGCATCAGGTCCTTTGAATAGGCCAATTTCGCCAACGCCAATCCGCACCGAGTGACGATATTCATACGCAGTAGGGTCGTCGATCTCTTCGAATGATTTCGCAAACCGCGCCATCGCTACTTCGACTGGACGTAAAGCGTATCCGTAAGCGGCGTCGACACCCGCGATTGTCCAGGCGATTTCCATGGTTCGATCGTCGCCTTCGGCGAATTGAACGAGAAACTTCCCTGTGTCCTTGTGGTCCACTTTCGCACCACCGCTCGGACCCACGCCTTTTTAGAAGTGCCCCATGAAGTGGCTATTGACCTGGTCGATCTCTTCACGGAGGTCTTTATGAAAGTCGCGTAAATAGACGTCCCCGTCTCTCAAGCGCTTCCACCCTTGGCGGTGAACGTTCGGATTGGGATCGTATCGTCCTATGACCACTTCCTTGATTCCGGCAGCCGTAATCAAGTCGGCGCAACACTGCGTTTGCTGTCCGGGGCGCAGGTCTACACAAGGTTCAAGCGTCGCGTATAGGACCGCCTTTTTAAGGTTCACACCACGCTGCTGCGCCAACGCAATCGCTGCACGCTCAGCGTGCTGGCCTGTTGTTCGAAAACCCGTGGCAACGATTTCTCCATCCACCACAATTGCCGCGCCCACCTTGATCTGCGTTTCGCTTTTCTTCATCTCCTCGATGGCGGCTAGCATGAATTCTTGGTCGGGGGCTTGGTGTGTCATCGGCGTAAGAGGAAAATGGCTCATGGAAGAGCATAACATCTTGCCGAGCTGAAAAATACGCAAATTCTCAGCAATATAACAACCCAAGTATGGGAGTCTTGACACGTAACAGTGGCCGGCTGAAAAGGCAGACTGTGCACACGGGCGAATGGGGGCAAGGCGCGCGGGGTGCATTCCGAGCGGCTGATGTTCGAACTGACCTCGAAGCGCAGGGCAGCGTTGCAGGCGGTGCTGATGGACCGCAGCGACGTGGCGTTGTGCTATCTGGCCTTGACCCTGTTGCGCGGGGCGCTGTCGGAACATGGCGGCCCAGGACCGGGGACGCTGGCCAAGATCACTGGCAGCAGACCGGCACTGGCCGAGGTGGCCGCGAAGGGAAACGCTGCCGCGCTGGTGGCACAGCGCAAGGCGGACCTGCCGGCGCGCCTTCCGGTCACGCGCGGCGACTGGCTGGCATGGCTGCAAGGCCAGCCGCAGGCGGTGGTGCTGGAACTGCTGGCGTTCTGCGTGGCGAGTACGCTGGACGCGACGCAGACGCGCGAAGGACCGGCGCCTGAGTTTGCGACGCTGGCGCAGGCGGTGCAGCTGGACATGGCGGACTGGTGGCAGGCCCGGGGCCGGCAACTACTTCGGGCAGGTGTCCAAGGAGTGGGTGTTGCAGGTGGTGGGCGAGGTGGCCGGTGCGCAGGTGGTGGTGCCGCTGGAGAGGCTGAGCAAGGCAGGCACGGCCGAGGCTGCTGAGCGACTGCTGGCCAAGCTGCGCTGGCTGCCGGCACCGCTGCGGGTGGCGCCGGCAACGGCTGCGAATGTGGGGGGCTGGTGGAGTAGCCGCTGATGCCGCTGCGTGGCGCTGGGTCGCGCAGCGGTCTGTGTTGGCGCGGAAGGGTTTTGCTGCGTCAAAATGACGCAGTGTTTGCATTTTGACGCAACGCGGCCTATACTGGTTAGGCCGGTCAACAGTTGCTCTCTCCACGCGCCGCGGCGCTTCCCCTACGCAACTGGCGTTCCGCCACGCTTCCCCTTCCTTGTGTTCCGGCAGAGCGTGGCTGCAGGTGCCGCATGCGGCACGAAAGGGCAAGACATGAAATCCACTGACGAGATCGAGCGCGCGGAACCGCGCGTCACCAACCGCATGCCGCAGGCGGTCGCGCAGAAGCTGCAGGAGGCGGCCGACCTGACCGGGGCCACGCTGAACCAGTTCATGGTGCAGGCCTCGCTGGAGAAGGCGGAGCGCATCATCGATCGCGAGAAGACGATCCCGCTGTCGGCCAAGGATGCGGCCATGCTGCTGCACATGCTGGACAATCCTGCCAAGCCGAACGCGGCGCTGGCGCGGGCGTTCGAGCGCTTTACCCAAAGGGAGACTGAGAATGGCAACCAGAATCGTGGCGCTGGAGAGCATCCATGATGTCGGCGCCTTCGACTGCGGCACGTCGGAGCTAAACTTCTTCCTGCAAACGACTGCCGGCCAACACCAGCGCAAGCTGATTTCCAAGAGCTATGTGCTGATCGACGATGCAGCGCCGACCCGGGTGCTTGGGTATTACACGCTGGCGGTGAGGCGCATGGTGCTGAAGGAGGCGCTGCCGCCAGCGCTGGCGAAACGGCTGCCGCGCGAAGTGCCTGGTTTCACGCTGGCTCGGCTGGCGGTAGCGCAGGCGGCCCAGGGCCATGGTCACGGCGAGTACCTGTTGCTGCACGCGATGGCACGCGCCGCGCGGGTGGCGAACGAGATCGGCGGCTACGCGCTGTTTGTCGACGCCAAGGATGCAGAGGTCGCAGTGTTCTATCAGCGCTACGGCTTTGCCACATTGCCGGACGATCCCCTGACCCTGTGCCTGCCATTTGCCGACATGCCGGACTTTTAGACGGCTTGCTTCGCAGGCCGGCATTGCTGACCTGGCCAGACGGTGGCCTCGATCAAAACGCGGCCTTCCAGCGGAAGCTGAAGATCAGGTCATGGTCGCCGTCCGGCGTCCATGACACACTGAGTGCGTCGTCAGCCGTGTCACCTTGGACGCGCAGCACCTCGAGACAGGTGGCGGGCAGCACATAACAATCACCGTCCGGCGTGTCGAACTGGCAGACCGGTGTGCCGTTGATATGTGCAAGGACATCGCCGACGCCGGGCTGTATGGCCACTCCTGGCGGAACCGGGCATTGCCAGAAGCCTGCTCCCCAATGCTCATGTCGCAACACGTCGCTGAGTGGCGAGCGGCCCACCAGGATGATGGGCTGTGTGCTGCGCGCACGAAGTTCCGCACACACACCGGCCACTTGTTCGGCGAGCTGTTGCTTGTCCTCCGTGGACGGATCGTAGTTGTCGCGCCATCCTGGATTGTTGACCGCTGTCAGCGCTTGCGTATGGACCAGGTCGCGAAAGGCTTGGGCAAGTAGTGCTGTGCTGACCCTCTCCCCGATGGCTTCGGCGCTGTCAAGATAGTCAGAGGCAATCATTTCCAGATAGCGTTCACGACGAACTCGATAGCTTGTTCCTGCACCACCGGTCGCCAGTGTCCGGTCAAAGCGGATCTGCCGGATAGCCGATGGAACCGGCACGCGCTCAAACACCTCGATTGTCACCGCACTCAGGAGGCCGGCGACTTTTGTGCGGTCAATTGACAACGCACGTACCGTCAAGCCGCGCTCTTTTATCGCCAGCCGTTCCAAGGTTCGCGCGGCGTCGGCAACGGCCGCCAGTGTTCCGGGCAGGTCGAGTTCCGCTGCGGGCGACCTACGCAGGTGGGCGATGGCGGCGGCGCTGTCAGCTGGGAAAGCGTCTGTTGCCACCAAGGCGTGCAACGTCGCGCAATAACGTTCGACAGCCTGCAGACGTTCGATACTTAGCCACCAGTTTTGAATCAGGCGCTTGCTGTTGATGAGAGGGTTTCTATCAGCCGTCAGCGCGCTCAGCAGAATCGCAAGCGGGGCCTGCATCGATTCAAAATCCGCCCCGTTGCCGAAGCTTATGTAGGTCCAGCCCGACACGGTGATTTCATTGCGATCGCGACTCAACCGCTCTGCGAACTGGTCCAGGCGATGGACGGGGCTGTCCACGCCGTGCAGCAAGGCCAGCGCCGCCGTCAGAACGGCGTCGATGCTGTCCATGGACAGGGCCTGAATCTCGCCACCCGCTTGTTGGCGCTCGGCCCGTATCAGCTTGCCGGCGCAGAGCAGAGGCAGATTGTCGGGACTGGGATGGTCACTGGCGTTACGAATCAGCAGCAGCACCAGATACAAGCGCGTGCTTTCCCAGTAACGCCGGATGGCGAGGCTCAATGCCTGACCGGCAAACTCGCTGGTTACCTCGGCCTCGCCGTCCCACAAGCTTTGCTTCGCCGCCTCCCAGGATTTTCCCGACAACGTGATTGTGACGTGGCGCGTCCGGAAATCGCGCTCCAGTCTGTCATGCGGGAGCTCGGCGCGCCGGTTTCCCCACCACTTCAGGAAGCCGTCCAGTAGCCAGGTGGCGCCGACTATGTCGCCGCGCGCCACTGCTTGCATGAAAATGTAGGCCGAGTTCTCGATGTGCTTGGCATACACGTCGGCGCGCGCTGCCAGCACCTTCCATTTTTCGGCATCGCTGGCGCCGGTTGGCTGATCGATGGGTATGTAGACATGCCCCCAACTGCCGATAAGCGATACCACGGCGCCTTCATGTATTTTGTTCAGGGGAGCCACCAAGGTGCCTCCAAATGGCGGTCCGCCCTGTATGGCGCTGTCGGCGGCCTTGCGTAGCCACCAGGCGCCCAGCTGGCTGGCAAGCCTGAGGCAGACCAGTTGCGCTTCTGTGATCAGCGTCGCGGGTCTTGGAGGAATCCGTAGCGCAATCTTGGCCGGAATGGTGACCAGGGTTCGGTATAGCCGTGCATCTTCCTCTAGGCAAGCAATGGCGATCCGGCCGATTTCGATATACGGCTCCAACCAGGCATTGCTGAAACTATTCGCTCCCCAGCCATAGGGCGACGCATTGATCGCGGCGGCGTTGTCGACGGTCGCCTCCGGTGGCGTCACGCTGGCCAGCAGCAAGGTGGTATGCAGTTTCATCAGTTCTTTCAGACTTTCCTCGGCGGCGCCAAAGCGCTGCTGTTCCACCGCGACTTCTACTTCGCTGCCAATTTCTGCAAGCATGCGAGTGGTGGACAAGGACATTGTGTCGCGCCGTGCGGGTCCGTAGATGAACGCAGCGCCTACCAGCCAGCGCTCGAACCAGGTCAATGAGGGACCATTATCGACCTTGCACAGAGCCGCGTTGCCGCTGGCCGGATAACCTATCCGGGGAGGAAACGACAAAACCGACGGCCGGCGCTCATCGGCCCACGCGCCGTTTGCCGCGCGCCGCGACCACGAAACGGCGACGACGCGGAGCAGATGCAAATGGACATCCAGCAGCACCACGTCGGTTTTGTTGCGACGGCACACTTGCGACTGGCCGTCGAGCAATCCGTGCATATGGACCTCTGGCGCGGGGGATCTCCCACCGGTGTACTCGGACAGGCGCCATTCATCTTGCGCGGCATTGACGAACAGATGCTGTTTAACCGCCAATACCAGCTCGCTGCGAAGAACCAGGTCCACCGCAATCCGCGTGTATGCGCGGCGTTGTTCCTCTTCCTGGATGAAATGCATGGTGCGCCCCAGGAAGAAAGCTGTGAGCAGCACGTTGATCGTCAGCCAGGCACCGTTGGCGATGATCAGCGGTACGAAGCACTGCGCCAAGACTGCGGACGTCGCGTATGGACTGGCCAGGTATTGGATGCCCATGGCAATCAACAGCGCGATGGAGCTGGCGCCGGATGGCACCACACCCGAGTCAAGCAGATAGGCCCTGAGTGCAACAGTTGAATGCGCCTTCCGCTGCAACAAGATCGCGATGAAGGAGACGACGATGGGGTATACCAGCGCCACGATGGTCGCCTGCACGCTCCAGGGTACGCTGGCGAAGGCTGAAATGTCGAAGTCTGGGCGCAGGGCCGGAACGGGCAGGGTGGGCCACCAACTGTTCTGGCGTGTGCATATGCGCGAGATCAGGGCCGCCAGCAGCCCGATCGCGAAGCTGAACATGACCGGGTGTTCGGTACCCCAGATGAGAAGACGGCGAAAGCGGCTGTAGCGAAGGATGCGATGGGTATCATTGTCCCTCGTCCAGGACCGGACCTCGCGACGGGCGCGCGGTTCAAGCTGTCCGCTGAGCCCGAATGGCAGGCAATTGAGTAGGCGTGCAAGCAAAGCGTTCCTCACCGATATTCTGAGAAATCTGATTGTACCTTTATTAATTATTGTCGCCGAAAGGCGGGGCGGCGGCCTGCGGCCTTAGCCGCTGTCCGCAAAGGCGCGCAGGGGGGGGGCGAAGAGCGGTGAATGTTCTACGTTACGTTTGACCTGAATCAAGATGTCCAGTAATTACGATACGATCATTTGGAATGGCCGACGAAAAACGCATATGCATTCTTTGTTTGAATGGGGCGTGAATCGCAATCTACTGGCAAGCGACCGACACGCCGGCAACCATCGTGACGTGGTCTGCGTGGATCCAGGCCAGCGTATCGCTGATGTCATCGCAATGTTCACACAAGATATTTTAAAAGTGAGGAACAAATATGAAGCTGTCCCCCGAAATGGAAAAGGTGCGCGCATCGGTATTCCCTGATCTGTCGGCAGACGATTACATGGCGCTGCTGGAACGCAATCGCGCGCGATTCAACGCATTACCGCCCGATGAACAGCGGAGAATACGCGAGCAGCTTGACGCATTGGAGCGGGAGGATGTGAGCTTTCATGCGGAGCAGCGCCGCAAGATGGCGGAGATCCAGGCGAAAAACGCGATCGAAAAACCCGAGTGGCAGGCCAAGCGTGGGCATGCGGACGGATGAACCCACGGCAGTCTGCAGATGCCAACGCCGCCACCGCAGGCGCAACACAAGTTCGAATCCGGCGCGATATGCATCTATCGGCAATACCTTGTCGAAGCCGCGACTGACGATGCTGGCGCAACTGGCGTTTGCTGCGTTGCTGCCATCATTGCCGTTGCAGGCAATCCCTCTAGTGAGGCTGCCGCGATAGCCAAGTTCGCCTGACCTTGGCTGAGAAAAATTCTTCGACCTGGCTGACGGCGGCATCAATTTTCTTTGAAAACGCGTCATCTTCCGCCATCCGGTAAATGATCTCGTTGTTCTCTTGCAATCGTTCCGGGTTGCGGTCAATCTCTGCGCCAGGTCCGCCATAAGCACCCTTCAGCCAGAAGTGATACCAGATCGCGGCGCGTATTTCTGCGATTATTTTATGCAGCCCTTCAAAACAGTGATGCGCGGGGGCTTGCCAGATCACTCGGGCCTTTAGCCGAATCGTCTGCAATTCCGCCCACTTCATGTGAACAGCGTTCATTCTTTCGCCGTAGATATTCTGTTCTTCCTGTATTCTGTTGCCCGCTTCAACTTCTTCCTTGCGCAGAAAGAGCATGGGGCTGCGTACTTCCTGGAGCAACTGCTGCACCTCGTAGGCAAGGTGCAGTGCGTTCGTCGCCAAAGCATATTCGCTGGTGCCTTGCAGTTGCCGCCTCCACGTGGTGAGGCCAATGGCGGCAAGCACGATGGTGGACACGGTGCCCAGTATGGACACGACGTCCCTGGTCAGCGCCCAGTCGACTCCTGATAGCGTCAAGCAGAAAATCATCAGCGTTCCCCGGTGCGTGAATCAGGTCTCATCGTTGGTCGAGGTGGGCGGTGCGCCCGGGGTAATCGTCAGGCTGGCGGACATCGTCAGGCGCGCAACACCTTGCGGCTTGCGCGGCGAATTCACCTCGTGGTGGGGAAAGAACACGCACAGGTCGAGGTATAGCGTGGTGATGATTTCATGCAGATCTTTAAACGACATTTTCAGTGCGCGTAGTGCCATCCCGGAACCGTCGGCTGTGACCCCCACAATGATGGGACCATCGCCGGTCTGCCCGGATGCCAGTTGTTGATGCATGTGTTCCTGCTGCCGGCGGAATTCGTTCAGACGCGGGCGCTGAGGCAATGCCAGCACGCGAGCCTGAATCGGCTCGCTCCTGGACAGGGCGTGAAGACATACCACGGCTTTTTCCAGCGCAGTGATGCAGTCTTCCATCGCTAGGGCAAAGTCGAAAATATGCAATTGGCGTCCCTGCGCCAATTCTGTTGCTGGGCGCTGCGCCTCGACCAGCTGCTGCTGAATCAGTGTGCGCGCCTCGCTGTAGTGTCTGCCCGCCTTGACCAGGCAATGCACCAGCCAGGTCCGCCACTTGCGCTTTTCCGGCGAAACATCCTGCTCGACGACGAAGATGCCGAGCAGTTGACTTTGTGAACGTAAGCCCTCGATGTTCACGTTCAGTTCCGGCATGCCATTTTTTGATTGATCGGACATAGGTAAAGAGTATTGGATAGGAAAAATTGCGATTACCAGGCAAGTTGATGTGCGGGTGCCAGCTCACCCCGACATTACTGCCATGTAGTTTGCTATCACGAAACGCCGCTGGCAGCCAGACGGCGACATGTCGCTGGACGGCGTGGCCTCCGCGTGCGGATGCCAGTGCCTCCGGCATGGGGCGTCTTCTTTAGTCCGGCCGGCGATACCAGCGCGAGATGAATGCCAGGTGCCCCGGTTGTGGATTCAATATGCGGTCGCGTATCTCGGTTTTGCTCATGCCTGCCGCTTTCAAAATATCACCGATCAGCGGTATTTTTTCCCAGGAAAGTTCTCGCTTCTGGTGCGTGATACCCATCAGCGTATCGTGGTGCTTGGCCCATAGGGTGGCGGTGTCATCCAACGCCGCCAAAAGACGCGTCGCTTCCATCCTGGTGGCTCGGTTAATCGTCATCTGGCTTCGAAGCTGGCCAAGTAGTGCGCGATACGCTTGGGCATCCGCAGATTCACGTATCTGCACCGCCGCGTCCAGGATCGAGATGCCTTGCGCAATCGCTGTCCTCAGCACTAGTTCCGCAACCGGAGGCGTGGTGACCTGGGTGGTCGAGAAGGCGGTCGGGACCATGGACTTGAGATCCGCCTGCAGTTTATCGTCAAACTTCTTCGCGATGAGCTCATGCATGGACGCCTCCATCGCGTGCCCGATAAGCTGCAGCCATTTGCGCTTCCCAGGACCTAGCAATGCAACATCCCCCTGGCGACGGCTAAACTCCAGATAAAACAAGGCGCGGGATAGAGTATCACCGCCGGTGCTGGCGGCTGACGCAACCAATCGCAGCGCACCACCTGAGCGTTCCATATGGTCGTGCAGCCGTTTATCGGCGCCCGACCAGAATGGACTCGAACCGTCCGGAGACAATTCCTTGCGCAGTTGCTTCAGTGCTTCCGACTCGGTGGCTGCGGCCTCCAGTTCTTTTGTCAAGGCGATGACGGCTTTGGAGGCCTCCGTATATACCGACAGGTCGGGTTCTTTACGTATGACATAGTCGGTGATTTCCAGTGGAATCCTGCCCAATCTCGCTTGGAAAGCCAGACTGTCAATGATAAAAAACTCATGTACCACCAGATGCTCTGCAAATAATAGCAAATCGGCGAGGCCCGAGCCCACGGGATCCGCCATGACGCCGCGATAGATCGCATCCTGTTGCGTCGGGCTCTTCGTCGCACCGCCCACGACCGCATGGTTCGGACTACTCGGACTGTCCGTATTGTCCAGCACCGCCAACCATCCCAAATCCAGTACCACTCCAGAGGTAGCTACCATATAGGCTCTCCTGACAGTCAAGAAAAAGAAATTTGCACAATCAGTTTGCAATGCTTGTCATCGGCCACTCCGGGCCAACGGCGCACCTCACGAGGGAGCGGATAGCGGGTGGCTGACTTTGATTGCAAGCATACCATTTCGTCAGCGATAAAAAATCGCCCAATCACCGCCGTGAAGCGCGCAGTGCGGTGCGACGGCTCGGTCGAGGTCAGATGGCCCGGGGATCCCCGTGACGGGTGTTAAGCCGCTGATGCCGCCTTTGGGCGTCCCCGCCCAAGGGCGGGGACGCTGGCGCGCTGCGCAGCGTGGTAGGACAGCCGAAAAAAAGCCTGACGGCAGTCATTCAGGAAGCCAATATCCACGGCATTTCAACGCGCGCCGTGGACGATCTGGTCAAAGCGATGGGAATGACCGACATATCCAAGAGCCAGGTTTCGCGCCTGTGCGAAGAAATCGACGACCGCGTCCAGACTACCTGAATCGCCCCATCGAAAGCGATTGGCCCTATCTCTGGATCGACGCCACCTACGTCAAATCGCGCGATGCCGGCTGGGTGGTGTCGGTGGCCGTGATAGTCGCCGTCGGCGTGAACACCGATGGTGTGCGCGAAATCCTGGGTGTTGGGACCGGCCCTTCGGAAGCGGCGACCTTCTGGAGTGAATTCCTTCGCGGCTTGAGCCGCCGTGGCCTGCGCGGTGTCAAGCTGGTTATTTCGGATAAGCGTGTCCGCACAGCCAAAGACAACGCGACGATCACCAAGGTCAGGGGCCTGTCGACACTGGCGGGGGCAGGAGACGCGAACCCGTCGACCGCCGCTGACATCCTTAAGCGATCTTGGGAACGCGCTGCTCCGGTGCCGGCGTCGAGGACCGGCCCTGTGATGGGCGTATGCGGGCGCACAGCGTCGCAACGTGCGATGTGCGAGAGATGGTGCGGCATGCTGTGCGTAGGTTGGACTTCAGAGTGCTCCGATTGTTTGAACACGCCATGTGGCGGGGGGCGGAATGGGTGTCTCCTGATCCTTAGCACGCGGATCGTTTACCTCAGGCAGCGTGGGTTGCGTGCGGATTTTCTGTACTGGTGAGTGCAGCTAACAATGCCGCCAAGGGGCCATCGCCTGACGCCGCAGGGGTTTGAATTGGTGCCGGTAAGGCGGATCGCGTTCAGGGGGAAGCCCGGCGCGGGCCTGTAAAATTGAAGGTTGCGAAAATATTTGGAGGAATATAATGGCGACACGCCTAGAGGACTTAGACGAGCTAGTTCTGCGATGCAGGGATGAGCGTGCACGCGAGTTGATTACCGAGGCCGTTTCCAGCTACCGCGTAGGTGCGTTCAGATCGGCAATTGTAGCGACGTGGATAGCGGTATGCTTCGATGTGATCGAGAAAATACGAGAACTATCTCTCTCTGGCGACAAGGAAGCGGGAAATCTTATGGATACACTTGATGAGATCCGACGTAGCGGTCCAGAGGGGTTAAAACGCGCGCTAGAATTTGAAAGAGGATTACTTAATGTCGCCAAGGAAAAATTCGAACTCATATCGCCTCTGGAACACAGTGATTTGCTTCGTCTTCAGGAGGATCGCAACCGTTGTGCCCATCCATCACTAACCAACGACGAGAAACCGTATTCTCCCCCGGCTGAACTGGCGAGACTGCACATTCATTCGGCTATTACCCACTTGCTACAGCATCCACCTGCTCAAGGAAAATATGCATTAGCCCGTGTAATCGCAGATGTGACATCTGAATATTTTCCAACTGACGAAAAGAGAGCTAAGGTATCCCTGCTTGGCGGTCCGCTTAAAAAGCCCAAAGAATCGCTCACTGCCAACTTTATAGTGCTTCTTCTAAAAGGGTTGCTCGATAAACAGCACGGACACAAGCAGAGGCAACGCTACTTCAGCGCACTGATGGCCACAGCAGCACTGCATCACGTAACATACGAAAAAACACTGAAGGGTAAGCTAAATTCAATCTGCGCTTCTACTACCGACGACGATCTCAATCTGATGTCAAGCCTTGTGATGAAAGTGCCTGATATTTGGAATCATTTGGATGCTTCGGTTTCAGAACGCGTAGAGAACTACGTGGACCAACTGCCTACAGCGCGGTTCAATGATATATCGGAACTGCTAAAATTTGAACCGCTTAAACGCTTTGCGTTATCTCGCGTAAAGCGGATGAGACTGGACGACTTGGCCATAAGTTTCTTCGGAGTCGCTCCAGGCATTGTGATCGATACCGCTACGCAGCGTTTGAGTGCAACGCGGTCCAAGGAGCAGGTTGCAGGATGGATGCAGGAACTTTCCTACATGGCTTCTGACTTCTCGGAAGACCAGATAAACAGGTTACTTCGAGTAATTTCAGCGAACTCCCATGCGCGTGGATCGGCAGAGTTAGGACTGTTGCTGAAGCGATGTAGGAGCGCTATGGTAGTTTCGGAAGCCACGTTTGACAGGCTAACTGACGAATTGGATTTGCCTACTATCGAGTAGCACGCGAGGCGAAACGCTCGGAGGAAAAAGATGAACGCCTTTTTCTCCGAGCTAATATGCCAACTAAAAAAGTTGAGCTTGGCGATCTTGTTGAGTGACATTTCCGCCCGCAAGTATTTTTGAATTGCGCTCTCTGTCATTTGATATTCGGGGGCTAGCAACCGAAGAGTATTACCTCTTAAAGAGTTGTCGACAATCTCTTTATTTGTAGTGATCGCGACTTGATCTCGTATATTGAAATTGCCGATCCAGTGGTATCGTGTTCCTAGATGGCGCGGCCGGGCAAGGTGACACATAACTTGATCTTAGGGTTCGACCCTGCTTGTCAGATTGGTGCCCTTGCCCATTTCCATCTGAAAGTCCGGACAGTATCTGAGGCTACTGCAGTTCACGTAAGCCTGCATACGAGGAGGGAAAGCCATGGACAAGGAAGCTACTGCCATTGGGATAGATGTCGGCAAACTTAAGCTGCATGGTGCGCTGATCATCGAAGGGAAAATTCGCAGCAAGTCGGTGGCGAATTCATCTACTGGCTACCAGGAACTGACTGATTGGATGACCAGGCAAAACGTCGAGCTGGACAGCTGCTTGGTCTGCATGGAGTCTACGGGAGTGTACAGCGAGCCTGTGGCGCTTGGTTTGCAGGCCCTAGGTCTGACTGTGAGCATTGTTAATCCCGCCCGCATCAAAGGATTTGCACAGAGCGAGCTGGTGCGCAACAAGAATGACGGAATCGATGCAGCTTTGATCGCCAGGTATTGCGAAAAGATGCACCCGCAGCCTTGGAAAGCGCCTACGCCGGAGCAGCGACGGTTAAGGTCATGGTGTGATCGTTTAAAGGCATTGAAGGACATGCGCCTGCAAGAGGAAAACAGAGAAGAGGCTTGCACCGTCGCCGCGAATCTGGAATTGGCGGAACATCTCAGGCAGCATGTGGAATGGCTGAAGGTTCAAATCAAACAGGTAGAGCGCGAAATTGAAGACCACATCGCTTGCCATCCGCAGCTAAAACGCGATTCTGACCTTTTGGCCAGCATTCCTGGAATTGGCAAGGCGACCATTGCCGTGATGTTGGGCCATGTCGGCGACATGCAACGCTTTCACAGTGCAAAAGCGTTGGCGGCGCATCTCGGTGTGAGTCCACGCCAGCGCACCTCAGGTACATCTATTCGCGGTCGTACGTCGATGTGTCGAACGGGGAACCGAGCAACTCGAAGCGCACTCTATATGCCGGCAGTCGTCGCCAGTCGCCACAACCCAGCGCTCAGGAACTTTGCAGAGCGTCTTCATGCAAACGGCTTGCCAAAGAAGGCAGTGATTGGGGCGGTCATGCGCAAACTGGTGCACTTGATGTTTGCTGTGGTTCGATCCGGTATCGCGTTCCAGCCTGATTATCCGCGAGGCCGTCAAATGAGCTAAACTCACCGGCGACTGAATACGGCCACAAGCGGACCTTTTAATATACGTGAGCGTTAAACCAGTGAGACCAGCATTCGATACATCTCCTTATTTATGGACTAACGACGACTTTCTCCGAGGAGTGTACGTCCAACAAATTGGGTCAAAGCAGTGGAAACGGTCTGATTCGCTAGTCCGCAAGTATGAGCTTGCATATAGCTTTGATGGTATCAACTGAGTTAGCGCTGGGGCGTGAATAAACCTCTCAAATGTGATTGCGGCGAAGGTCCGCGACTGGAGCGACTGGGGACGTCGTTGGGCACGCCAGTCCTGCTCTGTCCGCTTCCAACTCATTGAGAGCGGAGACGCATGATCTACTTGCTCGCGCCCGACTTCGCTGAAAGCAGGTGTGCCTTCTCGTATAACTGCCTGGCCTTGACTTGATCGCCTTTCGCTTGGTATGTCTCGGCCAAGCTGTCCCAGGTATTAGCTGAGTCAGGAAAGAGCGTAGTGTTTAAAGTGAAAACACGGATAGCCTCGTTCAGGCCCAAGTTTTCGCGCGCTGCGTAACCGCTGGCGTTGATGAAGCGTTCCAAGTCGGGGATGCCCTCCACCGTCGGTGTTTTTGTCTCGCCCAGTGCGTAGGCTATTAATTTCTCCGATAATACTTCCTGTCTAAACTGGTCCGGCGCTGCGGCTGCCATGGCGCTGTCCAGCAGGACACGCGACCAGACGTTTTTGACACTGCCGTTGGTCAGATAGATGAAGATGTAGTTATCGCCATCGAGCGTGTCCTTGTAGACCAAGCGCACTCGTACCTGAGTGCCACCGTCGTGGCCGACGTGGTGATATTGCCCGCTTTCGCCGTACTCCCAGCCCGTGGCGAATATACCCGGCCGGCCAGTCGATAGGAGCGGAGGCTGCCACAGCTGTAGCAACGTCTGCTTGCTGACCAGCTCGCCTTTTGCGACAGCTTGGACGAAACGGAACAGGTCGTCTACCGTCAGGTAGAGCTCGGCATGGCCGTAGCTGTAATCCGGCCAAGCGACGTCCTCGGCTTGGATTAGTTTGCCGTCCTTACCTGCGTAAGCAGTCAGTACACCGGCCTTGGGGAGCGAGGGTGCTCCCAGATAAGTGTGTTCCATGTGTAGTGGCTCCAGGATGCGCTGCTTGGCGATCTGAGCGTAGGGCTTGCCATATTGCGCCTCCAGCAGCATGGTTAGCACCAGATAGTTGGTCTGCGTGTAACGCGTCGATGTGCCTGGCTGAAAGTTCAGCGGTTTTGCTGCGAGTGATGCAAGTACAGCCTGCGCGGTAGGTAGGAAGTTGACTGTGTTCTCAAAATATTCCGGTACGCCGGAACTGTGATTGACGAACTGCCGTACCGTAATGCCTCGCCAACTGGCTGGGAGGTCTCTTACGTAAATACTGGCGGGTTGGTCCAGATCGATCTTGCTCTGTTCAACCAGCTGCATGATGAGTGTGCTGACTAACAGCTTGCTGAGCGAATAGACCGGAAAGACATTGTCGATCTTGACGCCATCCGCAGCCCGGAACAAAACCGTGTCGTTATGGGCAATCAATAGAGCCTGACCAGCAATGCCATAGCGCTTTTGGTTGATCCGCATCTGCTCGGCGATGGGATCGGCGTGCGCCATCAACGAGATAAAGAATGCAAACGTCAACGTAAGATGTCGCAAGAATCGCATGTCCAAAATGTGCTCCTGATCGGTGAATTTTCGATAGGATAACATCCGCGCAAATATCGACCTTAGGGGCGAGAACCTTTGGCTTTGGTGTAAAGAACAAGGTCGCCTTCAGCATGTGTCTGACGATAAGGCGAAGGTCCGAGTTGGGGCGGAACCCGCCAGTGGCCTCGGCCCTGCTACTGGTCTGAGCGCAACACTTGAAAATCGAGACAGTATCCTGACAGTTACCCGGTTTGAAGCCTGCGACTGTCAGGTCAAATTCAGCTGTTCAGTGTGGTGATTTTATCGCGCCACGCCTCCTTTCCGTCAACTAGAGTTTGCATCGGCGTGCGCCCGCAGCACATCTTGCCTTGATGCGTGCGCTTGTTGTTGTAGTAGGCGATCCAGTCATCCAGGTCGGCTTGCAGCTCTTCGATGCTGCGGTAGATCTTGCGCCTGAACGCGACCTGATAGAACTCCTGCAGAATCGTTTTGTGGAAGCGCTCGCAGATGCCGTTGGTCTGCGGATGCCGGACCTTGGTCTTCGTGTGCTCGATGTCGTTCAGCGCCAAATAGAGCTGATAATCATGCGACTCTGCCTTGCCACAGAACTCGGTGCCGCGATCGGTTAGCACACGAATGACGCCCATGCCTTGTTCGTCCATGAAAGGTAGCACGCGGTCGTTCAACAGATCGGCGGCGGTGATCGGGGTCTTGGTGCTGTAGAGCTTTGCGGCAGCCCACTTCGAGTAGGTGTCGACGTAGGTTTGCTGGTAGATGCGGCCCACGCCTTTTATCGTGCCGACGTAGAAAGTGTCCTGGCTACCGAGGTAGCCAGGGTGGGCCGTTTCGATCTCGCCATGGGCGACATCGTCGTCCTGCTTACGTTCAAGCGCGACAACCTGGGCTTCGGTCAGAACGTCGCCCGTCTCCGCAACGTGGCGCTCCAGCGCCGCTAGGCGTTTCTTGAACGATTCCAGATCACGACGCAGCCACACCGAACGAACACCGGATGGAGAGATGAAGATGCCACGCTTGCGCAGCTCGTTGGAGGCGCGGACCTGGCCGAAGGCCGGCTGCTCCAGGCAGAAGGCCACAACGGCGCTCTCCGTAGCTTCTTCCACGCGGTTCTTCAGATTGGGCTTCTTGCGATTGGCATCAATCAGGGCATCGACGCCGCCAGCCTCGACGGCAGATTGATAGCGGTAAAACGTGTCTCGCGAAAAGCCCATTACCTTGCAGGCACGGGACACGTTACCCAGTTCGGTTGCTAAATTTAGCAAGCCGACCTTGTATCTGATGACGCTTTGAGGAACACTGCTCATGGGGTTACTCCTTGGCGCTTGCGCGCTGGTTTAATAAAGATTCGCACCTCTATCAAACCGGGTAACCCCACCCTTTGGCAAGGCTTTACTGTCAGATCAAAACGGAACTACTACACTTTATTTCTTACTGCAAGGAGTGCGCCGGCTGCGCGCGGGATATCAATGTGATCCATCCCGCCAAACTCCGCCGACAGCTTGCGTGCCGGCTCGATTCCGATCATTCGCGCCAGTACGTGTTCCGCATCATTTTGATCGGCACGTACAACCTCGCGTCTGACATGAAGCTCAGTCATCGGCGCTAATGCGAACGCGGCCAACACGGCAAGAATCCCTGGTAACAGAACTCTTCCCTGGCTTCTGGCGTAGCGCACGTGCAGCGCGATGTATCTGTTGGCGCGGTCCGATTCATCATCGTTCAAGCCCAGACTGGACAACCGATCCCTTGCTAGTCGCTGTTTCTCTTGCGTTGCTTTGTGCATCACAATCTCCGTCGCGGTGTACATCCTGCTCAAAGCGCCGCAGAGTAGGGACAATCCATCATGCCTCAAACAGTGTACACGGTGGCTAACCAAGGTCATTGCGCTAGCTCAAAGTGAGTCTAACCAAGCGAGATGGACGGATTTCCCGCTCTGGCGCCACGCTGTGTTGCCGGCCGCCTGCGTGCACACGCTTTGGGCATGCCGGTACGATGAGCCATTGTCATGCGACACAAGCGGCTTAGGCCGCGCTGAGGCGATTCAATGATGCCTGGATCAACGTCGCCGCCGCTGGCGCGGAAGCGCTGCAGACCATGGCCAACATCAGAATGGGCGGCCGGGAGACTGCTGCCAAGGGACAAAACATGGGGTTTAGTTTGCTGCGCGTCACTTGCATTGCTGTGACGAAACCGGTGAAGTCTTTTCAGACTACCTTCGTTGATAGGGAGGTATTACTGGCGCCAACTTCGCTGGCGTCATGGGGGCAGTCTTACTCTTAGTCGGTTATAGGGGATAGCTCAGCCTGCCAAATCTCATTGCTCAATCCACCTCCCCATACCCATACCCCGAGTGTTTCAGGATCATCGTTCAGTATATTCAGATTTTGATTATCCTGATTAGGCATGTTAGTAAGCTGAAGAGCCGCGTAGCCGGACGGTACGTCCGGGTCTTCTGTTGGAAAGGCCCAGTTCCATATTGCGGCGTTGGCGGTCGCTCCCAATGTCACAGGGCCATTAAAGCTCGGCGCACAGATAGCGGTGTCTGTAGCCTTGTTTATTAACAAGAAACCACCTTTGTAGGTGGGGCTAATCCACGCTATCGGCGTCCAAAGTTGTGAATCGCCCGAATTGTTTGGTGCTGCAGTTACCGTTGCCGATTCTGATATAGCCGTCAGAAAGAGAGCACTCCCGTTTGATTCAAGTTGAGAAGAAATTTTGAAATACATCATAGTGGTTCCTTTGATTAAAGGTGAGAAATAGAGTTGTCCAAAAATAATAAAGATCCGCAGGGATCTGATTCGCAAAAATAAATTCTAGATAATAAATTCCTGCGTACACGTGTTAATATTGATTAATCACACATTGTCAATGATAACAAACTGCTATTTTCCGCCCAGATTAAGCGTGATTGACTCATAGTTAGCACGTTCTGCCTCCTTTACTGGGCATTTTAATGAGAATCAGGGCGCGCGACACTCGTTTGTCGATCGTATTCGTTGCGGATGAATCGTTGATGACGAATCAGCGACAAATATACGGTCAATTTGGCAAATTTTTATATTAAATTTATTATGTTGTTAAATGTGTCAATGTGACAATTGGAGAGATCCCTGCCTTGAAATGGGCGCAAGCTCAAGGGTTTTGCAGGACTAGTTCTACAAGACACTGATTGTCTTGAATTTCTCGGCGTTGTCGGATGAAGTGGGTTGCCATCAATGGCGGCTGGCTTCTGCGTCAAGTTGTTCCCATTTTTGTTGGGTTTTCGCTGGCTTTGCGCGGACGGGGGTGTGTGGTCCTGCGGCGCTAGTGCCGGTTCGCTGGCGTTTGCGCGCTGTGCGGCCGGACGGTCGCACAGCGCGCCTGTCGGGCCAGACATGTCTTGGTAGGCGTCCGATTGATCGACCCCATCTTTACCAACGGCCCCAAGGCAGACACCAAATGCAATCGCGCGGTCAACGACTCGGCAAGACACCTCAGCAGTGCATTACAATCGGACCAAACATCGAAGTAGCTCACGGTCGAGGAATGAAGTCGCGGAAATGACGAGCGTATCGCCGCTTGATGCTGTTGCACTTTGCACGCGCATCTGCCTGCCACGAAGCCGATTGGGGGAAGAGCGTGCATTGCTTGGCGTACCGCAACGCGCGCGTTGATGTTGTCAGGTAATTTGCTTTTCGAGTGATCGATGTTCGTTCATTCTCAATTCGCACTTTAGCCGGCTGCAGATGCGCGGTGGAGGCGGTATGGAGACAGTCGCGGTGCCAAGCGATGCGCCGTCCAAGTGGTCGGCTGCAGCCTACGTGCGCATGTCGACGGCGGCGCAGGACTGTTCAATCCAGTACCAGCTGGATGCGATAGGCCGCTACGCCTATGAGCGAGGCTTGGCGGTGGTGCGCACGTTTGTTGATGCAGGGCGGAGCGGATTGAGGCTGGAGAACCGCCCGGGACTGCTGTCGCTGTTGGACGAGGTGACCGGCGCGCACTGCGGATTTTCGGTGGTGCTGGTCTACGACGTGAGTCGTTGGGGGCGGTTCCAGGATGTTGACGAAAGCGCCTACTACGAGCACTTGTGCCGTCGCAGCGGCGTTTCCGTGCTCTATTGCGCCGAGGCATTCGTCGCCGATGGAACGCCGATGAATGCGCTATTGAAAGGCATCAAGCGCATCATGGCGGCGGAATACAGCCGCGAGCTGGGCGCCAAGGTGTTGGCGGCACAGTCCCGTTTTGCCAGCATGGGCTATAAGCAGGGCGGCAAGCCGGGATATGGCCTGCGCCGGGTATCCGTGAAGGCGGATGGCGCCACGCGCACGCCGCTGCTTGCGGGAGAGCGCAAGTCCGCTTTGACCGACCGCGTCGCATTGGTTCCCGGGCCGGCAGAGGAAGTGGCGATGGTGCGCCGGATTTACCAGCTGTACGTCGCGCAGGACTTGAGCGACCGGCGTATCGCCGCGTTGTTGCGCAAAGAAGGCGCACCGCGCCTGCCCGGCGTGCCCTGGAGCGCCACCGCCGTACGCCGCATTTTGGTCAACCCGCGTTACTGCGGCGATCTGCTGTACAACCGGACCACGCGCCGCATGGGTAAAGCCATTGCTCGCAATCACGCAGCCGAGTGGATCTGCTGTCACGACGCACTGCCGGCCATCATTGATCATTCCTTGTTTGATCGGGCACAGGAGATCAGGCAGCGTCGCGACAGCGGATCGCAGCGCGAAGCGGTGCTGCAACAGTTGCGCGCGCTTTATCAGCGTCACGGCACTGTCAGCATCGCGCTCTGCCGTCACGATCCTTCCCTGCCGGGGGGCAACACCATCAAGGCGCTGTTCGGCGGATACCTGCGCGCCTACGCCGCCGCTGGACTGCCGCCGCTGGGCACGGCGAGCGGCAGTCTGCATGCCCGTACCAGCCGCTTGCTGGTGACAGACCTGCTTGCTGACGTGCGGCACTACACAGTGCTGGCCGGCGGCACCGCTGACGCCACTGCGTGGCATAACACCGTTTTGCTCAACGACAGTGTGCGGGTGAAGGTCGCGGTGGCGGCCTGTCGCCAGGACGCCGCTGGACGGCGCCGCTGGCGGATACCTTTGTGCCTGGCGATGCCGGCTGATTTTATGCTGTGTGGATTGATGGATTGCGACAACAGGGGGATCGGGCGCTATGTGCTGCTCGCGCTAAATGAGTTTGCACAGGATGCAATGTTCATCACGGAGCGGAGCATGGCGCGGGTGGCGAATGCATGCCACGATAATTTGGCGCAGATGTTCGGCTTGTCTGGAGACGCGTCCGCCGCATGATGTCCGGCTTGCACGCTGGCGATGATTGCCCTGCGAATGACGAAGACTTGTCGCTGCTGTCCACGCCAGGGTGCGTGGCGCAATGCCGGTGACCGACGCGTTGTCGGCGACGGGTGAACTTACGTCGATCTGGCGTGGTAAGTGGTACGGGTCATGCGACGTGGCTGCTGGTGGACGTCGTCAATCATTCGCATCGTTGCGATGCGTGTCGGTTATCCGAACGCTTCGCAGATAATGGCGGGGACGCGGATGGATGCGCGACGCTTCCGATGTGGTGTGCCGCGTAATGGCAACACTGAAAAAAGCGGCCGATGGCCAGCGGCGTGCAACGCGTTTGGTCATCGGCCGCAAGCCCGGCGCGGTGGGGGGGAAGGGCCAGCGCCCAGCCGGTACTACAAGGGGGACCAGGAGACACAAACGAGCCGGCGGCCGCTGACAGAGTCATCGTAAGCTGTTGACGGAAAGCCGGTTTGCGCGGCGTCAGCGGCAGTGCGTTTTGGCCGCGGTAATTGTACTCAGCTAGCCGTGGGCACCACTGAGCGTTACCACAGGGACTGCTCGGCTAATTGCTGGCTGGCCGTGCTCACCATCGCGAGGAACCGCGTGATCATTTGCGCATTTTGCGGTGCGGCGAGGTGCTATCCTTTTCCATGGCTGAGGCTTGCGCTATAAGGCGTGGCGAGAGGTCGTCGACGGCGCGCTGCCGTCGGCTTTTCCTTCACTGACCACACGGAGAACATCGATGATTGTTTTCAACGCAGAGACCATGCGGGTTGGCGCGGCGTCGCTGCGAAGCGATGCAGTTTACAAAACCGTGTTGCGCGGGGATGTGGTGAGCATGGATCCGGCGGTGGGGATGCTGCGGCGCGGCAAGGTCTGCATTGCCGGCAACACGATCGCCCACGTGCTAACGGCCGATGCAGCAGTGCCGCCCGAATTTGACGGTGTCGTGCCGGTTGATGCGGCCGGCACCATCTTTCCCGGCCTGGTGGACCTGCACAACCATCTGACCTACAACTTCGTGCCGCTGTGGTTCGTGCCGCGCCGGTATACGAACCGCAACCAGTGGCGCAACGAGCAACCAGCTTACGCGCATGATATCGCGTTGCCGGCCTCCATCCTGGCGAAGAACCCCGACAAGGATTACTCGCGGGCCATCGTCCGGTATGCCGAATGCCGTAGCCTGTTGGGCGGCGTCATGACGGGCCAGGGCATCTCCGCCTCGACGCGGGATGGCTTTCGCACCTATTTCGAAGGGTTGGTGCGCAACGTCGAACATCCCGCCGACGCGGATTGGGCGGCGTGCGGTGGCCAGACGCTGGACTACCTGCCGGCGCAGATCGCGACCGAGCTGGTGCCGGCCCTGGCGCGCGGCAAGCCGTTCTTCTATCACCTCAGCGAGGGAACGGACGCGGATGCCCGCGCGCGGTTCCAAGATCTGCAATTGGCGGACGGCAGCTGGGCCATTAAGCCGTCGCTGATCTGCATTCATTGTGTCGGTCTGCAGCCGGCCGACTTCGACCAGCTGGCGGCGGCCGCCGGCATGGTGTGGTCGCCCACCAGCAATTTCCTGCTATACGGCGAGACCGCCCGGATCGCGGAGGCCAAGCGGCGCGGGATCCCCATCGCGCTGGGCGTCGACTGGGCGCCAAGCGGCTGCAAGAATATGCTGGGCGAGTTGAAGGTCGCGCGATCCGTCAGCCGCGCGCTGGGCGATCTCTTTTCGCCCGAAGAACTGGTCAGCATGGTCATCGTCAATCCGGCTCGCATGATTGGCTGGGAGCGGCACATCGGACGGATCAAGCCTGGCCTGCGCGCCGACATGCTGGTTATCGAGGGGGGCGCATTGAGGACCCGTACGCGGCGCTGATTGACGCGCGCGACGACGCCATCCGCGCGGTGCTGATCGACGGCCGGCTTCGCTTAGGTGAGGCGGGCGGGTTCGCCGTGGGCACACCCGAAACCAGTGAACTGTTCATGGTCGGAAGGAAGCAGTATTTCCTGGATTTGACCGAGCCCGGCAACGACGCAATGGGCGGCATGTCGCTGGCGACGGCGATCGCCAAGCTGGATTATGGCTTGCGACATTTGCCGGAACTCGCGGCGGTGCCGGCGCCGACGGCGCTGGGTGTGCTCGCCACGCGCGATGACTGGACGCTGGACCTGGAGTTCGACGATGCCGTGCCGGACGGCCGTTCCTTGCTGGCGTTGACGCCACCCGAACGCGTGGATCCGATGCAGCTCGATCCGATCACCGCAGTTGACGATCCATCGTTCAGTGCGCGGCTGAAGGCCAATCCCAATCTGCCGGCGTTTCTCAAGGAAGCGCTGTAACAAGCTGCTCGCCGGTGCGTGATGGGCGGGTGTCGATGGCTACCTCTGCCCGCGGCCCGCCGGCCGTACTGATCGGGCGAGCTCAAGGTATCGGTGCGCGGCGTGAACTGCGAGCGGACGGCGGACAAAGGTCGCTTGTTGCGGCTATGCGGCAGCTGTTTCGTCAGACCGTTTGGAAGACTGCTGTGGCGGCGACAACAGGCCGAACGATCAGCCGCGACGCGGCAAGAGTTGATTGTCTGGTCGACGAAACAGGAAGCGTTATCTGCATGCACTAGCCACCTTGCCTTGACTCGTTTCAGCTAAGCCGTGCGACGGCGCGACGGTCCGAGGCGGATGACTTGCGATCAGCTCAAGCATCCCGGCGACCAATGCCTTGCGCCCTCAGTGCGGTCAGTTCCCCGCGCAGGCTGGCTGCCTCCTCGCGTGCAAGCGCGAGCACCGGACCACAGGCCAAGTGGGCGTCGGATACCTGCTGCAGCGCTGCGGCTTGCGCTGCTTTCAAGTCGTGCAGTTCGCGCGTGTGCACCTGGCGCATCTCGTCGATGTATCGGTTGGCGCTGGTCAGCGCCGTGAGCAACTCACCGTGTTCGCGCCGCAGAACCTCCGCATGCCGTTCAAGTTCCGTGATCCGGGACCGTGCATGCTCGGCCGCGGCGCGCAGCAGAGTGTCTTCTTGAGACAGCGCGTCGGCGCGTTGCTCGCTCGCCTTCATGTCCGCAATTGCCTGTGCGCATTCCGCTTGAGCGCGTCCAACCAGTGTTTTCTGGTCCTCGAGTTCCTGCGCCTGCGTTTCGAAGGCGCTGGCGACCTGCTGGTTCAATGCTTCCAGTTCGGAGCGCTCGGCTTGCCAGGCCGCTTGCGCCGCTTGCAGGGTCTCGTTGGCCAGCGCCGTCGCCGCCTGCCACAGCGCTTGCAGGGCGTCGTCGCTGGCCTGTTGCAGCGGTGCGGGAACATCAACGGCGATCGTCGCCACCTGCGCTGTCTGCGCCTTGCGCCATTCGCGCATTCCCACGCAGGCGTCGTTCATATTGACCTTGGCGACTTCCCGCACCGCGCCGACGGTAGGAAAGCTGTCCCCGGCGCCGTTCGATTGGTGCAGCCGATCGGCGGCGGCGAAAATCCGGTCGCGTATGCGGACGTCCATTGCGTTCTCCTGCGTCAGTCAGGTATCGAAGATAACGTGTCGGTTAGCCGCCGGTTTGCGCTACGTCTAAGAGACGTTGGTTACTGCCGATTACCGCGCCCTGTTCGGTAGTGATCGCTAATGGATAACAATAAGAGGAATGACGAAGTGATGGTAATAACGAGTAGTAATAATAAATAAGAATAAGGCGGAGCAGTTGTGGGCGTGCGAACGGCGGCTCAGGTGCCTGGTCGCACTGCTGCACGAAGCTGCGCGCTGCCCCGGTGCATGTCGATACCGAACTTACTGAAAATCGCGGCTGCGGGTATCGAGTTCGCCGAGCAGGTGGCTCAGGTCGACCAGGCGCTTGGCCACCAGGTGGCGCACGTTGTTCGCTTCCTGCCACTGGCCGTAAACGCCCAGCAGCCGTGCTCCCATCACTTCGCGGCGTTGTTGTTCGACCAGACTGGGCCAGACGATGACGTTGACGTTGCCGGTCTCGTCCTCCATGGTGAGGAACACTACGCCCTTGGCGGTGCCGGGGCGCTGGCGCACGGTGACCAGGCCGCAGCCGCGCGCCAGTTGGCCGTCGCCGTAGTGCTGTAGCACCTCGGCCGGCATGAAGCGCAGTGCGCGCAGGCGTTCGCGCAGGAAGCTCAGTGGGTGGCGGCCGAGGGTCAGGCCGAGGTGGCGGTAGTCGGCCACCAGGTCTTCCGCCTCGGACGGCGCCGGCAGCCGGAGCGGCTCTTCGGCGATGTGGGCCTCGCGCAGCAGGCCCTTGTCCGGCGTGCTGCCGGCGGCGTTCCACAGCGCTTCGCGGCGGTTGCCGCCGAGCGGCGCCAGCGCGTTGGCGCTGGCCAGCAGCTTCAGCTGGGCGGCGTCGAGGCCGGCGCGCACGCCGAGGTCGTGCAGGTCGCGGAACGGCTGGACGGCGCGCGCCTCTTCGATGCGCCAGGCCGCGTCCTGCTGCATGCCGCGGATGTTGTTGAAGCCGAGGCGCACGGCGTGCTGCGGCCGGCCGGACGGCTCCAGCGCGGCTTCCCAGCCGCTGACGGTGACGTCGACGGGGCGCACCTCGACGCCATGGCGCACGGCGTCCTGCACCAGCTGGGAGGGGCTGTAGAAGCCCATCGGCTGGCTGTTGAGCAGGGCTGTGAGGAAGGCCGCCGGCTCGTGACATTTCATCCAGCTCGAGGCGTAGGCCAGCAGCGCGAAGCTGGCGGCGTGCGATTCCGGAAAGCCATAGTCGCTGAAGCCGCGGATCTGGGCGACGATGGCGGCGGCGAACGCGCTGGTGTAGCCGCGTTCGGCCATGCCGGCCATCAGCTTGTCCTCGAACTGTTCCAGCCCGCCCTTGCGCTTCCAGGCGGCCATCGCGCGGCGCAGCTGGTCGGCCTCGCCGGCCGTGAAGCCGGCCGCCACCATGGCGATCTGCATCACCTGCTCCTGAAAGATCGGAATGCCCAGCGTGCGCTCCAGCACGCCCTGGATCGCCGCGCTGGGATAAGTGACCGGGTCGGTGCCGTTGCGGCGCCGCAGATAGGGGTGGATCATGCCGCCCTGAATCGGGCCGGGACGGATGATGGCGACCTCGATCACCAGGTCGTAGAAGGTGCGCGGGCGCAGCCGCGGCAGCATCGACATCTGGCCGCGGCTCTCGATCTGGAACACGCCGACGGTGTCGGCGCGGCAGATCATGTCGTAGGTGGCCGGGTCCTCGTGCGGGATGTCGTGCAGCTCGACGCGTTCGCCGCGCAGGCCGGACAGCAGCTCCAGCGTGCGGCGCATCGCGCTGAGCATGCCCAATGCCAGGATGTCGATCTTCAGCAGGCCGACCGCGTCCAGGTCGTCCTTGTCCCACTGCACCACGGTGCGGTCGGCCATGCGGGCGTTTTCCACCGGTACCAGGCGCGACAGCTTGCTGTGGGCGATGACGAAGCCGCCGGGGTGCTGCGACATGTGGCGCGGGAAGCGCATCATGTGCTCGGCCAGGTAGGCCCATTTGTGGGCAATGTCGGAGGCCGGGTCGAGGCCGCAGCTAACCATGCGCTCGGCCAGCTCGGTGCGCCCGCCCCAGCTGTGGCCGGCCTTGGCGACCTTGTCGACGATGGCCAGGTCGACGCCGAGCGCGGTGCCGACGTCGCGCAGCACGCTCTTCGGGTGGTAGCTGATGACCACCGCCGTCAGTGCCGCGCGGTCGCGGCCGTATTTGCCGTAGATGTACTGGATGACTTCCTCGCGCCGCTGATGCTCAAAGTCGACGTCGATGTCGGGCGGTTCGTTGCGCTCCTTGGAGATGAAGCGCTCGAACACCAGCGTGCCGCGCGCCGGGTCGACTGCGGTGACGCCGAGGCAGTAGCAGACGGCGCTGTTGGCGGCGGAGCCGCGGCCCTGGCACAAAATGTGATTGGCGCGCGCGTAGCGGACGATGTCGTAGACGGTCAGGAAATAGCTTTCGTACTGCAGGTCGGCGATCAGTTGCAGCTCGCGCTCCAGCAGGTCCTGCACGGCGGCCGGGATGCCGTGCGGATAGCGCCAGTGCGCGCCGAGATAGGCCTCGGCGCGCAGGTAGCCGGCCGGCGTCTTGCCGGGCGGCACGATCTCGACCGGGTAGTCGTAGCGCAGCTCGTCGAGCGAGAAGGTGCACAGCTTGGCCACCCTCACACTTTCGGCCAGCATGTCGCGCGTGTACAGGTTGCCCAGGCGCAGGCGCGAGCGCAGGTGCTGCTCGGCGTTGGCGGCCAGGCGGTAGCCGCAGCGCGCCACCGGCACGCCGTGGCGGATCGCCGTCATGGTGTCCTGCAGCGGCTTGGCCGAGCGCACGTGCATGACGACGTCGCCGGTGGCCACCACGGGCAGCGCGAACTGGGCGGCGACGGCGCACACGGTGGCTTTGTGTTCCTCGTCGCGCGAGCGGAAGTGCAGCGCCAGCGCGATGCGCGCGCGGCCGGGGGCGTTCTGTAGCAGCCAGGCGGCGTGCCGTTCCAGCACGGCGGGCGCCTCGCCGTAGCGCGGCAGCAGCACCAGCTGGCAGTCGGGCAGGCCGCGCAGCGCGGCCAGTTCGGGCGGCGGCGCGGCGATGTCGCGCGGCCGGACCAGGTAGCTGCCTTTCTCGGCGCGCCGCCGCCCGACGGTGATCAGCTCGCACAGGTTGCCGTAGCCGTTGCGGTTCATCGCCAGCACCAGCAGCCGGAATGGCGGGCTGCCGTCCTCCGGCGTTACCGTCATCTGGCTGCCGATCAGCAGCTTCAGGCCGAGTTCCTTGGCGGCGCAGTGGGCCTTGACGATGCCGGCTACGGTGCACTCGTCGGCGATGGCCAGCGCGCGGTAGCCGAGCTGGGCGGCGCGCGCGACCAGCTGCTCGGGCGCCGAGGCGCCGTGCAGGAATGTGTAGTGGCTGACGCACTGCAGTTCGGCGTAGTCGGGCAGCGCGGGTGTGGCGGATTGAGGGGGCGGCAAAGCGGCGCCGTCGGGCAGGGTGTGCATGGCGGAGGCTCCGTGTCAGGCGTACATGCCATGCAGGAACCAGCGGGCGTCCTGGCTGCGCTCGAGGTAGATCCAATAGCAGGCGGCGTCCGTGCCCTGCGCCACGTAGTAGTCGCGGCCGACGGCCTGGTCGTCCCACCAGCCGGCTTCCAGCCGTTCCGGGCCGCGGATCAGGCGCAGCGGACTCATATAGAACGGCCGCTCGTCGCGCACTCGCAGCGCGATCGGCTGTTGCAGCACCCAGCATGGTCGCTCCAGCAGTTCGTCGGCGTCGGCCGCCGGCTTCATGGACCGGGTGGCCGGTCCCCAGCTGTTGCACTGTTCCGGACGGTGGTCGGGGGTGTCGAGCGGCGTCAGCACGTTGTCGGGTCCGAGCCGCGCCGACAGCAGTTCCAGCAGACGCTTGAAGTCGGCCGGCGAGCCGCCGGGTTCGGGGAACAACTGGGCGTTGGGCGGCAGCATGGGCTGCAGCTGGCCCGCGTACAGCGCCAGGCCGATCACCGGCGCCTGCAATTCCAGCTTGGCCAGCCGTTCCTTCAGCAGGCGCAGCAAATGGGCTTCCTTCCACGCCGGCTCGGCCAGCATGATCTCCAGCAGCGTGGGCGGCACGGCGGCGCGGCCGCGCTCATGCTCGAGCCGCAGCGTGAAGGTGATCACGGCCAGCTGGCGCGCGGTGAGCCAGCCGGTCATCTGCAGGATCAGCGCGGTGGCGCCGACCAGCAGCGCCTCGGCGTGCTCGATGCGGCCGAAGGTCTCGACGTGCGCGGCGAAGGTGGCGGGGATGGCCATCCACTGGTGCAGCGCTTGGGCGTCGCCGTAGGCGTGGTCCAGCGCCGCCAGCAAGGGCTTGCCGGTGCGGCGCAGCAGGCCGGCGCGCGGCAGACGGCGCAGCGCCCCCAGCTGTCTGGCGCCGATGCCGTCCAGCCAGACGAGGTGGGCTTGGGCGGCCGGTTCCAAGGCGCAGGGCAGGCGGTCGAGGCGAGCCGCCAGCGTCGCCAGGCGCAGGCAGCGCCGGTGCGGCGGGCGGCGCTGCGCGGGGGCGTGCGCCAGCAACCAGGCGCCGTGCGCAGTGGGGGCGGCGCCGAGCACGGCCGTAAAGCCTAGGCGGGCCATGCTGGAGCGTACCTGCCGGGACAGCGCCAGCGGGCCGCCGAACAGGCGCAGGCTGGCGCCGACGTCGAGCAGCAGGCTGAAGCCGGCATCGAAGGCGACCTCCGGCGTGAATTGCAGCAGGGCCAGCGCGATCGCTTCCAGCACCGCCGCTTCCTTGCCAGTATCGCGTTCCAGCATCACGGTGTCGGGCGCGATGGTGGCGACGCCGCCACTGCGCATGCCGACCCGCACACCGGCGGCGACCGCCAGCGGCGAGGCGATCAGCACCTGGCCGTCGTCCATTACCGCGTAAGCGCCGGCCTCAGACCAGCACCGGCGCAGCGTTTCGAGCGGTAATAGCGGCAGGTGCAAACTGAACAGCAGGGGCGTTTTCATGGTGCAGTGGGTGGCGCCCGGCGGGCATATCGGGTAAAGGGATGTACAGGGCCGCATCGCAGGCGGGGCCGCGCCGCTTTAGCACGTCGACGGCGACGCCGCCCACGGCCGGGCGCAGACCCAGGCGGAGCGGGGCGGGCGAGGCTTCGCTGGCGCAGGACAGCGGGCGCATCAGCCAGAACCAGGTGTCGGTGCTCTGCGCCGCCAGGTGCAGGCGCCGCAGCGACTCGGAACGGATATGGGTTTGCCACAGCACCACCGCGCCGCAGCTGCCGTTGCGCAGGATCTGCTCGGTGGCCCACTGCGCGTCGCCGGCGCGGTCGGCGCGCAGCCACAGCAGCCGGCTGGTGTCGATACCCCAGGTCTTCAGCGCCCTGGCGTGCGGCAGGTAGGGCGGCTGCACCAGAGCGATGCGCTGGTCCTTGGCCAAGGCGCGCAGTATCGGCTTGAGCAG
This sequence comes from Duganella margarita, assembly GCF_009857535.1. GTDB lineage: Bacteria > Pseudomonadota > Gammaproteobacteria > Burkholderiales > Burkholderiaceae_D > Rugamonas > Rugamonas margarita. The sequence goes on from NZ_WWCS01000007.1 coordinate 162,104, forward strand.
CTGCAGTTCGCCAATGCCGGACTGCTGCAGCAGCAGTTCAACCAGTGTCGAGCGCGGCCAGCCGCCGTTGGGCAGCTGCGCATCGAGGGGTGCGTGGCCGGTGGGCTGCACCGGCGCGCGGGAGACCGCCAATTCGCTGGCGCGCCACACGTCGGGCAATGCCGAAGGAGGCATGGCGCTGTCGGGGATGGGCTGGCGTTGGAGGGCTGTGCAAAGCATGATTATTATCAAATAGTACTGTATGTGTGTACAGTATAATCCATGGGCGCACTGATTGCGCAAGTCCTTTTTGCTTCCGTGCGGAAAGGGGATGTATGCCAGGGCGCGCTGTCAGGCGCATTGCTTGGTATTGTTGCGTTAAGTGCCTTTGCGCCGGAGTGATATGAGATTGGTGATGCGCTATAATGATCACTAATCTCAGGTCGCGGGAGGAAAACATGGCGAAGCAAACTATTCAGTTCCAGGTGAAGCCGCGCCGCCAGCGTACTGGCGGGCTGATGGTGTTGGAGCGGCTGTCGAACGAATCCCGGCGGTATGCTGGGGGGGGGGAGAAGGCGGCGTCGCAGTCGATGCCGACGGTCGGCGAAAGTCAGGCGTTATTTACACAAACGCTGGATTCGATTTCCACACTCGACCGCAGGCTGCGCGATGTCATCGCCCTGGTGCAGCAGATCATCCCTGACGTTGATGGTACATTCGATCCCGTTCTGGAACAGACGCCAATCCGGCTGCACGACCCGGTGCAGGAGCGCCTGCGCCAGCGTGCGGCGACGGCGGTGTTGAACGGCACCGAGTGGCTGACCTCGGCCCAGGTGGATGCGCTGGCGCCCGGCGCTGACAAGCGCAACAACGCGCATGCGCGCGCCAACCGCCTGCTTGGAGAGGGCAGGGTGTTCGCCATCGAGCAGGGCGGGCGCAAGCACTATCCCCGCTATGCGTTCGATGCGCTGGGCACACCGCATGGGGCGGTGCGCGAAGTGCTGCAGGCGTTTGGCGACGCTCCCCCGTTGCGGGTGGCCAGTTGGTTCGAGTCGACCAGCGCCGCGCTCGACGGGCGCCGGCCGCGCGAGCTGCTGGACAGCGATCCCGTCGCCGTGGTGCGCGCGGCGCGCGAACATGTCGCAGGGCCGCTGCATGGCTGACGCGCTGCCTTACCGCACCATCCAATTGGATGCGGGGAGTTGGTATCGCGTGCACCAGTTCGATGCCGTGAGTGGTAAATACGGGCCGACTACCTTCAACGACAGCGGGCGCGGCAACGCCCGCTTCAGTCCGCTACGCGATCCCGCCACCGGCAATGTCATTCCCACCATGTATGCGGTCAGCCAAGTGCGCGGCGCGCTGGCGGAGATCCTGCTGCGCGATGTGCCGGAGCCGTCCGCCGGTTTTTTGTACGATTGGGAGCGCGACCGCGCCAGCGACCTGCACCTGAGCGCCATCAGGCTGCCGCCGCTGCGCGTCGTCAACCTGACCAGCACTGGCTTGCGCGCGGCAGGTCTGCATGACGCCGGCCTGTTCGCTTTTGCCGCGTCGAGTTATCCGGCGACGCGGGCGCGCGCGCTGGCGGTATGGGAGGGCATACCGGATGTGCAGGGCCTGTGCTGGATGTCGGTGCGCGACAACCAGTCGATGGCTGTCATGCTGTTCGGCGATCGGCTGGATCCTGCGTTGTTGTTCGTGGAAGCAGGGCCGACCCCCATTGCGGCTTATCAGGCGAGCGTTTTCGGTTTGCTCGATGAACTGGGGTGCGGGCTGGCGCTGTAGCGGACGGCGCCCAAGTTTGCCTTCATGATTCGGTGCATCGTCCACATGGTATTTCGTGTACAAACCTTCGATGTGCATTGGCCGGTGACGTTGAGAATTATCCAAAGATTGCTGGGCAGAGAGTCGATTTTTATATCGATCCAGATATTTGGGCGGCAAGTCTAACGGGCCGAAGGACTGGTTTCGCCCCATCGGACCCTCAAAATTTTCGACGCTTATTGCTCATTTGGAATACCGATAAATTGGTGCGATGATTTTTTGACGGAATTTTTCGCAGTCCACCGAAATAGGAAGAGTTGGTAGTTTCAGTGCAGAATTTAATAACAACATTTTTGATATATGCTATTTTAACTTCACGCCCCTAGTTGTCCCGGTCAAAAATCTACTGTGATGCGCCCTTCTTCCGAAACGGCAGGACTGAAAGGCCGACTCGCTATAGCGAACTATGATATAGCTCGCCGCTCGCACGGCCAAGCCAGCATATGCCCTTATTCACCCAGAGCAATGCCGAGACGCACCGCTTCAATGTCGCGTTATGCGGTATCCAGTTCATCATTCTTCACCTCTGTATTGCAGGGCACTCATGCTTGCAATTTCGCTCCAAATTTAGATATTCGCGACAGGAATGGTGCAAAAAAGTCCTTTTTACCATGGCTCTACTGCCTGCTTGGCTTTTATTTCCTTTGCAATCAGTGTTAAATAATCCTGCGCCGCAACAGGATCGAATTTCCAATCAGTATAATACTCCAAGTAAGTGTTTATTTTTGCGAAGACTGAAGGGTGATTAAAAGGGTTATCTGGCGAATCGGTAATTTCCAAGAATTCCACCGGTGGAAATTCATCGTGCAGACTGCCTTTTGACTTGTTCAATTTGCTAATAAATGGTAATTCAAAACGCCCTTTTGTACTTTGAATAAACCGATCAATCTTGGTAGCCCTCGTTCCAAAACCTGGGCTTCCATAATGAACAGCGGTTTCATTTAAGTTGTCGACAGATTTCCCGGAAATCATACGCTGATACAGAATTCGACCTTCGTTATGGTCTGGCTGCGTTTTGGTGTGTTGTACTCGAAGGAAGAACTGATTTCGCCCTGCGGTAAGTGCGCGCCTCTCGTTAATTAATGAGGTCTCCATGGATGAATCAACGTTCACGTAGCTCTCGTTGTACGCCGTAAGCAGACCTTCCGCTAGCCGAGCGCCAACTGACTGGTCGAAAACGGCTCTATCAATATCGGCGCACAACATTATCAAGTTCAGATGCTTCGTTGCGTCACTACTCTCGTAATAATCAGATAGTATGCTTACGTGTTTGCCTTTTGTATTTTTGCATATATATTGCGCGGCAAAATATTCTTGAATTGAGCGATGACTCCAGCGCAAGTAATTACCATCGACCACTAAAAGTGGTACAGCATGGGTTATATCATGCAAGATGTTTGATGAGGATATTTTTTGAGCCGAAGTTAAGGTCTTCGCACGCTCGATGAAGTCCAATGCTTCCTCTTTCGTGAACTCAGTTTTGCTAGCCTTATACGTTGTTGCGCCTAAAGCGCGAAGCAAGTGTTCTAGACGGTCTATATCTAGTCCGCTACGCTTAATCCGTTGAAATTCGCCGCCTTCTTTTGTTAGGTCATGGGATTCATACAAAGACTCATATACTTGTCGATAAAAAATATGGCGTTTAAGTGGAATAATGTGTTTATACTCGAAGGACTTAAAAAGAAGCGAAGTAAGCAGCGGATTTGTCAAAAATTCATGGATTGCGTTATTTTCCGGAAGATCTAGTTTCCCAATTAGCATTTCAGCCAGCGCGGCATCGGCATATTTTCGCAATAAGGTATACGCTTCCTGTTTTTTTAGTGGTTGAATTGTATAGCGTTGAAACTGGGCAAACGCTGTTAAACCAACCTCTTCTCGCGAAGTTAATATGAACTTATTTCCTGGCGATTTTTCTATAAAACTTTGTATCGCAGCGGTGACGCTAAGTCTCTCCGCTTCAGGTATTTCGTCATACCCATCAAGGAAGATAACAAAATCTCCAGATGCCAAAAGTTTGAAGAAAAGATCTGGTTGACATTTCCCCCCTACGTCTGAGAGTTGAGTTAAGATGAAGTCCAGCAAGGATTGTTTGCGTGTCAGCTTTCTTAGTTCGACGAAGATTGGAATGCCAGCTTGTTGCGAAACACATTTAAGGAAAAGATATTTTAATAAAGTCGTCTTCCCCATGCCGGCAGTATCAACTATGAGAAGTTTTTGTGTTTTATTGATCTCATCTCCGGGGTAATCAATAATTGTAATTTTATTTTTCTCCCTTGTTTCTACGAGGGTGAGTGGAATGTAGAAGTCTTCCAATAATCGTTGCTCATTTTTAAAAACAACGGAAGTAAAATATGAGTGTCTTTCAACCGCGTTGTCGAGATACTTTGTATAGCTACCGAAAAAGTGGTGAAATGCTACCTGTGCTTGTGCAGAAATCTCATTTTCAATTTTTTTTACCAATGGTTTAAGAAGACGTCCCACCAATTCGGCAGCAGGTTTGGCTATAAGGGCTAAGGTAGCAGGTTCCATGTGTTTTTAATAATATAGAAGGGTGACTTTGATATTTAAATGGGGGGGATGGACTGTTCTTGGCCGGTCGCTGTGTCCTGCTGTTGCCGACTTTGATAATTTGTCGGGGTCTGGCACTCTCGATTTTTCTTATTCAATGCTAGCAAAAAAAATGCTAGTCAGTCTTGCAAATATGCCGACAAACATTGCACGGCCCCAAACGAGTTGATGGGCATCGCTAAGAAAGCGGGTGTATAGCAGGGTTCCAGCTGCTGAACTAGTGGGTGAAACAACAAAATGTTTCATGAATTTCCGTTTTATGTGAGCCGAATCGGGCTTCCCTATTGGCCGACTGCAGCCGATCAGCTCAGCATACCACTATTGCCTATGTGAAAAATGCGCAAATTCTAACGCGCGATAAGGCCCTACTGATAAAGTCGGCGCATAGTGGAGCTCCAACAAAGGAGGTCCATCATTAACACAAACACTTCCGCTTCCGAGCGCCGTACGCCATGGAACAAGGGCAAGTTAGTGGGTCAGAAGGCGCCGCTACGCATCAGTGAGATCTGGGCTATTCGAGTCCGGCTTGAAATCTACGGACGCCAGCGAGATCTGGCACTCTTCAACCTAGCGATCGACAGCAAGCTGCGCGGTTGTGACTTGGTACAACTACGCGTTCTCGATGTCATTCACGGCAGTTACGTGGCCAGTAGAGCAACCGTGATGCAGCAGAAAACGAAGCAGCCCGTTCAACTCGAATTAACTGCCGGCACCAGGAAAAGTCTGCTTGAATGGATTCATGCTGCCGAGCTGCGCCATAACGATTTTCTATTCCCGAGCCGAATAGGCGAATCCCTGCATATCTCCACCAGGCAATATGCACGAATAGCACATCAATGGTTTGATGAAATTGGCCTAGACCCAACTGCGTACAGCACACATACGCTGCGGCGAACCAAGCCCACGCTCATTTATCGCCGCACAAAGAACTTGCGCGCCGTCCAACTGCTACTCGGGCATACACGACTTGAGAGCACTGTTCGATACCTCGGTATCGAGGTAGATGATGCGCTTGAAATGGCTGAGCAAACTGACGCCTGATACAGCAACGTGGGCGCGCACCGGTTCTATCATCGAATCAGGTAATCGTCTTTATCTTTGCCCGCAAGCCATTTGGGCGCGCGTCCACGGCCGGTCCAGGTATCGCCAGTCGCCTCGTCCTTGTATTTGACTTCTACTGGCTTGCGAGGAGCTTTAGGTGTCTGCTTGGCACTCCCGCTGATATCAGCTACAGTCAATCCGTATTCGTTCATGATCGCTTGGATCTTTGCCTTGGCTTCTGAAACTTCTGTACGCCGCGCTGCTTCAGCTTTGGCCTGAAGTTCGGCGATTTGTTTTTGATAGTCTTGGTAGGTAGACATTGATGGTCCTTTTAGTGATCTGTGGTGAGCTAATTGTACAAGGCCCTAATTCTCTGCGGCGACTATTTGATAATGAGTGTATTTTAGACCCAAGCAACATGCTATCCTGAACAGCGACTGGCTTCGGCCAGCAGCAGACATACAGACGCGATCAGAATGAGTGAAGGGACAGAAGTTTCCAATGGCACTTCGTGAAGACTGGTTTGAAGCCGAGCAGTTGCATCGTGCTGCACGTGATGGAAACCTCAGTGAAATATCACGCCTCGCCAGTGAGGGCTTTGATATTGATGCATTTGATGACTTGAGTCGTGCCCCATTGCACTATGCCGTTGAGGGTGACAGTTATCAAGCGGCTCAGCTTCTCTTGGAACTTGGTGCTAACGTGAATCGGCATGAAGAGGAGTTGATTGGAGAAACGCCTTTGAGCCTGGCAGTTCAGGGAGAATATCCTGAAATTGTTGAGTTGCTGATGGCGCATGGCGCTGATCCTGACATCCAAGGTTGGGTAGGTCTGACCGCACGAATACGAGCAAAAAAGCGTCGCGACGATGCTGGCCGACGTATTGCAGTAACTATCGAATCGTTCGGCTAACGGCCAAGAGCAGTCGGTGAAGAGCTGATTAGATACGCCTTCCATTTCCAGTTGGCGCTTGATATGAGAAATTTTATTGTCTTTGTTTTTTGGTACCTGGTTCACTTTTTCCTTATCGGAGCTTTAGCGGGATTCTGGGTGCACCTGGACAGCAGCACGTTAACGGATTCCGAACTTGGGCAACGTATTGGTCACCTATTGGGCTTGTGGGCGCTTGGACTTCCTTGGTTCGCGACCTTTTTTGGCTGGCACTTCGGTTGGCTGCCATTTTTCAAAAGAAAGAAGAATGAGCATAGCTCGGCTCCGTCTGACGTAAGCTAGTCATAATTCGGCCACAACCGGACTTCAAACACATTTTCTGGTTTTACCAATCGGCTGAAGTAATAATGTCCCTTCGATACGTAAGTACACTGCACCATGAAAATATCGAATAACACTTCTCGACAAGGTATTCGTTGGCGCTGGCACTGTCTCCGGCTTATTGGACTGGCGCTGATGCTGGCTGCCTTCTGGTACAAAGATCGAGCTGTCGATTTAATCGCGACAAGCATCGTGGTCTTCGTCGGCGCTCTCGCGTCCAAGGCACTTGGTGAGGATTTGCTCGTCGAAGTGTTCGATGACGGTGATCGATTGCGATTTGAACTAGATGAAGTGCATGTTTCTATTAGCCTGACGGATGTTAAGGAAGTCATATTTAAGGATGGGGGCGATGGAAAGGACACTGTCACGATTTTGATTTGCCACGATACTCCGTTTGGCCGGCAGGTTGAACTCGTCCCAGAACCGAATCTCAAATTCCAGGGAAACCCGAAGCACTGGTTCAATGACCTGCAAAAACGAGTGTTCGAAGCGAAAGCCAACGTCGCTGCCGCTGTCAATGGAGAGTCTGTTGATGCCTCTTATAAATCCATCTTGGCAGCGGGTGATCAGAACCGGATGTGATAGTACGATGGCGGATTGCTGATTTCAGCTCCTAACGGCCAAGAGCGGCCGGTGAGTTTTTGGGAGGATTGGTGAGGCAATATTTGAGGTTGATGCGTCGGCATAATGAGACCCTCTCTTCAGAGGGGGAACTTGATGCATTGTTGAATCTGCTGAAGAATGCTCCTGGAGCATCAGAAATCGAGTTCCAAGGATGGCATCCCAAAGGAGGATATCGTCGGACATTAAATGTCGCTGACGAATCCTTGAATCAATTCATTAGCCTACTGGAGGGAAGCGGATGGATGTCCGTGCTGTGAGCCTCTATAGCCGCGTTCGGCCATAAGCCGACATAGAACGAGATATTGATGCCACTGAATCAGAAAGATTGCGAAAAGGTTTTGGCGGAAATGACGCCGGAAAGACAGGCCCAATTTCTAGCTAGGCTTGGGCATATGTACACCGTGTACGGTCGAGATGCGTATGAATTCCAGGGCCCAGGCGTTACAAAGCCTAGACTGCTGCGCGACTTCAACGAAGTACATCATCGGTTATATGCACAGCTCGGTGGCCTGTTAACACGTGGCGAAGGTGTTTTTTCTCCAGAAGTATTGGCGATTTGGATTTGTGGTGAGGGGCGAGACGAGGAATTTCGGGTTGCCAGCTTGGATGCGTTTGAACGTTGTCTTAAAAATTTTAATGCTGCATGATAGGCGCTAACGGCCAAAAGCAATGGGATGGACTCCTCCTCACCTATCGGCGTCTAGGCGCCTAAACTGGAGTTTCGACACAACCAGTTAAGGAGAAGGAGTCCACCATGAAGATTATCCGCGTCGGCGTCGATCTGGCCAAGAGTGTCTTTCAAGTGCACGGGGTTGATCGTTGCGAAAAGGTCGTATGGCGCAAGAAGCTAAGTCGTGCAGAATGGCTGTCGGCATTGCTAGAGAAAATTGAACCGGGGTGCGAAATTGGCATGGAAGCCTGTGGTGGCGCATATCACTGGGCTCGGCAATTGCAGAAGCGAGGCTTCACTGTGAAGCTGATTGCACCTCAGTTCGTCAAGCCGTATGTGAAGAGCAACAAGAACGACGCGAACGATGCGGAGGCAATTTGTGAAGCGATGAGCCGTCCGAACATGCACTTCGTCGCGATCAAATCTGTCGAGCAGCAGGACTTACAGGCGATACACCGGATCAGGGCTGAGTTATGTAATCAGCGCAGGGCCAAGGGCAATCAGATTCGCGGCCTATGTTCCGAGTATGGCTTGGTAGCGCCAAGGGAAATGATCCAGTTGCGAGCAGCCGTGCCTTGCTGGCTGGAGGATATGGAGAATGGTCTGACGATACGGCTCCGTCGCATGCTGCGCGGCTTGTGGCTTGATCTCATGAACCTGGAACTCAGAGTTAAAGAATTGGATCAGGAAATTGAAATTGCGGCGGCTACCGATCCGGTCGCCACCAGGTTGCAGCAACTGCGCGGCGTCGGCCCGATCATCGCCACAGCGATCGTTGCCAACGTCGGCGATGCGAAGCAGTTCAACAGTGGCAGGCAGATGGCGGCATCGCTGGGGCTAACGCCACGGCAGAACAGCTCCGGCGGCAAGGAACGATTGCTGGGCATTACGAAACGCGGCGATGCTCAGCTGCGAACGCTGTTGATTCACGGTGCTCGTTCAGTTTTACGAACGGCGGCCAGCAAGAATGATCGGATGAGTCGCTGGGTAACACACATCGCTCAGACGAGGCACCATAATATCGCGGCGGTCGCGCTAGCGAACAAAACGGCGCGTATCGCCTGGGCGATGATGACCAAGGGCACGGACTACCAGCCTGGTCCGGTGACAGTTTAAACAGAGAGCGGCTAGTACGTAAAAAGGAGTATCCAACCACGATTGCGAAACAAGCCGTTGATGGCCAACAGGTCGAACCGGCGCTGGCAGAACCCGAGAATGTCTGTGGCCTCCGAGCCCGAAATAGCGATAGGGAACCGGCGCGCGAATAGCCCATTATGGTCCTTGCCCGACGACGGGCAAAGCAGTTAGAGACCGAATATACGTGAGCAGTCGTACCTAAAAGTCAAAGACGGAATGTTTGCAAACGAGGAGGAGTCCATATACAGACATCCGCCTTTCATTACCGCGCTGCCAATTCTCGATAGGTGATACTATCGTTCAGGCTAGCGTGCTCTCTCTAACCTGCACTGGGACAATCTTGTTTGTACCGCCCTGGTGCCGAGGATAGTCAAATCCTTCCGCAAGTACCGGATGCGGGCTTCACCGAAGACGGCTGCGCCGCAGCATAGCCATGTTCCTTCGCACAAACTCATTGCTGGCTGATCATTGGAGTACATCACGAAAGTCGTTGTCTATCGCGGTCCTAGTCAGCTAGCAGTAGAAACGTATCAGATCCAAAAATCGAAGATCCAACAAACGCCATTGTTGCTTAACAAGGAGATGTATCATGGTCAAACTCGCGTTGTTTGTTCGTCTGGAAGCTAAGCCGGGTAAGGAAAAGGACGTTGAGAGCTTTCTGTTAAGTGGTCTGCCGCTCGTTCAGGCAGAGCCTGCTACAACAGCTTGGTTCGGCATCCGCCTGGGGCCGTCCACCTTTGGTATCTTCGACGCGTTTCCAGATGAGGCTGGGCGGCAAGCTCATCTTTCCGGCGAAGTCGCAGCCGCGCTCATGGAAAAAGCTGGTGAATTATTCGCCCAGCCGCCGTCAATCGAAAAGGTTGACGTTCTTGCGGCAAAGCTGCCGGGCTGAGCAAGCCCAACAGTCGTGCAAGCCGATGGCTTACTCTTGGCGCCCGCGAGCCGCAGCTTAGCGCGGTCGCTGAACGATGGCGTTCAGGAATCGGTAAGGACTGCATTGGGGGGGGGCGCACGCCTAGCGCCGGCACGACCACTTCTCAGTACGCTACCTCCTGCGCATTCAACAGGTCGACGCAACAGTCCTCCTGCCGAAGCAGTTAACGTGTTGCGTCGACATGTTGGATCCGCTCCCCCTGCAGCAAACATTCACGACTTGGAAAAGCAGACACTCGTGGCAGCAAAATGACTAGGTCATGCGGGATCGCGGGGGTATAGTGTTGAGAGCATCAATTCACAACGCGGCGCACCAGCCGAGCGTGCATAGAGTCTGATCGAGGAAAGTAAGGAATTCGAGCGCCGACGGTATCCTAAAGCCCTGAAAGCTGAGATTGCGAAGGTCGGCAATGGGGCGCAAGCTGCCGGTCGGAGCTCGTAGGTCGCCGACGTGTTGCTCGGATTTTATGTCTTATATAGAAGCCGCGCAGAGTCTGCCGCGCTATGCTCGGTGCCACGTTCGTGATGAATACGAGCGTGTGCTCCCGTAAGAACGCGGCTGGGCACCTGTACGACTCACGATGTGTGAGATGCGACGTAAGCGCTTTTACGAATGTTCGATGATCCCTCGCTGTTTTCGGCTCTGGGGCCGACGCCCGACGTTCCTTCGTAGCTTCATATCGACACATCAGATGAGGAGCCGTTCCACCCGTCGGTCACGTGCCGTCGTTGCCGGCCATCTGGGGCACGCTTCAGTGACCTACCTGCTTGCCGAACAATGTTTCCCGATGGTGGTGATCGGCCCCGAAGGCGTGAGTTTGTCGGTCGCCTCGCGCTGTTTGTTTTGTTCTGTTCGGGTCTTGTGAAGGCGATGTTGTCAAAGGCTGACTCGTTGACGCTTGTCGTAGATGCCGGATAAGGCGCGCTCCGCAAGCGCTTTGTCCACACCCTGCATGGACAGGAATGCGAGCGCGGCTTCCTTGCCGAACGCCCGCTGGAACTTTAACGCTTCGGTGATAAGCGCGGTGGTGGTGAGATCGGTACGCCTGTCGGTCGTGTTCATCGCCGTTTGCCTTATCAGCGTTGCTTGTTGGGCGCGGGCGTCTGGCCGTGCTCCTGGTTTGTATGGTGAGCCTGGGTTGTCCGCCTGAGGTGGACTTCGCTGTTATCTTTACGGGCACCGGGCTCGGCTTTTAGGAAATCCCTAGCGTTGTCGAGCGAGATGACTTCCCAGTCGTGGCGGTTGGCGTCGATGGCCACGCGCTTGCCGGTGGGCTTGCCCTGGCTGTCGACTTTCGGTCCGTTGACGGTAACGCTGCGGCTGCCGCGCTGCGATAGCACGATGCCGTCGCCGACATCGGCGCCGCTGCCCGCCATGGCGCGTTGCAGGTCGACGCCCCAGATGGTTTGCCGGCCGCCCGGCGTCTGCAGGGTGACGAAGTAGCTCAAATCGTTGTCGGCATTGTGCTGGTAGTGCGCTGGTCCGTGCTCGAGGACGCGCCCATAATGCGTGCGGTGCCTGGCGAGTTCCTCGGCCGCCAGCGCGGCGGTCATGGAGACCGCCGCTTCGCTGTCCCCGCGCTGGCGCAGGAATTTCTTGAGTTCTTCGACGGCCCGCTGGTGCCGCGGGTGGGCGGTGTCTTGTTCCGGCGCTGGGAGTGCTTTGTTTTCCTTGCGCCTCTGTTGCTCCGCTGCTGACGGTTCGGTTACGGCGGCTTGCTGTTTCGTTTTTGTTTTCGCTGTTGCTGGCGCTCTGGTCTTGGTATTCGCTTTCGTTTTTTGTGACGCTTCCGTCGACGCGGCCGGCTCGCCATGCTGCGCCGCCTGTGGCTCGATGGCGTTCGCGCGCTGGGTAGCTTCGCGCTCGCGGGCCGCCAGCCGTTCGGCCAGGCGTGTTTTGTCCAGCGCGGTGGGCCGGTATCCGGTCGTGGCGATGCCGCGTTCTGCGGCCGCCAGCCAGGCCGCGCGCTTGAAGGCCTCCGTGCCGCGCAGCTTGAGCCTAGTCCAGCCCTTGGCTTGCGCCAGCTCGACCATGGAGGTTGCGGTATCGGCGTCCTCGTGCAGGGTGCGCAGTTTCGTGCCGAGGTCTTCGAAGGCGAGGGCGTGGTCGCGGTCGCGGAAGTAATATTTGCCGTCGGTGTCGATCAGGTAGCGGTTGCGCAGCGATTGCGGGATGTCGAATGTTGGAGGGGGATCCGGGTTGGGGGACGGCTCTGTCCCCGCGCTGGGAGGCGGTACGGTGTTTTGTCCGATCACGAGGGCAGGCGGTGCGCCGTTGAGCCCGTCGAATAATCCGATCTGCTTGGCGATTGCGTTCAGGCGTCCGAGAAAGCCTGTGGCGGCTGGCGCGCCCTGTTGCGCAGGTCCTGTGCCCGATGGCGCCTGACTGGCCTCGTCCTCCTGAGCGGTGTCCTGCGGTTGCAGCGTTTCGAAGCCCGGTAGCTGGGGCTGCTGCGCTTGCTGCCTGGTGCGGTGTGCGGATTTGCCTGGTGTCGTACCGGCCCGCGGGGCGGCTTCGATCTGGTTCATGGCGTGCTCCTGTCCTTGACTGCGGTTGCCAGCGGCGGCGTGGCCAGGCCGGCCAGCTCGATCTCGATCCGACGGTTACGCGCGCGGCCGGCCAGCGTGCCGTTGTCGGCGATGCGGTCGCCGGCGGCCTGGTAGCTGCTGCGGATTTTCGACGGCGCGACGCCGTTGTCGAGCATGTACCGGCGCGCCAGCGCTGCCCGCTGTGCCGCCAGGCGCTTGTTCGCCGGGTCGGGGCGCACGGCGTCGGTGCGGCCGCGGACCGCGATGCGGGTCGCTTGCGCGGCGCCGTTGCGCAGCAGTGCGGCGATCCCGGCGCTCGGGGCGAAGCCGGCCTGTCCTGGCGCTTGCGGAAAGCGCAGCACGGTCCGATCAGGCAGTACCTCGATCTCGACGCCGTCGACGACGGTGAGCGCAGACTGTGGTCGCTTGCTGCGGTTCGCGCCGACGATTGGCGGCTGCAAGGCGGCCAGCTGCCGGCGCAAGGCTTCGACCTGCTGTTCCAGCTGCAGGATGCGCTGTTGTGTCGGCGTGGAGGGCGGTGCGGGTCGCTGCTGGGACTGGTAGCGTTCAATCGCCTCGAGGTTGTTGACCGAAGTGCGGCTGGCGCCGTCCGGCGTGCGCGGCCCGGGCGGGCTGCTGCAGCCATGCAGCAGGGGCAGCAGTAGCATCAGTAGCATCAGGCAGGTTGGCAGGTGAGGGTGTCGCATGGGGCCTCCAGGTCATGGGTCGAGGGCGGACAGGTCGATGCCGGCGTATCCGTTGCCCGCTTGGGCGGCGCCAGCACCGGGCGCGGATGATGCCGCTTGCCGGGCAGCGTTTGCCGGGTTGACGGTGGCGGTTTCGGGTTCGGCAGCTTCGGCGGCGCTGTCGCCATCGGTATCGAACAGTGGCAACTGGGCGAAGAAGGCCGCAACGATGGCGTTGGCTTCTTCCGGCGTCGGGGCCTCGGCGTCCTTGAAGACGGGCAGTACCGGGCGCGTCTGCCTGGGGGATGGCGGCTGGTGGATCGTGCCGGCCGGCGGGCGCGAGATCATCGGTACGCGCGGCACCTCGACGCTCAGTTCGCGCAGGACGAAGGCGGCGTGCTTGATCTGCGCTTCGGTCGGGTAGACCTTGCACCACGGGCCGGCGCCCAGCGTGTGTGCAGCGCGCCGCCAGCCGTGCCGGTCGAGCGCGGCGAGCGTCGGGCTGACCGACTTGAGGCGGTCGATGAAGCGGTGGTCTTCGTAGTAGCGCGCCTTGTCGCACAGGATCGGGCGGCAGTAGCGGGGCAGCACGATCTGCTGATGGCGCGGCATGGTGCGCAGCTCCTGCGGCAGCATCAGGGCCCGCGCATGTTCGGCGCGGTTTTCCGAATGCGACGACCCGCCCGCCGTGCTGCTGTTACTGGTGCTGACGACGGACTGGCCCAGGTAGCCGAGGATCTTGCTGAGTTCCTCCGCCTCGGCCTGGTCGGCGGGCGGATAGGCGATATGGATGGTGTGGTCGGCCAGCAGCGTGCGGGCGTCGGCTTCGCCATACAGCCCCACCGCCTGCGCCACGCTTTGCAGGTTGGACATCAGGCGCAGTCCGTAGCCGCGGATGTAGAAGTTCGACCTGGCGAGGATGCCGAGCTTGCCGATCGCGGCCAGTTCGTCCAGGGCCAGCAGGCATTCGAACTTCAGGGTCAGGTCGTTTTCCGGCAATTGCCGGGTGTTCAGGTCGATCAGCTGCGAGAAGAACAGGTTGGCCAGGATGCCGGCGTCGCTGAGGCGGTGCGGCGGGATGCTGAGGTAGATCGACATGCGGCGCCGGCGCACTTGGCCCAGGTCGAAGTCCGAGTGGCTGGTGGCGGCGTCGACGATCGGGTTGGCGAAGATCAGCAGCGGTGCGTTGAAGGTCGAAATGATGTTGCCGACGGATTCGGACGAGGCAGACTGGAAGCGGTTGAAGGCGTCGACACATTCGGGACTCAGCGGCCGGCTGCTGGTGCGGCGCGAGGTCAGAATATCTTCCAGGTGCTGTTTGACCGGCTTGCCGCCACCGGACGACTGGCGGAACACTTCGCCCAGGGTGCAGGGCAGCTCCGGGGTCTCCATCAGGTACAGCACCAGGCCGAGGAACAGGTTGCGGGCGTTGTCGTTCCAGTACTTGTCCTTGGGATGGCAGTCGCTGGGGTAGAAGGACTGGCCGATCGCCAGGATGTCGCCGACGCGGAACAGCGAATCGCGGGCGATGGCGTCGAGCATGTTCCAGCGATGGGTGCGGCCATCCTCGGCAAACGGCGCCCACAGGTAGACTTGCTGGCCGCAGCGCTGGCGGAACAGCGAGGTGTAGCGGAAGTTTTCGCCTTTGAGGTCGAAATTGACCACCGAGTCGGGATAGTTGAGCAGGTTGGGCAGGACCATGCCGACTCCCTTGTCGCCGCCGGTGGGGGAGGCCACCAGCACGAACTGCTGGTCCTTGGCGGTCAGGTAGCGGCCCCGGTAGCGGCCGACGATGATCTCGCTCATAGCAGCCCCGCATCGCGGATTTCGCGCTCGGTGGCCCAGCGGGCGTCGCCGTACAGCGGGCGCTGTTTGCCGGCCAGGGCGAACACGATCGCTGCGGAGATTATCAGCGGCGGTATGGCTGCCGCCGCAATCAGGCGCCACCGCTGCGCGCGGTCCTCGCCGTAGGCCTGCCAATACAGATACCAGGTGCCGCTGTCGATGTGGCGCGGCGCCGCCTGGTTGAGCAGGAAGTACAGATAGCCGGCGAGGTAGGCCCATGTGGCGAGGGCCGCCAGCGCTGCGGCGCCGACCGCGACGATCAGCAGGGCGGTGCGCAGGCTCATGGCAGGCCTCCTGCATGCACCAGGCTGGCGGCGCCGAAGCGGTGCTGCAGCTTGGCGACCGGATCGTAGCTGACTTCGGCGACGTAGCGTTCCTTGCGCAGCGGCGCACCGTCATCCGCATACACGCGGTCGACCTTGATGTGGACGATGACGTCGATGGTCAGCGCCACCAGCCGGCGCAGGGCGTCGGCGTCGTAGATGGCCGCCTGGGGGTGCTCCTTGCACATCAGGACGTAGCGCTCGATGGCCAGCGCGCAGGACTCGGCGTGGTAGCTGGTCAGCGAACCGCTGTGGCCTGTCGTCAGCAGCTTGAGGAAGTCGAACGCTTCACTGCCGCGCAGTTCGGCCAGCAGCACGCGGTCCGGCTTCATGCGCATATTGCAGGCGATCAGGTCGGCCGGACTCACGGTCGCCATGCCGCTGGCGGGGCGGCTGTAGAGCATGTGGACCCGGTTCGGATGGTTCGGCAGGAACACTTCGCGCACGTCCTCGATGGTGACCAGCCGTTCCTCGTCCGGGATGTACTGGCAGGCCGCCTTCATCAGCGAGGTCTTGCCGGAGCCGGTATCGCCGACAAAGGCGATATTCAATTTATGGCGTACCGCAGCGATCAGGAAGTCGCCCAGTGAACCGGTTTCCAGGCTGTCGATCAGCATCAGCTGGGCTGGGGCCAGGTCCTTGCGCCGCGCTGCCAGTTGCGGCGGACGCGCCCACAGGTAGCGGCTAAAGAATCCCTCGGCCTGGTAGGCGTCGAAGCTGCGCACGGCGCTGTCCGGGATGCGGATGGTCATCGCCACGGTCTGGTCCTCGACCGCCGGCGGCACGGCGATCTGGATGCGCTGCAGGCCGGGCAGTTGGGCGCCGAGCAAGGGCGTCTGGCTGTCGACGCGCTGGTTGGCGTAGGAGGCGATGGCGGTGGCCATGCTCCAGCAGCGCTCCAGCGTCAGGCCGGGCGCTGCATGCCGGGTCCAGTGCGGCCCGGCTTCGACGAACACTTCGCCGGGACGGTTGATGGCGATCTCGGTCACGCCCGGGATGTCGAGGAAGCCCGCCAGCGGGCGGAACAGCTCGCGTACCGAGGTGTCGAGCGGCAGCGCTTCATTTGGTGTGCAGGGCATATACGCTCCCGAAGTCGAGGTCGCGCACGACGGTGATGCTGGCGCGGTCCCCCTGGTGTTTGTAAATGGTCGGCTTGATATTGATCGTGCTTTCCAGGATGCGCTCGGCCAGGTGGCTGCCTGCCTGCGTGGTGTTGGGGTAGACGTTCACGCCGCCGCCGTTGTTGCGGTCGGCGCCGGCGCGCGCGGTCTGGTAGCCGATCGCGTCCTGCACCGACGACAGCAGCACCGCAGCGCCGATGCGGTCAGCCCAGCGGTTGTCGACATAGCCTTCCACGCCCGACGTGCCGAGTGCATCGGACGCCGGCGAATTGATGTTGATGATGACCCCCTTGGTGGTCTTCAGCCGCCCCCAGGTGATGAACAGGCGGCGCTGCCCTTGCGCCGAAAAGGCGATGTAGTCGCCGGTGGCAATCGAGCCCGGCTCGGCCAGGGCGACCACGCCGGTATCGCCATATACGTAGGAGGACAGCACGCACACCGCCATGCCGGAGACGTCGCTGATGACGCGCAGTGACAGGTTACAATCGATCGTGCGGCCTTGCGGCAGCAGCATGTGGCGGTCACCGATCCGCTGTGCCTGCACTGCCGTGGTCGCGGTACCGCGCAGCATGGACTTCAGCGAACCGTGTGCACTTGGGAAGTCGTCTCTGCCCGTTCCCGCCATGTCTTCTGCCGGCGCTAGTGGCGCGGACTGGCCTGATGCGGACTGCGGTGCGACAGCCGGTCCGCCGTCGCTGTAAGGGGCGGTGCGCTGCGGCAGCACGATATCACCATCGTCGCGCTTGGCGGGAACATGGGCGGCCGGCGTCACCGCGGGCTGCTGCATGGCGGCTCCTGTCTGGTACGGCGGCTGCGGGGCTGGCATCGGCAGCGGTGGTATCAGGATCTGGCCGTCATGGCACACCCGCACCGGCAGTCCGGTCGGCGTCAGGATCAGGGTGCCGTCGCGGGCTTTCATCGGTTCGCTTGGCCGCTTGTCGGCGCATAGCTGCAGGTCTTGCGCCCCATCGGCGGCCGCCGTATTGGGTGACGCGCTGGGCTGAGCGGTCGTGACAGGAAAGGTGCGTCGTCCCGGCTGGGGTTCGGCGGTGCTGGTTTGCAACTGGCCTTGGCCTGGCGCCGTGCTCTTGGCATGGAAGTAGGCTTTCGCCCGCTGTACCGACATGGCGATCGCCGCCCCAATCAGCACCACGATGAGTGCCGCGCGCAAGACTCTGAACCAGGGCTTGCTGGCAGCGCCGCCGTAGTCATTCACCGAGACGATGCGTTCGGCGGATGTATCTTTAGCCGGTGTGGGGTTTGTGCTGTCCATCATTCACCTCAGCGCGCTATTCTGCTCAGTCCATCGACCGTTGTGCCATTGATGGGCGGCACGCCATAGGCATCGAAGCCCTCGTTCCAGATGCCGACCACCGCGTCCCCCAGTCGCAGGACGAAGCGGCGTCCCATGCGCTCGACCACCACCATGGCGGGGTCGAGCGGGTCGATGTGGAAGTTGACGCGCCCCTCCTCGCCGGCGCTGGAGACGAAGTAGATGGTTGGCATCTCGCGGTTGGCCGGGAACTGGAAATAGGTGAAGCGGCCATCATCGAACGCCAGCGATGGCACGATATCTTCGCCGCCAGGCAGCACTTGCATCGTGTAACGCCAGTTACGCGGGCTGGGGCGTGCCGCGTCCGCCAGTTCGGACGGGGTGGGCGCGGTTTGCGCGGCCGGGGAGGCGGCCGATGGCGCTGCTGCTTCGCTGTAGCGGAAGATGACCCGGTACATCGGTAACGCGCCGGCGTGTTGCGGCTTGCCGGCGCCGTTGCGCTGCTTGGTGGAGTCGGGTACGACCTCGAAGCGGAAGCTGTAATCCCGTTTGTCGGTGCGCAGTTCGAGATTGTTGGCGGTAGCGCGGTCTTTGGGGCGGATCAGGACCTGGTTGCCGCCGGCGTCGGCCCGCATGCACCATTCGTGTTCCGGTTTGGCGCAGTCGGCGCCCAGGCCGGTCGCGGCGCCATCACGCAGGATGTGCTCCTGTGCTGCCAGCACGATGCGGGTAGCGGCGCCGCGCTGGACTTTGATGATGGCGACGTCGTCGGCTTTGTAATCGAGGTAGAGCACGCGCGCATCGCCGCTGGCCGGCACCGGTAGCTGGGCGGCGGCAGCGGTGCGCAGGAACAGAGCAGGCAGCAGGCAAAGCAGCAGGCGGAAGACGGACAGGCGCATGTCATTCTCCATTCTGGCCGGCCGGGGACCTGTCGCCCTTGACGGTGACTGGGGTCATTTCGTTGGCGATCCGGTAGACCGATACCTTGAAACCCAGGGGATTGCGGATCAGCGATAGCTCCTTGCCGAACATCCGTGGCCGGTAGCTGTAGGCTAGGGTTGCGATGGCGTATTGCACCGGATCGACCAGATTGGTGTCGAGGTGGCGCAAGGTGCGACTGAAGCGGACCGTCGCCTGCTGGCCGACAGCGTTTGACGCCAGCTGGATACTGACGATTTTGATCTGGATTTCGGTTTGCTCACCGAGCTGCTTGTCACGCGCGGCCGGCCCCTCGTAAGTCTGCATGAAATCGCGGCCGACATCGGCCTCACTCAGCTCCAGCACCGTGTCGTAGTCGTCCTGCAGCAGCCGGTAGAAGTAGGATTCGCGGGCCACGACGTATTGCTGAACCCAGTGTTTATCAAGCACTTCCTGGTAGCCCTTGATGGTGCGGTCGTCGATGGTGCCGATGAATTCGACATTGCCTTGGACGCGATCGAGCGCGAGCAGATAAGGCACATCCCGACGGTAGGGCGCCAGCACCGCCAGCGCGACGACGGCCGTCAGCGCGACGCTGGAGGCGACCGTCGCCACCCACCAGGCGCGGCGCTCGGACCTTTGTAGCTGATGGTCGATCAAGACTTCCCAGGCAGGCATCTGGCGCGTGGTGGGCGCGGAATTGAGCGTGGCTGGTTGGACACTTGAGGGGACGGCCGGCATGGCGGGCTCCGTACAGGTGGGGTTATTTCATCGGGACGAAATGGAAGTTTTCGCTGCCGTTCGTCTTCAGCGTCAGGCTGTGCAGGACTTTTTCGCGCACTGCCTGTTCGGCGCTGCGGTCGGCGGCTTCGGCCAGGCCGCGCATCAATGCCAGGCGGTTGGCGTCGTTGCCGACCTGGGTGGTTTCCACCTGCAAGCGCGCCTGCAGTTCGGCGATCGACTTGGGATCGCTGGTCGCGTTAATGTGCTGTTGCAGTGCCTGGATTTGTGTGCTGCGGGCGGTCGTGAGTGCGAGCGCCTGTTGCAGCAGCGCCTGCTGCTGGGCGCCGTTGTTCAGCAGCCGCTGGCAGGTGATCAGCGCATCCCCGCTGCGGTTTTCGCAGTTGTAGAGTTTGCCCTGGAGCCTGATGGCTTGCGCCATGACCGATAGTCCGGACCAGCCCTGGCTTTGCAACGCCTGATAGATTTCGGGCAGCTCGGAGGGGACGGTGGCTTGCAGCAAGGGATTGCTGGCGAGTCCGCCCAGCCCGCGCGACCCGGTGGCTGCAGTCAATTGTTGCTTCAGCTGGTTTTGCTGCTCGATCATTTGCTTGTATTGTTTTTCCCATGCCTGCACCTGCTTGATTGCCTGCCCGAGTCCGGCGCTGTCGATCACGGCCATCTGGGCATGGGCCGCGCCATGTGCGAATAGGATGATGCTGGCGATCATCAGCGGACGTAGTTTCATGCTGCTCTCCTTGATTGTTGATGACGAAGATTGGCCAAGGCCAGGTTCTGGTAAATCGGCCGGGGTGTGCTGATGGCGTTGCTGCGGGTCGAGGTGGGCCCGGACGGGCTGGCGTTGCCGATTCGATTCGGCCTCGCCGGTGGTGGATTGTGCGACGGTGTCCTTTGCGGTGTCCAAAGCAGCATGTGCATGATTGCGCGACCGACGCCGGCAATGGAGGCGCCGCCGAACAGCGCGCTGGCAAGCTGCGGGTGGAACAGCACGACGATGGTCAGGGCGATGCAATTGATCAGCAGCGCGCACACCGCACGGATGATGTTGATGGTGTCGGTCTCGGTGAGCATGTGTGCGGCGAACTGGCTGGCGAAAGAGGTCAGCATCACCGCCGTCACCGTTACCAGCACTTTCAGGAAGATGAAATTCAAAGCCTGGCCGAGCCAGTTTTCCGCGTATTTTTGGGTGGGCGTCCAGGCCGCGCACAAGAGGAATGCCGGACCCACTGCCATGACGATGGCAACCGATACTTTGGCGAGTACATAAAAGCCTATGGATATTGAGAAAATTGCCGAGTCAGCGAGCGATACGATCGCTGCTGCGAAGATTAACGCGACATTAGGAAAGATACCGGTAGTGGCGTCGCTCCACAGACTTTCGCCTAATGCGGCGAATGGCTCTTCCATTTTGTCCAGCTGCGCCGCGAAACTGGTTTCTCCAGAGACCGCATAAATAAAGGAGGCGCCCACGCCATCCAAGCCGCTGACCACAAAACTCTGATAGGTGCCTGCGCTAAGGGAAATCAAGAGGATGAAGCTTGTTCGCCCCAGGCGCAAGAATGTTTCCTTGATCGGCGCGCCATGCTGGCCGCGCGCGATCGATAGTCCGATAAAGACAAAAGTAATCGCCATGGCGGCGACGGCTATCGGAGTCAATACAGCGCAGACAGCAGCACTTTTTTCCGAAACAAATTTACCCAGGAGCACATCAATGGCGGCGTCTAGATTTTGTGCTGTTTTCATGATGGTTCAAGCAATAATGAATTGATCTGTATTTACTTCTTCGGGCCAGGACGCAATGAGGATGAATCTTGCTTAGGCTCGCGCTGTTCTGGTGTCGGTGCGACTGCTGATGGTGGTGGCTTGAAATCGAAGTTTTCCGTCCCGTCCTTGCTGCTGTGCAAATTCCCCTTTTTCTCGCTATCGCAAGCAACAACGGAAATTGCTGTGAGCAGGACTGAGATGACAAACTGCTTGGGTTTCATGGCTGGTGCTCCTTATTTGCGAGTTTCTGGCGCCTTTGGCGGATTTGTTGTTGAAGGATTGGCTCCCACGCCTCTGGCGCATCGCCGACTTTGGCGCGAATCTCGTCCAGCAGCAGCACGTTGTCCAGCGAGCCGGAGAAGATGTTCAGAACGTCCGGCATGTCGCTGAGGTCGTACTTCAGGATGGCCGACTGATGGTTTTGCTTGACCAGCAGCAGCCTGCTGTTCTCGTTCATGTTGCGGATGAGGTTGAATTCCTGTTCGCTGAGCTTGAAGCCCAGCACGTAGTCGTCGTGGTCGGCCGCCGGGTTGGGCAGGAAGATCTTGGTCACGCACTGCTCGACGATGGTCTTGCTGATGCGGTGCAGCAGGGTATCGGCGGGCGACTGCGTGATGAAGACGCCGATGCCATTCAGTTTGCGGATGGTTTTTTGACGGTTGTAGACCGAATCGGCGAACTGGTCGTTTTCCAGGTACTTCCAGAACTCGTCCATGTAGTAGACGAAGGGATTGCCGTCGATCATGTCGGTGCTCATGTGCAGCAGCAGGTCGACGATGGGTGAGCAAAGTTGTGCGTCATCGAGGATCTCGGTGCAGTCGTAGCCATAGATGCCGACGCCCTGCAGGTCCAATTGGTGCGTGTGGCGCGGGTTGTCGAAGGCCCAGCCAAGCGGACCTTGGGCAGTCCATTTGCGCAGCCGGTCGCGCAGGCTGCGTCCTCCCTGGCGCACGGTCAGGTTTTGCCACACGGTCGATAAGCGGCGCAGCTCGAATGGAATGGCGTCGCTCATGACGGTGCGCACAGCATGGCTGGTTTCGTTTTCTTCCTGGGTCTCGTCGCCAGGCTGGGCTGGTCCTGCCAGCAGGCGCAGCCACTGTTCGCAGTAGGCGATGTTGCGTTCGGTCAGCGGTAGCTGGAACGGATTCAGGCCGGTCGGTTCACCGCGCTTGAAGCCGGTGTAGTGGCCATCGAGGCGGCGGATGCAGATTTCTGCGCCGCGTTCCTTGTCGAAAAACATGGCGCGGTAGCCCGGATATTTCTGGGCCAGGGTCATCAGGCCGTTGACCAGCGCTGTCTTGCCGACCCCGGTAGGGCCGATGACGATGGTGTTGCCGGGGCGTTTGTCGTCGGTGGAGTCCTGGTCCACCGGCGAGGCGTGGTGGTTGAGGAAGTAGGGCTGACCGCTGGGGGTGTCCATCAATGCCAGCGCAGGCCCCCAGGGGTTGCCGTCGCGTTTGCCTTGCGCGAAGTTATGCAACGGCGCCAGATTGGTGAAGTTTTTGCTGGTGATCGCGGCTTCACGCGGCCGCATGCCCCAGTTGCCGGGCAGCTGGGCGAACCAGGCGCATTCGGGGATGGCATCGATGATCGCCATCTTGAAGCCCGGCCCATCCTGTAGTGCCGTGCGCGCTTGCGCCATGTGGCGCGCGGTTTGCGCCGGCGAGTCGCCAAACACTGCCAGCGAATAATGGTATTCGCCCATCTGGATATCGCCGCTGTTGACTTCGCCCATCGCGGCGTCGATCTCCTCGATCTCGCGCGTTGACGGATCCTGCGCCGCATACAGGTGGCCCCGCTGCCGCTCCAGGGCGTGCAGGGCGTCGCGCTTGCCGAGCATCGAAAAGCTCTGGGTTTCGATGTATTCGTAGTCGCTGTACAGGATGGCATTGTTCATCCCCGGCTGGGAGGTGCTGGGGTAGTCCTGGAAATCGAGCAGACCGGCGAAGCGGCGCTGTTCGGGATGCCAGATCTCCACCATGCCATTGCTGTCGCCGAAGTGCAGGCGCGAGACCGGCAGGTACTCGGCCAGCCGGGTGTCATGGCAGGCGACTTCTTCCCACACGCCGTTCAGCAGGAAGCCGTAGAACGCCGCTTGCTCGGAATAAGCGTGCCCCGCGCGCTGGTACTCGCCCAGCCGTTCCGGTCCGTAGCTGCGCAGGCTGCTTTCCAGCCGTTGTCCCATTTCGTCGATCGCTGCAAGATTGCTTTGCTGTGCCGCCAGCAGCTCGGCGAGGGAGGCGCCGGCCAGGCGCTTGCGCAGGCCCGCCTTGGGCCAGTTCAGCGGCCGGTAAATCAACGAAAGGTAGAGTTCGGTCACCATCTGGCGTGGGCCCAGGCCTGTCCGGTTGCTGGTCAGGCCGGCGTTGTAGCGTTGCGTGAAGTGGCGCGCGAACGCCTGTTCCGGCATGCCCCCCGGGATCAGGTTGACCGCGCGCCTGACCTTGTGCGCCCAGATGGCGCAGCGGCCGCCCCCCATCGCGTTCCAGAAGTTGTGCAGCGTGCGCTTGCGGTCGGCGATAAACGCCGGATCGGCGGTTTCAAACGCGATGCCGGCGAGGCGCCAAGTGGCAAGCAGGTCGCCGTTGTGGCGCAGGCGGATCACGTTGGGGCTGATCCAGCCGCCGAAGGGGACGTGGTCGGCGATCGCCGCTTCGGCGTTGGCGCGGCGGCGCAGTGCGGTCAGGGCGCGCATGTCAGCTCCGGCGTTGGTAGTTGTGCGGGCTGTAGGAGTACGCTCCCCAGCGCAGCCGCGATGACCAGTGAAGGAGGCGCATGCGGACCCTTAGCCACAGCTGACGCAGGCGCTGGTCGTCTTTTTTGGTGGCGGCGCGCATTTCCAGCACCAGCGGAATGTAGACGGTGGCAGCGCCGAGCAGGGCGTAGGCTGTGAACAGGTAAGCCAGCCACACCCCCGCCAGCGCGCAGGCCAGCGTGACCATGACCATCGGCATCAGCGGAATACCGAGCAGCATCGCAGGGCGGGTGCAACCGCGAAAGAAAGGATCGTCGAAGTCATCCATGGCGAGCCCTTCATTTTCATTTGACGAATTGCGCTGCATATACGCCTGCCCCCGCGGCGATGCCGGCTCCCACAAGAAGATGCCAAATATCAATTAGCCGTTTGTGCCGGGCGCCGATTTCAATACCGGCCATGACGAAAAAGCCTGTGAAGATCACGACACAGGCGGCGACCAACAGATTCAACCCGAATTGCAGGTTCTCCGTTATTTTCGTCTGTTGCACCTGCGCCGAGGCTTGTACACAGACGCTGCACAGCAGGGGGAAGATACTGGCCGACAGAATGCGGGAAACGGTTGCCTTGTTCATGGGGTCTCCTGGAGATCAAAGCTTGGGCGCGATGGCCCTGAAAGCTATTTTCTTATTTGAAACATAAGTTAATATATGAATAACTACATGAGTAGGCTAATTCACGATTGCGGGTGCTTCAAGGCGGCCGCGACGGACGGTTGATCTGGCGCTAATGTCAGGCGCTTTGCGCGGTTTGGTTGCGCAGGGATTGATCCCGCTCAGCACGTGAATTTTTTACTGCTAGGTTGCACTTCGCGAACGGATCGGGTTTGATCTGCCGCATGCCCGCGCGCTGCGGACGGCGTACAACAGCGGAGGATGGGACGATTACGCGGGGTGGCAATGAAAACCGTGGCGGTGGCGACGCAGAAGGGCGGGGTGGGCAAGACCTTCGTGTCTTGCCAGCTCGGCTTTCGCTTGGCTGGCTTGGCGGCGCCGACGCTCTTGCTGGACCTGGACCAGCAACTCAATGCCAGCGACAGCATGGCGCGCGGCGGCCTGGTGGCGTGTGCGCCGTTCACCATGCTGGAGGTGTTCGAGGGACGCGCCGGTGAGCTGCCGCCCGGCCAACTGGTGATGGTGCCGGGCCATCCGGACCTGGCGGCCATGGAGCGCCAGCCGCAGCGCCACAATGCGTTCGTCAACGCACTGCAGCGTTTCCTGGCCGAGGTCTCCGGACGGTTCAGGGTGTGCGTGATGGATACCAATCCCAGTCCGGACGTGCGCTACGCGGCGGCGCTGGCGACCGCTGACTTCCTGCTGGCGCCGGTGCAGCTGAACCAGGAGGCGATCGACGGCATCGCGACGCTGCTGCACCATGGGCGCTACGGCTACCACAAGATCCGCCAGGTCCTGAATCCCCGGCTGGAACTGATCGGCATCCTGCCGAACCTGGTGGAGGGCACGCCGTTCCAGCGCGCCAATCTGCAGCAACTGGTGCTCCAGCATCCGGGCTTGCTGATCCCGGTGCCGCGCGGCGATGTCATGGGCTACGCCTATATTCCGACCCGGACCGCGGTGGCGGAAGCGCAGGCGGCCGGCGTGCCGCTGTGGCAGTTGCGTCAGCGTCCTGCCGGCCCGCAGCCGGCGGGCGGCGCCCTGCCGCTGCGCAGCGCGGCGCGCGATGCCTGGCGCGAGATCAAGCCGTCGTTCGACGCCATTGCCGCCATCCTGCTGCGCGAGGACTGACATGGTGCTCGACCTGTCCCGTCTGGATGAAGGGCTGGTGCTGTCACGGACGCGGGCAGTGCCGCCGGCGGCGCCGGTGGCCGAGTTTGAAGAAGATCCGGACCAGCCGCGCAGCGAATTCGACGAGGACGCGGCGTTTGCCGCGCTGGTCGCGGATATCCGGCAGCGCGGCGTGCTGCAGCCGCTGGTGGTGCGGCGCATGGCCAGCGGGCGGCTGCGGATACGCTTTGGCGCGCGCCGCTACCGGGCTGCGTTGCGCGCCGGCCTGGCGGTCATCCCGTATGTCGAGACCGAGGATGAGCGGCAGTTCGACGATTATGCGCAGGTGGCGGAGAACGCCCACCGTCAGCCATTGCAGCCGTTGGAGCTGGGCTGCTTCATCGTCCGCAAGCTGGCGGCCGGTGAGACCAGGCGTGCGGTGGCGGCGCGGCTCGACATGGATCCCAGCGCTGTGACCCATTTGCTGGCCCTGGCAGTGGCGCCGCCGCCGCTGTTGCTGGAGCTATACCATAGCCGGCGCTGCCGCGCGCCGTATTACCTCTACCTGTTGCGCAAGCTGATGCGACGCGATGCAGCGTTGGTGGAGCGCCGGCTGGAGGTGGTGGCGAACATCGACATGGCGGCGATCGAGGCGATGACGGAAGAACTGCGTCGCAAGACGGCGGTGTTGTCCCCAGTAGGCCCGGCCAGTGCCGTTGACGCCGTCTCGTCGGCGTTGTCGGCCGTGGCACGCAGCCCACGCAAGCGCGGCGGTCGCCCGGTCGAGGTCGTTCATGGCGGGGCAGTTCGCGTGTTCGGGACGCGGGATGGCAGGGGGCTGGAATTGATGCTGATGGCGCCGCCGGAGGCGGACCAGGCCTGGGTGCGCTACGCAGACGACCACGCGCCACAACTGGTCCCGGTGGCGGATATCCACTTGACCGTGATCAGGGCTGCCGGCGTTGCCGGCGAGGCGCCGGCCGCCAGTGCACCCGGTTTGACGCCGCCTTGAATGCCTTGACTGCTGCTGGGCGCGTCAGAACAGGTCCAGCTGGACGTCCGGCGGAGCGCCAGCGGCCACTTCCCTGGGCGCCTGCCGGCTGGCAGGAGCCTTGGGGGCCGGCTCGGCTTGCAGCAGCTCGGCCGGATAGAGTTGCAGCAGGGCGCGTGCAAACTCGGGATTTTTGGACCCCAGCCAGTCGTCGTAGTCCTGCGGTCGCAGGATGGCGACGCCACGTTTTTCCTTGTCGCTATGGAAGCGCCGTAGCAGGGGGTGGAGATCGGCGTTCAGCGTGAAATGGGTGAAGCTGTGGGCGATGCCGCCGTCCGCTTCTTCCCAGCTGCGCCACATGCCGGGCAGGCCAAATGGTTCGCCGGCCAGCGCAATGCGCCAGCGCTCGTGCACGCCGGTTTCCCAGTTCGGTTCGAACACTGCCTGGGCGGGAACGATGCACAACTGCTGCTGTTGCCAGAAGCGCTTGTAGTTGAGCCGGCTGCCGACGTCCTCGGCGCGGGCGTTCATGGTGTCCATTGCAATGCGTTTTCGCTGGACCTCCTGGCCTGCCGCCAGCGACAGCTTTTCTTGTTCGGTCAGTGCCTTGAACGGCCGATGGCGCTGCGGGACGAAGCCGTAGCTGCCGACCACGCCCTTGCGCTGGCCCTGGTCGTCGTGGACGATGAACGGCGCCAGGTGGTCGCGGTAGATCTCGTCGCGCCAATCGTCGCTGGCTTCGATCGGGGTGCGGAACCAGTCGAAGGCGATCTGCCGGCTGACGGTGAGGTAGTTGACGCACATGGTTGCTCCTGGCGGGATCTGGTGCTGCCAGTGTAACGCGATCACGACGCGACGGCGAACGGATGGGCATATGGCGCTTGCCGGGCGGGCACCGGTTTTCCTGGACCACCGGCTATCGACCCTTGGCGAGGCTGCGTTGCCTGCAGCGTGGGCGGCGGCGTGTTGGCGCCGGGACGGGGGGCGCAGGTGGCGTCGCTCCGCATTCGATGCAGCACTGTGCGCGCGCTGATATTGTCGAAGGACGGGCCGCGCTATGATTGGGATCTGCATCAGAGCGGGCGATGAATCATGACATTTATAAACGAGCACTGCAGGCGAAACCTGCGGGCGATCGGTGCGCTGGTCCTGGACGACGACGGGGCGGAGGTCTCGCTAGGCTGCACCTTTGGATGGCAGCGCTGCGTGGCAAGACCGCTCTTCTGACGGATCATGGGGCGGTCAGTGCGTCTGATGCAGTCGCGTTAACTTTGTCGAGCGCTTCACGCAGCGCACGCCCGCACACCGGGCGGTCAGTGCATGTCGTCGCGGGTAGCGGGGTTCGGGTGTTCGGGACGAAGGATGGCAGCGCATTGGAATTGGTGCTGATGGTACCGCCGGCGGCAGGCCAGGCGTGGGTGTGCTTCGCAGAGGACAAGGAACCCCAACTGGTCCCCGTGGCGGAAATTAGCCTGACCAACATCGAAGGCATAGGTGCAACCGGCTGGGCCGGGTTGCCTCTGCGGTGAGCTGCACGAAATCGCATGTCAACGCCGTCGGCGTAACCAACCCCGAGAATCTCGATAACCATGCCAGACCTCCTTCCGTAAATTGGACGAAGCACGCGTTTTGAGCAGGGGCGGGGAAGTCAATCTCATTAAATCAATCGCACTTGAAACGACATCCGCCGCAAGCGCTACCGAAGCGAGTTTCTCGCAAGTCGAAATTTTCCTGATGTGATTATCAAGAAATTATTACAACCGTATGACAATTATGGAAAATTATTGTTTCGTTTTGTGTGGATATGTCGCGAATTATTTCAAATAATTATAAAAAAGCGAAAAATTGTATCGCCGTGTATCAGATTGGATTCTGTGACATTTGGTGAATTTTAATTTGAAATGTGTTCGTATAATTTTCTCATTCAAAAAAACGGCTCAGACATCTTAATTTTTTTATGTCATCTAAATTTCATTTTATTTCCGGGTTGCCGCGATCCGGGTCTACTTTGCTTTCCGCCTTATTAAAGCAAAATCCGAAATTTCACGCGTCAGTTACCAGTCCGGTAGCGCCGCTTATCAATGCTTTGCATCCCAAAATGTGCGGAGGTGAATTCGGCTCATTTTTCGACGATGAGCGGCGTGCACGCGTTTTGCGTGGCGTATTCAACACTTATTACCCGCCAGAAGGCGAGGCTGCAACAGAAATCTGGTTTGATACCAATCGGTCTTGGACTGGTCGCATTGCGCTTCTCAACGCGCTTTTTCCCGAGGCGAAAGTGATCTGCTGCGTCAGAGATATCGGGTGGATCATTGATAGCATCGAACTCATGCTGAAGAAAAACCCGATGCAATTGTCGCGAATTTTCAATTTTAGTGCTGGCGCATCGTTATATTCTCGTGTTGATAATGTGATGAATCCAGAAAAAGGGCTAGTTGGTTTGGCTTGGCACAATTTACGAGAAGCGTGGTTTGGCACACAAGCAAATAATCTTATCGTAATTCCATACGATAGTTTTATTAAAAATCCAGAGCAGACGCTAAAAAATCTTTATTTAAAGCTTGGCCTCGATTATTTTCAGCACAGTTTCACCAATGTTTCGTTCGAGGCTGAGGCGTTCGATCAACAACTCGGCATGCCAGGATTGCACACGATTCGTCAGAACGTGGAACAGATCAAGCGTATTCCGATTATACCGCCAGATGTGTTTGTTAAATATGACGCGTTCCATTTTTGGAAAGATCCGGCCATGAATCCGCGCGGCGTTACCATTCTTTAAAACTCCAGGCTCCTCTAGAAACATGGTTAATATATTGTCGCATGCTCCCGTTCGGGAATCAGATCGCGCGCCGTCTGGCCTCGATACGGGACTGGGGTGCGTGCTGGGCATTGCACACTTGCATGGCATCGCCGCCGACGAAGCAACCCTGCGCCATAAATTCGCGTTGAGTGAAATCTTCGGTGCTGAGCAAATAGTCCTGGCTGCACGCAGTATTGGCCTGAAGGGGAAAGTCGTCCAACAAGCACCGGCGCGCTTGGCCCAAGCACCACTCCCGGCAGTGGCCATGGACCTCAGCGGCAAGTTCTTCATTGTCGCTAAATATACCGCGCACAGTGCCGATGCCGGTGCTTGCGTGCTGATTCAGCATCCCGGCAGCGCTCCGCAGGTGATCACGGAGGCGTCGTTGTTCGCGCTTTGGACGGGAGACCTGATCTACTTTACCAGTGCTTTAAGCATTTCCGGCGACTTAGCGAAGTTCGATTTCTCATGGTTTATTCCTGCAGTGATCAAGTATCGCAAGCTACTCGGTGAAGTACTGCTGATATCACTTGTTTTACAGTTGATCGGTTTGGTCACGCCGATGTTTTTCCAGGTGGTGATGGATAAAGTCCTCGTCAATCACGCCATGCAAACGTTGAACGTCATCACGTTGGGGCTGGTATGCGCGACGGTGTTCGAGGCTGTGCTTACCGGCATCCGGACCTATGTGTTCTCCCAGACGAGCAGCAAGATCGACGTGGAACTCGGCGCCCGGCTGTTCCAGCACCTACTGAATCTGCCGCTGGCCTACTTTCAGAGTCGTCGCGTCGGCGACTCGGTGGCGCGGGTCAGGGAGTTGGAAAATATCCGCACCTTCCTGACGGGAAACGCAATTACCTTGGTGCTGGATTTACTATTTTCTTTCGTCTTCATTCTGGTGATGCTGTGT
This sequence comes from Duganella margarita, assembly GCF_009857535.1. Taxonomy (GTDB): domain Bacteria; phylum Pseudomonadota; class Gammaproteobacteria; order Burkholderiales; family Burkholderiaceae_D; genus Rugamonas; species Rugamonas margarita. The sequence continues at coordinate 192,532 of NZ_WWCS01000007.1, forward strand.
TATAGCGCCGACCTGACCCTCATTGTGCTGGTATCGATTCCGTTATACGGCGTGCTGTCCCTGACGTGCACTCCCATTTTGCGCGCACGGCTGACTGAAAAATTTAACCGGGGCGCCGAAAACCAGTCCTTTCTGGTGGAAACACTGCATGGTATCGACACGATCAAGGCCATGGCGGTAGAACCTCGCTGGCAACAACGCTGGGAGCGCCAGTTGGCCGGCTATGTCAGTGCCGGGTTAGCTGCCACCAACATCGCCATGGTCGCAAACGGCGGGGTCAGTCTGATCAACAAGTTAGTCACGGCAGCCATCATGTGGTATGGCGCAAAGGACGTGGTTGGGGGAAGTATGAGTGTCGGCGAGTTAGTTGCCTTTAATATGCTCGCCAGCCACATATCTTCCCCGATCCTTCGGTTAGCGCAGGTATGGAACGATTTTCAGCAGGTCGGCATTTCGATGCAGCGCCTGGGGGACATCCTCAATACACCCGCCGAAACCCGCGCGCAGCAATCACCCATGCCGCAATTGGCAGGCGCTATTCGCTTCGACCAGGTCAGCTTCCGCTACCGAGCCGACGGCGGTGACGTTTTAAGAAAACTCGATCTGGTTATCGCTGCGGGCGAGGTGATCGGCATCGTCGGACGATCAGGCTCAGGAAAAAGTACCCTGACCAAGCTGGTTCAGCGGCTGTATGCGCCGTACAGCGGACGCATTCTGATTGATCGGCAGGACATTGCCATCAGCGACAGCGTCTCTTTGCGCCATCAGATCGGGGTGGTGCTGCAGGAGAACACCTTATTCGCGCGCAGCATCCGGGACAATATAGCGCTGAGTAATCCATCAACGCCTATCGACGAAGTCATCGGTGCCGCCAAGTTGGCCGGTGCGCACGACTTCATTTGCGAACTACCGAACGGCTACGACACCCAACTCGGCGAACATGGCACCGGTCTGTCCGGCGGGCAGCGTCAGCGCATCGCCATCGCACGTGCGTTGATTACCAATCCTCGCATCCTGATCTTCGACGAGGCGACAAGCGCGCTGGACTATGAATCGGAAAAAATCATTCAAGACAATATGCGCGATATATGCGTCGGGCGAACAGTACTGATTATTGCCCACCGTTTGTCAGCCGTGCGTGATGCCGATCGCATCCTCGTCATGGAGCGTGGTCAGATTGCCGAAATAGGCAGTCATCAGGAGTTGCTCAATATCCCATCCGGGTTGTACGCCAGCTTGCACCGGTTGCAGGAATCGCATGCTTGTACGCCCCATGCGGCGATGCCGGCTGCCTACACCATGGAGGCGACAGCATGAGGGGCGCTGCGCGCATCGGTGCGACGAGCCGCCTCTTGAACCATTATCTCCGTACATGGCGACATTTTTGGCAACGGAGAAAGGAACTGAACGGCGTCGCCTTCACCCAAACGGAGGCCGATTTTCTGCCCTCCGCGCTGTCGCTTCAGGAGCGCCCCGTGTCGGGTACGGCACGCCTGACCGGCCGCGTGCTGCTGGCATTGTTCGCATTGCTGTTGGGTTGGTCTTATTGGGGGCAATTGGACATCGTCGTCCTTGCCACCGGCAAGATCATTCCCAGTAGCCACACCAAATCGATTGCTTCGGTTGACGTCGCCAGTGTTAAGGCGGTCCATGTGTTGGAAGGACAGGAAGTAAAGGCGGGCGATGTCCTCGTGGAACTGGATACTGGTCCCGAGGACGCGGAGCATGGCAAAGCGACTAAATCGCGCAGCGAAGCGCTGCTGAAGGCGGCCCGCGCGCGGGGCATGATCGATGCCATCGACCGCAATCACATTCCGGTCTGGCCATCCCTGCTGGACATGCAACAAGCGGACGCCAATATCGATGCGATTCAGTGGCAGCTGGAGCGCACGCACCTGGAGGCGCAGTACCGGGATCACCTTAGCAAGCTCCAGCGGATAGACGGCGATATTGCGCATTGCAGGGCTGCGTTGCCGTTGATCACACAACAAGCGAGCGACTATCGCGCGCTGCTGCAGGAGCATGATGTTTCACAGCACGCTTGGCTGGAAAAAGAACAAGCCAGGCTGGCGCTGGAGGCGCAACTTCTTGAGGCGGAGAACAGACGTAGCGAACTGATCACAGAGGCGCGCACCGTCGCCTACGATCAGCTTATCGATAGCCAAAATGTGGCGGCTGCGGCGCAACAGGACGCATTGCGGGTCGCTTCGCATGCTCGCCTACTCAAATTGACCGCTCCGATCGATGGCACGGTACAGCAGTTGAACGTCCACACCGTCGGTGGCGTGGTGCCGGCGGCGCAACCGCTGATGCAAATCGTGCCGTCCGCGAATGCGATCGAAGTTGAAGCCACGATCGAGAACAAGGACATCGGATTTGTGCAGGAAGGGCAGACGGCGGCGGTCAAGGTCGATGCGTTCGAATACACGCGCTACGGCACTATTCCGGCGACGGTCACGCACGTCTCCCGCGATGCGGTGCCAGATGATAAGCGCGGCCTGCTCTACACCGTCAAGATTACGCTGGATAAAAAAATAATCGTGACCAATCAGCGCGCCGTCTCGCTATCGCCTGGTTTGGCGGTGAGTGTGGAAGTAAAGACCGGCAGTCGCCGGGTGCTCGACTACTTGATGTCCCCCATCTTGCGCGAGGCAAAGGAGAGCATGCATGAGCGCTAGGCTGGCGAAAGTGGCGTGTATGGTGGTTGCGGAACTTTGTGTCGGCATACTCATGCCGGCGAAGGCGGGCAATCCAATGGCCGTATTGTTCAGCGATCCCTTCAATGATCCGCTGAACGTCATGCCGGCCAGGCTTGTCAACGATAGCGCTTGCGACAGTCCCCAGGTGCCCGGCGGGAGCCTGGACCTTGAGACTGCCGTTGACCTTGCGTTGTGTAACAACCCCCAAATCAAAGCGTCTTGGGCCGAAGTGAAAGCGCAGGCTAGCGAACTCGGTATCAGCCGGGCGGCTTATTTGCCCACGTTGTCTGTCAATCTCAGCAGTCTGAATACCCGCACCAATTATGACGATGTGGGGCCACCAGCGACGTCGGTCAGAGGCAACACGGTGTATGCATCGTTGGCCTGGCGAGTGCTTGACTTCGGCCAACGAGCCGCCACCGAAAAGTCCTCCCAAGCGCTGCTGCAGGCAGCACTGGCCAGTCATGATGCATCGATACAAAAAATCTTGAATGCCACTGTGAGCGCCTATTTTGATGTCCAGACTGCGGCCGCCACTTGGCAAAGTCGGCAGCGTAGCGAAGCGACTGCGGCGGAAACGCTGGAAAGCATCCGGCGCCGCGAGGCCAACGGCTTGGCCGCCCATGGCGATGTGCTGCAAGCTGCTGCCGCCGTTGCCAGGGCTGCGTTAAACCAGAGCCGTGCCCAAGGCAGCTACCACAAAGCGGTCGCGATACTCGCTTACACCCTTGGCCTCGATCCGGGTACCCCGCTGGTGCTACCGGTGCTATCGACTGAGAAGGTCATCACTGATGGAGACGATGTTGGTGGACCGCTCGCGGCATGGCTGGATGAGGTCGTCGTGTCACACCCTGAAATCCGCGCGCTACAGGCACAACGGCTGGCGTCGGTAGAGCGAATTCGTGCCACCCGCGCTGAGGGGTTGCCAACCGTCGATTTTAGTATCAATTCGTACAAGAATGGCTATCCTGGGCAGGGGCTGTCTGCGTTGAGTTCGCGGGTGACTACCATCGGCGTGGCGCTGAATATCCCGATATTCGACGGCTACGCCCACACTTACCGCGTGCGCAAGGCAGAAGCGCAGGCTGAACAAACCTTGCAGCAGCTGGCCGATATCCAACACATCGTTCGCGAAGAGGTGGTGAAGGTGTATGCCGATGTCGTGTCTGCCTCTGCCAATCTGCAGGCTGCGGGACGCCTGTTAAATGCGACACGGGACACGCTGGCGAGTGCGCAGCGCCGCTATCGCGGTGGCGCTGCCGACATCGTGGAAATATTGAATGCGCAAACTGCACTCGCTGAGGCGGAACTGGAGAGCGTTTCAAGCCATGCCGAGTGGCGCTCGGCCCACTTCCAATTATTGATTACCAGCGGAAAATTCGACGTGACGCGATTGCACTGATGCTGACCACAATTTCTCTTTAACTCTGAAAAAGGTAATGAACATGCACGACATATTCCCCAAACTCTGCGTCGGTCTGATGCTGTTTCACGCGGTGCTCGCTGGAGCGCATGCCGCCGATCAAGGTCTCGCGCCGGTGACGCCGCGCTACGCGAAGCATGACGCGTTCCTTTGCGCGCCGGCGAAGATTTCAATCGATACCCAGTGCGAGGAAAAGGAACAAGACCTGCCTTATTGCCACACGCAGTCGGTCCAGTTTGATGCGCATGGTACCAAAACGGCCGTGGTTTACAAGTACCAGTTCAACCGCGGTAATCAGCAATTCATTACAACAGGAGAATGCTATCGAAAAAACGACACCAGCTACGTAGTTTTATCTAGTACCAATTTTGGTAATTGCAGTGTTTGCGAATGGGCCGACGTGTTCACCCCCCAAGGGAAATATCTGGGCTCCACTGCGGGAATGTTCGATGACGCGAATTTTAAGCACCTGTCCGGAACCAAAGCGGTTGACGACTTCCTGAACGATTTGTTCAAACAAGACAACTACCACGTCAGCGCCGAGAAACACATATTAAGGACCCGATAAATATCATGACGACTAATCATCACAACGATGCACTAACCCCTAACTCTAGCGGGGTCAACGGTATGTCGCGGAATGCGAATGATGCGACGGCGGCAACCAAAACTGCCGTGATCAACGAAATTATTTCGGAAGGTAAGGTATTCGGTCTGAGCAACCAGGATATCGCCAACCTGATCGCCATCGCAAAAGTCGAATCCGGCTTTAACCCCGATGCTGCAGCGAGGAGTCTGAACAGCACGAAATACGAGACCAGTGCATCCGGGGTGTTTCAGATTACCGATTCGACTGCAGCAGACGCGGCGTCACGCTTATCGAACTCCAAGATCGACAAAAATATCGATCTCGGCACGTATAATCGATTCGACTACAAGTCCAACATCCGCTACGGTATCGCCATTTACCTGGATAAGAAACGGATTGCGGCAGCGACCGGTGCAGCGGATATCTATAAGGCATGGAACACCAATCCAGCCGAGTACAATCGCTACCTGACCCAACTCACCAATGACAGCGCAAGCTACCTCAACCAGGTGAACGCCAACACCGCCGCGCCTGGGCCGGTCGAGCAAACCAATACGGACACGTTCAACGGTGACATCGTCTACATCTACAGCCCCGACGGCTATACCCGTCAATCGGTGCAAACTTTCATGAACGATATCACGAAGCCGATTACCGATACGCAAACCATCAACGAAGTCCTCGGGCGGCTGCAAAACGAGATGGTGGCCACGCAAAATGCCGATGGCACGGTCACTGCCAACTATTCGGGGACCGGCGGCAATTTTGCCATCGACAACGCGACCATCACCACCGCTGCGGGCAGCCAGCTGACTGTCACCGGCACCCGCGACACGGTCAACGCCGGTACTGGCTCGAACATTACGATCGGTGGCAACGGCAGGGATGCGGGCACTGCAGAGATTGTTAACGGCAGCGGGTCAACCACGAATGTTGAAGATAATTCGTCCGTAACAGTCAACGGTGATAGCGCTGCCGTAATCCAAGGCAATTCAAGCACCGTGTCCACGAGTGGCGCCAGTGACTCGGTGACTGTGAACGGCAATAATAATGACACCAACACCACCGGCAGCGGCACCAATGTCGAAGTCGATGGCAATTACAACCAGACCGAGAATTGGGGAACGGGGACCCACACGGTTAACTGGGGCGACTACGACCAAACCAAAAACTGGGGCAGCAACCAGTCTAACGTCAATAATGGCTTGTATGACAGTAGCTGGGGAGCGAATTCGTCCGATTCGAACTGGAACTCCGACCCGACCGATAGCGGTGGCGGCTCTGAAACAGGGGGCGGCTATTATGGCGACGACGATGACCTTATTGGCGGCAGCGCCACCAGTGCGACGAAACCCGCCCATCCTCAGCAGACCACTCCGTCCAATGCCTTGGCTCAGCCTGCGGCGCACGCGACTGCCGCTATGCTCACCGCACCGTTGCCGTCCGCCTACCAGGCGGATCTGGTGGACAGCCTGAACCCCTCGACCTTCGCTCCAGCCTACTTCGAAGCAGGTACGGCATCAACTCAAGCGCAGGTACAAAGCTTGGTGGCCTCCGCCGGCACGGTATCGCAGAGCGCAAGCCTGATCCAGGCGATGTCGGCATTTGGTGCCGATCATGGTGTTGACACCGGACACTTGCTGCCTGTGACCTCGGACACGCATCTTTTGTTCGGACGGCCGCTTAGTCGCTGATGTGATGTCTCGTTATTGAATCCAGGCACTTCGATCCGTCGCCATCGAAGTGTCTGTCCATCTCACTTTATACGCTATAGCATGATGCAAACTGACGTCCTCCAGTCGCCAACATCTCACGTGACCGCAGCGTCCAGGGCCAAATTGCATGGGCACCGCGGCGCTGTGCTGTGGTTGACTGGCCTGTCCGGGTCTGGCAAGACCACTTTGGCACACGCGGTCGAAATGCGCCTGCATCACGAACGCTACCGTACGTATGTGCTTGACGGTGATCTGCTTCGAGGTGGTCTCAATGTCGACTTGGGATTCAGCGATGAGGATCGGTCAGAAAACATCCGGCGGGCCGGTGAACTGGCCAAATTGTTTCTCGACGCGGGGACCATCGTCTTCTGTGCATTTATTTCTCCGTTTGCCTCAGACAGACAATCGGTACGCGCGCAGATCGGCGCAGATACCTTTTTTGAGGTCTACTGTCGGTGCCCGCTCGAGGTCTGTGAACAGCGTGACGTCAAGGGATTGTACCAACGCGTGCGGGACGGCACGCTGGCACAGTTCACCGGAATTTCCTCTAGTTATGAGCCGCCAAGTTGCCCGGATGTGGTGATTGATACTGATCGCACCTCAGTGCCCGCCGCTGTTGATCAGGTCATGGCGCTGCTGCGCGATCGAGGACTGCTGAGGTTAACAGCACTCTAATTCTCAATACAGATACAGTTTCGTATTTCATAGATTGAACCAGGTAGGGCCCGGTAACTGTATTTGGTTTTAGGTAATTCGCTAATCGGATAGGTGTTGCAACTGTGCATTCAAATTACCTAATTTTGCATACAGTATTTTTAGCTTCAAGTTGCTTACCTAAATATGGATAGGCGGAGGTAGCCGCCGGCGGATTTTTTTTTGCGACGGCTACCTCTTTAAGGCTTATTCGGCCGCCGGCAAGCCCAGCAGACGGCGCAGCTCAGCCCTGGCGGGCGCTAGTTCGGCCTGGTACTGCGGATTGGTCTCCATCACCGCATGGGTAGTGTAGGCCAGCAGCTTGGAGGCGGCGATGTCGCTCGGGTAGTGCACGCCGCAGACCAGACGGTTATGGGCATAGGCATCGGCGCGGGCCAGGATGGCGTCGCGCTGGTCCGGCACCATTTCGATCAGGGTCAGCGCAGCCAGATAGCCTGGTATCGCGACAACAGGGTTGGCAGCGACATCAACTTCGGCACGTTCGAAGAGATCACAGCATTTCTCATTCGAGCATCGCCAGTCGCGTAATGCGCACATAACATCTCAAAGTCACCTCTAGGGTGGCTTAAACCCATGACGATGAGGCGCGACTCGGTTTTTCTAAGGGAGCGAGTTGCATTTGTGGCCACGGCAAAGCAAAGTCTCCGATCGGGCAAGAAATTTCCTCGCCTCAGAACTCAACCCAATCCTTCTCGGCTCTAGCCTTGGACTTAATTCCGGACGCGTTAGCGCTGAGCGACGAGCTTTGGTTTGCGCCACGGCTGGTTTTTTTTACACCAACAGCTTTCAGCTGCTGTGTGGGTACTAGCAAGGGACGCGCGGAATGGTTAGTCATGCCGTTTTGATTCAATACAAATTTTCCGGCAACGTTCGAAAGTGCCACGGCTTGGTCCTGCAGGGACTCAGCAACTGCTGCTGACTCCTCAACCAGAGCTGCATTCTGTTGCGTTACGCCGTCCATCTGAATGATGGCTTGATTCACCTGCTCGATTCCCAGGCTTTGCTCTTGGCTGGCCGTTCCGCCAACTGCTTCGGTGTCGGCCACGACCGCATCGATATTCGCCTGCCTCAACGAAAGGACTGCAACCTTAGCTCCTTAGGCTGCGAATAGCTTTGCTTTAGCTCGGCCGATGCCGCGTCCGGCGCCGACAACGACTGCTATTTTTCCAATAAGTCGGGTCATAAAATTTTTCCTTTAATTAAGAGTTGCTTGGATGACTGTCATACCCGATGCATAGGGAGACGGGAGTTCGCGAGCCGCGTTCTGCGTTGCGAATGAAAGGGCCAACAGGATGAGTCCAACAGCTGCAGGGATTGTTCCTTTAGGCTTGCTAACACCCAAGTGCGCCAGCCCTGACAGGATCAGGTGATACAACATACCTGCATAGGCGAGATCGCTGAGCGCCACATTGAAATGCAACAGAATCGCGGCCGGACCAAGAATCTTTACTACGATCATGAATGGCACGAGGTTTGAGGCAGAGTAGCCCAACTCTGCTTGTGCTTTTCGGACAAAGCCGCGCTTGTTGATATATATAAAGGCCGATGCTAGGTAGAGCAGCGAAAGCAGCGTGGTACTGATCCAGTAAGTGTATGTAGCGACCATAAAAGTTTTCCTAATCAAGTGTTTTAGTTCAACACGCATCGAGGGTATCGACTAACATGAATACTTACAAGTAGGATGAAAAAATGGGGCTTAGTATGGAAAAGATGACTAAAGGCTCGGTCCAAATCAACATGCATGAGGAAATGCGGCGCGCTTTTTCTCTGCTTTCGGGGAAGTGGAAACTTGAAATTATGTGGCTGCTTAACCAGCGTCTTTACCGGTTTGGGGAGCTACGCAAAGAGATTCCAGGAATCACACAGCACATGTTGACGGCTCAGCTTCGTGAGTTGGAGGCGGACGGGCTTGTGTTGCGCACGGTGTTCGCAGAAGTGCCTCCGCGCGTCGAGTATGAAATCACCCAAAAGGCCCGTGGACTAGGACCTACGATGGAAGCCCTCAGTGCATGGTGGAGTGAGTACGGACAAAGCGTTCCGGGAAAGACATCCATGCGTGGGCGCAAAACCAAAGTTTAGAGTTTGAAATGGCGTGGAAATCACCATCCCTACGGCCATCTGGAGCGCGGCATGCAGGTCCTCAGCAAGCCGTTGGCCGCCGAAGCGCTGGCGGTGCTGCGGGTCAAGGAGCTGGCTGGCGCGGAGAGGCGCGCGGGCTAGGCAGGACCGGCTCGGTCGAAGTAGGCGTACAACTGTTCGCGGTATCCGACCTTGGTGGCGTCGTTCACAAAAGCAGCATCGAAGCTGTTGCAGGCCAGCCGCAGGGCATCGTCGCGGTCGAGCGGCAGCGCCGAGAAGATCTCCGTGAAATTCTCGTTCATGTAGCCACCGAAATAGGCCGGGTCGTCGGAGTTGATCGTCACCATCAACCCGGCGTCCAGCAGCGCGCGCAGATTGTGCTGCGCCATCTGTGGGAATACTTTCAGTTTGACGTTGGACTTAGGGCATACCGTCAGCGGCACCTGGCGCGCGCGCAGCAGTTCAACAAGCGCCGGATCTTCGAGACAGCGTACGCCGTGGTCGATGCGCGCCACGTGCAGCAGGTCGAGGGCGTCGCGGATGTAGGCCGGCGGTCCTTCTTCGCCGGCATGCGCCACCAGCCGCAGGCCCAGTTCACGACAACGCGCGAAGACGCGCGAAAATTTTTCCGGCGGATGATCGCGCTCCGATGAATCAAGGCCGATGCCAACAATGGCCGGCAGGTAAGGCATGGCCTGTTCCAGCGTCGCAAACGCGTCCTCTTCGGACAGGTGACGCAGGAAGCACATGATCAAGCCGCTGGTCATACCCCATTCGGCGGCGGCATCGCCCAGCGCGCGGTCGATGCCGCCGACGATGGCGGCAAAGTTCACGCCGCGCGACAGATGCGATTGCGGATCGAAGAACAGTTCCGTGTGGCAGATATTGTCGGCATGCGCGCGCTGCAGGTAGGCCCACGTCATGTCGTAGAAATCCTGCTCGGTCAGCAGCACGCTGGTGCCGGCGTAGTAGATGTCCAGGAAGGATTGCAGGTCATTGAAGGCGTAGGCGCGCCGCAGCTGTTCGACGGAATCATAGGGCAGCGTCACGCCGTTGCGGTGGGCCAGTGCGAAGATCAGTTCCGGTTCCAGCGAGCCTTCGATGTGGATGTGCAGTTCGGCTTTGGGCATGCCCTTGACCAGCGCCAGAAGCGAAGCCTGCGGGTCGCTACTCATTTGCCCTCCACGCTGGAGGCACGCGATGGCACGACCGGCACGGCGGCCGTCAGGCCGTCGACGTAAAAGTCGAAAAAGCGGCGGTTGTCGAAGCGCTCCACGATGGTCGCCAGTTGAAGCCCTGGTTGCGCGGTGGCGTGACCGATCGAGCGGCCATTGGTGGCGCCGACCCTGGTGTCGATCTCCACCCAGCGCTGCACGGTACGCGTGGCATATCCCTGGTCGAGCAGGTAGGCCAGCGTCAGCGTATCCCACACATCGGTGCTGTAGGCTGGATTGGTTTCGAAGCCGTTCCTGCCGTCGTAGCCGTAGCCGTTGAGCTGCTTGAACAGGCGCGCGATGATGCCGTCGCGGGCGGCGCCATATACCACGCGGTCGTAGACCTGCTTGTCGATCTTGACGGTGTCGGTAACGTCGAGCGGGAAGATCACATGCCGCACCGGCAGCCCAAGCACTTCGCGCGCCGCCTGTGGATCGAACCACCAGTTGAATTCCGCCGCCGCCGTGGTGTTGCCGGCCACGTCGAAGGCCCCGCCCATGTAGATGATCTGTCCGATCATCGGAACAATTTCCGGATACCGCCGCACCGCCAGCGCGATGTTGGTCAGCGGCCCGATGGCGAGAATCGTGACTTCGCCGGGATGGCGGCGGATGCTGTCGGCGATGAATTCGGCGGCGCTTTGTTCGCGCAGCTCCGTATGGCTGGCATAGCCGTCCGGCGGCGCCACCAGGTCGGCGTCGGAGCGTGGTTCCGGGCGGCTCCAGGCGCCCAGGTAGCCGTCGCCGCCGGGATGCATCCGCTGCTCGGCGCGCACGGTGGCCAGATCGTGCGACAGCGGGTAGTTGGCGCCGGCGTACACGCCGACCTGCTGCGCAATGCCCAGCCGCTCAACGGATTTCAGCGCTTCGGCGGTCTCCTGCCGCAGCCACTTGTTACCGGAGACCAGTGTCAAGCCCAGTATCTCGACGCGACCGCGCGCCTGCAATTGCGCGGCGATGGCCAGCAGCTGGCCGTCGTCGTTCAGCGTGCCGAAGTCGCTGTCGATGATGATCTTCGGCGGCGGCGAGGCCGCCATGCTGTGCTGTCCACCGCAAAGCGCCACTACGCTGGCCGCCACGATGAGAAGTCGCCGCATATTCGTCTCCGGTTCAAGGTTGGGAAAAATCGCTGGTCAGTTTAACTGGCGATGCGCGGCAACTCATCAAAAACAATGCGGCACACCGCCTCGCATTTTGCGAGGTCGAAGCGGCCTTCGTTGCGCACGCCGGACTCCATGTCGATCCAGTAGGCGGCGCCGGAGGCGACGGCAAACTTCGGCAGCATATCGCGCACGGTGTTCGGTCCCAGGCCGCCGGAGTAGCCGCAGAACGGCAGGCTGGCAGTCGTTGGTGGCCAGGTGGTCGGCCGCACGCCGGTGCCGAAGGAAACGTCATACAGCCAATCGACCCGCAGGTCGGCCGGGAACTCGCCCTGGCATTGCAGCGCCGCCCGAACCCCATGGCGTGCGGCGAAGCTGGCGCTGTGGCGGATCTCGCTGTCGCTGCTGCCGGCGCGCGCATGGTTAATCTGGACCCGCGAGAAGCCGGCCAGGTTCAATTCCGGATCGCCACCCTGGACGATGGCCTGCGCGGCGCCGCCGCAGATGTGGGCGGACAGGCGCAGTGGCGCGGCCCGCAGGGCGTCGCGTACCGAGGCAAGCGGGAACAGTGGTGCGCCTTCCTGGGCGGCGTCCAGCAGTACGCCCCATTCGATCGGGTAGCGCGCGGACAGCGCCAGCATGCCGGGCAGCAGGTCGGCGCGGTCGATGCCGGTGAAGGTGATGTAGGCGGGGGCGGTATAAGGTATGGTCATGGTTGTTTTTGTGTTTTAAAGGTACGTACCATTGTTTCATGGTTGTCAGCCGATTTCAATACCTGTTCCGCTTAAACGCAACAGAATTATTTGGATATGAAAATTTATAATTTAAGTGGTACATACCACTGTAGAATTTCTTCCAAATTAACGACGGGAGAAAGAGCATGGCGAACAGGGAAATCGTGGTGGTGGTACTGGTCTTGACTGCGGCGTCTGCAGCGCTTGCGCAGGAAGAGCAGCCAGCGTCAGTGGCGGGCCAGCTGCAAACGGTGACGGTCAGCGCCGAGCGGCGTGCGGAGAATGTCAAGAATGTGCCGGTGTCGGCGACCATCATCGCCGACGACACGCTGGGCGCGCTCAACTCCGGCGGCTTGGACATGCAGATGCTGGCCGGGCGCGCGCCCAGCTTGCAGGTGGAGTCGTCCTTCGGCCGTGGCTTCCCGCGCTTTTACCTGCGCGGCTACGGCAATGTGGACTTTCACCAGAACGCCTCTCAGCCGGTCTCGCTGATCTATGACGACGTGGTGCAGGAAAGCGCGGTGCTGAAAGGCTTCCCGGCCTTCGACCTGGAACGGATCGAAGTGCTGCGCGGGCCGCAAGGCTCGCTGTTCGGCCGGAATACGCCGGCCGGGGTGGTCAAGTTCGATTCGGTGCGGCCGTCGCAGACGTCCGGCGGTTACCTGACCCTGTCCGACGCCACGCACAACACCGCCGGGCTGGAAGGCGCGGTGAATCTTCCGCTTGGCGGCGACTGGGCCGCGCGCGTTTCCCTTCTGAGTCAACACCGCGACGACTGGATCGGCAACGCACACACGGGCCAGTCGGACCAATATGGCGGCTATAACGATACTGCCGCGCGCTTGCAAGTGCTGTATCAATCGGGCGGCGGCTTCAGTGCGCTGGCCAATCTGCACCAGCGCAGCATGAACGGCAGCGCCTCGCTGTTCCGCGCCAACATCATCCAGAAGGGCAGTGATGCGCTGGCGCCGGGTTTCGATGTCGGCAGCGTGTCGACCGATGGCCAGAACGGCCAGCACCTGAACAACTACGGCGGTAATTTGCGGCTGACGTGGCGCCTGGGCGATTTGACGCTGCATTCGGTGACCGGCTACGAGACGGTGCGGGTCTATAGCCGTGGCGATGTCGATGGCGGTTATGGCGCGGTGTATGCGCCGCCGTCGGGACCGGGATTGATTCCGTTTGTGGTCGAATCGGCGGACGGCACCAAGGGGCACCACCAGTTGACGCAAGAACTGCGGCTGGAATCCGACGTGGCGCAAGCGTTCAAATGGCAGGCCGGGCTGTTCTACTTCGACGAGAAGTACCAGATCGACAGCTACAGCTACGATACGCTGGGCGGCGGTGCGCTCAGCTCGGACATCCGCTCGCACCAGAAAAACGACGCCTATGCGGTATTCGGCTCCATCAACTACGATATCAGCCCGCGCTTCAACCTGCGCGCCGGCCTGCGTTACACGCGCGACAACAAGGATCTGAACACGGAACCGAACAACAAGCCGGGCGGCGGCTCCGATATCGACGCTTCGGCCGGCCTGGCGACCAGCACCAGCGTCTCCAAGGTGAACTGGGACGTGAGCGGGGTTTACAAGCTGAATCAGGCTGCCAATGTGTATGGACGCGTCGCCACCGGCTTCCGTGGTGCGACCATCCAGCCGGCAGCGTCATTCAATCCGATGTCGGTGGCGCGGCCGGAAACCATCACGTCCTATGAAGCCGGCTTCAAGACCGACCTGCTGGATCGCCGCGCGCGCCTAAGTTTCGATGTCTACAGCTACACGGTCAAGGATCTGCAACTGACGGCGGTGGGCGGGACCTCCAATTCCGCCATCTTGCTGAACGCCGACCGCAGCGCCGGGCGCGGCGCGGAGCTTGACCTGGATGCCTATCTGACCGAGAACCTGTTGTGGAGCTTCGGCGGGAGCTACAACTACACCCGGATCAAGGATGCCGGGCTGACGGTCGGCGCCTGTGCCGCCTGCACGCTGCTCAATCCCACCATCGTCACGGGCGCCGGCAGCACACTGGTGCGCATCGACGGCAACCCGTTGCCACAGGCGCCGCGCTGGAGCGCCAACACCTCGCTCAAGTACAGCCACGCGGTCAGCAACGGCGAGTGGTACGTCTATACCGACTGGGTCTATCGCAGCGCGGTCAACTTCACCTTGTACCGTTCGGCGGAGTTTGTCGGAAAACCCTTGTTGACAGGCGGTTTGCGGCTCGGGTACAAGTGGGATAACGATCGTAACGAGGTGGCGCTGTTCGGCCGCAATATCACCAATCGCGTCCAGCTGGTGGGCGGGATTGATTTCAATAACCTGACTGGTTTTGTTAATGATAACAATCCGCGCATCTTTGGCATCCAGGCCAGCCGCCGTTTCTGAACCTGACGGCTATACAGGACCGACCGCATGAGTGATTTTCTTCATTTTCCGCAAGGGCGCCCGTTTGATCTGCTGGCCTTTGGCGACCCGAATATCGACCTGCTGTTCACGGTCGACCGGGCGCCGCAGGCCGACCAGAAGGTACTGGGACGCCGCCTGCCGCCATACGCCGGCGGCACGGTGGCAAACGTGGCGTGCGCCGCCGGCCTGCTGGGGCGGCCGACGCTGGCCTACGGTCGCATCGCCGATGACGGCGAGGGCGAGTTTCTGCGCCGCGAGTACGAGCGGTTCGGTGTCGTCACCAGCCACTTGCGGGTGGTGCCGGGCGCCACATCGCCGACGGCGCTGATCCTCATCGAGGCCAGCGGCGAGAAGGCGCTTGTGTATTCGCCGATGCCCGGTCCGACGCTGTATGCGGAATCGTTTGCGGCGGCGCTGGAGCAAAGCCGGCTGCTGTATGCGATGCCGTACAACTTGCCGGAGTTCGAGCAGTTGCACGCGCTGGCGCGCGCCGCCGGCGTGCCGCTGGCGATCGACATCGAGACCGCGATGGTGCCGGACCGCGCGCATCTGCACCGCCTGTTGTCGCTGTGCGACCTGGCCTTCATGAACGACACCACCTACCGCGCGATTCTCGGCGTCGCGCCGCAGGAGGAGGGCATGGCCGGCCTGCTTGAATTTGGCGCGCGCATGCTGGTCATCAGCTGTGGTGCGCGCGGCGCCATGCTGATTACGCGCGATCAGGCCATCACCCAGCCGGCGTTTGCCGCCGAAGTGGTGGACAGCACCGGCGCCGGTGACAGCTTCAACGGCGCTTTCCTGGCCGCGCTGCTGGAAGGGCAGCCGTTGGAAGAGGCGTTGCGCTTCGCCTGCGCGGCCGGCAGCATCGCCGTCACCGCCACCGGCGCGCGCTCGGCGCTGCCGACGCGGGCGCAAGTGGCTGCTCTGTTGCAACGCGCCTGAACCTCATATATAAGGAAGCCGCATGAATTTTGTTGAATGGGCCGACCGCTATTTCCAGCTCAGCGCGCGCGGCACCACGCCGACGCGCGAGGTGGTCGCCGGCTGCACCACCTTTGCCGCCATGAGCTACATCCTGGTAGTCAATCCGCTGATATTGTCCGGGGCGGGCATGGACCGCAATGGGCTGTTCCTGGCCACCATCGTCTCGGCCATGGCGGCCACGCTGGTGATGGCCTTGTGGGCCAATCTGCCGATCGCGCTGGCGCCGGGCATGGGAACCAACATCGTGTTTGCCCAGGTGGTGGTGGGGCAGATGGGCGTGCCGTGGCAGACCGGTCTGGCAATGGTGTTGCTGAACGCCCTGGTGTTCCTGGTGCTGTCGCTGACCAAATGGCGCGCGCGCATTGTCGCGGCATTCCCGGAGCCGGTGAAGCTGGGCATGCAGTGTTCGATCGGCGTGTTCATCGCCTGGCTGGGTTTGCGCAGCGGCGGCCTGCTGGTTGCCGATGCCGGTTCGCTGGTGGGCTTCTCGCGCCTGCATGACGGCGGCGCGTGGCTGACGCTAAGCGGCATCCTGCTGACCGCCATGCTGCTGGTACGGCGCGTGCCCGGCGCCTTTCTGCTGACGATGCTGGCGGTGAGCGTGCTGGGTGTGTTTGTCGCCGGTGCCGATGGCCGCCCGCTGACAACGCTGCCGTCCAGCTGGATCGGCCTGCCGGTGTTCACCGGCCAGTTGCTGTTCGCGCTGGACTTCCGTGGCTTTGCTTCCCACTTCATGCTGCTGCTGCCGGTGACGCTGTATTTTTTGCTGATCGAATTCTTCGCCGGCACCGCCACCATGTTCGGCGTGATACGCAGCGCTGGCCTGCTGCAACCGAATGGCGACTTGCCGCATGCGCGGGCTGCCTTCGCGGCGGATGCGCTGGGCAGCGTGATCGGCGCGGCCGCAGGAACGTCGACTGTCACCGCCTACGTTGAATCGGTGGCTGGCGTGGAAGCCGGCGCGCGCACCGGCTTGAGCGGCGTGGTGGTGGCCGCGCTATTCGGTCTGGCGTTGCTGTGCGGTCCCTTGCTGACAGCGATTCCCGCCTGCGCCACCGCGCCGGTATTGGTGATGGTGGGTTTGTGCATGCTCGACGGCCTGCGTGAACTCGATACCAGCGCCCCGGAAAATTATCTGCCGCCGCTGCTGATGTTGCTGGTCACGGCGTGCAGCGCCGACCTGATGGTGGCGCTGGCGCTGGGCTGCTTCATCTACACGCTGATGCTGCTGGCGCGACGTCGCTGGCCGGGCGCCATGGTACTCGGGCTGGACGCGGTGTTCATGCTGTACCTGGCGCTGCGTGGCCATATCGGCTGAGCGGCCGAGGCCAGCGCGCCGCGTCAGCCGGCGCTGCCCTTGCTGATGCGGGTCTTGTAGCGATAGGGTGGTACGTACTTCATTTCGCAGTATTCGACCGGTTCGCGCCGGTCGGACAGCATCACGCGTTCGCACAGCAGCAGTGGTGCGCCCAGCGTCACGCCCAGCAGCGCCACCTCTTCCGCCTGGGCCGCCACCGCGCCCACGCTCTCCAGGCTTTCCGACGGCTTGATGCCGAACTTATCGATCAGGATGCGGTACAGCGAGCCGACTTGTTCCAGCTCCTTCTGGGTCAGTTGCGCGCCTTCCGGCAGCCGCAAGAACGATTCCTGCAAACCGATAGGCTTGTTGTTCATCAGGCGTACGCGTTTGATGCGCAGCAGCGGCTCGTCCGGCTGCATGTGCAGCAGGCTGGCGATGGCCATGTTGGCCGCCACGGTTTCCATACTGAGGATGGTCTGTCCCGGCACACCGCCGCGCTTGATGGTGTCGTCGGTGAAGCTGTCAAGGAAGCGCGACATCTGGCGCACCGATTCCGGCGCGGCAAAGGTGCCGCGCCCATGGTCGCTGTACAGCAGTCCCTGTTCCTCTAGCAGGCGGATCGCCTTGCGCACCGTGTCGCGGCTGACCTGGTAGGTGATCGCCAGCTCGCGCTCGGCCGGCATCGGCTCCTTGGCGCCGATGTTCCCCGACGCCATCAGCTGCTTGAGTGTCTCTGCCAGTTGCTGGTACAGCGGCACGTTGGTCTTGGTGGATCGCATTGTGTGTATCTGCTGTTGATCGTGATGGCCGTATTGTAACGAAATGATTTATACCTCGGTGAAATATGACGATTTTATGAATTAGGTACGTACCTTTTTATTAAATGAACTTTTTGATCGGAACGAATGCAGTATTAGATTTTTTCGTTTTGCATATTGGTACGTACCATTGTAATATTGTTGACGACATCAAAAGGTGCGCAGGCATCGACTATCCATCACAGGGGAACGTATGTATTCAAAATTGGGTGTGATCGCGGCCGGATCGGTGGCGGTACTGCAATGCGGTGTGCCGGCTCAGGCGCAGGAAACGGGGGAGGCTGTGCCGACCGTGGTGCAGGTCACCGGCCAAGTGCTGGGTAAAGGCGAGGCGCGCGCCAACAGCGTGATCGACCAGGCGGTGATCGCCGAGCAGCCGGCGGGTCTCGATCCGCTCAAACTGCTGGCGCGCGTGCCGGGCATGCAGGTCAGTTCCAGCGACGCGCTGACCGGCAGTTTTTCGATGCGCCTCTCGATGCGCGGTTTTAACAAGGAGCAGATCGGCATTTCCATCGACGGCATTCCGAATGGCTCGACCTTGTCGAACGGCGGCACCATGCCGAACCGGCTGCTCGATCCGGCCAACCTGGTACGCGTCGATGCCTCGCAGACCGCCGGCGACTTGGGCACGCCGTCGAATCAGGCGTTGGGCGGCTATATCGATTTCAAGACGCGCGATCCGGCCAAGGAACGCGGCGGCGAGGTGGAACTGTCGACCGGCAGCTTTGGTTACCAGCGCGGCTTCGTGCGGGTCGATACCGGCAAGTTGGCGTCGGGCACCAGCGCCTATCTTGATTATTCGCATGAATATGTGCGCACCTGGCCGGGCGATGAATCCGGCCGCAACACCCGCCGCCACATCGACGCGCGCATTTTGCAGGACCTGGGCGGCGGCTCCAGCCTGCGCGCCACCGTCAGCTACAACAAGTTCAGCGACAACGATTACGACGCGGTGGCCTTGCTGGCCGCATCGTCGAAGCTGTATAAGGCCACCTTCTACGGCGATCCGACCACCGACGGCCTGACCGACCACTGGACCGGCAATCCGGCCATCGACCAGAACTATCGCGGCACGCGCGGCATCAACAGCGAAGACACGCTGATGCACATCGACTGGACCCAGCGTTTTGGCGACAGCGGCAAGCTGACGGTCAAACCGTACTGGCACAAACAGGACGGCAACGGCTGGTTCTACGTGCCGTACGTGCAGTTGCCCAGCAATGGCCTGGTGTACAGCCCTGTCGCGGCAGGCGGCAAGCCGACCGCCGTGGTGCAGGAGTGCTACCAGAACCAGTATCAGCGCACCGCCAGTGGCGCCCTGATCCCGGTCAGCGCGATCAGCTATCCGTCCGGTGCCAGCAGCGCGTCGCTGGCCACCGCCGGCTGCCCGGCGGCGGCAAAGTATGCCATGAACCCGGTCGCTCAGTGGGGGGCGCGCGAAGCCAGCACGCGCCGCAGCGACAACGCCATTGACCGCAAGGGCGCGCTGGCGGAAGTCTCCAGCACGCTGGGCGAGTACCAGCGCATCCGTGTCGGCGGCTGGGTGGAACGGACCACGCGCGACAAGGACCGCAACTGGTTCGCCGTCACCGATCCAACCGTCAGCGGCGCCTTTAAGGACAGCGCGCTGTATTCGATCACGCAGGACCGCCATTATTCGTCCAACACGGCGATGGCCTACGCGCAGGACAAGGTCAGCCTGATGGACAACCGCCTGCAACTGGATCTCGGTGCCACCTATCAGCGCTTCAAGGAGGATTATTCGTCGGCGGTGGAGTTCAACGGCGTGCGCACGCTGGAAGTAAGTTCACGGCTGCTGCCCAAGCTGGCGGCGCTGTTCCGCGTGAACGACGACTGGGAGGTGTTCGCCAGCGGTTCGAAGAACTTCAGCGCGATTCCCGACACGGTGTTCGAAGGCACGGCGGCGGTCGATTCGAAAAACGGCATCAAGCCAGAAACGTCTATCAACAAGGACATTGGCGTGCGCTGGACCAGCGACAACGGCTATGGCGCGGCGCTGAGCGCCTACAAGATCGATTACCGCGATCGCATCTCAATCCAGAACGGCAATCCGAACGGCGACATCTTCTCGCGCGACGCCACCACCACCTTTGCCAACCAGGGCGGCATCAGCTCGCAGGGCGTGGAGCTGACCTTGCGCGCCAGTGGCGCCAGCTACGAGCTGTATGCCAACGCCTCCTACAACGATGCGCACTATGTCGGCGACACGCCGGCCGAAGGCATCAAGGCCAACGATCCGGTGCTGGGTGCGCCGCGCCGCAGCGCCTTTGCGGAAGCCACCTGGAAGCCGTCGGAAGCCTGGCGCCTGACGGCCAATGCGCATTATGTCGGCGAGGCGGCCGGCACTTATGGCGACGTGCCGAACACCGTCATCACCGGCGGCCCGGCGGTCTATCTGCGCCAGTACATGCCGGCTTACACGCTGGTGGGCCTGAACTTCAGCTATAAGCCGAGCGGCAGCCTGTTCGGCTACGGCAGCCGCACCGAGTTTGCCGTCAACGTCGACAATCTGTTCGACCGCCGCTACCTCGGCGGCGTCGGCGCGGAGCTGACCAGTTCCAACCCGCTGACCACCGGGCGTTATTTCCTCGGCAGTCCGCGCACCTTGTATGCCACCATGCGGGTGAAGTTTTGAGGGCAGGGCTTTGCATCGGCATCGCGGCTACGCTGTTGTCGCTGGCGATGCCGGCCACCGCTGCGGAGCATGCGCGCTTGCGCCTGATCGGCGAGCAGCGCATTCCGCACCGGCTGGTGTTTGACGGCACGGTTGTGGGCGGCCTGTCTGGCATCGACTACGATGCGCGCTCCGGCACCTGGGTGATGGCCAGCGACGACCGCTCGGAATTCAGTCGCGCGCGGTTCTACAGGGCGCGCTTGGACTATGATGCGGCGCAGTTCCGGGCGGTCAAGCTGGAGGCGGTGCATCTGTTCCGCCAGGCCGACGGCAGCACTTATCCGGCCCAGGGTGGCGAGGTGGCGGATATCGAAGCGGTACGCGTCGATCCGACGGATGGCAGCATCTGGTATGCCAGTGAAGGCAGCGGCAAACTGGGGCTGTCGCCGTTCGTGCGGCAGGCCGCACCCGATGGCGGCTATCGGGCGGCGTTGCCGATGCCGGCGTTGTTCAGGGACGATCCTACGCACCTGCGCGGCCCGCGCAACAACCTCAGTTTCGAAGGACTATCGTTTGCGCCGGACGGCCGGTCGCTTTGGCTGGGAATGGAGGCGCCGCTGTACCAGGACGGTCCGGTCGCGACGCCGGAGCATGGCGCCGTGAGCCGGTTTACCCAGTTCAACCGCAGCGGCAAGGTGCTGGCACAATACGCCTATCCGCTGGATCGCGTGCAGGGCATGCCGGCGGCGGGGCGCTTCGGCGACAACGGCGTGTCGGAAATCCTGGTGCTCGACACTCTCCATTTGCTGGCACTGGAACGCTCTGGTGTACAGGATGCGGCCGGCCATTTCGTTTTTCATATCCGCCTGTACATAGTGGAGGTGGACGGTGCCACCGACATCGTCGGCTATCCGTCGCTGGCGGGCGCGGACTACCGCCCGTTGCGCAAGCGGCTGATACTAAACTTTGATTCGGCAGGTCTGGAAAAGGTCGACAACCTGGAAGGCATGAGCTGGGGACCGCCGCTGCCTAATGGCCATCGCAGCCTGGTGCTTCTATCGGACGATAACTTCAGTGACGACGAGGTGACGCAGTTGTTGGCCTTCGAGCTGTTGCCAGCGTCGGATTAAATCTCCAGTACAAGTTGGCCTGGCGCGGTGCCCCAGGATACGCAGGCGCGTCTGCCGGTCGTTCACATGGCCAGCGTCAGGCAAGCATCGCGATGCAGCGGCTTGCTTTCCAGCATAAGCTTTTAGCGGTTGCCGCGCTTGCAGCCGTAGGGAATACGAAGAGGTTGGCGGAGGTCTGGGCTCCCATATCTGAGCAACATCAAAATTCTTATCGTCTTCGATTCTTATACTCGTAAACCTGACTTCGTCTAGACTGCTCAACACGCACTTTAAGGGCGTTCACCGAAGGCTTGCGCGTTCAACTCGCCGGTACTTCCGTGGGCGTAATTGAGTTGGTCCCTCTTGGCGTGCGTAGCCCTCTGCAACTTATTTAACTTAGCCCAAAGGTTTTCCTTACTCCCTTCTCGACCGGACCAGCAGGCATGAACCTGCGCAGTTTTGCCAGAAGTGACGCTTCTCCTATCGGCGGGTGACGCATTTTCCAAGTACCCAATCCGGCTTGGACTATCGTGGTGGCGACGCCGTACGGATCGGTTGCCTTGCGCACATATTTTGAATGGACGCTACAACCACATCCAACTCATCGTTATAGGCTGGCAGCTTGGCGGCGCTATGTGGTGCTTGATGTCTAGATTGGTCCTGGTAAATGATGGCTCCACCAGCGTCACGCGCACTCCAAACTGCCGAACCTCGTGATCTAGCGTCTCTGATAGCCCTTCAACTGCTTGCTTGGATGCAGAGTGCAGCTCCATGTAGGGCGCAGGAAGAAAGCCTAGCACCGGGCTGATATTGACGATCCGACCTTCACGCTGCGCGCGCATGTGAGGTAGCACGGCTTGGCCACTTCTTACGTGTAAAAAAAGCCCGCATTAATGCGGGCGAATTCCGATTTCAGGCACGAAACCAGAGGAGACGAATTCATTGTGCTGCGATGCAGCGAAAGAGACAAACTTTTTCTTGTAACGTGTTGAGATAATCTTAAAAGCGAAGATTCTCCTTTGATTGTCATATTGACGTCATGTCTGCCGGTCAAAATAACGGTGTCTCTCTCATCATTGGGAAATTCCCTTACTGCCCTAGATGGGCAGTTTTTTTTTGCACCGCGACACAAACCACAAGATAGAAGTACTGGTAAGCTTGCTGAGAACGCAAGGAGCCATTCATGAGTACAGGTCATATCCAATTCGAGCCATACGCCAACGGCCACATCGCTATATCGCTGACTGTAAGGGGGCAGCTAGTCCTGAAAAGCAGTAGCGTAGAATCGATCGCTCGTGAAATAGAGCTACGGAAACTCAAAGCATTGCGCCTTGATGACGAATTTGAGATCGCGCTTCCGGCTAACAACGTTACCTTAGAGGCTGCAGGCCAGACAAATCTCAAGTATCCCTTAGTTGCCTTCAAGCTAGTCGCTGCCTGCGCGTGGTTGGCCGACATGACGCAGTTGATAGAGCCGGAAAGAAGGACTGTTCGCAAGGCGGACTAGCTTATACCGGCTGACCGCATCATGAGGGGGCTCTGTTAATCCGCAGTCTATGACAGTCTCTCAGGACTCTAGCTTTCTGACACAAAGTGTCAGACGAACTGGCATCTAAAGACTGCTAACGCCGCGTAACCTACGAACATTTTTCTACAAGCGAACAATTATATCCATCATTGTTGATTTGCGTGAGTTTTTGCCCCAACCTCAAGCATCGATTTGCATGGCCGAATGCCCCATGCAATTTAGGAGTAGAGTACCCATTCGCAGGCTGGTTGGCGTCAAAGGCGGGTCAATCTTACTGGGTCAAATCTGCGCGCAAGCGAACATGTCCGGCGATTTTTCTACGGTGATGAGGCCGCGGTATTTAGCGCAGTACCGCGTTCAAGGTTGACGCCAGTCGGATGCCCGCCTTGGACAGCTGGTTGGCAACCACCGCCTGCGCGTTAGTCACTCGCGGTCAGTCGTTACGCGCGACGGAGAGTCGACCATGCCAAGACGGCGTTGGCGAGCGCGGGCCGGTGTGGTGCGGTGAAGTCGCTCCGGCGATGGACCGGCGGATGGTGGCCAACACGCTGTGCGCAGACTGGCAAGCAGGCTTGAGCAAGAATCAATGATCGGCGAGGTCGGCGCCGACCCTACTTGATCCGAAGGCGCGCGGGTCCTTGCCGGCGATCCATGCTGGCGGACGGCCCTTGCCGTTCCACGTGCGGTCGCTGTCCGGATCGCGGTACTTGGCCTCGGATAGCGCGGTCGATTTTATGCGTTTGTTTGCCGCTGGCGCCAGGTCGGCCAGTGTCAGGCCATGCGCATCCATCAGCGCATGGATACGTTGCTTGGCGGCGGCGATTTCGCTGGTGCGCGCGGCTTCGGCTTGTTGCCGCAGCACTTGGATCTGTGCTTGTAATTCAGAATAGCTGGCCATGCGGACTCCTCGTGGGCTGGAGGCTGGCAATGTAGCACGGCGTGCGACGTCGTGTGTGGGATGGGGCTGGGCGAGGCCCTGCGGGCCTGTCCTCCTTGCGGGTCGCTGCGCTCCGTCCCTGCGGGACCGGGCCTGCGGCCCGCCTCCAGTCCTCCGCTCGCAACCCCAACTTCCTTCCTTCGCCACTGCAGTTTCGTATTTGCAAGCTCTATGGCAGGTTGGCCGGAAGAAGCTGGCGCCCCTTCCGGTGGGTGAACACCAGGGCGGCATGCCACGCTGCGCGCGACATACCGCAACAGCCACTGCAGTGATGCGGGAGAGGCTGCGCCACTCCCGGAGGCAAACACCATGGCGGCGTGCCCCGCTGCGCGCGACACACCGCAACCGCCACTGCGCAAATGCGGGAGAGGCTGACGCCACTCCCGGTGGGCGCACCATGGCGGAGTACCGCGCTGCGCGCGGCACACCGCACCCCAACAACCTGAAGTGAGGACAGGACGCTTTCAAAGGCCATGCCAGCGATACAGCCGCTGGCATGGCCTTTGAGCCGCCGCGTGCGCTATGAAGCCGGCCGCGTCCCGTCCTGGGGCGCCTGCGGCGCTGGTCAACCCCGTGCACCTGCCACAGGCCGCGCTTTGCGCCAATCCCCCCACAAGTCCCCCCAGGGTGAGCGAGGGGGACTTGTGGGGGGATCAACCACGCAAAGCGCCAAACCTGTCTGCAGGATGAAGTGCGTGTCCTCCTCAATGTCAACTTTCACTCAAGGAGAACAGCATGGATCACGATCAACAAGTCTTGGCAGCACCGGAGGCGGAGAGCGGCCTCATCACCGCGCAACTGGTGCCCTGCGAACAGCGGCTGAATTTCCTGCCGCAGCGCTTCGGCCCGCATTTCCTGCTGGCCGAGAACACCATCTACGACACCATGGGGCGGCTTTGCTCCGCCTATACCGGCGGTTTCTGGGCGTTCTATCTGCTGTCGAACGGCGGTGCGTTCATGGCACCGACCGACGCGCTGGCTTATCACGTCGAATGCGAGGGGAACGGTTACGAGGGCTGGCTGGAGGCGACGGTGGCCGGCATGGGCGTGACGGCCATGGCGCTCAACCGGCTGTCCTTCATGCACGGCGGGGCGCGCTACGCGGACCTGTTCTACCGACTGCGCGAGTACATCAGCCAGCAACCGCAGGCGCGGCAGCTGTTCGCGCTGTTGGACTGAACGGGTAGTGCGGCTGGCGCGGGTGCGCCAGCCGCTACCGATATCGATATCGACCAAGGAGAACATGATGTATGAATCGGAACAAACAATCGCCGGTGACCAGTCCGGTGACAGCGACCCGACCAGCGCCATGGCGCTGGCCTTGCAGCAGGCATCGCAACGCATACTGGCGCATGCGACCATCGGCACGGCCTCCCACCGGCAGATGGTGCCGAGCGTGGCGAACGTGCGCAAGCAGCCCCGCGACCTGAACGAACTGAAGGCGCTGGTGCGCGCCATGGGCGTGCTGCACAATCTGGTGTGCTACGCGCAGCAGCGGGACGGCGTGCCGACCGGCTTGCTGGAAATCGCTGCCGGTAAAGGCCGCTGGCAGGTGGTGGGGGAGCTGATCGCCGAAGGTGATCTGCCCGAGGACTACCAGTTGCCTTACCTGCTGGTGGGCGAGGACGAGGCGGTGCTGGTCAGTCTGGCCGAAAACCTCGGCCGGACGGCGATGCATGCCGCCGACATTTTCGACGGCATGCGGGCGTTGGCGGCACAGGGACGCAGCGTGGCCGATATCGCGCTGGCGTTCAGCGTCAGCGAGCTGACGGTGCGCCAACGCCTGAAACTGGCCAATGTAGCCCCGCGCCTGTTCGACCTGTACCGGGCCGACCGCGCCAGCTACGAGCAGATGGCGGCGGTGGCGGTCAGCGATGACCACGCGGCGCAACTGGCGGCATGGGATGGACTGAACGCGTGGGAGCGGCAACCGCAGCGCCTGCGCCGCCTGCTGACCCAGCACTGCGTGGCGCTGGGGGAGGACCGGGTGGCGCGCTACGTCGGACTGAAGGCTTACCAGCAGGCTGGCGGGCTGGTGACACGTGATCTGTTCAGCACGCAGGAGCAGGGTTATGTCGACGACGTCGCGCTGCTGGACCGGCTGGCGCAGGCGCGGCTGGAACGGCTCGCGGCACGGCTGCGCAAGGAAGGCTGGCGCTGGATCGCGGTGCACTGCCGGATCGACGCCAGTGCGCTGGCAGCCTATGGCCGGGTCCGCACCGAGACACTGCCGCCGACACCAGAGCAGGCCGCGCGGCTGGCTCAGCTGGAACAGCGCGCCGGGCAACTGCGCGACGCGCTCGACCAGGCCGAAGCATCTGGCGCGGATGAGGACGGGGCGGCAGTGCGCGAGCTGGCCGCCGTCGAACTGGAACAGGGACAATTGCAAGCCGCGCTGCAACAGCCCGATCGTGCCGACCGGGCCTTGGCCGGGGCGCTGGTGACGATCGACGATCAAGGCAAGGCGTGCGTGCTGCGCGGCCTGATCCGGCCGCAGGACCGGCCGCAGATGGTGACTGGGGCAACGACCGGGCTGAAGACCAAGCAGCGTGTACGTGGGCCGCACAGCGCGCGGCTGACCGCCACGCTCACCGCGCAGCGCACGCTGGCGCTGCGGGCCGAACTAGTGCGCCAGCCCGAGGTGGCGCTGCTGGTGCTGGCGCATCATTTGCTGCGGCAGGTGTTCTATGCCGAGCGCGGCGGCAGGGCGGTTCAGCTGGACATCAAACCGCCGCAGTTGCCGCCGGACGCCGAGGACGGCGCGGCATGGGAATGCTGGCAGGCGCAGCGGGCTGCGCTGGCGGCGATCCTGCCGGAAAGCGGCGCCAGCGCCGGCCTGATGGCGTGGCTGCGCCGCCAACCGCGCAACGTGGTCGATGACTGCATCGCGTTCTGCACCGCCTGTAGTGTGGACGGCGTCCATCAGGATGAGCGGACGCCGGCGGCGGTGGCCGACTTGGTGCAGGCGGTCGGGCTGGACATGCGCAAGTGGTGGCAGCCGACCGCGCAGGGGTATTTTGCGCACGTGCCGAAAGCGCATTTGCTGGCGGTGGTGGCGCAGGCGGCGTCACCAGCGGCGGCGGTTCCGCTGGAGCGGATGAGCAAGCAGGCGGCTGCGGAGGCGGCGGCGCGGGCGATGGCTGAGCGCGGCTGGTTACCGGCGGTGCTGGGTGGGGCGGGGTTGAACGGCGCAGCGCAGGCGGTAGCACAGGATGCCGAGGTCGACGTCGACGAGTGACGCTATGGGCGGGCCGCTTCCGGTGAATATGGCCGGAAGCGGTCTTTTTTTTGCCTGAATGAAGAAGGGGGCGGGGATTGGATCGGCGTGGCGGAAGGGGAGGCGGTGATGGATTGGCTGTGGCTGTTCGCTGTGGCCGATGGTGGCGCACTGCCGGGGCATCTACAAGCGCTGCGGTGGTCTATGCGAGGAGGAACCTTGCGCATCTGGGGCAGGGTTGCCTACGCTTGTCCGGGCGCTCGCGGCGACGGAACAGTAGCGTGCGGCTGGTCGGCAGGCGGGGGTTTGGTGGACTGCTTGCTGCTGAGTCTGGTCTTTCTTGGTTCATTGATCGGCGGCGGTTCAAGCGGGCTGAAGCGATATGGCTCTGCGGT
Organism: Duganella margarita; assembly: GCF_009857535.1. Taxonomy (GTDB): domain Bacteria; phylum Pseudomonadota; class Gammaproteobacteria; order Burkholderiales; family Burkholderiaceae_D; genus Rugamonas; species Rugamonas margarita. Next base: position 220,127 of record NZ_WWCS01000007.1, read on the forward strand.
GGTGCTACAGCTGGGGCTGGCTTCCTTCGCACCTGCGGTGCTTGAAATTTTCAAGGCATACGTCTTTTTTGGAGCTATTGCAGGATAGGCTGACGCCGATCAAATGTGCTCCACTGTTGGTGGCGTAGGATGAACTGAGTGGCATTCATTTGCATGAGGTGCATCATGGCGACCCGACCGAACCGCATCAATATCGATCTTGGCCCCTACAAGGGCGCGTGGCTGGCGTACTGCAAAGCAAACGGGGTGACATCGAACCAGGCATTTCGCCAGATCGTGGCAAAGCTGACGGCGAAAGACGAGGGCGTACCGCAACGCGAACAGGCCTCCGCGCAAGAACCGAAGTCGCGGAAGATCCTCCGGCTGACGGCAGCCGAAAGCGACTACGTCTCGGCCTGCGCCAGGCTACAAGGCTTTTCCGACAATCGCTGGATTGTGGCCTTGATACGCGCGCGGATGGAAAGTGCGCCGCAGCTCGGCGCTGCGGAGATAGAAATGCTGGGCCGCTCGAATTTGATCTTGCTGGGGATGGCGCGCCAGCTGAATCGCCTTGCGACGACCACCTCCATCAGTTCAGCTGCTAACTCATCTGAGCTGGTGACCACGCTCCGAGCGCTGCACCACCAGTTCACTGGGCATGTCGAAGCGATATCCAGCCTGCTTGCCAGCAATCTCGCCAGATGGGGGCGGGGATGAACAAGGACCATACAGATACCCTCCTGCTCGCATGGGACCAGGGATTCAACCAGCGGCAGTCAAGGCGGGTGGCGACCCGTGGCCCACGGCCTCTGCCCAAGCAAGCTGCCGGCAATTCGGCGAGCGCGCACGCTATCCGCCAACGGCTGCGCGGTAATGTCCGACGCACGCCGCAGGCTATGGTGCGTATTTCCGGCGGTGGCCGCGGCATGCGGCACATCCGCGCCCACCTTGACTACATCTCCAGGAATGGGCTGTTGGCCGTTGAAGGCCCGGACGGCGAGTTATATCTCGGACGCGAGGAAGTCCGCTCGCTGGGAGATGAATGGCAGCATGGCGGCGTGCCGATCGCCGATGAAGCCAACAGGCGAGAGGCGGTGAATATCGTCTTGTCGATGCCGGAAGGGACGGATGCTCAAGCTTTGTTACGTGCGGTGCGCGATTTCGCGCGTGATGAATTTTCAGATCACCAGTATGTGATGGCGCTGCACCGGTATGAGGATGATCCTGGGCGTAATCCCTCGCGCCATCCTCACGTGCACTTGTGCGTGAAGAAGACAGCACCCGATGGCAGCCGGCTCGATCCACGCAAGGAGGATCTGCGGCGGTGGCGCGGCTGCTTTGCCGAACGATTGCGGCATCACGGGATCGATGCAACGGCGTCGAGCCGAATTGAACGCTTCCAAGCGCAGAAGGGGCTGCCGCAAAGCGTCTACCACCTGCGCAAGCGGAATCGCGCGCGCGGCCCGCAGATATGGGGTGCCGGCCCGGGAGCCAAGGCGGCAGCGCAGCTACGGCAGCAAGCAATGTTGCAACGTTATGCCGGTGTTGCACGGATATTGGCTGGTGGAGAAGACGGGGAGGACCGGCAGCTGGGTGTGGGGCTGGTTGGCATGTGCGAACGGGCGCTCGCGATCGCGCGCGAGCGCGAACCTCGCAAGCAGCGCGCGCGATGACGCGAGGAGTGACAATGAAGAGAGTACACAGTGGATCAACCAATCTTTTGGCTGAAGCGATGCGATGGATTTCGTTAGCGTTGACTATTAGGGCGGCTGCGTGGCTCGGCGCCCGGATCATCCACGCGTGTCTGCGGCTGGCGCTGGCCATGTTTGGTTTGCTTGCCGTGAGCTTTCTCCTGTATGGGCTTGGCTACGTGATTTTCTATCCGGTAATCACCCGCTGACTTTGGGGGGCATCACGCATCGCTGCGCGGCGGTGGTCAATGACGAAGTGATCGCCGCGTGGATGGTGCTCGCTGCGGCGCTCGCCGGATCTTGGAATGGTAGCCAGTGACAAGGTATTAGAGCAGGCCATAACATGGCCGGTGCACCGAATCCATAGTTCGGGTGGGGTCAACATCTTGCCGACGAATTTGTCTTGCTTAAGCAGTATCGAGGCGCAAAAGAGGTCGTTGAGTAGCATGTTGTACCAGGATTAGCGCATCCGGAGTAATCGGCACACTAGTTCAGGTGCGAAACCAGTAGGGTGTAATTTTGGCGCTTTGCCGGTATTACAAAGCAGCTGCCATGGATGCAGCGACCGGAACCTTATCTGGCCGGCCTGATTGGTATAGAGAGTAATGAGGATCAGATAGGTTAATTGCTTTTGTTGCCGCTTTTCATTAAATTATGGATACTGGCCTCGTTCTAAATGTTTGCAGAATGATCTACTTCCTAGTGGTGCAGGTGCGCTCGACCACTTAAGAAAATATTGCACCGATTTCTAGAATTAGAGAAGAAGCCACAGAGTGAATAAGATTGTTATCTTGGCAAAGTAATGGTAGCCTCCCAATTTTCGGCGCAAGCCGTTACATCGATACATGGGAGTAGTTGTGAAGATTTGTAAAAGCGAAGCAGGACGTACGATGCACGGTTTTACCTTGTTGGAGTTGCTCGTTGTGATTGTCATCATCGGCTTGCTTGCCGCATATGTCGGCCCCAAGTACTTTGCGCAGCTGGGTAAGTCAGAGGTGACGATCGCAAAAGCGCAGATTGAAGCGTTCGAAAAATCCCTGGATACTTTCCGTCTGGATGTTGGTCGTTATCCGACCACTGAGGAGGGCCTGAACGCGTTGGTTCTGGCACCCTCCACAGTTGGCACGAAATGGAATGGACCATATCTGAAAAAAGGCATTCCCCTGGATCCATGGGGTCATGCCTACCAGTATAAGGCGCCTGGCACGAAATCCGAATTCGACATTACCTCGCTAGGCCGCGATGGACAGGCGGGCGGGAGTGGTGACGACGGTGATATTACGTCTCAATAAGGAAAACTCGTCCCTTCTTGTAGACCCTATGTGCGTCTGTACAACATTGTCCTAAATTTAAACCGATAGTGACAATTGGGGAGAATCTTGCCATTTACCTTAGAGTAAACTGGCTTTCCGGTTGGAAAAGTCGCCCATGCAAGCGACAGCCGGCAAGCCAATGCGTTCCTATTCGGCTCAGCATGTCTACTAATGTACAGAGGCTTCTCTAAGGCGATGAAGAGTTTTTTGCTGTACTCCTATTGGCGGTTTCAAATACGTCGTCTGTTTCGAGCCCACCCAGTCCTAAGCACTTCCTTCGTATGTGTTTCATTTGGATTGGCTATTGCTGTGGCGTTTTACTTTGATCGGATGCATACGGCGCGTGCGGTCCGTCAAGAGTTTGATGTTGCGAGCCGCGCGGTTAAGAATCAATTGGCCTCCACGCCCGCTGTGGCAGCCACGATTGTAGCGCCAGCACTTCCTTGGTTTCATAGTACCGACTTGGTCGCACAGTTCGGCCACCTCGCAGAAGAAATCAAACTTCCTATTGATGAGATCGGGTATTCGCTAGAGGAGTCGCCGAATCGTCCCTTTCTCAGGTATCGCGTAACGTTGACAGTGGCAGCCAGTTATCCAGTCATCCGCAGCTTTGTCGATGCGTTGTCCGAGACCATGAAAAATGTCGATCTCGATAGCATCAGCTGCACGCGCGCTGATATTGCGGTGGCACCGTTGACTTGCGAGTTGGCGTTCTCAGCCTTCTTCCGGAAGGACTGACGTGGATAAATCTGTTCGCGTCAGATGGGGTATCTTATTGAGCGCATTATTTTCGACGGTCGCGGCGGTGTTTTATCCCACTGTGGACAGTGCAACCGCTGAAGTTTCCGATCCCGCCCCGCGTGCCGCCAAGCGCCTGGAATCGCCGCCAGCGCTTACGGCTGCTACGACCGTCAATGATGACGAGCCCGAGGAAAACGCCGATCCTTTTGCTCCGCGCAATTGGCAGGCGCCACCGGCGCCAGCGCCAATCGCGCAGTCGACTCCAATAGCGGTTGCCGCAGTTGATTTGATCCCGCCGGGACCGCCGGAGTTGCCGTTCCGGTTTGTCGGCAGCATGAGTGACAACGCCGAACAGATCGTTTATTTGTCACGCGGGGATACCGCCATCGTGGCACGCACGGGTGATGTGCTGGACAGCAGTTATAAAGTCACCGCCATAACTGCTTCCCAAATTGAATTTGAATATTTGCCCTCCGGTGCCAAACAGTCGCTGGTGTTTCCTACGCGCGACAACTAATCCATGCTCCTATTTATTAAATTGCTACAAAGCCGAGTTTGTGTCGGCTTAATTTCCTTGGTCCTGTTAGCGGGATGCGCTGCCGAGCGCCACCATAACGATGGGGTGGCGGCGATGGCGGCGAACGACTACGCCAAGGGTGTTGCAGAACTGGTGAAGGCTGCTGAGCTAAAGCCGGAAGATATCGGATATCGCAACGACTGGTTGCGTGCGCGTGAAACCGCGACTGCAAAGCTTTTGGCGCGTGGGGCGGCGGCGGCGGCCGAAGGCAAGTCAGCTGAAGCCGAACAGTCGTATCAGGCCATTCTGAAGTTTGACCGCGATAACGCGCGCGCGGTGGCGGGTCTCGAAGCGCTAAATAATGCAGCCCGAGCGATGGAGGACTCGGCGCGCGCGCGCACGGCGTTGAAACAAGGTGATTTGGCCCAGGCCGGCGAGTTGGCAGCAAGAGCGTTGCAATTGGTACCGGGACAGGCGGAGGCCAACGCCGTCCGGCGTGAAATTGAATCGTTGCAAGCCCAGGAGATGACGGTCGTGCCGACCTTGGGGAGCATATACAAGAAACCCATCAATCTTGAGTTCCGGGATGCCAGCATCAAAATGGTTTTCGATGCGCTGTCGCGCACGACCGGTATCAATTTCATCTTCGATCGCGACGTAAGGAGCGATCAGCGCACCACGGTGTTTCTTAAACAAACGAAACTGGATGATGCGATTGACGTCATTTTGTCGACGGCGCAGTTGGAAAAGAAAGTACTCAACCAAAGTAGTGTGCTGATCTATCCCAATTTACCCGCCAAAACACGTGAGTATCAGGACTTACTGGTCAAAGTTTTTTATCTGGCCAACATCGATGCCAAACAGGCAGCCACAATGCTGAAGACTGTACTGAGATTGAAGGACGTCTATGTCGATGACAAATACAACATGCTCATATTGCGCGAGACCCCTGAATCGATTGCATTGGCAGAGCGGCTGATTGCGCTGCAAGATCTGGAAGAACCGGAGGTCATGCTGGACGTTGAGGTGTTGGAGATCAATCGTTCTCGCCTACTGAATATGGGGATCCAGTGGACGAACCAGTTTACGATTACGCCTCTTTCCGTCACCACCACGAGCAACGGCTCTGCCGGCAGCGGTGGGAGTACAGGTTCGGTAGGGACTTCTGTCATGAAACTCAGCGATCTTCAGTCGCTCAATTCTACAGTGCTTGGCATTACGCCACCAAGCGCTACGGTGAGTCTGCAAAAGACGAACGGCGATGCCAACTTGCTGGCCAACCCGCGCATCCGGGTACGGGACCGTGAAAAGGCCAAGATCATGATTGGGGACAAAGTTCCTGTGGTTACTACCACCAGCAACAGCACCTTCGTCACCGAGAACATTCAGTATCTTGACGTTGGGCTCAAGCTGGAGGTGGAGCCTGACATTCATGTCCGCGATGAAATCGGCTTGAAGTTGGCACTGGAGGTAAGCTCCTTAGTTTCCTCTACCAAGACAAACAACGGCTCTCAGGCCTATCAAATCGGCACCAGGAATGTGAATACGGCGTTACGTCTCAAGGATGGCGAAACGCAGATTCTTGCCGGTCTCATTAACGATGAGGACCGCTCCAGCGCCAACCGAATCCCTCTATTGGGGGACTTGCCAGTGCTAGGGCGTTTATTCGGCAGCCAAAGTGACAATCGGCAAAAGACGGAAATCGTGCTTTCAATTACGCCGCATCTGATTCGTAATATCCAACGCAAGGGTCCAGCTGCCGAGACCTTCTGGTCAGGCACTGAGGCGACGCTACGCAATCGTCCGCTGCAATTGCGCAGTGTTGATTCGTTGGAGTTGCCTGGCACGACCGGACGAGGTGCAGCAGGTCCGACGGCGTCGTCGGCTCCTACCGGTCCTGTCACAACGCCAACGGGATCGAATGCGCCGCAACTGAGTTGGAGTGGCCCAACCGGTGCTAAGGCCGGCGAAACAGTTAAGTTGGCGTTGAACATGGAAAGTGTTGAGTTGCTACGTGCCGCCTCTCTGCAGCTGGCGTTTGACCCGGCCGAGCTTGAAGTGCTGGCGGTGGAAGAAGGCGACTATTTTGGGAAAGATAAGGGCAGTATCTTTAGCCAAGCGGTGGATGCGGTTAGCGGACGTGTCTCGGTTAGTCTGGGCGCCAACGGCGACGCAGGTAATAAGGGCGCCGGACGCCTGTTCACCCTGACGGTAAAGCCGCGGATCAACCCCAACGGCAGTAGTAATGGCACTGGCATAAGCGTAGTTGCCATGATGCCGATCGGTAGCGCCCATGCGGTGGGGCGTCCAGGATTACCGTTAGCTCATCCTCTGGCGATTACGCGATGAGCCTGGCTAAGCGACAGCGGCGCAGGTCATTCGGCTTCAGTCTGATTGAGCTCCTGGCGTCTGCTGCGATTCTTGGATTGCTGGCGACGGTGGCTGTTCCATTCGTTGAGACTACCGTCAAGCGACAGAAGGAACAAGCCTTGCGACTTGCTCTCCGCGATATCAGACAGGGTCTCGACGCCTACAAGAAAGCGGTGGTTGATGGTCAGATTAAGTTGACCGACCTGGCCGCGAGTGGATACCCAGCGACGCTGGTCGATCTGGTTTCCGGCGTAGCTGACGCCAAAAATAACGGCAAACCCTTGTATTTTTTGCGCCGCATACCACGCGATCCGTTTTACCCTGATGCGACAGCGCCTGCGATTAACACGTGGGGATTGCGGAGCTTTTCCTCTTCGGCTGAGCATCCCGTCAAAGGCGATGATGTGTATGACGTGTATTCCACGTCCGATGCTGTCGGTCTGAACGGCGTGCCTTATCGGGAGTGGTGACTGTGCAAAGAAATAGCGGGTTCACAATGATCGAATTGTTGGTAACACTGGCCATTATCGGCTTGCTGGTGTCGCTGGCCGCGCCGCGCTACTTTGGCAATATCGATCGGACGCGCGAGGATGTGCTTCGTGAAGATTTGTATGTGATGAGAAATGCGCTCGACCACTTTTACGCGGACCGCAATGTCTACCCAGCCACGCTTGATGAGCTCGTTAAGGAAAAATACCTTCGTAGTCTGCCGGTCGATCCCTTTACGCAGAGTTCGAACAGCTGGTTGCCGGTGGCTCCTACTGATGCGAGTTTGGGCGGCGTCGCAGATGTACAGAGTGGGGCTCCTGGAAAGGGCCGGGATGGCACTGCTCTGAGGAGTTGGTAAGCCATGGCCAGACAAAGTGGATTCACGTACGTGATCGTAATGTTTTTGGTAGCCGTGTTATCGATCATCTCGGTACGAGCACTGGAGAATACGCTCACTACTGAGCGTCGTGACAAGGAAGCGCAGTTGTTATTGGTCGGCCAGGCTTACGCGGATGCGATCGCAGCATATTACAATGGTTCACCGGGGACGGAAAAAAGATGGCCGCAAAAGCCAGAGGACCTGCTGCTGGACCAACGCACCAACCGCACCTTTAGAGCGATAAGAAAACTGTACCGCGATCCGCTCACCGGCGCCAAGGAATGGGGCTATGTGTACAACGGCGACGACTTGGTCGGCGTGTATTCCCTGTCCCCCCAAAAACCGCTCAAGCGGGATCAGTTCCCGCCAAACCAGGCTGGCTTCAAGAACGCGAATAGTTACCGAGATTGGAAGTTTGTATATGCCGGCCAATGAACAGAGCGGCTTTACGCTGCTGGAGCTATTGGTCGTGATTGTCATCATCGGGTTACTGGCTGCGTTCGTTGGGCCGAAATACTTCGGCCAGCTAGAGCAATCGAAAGCGCAGATTACCCGCGCACAGATCGATGCGCTGGATAAGGGACTGATCCAGTATCGGATCGATACCGGCCATTACCCATCGATGGAGCAGGGATTGATTGCGCTGTTTGTCGCTCCCGCCAATGAAGCGCTATGGCGTGGCCCTTATCTGAACAAAGCACTCCCGCAAGATGGATGGGGAAATCCTTACGTGTACAAGTTGCCCGGTGAAGGCGGGCGCGATTTTGAAGTGATTTCCTACGGTAGCGATGGGCAGCCCCAAGGCGCCGGCACGGCCGCTGATATCGCCAACTGGCACTGACAAGGTTAATGATGCGTTACCGTGCAAAGGTTTTGAATCAACAGCTGAATGTCGATCATATCGAGGTCGATGCTTCCAGCGAAGCGGAGGCGCGACGCGTTGTGGCGTCTTCTGGCGCACGCGTGTTGGATTTGCGACAAATGCGTGCGGGTCTGAAACGTTCAGGCCGGCAGAAAAAATTTAACTTGAGTGTCTTTAACCAGCAGCTTCATTCGCTGCTTGATGCGGGGCAAACGGTCGTCGAAGCCATTGAGGTGCTGGGACAAAACGACAGGCGGGGACGGCATCGGGCGATTTACGACACCTTATTGCAGAGTCTCCAGCAGGGCAATCAGCTGTCCGACGCGATGGCGATGCTGCCGTCGGTTTTTTCTCCCTTGTATATTGCGATGGTCAGGGCCAGTGAAACCACCGGTACTGTGAGGGCGGCTATTCGGCGCTTCATGCTTTACCAGCGCCAGATCGATGAGATACGTGGCAAGTTGACCGCTGCTGCAACCTACCCAGCTATCCTGCTGAGCGTCGGCTTTCTGGTCATCGGCTTCTTGTTGCTCTACGTTCTGCCACGCTTCAGCGCTGTATACGATGAGTCTGGATCAAGCCGCCGAGGCGAAGCTGGGTTTGTCCAGCTATGGGGTGGCTTTGTGCGTAACAACACGGTGTTGGCTTGGTCTAGCGTCCTGATTGTGGTTGGCATTGTTGTGGCGGTGGCAACCCATCCCGCGTTGCGTGCCATGGTCTATCGCAAGATGATGAGTCTTCCATGGTTAGGAGAACGCGTCCTGGTGCTGCAGCTCGCTCGTCTGTATCGCACACTGGGCATGCTGCTGCGTAGTGGCGTCAGCGTGTTGTCGGCCATGCGCATGACGCAGGCTTCGATGCCTGTCACGATGCATGCCGACCTCACGGCTGCGGCGTTGGCAGTGAGCGAGGGTAAGGCGTTGTCGCATGTGATGGCGACATACGGGTTGAGTACAGAGGTTGCTCAGCGGCTGCTGCTCGCCGGCGAATCCTCTGGCAACTTGGACGAGATGATGGAGCGTATCGCTGACTTCTACGATGAGGAAACTGCGCTCTGGATCGACACGGCAGGACGTCTGATCGAACCTATTTTAATGTTAGCGATTGGTGCGATCGTGGGGGCCATCGTTCTCATGCTCTACAGCCCAATTTTTGACTTGGCGAACATAGTTTGAAATTCATTGACATGCTTAACTTATCTTTACTCGACGATATTACACGCGCCACGGAGCCACCGTACCAATGGCTTACGCGGTTGGCTGAGCATATGGGCAGCACACGCCATGAAGCGCTTGCAGCTTCGGGTGAATTATTGGCAATGCCTGTGATGAGCGGTGAAGCATTACGTCGGCTTAAACCTGAGTTTGAGCTAGCCAGCTACAGCGAGATGGTGGCGCGTCATGCATTTGTTGGCGTCGATGACCAAGGGCGAACTCTTGCGCTTATAGGGATGCCGCTTGACCCCAACGTCGGCGATTGGCTGGCGCGCATTAATCTGCATGAAATTTATTTGGCGGACCCGGAACTGATCCAATCGAAACTGGAATCGCACGAATCGATGTTCAGCGCGGTGGCGCAGGCTGTAGGTACCGAGGGCGCTATTGAATTGGCGCGGGACGACAGTGCAGACATGACGCTGAGCTCTATCCAAGGCGAGTCCAGTCCTGCGGTACGGCTTATCAACTCTACGGTGTTTGATGCGCTTCGCTTCGAAGCGAGTGATATTCATCTTGAGTCTTTACCTCAGGGATTGGTGATTAAGTTTCGTATCGATGGGGTGCTGAACAAGATCGCAGTCGTCAATAATCCAGCGTTGGCAGAGCAATCGATCGCCCGTATCAAGGTGCTGGCGGAGCTTGATATCGGTGAGAAGCGTGTGCCGCAGGATGGACGCTTCCGTGTATCCGCGAAAGGGCGTGATATTGACATCCGTGTTTCAATCATGCCGAGTATTCATGGCGAGGATGCTGTTCTACGCATACTCGACAAGAAAGCGCTAACCGATAGCGTGCAGCGGCTTACCCTGGACTCTCTCGGTTTTGATCGTCAGACGATTCATTTATTGCGGCGCCTGGCTGCGGAGCCGTACGGCATGATGCTTGTGACTGGCCCAACCGGCAGTGGCAAGACCACCACGTTGTATGCGGCGCTTACCGAAATTAATCACGGTGAGGACAAGTTCATTACCATCGAAGATCCGGTCGAGTATCAATTGCCTGGCGTGTTGCAAATTCCCGTCAATGAAAAGAAAGGGCTGACGTTTGCGGTAGGCCTGCGCTCCATCTTGCGGCATGACCCGGATAAGATTCTGGTCGGCGAGATTCGCGATCCTGAAACGGCGCAGATCGCGGTGCAGTCGGCGCTAACCGGTCATATGGTTTTCACCTCGGTGCATGCCAACAACACGTTCGACGTGATTGGCCGTTTCATGCACATGGGCGTCGACCCGTATAACTTCGTGTCGTCTTTGACTGGTGTGGTGGCGCAACGCCTGTTGCGTCAGAACTGTTCGCATTGCAGCGCGCCGGTGCAAGTGAGCGCGGAACTGCTGGAGGAGTCCGGCATCAAGGACCCCGAAACATATCGTTTTCACGCCGGCGGAGGATGTCCTGAATGCCGCAACACCGGTTATAAGGGGCGCCGCGCAGTGGCAGAAGTCTTGCGGTTGACCGACGAAATCCGCGAGATGATTGTGGCACGGGCGTCAATCCGTGCCTTGAAGGAGCAAGCCAGGAAAGAAGGTACGCGGTTTTTGCGCGATGTGGCGTTGGATCTGGTACGCGCGGGGCACACCACTTTACAGGAGGTAAATCGTGTCACGTTTGTTGCCTGAAAAAGTCAAGATTGGATTATTTCCGGGCTGCTGTTGGCTACAAAGACGCGGAGTTGCTGAGCTCGTCATAGTGAGGCCGGAGGGGCAAGGAGCGGAAGCTTTGACGGCGGCGTTTATCGCTTTGTTGGCTAAACTGCCCGAAGCAGGGCGTGCGCGGATTCACTTGCATGTATTGGTGTCTGATAGTCTTGCTGCGATTACGCTGCTGCCGTGGCAAGAAAGTCTTGTAGCAGACGATGAGTTGCGGGCCTATGCGCAGGCCTGCTTTGAGCAGGCAGGGAATACGATTGATGCCAGTTGGGCGATGCAGTACCACTTCCGACAATTCCGCGCACCGGGTATGGCGTATGCGCTGTCCCATGTTTGGCTATCGCAGCTGGTAGCACTGAGTGAAACCGCTGGCATGCATTTGAAGACAGTGCTGCCCTTGTCCGCCAGTGCTTATCAGCGCCAAGGGGGCGCCCGCACAGAGAAGCAAAGCGTGCTGCTGCTGGTGGAGCAGGAGCGGCTAACCGCATTAATATGCGTCAATGGCATGCTGATCAATAGGGATGTGCAACCCGTTATGGGTAAGCTCGACGCAGCGGGTGTTCGCCTTCTCATGCGTGTCACGGCCAACCAGCGAAATGTCCAAGCTGTGTACTATTGTGATCCGTCTTATTCCGAGGCGGTATCGCCACAAGCGTTCGTTGCGGCCTGTTTGCCGCAGTCGAGTATTACACCTGTTATTGCCTTGGATTGGATCTAGTTCATGGATGCTTTACTCCGAGTTATCAGACCTCAGTCGCGTTCGGTAGTTCCCTTGCTGGCTTTGTCAATACTTATCGCTAGCGTGGGCGTTTGGGTTGCAATTCTGGGATTCCGGCTACATGAAAAACAGGCGTCGATAACTGAGCGCGTTGCTCTGTTAAGGGCAAACAGTGTTGAGAAGCCAAAAATCGAACCAACCAAAGTTGAGCTTGACGAATTGAAGCAATGGGCGCTCTTGCAGACGGAGCGGCAATTCAGGTGGAGACCCTTGTTCAATGCGGTGGAGAAATCCACTAGCCCTGACATCGAACTGCTTGAATTTCAGCCGGATAAAGCCAACCGCAAGCTGCTGCTCAGAGGAGAAGCGCGCGATGACTCGGCCCTGCTAGCGTTTGTCGATGCTCTGGCGGAGCAACCTGCGCTAAGCCACGTTCACATCACGCACACTAAAACGCGTCGCCGCGATCGTTTAGTAACCGTCATCTTTGAGGTTAAAGCAAATTTTCTTGTCGGAATTTTTTAATGCAAGTCAAGCATTAGTGCAAATTTACAACATTTTCCAAAAATATATGAAGATGTGATTTTCTGTGTATTTTCAAAAACGCAACAGCAGTTAGTATCTGCTGGTTAAGCTGTTAGAAATGCGTGGGTGGGAGGCATTAGCCCCCGCTATTGAAATTACCCAGGAAATTCAAATGCGACTGCAATTCAAATTATTGTTCGGACTCTTCAATTTATCTTATAGAGTTGGGAGTACAGCTTTCAATAGAATTCAGTTTAGCGCATCCGTCAAAACAATTTTTATTGCATTAAGCTTAGCAGCTGGAGTTATTGCTGCGCCAGTCAGTCAGGCGGCGAAAGCTAATAATGTCATCCACTTTGCTACTCCACCCAACACGCCGCTCAGTGCCGGAACGGTAGGAATATCAGCCTCGCCCGACTCTGAAACGGTTGTCAGATTTTCAAGTTCATCATCGTCAGTATGTAGCGTTTCGAACGCTGTTTATAGCGGCGGGTCAACCTCGGCGACGGTCACCTTGCTGAGCGTCGGGACCTGTTCAATTGATGCCAATTCTACCGGCAACATTGATTTCAACGCGCCGCCTACTGCAAACCGTCAGTTTCAGGTTCTCAGTCCGGCGCTAATACCGCAGAGCATCAATTTCGGCTCCATACCGAATCATGTCTACCCCGGTTCCTTCATTGTGTCCGCCATCGCGACGTCGGGTTTGCCTGTAGACTTTTATTCGCGGAACAACAGCATATGCAGTGTTGTTGGCACGACTGTGACTTTATATTCTGTTGGTCAATGCACTTTGGTGGCTAATCAAGCCGGCGATAATAAAACATACAGTGCTGCGACGCCGGTTGAACAATCGTTTTTGATTACTCCGCCCAATCAAAGCATCAGTTTTGACACAATTGGTACCAAGACTTACCCCGGTTCTGTAGAGCTGAGGGCGATCGCGACGTCTGGCTTAACCGTGCGCTTCGGTGTCACTACATACAGTACTTGCAGCGTATCGGGTACCACTCTCACCTTCGTTTCCCCAGGCACCTGCAGCGTTTACGCTGCTCAACCAGGCAATGCCAATTGGGCCGCAGCTCCTCAGGTTACGCAAAACTTCACTATCCTGGGAAGTCAATCAATCACTTTTGATAGTATTGGTACCCAATTCTATCCCGGCTCGGTAACTCTGTCGGCCAAGGCAACATCACAGTTGGGCGTAACCTTCGCGGCGAGTGGCATCTGCACTGTGTCAGGTGCGACTGCAACATTTAACGGACCAGGTGACTGTACAATTTCGGCAAGTCAGTCAGGCGGTGGTCAATGGGCCGCAGCGCCCACCGTGTCTCAGGTTTTCTCTGTCATACTCCGTTCACAAAGCATCGACTTCCCGGTGATCGCAGATCAAAGTTATCCCGGTTCTGTACAAATATCTGCCAACGCGACATCTGGACAGTCAGTGTACTTCTCCTCCGCAACGTCGGACGTCTGCACAGTGGCAGGGAACCTGGTGACGCTCAAAGGCGCGGGTACATGCACAATTTTGGCGAATCAAGGCGGCAGCAGCTACTATTATGCGGCACCTCAAGTTAGCCGTTCATTCCGCGTACTGAAATCCCAAGCTATCACTTTTGCTACGTTGCCGCCGCTGCTGATTGCGGGTGGCAACAGCGCCACTTTGGTCGCCTCTGCCAGTTCGGGACTGCAAGTCCAGCTGAGCTCGACAACGCCAGCAGTTTGTTCGGTAGATGGCGCTACGCTTAAAGGCCTCACAACCGGGACGTGTACCGTGCTTGCTAGTCAAGCAGGTGATGGTGTTACTTTTGGCCCCGCTCAAGCGACCCAGTCTACTCAAGTCAAGGTGAACAGCGCCTCCTTTGACTCTAGCAAGCTGGACATGGTGAGCAGTTTGCCTTTGGGCGGAACGTACACTGCCAAAGTCACTGTGAAAAATGACGGGACATCGACATGGTTTGCAAACAAAGACTACTTCTTGGGTAGCCAGAGTGCTGAGAACAACACCATCTGGGGCCTTAAGCGGGTTTCGGTGGACACGGATGTTCCAAGCGGTGGGACATACACCTTCACCATCCCTGTGACAGCCCCTGCAACCGCCGGCGCATACCATTTCCAATGGAGGATGGTACAGGAGAACATTCAATGGTTTGGCCTGCCCACAGAAGATCGCATCGTTATAGTGGGTACGCCTACGGGGACCGCGACGGTAAGCTTAACTGCGTCCCCAATGAACAGTCGCGTTGCACCTGGGGCTCAGGCGAATATCGCCTTTACCGGCAAGAGTACTGGCGCTACGGCCGTCCTCAAGCTTGAGCTGTTCCGGGACATCGGATCTGGTTTCGAGAATTCACCAGTTTCTACGGTCACTGGTTCCGGCGCCGTGCAGGATTTTAACTACACCTACGCAGCCCGTTCCGGAACGTATCGCTTCAAACTGCGCAGCACCGATACGGCGCAAAATATCAGCGAATCGCAGCCAGTGATTGTGAACGTCACCGATAGCGCTATTGCCGGCAAAATATTCGGCGTGCGCGGGACGGCGGACGGCCTAGCGCAGGCATATGGCTGGGTTTGTCAGGTAGCCTCGACGCAAACGCTAGCTTATAGCGTGTACCTGGATGCGCCGGCATCACTGGGTGGCACGCTGTTGACGAACGGCACGGCGAATGTCACAACCGAAGCTGACAACCTCGCCGTCCAATCGCAGTGCCAGACACCCGGCGTCGGCCATCACTTTGTGTTTGATGTGAGTACCTATGCCGCGCAATACGCCGGACGGTCGTTCTACATACAGGCGCAGGGAACCGGAAGCAGCCAGGTGGTATTGCCGTGCGACGATAATAACTGCACGATTCCGAGCGGTCTGCGGATCGGCTTGACCACGCCCGTTGATGGCGACCGCTACCTTGCCCCGGCAACCGTGTTCGCCCGCGTGGCGGTGACTGGCGGCCAGGTGTATGACGAAGTGGCCATCAACATCAACAACGAGTGGATCGCCGCACAAGCGGATACGGAGCAAAATACCTTCTACGCCAAGAAACAGGATTTACCTGCGCGCGCAGACCCATACACGGTGTATGCGCGGCTTCGCAAAGGGACCTCTGTCATTTATTCTGCGCAGAATAAGGTCTTCGTGGATCCGGCCACCGGTATTACGCTCAGTGTGAGCGCGCCTACGGCGCAGACCAAGGTGATCGCAAAAACTGCAACGCAATTGGCAGCAAGCGCCTCGTTTCCGGCAGGCAGCCCTTACGTCATCGCAAGCGTCAAGTTCTACTCAAATGGCCAACTCATTGCGACCGCGGCCAATACGAACAACCTTTGGACGTCCAGTTGGACGCCGCCATTGTCTGCAACGGTAGACATCCTTGCCCGTGCATTTGACGGCAGTGGCAAAGTTCTTGCAGAGAGCTCACCAGTTCACATCATTATCGGCGGAGACAAGGGTCCGGCTGTACCGGGTTCTGAAGTACCTATTGCGGTTGATATGGTTGTGCCTCATCTGAGCAACGCAGACGCCGGAACGCTCCCCGGTAACCTCACCGTAGGCGCTGATGGAGCTGCCAGCTATAGCATCCCTATCGTTGTGCCTCCCGGTACAGCTGGTGTACAACCCGAACTGAGCCTCAATTACTCGAGCAGCGGGCTCAATGGTTTCGCCGGTTTGGGCTGGAGTTTGAGTGGTCTGTCAAGCATTCATCGCTGCGGCAAAACCATCGCGCAGGACGGTGTTAATGACCGAATTAGATTTAGCACATCTGATCGCCTTTGCTTGGATGGGAAGCGCTTGGTGTTGGCGAATCTTGCGCTAAGCGATGACAACTACTGGGCTAATAACGCCGAGTATAGGACTGAAATCACGGACTTTAGCCGGATCACCACCAATATTGATGATAAGGGGCTTCGCAGCTTTAAGGTGGAGACAAAGGCAGGGGAAATTCTGACGTTTGGTGCCTCGTCTACTAGCTATGTAACACCTATTATTACCGCCGTGAACAGCGGCACTACCGCATTGCAACCAGCAGCGAAATCGGGAGCCCAGTCTTGGGCGGTGGACAGCATCAAAGATAAAGTTGGCAACTTTATCGAGATTATCTATGAGCAGACTGAGCAAGGCGAACATCGACCAAGTCTCGTGCGCTACGGCGGCAATGGCTTGAAAGCGCACGCTGCTGTACAGATTAGCTATGAAAGTCGGCCAGATGCGTGGAAAAAATATATTGATGAAACTCGAAATGATTTGCGCAACCGCATCAGCCACATTCGCACATATGTCGGAAGCGACCTGAGCAGTACGCTCAGTAGTGCCACGCTGATACGCGATTATGTACTTAGTTACGAACAGAGCCCGACGAGTGGACGCAGCTTATTAAATTCCGTGCAAGCGTGCGCAAAGCTTATATCGAAGGCAACTGACGTATCGTCCACGGATTGCCTCCCGGCTACTACTTTTGCGTGGGGTAAACCGGATCCTTCGAAGACTGCTGGATTTGAAAGCAAAGGAATTTGGGCCGGCGGCCCTTCGTTGTCGACGTTCTACAATGCGAACGGCACAACTATCAGTGCCAACCACCCAGACTATTTTTCATTTAGCGATTTCGAAAATAACGGCTACACCGATATTTTAGAAAAGCGTGTCCGAGGAATCAATGTGCCCGTCGTAGAAGCGAATGACCTGCCGCAGGGAACGCTTCGCACCCAATATCGCTATTTCCATAATACAGGCAGCGCTTTTAGCGAATATAAATACCAGCTCAGTACTGGTGAGCCGTTCATTGTGCTTGAAACCGGCGATTTTGATGGCGACGGGTTCTTGGATATCTTGGTGACCACTGTTGGTAGTGGGTCGGGATCTGCCAAAATTTGCCTTTCGCCATTTGCCAAAACCTCTTTAGGCTCAACGGATACGCCGCTCTCTTTCGATTGCGAGGGCGGAAAGATATATCCTGCGGTTGGTGGTAATAGCGCAAGGGCACTTCCATATGTTGTGGACGTACTTGGCGAAGGGCGTTCAGCACATTACAGCACTAATATCAGCGATATTGCCACGGTGTGTATTCAAGGCACCTGCCAGGTCGACAAGAATCCGCCCACTGCGTTGGCAATGTTTTCGCCTAATGATACAAGTGTCGATTATTCACAAAATCAATATACCCGTCTGAACCAGATGGTGGACTTTTCGGGCGTGGGAAAGCCTTACGATGTTCGCTGGACGCGCGTCAACTTCGTCCAGTCTACGCAGGATGGTGGTGAAACGATCTACGATCCGCATTATGAAAATTTGACACCAAGAGTTGTTCTTAACAACTTCAATGCACCAGGCGCTGTCAACACCGGGGAAATGGCCAACTATTCCTATAAATCGTTCCCAGTTCCCCCCAAAAATACTTTTTATCAGCCTTATCTCTTCGACCGAGATACAGATATGGGAAGTATTTCCAACGATTTCAATGGCTCCGGCTACAACAGCTTGGCGTTCGGTTACCTGGTACTTAAATGGGATAGCAACAACTTTTACTACTCGTATGACGATGCGCAGTTCACGATTTGCTTGTCTACCGGACGTGCGCTGGACTGTGGGGTACGACAAAAATACAGTAAAGACCGGTATGTATCGGTGCGCGCCATCGGGCAATTCTTTGGTGATGGCCAAGCGACCATCCTGGCGGACGTCATGAGCTATCCTGCATTGAATAAGCCGCAGCCAAGCGGGGCGTTGACTATGTGCCGAGTAACTGGGGATGACACCACCTCTGGCACGGGCATCGAAGACACGAATATGGCGTGCGACACATGGGCAGGCTTTACGATGCCCGTAAAAGGTAGCCCCAATGCTGGAGACAACATCTTCTTTCTGGATATGATGGGCACAGGCCGCACTCAGATTTTGCAATATCACAGCGGAAAATTTGATGCGTTGAACAAGTGGGTGGCAGATGATCGTTGGGAAGTCTTTGCTCCAATTGATCTGGCGCCAGCGGGCCAAGCATTGGACCGTATCTATAAAGTCACCAATGGCTTGGGTGCAACCGGCACTGTGGAATACGCCGACGCGTTGACCGGAGGGATAGTTACTCGCTCTACTCAACCATCCTTGAAATACCCAATGCGCAACAATCCACGTACTGGGAAAATTGTCAGTCGCTTGTCAAACGCGAACGGATTTGGTGCGGGTGGTCAAATTTCGACCCAGACGTCTTACCGCTATGAGGATGATGCTGCGAACGTGGCAGGCCGAGGCTCGCAGGGATTCGCCAAAGTCAGTATCAAAGACGAGTTGAGCGGAATTGTATCCTCTTCGACTTACAGCCAAACTTGGCCATTCAGCGGTATGGCACTAAGCAGTTCAGTCGTTTCCAAAGATCTTGTGACCTTAAGTTCCACCGTAAACAGTCTTAAAGTGAATAGCATCTCCCAAACCAACGGCCAAGTGGTCTACTTCCCATACGTGGAAGTCATTGCTACTACGAGCAAAGATCTAAGTGGCGATGCCTTGGGAACGAAGACCGTCACTAACACATACGGAGATGCATGGGGGAATTTGACGAAGCAAACTAGCGAATTGGACGAGCACACCTATCTTTCGACGACGGTTACTGAATATCTGAATGACCCCAAAGCATGGCTTATCGGAAAGCCTTTGTCTGTCACCACAACGAAAACCGATGCCAACGCCAACAGCGTGTCGCGGAAGATAACTTACGATTACGATTCCACGACGGGGCTATTGAACTCATCTACTCAGATGCCGGATATTGCTGCATTTAAGGTTGTAACAACTTTCGATCGAACAGGAAATAAGTTTGGTTTAGTTAATAAAACTACCCAAACGTGGCTAAATCCAATTATCAATCCCAATCGCGCTACTGCATCCCAGCGGAGTAGAACTCTTAGTAGCGTGACGTATGATGCCAATGGACGTTTCCCCGCGACATCTACCAATGCCCTTGGACAGGTCGAGAGTTTTACTTTCGATGCCGGTAGTGGTTTACGAACTCGCGTCGATGACATTAATCAGCTAGCCACCATTTTTACTTACGATGCTTTTGGCCGCTTGAAGCAGGTATTGACGCCTGGTGGGACGCAGATTCGGGAATATAAAAAACTATGTGATACAGAATGCCCGAGCGGTGCTGCCCTTGTTTATATAGTTGATACATTTCATTCGAATGCCGATGGAACCTCCTTCTCTAGAATGGCTGTGCCAAGCATCCAGTACTTCGATAATGTTGAGCACTTGTTGGGATCATTAACGTGGGGTTTAACCGGTAAAAAAATTCGGACGTCCAATTCTTATGATGAGCGAGGCCGCGTTCAACAAATAGGTCGCCCTTATTTTGATGAGGAAAACGCTTTTTTCAAGCAAAAAAATGTTTATGATGATTTGAATAGAATTACTAAACTTACCACTTTGGACGAGGGAGGAAAATCTATTGATTTTCAAACTACATTCAAGGGATTGCAGATAGAAAAGCAAAATCCGAAAAATTATAAACGTGTGGAGAATTATTATCCAAACGGAAAATTGAAAAGTATTACTGATGAAAAAAATGGCAAAACCGTATTCGAATACGATGCTTTTGATAATTTAAATAAAACTACTGATCCGGAAGGGAACGTCAACACGATCACGTATGACGTCCTCGGCCGTAAAATTTC
Source organism: Duganella margarita (assembly GCF_009857535.1). Taxonomy (GTDB): domain Bacteria; phylum Pseudomonadota; class Gammaproteobacteria; order Burkholderiales; family Burkholderiaceae_D; genus Rugamonas; species Rugamonas margarita. The sequence goes on from NZ_WWCS01000007.1 coordinate 240,236, forward strand.
ATTGAACGATCGTGATTTAGGTTTGATTGAATACAGTGTGGATCCGCTAGGACGCACATGGAAACAAACAACACCGAAGCAACGTATTGCCAAGACGACTAGCTCCAAGGAAACGTCTGCATTGACAGATTTCGATGATCTGGATCGGACTACTGCGCGTTACGAGACAGATTTAGAAAGTCATTGGTCCTACGACGAGGATCTGTCCCAGGGAGGTGGTAAAGCTGCAGGCAAGTTGACCCAGGCCTGGACACAGGCGGGGTCCTTTAGGGACTATGAGCGTACCCATTTATATGACGCTTTGGGAAGAAATATACAGACGACCGCGCTTGCGGGGGGGATGATCTTTGAAGATTTGATGTCGTTTGATGGGTGGGAGCGTCCATCGAAGGTCACTTACGATGCAATGACAACTTTGGAATTTTCCTATCGTTACAATGCAAAAGGATTTCAATATCAGGTGGTGAGGGGCGACATTGTATTGGCTGAAAAGCGGGATGCAGACGCCGAGGGCCGTGATCTTGAAATAAGATTGGGTAACGGACTAACTGACGTGCATGAGTTCTATCCGAGCACGGGGAGACCCAAATACGCATCTTTGACTACCACTACAAACAATGCTCTTCTCCAACAATCGTATACATTCGACGTCCTGGGTAACGTGGATAACTCCGCCTTGTATTGGAACGCATCAGTGTCGTCTCCAGCTACGGGCACGATTGAGAAATTTACCTACGACGAGTTGAACCGAGTTTATCAGACCACGTATTCAGGAGAATACGAGAACACCTATACTGGCTCAGGCAACATTAAGACCAAAGTCACGCCTTACTCTGGAAAGGCAACTTACACCTATCCGACTCCTGGACCGAACTCCGTTCGCCCTCATGCCGTGACAAACATCACTGGCATTGGAGACTTCACGTATGACGATAACGGTAACCTGAAGGCTGGCGATGGTAAAAATGTGACTTGGACTAGCTTCGACATGCCGCTGAAAATTAGTTCGTCAACGTTTGTTAGCCAGTTTATCTACGGACCTGAGCACCAACGTACTGTTCAGTGTAAAACTTCAAAGGCATGTGGCACTTATGCTATTTACTACGGTCGTGGACAAGAAATAAGTGTGCAAAGTGGGATCTTTACGCTTAAGACGTACTGGCCTTGGAATCTTGGTTTTGAAACTTTTGTAGATTCCGGTGATTCTGGTACGTCCAAACTGTTCTGGAACCACACAGACCGTTTGGGTAGCATTGTTGCAACTACGGGTAGTGATGGCACGCTACAAGATAGCTTGGGCTTCGATGTATGGGGGAAACGCCGTAAATTTGATGGCGCTTCAGCAGCGCTTGGGAGTAATCCATCACCAGACGATTTGGCAGGTAAGTTTGACAACAAGGGGTATACTGGACACGAGATGCTGGACGACCTAGACCTTGTACATATGAACGGTCGAGTTTACAATCCACGCATTGGTCGGTTCCTAAGTGCCGACCCATTCGTACCAGATCCGACCAATGGTCAAAGTTATAATAGGTACAGTTATGTCCTGAATAATCCCACCAATCTGACCGATCCAACTGGTTTCTGCGAAGGGAAAGTCAGTAGTTCGGATTGCGGTGAGAAGCGAGAGAAGGTGGTAGATCCGTCTATCCGTATTATTTGGATAAATCCACCGGAAGGCGGTGATCGCTCACAAACTGGTGGAAAAACTGGTTCTTCTGGTGAAAAAATCCAATCAGGAAAGAATGATCAAGGTAAGGTGGATTCCGGATCGGCCTCACCTAGCTCGACAAACAGTGGTGGCGGTGGCTCGACTTGCACGACAGGGAGTACGTCTGGGACGTGCAGCACGACTCATAATGAGTTTGTGCAGGATGGCGTCCCCACGATTGTCGCTAAACCCAATGGGCTTGTACGTGACAAACCCTCTACGTTTGGAGTAACCCCTGCTGACCGCGAGGTCGGTACCATGATCGGAATTGCCGCAAGCGGCTTGCCGTTTGATAGAGCAGCGGTGGGGCTGTACCGAGGCGCTCAAGCTATAAGAGCTGCACGGGCGGCTCGGGCGCTTAGAACTTCTGAGGGAATGGCGAACTCTGTAAGTGGTATGCGATTGAACGCTCAGCTTGCAGCGGAGCAGGCTGCCGGGGTAAGGGCACCTTCTGCAATTACAGAATATTCGGAGCATGCATTACAGCAAATAGCCGGGAGGGATGGCGGCATCGGAGTAAGCCAATCGGCTTTAGAAGATGCTTTTGCGAATCCTACGAACATTAAATTTGCGCCTAGTAAGTACGGACCTACTTTCCAATTTATTGGTCAGGATGCGACGATAGTAGTAAATGGCGAAGGCCGAGTAGTAACTGGCTGGGGAACAAGTGCAGGAGGGGTTAAGTGATGAAAATTGATCTGACATTACGGCAAATACAAATCGTTGAATCCATAAAGTCGAAAAGTGAGCTGAAGGATCAAATGATGTTGGATAAGCTTTTGAAGGGGGAAACAGACTTCAATGATATTGAAAATTTATGTTTAATCATAAATGGTGAATTTCTGATGGAAGGGATATTGCCTAGCTTTGAGCCTAACCCATATGGACTGGAACTCGAAAGCTTATTGGACTCAGTCAATCGCGCTCGTATTGCTCCATGAGACTCATCCCGAGGTCTTAGCTGCCACAAGTAAATGACCTCTTTGCTACAAACCACCCCGCTGGGACTTTCCGGCACGGGTGGTTTTTTTATAGAAAGTGCGAAAATCAGAGGCCGACGATTTCCGTCAAAAGCTGCTTGTTCTGGTCCAGGATGCCGAGGCGGTTTTTCTGCAATTTCGCTTCAAAGGCGACATCGTAGAGCGCGATGGCTTTGCGCAAAACCTCGCTTTTGGTGCAACTGCCGGCGACGGCCAATTGCTCCAGAAGTGCATTTAATTCTGGCGATACCGACAGGTGAATCGCCACGACCATTGTAGACACTCCTGAGCCATAATTTAGGCAAAGGAGAAATCATGAGTGGGAAGCGGTACACGGAGGAATTCAAAGTCGCTGCGGTCAAGCAGGTTATTGATCGCGGGCACCCTGCGGCCGAGGTCGCCGAACGGCTTGGTGTCAGTATCCGCAGCATCTATGCATGGACAAAGCGGTATGGCGTGCCCGAAGTCGAACGCAAAGCCCAGGACGCCCAGTCTGACGAGATGCGGCGACTGAAGGCCGAGTTGAAGCGCGTTACCGAGGAGCGCGACATCTTGAAAAAGGCCGCGGTGTACTTTGCCAAGACGTCCGGGTAAGGTATGCCTTCATTCAGGAAGTACAGGACGAATTTCCGGTGCGGCGCTTGTGCAAGATGATGGGAGTTCATCCCAGCGGCTTCTATGCGTGGTGCGTTCAGCCAGAAAGCAAGCGGGCCAAGGAAGACAAGCGCCTGCTCGGCCACATTAAGCAGTCATGGCTGGAGAGCGGCGCGGTCTACGGCTACCGCAAGGTATCCGACGACCTGCGCGCCTTGGGCGAGCGATGCGGCATCAATCGCGTTCACCGCATCATGCGCTCAGCGGGGCTGCGCTCGCAGACCGGATACGGCAAGCGCAAATGGAAAGGCGGCGGCATGCCATCGGTGGTGGCACCGAATCATCTGCAGCGGCAATTTAACGTGCTTGAGCCAAACCGGGTCTGGGTGACGGACATAACCTACATTCGAACCCATGAAGGCTGGCTGTACCTGGCAGTTGTGCTCGACTTGTTTTCACGCCAGGTTGTAGGGTGGTCGATGAGTTCGCGGATTGATACGGAGCTGGCGATGAATGCGCTGCTGATGGCGGTTTGGCGACGTAAGCCGGCCGCTCCTGTGATGGTTCATTCGGATCAGGGCTCGCAGTTCACCAGCAAGGATTGGCGCGATTTCTTGACGGCGCATCGGCTGGAGCCAAGCATGAGCCGGCGTGGAAACTGTCACGACAATGCAGTCGCTGAAAGCTTCTTCTAGCTTCTAAAACGCGAGCGCATCAAGCGCAAGACCTATGCAACCCGGGACGACGCCAGGCAGGACATCTTCGACTACATCGAGATGTTCTACAATCCGAAGCGCCGTCACGGATTTAATGACAGGCTTTCGCCAGCAGAGTTTGAGCGAAGGCATTTTGAACGGCTCGCGGGTGTCTAGCAGACTTGTGGCGATTCAGGTATCGCTCTCGCCGAACCCATAAAACCTTTTGAAATTCAAAAGCTTGGGTATCTCGTTGATAATCGAGTGGGAATAATTTGTTGGTACGCACTACTCGGCAAGCCTTCCATCTCGATCCAAGCGAAAATTGACGAGGTGAACAGCCGGAAATTTGGGGCAAATTTGGGGCAATGAAGGATCATTTTAGCGCGCTACAACGGTACTGCTTCGGTAGCTCTTCAATAACGCTCCAGTAGTGGCGGTTGCTGAGCTACGCTGCTGTAGCATAAATATCAAGTTCGAAACTTGCACTTCCCACCAGAATTCAAGTGATTGCAATCACTTACATAGAAAGCCGATCTCTTCAAAGATCGGCTTTTTTTTTGGGGCTGTATTTTTCTTCATTACGAGCTGTGACAGCTTTTCTAACGCCTCACGCTGGCATACAACTGAAGTTGGGCATATCGCATTGGTATAGATCACTTCTATCTATACAGTTCATTTTTGTAATTTTTTACACCCGGTCAGCCAAAAAATCGTGACGTTACTTCGCGTCAGCCTGGGTGACTTGCACGTTCGATGCAAGAAAGTGTGACTTTTGAGTGTGACGCCACTGCTGTGACAATGTGCGTATTTTCACGCGCCGATCCGGCTACCTGCACTGCGCCGGTTTATCACCGGTTTTCCCTATGAAAACCTGGTAACGGGCAGGTCTGTTTTCCTTCATAAATAGAGTAAAAACTGACGAGAAAAACTCACCAAAAATCACGCATTTTTCACCCGTCAATCGTGGTCGGAATTGTGAATATTCGATAGATTGTTTCCTTCAGGTAAAATTCTTCATGTAGATCAACACTTCGAAACTTGTTGGCTACCCGATTAACGGCGCCATCCAAATGATGTCCACCTCAACGAATTGTGTGAAAATGAACACTTTTACTAAAGCATTTGCCATCGTTCTGTTTAGCCTGCCACTGCTGGCCAGCGCCGCCGGAAAGACCTCGACCGCTGCCATGCAGGTCAGCTTTGAGGTGAAAGAATCCTGCACCGTTCAGAGCTCGGCCGCAGCCAGCGCTGCTGCCACCAAGGCCACCCCGGCCGTCGCCTGCCAGCTGAAAAGCCCGTACGCAATGACCCGTACCCAGGCCGTGGCCGCCAACACCGCCACGACCCAAACCACCGCCATCCGCCAGGTCAATGCTGCCGGCGAGTGGACCATCACTTTCTAAGTCCCTCCGTCCCACAATTGTTGACGGAGGTCCGTTGGGAAAAAGGCTTGAGATGGCCCGGCAATTTGTCGGTGGCCGTGTTAGCTGGCTTGCCAGCCGCCGCCGAGGGCTTTGTATAGCGATACCGTGGCCTGTAGCCGTTTGAGCTTCAATATACCCAGCTCATTTTGTACATCCGCCAGGCTGCGCTGGGTGTCGAGCACGGTCATCAAGTCTTCCGCCCCGGCCTTGTAGCGAATCTCGGACAAATTGAAGGCAACCCGCGCCTGTTGCATTTCGACCATCTTTAAGCGGCGCTGTTCGTCAAGACTCTTGATCTGGCCCAGCACGGTGTCCACTTCCGCCAGTGCCGACAACACCGTCGAGCGGTAGGCCTGCACCAGTTCCTGTTTTTGCTCGATGGCCAGGTCACGCTCGGTGCGCAGGCGGCCGCCATCGAAAATCGGCGCCACCAGCGAGGCGCCGACATTGGCGAACAGGTTTTGGCCATTCAGCAGCGACACCAGGGCGCTGCTCTGCGTGCCGGCCGACCCGGTCAGGCGTATGCTGGGAAACAATGCTGCGCGCGCCGCATCGACGTTGGCGCTGGCGGCTGCCAACACCGCTTCCGAGCGACGGATATCGGGGCGCCGCGACAGCAATTCCGACGGCAGGCCCGGCGTCACCTCCGGCAGGCTGATGGTATCGAGTCCGCTATCGGGCAAGCTAAAGGTTTGCGGCGGCCGGCCGAGCAGAATCGCCAGGGCAGATTGCGCCTCGCGCTGCTGTTGCAGCAAGTCGGGGATGGCGGCGCGCTGGCTGGCCACGGCGGAGCGCTGCCGTGCCAGGTCGACCGACGTGGCGGCGCCGACGCTGCTCTGGGCCTCGACCAGCGACAGCACCCGCTCGGCATTCCTGGTGTTCTCGCGCGCGACATCGAGGCGGTCGTGCAGCGACAGGACCCGCAGATAGGTCTCCACGATGCCGCTGGTGACGGTGAGGGCGACGGTCTGCCGGTCATAGACGTTGGCCCGCAGCGACGCTTCGGCTGCGGCGGCGCCGGCCTTGTTCTTGCCCCAGAAATCGACTTCGTACGACACCTGCAACACGCCGCTGGACGAGACATTGGCGTTGCGATGGCCGGCCAGCGGCAGATCCCGGCTGGCGCCGGCGGAAAGATCCACCGACGGCAGCAGCGTGACGCCGGCAATCCTGGCCTGGGCCTCGGCCTGGCGCACCCGCGACAGCGCGGCGGCCAGTTCCAGGTTGCTGGCCTGACCCTCGCTGACTAACTGGCTCAGCTCGACGCTGCCAAAGTGCTGCCACCACTGGGCGTCGGGCCATTCCTGGCCGGCCGGTGTTGCTGCCTGCGACCAGCCGGCCGGCAAGTCCATGGTCGGCACCGTTTGCTCCACCGGAATCTTGTGGGCGCAGCCTGCCAGCAGCACGCCGGCAAGGCATAAAGTCGGCATCCGGGCAGGCCGCAGGGCGCGTGGTTTCATGGCGTACCCGTCGGCGTATTAGCGACCGGCGTACCGGCAGCTTTGACCATCGGCGCTGCCGGCTTGGCGCGCAATGCCAGCGCCGGTACGGGGCCCACCAGCACTTGTTCGCCGGCCTCCAGGCCCGACAGCACCTGTGCCTGCTGCTGCGTGCGGACGCCGATTTTCAGCGTGCGTGGCACGACCTGCCGGTTGGCGTTCACCACGTGCACCTCATACATGCCGTCCGCATTGCGCTTGCCGAGTAAGGAGACTGGCAGCAGCACCGCATCCTTGGCCTGCGCGACGATGAACTGCACCTGGGCCGTCATCCCGCTCATCAGCTCCTGTTCCGGATTGTCGACTTCGAACAGGACATTGTAAAACGTCTGCTTGCCTTGCTCTGCGGTTCCATCGGCCGGTACCGGAATCACCTGGCGCAGCTTGCCCGACCATGTGCGGCCGGGATAACCAGGCGTCTGGAAATTGGCTGTCATGCCGCGTCGCAGGCGCGTCACGTCGACTTCCGCCACGCGCGCCTGCACCGTCATTTGCGACAGGTCGGCAATGCGCAGCAAGGGGCCGCCGGCCTGGCCGATGCTGACGGTTTGGCCGGCGCGCGCATTCAGCGCCACCACGGTGCCGCTGATCGGCGCCAGCACCTGCGTATGCTGACGGCTGTCTTCATCGGTTTTCAGCGTCGCCTGCAGCAGCTGAATCTGCGCGTTGATGGCGTCCGTGCGCGCGCGCGCTGATGACAGCGTCATCCGGCTCGACTCGTAGCTTTCTTCGCGGGTGGCATTTTGCGCCTTAAGCTGCGTCTGGCGCTTGAACTGTAACTCGGCGAAATCGGTCTGGGCCTGCTGGTCTGCCAGCTCGGCTTGCAGCCGCGCCATCTGGGCACGGTTGCTCTCAACCTGATTGGCCCGCACCGCCGGTGACATCTCCATCACCAGCTTGTCTTTTTGTACCGTGTCGCCGATGGCAACCAGCACTTCCTTGATCTGGCCGGCGATCTGGACATTCACGTCGGCAAATCGATGAAATTGTAACTTTCCGGTGGCGTCGACCAATTGCTGCACGTCGCCGCGCTGCACCGTGATCGTATCCAGCTTGACCTCCGAAGCCAGCGGCGGCGCTTCCGCCGGCTTCGGCGCCTGCGCTAACGCCACACCGGCATTTATCAGCAGCGCCAGCGAGGCCGCCGCCAGGCCAAGATGGCGATGGGTCCATAACGCGCAAGTATCAATATCGTTCATCAGTTTTACGTCGTCAAAAGCAGCGGGTATTCTAGCGCATTCAGGCTGGCCAGTGCCCCGCGTTGACAGTGCAGACCGTCAAAGCCATAATGCTGCCGCAGATTATTACTGATCTGCAAAGTATATTTAAATAAGGAAAATCATGAGTCTGCCGCAATACATCACCATCAATGGCACTTCGTACGCTTCGGAAAACCTGAGCGATGCCGCAAAAATGCAGGCGCAGAACGTGCAGGTGGTGGACGCGGAACTGGCGCGCCTGCAGCAGCAAGTTGCCATCGCCCAAACCGCGCGCAACGCCTACATCGCCGCGCTGATCGAGTCGGTCAAGGGCAAGGGCCAATCGGAAGTGGTGGCGGCGCCGAAAAAACCACGCGCGCCACGCAAGCCTAAGGCTGCTGCGGCTGCCTGATTGAGTCCGGGCCGGTACGATCGCCGGCCAGCAACTCTACATCCTTAAACGCTTCGGCGTCGCCGGCGATCATCTCTTCCAGCTCCAGCCGGCCCTTGCGGGCCAGCGACGCCATTTTTTCCTGATCCTGCTGGTGCGGATAGACTTCCATCAGCGTCTTCAGGTTGTGCGTGCGGAAGATATTAGTCGCGTGCGCGGCGCGTTCGGCGCTCACGCCCAGCTGTTGCAGCACCTTGCCGCCCAGCTGCAGCGCCGCTTCAAAGGTTTCGCGTTCAATCAGCGTCACGCCGCGATCCAGCAGGTCGTAGTAGTGGCTGACGTTGCGCGCGCGCGCCAGGATGGTCAACTCGGGGTAACGCTCGCGCACGGCGTCGACCAGCGCCAGGCTGTCGGCGACGTCGTCGATGGCGATCACCAGCGCGGTCGCTTTGCCGATGCCTGCCGCTTCCAGCAAATCGACGCGGGTGGCGTCGCCGTAAAACACTTCATAGCCGAATTTGCGCAGCAACTCGATCTGGTCGGGATCATGGTCGAGCACGGTCACGCCGATGCGGTTGGCGGCCAGCAGGCGGCCGATGATCTGGCCGAAGCGGCCGAAGCCGGCGATGATCACCGGATTTTCGACCTCGATGGTGTCGGCCTGGCGCTGTTTCCTGGCAGCGCGCAGATGCGGCGCGACCAGGCGGTCGTGCAGCAACAGCAGCAGCGGCGTGGCCACCATCGACAAGGTCACCACCATCACCAGCATGGCCGAGGTTTCCGGCGTCAGCACCTTGGTGTCGACGGCGGTGCCGAACACAACAAACGCAAACTCACCGCCTTGCGACATCAGCAGCGCAAAAAACAGGCGCTGGCTGCGCGGAATCTCGAACCAGTAGGCCATGCCATACAGCAGGGCGCCCTTGACCAGCAGCAGGCCGCAGGTCAGGCCGATGATCAGCAGCGGCTGGGCCCGCAGGATGCCGAAGTCGGCCGACATGCCGACCGCCATGAAGAACAGCCCGAGCAGCAGGCCCTTGAACGGTTCCAGGTCGCTCACCAGCTGGTGGCGGTATTCGGAGTCCGCCAGCAGCACGCCGGCGGCGAAGGTGCCCAGCGCCAGCGACAAGCCCACCCATTCCATCAGCAGGCAGATGCCGATAATCAGCAGCAGCGCGAAGCCGGTGAACAACTCACGCAGTCCGGTGCGCGCCAGATAGCGCATGATGGGATTGACCAGGCAGCGGCCGAAGGCGATCAGCGTCAGGAACACCGCCACCAGTTTGATGACGCGCAGCCAGCCGCCGCTGCTATGTTCGGCGGCGACGCCGGCCAGCAAGGGCACCAGCGCGATCATCGGAATCGCGGCGATGTCCTGCAACAGCAGAATCGAGAAGCTGGCCGAGCCGGCAGGGCTGGACAACAATTTGCGCTCGCCCAGCGTGGCGAGCACGATGGCGGTGGAGGACAGCGATAATCCTAGGCCGGCGACAAGCGCGATTTTCCAGTCGACGCCGAAGGCCATGCCGATACCCGTCAGCGCCGCACTGACGACCAGCACCTGCGCGCCGCCCCAGCCAAAAATCGGCCGCCGCAGTTGCCACAGCTTCTTCGGCTCCAGCTCCAGGCCGATCAGGAACAGCATCAGCACCACGCCGAATTCCGAAATGCTCAGCACGTCTTCCACATTGCCGATCAGCTTCAGTCCCCAGGGGCCGATGAGGGCGCCGGCGATCAGGTAACCAAGTACTGCACCCATGCCGACGCGCTTGGCGAGCGGCACCAGCACCACGGCGGCGATCAGGTAAAACGTTGCGTGCAGCAGAAAGCCATGTTCTTCCATAAAAATTCCGGATGGGCGCCAGCGGCGCGGGTTGACGATTGGCCAATTGTAGCCGACCGTCACCCCTGTGGCCTCTCTCTTACAGACCCATGATCTGTTGTCCCATGGAAATGCCGGAGTCGGTCACGCGGTAGCCGGCGTCCAGTTGCTGCTGTTGCCATTCCTGTAAGCTGGCGTCGATGCCGGGCTGATGATTGCGCAAGGCCAGCGCCAAGGCGAGGGCATTGGCCGCCGCCTTGGCCGAGCCGCCGGCGGTATGCGGACGCGGAATGAAGGCGGCGTCGCCCAGCAGGATGGCGCGCCCAAACACCATCTGATCAATCTGCAAGTCCTGGATGGTCTGCATGAAAATATCGTCGGTGGCCGCCATCAGCTCCTGGAATGCCGGCGCCAGCATGGCGCGGCCGTCAGCGCGCAAGGCGTCGGTGTATTCGTGTTTGGCGGTACCGGGCGGCAGGGAAAAGCCGTGCTGGTGTCCGTTGCGGTCCATCAGCACGCTTTTCAGCGTGTCCGCATCGATCTTGCGGTACCACACCCAGTTCCAGCGCCGCTCGCCCGGTTTGACCGAGCCGTCCTCGCCGGGCACCATGTATTCCAGCAGCATGTGGCCGGGGCCTTGCTGAAAGCCGAAGGTCCCCTCCAGCAAGCGGCGCACGGGTTCCGGCACGCGCAGTTCCGGCGCCAGCCCGCGCCAGGCCACGTAACCGGCATAGGTCGGCGCGCTATCGGGAAGGACCAGTTCGCGCAGGGTGGAGTGCGGCCCGTCGGCGCCGACCAGCAGGTCGCCCTCGGCGCTGCGGCCGCTGGCGAAGAAGGCGCGCACCTTGCCCTTGTTGCCGGGCTCATAGCCGACAAATTCTTCGCCGGTGTGAATCTGCCCGGCGGGGATGGTGTCTTTCATCAGCGTGTACAGCATGCCCCACGAGGTCTGCGTCTGCGGCATGAAGTTGCGGTAAACCACCTCGTCATGCTCATCCAGGTAAATCCGGTCGGCCGAGGGCACGCCGATGTTGTCGGGGATGCGGATGCCGGCGAAGCGCAGCGCCGCCAGCACGTCGGGTTGCAGCACAAGGCCGCCGCCCCGGCTGTCGAGTTCGTGCGGCGAGCGTTCGACGATGTCAAAAGTCCAGCCGATGGCCCGCAGCGTGATGGCCGTAAACAGGCCGCCGAGGGAGCCGCCGATGATGATTGCGTGGCGCGGAGTAGAAGGGCGTTCAGTATCATTCATGATTTTTCAGCTTTACAAGAATGGCGGCCATGGATTCCGCCGTCTGCGCACCGGCGATGCGGTGATGGCCGATCAGCAGGCTGGGCACGCTGTTGAGGCCGGCCGCATGGGCCTGCTCCAAGGCGGCATCCAGCAGCGTATCGGCGGTGTCGCTGTGCATATAGGCCAGCGCCGCCTGCGTATCCAGACCCTGCGCGGCGGCCAGGTCGGCCAGTACCGCCGGATCGCCGATGTTGCGGCCGTGCGAAAAGTAGGCCACGAACAGCGCCTCGAACAGCTGCTCGCTCTTTACGCTGTCGCCCGGCAGTTGCGCGTAGGCGATCAGCTTGTGCGCCAGCCGGGTATTCGGCGTGCGCTCGATGCGGTCGTAGTGGAAGTCCAGCCCGATCTGCTTGCCGGCCTGCGTGACATCCTCATCCATGCTCTGCGAGCGTGCCCAGTTGCCGAACTTGGCGGTGCGATAGGCCTGGCGGTTCAAGCCTTCCGGCGGCATGCCGGGATTGAGTTCAAACGGCAGGAAGCGCTGCTGCACCTGCGGCTTGCCGGCCAGCGCCAGCGCCGCCTTCAGGTTGGTGTGGCCGATCCAGCACCATGGGCAGATGAAGTCGGAAGTGATGTCGATAGTAATAGTCATGATTGCTCCTTTAATGCATGCCGGCGGCGCGCATCAGCCAGTGCAGCAGCGTGGCAACGACGCCCAGCGCCGCCACGCTGAGGCCCCAGATCAGCGCCAGCCATCCCAGCCGGCCCATCCACAGGCGCGCCGCCATCAGTGATAACCCTCGCCAAGCTTGACCTTGCCGCGGAAGACGTAATACGAGAAGCACGAGTAGCCGAGGATGATCGGCAGGATCACCAGCGTGCCGACCAGCGTGAAGCCCTGGCTGGCTGGCGGCGATGCGGCAGCCCAGATCGAGATGGTCGGCGGCACGATATTCGGCCAGATGCTGATCGCCAGCCCGGTATAACCGAGGAAGATCAGGCCCAGCGACGCCAGGAACGGCCCATGCAGCGGCGCTGCGCCCGCCAGCGAGCGCAGCAGCAACACCACGCCGACCACCACCAGCACCGGCACCGGCGCAAACCACAGCATGCCTGGCATGGTGAACCAGCGCGCCGCCACGTCGGGATCGGCCAGCGGGGTCCAGATGCTGACGGCGATGATGGCCACTACCAGCAGCAGCGCCAGCGGCCGCGCCGTGGTCAGCATGCGTTTTTGCAGCGCGCCTTCGGTGCGGAAGATCAGCCAGGTACAGCCCAACAGCGTGTAGGCCACCATCACGCCCAGGCCGCACATGATGGGGAACGGTTGCAGCCAGTCCAGCGCGCCGCCGCCGTACTGCGGTCCGCCCGGGGTGCTGACCACGGCGATGCCGTGCACATAGGCGCCGAGCGACACGCCCTGGAAGAACGCCGCCGTCAGCGAACCGCCGATAAAAGCCTTGTCCCAGATGTGGCGCTCATGGTCCAGCGCCTTGAAGCGGAACTCGAAGGCAATGCCGCGGAAGATCAGTCCCAGCAGCATGAAGATCAGCGGCAGGTACAGCGCGCTCAGCACGATGGCATAGGCGCGCGGGAAGGCGGCGAACAGGGCCGCGCCGCCCAGCACCAGCCAGGTCTCGTTGCCGTCCCACACCGGCGCCACGGTATTCATCATCACATCGCGCTCGTGGCGGTCCGGCACAAAGGGGTAGAGCATGCCGATGCCCAGGTCAAAGCCATCCATCACCACGTACATGAAGACGCCGATGAAGATGATGACCGCCCAAATACTGGAAAGATCGATACCCATTATTGTGCACTCCCGTTGGTGGAAATCTGATCCGGCGCGGCCGACAGCGGCCGGCTCGGCGTATGGGCCTGGCCGGGGCCGCCGGTTGCGGCATGCCCGGCGTCGAAGCGCGTCGGGCCGCTGTGCATCAGGCGGAAGATATAGGTAATCGCCACGCCGAACACAAACGCATACACCACGATGAACAGGCCGAGCGACAGCGCCAGCGTGCCAACCGCATGGGCCGAGACTGCATCCTTGGTGCGCAGCAGGCCGTACACCACCCATGGCTGGCGGCCGATTTCAGTGGTGTACCAGCCGGCCAGGATGGCGAGCAGCCCGGCCGGCCCCATCACCGTGGTCACGCGCAGCAGCTAGGGCGACGAATACAGCGCGTGGCGGCGGCGCTGCCATGCGGCCCACAGGGCCAGCGCAATCATCGCCATCCCCAGCCCCACCATCGCGCGGAAGGTGAAAAAGATGATGGTGGCGTTGGGCCGGTCTTCCCTGGGGAAGTCCTTCAGTCCCTTGATCTGGCCGCCCCAGGTATGGGTCAGGATCCAGCTGCCCATGCGCGGAATCGCGATCTGGAAGTGGTTGGTTTCGTTTTCCATGTCCGGAATGGCGAACACGATCAGCGGCAGCGGCTCGTCGCCCTGGTTCTGCCAGTGGCCTTCCACGCCGGCGATTTTGGCCGGCTGGTGTTCCAGCGTGTTGATGCCGTGGGCATCGCCAAGGAATGCCTGCAGCGGGGCAGTCACCAGCAGCATCCACATCGCCATGGAGAACATGGTGCGCACCGCCGGCGTATCGTTCTTGCGCAGCAGATGCCAGGCGCCGACGGCGGCCACCACCATGGCGGTGGCCAGGAAGGCGCCCACGCTCATGTGCAGCAGGCGGTACGGGAACGACGGATTGAAGATCACTTCCAGCCAGTCGGCCGGCACCAGTACGCCGTTTTCGATGGCGTAGCCCTGCGGCGTCTGCATGAAGCTGTTGGAGGCGAGGATCCAGGTGGTGGAAATCAGCGTGCCGATCGCCACCATGATGCTGGCGAAGCAGTGCAGGGCGGGGCCGACGCGGTTCCAGCCGAACAGCATCACGCCGAGGAAGCCGGCTTCGAGGAAGAACGCGGTCAGCACTTCATAGGTCAGCAGCGGGCCGGTGATGCCGCCGGCGAACTGCGAGAAGAAGCCCCAGTTGGTGCCGAACTGGTAAGCCAGTACAATGCCGGACACCACGCCGATGCCGAAGTTGACGGCGAAGATCTTCAGCCAGAAGTGATATAAATCGCGGTACACCTCGCGCCTGGTGCGTAGCCAGCACAATTCCAGCACCGCCAGGTAGCTGGCCAGGCCGATCGACAAGGCTGGAAAGATAATGTGGAAGGAGACCGTGAAGCCGAATTGGATACGCGCTAAGTCCAGGGCCGTAAAACCGAACATAAATATTCTCCTAAAGCGCCGTGCCGGCATGACCGGCAGCGTCGCCGGAGATGGATGTCGTGCAGCGGGCGTCTGTAACGCCCTGCCGCACGATCAACTGCCATCATAGGCGCGGATCGGGCGTTGCGAAATTCGCATAGGGGAGGCGCGGTGCTATGCCCTTTGGCGAGTCCGGCGCCCCCAAGCCTGAGGGGGCGTGACCCCATTCCGGCAGACATAGGCCATTCGGTGGTGGAGGCTATCGCCTGTGGGGGGCTAGACTACAGCCCGGCGAGACAACCAGGATTCGCCTGCTGAATGCGCAGCGGCGCATCTTTTCACATTGCTTATACAAGGAGTACTACATGAGTCACCCTAAGCTATTCACACCGCTGCAAATTCGCGGCCTCACGCTGGAAAACCGTATCGTCATCGCGCCGATGTGCCAATACTCGGCGGTTGACGGTTGCATGAACGACTGGCACCAGATGCACCTCGGCCAGCTGGCGCAGTCGGGCGCCGCGCTGCTGACCATCGAAGCGACCGCGGTGCTGGCGGAAGGCCGCATCAGCGACGGCGACGTTGGTCTGTACGACGACGCCACCACCTTTGCCATGGGTAGCGTGGTCGACTCTGTGCGGCGCTGGTCGAATATGCCGGTTGGCGTGCAGTTGAGCCACGCCGGCCGCAAGGCCTCGGTGCGCGCGCCGTGGCTGGGGGGCTTGCAGGTGGCGCCGGGCCAGCCGGGCGGCTGGCAGACGGTGGCGCCGTCCGCCGTGGCGTGGCGCGGCGACTATGTGCCGCCTGTTGCGCTGGACAGGCAGGGCCTGCGGGAAGTCCGCGACGCCTTTGTGGCCGCTGCCCGGCGCGCCGCCGATATCGGCATCGACCTGGTCCAGTTGCACGCCGCGCATGGCTATTTGCTGCACCAGTTCCTGTCGCCGCTGTCCAACCAGCGCACGGATGAATACGGCGGTTCGCTGGAAAACCGCGCGCGCTTTCCGCTGGAAGTGTTTGAGGCAGTGCGCGAGGTGTTTCCGGCCGATCGTCCCGTCAGCGTGCGTATTTCCGGCACCGACTGGGTGGCGGGCGGCTTCGACGTCGAGCAGGCGCAGGTATTTTCGCAGATGCTGGAGGCGCGTGGCGTCGATGCGATCCACGTTTCCAGTGGCGGCCTGCATCCCGACCAGCAGATTCCCGTCGGACCGAGCTACCAGGTACCGCTGGCGCGGGCAGTGCGCAGCGTGGTGAATGTGCCGGTGGTGGCGGTCGGCCTGATTACCGAGCCGGCCCAGGCCGAAGCCATCGTCGCCACCGGCGACGCCGACCTGATCGCGCTGGCGCGCACCGTGCTGTACGACCCGCGCTGGCCGTGGCACGCGGCCGCCGCGCTGGGCGGTCATGTGCGCGCAGCGAATCAGTACCAGCGTTGCCAGCCGGAGCACTATCCGCACCTGTTCCGCAGCTAATTGCAGCCCTCATCCAGGCCACCGCATCCACATCGCCGGCCGCCAGGCCGGTGACCACGCCATTCAGCAAGCGCCTGGATTTCCTTCATATGTGTGCTCTAATAAATGTTGCTAGTGAAAGTATATAATCGAAGGCTAACGCCTTGCTCCAGGCTCTTTTTCCTCTGATTCTTTAATTTTATGCCCATTCGGCCCCGGTTTTTGTTCCCTTTGCGGTACCTGTTGATCATGCTGACCGCGATCGGACTGCTGCCGTTGGCGCTGCTCGGCGCGTGGGGCATCCACACGGTCAGCGAATACCAGCAGCGCGACCAGGAGCGGCTGATGCTGGATCTGGCGCGCGCGGTGGCCAGTGCTGTCG
Source organism: Duganella margarita (assembly GCF_009857535.1). GTDB lineage: Bacteria > Pseudomonadota > Gammaproteobacteria > Burkholderiales > Burkholderiaceae_D > Rugamonas > Rugamonas margarita. The sequence continues at coordinate 256,831 of NZ_WWCS01000007.1, forward strand.
ATGCTGAACTTGACGGTGTCGTGTCCACGCTCACCGGCCTTGGTCATTCGCCAACGCTGCAGGACGGCGATTTGCGGGGCTTTTACCAGGTAGCCAGCACCATGGCCAAGGGCCAGCCGGACTGGCTGGGCATCATCCTGACCGACGGCGATGGCAAGATCCTGTTCCGCACCATGGACGACTATGGCGCGGCGACCGGCGCGATAGTCGATCCGGAAAGCTTGCGCCGGGCGTTGGCCACACAGCGTCCGGTCGCAGGTCATATCGCCCGGGGCGTGCGCGGCCGTGCTGCCTTTCCTGTGCGTGTGCCGCTGAGCGGCGCCGACGGCAAACTGTATACGCTGACGGCAGTGGTGCGCCCCGAGCGCATGTTGCGGCTGGTCGAGCGCCAGCAGGCGCCCGGCGGCGCCGTGACGGCGATCCGCGACGGCGCGCTGGCGGTGGTGGCCCGTTCGCAGAATCAGGAAGCCTCCGTCGGGCAGGCGCCGAGTCCGTCATTAGTGCAACTAATGCGCATCAACGGCGACGAAGGTGTGGGGCTGGCCTATACCCGCGAAGGGCAGGACATGACGGCGGCCTACACCACCGCCTCGCGCTATGGCTGGGTGGCGGTGGTGGCGCGGCCGGCCGGACAGCGGCATGCCGCCGTGTTCCAGAGCCTGGGCGTGTATGGCGCCGGTATTCTGGTGTCGCTGCTGCTGTGTTTCGGCCTGGCGTCGGTGCTGTCACGGCGCATCGTAGCCGCCATCGAGGCGCTGCAACAGAATGCGGCGGCGCTGGGCTCCGGCGCGCCACTGGTGATTGCGCCATCATCGATTACCGAAATCGCCGAAATCGGCAAGGGGCTGGAGCAGGCGGAGCGCCAGCGCCGCGCCCAGGAACGCGAACGCACCCTGCTGCTCGATTCGCTCAACCTGGCGTTGGACGAGGCGCGTCAGGCAGGCCGCGCCAAGGATGAATTCCTGGCGGTGCTGGGTCACGAGCTGCGCAATCCTTTGAGCCCTATCGTTACCTCGCTCGATCTGCTGGACCGGCGCGATGAACCGGCGAGCCGCAAGGAGCGCGGCATGATGCGGCGTCAGGTCAGCCATCTGCGCCGGCTGGTCGATGACTTGCTGGATGTCTCACGCATCACCACGGGCAAATTCGAGATCGACGCCCAGCCGGTGAATCTGGCCGAGGTGGTGCGGCACGCGGTGGCGGCAGCGCCGGAACAGTCGCTGTCGCTGTCGGCGCCAGAGTCGCTGTGGGTGCAGGGCGATGACAGCCGCCTGACGCAGGTGCTGAATAATCTGCTGTCCAACGCCGCGCGCTTTGGCAGCACCGCCACCGAAGTGACGCTGTCGAAGGACGGCGACAACGCGCGCTTGGTGGTCACCGATAACGGCATCGGCATGAGTGCGGAATTGCTGGCGCGGGTGTTCGAGCCGTTCCAGCAGGCGCCGCAATCGCTGGCACGGCGTACCGGCGGCCTTGGTCTTGGCCTGGCCATCGTGCGCAAGATCGTCGCGCTGCATGGCGGCCAGGTAACGGCCAGTAGCGCCGGCGCCGGGCAGGGCAGCCGCTTTGAAGTGACATTGCCGCTGGTGGCCGCGCCAGTCAACGCTCCATCGCCGGCCCATACTAGTGGCCCTGGTGGTCTGCGCGTGCTGCTGGTGGACGATAACATCGACGCCGCCGCGACTGGCGCCGCGCTGCTGGAGTTGATGGGTCATCAGGTCCGCGTGGCGCACAGCGGCGCCGGCGCACTGGAAGCGTTGCGGCAGCAGGTTCCTGATGTGGCGATTCTCGATATCGGCCTGCCGGACATGGACGGCTATGCGCTGGCCCGGGCAATGCGCCAGCAGGCGGCCGGCACGCCGGTGCGGCTGGTGGCGTTGACTGGCTACGGCCAGAAAGAAGACGTGGAGCGCGCCTATGCGGCCAACTTCGACTTGCATCTGACCAAACCGGCCACACTGGCGGACCTTCAACGCGCCACCGCGCCGATAGAGTCGTAGTGGCTTAGCCTATTTCACCAATGTCCAGATGAAGCGTACCCCGTCCTTGCCATCTGGCGCAGGACCGGGGCTGTCGGCCTTCACTGCACCATTCTGCGGATCGATGCGTAAATAGCGGTTGGTCGCCAGCGACATCAGGACCAACTCGCCGGTCGGCGTCTCCATCCACTGGAAGCTTTGCGCCACGCCCGGCCGCACCTGCTGGAACGACACGCTGCCGTCCGTCGCCACCGTCACATAGCTTGGGCCGGATTGCAGGGCGGCGCGGCCATAGCCCATGTCCACCACCGTCAGCGGCGTTTGCAGGCCGGCGCTGGAACCGAGGCGGATCTGCTGACCGTAAGGGATAGGCCGCATCAAGCCACGCGGATTGGGCTGCGCGATGTCGATACTGGCGAAATCCGCCATGCCGCCATTCTGGTTGCCGGTGTTGTAGGCGAACAGCGCGTAGCGCACGCCCTGGAAGGTGGTCAGCTGGAAGATCATGGTGAACTCGTCGCCGATCGGCCGGTAGTTCTCGCCGTCGAGCGAATAGCTGAAGCGCGCCTTCTCGGTGAGGAAGTCGCAGTCCGCGCGCAGCCACAACTTGCTGGCATTGATGGCCACGCGGATACTCTGGTTGCGCGCCTGGTCGAACAAGACCAGCGACAGCTTGCCTTCCTTCTTTTCCACGCCCAGTGTGGCGTAGGGCAGGTTAAGCAGGCCCAGTCCCGCGACATCGTTCTCCAGCAGGCGCGCCGCGTCCAATGCCACCGTGGGCGAAGACTGCGGGCCGATGGCGCGCTGGGTCAGCGTGTTGCGCGCTTCCCAGAACGACGGCGCCGGCAGCGCATGCAGCCGCAGGAAGCCGGGGCGTTCGGTCAGCGACCATTTCTCATCCACCGGCGCGTGGTTCCACTGCCAGATAGGCTTGAGCGTGGCATCGGCAAAATCATCGCTGCGCGTGAACGGCGTCTTGACTTGCTGCGGCTCCGCCACGCGCGGCTTGACCCAGGTGCGCGGATTGCGCCCCAGGTTGCCGGGCAGGCCGAAATACGGCCAGCCATCCTGCCACGTCACCGGCGCAAGACTGAACAGGCGGCCGACCGAGTTATAGTCCATCATCGAGAAACCCCACCATTCGCCAGCCTCGGTCACCACAATGCCGCCCTGGTGCAAGGCTGTGGTGTCGCGCGCGGCGGGATTGGGCGGCGTGACTTCAAACGGATACTGCTTGTTCTTCAACCGGTAGCCGCCCACCATGCCGAAGCCTTCGTCCTTGCTGATGGCCTGATTGACCTCGTACGGCCCAAACACGCGGTTGGCGCGTGCCGCCGGCATGCGGAAGCCGCCGGCGTAGTTGGAGCTCAGGATGTAATAGCGCCCGCCGATCTTGTAGAGATGCGCGCCTTCGCCCATGCCGTCGGTCTTGGAGAACAGTACCTGTTCGGAGTCCGGCACGATGTCCAGCAGGTCGTCGGTGAGCTGGGCGATGTGCAGGTCCTGATGGCCCCACACGGCGTAAGCCTTGCCGTCATCGTCAAACAGTACCGACAGGTCGTGCAGGCTGCGCTTCATCTCCCAATGCGTCCACGGTCCGCGCGGATTGATGGCGGAGTAGACCTGTGTGCCGCGTCCATTGACGTTGCTGAAGATGTAGAACACGCCGTTCCGGTAGCGCAGGCTGGGCGCCCAGATGCCCTGGCCGTAGATGTTCTTGCCGTCTTCGAGGCGGTAGGCGGGGCCGAAGTCCAGCCGGTCGGCGGCATAGCCGAGAAACTCCCAGTTCACCAGATCCCTGGAGCGCAGCACCGGCAGGCCAGGCATGGCGTGCATGGTGGTGCCGGTGAGGTAGAACCAGTCGTTCACCCGGATGATGTCGGGGTCGGAGAATTCGTCGTAAAAAATAGGATTGGTGAAGGTGCCATTGCCGTTATCCGGCGTCCAGGTGCGTGGCGCCGGTTGCGCGTGGGCGGTAAGCGACAGCGCGGCCAATAGCAGCGCTGCATAGATGACATTCTTCATCGATTCCCCGGTGATGGTTATGATAGCGCAATCATTTTGGAGTGTAGGTAGTTGTGAGGGTGATGTCAATTGGATAGAATGATTCTGCTATCAACAATAACGAAAGAGCCGATGCCTGCCAACCCCGTCACACTGATCGATGTCGCCAAGGCGGCGGGCGTTTCGCCGATCACGGTATCGCGCGCATTGAATGAGCCGCATCTGGTGAAGCCGGCGACCCTGGCCAAGGTTCAGGAGGCTGTCAAGCTGACCGGCTACGTGAAGAATATGCTGGCCGGGGGGCTGGCTTCGAGCCGCAGCAAGCTGGTGGCGCTGGTGCTGCCGACGATTTCCACGCAAACCTTCGCCGATCTGGTGCAGGGCGCAACCGATCGCCTGACCGCCGCCGGCTACCAGCTGCTGCTGGGGATCGTCGGCTATGAAACCTGGCGCGAAGAGATTCTGGTCGAGACGATTCTGAGCCGGCGCCCGGACGGCATTATCCTCACCGGTTCACTGCACACCGACAGCACTCGCCAGCGCCTGCTGCAAATCGGCACCCCGGTGGTGGAGGCGTGGGACCTGACGCCGCATCCGATCGACATGGCGATCGGCTTTTCGCATGAAGAAGTGGGCCACATGTGCGCGCAGCATCTGCTGAAACAGGGCTACCGCCGCTTCGCCATACTGACCGCGAACGACCCGCGCGCCGGCCAGCGCACGCAAGGCTTTCAGGTGGCGATCGCCAAGCATGGCGCCAGTGTGATCGCATCGCACGTGGTGCAGGCGCCGGGCGCCTTGCCTCAGGGTCGCCTCGGCGCGATCAAGCTGCTGGACGAACATCCGGAACTGGACGCGATTTTCTGCAGCTCGGACACGCTGGCGCACGGTGTGCTGATCGAAGCGCAAAGCCGCGGCCTGCGCGTGCCGCAAGACCTGGCCATCATGGGCTTCGGCGACCTGAATTTTTCAGAGTACACCAATCCGCCGCTGTCGACCGTCAAGGTGGATGGCGCCAAGATCGGCGCGCTGTCGGCGCAAGCTTTGCTGGACCGGCTGGCCGGCGGCGGCGATTCGGCGCCGGCGGAGCGCGTGGTCAATACGGGCTTTGAGCTGATCCAGCGCGGCAGCACCTAAAGTTCTTGCACCCTGGCGCGCAGGTCGGCCGCCCGTTCGCGCAGGGCGGCCAGCGCGCCGTCATCCATGCGGCGCAGCTGCTGGTAGACCATGCCCAGGCGCTGGTTGCCCGCCAGCTTGTCCCGGTTCCGGTCGAAGAAATCCCAGTACAAGGCGTTGTAGGGGCAAGCGCGCTCGCCGAGGCGGGCCTTTTTGTCGTAATGGCAGCCCTTGCAATAATCGCTCATGCGGTCGATGTAGGCAGCGCTGGAGACGTAGGGCTTGGTGGCCAGCAGGCCGCCGTCGGCGAACTGGCTCATGCCCAGCGTGTTCGGCAGTTCCACCCATTCGAAGGCGTCGATGTAAATCCCCAGATACCAGCGATGCAGCTCTTCCGGCGACAGCCCGGCCAGCAGCGCGAAATTCCCGATCACCATCAAGCGGTTGATGTGGTGGGTGTGCGCATGCTCCAATGACTGGCCGATGGCCGCCGCCACGCAGCGCATGCGCGTCTTGCCATCCCAGAACCACCAGGGCAGCGGCGTGTTGTGACCGAAGGCGTTCAGTTTGTCATAGCCAGGCATGCGGTGCCAGTAGACGCCGCGCACGTATTCGCGCCAGCCGAGGATCTGGCGGATGTAGCCTTCCGCCGACGCCACCGGTACCGCGCCGTCGCGCCACGCGGCTTCCACCCGTTCCACCACGGTGCGCGGCGACAGCAGCTTGACGTTCATGGCGAACGACAGCAGCGAGTGGAACAGGCGCCAGGCCTTGACGCTCATCGCGTCCTGGAAGCGGCCAAAGTGGGGCAAAGCCTGTTCAACGAAGTTGTCCAGGTGCTGCATGGCTTCCTCGTGATTCAACGGCCAGGCGAAGTTGTCCGCATTCGGTTCGCCAAAGCTCTTGGCGCCGGACGCCTGGATGGTGTCCCACAATGCGCTGTGATCGTGGCGGCCGCGCCAGTCGGACGGTTCCCACGGCAGGCCTTTCCACGCTTCGCGGTTGTCGTGGTCGAAGTTCCATTGGCCGCCGGCAGGCTTGCCGGTTTCTGACATCAGCACGCCATGCTTGCTGCGCATGCGGCGGTAGAAGTGCTCCATCAGCCAGCTGTTGCGACCTTCGAAGATGCGTGCGGCTTCGTCGCGCATGGTGTAGAAATGTTCGGTGTCGTCCATCGACGCCGGGATGGACAGGGCGGCGCCGTAGTCGGCCAACTGGCGGTCCAGCCGCCATTCGTCCGGCGCCTGCCAGTGGAATTCGGTGGCGCCGTAGTGAGACAGCAGGTAGTCCAGATTATCGGGCAGCGACTGGCGGTTGTCGGCGTCGTCGATGGCGAGATAGTGCACGCGGTGGCCGCCGGCGCGCAGGCGGCCGGCAAAGTCGCGCATGGCGGCGAAGATGGCGATGATCTTTTGTGCGTGATGCAGCACGTAGTCGGTTTCCTGCCGCACCTCCATCATGACGAAGACTTGATCGTCTTGCGGGCGGGTGAACCAGCTGTGTTCATGATTCAGCTGGTCGCCAAGTAATAGTTTGAGTCTCATCGTTTCCTGTCATCTGGCCGGCATCGGCAATCCCTCCGCGTAGGCCAGTCGTTCTAGTGCGTCTTCCATCAGCATGCGCGCGTGGCCGGCGCTGCGGGCCAGATCCTCGTGCATGGCGGCGTCGGTCGCGTTGCGGTGCGCGCACTGCGCGCTATAGCGTTCAAAGCTCGACAGCATCAGCAGGATGTCGGCCAGGTGGCGCGGGCATTCGCAGTTGATGCTGGACGAGGCGGCGGTCAGCGCCGCCAGTTCTTCATCGTTCAGGCGGCGCGGCGCGGCCGGCCTGGTCGGCCCGGGTGGCGGCAGCGCGGCGCCGGTGACGGCGGTGTTGCATAGCATCGCCACTTCCGAAGCATCCGACGGCGAGCGAGCCACCAGGCAGCCATGTTCGCGCAGGCGCCGCACGGTGGCGCTATCGCAGAAGCGGTACAACACCACGGTGGCCCTGGCAGGGATTGCGCGGCGCAAGCTGCGTATTCGCGGCATGGCGTCGGCCGTCATTTCCGGCGCTTCGATCAGCAGCACATCGGCGCGGGCGCCAGCGAGTCCCCGTTCGGCGTCGTCCAGCTGCGCGCAGGCGGCGACGATTTCCAGCAACGGCGCGGTGCGCGCGGCACTGAGGCGCTGGGCCAGCGCGGCGCCCACCACGGCCAGTTTCAACGATTGCACGCCGGTGCCCGGCTGCACGCCCGCCAGCCCGGCCAGTTCGTCGACATCCATTCTGGCGACGGTGCCAATGGCGTGGCCCTGATCGACCACGCGCTTCAGCAGCCCAAGACGGTACACCTGCTCGGCCGAATACAGGCGCTGGCCCTGCGGAGAACGGTCTGCATCGGACACGCCATAACGCCGCTCCCACACGCGCAGGGTTTCCACCGGCAGTCCTGCCAGCCTGGCAGCAACGCCGCTGCGATAGCCTTTCGTCATTTTCTGGTTCATTCTAGCGACCCTCCATACCCAAATGCTAGCATGAACCGGGATTGAACCGCCGTTGACGCGCTATGCAGCCGTATGCGCCGATATACTTGCAAATATGAAGGCGAATATATTTAACCTGGGGGTAATCGGCGCTGGCCTGGCAGGCATGTCATGCGCCCGGCATCTGCAAAGCGATCTATGCAAGGTGACGATGTTCGACGGCAAGCGGCTCAGTCCTGGCGGTGTTGAGCTGACCATCCGTCAAAGCATGACCATCTGCGACATCTGGCACGAGGAAGGCTGGCGGCTGGCGTCGCTGGAGAGTGGCACGCTCGGGGAAGTGTTCGATGCACTCATACTGGCGCTGCCGGCGGCACAAGCGTCGGCCTTGCTCGCCCCGCTGTTGCCGGCAACAGCGATGCAAGTCGCGGCCATGGAGCCTTCGGAAGACCAATGTATCTGGCTGCCTGCCGTGCAAGTCGGCGTGTGTGGCGGCTGGTTGCGCGGCGTGCAGGAAGGTGATGCTTGGCTGAGCGGCCGGGCGCTTGCGGCCCGGGTGCTCAGCCAGCGCGCGGCCGATCAGAACTCGGTGGACGCGGTCAGGCCGAAGGTGCGCGGCGCGCCCGATACCAGGTATCCCGTGCCCTGCGAGCCACCGGCCGAGGCCCAGTAGTTCTTGTCGGTGACGTTGTCCACGTGGGCGCGCAGCACCACGCTGTGATCTGCCACGGTGAACTGGTAGCGCGTGCTCAGGTCCAGCCGATTCCAGGACGGCAGTTGCTGCGTATTGGCCGCATTGGCCCACTGCGACGATGTATGCAGCGCGCGCGCCGATAGGCTGAAGCCGCGCACGCCCGGCACATCCCAGTCCACGCCCACATTCATCTGCGTATCCGGCACGCCAATGACATCCTTGCCGTCTGTGACGCCGCCGGCGGTGCGCTGCTGCGTGGCGTCGAGGAAGGTGGCGCCGCCCAGCACGCGCAGGCCGCGCAGCGGTTCGCCGTAAGCCGTCAGTTCCAGCCCACGGTTGCGCTGTTCGCCTTCGATGCTGAACACTTTGGTGGTCGGATTGAGCACGCTCATCGGCTGGCTGGTGGTGAACAGCGCGGCGGTGGTCCCATAGCGGCCGCCGTCAAATTTGATGCCGGCTTCCTTCTGCACCGATTTGTACGGATCGAAAATCTGGCCGACGTTGACGGCGGTGGAACCGGCAATCGCACCTTGCTGCAAGCTCTCCACGCGGTTGGCGTACACCGACACTTGCGGCGTGATCTTGTAGACGATGGCGGCGATCGGCGTGTTGGCGCCTTGGTTGTAGTAGGCGTTCTGCTTGCCGGTGTTGTAGGCAAAGCCTTGCTGCCTGATGTTCTGATGGCGCACGCCGACGGTGGCCAGCAGCGTATCGTTGAAGAAGCCCATGCTGTCCACCACCGCTTCGCTCACCAGCGTCACCTTGTTGGTGGTGCGCGGGTCGGCCATGTTGTTGCCGAAGGTGGTCAGGGTTGGCAGCACGAGCACCGGCGGGTTGTAAAGGCTGGTGTTCTGGTAGGCTGAGGTGGCATAGGCGTTGCGCGAATCCAGATCGAAGCCGGTGGTGGTCAGCGCCAGCTTGTGGCTGACAGGGCCAGTATGCAGTGCTGCGCGCACGCCCAGTTCACCGGTCTTGATGTGATCTTCGCGCGCATTGTCGAAGCGGCGCAGCTGACCCGCACCGGCGGCGGTGGTCAGGTTCAAGGTGCTGCCCAGGCGGTTCAGCTCATTGCCCTGGCGGCCGCCGAAGGCCGCCCACGCCACCACGTCCTTGCTGATGTCCCACTCGCCGCGCAGCGTGCCGAAGACGTCGCGCTCACTCGAAAAGTCCCATGGCTGGCCGTAGTTGGCCGATGCGTCCGGCGCCGCAGGCACGGCCAGGCCGGCGCCGACGTTGACCGCCGGGCGGCCGTTATACAGCTTGCTGTTCTGCCAGCCCAGATCGGCCGACAGGCGGAAGCCACGGCCGCGATAATCGGCGCCGACAGCGGCCATTTGCAGGTCGCGGTCTTCATTGTCGACGCCGGAGCCGCCTTTGCGCTGCACGGCGTTGACGCGCACGCCGAAGCGTTTTTCATCGCCGAAGCGGCGCGCGATGTCGGTGGCCAGATAGGTCTGTTTACCTGTCTGCAGGCCAGCTGACACTTCGTTCAGGTTGGCGTTGGGCGCGCGTTTCGGCAACAGATTGATTGCGCCACCAATGCCGCCGCCACCCGGCGTCGCGCCATTCAGAAAGGTATTGGCGCCCCGGAAGACTTCCACGCGCTCCAGCAATTCGGCGGCGATGTACTGGCGCGGCAGCACGCCGTTCAGGCCGTTGTAGGCGAGGTCATCCGAGTTGACCGGGAAGCCGCGGATGATGTACACCTCCTGGTAGTTGCCGAAGCCGCGCGCCACCCGCACGCCGGGATCGCTTTGCAGCACGTCGGCCACGCTGTGCGCCTGCTGGTCCTGAATAAACTGCTGGGTGAAATTTGTGCTGTTGAACGGCGTATCCATCAAATCCATCGTGCCGAGCAGGCCGACGCGGCCGCCCTTGGCGACCTGGCCACCGCCAAAGGTCTTGGACAGCCCGGCGGCCGAGGCGTCGGCGGAAGCGCTGACGACTACGGTCTGCACGCCGTCGCCAGCGGTCTGGCCGAGGGCGGGCAGGGTGTAGATCGAAGACAGAACGCACAACGTCAGGAGTTTTAAGGCGGGGAGTCGAGGCATGATCGCTTACTTTGTTGAGAATGATTGCTATTATCATTCTTATTGTAAGCGATGTGCTCTGCCATAAGTGAGAGTCTGTTACTTGACCAGCGGCGCCGCCACGCCCTGCACGCCGGCCAGGCCCAGGATCGTCAACAGGACGTTCTGCGGGCCGGTGTGAGCATTCTTCGCCGACCACCATTCCAGCTTTTCGGAGTGATAACCGCCGGAACTGCCGCCGCCCGACATGGTAATCGCGGGCACGCCAAGGCTCATCGGCAGATTGGCGTCGGTGGAGTGCGGGCCGTCCAGCAGTGCAGGGCGGCCTTGCACCTTGGCTGCCGCCAGTGCAGTACGGACGATCAGCGCATCCGCCGCCATCTGGCCTGCCGGACGGTCGCCGATCAGCACTACGTCGGCGGTGATGGCCTTGCTGTTCCAGCGCTGGTTGGTGTCATCCACGCCTTGCTGGATGGCGGCCTTGATCTGCTGTTCCACCTTCGCCAGCAGCGGCGCGTCGGCCGAACGGATATCGATCAGCATCGACGCTTCGGCGGAAATGCTGTTGACCGACTGTCCGCCCTGGACTACGCCCACATTGAAGGTCACCTTCGGCTGCGAAGGGACACGCACATCATCGATACGCGCGATCACGCGGCCGGCCGCATGCACCGCCGACGGCAGGCCAAAGCCTTCGTAGCTGTGGCCTCCCGGGCCGTGCAAAGTGACCTTGAAGCGCCGGCTGCCGGTGCCGATGTAGGTCACCGGATCGCCGTCCGTGCCCAGTGCCGGCTCCAGTCCGACGAAGGCCTTGATGTCCTTGCGCTGGCTGAACAGATACTTCACGCCTTTCAGATCGCCCAGGCCTTCCTCGCCGACGTTGGCGACAAACAGTACATCGCCTTCGGTACGGACGCCGGCGTCGCGCATGGCGTGGACGATGGTCAGCATGGCCGCCAGCGAACGGCCGTTGTCGGCGATGCCGGGCGCGTACAGGCGGCCGTCTTTTTCATGCACGGTGAGATCGGTGGCGGCAGGGTAGACGGTATCCAGGTGCGCGGCCAGCGCGATCACCGGGCCTTTGCCGCTGCCGCGCCAGGTGCCGATCACATTCCCTGCGTCGTCGATGCGCACATCGGCCAGGCCGGCGGCTTTCAGGCGCGCGGCGTAGTCGCTGGCGCGCGCGGCTTCGGCGAAGGTCGGCGCCGGGATGGCATTGATAACCAGCATATTGGTCTGCGTTACCGGCTCGTTTTTCTCGATGTAGGCCAGCGCCTGTTTGACCGCAGGCTGCGCGGCGATGCGCGCCAGTTCCAGTTCCTGTGCCTGTGCCGGCAGGGCGGAGATGAGGGCGAGACTGAGTAGCAGCTGTTTCATGGAGCTCCATTAAGGCAGGCGGGCGATCAGCGCCAGCAGCGCATCCACGTCCACCGGTTTGACAAAGTAGTGATCGAAGCCGGCTTGGTCGGCTTGCGCACGGTCTTCGCGGCGGCCGTAGCCGGTAACCGCCACCAGCGTGGCGCGCGCGGTCTGCGGCAGCGCGCGCAGGCGGCGCGCCAGCTCGAAACCGCTGATGTCGGGCAGGCCGATATCGAGCAGGCACAGCTCCGGCAACGTCGTCTCGGCCATGTCCAGCGCCGCCAGCGCGGTGTGGCTGACGCTGACCTGGTGGCCCCCCGCTTCCAGCAGCAGTTGCAGCGTTTGCGCGGCGTCGATGTTATCGTCCACCACCAGCACGCGCAGCCTGCGCGACGGCGTCGCCGTCCGGTCCGGAACCGGCGCGGACGGCTGCTGCGGCGCGGCGCCCGGCAGCGTGATGGTGAAGGTGCTGCCCTGATGTTCGCCGCCGCTATCGACCGCCACCGTGCCGCCATGCAGCTCCACCAGCGACTTGACCAGCGCCAGGCCCAGTCCCAGCCCGCCTTGCGAGCGGTCGGCGCTGCGTTCGGCCTGGGCAAACAGTTCAAACACGCGGCCGCGCAGTTCCGCCGACATGCCGACGCCGTTGTCGCTGACGATCAGTTTGACGTTGCCGCCCTCGGCGCGCACCGCCAGCTTGATGGCGCCGCCGGCCGGCGTGTACTTGGCGGCGTTATTGAGCACATTGACCAGCACCTGTACCAGCCGCTTATGATCGCCCATTACCACCAGCGGTTGCGGCGGCAGTTCGGCCGCAAAGCGGTGCTGGCGCGACTTGAACAAGGGATCGGCTTGTTCCATCGCGTCGGCGACGATGGCCGACACGTCCAGCGGCACCCGTGTGAGCGTCACCAGTCCGCGCGTAACGCGCGAGACATCCAGCAGGTCGTCCACCAGCCGTGTCATATGGTGCACCTGGCGCACGATGATGCCGGCGGTGCGCTGCACGGCGGCGTCGGTGGCATGGCCGCTTTGCAGCAGCTGCGCGCCGGCGCTGATCGGCGCCAGCGGGTTGCGCAGCTCGTGCGCCAGCATGGCCAGGAATTCGTCCTTGCGGCGGTCCGCCTCGCGCAACTGGTTCTGCGCCTTCAGATGCTGCCGTTCCTTCTCCTGCAGCGCTGCGGCCATGGCGTCCAGCGCCCGCGCCAGCTCGCTGATTTCCTCCTTGCCGTAACGGATGCCGCTGCGTGCTTCCAACACGCCGGAGGCGATGCTGTTGGCGGTGCTGGCCAGGCGCTTTACGCGCCGCAGCACCAGCACGTCGCCGACAAACCACGCCGCCGCCAATGCCAGCGCGATGGTGGCGGACAGCGCCAGAAGGTCCAGCAGCTGGTCGTGACGCGCGTTGGCGGTGATGGCGTCGGCTGGAATGCCGATGGTGACGGTGTAGTCGGACAGGCCGTTGCTGCCAACCCGCGCAAAGCGATGCAGCCGTTCCACGCCGTCCGGCCCTGTCAACAGCACTGGCTTGCCCGGCTCCGCAGCCATGGCGGTGCGCATCTCCGGCGACACCTGCTTGCCGAACCAGGCTTCCGGTTCAGGCTTGCGCGAGATGATCTTGCCTTCGGAATCGGCGGTCAGCAGCAGCGAGCCGGCCGGCAGCTGAATGTCGGCCACAAAGCGATCCAGCTTGGTCAGGTCGAGCGCGGCGAACACCACGGCTTGCACCCGGTCGTCGTCGTCCAGCACCGGATAGGTCAGGTTGACGGTGTGCTTCTGGATCACGCGGCCGAAGATGTATCCGCCGGCGACAAAGCGCTTCAGATGTACGGCGCGGCGGAAGTGCGAGCGGTCGGCCAGGTTGACCAGGTTTGTGGACGGCACGGCGTTGCAGGTGACGTCGCCATTCAACTGGATCAGGCCAAAGTTGACGTAGTCCGGATTGCGGCGCTGGATGTTGGCCAGCAGGCGGCTGCATTGCGCCGGGTCACCCATCAGGTCCGGGATGCTGGCCAGGTCGCGCAGGATCTGGCGCGCGGCGGCAATGGATTGGGCTTCGTTGGCGGCCGCCAGGTTGGTCAGGCGCTGCAGGTTTTCCTCGGCCACCTCCACCGCGTGGGCGCGTTCACGCGTGCCGTTAATCACGGTCATGATGGCGCTGGGCGCGATCGCCAGCAGCACCAGGAGGAGCAACCTGCTGCGCAGACTATTGAGCTGAAAGAGCAGGAAGGCCATGGGCGGTTATCTTACTGTAATCTGCCCTTTGTGCAAGGGGGAATTGGCAAACGTTTGCCGGTGTCTGGTATTCTAACGCTGTTAACCTACGAGGACTTTATGCAGTTCACAACAAAAACAGTATGCCGCGCACTGGCGCTGGCCTTTATCGGCGCTGCGGGCGCCGCCTCCGTGCAAGCGGAAGACACCATCAAGATCGGCCACGTGGCCGCCACTTCCGGCCCGATCGCCCACCTGGGCAAGGACAATGAAAACGGCGCGCGCATGGCGGTCGATGAATTGAACGCCAAGGGCCTGGTCATCGGTGGCAAAAAATACAAGATCGTGCTGCAGGCCGAAGACGATGCCGGCGATCCGAAGCAAGCCACCACCGTGGCGCAGAAACTGGTGGATGCCAAGGTGCAGGGCGTGATCGGTCACGAGACCTCCGGCACCACGATCCCGGCCTCGCGCCTGTACTACGATGCCGGCATTCCGCAGATTACGCCGTCGGCCAGCGCGCCGCAGTACACCCACCAGCGTTACAACACCACCTTCCGCAACATCGCCAATGACGAGCAGCTCGGCCCTGCGCTGGCGCGTTACGCGATGCAGACCATGAAGGTCAAGCGCATCGCCGTGGTTGACGACCGTACGTCCTACGGCAAAGGCCTGGCCGATGAATTCAGCAAGACCGTCAAACGCACCGGCGCCGCCACTGGCACCACCATCGTTTCGACCCAGTACACCAACGACAAGGCCACCGACCTGATGGCGATCCTGACCGCCATCAAGGCCACCAAGCCGGATATGGTCTTCTTCGGCGGCATGGACGCGGTGGCCGCGCCGATGCTGCGCCAGATGAAGCAGCTGGGCTTCCCGGTCAAGTTCATGGGCGGCGACGGCATGTGTTCGGACTCGGTGCCGCGCCTGACCGGTGACGGCATGAGCGACGGTCAGGTGATCTGCGCCGAAGCGGGCGGCGTCGAGCCGGCGCAGGAAAAGGGTATGGAAGACTTCCGCGTCGCCTACAAGAAGCGTTACGGCATCGAAGTGCAGACCTACGCGCCGTATGCCTACGACGCGCTGATGATGATGGTGGAAGCGATGCAGAAAGCCGGTTCGCCCGATCCGGCCAGATACCTGCCGCAGCTGGCAAAGCTGAAGCACAAAGGCCTGCTGGGGAATATCTCGTTCGACGCCAACGGCGACGTCCAGGATGGCCTGTTGACCATCTATACCTTCAAGGGCGGCCACCGCCAGAAGCTGGCAGTGATCAAGTAGTCCTCGCCGCACCGCTTTAACCCGCACACCGCTGCGGCCAGGGTCGGACCCCGCACGGGGTCCGACCCTTTCGTTTTGGGGTTACGCGCCAGGAGGCGGGCCGCCGGCGCCAGGGCCAGGACCGCCCGGACCGCCGGGACGCGGCCCCCAGCCTTCCTCGCGATGCTCGCTGCTGGAGGCGGTGCCGCCGAAGCGGTACGACAGGCCGACATAGAACACGCGGCCGTCGAAGCGGCGGGTGCTGGTTTCGCGCAGCGTGTCGCTGTCGATGATGGTCTGCATCTTGTTGGTGTTGAACAGGTCCGTCACGTTAGCCACCAGCGTCAGCTGCGGCGTCACGGTATGGCGCCAGCTCATGTTGAAGGTGTGATTGGCCGAACGGTAGCCCTGGCCGGACAAGGTCTTGCCCATCATTTGCAGCGCCATCTGGATCTGGTTGGCGGCGTCGTACGAATAGTTCAGTCGCGCGCGGCCGCTCAGCGAATTGGCGGTGCGCGTAACCAGATTGCCGCTGTCGTCGTAGAAGCTTTGCTGCGAACGGGCCAGGTTGCCGCTGGTGTTGAGCGTCAGCGACGGCGTCAGCTTGCCGCTCACGGTGAATTCCAGGCCGCTGGAATGACTGCCTTCGCCGTTGGCGCGGGTGGTCAGCAGCACGTTCGGCGCCACGAAGTAGCGGTAGTCGACGATGGAATCGGTGTCCTTGCGGTAGTAGCCGCGCAGATTGGTTTCCAGACCGGCGATCCTGGTCTCGTAACCCACTTCGAAGGAATCGGTCTTGGTCGGCTTCAGGTTCGGGTTACCCGAGAAGACGTTGAACTCATCGCGGTAGGTCACATACGGATTCAGGTCGTTGGCGTTGGGACGGCGAATCCGGCGCGCATAGGCGAAGCGCAGGTTGGCGTTGTCCGAAACCTTGTACGTGGCGTAGGCGCTCGGGATGTAGTTGATGTAGTGGTTCTTCGCCTCGACACTGCCGGTGATCTGGTTGATGTCCATGTCGGTGTACTCGGCGCGCAGGCCGGCCAGCGCACCCCAGCGGTCGTTCAGGCGCATCTGGTAAGTGCCGTACAGCGCGTACACGGTTTCGTCCAGCTCATACGCATTGGTGCGGCCGTTGTTGACGGTGGCGGCGCCGCTGATCGGATTGATGTCGGTGTACAGCGTGTTGACGTTGTTGTCGTTGGTGGCGATCTTGTAGCCGGTCTTGGCGGTGCCGCCCCACAGTGGCCGCTCGTAGTCGCCGGTGAAATCGACGATGCGGGTGTCGTTGTGGTTGCGCTGGTTGGCCCTGGTGTCGATCCAGCCGGGCGTGGCGTAGGCGTTGGCGTAGTTGTTGACGTTGTCGTTTTCCGAGGCCGACACGCGCAGGTCGATCTTCAGCGTTTCGTTCGGCAGGTCGCCCTTGTGGTCGTAGCGGGCGCCCCAGCCGAAGTTGTTGCTGTCGCCGGTGCGGGACGTGCTGCGCACGTAGTCGGCGGCCGGAATCAGGCTGGTGGCGCCGTTGACGTAATGGTCGCTGGACTGCTGGTCGTTGGTGCGCTGGTTGTACGAGGCGCTGCCGGTCAGGGTGTCGGTCTGGTTCAGGTTGTAGCTGACGGTGCCGTTCAGACCGGCCATGTCGTTCAGGCCGCGGCCGACCGAGGTCTGGCTGTTGTGGACGAACTGGCCGGTGCCGGTGTCGAGCGTGTCGCGGGTGACGTCGGCGGTAGAGTTGCGGCCGTCGTGGCGCACGTTGGCGCTGCCCTGGAAGCCCCACGGGCCTTCGTTGTAGCTGCCGTTGACGGCGCTGTTGTAGCGGCCGGCCGTGCCGGCGTTGCCGTTGACGGTGGCCATGCCGCCCGGCTTGCGGTTGCGGCGCATCACCAGATTCAGGATCGGGCCGCCGCCGGCTTCGTTGCCGAACTGCGCGCCGGGATTGTTGATCACCTCGACCGATTCGATATCGTCGGCCGCCATCGCCTGCAACGCCGGGCCGCGGTTATCGCCTTGCAGCATGGCCGACGGCTTGCCGTCCACCATGATCTGCACATTGGTGCTGCCGCGCAGCGTGACGGTGCCGTCGGGATCGACGTTGACCGATGGCACGTTGTTGAGCGCATCGGCGGCGGTGCCATTGGTGCTGGAAATGTCGGACTTGACGTCGTAGACCTGGCGGTCGATGCGGTTGGTGGGGCGCTCAGCGGAAACGGTCACTTCCGGCAACACTTCCTTGGCCTTGGCGGGCGCAGGAACAGTGGCGGTGGTCGGCTTGGCTGGCTTGGTAGCTGGCGTTTCGGGAGTGGCGGTTTGGGCGTAAGCTGGCAGAATAGCACTGCCGGTCAGGCAGCAGGTAAGCAGGATCTTTTGCATAATCTGGACGGCGCAACGTCTCTATACGGTAGAGTTGCCATTATACCAGTTGCATATTCGCGAATTAGCGGCATTTACGCTTCTTTACCTGGGCTTAACATTGAGAGGAAATAGGGTATGGCGCGCGGTACAGCTTCCATCGGCAAGGATCATTACATCACCCAAATCGAGGTCAGCGGGCACGCGCTGACGGCCGACGAACCGGCCCGCAACGGCGGCCAGGACAGCGGTCCGGCGCCGTACGATTATCTGCTGGCCAGCCTCGGCGCCTGCACCACCATCACGTTGCGCATGTATGCCGACCGCAAGCAGTGGCCGGTGACGGCGGTCGACGTCGCGCTGCACCTGACCCATGCGGAAGACGGCAGCCTGCTGGTGCGCCGCACGCTGACCATCAGCGGCGACATCGACGCCGCGCAGCAAGCCCGGATGGCGGAAATCGCCGAGAAGACGCCGGTGACGCTGACGTTGAAAGCCGGCTTGCGCATCGATACCACGCTGGCATGACGCCATTTCTGTCGCCATCTGGTCGAGCCAGGCTTACCGGCTGGGGCTGGTGACTGTAAATTAGTTTCATCTCATCGGGAACCTGGGAATGCGGGCTGTGGTCTAACCCATAGCAAGTTGAGCCGTATAACCCACCCGGGAGATGATATGAAGCCGATCAACCATCTGGCGGGGCTGTTGTTGGCCGCCGCCAGTTGCTCTGCTGTTGCCGTACCCTTGCTGGGCGAGGGCTTTGATGACATCCGCACGCTGCCCGCCAACGGCTGGGTGCTGATCAATAACAGTGCGCCGCCCGGCAGCACCAACTGGTTCCAGGGCAATCCGGGCTTCTTCCCGGCCGCCGCCGGGCCGGCCGATTCCTACATCGCGGCCAACTTCAACAATGCCGCGTTCGGCGGCGAAGTCAGCAACTGGCTGCTGACGCCGGAAGTCAAGCTCTACAACGGCGAGTCGCTGAACTTCTCGCTGCGCCTGCTGGGCGAGGGTGCACTGGACCGGGTGGAAGTTTACTTCAGCACCAGTGGCGCCGGCACCGACGTCGGCAACAGCTTCTCTTTGCTGACGGCATTTGAGGCCGACCTCGATACCGGCTGGCAGCAGCGCGCCGTACTGGTCGACGGCCTGACCGGGCCGGCCAGCGGCCGCTTCGGCTTCCGCTACGTGGTCGACGACACCAGTCTCAACGGCAACTACATCGGCATCGACAGCGTCAGCATCAACGCCATTCCCGAACCGTCGACGGTGGCGCTGATGTGCTTCGCGGCGATGGCCTTACGTTTTCGCAAGCGCTGGTGCCGCCGTTGGCTGTTCACTGGCGGCATGGCCAGCCTGACGCTGGCGGCGCACGCGGCCGCACCGGATCAGGACGGCGTGATGCGGTTTCCGCATGTGCAGGTCGCGACTCAGCCGTCTGCGCCAGCGGCGCCGTCCGGCGCCGGCCTGATGGCCTATAAAGACCCGGTCACCGGCAAGTTGACCAGTCCCAATCCCGAACAGGCGGCGTTGCTGACGTCGGCAATGCGGGCGGCGGCCCCGCTGGCCAGGCAGGCGCCGCCGCAAGTGGCGCGCGCCCGGCACGGCGGCGTGCGCCTGATGCTGGACGAGCGCCACGACCGTTTCGCCGTCGCCCGCAAGGCCGCAGACGGCAGCATCACCGAAACCTGCGAACCGGCGCCGGGAGAGCAAAAATGAACAAGCTGCCGACCTTCTTGCTGGCGCTGCTGCTGTGCTCCAACAGCTGGGCCGCCGCCACCATCACCATCGTCAATGGCGACCCGGCCGGCGTTGGCTTCAACGATCCGACGCCGGTGGCGCCGGTGGGCGGCAACACCGGCATCACGCTGGGGGCGCAGCGCTTGAATGCGTTCCAGGCCGCCGCCAGCAAATGGGGCGAAACGCTGGATAGCGACGTCCCCATCCGGGTGCTGGCCACCTGGGACGCGCTGCCGTGCACCGATAGCGCCGCCGTGCTGGGCAGCGCCGGCGCGCTGGAGGTGTTCTCCGATTTCCCCGGCGCGCCGCAAGCCAACGCCTGGTTCGGCAAGGCCGAGACGAACAAGCTGATCGGTTTCGACGCCGACCCGGACACACCCGACATCCGCGCCCGCTTCAACGTCAACCTGGGCCAGCCGGGCTGTTTCACCGGCTCGCCGTTCTATCTTGGGCTGGACAACAACCACGGGCCGAATACCGATCTGGTGACGGTGCTGCTGCACGAGTTTGCGCACGGCCTCGGCTTCCAGACCTACACTGACGACGAGACCGGCGAGCTGCTGGCCGGCGTTCCGAGTATCTGGGATTACTTCCTGCTGGATACGACCACCGGCAAGGTGTGGAAAGACATGAACGACGCCGAGCGGGCGGCGTCGGCCATCAAGTCCGGCAAGCTGGTGTGGAATGGCATGCAGGTCACCAATGCCGCGCGGCTCGTCTTGCAGGCCGGCACGCCGATCCTGACGGTGCTGACGCCACCGGAAGTAGCCGGCGTCTACCAGGTTGGCACCGCCGCCTTCGGGCCGCCGCTGGGCAGTCCCGGGCTGACCGGCGAGGTGATGCCGGTGGTGGATACGCCGCCGGACCTGGGCCTGGCCTGCACGCCGCTGTCGGACCTCAACATGCGCGCGGTGCGGGGCAAGATTGCGATGATCGACCGGGGCGCGTGTACGTTCGTGTTCAAGATCCGCAATGCGCAGGAGGCGGGCGCCATCGGCACGATCGTGGTCGACAACGTGGCGGGCGCGCCGCCGCCCGGCATTGGCGGCAGCGATCCCGGGATCGTGATCCCGGCGGTGCGCATTACGCTGGAAGATGGGCAGACGTTGAAGCAGGCCATCGCCCGGCGCACCCGCACGCATTCTGGCATGTACGCCAATCTCGGCATCAATCTGGGCGTGCGGGCCGGCGCCGATCCGCTGGGGCGGGTGCTGATGTATGCGCCGCGGCCCAATCAGCCGGGTTCGTCGGTGTCGCACTACGACACCAGCGCCACGCCCAACCAGCTGATGGAGCCGGCCATCAACGCCGACCTGCGGCATGAACTTGGGCCGCCGTTCGACCTGACCTATCCGCTGCTCAAGGACATCGGCTGGTGATCAGCGCCAGCCGCCGCCCAGCGCCTTGATCAGGTAGACGGCGTTGACCATCTGCTTGCCGCGCAGCTGCACGGCGATGCGCTGGTTGGCCAGCAAGGTCTGCTGGGCGGCGATGACGTCGAAGTAGGTTTCCACGCCGCCGGCGTAGCGGTCGTTCGCCAGTTCCAGCACGCGGCGCGACCCGGCGACGCTGGCGTCAGCCGACAGCTGCGCGCGCCGCAGCGTGGCCAGTCCGGTCATGCCGTCTTCGACTTCCTGCATGGCGGTCAGTACGCTTTGCCGGTAGTTGGCGACGGCGCCGCTGTAGCCCGCCTTGGCGATGGCGACCGTGGCGTCGGTCCTGCCGGCGTCGAACAGGGTTTGGGTCAGTGCGGCCCCTAGCGACCACAGCAGGCTGGGGGCTTCGATCAGGCGGCTCATCTGGTTGCTGTCCCAGCCGCCGTTGGCTTGCAGGTTGATGCTGGGGAAGTAAGCGGCGCGGGCGACGCCGATGTTGGCGTTGGCGGCGGCCACGGCGCGTTCGGCGGCGGCGACGTCGGGGCGGCGCTGCAGCACCTGGGCGGGCAGGCCGACCGGCAACGGCGGCGGCGTCAGCGCCATGGATGCAGGTGTCAGTTTGAAGGAGGGCGCCGCCACGCCGGTCAGGGTGGCCAGCGCGTGCTCATACTGCGCGCGTTGCTGGTTCAGCAGTTCCAGCTGGGTGCGGCTGGCGTCCAGCAGCGATTGCTGTTGGGCCAGGTCAAGGCCGGTGGCGGCGCCCAGCTGGTGGCGGGCCTGAATGAAATCGTAGGCTTTGCGTTGCAGCAGCAGGCTTTCGCTGAGGACGGCGATTTCGCTGTCCAGCTCGCGCAGGTTAAAGTAGTCGGCCGCCAGTTCGGCGACCAGCACCAGGCGGGCGTTCTCAAAATCGGCGGCGGCCTGTTGGGCGGAGGCTTGGGCGCTGCTGACATTGCTGCCCACGCGCCCGAACAGGTCGGCTTCGTAGCTGACGGCGAAACCCAGCTGATAATTGTTCTGTACCGTGGACTGGTTGGCGACATCATAGGCGTTCTGCGGGCGGTTGGCCGAGGTCTTCTGGCGGGCGGCGCCGGCTTGCAGGCTGGCTTGCGGGAACAGTCCGGCGCTGCTGACGGTAACCTGCGAACGGGCCTGCGCCAGCCGGGCGGCGGCTGCGGCCAGGCTCTGGTTGCGGGCCAGCGATTGCTGTACCAGCAGGTTGAGCTGGGCGTCGCCGAAGATTTCCCACCAGTTGCCCTTGAGCGCGCCGTCATCCGGTGCGGCGGCCTGGAAAGGCTCATCGGACTGCCACGCGGCCGGCAGGTCAATGCCAGGCTTTTCGTAGACCGGCGCGCTGGCGCAGCCGGCCAGCAGCAGGGCCGCGAACAGCGGCCTCAGGGCGGCGGGAACCGGCAGCGCTCTCATCGGGCCGCCTGTGCCGCGCCGCCGGCGCCAACGCCCGCCGTGGCCGCGCCAGCGCCAGCGCCAGCGGCCACCGTGCGCACCTGCACCACGTCGCCGTCAGCCAGCGAGTCTGGCGGACTGAGCACCAGCTTGTCCGCTGTGCTGATGCCGCTCAGCAGTTCGATGTTGTCGCCCAGGTCATGCCCCAGCGTCACCGGCTGCAAGCGTACCTTGCCGCCGTCGCCCACCACCGCCACACGCGGCCCCTCGGGCCGGAACAGCAGCACATTCGACGGCGCCAGCAGCGCGCCCGCACTGCGGTCCAGCGGCAGCGCTACCTGCACATAGGCGCCTGCCAGCAGCGCGTTGTCCTGGTTCGGCAGATTGATCTCCAGCTGCAAGGTGCGCGTGGCGGCGTCAATCGCGCCGGCCGTGCGCGCCACCGCGCCGTCGAACACCTTGCCCGGCAACTCGGCCTGCGTGATACTGACCTTGTCGCCGACCTTGATGCGCTGCGCGTACGTCTGCGGCACATACACATACACGCGCAGGGTATCGACCTGCGCCAGCCGGAACAGCGCATTGCCGGCGCCGCCATTGCCGCCGTTGATCAGATCCCCGACCTCCACCGAGCGCGCCGTCACCACGCCGGCGAACGGCGCCACCACCCGCTTGAACGCCTCGGTGCGCTGCAGCCGGCGCACATTGGCCTCGGCGGCCGCCAGATTGGCCTGCGCCTGCGAATATGCGCTGACCCGCTCATTGAGCTCCTGCTGGGTCACGGCATCGCGCTTGCTCAACGCATCCCAGCGCGCGGCCGACGTCTTCGCCAGCTCCAGCCCGGACGCCGCCTGCTGGCGCGCCGCCACCGCCTGCGACAACTGCTGGTCGACTTCCGGCGTATCGATCTCCGCCAGCAGCTCGCCCTTGTTGACCCGGCTGCCGATATCTTTGTGCCAGCGCAGCACATAGCCGCTGGCGCGCGCATAAATCGGCGATTCGATCAAACCCTGCAGGGTGCCGGGCAAGCTCAGCGGCTCGCCGTTTTTGGCCACCGTGGCGCTGGTGGTGACGACAAATTGCTGGTTCAGCGCCACGGTCGATTGATGCAGCCCATCCGCATGCACGGAACGCAGCGCCAGCGTTGCGGCGCCGCCCAACAACAGCAGCGCGACGACCACCGCGCCGGCCAGCCGGGCGCGCCTGAGCACCGCATGACGCTGCGGATAAGCCTGACCCTCCGCCGAGGCGCTATGGATGCCGAGTGCGGCGTGACGATTTTCGGACATGTCAAGGATTCCCTTCTGCGACGGCCGGCATCACGTGCGCATGGCGCCCGGCACGATGTTCAAGATAACGATGGATGGACGCAAACACCACCGGCACAAACAGCAGCGTCGAGACGGTGGCAAACAGCAAACCGCCGATCACGGCGCGGCCCAGCGGCGCATTCTGCTCGGCGCCTTCGCCGAAGCCAATCGCCATCGGCACCATGCCGATGATCATGGCCAGCGCCGTCATCAACACCGGGCGGATGCGGGTAGCGCCAGCTTCCAGCGCGGCCGACAGCGCCGGCAGACCGGCATCGAGCTGCTGGCGCGCGAACGACACCATCAGGATCGAGTTGGCGGTCGCCACGCCCATGGTCATGATGGCGCCGGTCAGCGCCGGCACGCTCAGCGTGGTGCGGGTCAGGAACAGCATCCACGCGATGCCCGCCAGCGCTGCCGGCAGCGCGGTAATGATGATGAAGGCGTCCACCCACGACTGGAAGTTGACGACGATCAGCAGGTACACCAGCACGATCGCCATCGCCAGCCCGACGCCAAGGCCGAGGAAGGAAGTCTGCATCGTTTCCACCTCGCCGCGCACGTTGATCTTGCTGCCGCGTGGCAGGGCGGCGCGCGTTTGCTCCACCAGCTGGTTGATGTCGGCGGCGGTGGAGCCGAGGTCGCGCCCCTCCACACTGACGTAGATGTCGATCACCGGCATCAGGTTGTAGTGCGACACGTCGGCCGGCTGTACCGCCGGCGCCACCTGCACCAGGCTGCTCAACTGCTGGCTGGCGCCATCGCCGTCACCGGCGCCGCCCGGCGTGCCGGCCGCGCGAACCGGCGTGCGCAGCAGCGCATCCAGATCGTCGATGTGATATTGCGGTGACTGCACGGCCAGGTTGTACACCACGCCGTTGGCGGGATTGAGCCAGAATGCAGGCTGCGTCTGCGAACTGCCGGACAGGGTAATCAACAGGTTTTGCGCCAGGTCGGTCGGATTCAAGCCCAATTGCTTGATCCGCGTGCGGTCCATCTTCAGCCCCAGCGTCGGCAGGTCCATGCGCTGCTGGATGTGCACATCCACCGTGCCAGGAACCTGCTTGACCTTCTTCATCAGCGCTGCGGCGATCTGGTAGTTGCTGGCCAGGTCCTTGCCGGCGATCTGGATGTCCATCGCCGCCGGCTGGCCGAAGTTGAGGATCTGCGTGACGATATCGGCCGGCTGGAAGAAGAACTCCACGCCCGGGAAGCGCTGCGGCAGTTCGCGCCGCAACTGGTCGATATAGACTTGCGAAGGCGCGTGGTCCGCGCTCAGCGCCAGCAGCACTTCCGCATCCAATGTGCCGATGGTGCCGGCGTTGCTGTACGAGAGGTTGATGGCGGAATACGGTGTACCCAGGTTATCGAGAATGGTTTGCAGATCATGAGGCGGAATCACGGTGCGGATGAATTTTTCCACTTCGTCCACCTTGCGCGCGGTCTCTTCGATGCGGGTACCGGTCGGCATGCGCATATGGAGGCGGATCTGGCCCGCATCCACCGACGGAAAGAAGTCGCGCCCCAGCGTGAACACCAGCCCAAGCGACAGCACGCAGAACAGCAGGAAGGACAGCGCGAAGCGGCGACGCTGCGTCAGCAGCGACGACAGGATCACAATATAGCCGCCCCGGAAGCGCTCGAAGCCGGCGTTGAAGCGCTGGTAGGCGCGCTGCAGCAGGCTGGGTCGGGCGTCGGCGGCTGCGGGTGCGTGGGCGTGCCCCATCAGCATCATGACCAGCGTCGGCACCAGGGTGCGCGACAGGATGTAGGAGGCGAACATCGCAAACACCACCGCCTGCGCCAGCGGCACGAACAGATAGCGCGCCACGCCGGTCAGGAAGAACATCGGCACGAACACGATGCAGATGCATAGCGTGGACACCAGCGCCGGTACGGCGATTTCGCCGGCGCCGTCGGCAATCGCCTTGTGCAGGTCCGAGCCCTGGTGCATATGGCGCTCGATGTTCTCGATGGTGACGGTGGCGTCGTCGACCAGAATGCCCACCGCCAGCGCCAGGCCGCCCAGCGTCATGATGTTGATGGTTTCGCCCAGCACGTACAGCATCAGGATCGACGACAGGATGGACAGCGGAATCGACACCGCGATAATGCAGGTGCTGCGCCAGTTGCCGAGGAAGATCAGGATCATGGCGGCGGTCAGCAATGCAGCGATCAGCGCCTCGCGGATCACGCCCGAGACGGCGGCCTTGACGAACAGCGACTGGTCGAACAGCGGCGTGATCTTCAGTTCTTTCGGCAGCTGTTGCATGGCCTGCGGCAGCAGGCCCTTGAGCGTATTGACGATATCCAGCGTCGAGGAGCCGCCGTTGCTCAGCACCGACAGCAGCACGCCCCGTTCGCCGTTCTGGCGCACGATGTTGGTTTGCGGAGAAAAGCCGTCGCGCACATGCGCCACTTCGGACAGATAGGTGACGGCGCCGTTCTTGTTCAGCACCGGGATCTGGTTCAAGCCGGCGATGGTGTCGGGCGAGCCGTTCATGCTGACGTTGAATTCCGTGGCGCCGATCTTGGCGGTGCCCGACGGCAGGGTCAGATTCTGCACGCTGATGGCGTTGGTCACGTCGGTCGGCGTCAGGCCCTTGGCGGCCAGCGCGCGCGTGTCCAGGTCCACCGAAATCAGGCGCGACTTGCCGCCGTAAGGGTAGGGCACCGAGGCGCCGGGAATGGTGACTAGCTGCGGGCGCAGGAAGTTGACCGCGGTGTCGAACATCGCCTGCTCGGTCATGCTGCTGCTCGACAGGCCAAGCTGGATCACCGGAATGCTGGAAGCGGAATACTTGATGATCAGCGGCGGCTGCACGCCCGGCGGCAACTGCTTGAGCTGCGCCTGTTCCACCGCCACCACCTGGGCCAGCGCGGTCTGGATGTTGGCGTTAGGCTGGAAGAAGATCTTGACGATGGTGGAACCAGCCAGCGATTGCGATTCCACATGCTCGATATCGTTGACGGTGGTGGTCAGGCTGCGCTCCGTGGTGGAGGCGATGCGCTGCCCCATCTCTTCCGCCGACAGGCCGTTGTACTGCCAGATGACGCTGACCACCGGGATGTCGATAGCCGGCAGGATATCGGTCGGCATCTTGGTCAGCACCAGTGGCGTCGACAGCAGGATCAGCAGAGCCATCACGATAAACGTGTACGGCCGCCGCAAGGCAATTTGTACGATCCACATATGAGTAGGTTCCGTATGGAGAGATGCTGACCACACTTTGCGCTAGCGCGCCTGTTCCTACAACTATCGTTTGGCAGGGGTTAGACCGGGGCGGTGGTGACGTAATCGACGATGCGGTCGGCGCAGGCTTCGGAAATGGCGATGAAGCGGGCGCCATTGCGGAAGCGGCCGTGGGTGCCTACCGCGCTGCTATTGACCACGGTGAGGGTGATCTCATTGCGGATCGCGCTGCCGGGAAAGCAGAAATTCAGTAGCAATTGTTCATCCGTGCGCATGGCGTGGTCGCTGACAAACGCCACCCCCATGCGCGAGATATCGATGATCTGCGCAGGCTGGGTATATGTTCCATGCATGTCGCTGAGATGGGCGTCCACCTGTAGCAAACGCCGTACATGCTCTCGTCTCGGGTCCATCGTTGTTTGGGATAGCCGCTAAAACCACTAGTATAGTGTGGCGGCGTACATACCGGCGATATGTTTTTTAATACGCTGAGCGCATGACTACACCACTCGACAAGAAGATAGACCGGCTGCTGCACAAGGTATTCGGCATGGAGGCGCTGCGCGATGGCCAGCGCCGCGTGATCGACAGCGTGCTGGCCGGCCGCGACACGCTGGCCGTGATGCCCACCGGCAGCGGCAAGTCGCTGTGTTACCAGTTGCCGGCGCGCCTGCTGGACGGCATGACGCTGGTGGTATCGCCGCTGATCTCGCTGATGAAGGACCAGGCGGAGCGGCTGGAGGAGACCGGCATCGCCAGCGCAACGCAGGTCAACAGCAGCCTGTCGCGCGCCGATGAGCTGGAGGCGCTGGAAAGCATCGAAAAAGCCGGCAAGGATGTGGTGTTCTGCACCCCCGAGCGGCTGGCCACGGCCGAGTTCCAGGAACTGCTGAAGCAGAAGAAAATCGCGCTGGTCGTCATCGACGAGGCGCACTGCATTTCGCAATGGGGCCACGACTTTCGGCCGGCGTTCATGGAAATCGGCGCGGCGCTCGAAGCGCTGGGCAAGCCGCAGGTACTGGCGTTGACCGCCACCGCCACCGACGACGTCATCGCCGATATCCGCGGCCAGCTTGGCCGGCCGCGCATGCGTGTGGTGAACACCGGGATTTACCGGCCTAACCTGCAATACCGCGTGCGCCAGGTGACCAATCCGGAGGAAAAGAACCAGATGCTGCTCGACCTGGTGCGCCAGACGCCGGGCGTCGGCATCATCTACGCCGCCACCGTCAAGGCGGTGAACGAGACTTACCGGCTGCTGCTGGACGCCGGCGAAAGCGTAACGCTGTACCACGGCCGCCTGAAAGCGGCGGAGCGCAGCGAGAACCAGAACCTGTTCATGAACGGCGAACGGCGCGTGATGGTGGCGACCAACGCCTTCGGCATGGGCATTGACAAGACCGACACCCGCTTCGTCATCCATCTGCAGGTGCCCGGCAACCTGGAAGCTTATTACCAGGAATCCGGCCGCGCAGGCCGCGATGGCGAGGACGCCGAATGCACGCTGCTGTACTACCATGACGATACGCGACTACAGAAGTTCTTCCTCATGAAGAGCAAGGCGCCGGACGAGAAGCATGAACTTGACCGCGAAAAGCTGGAGCGCATGATCGGCTACGCGCAGAGCGGCTTTTGCCGCTGGAAGCTGCTGCTCGATTACTTCGGCGATCCGGTGCCGGGCTTCGAACATTGCTGCCGCTGCGACAACTGCCTGTCGCCGCCCGTCATTTCAGGCCTAGGGGATCACCTCGAACAGCAGGAACTGGGTCACCTGGGTCTTGCTGAAGTTGTCGTCCGAGATCAGCACCAGGCTGGCGTGGCCGTTGGCTAGGCGCGGGCCGAACGAAATCCCTTCCAGGTTATCGACGATCGGCAAGCCGACGCTGGCCATGTCCAGCACCAGGCGCTTCTTCACTTGCGTAAAGACCGCGCCTTGCAGCGTCGGCAGGTGCTGGATGTCGGTGGCGCCGGTCGTGTCGATTTCGTAGACGCGCACATAGGTCTTGTAGCTGTTGTCGTCGGCTTGCACGCCGGACCGTTCCAGCGTCAGCATGCGGGTCTCGCTCAGGGCCAGCATTTCCGAGATGCCGTTGTCGGCTTCCTTGCCCTTGCCTGGCGTGGCGGGAATCGCGTCGAGCGGATAGGCGTACTGGCCCAGCACCTTGCCGTCGCGGGTGAAGTGGGTGATGCGGTTAACCGCGCCGTGCGTCGGATCAGGCGCCGGCCCATCCTGGTACATCGGACCTTCCAGCGATACCCACAGCGTGCGGCCGTCCGGTGCAAAGCTCAGGCCTTCAAACGCCTGATTGTCGCGGGGGCCGGATTTGCGTTCCTTTGACACCGTGAACAGCGGCGGCAGCGGCAGTTCGGCAATAAAGCTGCCATCGCGGCGCGCGTGGCGCACAAACGGATCGAACCCCAGCTTGACGTCACCTTCGCTGGCGTACCAGATGCTGCCGTCCTGCGGATCGACGCGCATGGTTTCGAGGTCCGGCACCACGCCGGCGCCGGGCTTGTAGGCTTCCTTGGAGGGATAGACGCTGCCGTCCGGCTGCAACAGCAGCGACACGCCGGTCAGCTGCGCCGACTTGAACGCGTGTTCGTCGAACGCCAGCCTGGCGCGGTAGTAGCGCGCCGGATTGTGCTGCGAACGGTCGTCGCTGATGATCACCCATTCGTCACTGGCGGCGTCGTAGTCGATGCCGGACAGGCCGCCCACCATGGTGCCTTGATACTGCATGCGGTAGGGCAGGCGCTGTTCGCCGATGAAGCGCAGGCTGGAGATCGTGTCAGGTTGCTGAACCGGCAGCTGCGCGCAGGCTGCAAGCATTAGCGCGCTGATAAGAGTGGCGATGGTCTTTTTCATGGACGCGCATCATATCATCACTCGATATACCATGGCGGGAACGGGTCAGGGTAGTGCTGCCACACCGCTTCGCCGGCGGCGGCTTCCCCATCCGTCAGCACGCAATAGGAAAAAGCCTCCTCAATCGCGGCGC
This sequence comes from Duganella margarita, assembly GCF_009857535.1. Lineage (GTDB taxonomy): Bacteria > Pseudomonadota > Gammaproteobacteria > Burkholderiales > Burkholderiaceae_D > Rugamonas > Rugamonas margarita. The sequence continues at coordinate 286,323 of NZ_WWCS01000007.1, forward strand.
GGTCAAGATTCTGGCCAATGAACACCACTTCGTTAAAGCGGTCGTCATAAGGCTCGGCCCAGCGGCCGACCGGTTCCACCGACGCGATCTTGCCGGCGCGCGAATAGGTCGCCGCCCATTCCGGTCGCGTGGCGAGCCACAGATAGCCCTTGGCGCGTATCAGGCCGGGAAAGGCCTGGTCGAGAAAACGGTTGAAGCGCTGCGGATGCAAGGCGCGCGGCTCGCGCAGCACAAAGCTCGAGATGCCGTATTCCTCGGTTTCGGGCGTGTGCTCACCGGCCAGTTCACGCGCCCAGCCGGCCATTTCACTGGCTTTCTCGAGATCGAACTTGCCGGTGCCCAGAATTTTATGCAGCGGCACGCGGCCGTGTTCAGCATAAGTAATCGTCGCAACAGGATTGAGCGCCTTGATCACCGCGCGCACCTCGCCCAGGTGCTCCAGCGAGACCAGGTCGGTTTTGCTGACCACCACCACGTCGGCAAACTCGATCTGTTCCGACAGCAGCCCGGCCAGCGAGCGGTCGTCGCCTTCGCCGGCGGTTTCACCGCGCTGCGCCAGGAAATCGGTGCTGTTGTAGTCGGCCAGCAGGTTGAGGGCGTCGACCACTGTCACCATGGTGTCGATGCGCGCCACCTGGTTGAGCGAATGGCCATGTTCATCCTCGAAATCGAAGGTGGCCGCCACCGGCATCGGCTCGCCCACGCCGGTTGATTCGATCAGCAGATAGTCGAAGCGGCCCTCGGCGGCCAGCTTGCGCACTTCCAGCAGCAGGTCTTCGCGCAAGGTACAGCAGATGCAGCCGTTGCTCATCTCGACCATTTTCTCTTCGGTGCGGGACAATTCGGCGCCGGCGTTGGCGCTGCCGTCACGCAGCAGGCTGGCGTCGATATTCACCTCGCTCATGTCGTTGACGATGACGGCCACGCGCAGGCCGTCACGATTGGCCAGGATGTGGTTGAGCAGGGTGGTCTTGCCGGCGCCAAGGAAGCCGGAAAGGACGGTCACGGGCAGGCGTGGATCTGGAATGGACATGCTGAATCTCGCTTAATAAATGCAATCGAGTTGCATATTAGGCGGATTCAGGTGTTAACGCAACAGGGTTGCGTTAATTTGAGGTCAAATTATTTCTTGCGGTTGCAGCTGGCGCAGGTGCCCTTGATGAGGAAGTCGATTTCCTGGGTCTGGAAGCCGTCCGGCAGCTTGATCTTGCGCGGCAGCGCCACGTCGGTGAAGCAGGTGACCTGTTCGCACTTGGTGCACTGGAAGTGCGCATGCTCGTGCGCGTGCTGTCCGGCGCCGGCGCTGAAGCGCCATACCTGATCGGCGCCGGCGATGCGGTGAATCAGTTCATTTTCGGTCAGCCATTCCAGCACGCGATACAGCGTGACCGAGTCGAGTTCCTCGCGCGTGGTCTTGGTCAGGTGGGCTTGAATCTCGTGATGGGTCAGCGATTTTTTCTGGCCCAGTAAAAAGTCCAGGACCAGCACGCGCTGGCGGGTGACGCGGGCGCCGGTAGCGCGGATTTGTGATTCGGCGATATCTGTGTGCATGCCGCTATGGTAACACGGCGCGTATTGCGGTTAGAATACCGGCCATGAAGTCCCGCCGCCCGTTTGTTCATCTGTTCCTCGCGCTCCTGCTGCTGCTCACGCAGCAGGTCGGGGTAACGCACATCTATTCGCACTGGGATGGGATTGAGCAGCAGCAGAACGTCCAGCTGAGCGACGAGGACCACGCGGAACACCGCAAACGCGTCGCCGTCCACAAGGTTTGCGCGGAATGCGTGTCGGTGGCGCAGATGGCGGCTGCCATCACCAGTTCGCCGCTGACGCTGGCGATGTCCACCCTCAGCACCGGCCCGGTCACCGTGCCGACCACGCTGCCTGCATGCGAACGCACCACCTGCGTCTTCCAGTCCCGCGCACCACCTCTGGCCTGACACCCAAAATCCGTTTTTACATTTTGAGTTTTTTGCGCCGCTGCGGCCCGCAAGGGTACGTTGTGCGCGACCGTCAATCACATCGCTAGAGGTTTTACAATGAAGATTCAACGCACGCTGCTGGCCGGCGCGATCCTGTCCGCCTATTCCACGCTGGCTTTCGGCCAGGCCGTCGTTCCACAGGTGATGGTTACCGCATCCCCGTTCAGCAACGCCGCCAGTGACCAGATCCTGACCCCGGCCAAGGTGCTGGCCGGCCACGAACTGCGCGACAAGACCGGCAGCTCGCTGGGCGAAACGCTGTCGCAGGAACTGGGCGTGTCGGCATCGGCGTTCGGCGCCGGCGCTTCGCGTCCCATCATCCGCGGCCTGGAAGGCGCCCGCGTCAAGATGCTGGAAAACGGCATGGCCGTCTCCGACGTCTCCGGCCTGTCCAACGACCACGCGGTGGCGGCGGAAGGCGCGGTGGCGCAGCAGATCGAAATCCTGCGCGGCCCGGCGGCGCTGCTGTACGGCTCGGGCGCCATCGGTGGCCTGGTCAACGTCGTCAACGAACGCATTCCGACTGCGCTGGAGCCCAAGCTTACCGGCCAGCTGGAAGCGCGCGGCAGCACGGTAGACAGCGGCCGCAATCTGTCCGGCACCATTGATGGTTCGGTCGACAAGATGGCGTGGCATATCGACGGTAACTTCCGCAACGCCGACGACTACAAAATCCCCGGCAACCGCGTGCTGGGCGATCCTGATTCGGCTTCCGGCCGTCTGCCGCATTCGGACACGCGCGCGCGTACCGGCGGCATCGGCGGTTCGTGGGTGGATAGCTGGGGCTTTGTCGGCGTATCGGCCTCGCGCCTGTCGAATGTGTACGGCATCCCAAGCGACGAAGGCTCGAAGATCGACCAGAAGCAGACCCGCTACGACATCGACAGCCTGGTAAAAGCCCCATTTGAAGGCTTTGAAACCCTCAAGTTCAAGGCCGGCTACACCGACTACAAGCACGCCGAAATCGGCGAGGATGGCGCGCCGGAAGTGCTGTTCAAGAACCGGGCGACCGAAACCCGCGTCGAGCTGACGCACAAGCCGGTGGCCGGCTGGCATGGCACCTTCGGCCTGCAAACCGAAAACACCAACTTCTCGGCGCTGAGCGCGGAAGGCGGCCCGGATACCGTGCCGGTCACCCATTCCACCTCCAACGCCTTGTTCCTGGTTGAGGAAACCGACTTTGGCCCGGTCAAGTTCAACGCCGGTGGCCGCGTGGAGCGCGTCAAGCGCGAGCCGGTGACGGGCGTCGAGCGTTCGTTCAACCTGCAATCGGCATCGGTGGGCGGCCTGTGGCCGTTCGTGCCGGGCTACGCGATCGGCGCCACGCTGTCGTACGCACAGCGCGCGCCATCGACCGAGGAACTGTATTCCAGCGGTCCGCACGACGCCACCATCACCTTCGATATCGGTAACGCGGATTTCAAGAAGGAGACCTCGCGCAATATCGAACTGAATCTGCAGAAGACCACGGGACTGGTGCGCTGGAAGGCCAACGTCTTCCGCAACAAGGTCAGTGACTTCATCTATGGCCACATTACTGGCAAGCTGCTGGACGAAGACGGCAATCCGGGCGAGGAACTGCGCGAGCGCATTTTCGAACAGGCTGACGCCACCATCCAGGGCGCGGAAGCGGAGCTGGAATACAACCCGACCGGCGCCGGCTGGTCCGGCCGCGTCTTCGCCGACACGTCGCGCGGCAAACTGGAACGCGGCGGCAGCTTGCCGCTGCAACCGGCCAACCGCGTCGGCGTCAGCACCGCGTACAAGATGGGCGCCTGGCGCGCGGGCCTGTCGCTGGTGCACGCGCAGTCGCAGGACCGTTTGGCGTCGTTCGAAACCAGCGATACGCCAGGCTACAACCAGCTGAACGCTAATCTGTCGTACACGCAAAAAGTGGATGGCGCCGACTTGACCTGGTTCCTGCTGGCGAAGAACCTGACCAACGACGAGATCCGCGTGTCGACCTCGGTGCTGAAGGACATCGCGCCGCTGCCGGGCCGTAACGTGGTGTTCGGCGTGCGCGTCAAGTTCTGATGGTTTAGTCGCGCGGGGCGGCGAACTGCTGTTCGACCAGCCCAATCAGCGCAGCCTGCATCTGCTGCTTCTCCAGGTCGGAGAAGTGGCGGATGTTGAGCATCTCCAGCATGACAAAGCCGTCCAGCGCCGTCCATACCGACAGCGCCAGGCCGGCACTCTCGGCCACCTGCGCCAGATCGCCGCTGCGACTGTCGTACATACCTTTCACGGGCACCAGCAACGAAGGGTAGGTAGAAGCGGCAGCCAGCAGGTTGGCCATGATTTTCTTCTCCTGAGGGCCCATCGTAAACGCGTAGTTGATACGCGCAATCAGGAACTTCTTGATTGCCGCACGCGGATCTGCTTCGGGATCGACGCAATGCGCGTCCACCTTGGCGCGCATGCGCTCAACCAGCGCGTGCAGCAATGCCTCTTTGGATTTGAAGTGGTAAATCAGGCCGCCCTTGGTGACGCCAGCACGCGCGGCGACGCCGTCGAGCGTAACGTCGTGAACGCTGCCCTCCGAAATGATGGATTCGAGGACGTCCAGAAGCGCATCGCGATTGCTGGTGCGCGCTCCGTGAGCTGAGGTCATGACGATCTAGGAATAGGTGATAGTACGTAATTTTACTACGCCGGCGTCGTAAGCCACAAATCATGCATATGAAGTGCATGAAAAGCAATGAACATTTCCAATGGTTAACCATGTACTATACGTACAGTATAGTTAAATATGGAGCCTGTGAGATGCAGTTGAAACATCGATTGGTCGTGAGCCTGGGATTACTGAGTTTGCTGTCGCTACTGATTGGCGGCGTCGGGATTTCCGGTGTACGGACGTTAAACCGGAACCTGGACGACATCGCGGATATAAATAATCCAGAGATGTTATTCGCCAGCGCGTTGCAGAACTCCATCCAGGATCGCATGATCGCTATCCGCAATGTGATACTGCTGACCGATCCGCAAATGGTGGCGCCAGAAGTTGAGCGCATCAAGCGCCAGGAAACCCTCTATCGTGATTCCTACTCTGGCTTGGGGAAGATGTTTGACGCAGAAGCCGGCACCACCGACGAAGAAAAGCGCTTGTTCGCCAAACTGGGCGAACTGGAAGCGGCTGCGCAGCCGGCTTTCGCGGCGGTACTCGACGCGGGGCTGAAGAACGAGCGTGAACTGGCGACCAGGCTGGCGATCGACAGGCTGCGGCCCGCGCAGCGCGCATGGATTGATGCCGCGCAAGCGCTCAAGGACAAGGAGATTAAGCTTAATGAAGAGGCCAGCGCCGCAGCCAAGAGCGCCGCGGACAAGGCCTACACAACGATCCTGCTGCTGGTGGTGGTAGCGCTGGTGGTGAGCGTGACGGTCAGCGTGCTGCTGACGCGCGTCGTGATGCGGCAGTTGGGTGGCGACCCCGCCGAAGCGCAGGCGATTGCCGGCGAAATCGCCGCCGGCAACCTGGCGTTCGCGGTCGATACCTCGCAGATGGCGAACGACAGCCTGATCGCCTCCCTTGAACAGATGCGCGTGAGCCTCAACCGCATGGTGGCGGAGATCAAGGGTTCGGCTGACACCATCGCCCATGCCGCCGCCGAAATCGCCGATGGCAATAGCGATTTGTCGCGCCGCACCGAAGAGCAGGCATCCTCGCTGGAGGAAACCGCCGCCAGCATGGAAGAAATCACATCGACCATCGGCAACAACACCAATAACGCGGCGCAGGGTCAGGGCGAGGCGGAAAGCGCGCTGCAAATGGCCACCACCGGCGGCGACGTCGTGCAGCGCGTGATCGCCGCCATGGACAAGGTATCGGATGGCAGCACGCGCATGACCGAAGTAATTGCGACCATTGAAGGTATCGCCTTCCAGACCAATATCCTGGCGCTGAACGCCGCAGTGGAAGCTGCGCGCGCCGGTGAGCAGGGGCGCGGTTTTGCCGTCGTGGCCAGCGAAGTGCGCGCACTGGCGCAGCGCTGCGCGGCGGCGTCGCAGGAGATTCGCAACCTGATTATGGGATCGGTGTCGGATATCGGCAGCGGGGCCGCAGCCGTCGACGAAGCGGGACGCGCGATGTCCGGCATCTCGGAGTCGATCGGCCGGGTCAGCGGCATCATGCGCGAAGTGGTGGCGGCGTCCGTTGAGCAGCGCGCCGGCGTGGAGCAAGTCAACGCAGCCATCATCAGCATGGACGACGTCACGCAGCAAAATGCGGCATTGGTGGAGCAGGCGACAGCGGCGGCGCACGCATTGGCGGAGCAGGCGGAGGGCTTGCGCGCCACGGTTGCCCGTTTCAAGGTGGATTCGCTGACGTCTGCCGACAGACAGCCGGTGAAGCTGCTGAATTGATGCGCGCTGTGTTGATTGCATGGCTGCTGTGCTGCGGCGCCGGGTGGCTAGGCGTGTGCGCCGCTGTGCCAAGCGAAAAATTCAAGCTGCTGGCCTATGATCAGTCGCCCTACACACAGGCCGATGCCGATGGCACGCCCAAGGGCGCGGCGGTGGAGATGGTGCAGGAGATTTTTGCCCGATTGCGCGTGATGCCACAACTGCACATCTATCCGCTGGCGCGTTCCCTGGCCCTGTTCGAGCATGGCTACGCCAGCGGTATCTTCACCATGAAGAAGACGCCGGAGCTGGAGCGGCAATATGCTTTCTCAGACCGGCCGCTGTTCAAGCAGGAGATGGTACTGTTTGTGCGCAAGGATATGCCGATTGAATTTAGCGGCGACTTGCGGACCTTGTCCGGGCGCTCTGTTGGGCTGGTGCGCGGGGCGGCCTATGGGCAGGTGGTGGATGCGGCGGTTGGCAGCCGCGTTTTTTCTCGACTCGACTACGCCTCGCATGACGAGTGGAGCTTTCGCAAGTTGATAGTGGGGCGGGTCGACGCGGTGATCACCGGGCGGCAAACGGGCCTGGCGATGCTGAAAAAAATGCATGCTACCGCAAGCTTGCGGATTGTTGGCCCGCCGCTGGCTATCACCGAAAGTTACATCATGTTCGACCGGCGTGCTATCGATGCCGGCTTTTTGCGGAGGTTTAACGCGGCCATGGCGCTGGTGCAGAAGGATGGCAGTGCATCCCGCATCAAGGCGAAGTACGGGTTGCAGTAGCGCGTCAGACGTGAAGGCTGTCGAGAATCGCGGCCTTTAGATGTGCGGCATCGGCGTTGCCGCGTTTACGTGGTGTCGGGCCGGGATGGAACTCGGTCAGGCCGCCGTCCAGCAGAACTACGCGGTCGCTCAGGTAGAGCGCTTCGTCGATGTCGTGCGTGACCAGCAGCACGGTGAGTTTGTGCTGGTGGGCGACCTTCAGCAGCAGGTCTTGCAGCTTCATGCGGGTGAAGGCGTCGACTGCGGAGAAGGGTTCGTCCAGCAGCAGCACGCGCGGCTGCGTGAACAGGCCGCGCGCGATGGCGGCGCGTTGGGCCTGGCCGCCGGACAGCTGTTTCGGCAGCGCTTCGGCATGGTCTTGCAGGCCCACTTCCGCCAGCAGGCGCGTCACCAGCCGTTGCGAGGACAGGGCGTTGTTGCTGTCGAAGGCGACGTTTTCGGACACCGTCAGCCAAGGGAACAGGCGTGGTTCCTGGAAGATGAAACCGATGTCGCGGCTCACGCCGTGCAGCGCTTTACCTTCCAGTTTGATCTCGCCGCTGAAATTCCGATCGAGGCCAGAGGCGATCGACAGCAGGCTGCTTTTGCCGCAACCGCTGGCGCCGATCAGGCTGACCACTTCTCCCGCTTGCAGTTGCAGGCTGAGGTCGCGCAGCACGGTGCGCGCGCCGTAGCGTTTTTCGGTGACGTGGATATCGAGGACGATGGTCATGCGTAGCTGTCGCGCCATGCAAGGCTGCGTTTTTCAATGGCGGCCATCAGGCTGTCGCTGATTTTACCGAGGATGGCCAGCAGGAAGATGGCCGCGAGGACGATATCGGCGCGGCTGGTTTCGCGGCCGTCGGAGAGCAGGTAGCCGAGGCCTTTGCTGGCGGCGATCAGTTCTGCGGCGACCATGAACATCCACGCCAGACTGAGACCGTTGCGCAGGCCGGTGAGGATGGCCGGCAGGGCGGCGGGCAGCAGCACCCGCCGCGTTAGCGCGACGTTGGACAGGCGGTATAGTCGTGCTACTTCAATCAGTTTGCGGTCTACGCCGCGAATGCCGGAGGCCACACCCATGTAGACGGGGAAGAAGGCGCCGATGGCGATCAGGACGATTTTCGGTGCTTCGTCGATACCGAGCCAGAGCAGCAGCAATGGCACCCAGGCCAGCGACGGAATCGCGCGCAGCGCCTGGAAGCTTGGATCGAGAATGGCCTCGGCGTGGCGGCTCAGGCCAACGGCGGCGCCCAATAGTACGGCCAACACGGCGCCCGCCGCGAAGCCGGCGACCACGCGCAGCGTGCTGGCGACGATATGGCCAGCCAATCCTTGCGCGCCAAGGTCACGCAATGTAACCAGGATCTGCGATGGTGCAGGCAGCATATTGGCGGGAATCAGCCCGCCACGCACCGATAGCTCCACCGCCACCAACACTGCCACCGGCAACAGCAGACCAAGCAAAGCGCGCCGCCATCGTCCTCCGGCAGCACCTGGCATGCTGACGCCGAATGTTGGGTCGGGCGACGCTACAGCAACGGTGCCTGCATCGGCAGCTGCCGCGGAGCCTGCCGCCGCCGAGCCGCGATCGCACGCTGGCGTGGTGTCGCGTGTCGCATCCCGGTGCGCGGTGGCAGCTTCTGTGGGTGATGCGGCCAGTTGGCTGCTCATGCTGGCTGCTCCTATGCCTTCGTAATGTAAGGCTGCGCGAAGCGGGTATCCACCAGCTCCGCGATGGCGCGGTTCAAGTCTGTGTCGCCCTTGACCAGCGCCTCGGCTTTGAGGATCGGCGCGGCCACCTGCAAGGCCTTCACATGCTCGCTACCTGGCTGCGGATTACTGAAATCACTACGCAGTTTCACCTGCAACAGCGCCACCGGTAACGTCACCTTGGCCTCTTCAGACAAGATCTTGGCCGCCTCGCCAGGATTGGCGATCACCCAGGCGCGCGCACGTTCATACGCCTTGATCACACGCGCCACTTCCGCCGGCCGCGTCGCCAGGAACTCCTCGCGCACATTCAGAAAACCGTAGGTATTAAACGCCACATTCCGGTAAATCAGCTTGGAGCCGGCTTCCAGTTCACTGGCCGCCATGTGGGGATCAAGTCCGGCCCACGCGTCCACCTTGCCTTGCTCCAGCGCCGCGCGGCCATCCGCATGCTGCAAGCTCACATGCTCGATATCGCTGCGCTTCAAGCCCGCAGTCTGCAAGGACCGCAGCAGGAACAGATACGGGTCGGTGCCCTTGGTGGCCGCTACCTTCTTGCCCTTCAAATCCCCCACCGAGCGAATCGGCGAATCCTTGCGTACCACCAGTGCCGTCCACTCCGGCCGGGAGAAAATATACGGTGTCTTGATTGGATTGCCATTCGCCTTCGCCAGCAACGCCGCCAGGCCAGCCGACGAGCCGATATCGATACTGTTCGCGTTCAGATATTCCAGCGCGCGATTGCTGCCGGCGCTCAGCACCCAGCGCACCTGCACGCCGTCCGCCTTGAACTCATCCTCCAGCCAGCCAAAACGCCGCAGCACCAGACTGACAGGGGAGTAGTAAGCGTAGTCCAGCCGCAGCTCCTTCAGCGGAGCGGCGACCACCAGCGATACAGGGGACAAACCAGACAAGGCGGCACTGCCGGCCGCCAGTTTCAACAGGGTTCTGCGCTTCATGTTTTCCCAATGTTAGGCGAGGATGCGTAAAGTATTACATCCACACCTAAGCAGGTACACGAAGAAATCCGGCTTTACATAGTTGAAAAGCGCATCAAGCCAGGGCTTCCGCCGGACCAAAGAACTCGAAGTGCGTTTGCGATGCCGGCACGCCCAGCTCCGCCAGATGAGACTTGATCGCCTTCATGAACGGCGTCGGGCCGAGGAAGTAGGCGTCTACATCGCGCGTCTCCGGCAGCCACGCGGTCAGCTGCTGCGGATTTAGATAGCCGGTGGCATGCGGCTGCACCGCACCAGCATCGGCCAACTCATAGCAGTAGAAACGCTGCAACTGCGGGTGGCTGGCGGCCAGCGCGTCGATGTGAGCGCGGAACGCATGCACGCCGGCGTGGCGCGCCGCGTGAATGAAGTGGACCTGTCGACCGGTGGTCAGCGCCGCCGTCAGCATCGGCAGCGTTGGCGTGATGCCGACGCCACCACTGATCAGTACCAGCGGCTTGTCGCTGTCGGCCAGCACAAAGTCGCCCGACGGCGGGAACAGATCGATGCTATCGCCGACCTGCACGCCATCATGCAGGAAATTGGACACCACGCCGCCCGGTTCACGCTTCACACTGATGCGATAGCTCTCGCCATTGGCCGTGGCGGACAGCGAATACTGGCGACGCTGCTCCGCGCCATTCACCGCCACCAGCACGCCGATGTACTGGCCAGGCTTGTGCGCCACCACCTTGCCGCCATCCACAGGCGTCAGCACGAAGGAGGTGATCTCCTCGCTTTCCACCGTCTTGGCCGTCACCTTGAAGGCGCGCGCACCGCGCCAACCACCTTCGGCCTGTTCGTTTTCCTTGTAGACGTTTTCCTCGGCGCCGATCAGGATATCCGCCAACTGGCCGTAGGCCGCACCCCAGGCCTCAATCACCGCATCGGTCGCCACCTGGTCGCCCAGCACCTCGCGGATCGCTTTCAACAGCGCGGCGCCGACGATAGGGTAGTGCTCCGGCTGGATCTGCAGCGACACATGCTTGTTCACGATGGTGCCGACCAGCGGCCCGAGTTTTTCCAGTTTCTCGATATTTTTTGCGTACATCAGCACCGCATTGGCCAGCGCGCGCTGCTGGTTGCCGTCTTGCTGGTTGGCCTGATTGAACAAGGGCTTCACGTGCGGGTAGTCGCGGAACAGCGATTGATAGAAATGGCGGGTCAGTGCTTCGCCGCCTTCTTCCAGGATTGGAACGGTGGCAGTGATGATGGCTTTATGTTCGGTGCTCAGCATGATGATCTCTGTCTATATGAAGTTTTGACGTAAACAAGTATATCATATGAATGTTTAAATGCGCGCCAGGCGCCACCGAAAATCCGGCGGCGCCTGCGAGGGTTAGAGATCGAACTTCAGCTCAGCGACGTAAGTACGTTGCGGATAAGGGTGGAAGTTCCAGTACTGGTAGTTATTCAGATTGTCGATGCCGAGCGCCATGCTCCATTGCGCGTTGAAGCGATAGCGCACGCGCGCATCGGCAGTAAAGTACTTGCTGGAGCCTTGATAGGCGAAGCCGTTGACATCCGAATTATCCAGCGTCGAATACTGCCTGCCGCTGTAACGCCCGGCCAGCGTCATCGACAGCTTGTCGTTGACCGCGTAGGAAGCCACGCCGGTCGCGCGCCACTCCGGAATGCGCGGTTGCCATTTACCGACGCTGCTCGGCGCCTTATCGTTGCGGATGATCTTCGAATCAGTCCACGTCAGGCTGGAACTCAGATCGAGGCCGCGCAGCAGCACATCATTGGCGCCATACGATACCTCCAAACCCTTGGTGCGGATCAGATCCACGTTCTGGATATTCGTGACCATGGGCGTGACCAGCACATTGGTCTGCGAGTACAGCGCATCGGTGGTGCGCTCGCCGAACGCAGTCAGGCGCAGATAGCCGGTGGCCAGCTTGCGCTCACCACTCAGCTCCGTGGTCCACGACTTCTCGGGTTTGAGATTCGGATCGTTATTGGTCAGCTGGCCGGCGGCATTGACGCCGCCCTGATATAGCTCCGACACCGTCGGCATGCGCACCGCGCGGCCCAGTGACGCCTTCAATACCCAGTCCTCGCTGGCCTGATACGCCAGGGCGGCTTTTGGCGACATATAATTTTCAGTCCGCTCCGCGTACGATGCGGCCTTGGTGGCATTGGCAATCACGCCGTCATGCGCATGCCAGCGCTCGAAGCGCGCACCCAATACCGTCTTCCACTGCGGCGCGAACTTCCAGGTATCCTGCGCATACAGGCTGTTGATTCCCGACTTGCCGCCGAAGCGCGAGGTGGGATTGCCGCTCGCCACGCCGTTGATCCAGTCGGTGGTGGGCGACTCGGTGCTGCTTAACTTGTAGGCCTCCCGCTGATAGCCGAATTCCGCCACGTTCTCGGCATCGGGCCGCCACACACCCTTGGCCGCAAACGTGTTCCAGCCGGTGCCACCCTGATTCACCAGCCGTCCCGCGCCGCCGGACAATGCTTCCGGCATGGTGACCGTCGTGGCTGCGCGCAGTTGGTCCTTGTTGTAGTCATACAGGCTGGCCGCGACCTCCCAGTCGAATACACCCTTGGTGTTGGTCTTCAGCGTCAGGCCATGCATGAAGTGCTGCAGGTCTTCGTTGGACAGGTTGAAATCGGTCGGCGCCAGCGTGTAGGCATGGCCATTCACATTGACCGTGCCGGTGTAGACCGGCTGGCCCGCCGCATCGCGCAGATAGGTGGCCGGACGGCCTTCCGAATCATTGCGCCACAAGCCGAAGGTGTAGGTGGCGCGCATGGTCGGCGAAAAATCGTACGCCAGCCTGGCCTTCAACTGATCCTGAACCGTGTGGTACTGCGTCGCCGCGCCGAGCAGATACCAGGGATTGTTGCTACGGTCCAGTCCCGCCACCGCGCCGGTGACCGGCGTGCCGGCGCTGCTCAGCGGCGTGTTGGCCGAACGCGTAGGGAAGGTCAGTGGCTGGCCTTCGCTGTCGGTGCGGCTCAACGCCAGCCACCACGACCACGCGCCTTGACGGTCGCCCAGCTCAAAGCTGCCTTGCTTGCCGTCGTAGTTATCGTTGGTGCCGTAGAGTTTAAACGGCTGATGCGTCAACGTCAGCTTGGCGTGCGCTTCAAATTTGGTCGGCATACGCGTGACGTAATCGACCACCGCGCCAACCGAATTGCCGCCATACGCGGCGGAGAAGGGACCATACAGCACATCGACCCGTTCGATTTCTTCCGGGCTGACCATGCCCCAGCGCGGAGCGAAGGTGGCGCCGTTGCCCAAATAATTGGACAGCAGGATGCCGTCCGCGTAGACCATCGAGCGCGCGCTGTTGCCGGTGCCGGAGGCGCGCGTCGACAGCACGGCGTGGTTGTAGTCGCCGATATAGCGCTTGCGCACCAGAAGGCTGGGCAGGTATTTGAGCGCGTCCTCGGCGTCGGTGGCGTTGATATCGCGTTCGATTTCTTCCTTGGTGATGCCCTCGATGGTGGTCGGGATCTGCGTCGGCAGCGAGGTAGGGCGGTTGCCGGTGACGATGACCGTGCCCAGTTGATGCAGCGGGACATCTTCGTCCGCGTGGGCGTGCGTAGCAAAGGCAGCAAGCAGCGCCAATGCCAATGGAGACAGATTGGTATTCATGGTATTCCTGATGATGCGGATAGATGGCCGCTGTCCTTGTCAACACACCAGGACAGCGGAAACACGACTAACGATCAGGAAAAGGCGGGCGGTCCGCGCGGACTGGCGGCGCGCCACGTTTGCAGCGGCTGCGGCGCGGTGTAGAACAGCGGCGGATACACATCATGGCCGCCGATGATGGCGAAACCATTGATGGGCGATGGCGGCAGGGCTGGCGTCGACGCCTGCATGGCGCAGTAGGCGCAGTGCTCCATGCCGTGCATGATGTTGGTCGGCGCCTTCTTGGAGCCACTGTTTACGGTACACATTTCCGCCAGCGCCGCCTCAGTGGTGGACGCCAGCGCGTGCGAGACCGTCGGCGCCAGCGCAGCAAACAGGACGGCCAGCATGGCGATCCAGATGTGCAGCACTTGGCGTTTGGCGGAATAGAACATTGGACAATTATAAACGACACCGCGCAAAACTAGTCATTGATAATGAGAACTGTTATCATTCCGCCTGTTTTTCAATATCAACTATTCTTCCTATGCCTGAACTGTCCATGAACGTTGCGCCATTTAAATTGACCGCGTTGGCCGCCGCAGTAGCCCTATTGACGGCGCCGCTCGCCTTGCATGCCCAGCAAACCGATGACGCGCCGATGGAAACCATTCAAGTGTCGGGCAGCTGGCTGGGCTCCGGCCTGCAAAACAGCGTCAAGAACTTCGCTGGCGCGCGTACCGTGGTCAACAAGGAAGAGATCGACGAAACCGGCGCCGCCAACATCGGCGACGTGCTACGCCGAATTCCGGGCGTGCAATCGACCGACAACTCGGGCACGGCCGGCAGCGCCATCTCGCTCAACATCGGCATTCGCGGCCTGACCGGCCGTTACTCGCCGCGCTCGACCGTGCTGCTGGACGGCATTCCGCTGGCGGTGGCGCCATATGGCCAGCCGCAGCTGTCGTTTGCGCCGGTCAGCCTGAACAATATCGAATCGATCGACGTCGTGCGCGGCGGGGGCGCGGTGCGCTACGGCCCGCAGAACGTCGGCGGCATCATCAACTTCCGCAGCCGTTCGATTCCGGAAGGCGAGGGCATCAGCGGCGACGCCAGCGTGCGCTACAACCACTTCAGCGAAGGCGACGGCAATCGCCAGTACAGCGCGTTTGTCGGCGGCACCGCCAGCAACGGCCTGGGGGTGGCGCTGATGTATTCGGGCATGGAAGGTTCGGAGTGGCGCCAGGGGAGCGACGAGCGCGTCAACGACGTCGCGATCAAGTTCCGCTATCCGCTGAACAGCCACAGCGAGGTGTACGGCAAGATTTCTTACTACGACGTGCTGTCGCGCACGCCGGGCGGCCTGACCGTGGTGCAATACAAGGCCGACCCTTTCCAGAACACCCGTCCGACCGACTTCTGGAGCGGTGACCGCCACGGCGTCGACGTGGGTTACCTGAACACCGTCTCGACCACGCAGGAATTCGAGATCAAAGCGTACTACAACGAAAGCTTCCGCCAGAGCGCGCTGATCAACGCGGCCAAGACCCAGATCACCTGGCAGCCGCGCAACTACGAAGTGCTGGGCATCGAACCGCGCTACACACAGCGCTTCAACGGCGGCGGCATGGTGCATGACGTGACTGTCGGCTACCGTTACCTGCGCGAGCGCGGCGACGACAACAACTACCTGCAAACCGTGGCGACCGGGCTCAAAGGCACGATCGGCACCTTCGTCAATAGCACCGACGCGCACGCGGCTTACATCGACGACCGCATTGCGCTGGGCCAATGGCGCATCACGCCGGGCGTGCGTTACGAGCAGATCTCGTCGACCCGCAACGACGTCGCCGCCAAATCGACCTTTGAGACCGACAACACCAAAGCGCTGCCGTCGCTCAACGTAGCCTACCTGCTGAATCCGGCGCTGACGGTGTTCGTCAACTACACCACCTCGTTCGGACCGGTGCAGAACACCCAGCTCAACTCGCAGACGCCGAACAACCCGCTGAAGCCGGAACTGGCCAAGACCGCCGAACTGGGCGCGCGCTGGAAGAGCGGCGCCGTGAGCGCCGAGGCGACCCTGTTCAAGCTCAAGTTCGACAACCAGATCGTGCAGGTGCCGGGCACCACGCCGGCGACGTTCCAGAACATCGGCGCGACCAACCACGACGGTATCGAAACGGCGGCCGACTACACGTTTGACGACGCCAGCGCGCTGGCCGGCCTGAACGTCTACGCCAACTACACCTACACCAGAGCGTTGCAGGAATCGGGCGCGACGGCCGGGCTGGACGTACCGTTCTACTCGCGCACCACCGACACCATCGGCGCGCGCTACCGCGTCGGCGCGTGGACCGCCAACCTGTCCACCACCCACCAGACCAAGCAGTATTCCGACACCGCCAACACGGTGGCGGAGTCGGCCAATGGCGCAACCGGGCAGATCCCCGGCTTCCGCCTGTGGAACGCCAACGTCTCGTGGAAGCAGCGCGCGTACGAAGTCGCGGCCGGCGTCAACAACATCGTCGACAAGCGCTACTACACCCGCAACGTCGACGGCAACGCCGGCCGCATGGTCGGCGGCCCGCGCACCGCCTACGTCCAACTGCGCCTCACCTACTAAACCCGGGGTCAGGTCTCACATTTCTACACGAACTCGACGGTATCAGCTGCGTTTTTTAACGGCGCGGCTTGCCGTCATGAGCGAGACGCCGAAATGGCGCGCGATCTCGGTTAATGTGTATGCATGGCTGTCGTAGGCGGCGGCCATTGCGTCATCCCGGTCTGGGTAACTTTCTTGATACGTCCTTAATGACTGCGCCAAGTTGCTGCGCTGAATTTTGGAGATGCCTTGCAGGGGAGTTGTGGTCGCCGCCGATTGAACGTGTTGCGCGAAATCGTTAGTGGCCCACCAAATCGTGACGGCGATTGAAATTAAATAAGCGCCTTGCGGTTACCCCGGCTGGTGACGTGGTAAAGGGCTCCTGGGAATTCTAATCTGAGTGGGCGTGTCATTCATCGAAATTAAACCAATTGCTTCGCAGTGACTTGGCCTAGATCAGTTTTCGGCTAATAGTGAGAGCTCGTGTAGAAATGGGAGACCTCGTATATTGAACGTACCGCGTCGCCATCAGATAATCAGAAAGGTGAAGCGGTCAGGCAGGGTGATGCCGACCAGACTGTGGGCCATTAAGCCCGTGGGTCA
>NZ_WWCS01000080.1 GCF_009857535.1 Duganella margarita
CGCTGGCCACGCTGGCGCTGCTGTTCCTGCGCATCGGCTGCACCAGCGTCGGCGGCTTCATGGCGATGGTGGCCATGACCCAGCAGGTGCTGGTCGAGCGGCGCCGCCTGCTGCCGGCGGCCGACCTGCTGGACGGCCTGGCGCTGGCGTCGGTGCTGCCGGGCCCGGTGGCGGTGAATGTCGTGGCCTACGCCGGCTACCGCCTGCGCGGCGCGGCCGGCGCCGCCGTCGCCATGCTGTGCGTGGTGCTGCCGGCGTTCCTGTGCATCGTCGCGCTGACCGCACTGTACTTCCGCTACGGCGGCCTGGCCGGCGCGCGGCCGCTGTTCCTCGGCGTCACCCCCGCCATCGTCGCCGTGGTGCTGGCCGCCGGCTGCCGCCTGTGGCGCGGCGCGGTGCGCCGGCCGATGC
>NZ_WWCS01000081.1 GCF_009857535.1 Duganella margarita
TCGCTGCGCTGAAGTCGTCCCAGATCATCGGCCTGACCACCGATCAGATCGGCCAGCTGACGTCGGGCCAGGCTGCCGCGCTCAACACCGCCGCCGTCAAAGCCCTGACCACCGACCAGGTCGTGGCTCTGACCACCAGCCAGGCTGCCGCCCTGAGCAGCGCCCAGGTGAACGCACTGACCAGCGCCGCCATCACCGCGCTGGAAACCGAAGACTTCGCTGCGCTGAAAACCGCGACCATTGCCGGCCTGAACAGCACCCAGATCGGTGCCCTGACCAGCGCGCAAGTGGTGGCCCTGACCACCGCTCAGGCCAACTCGCTGAGCAGCGCCCAGGTACGCGCGCTGACCACCGACTCGATTGTTGCCCTGCAAACCGAAGACCTGGCTGCGCTGA
>NZ_WWCS01000082.1 GCF_009857535.1 Duganella margarita
CCGCCGGCTCCGCTTGCCAGGGCGCCAGCAGCAGCGGGCGGCCGCTGTGCAGCAGCAGCGTCGCCGGCAGGTCGCGGATGACGCCCGGCGCGGCGGCGTGCGGCGCGCTCTGGCTCAGCACGATCAGGTCGTGGTACCGGGCCTGCTGCAACAGGCCGTCTTCCGGATCGGTGTCGAGCAAGTGCAGCGTCGGCGGCGGCAGGCCGGCATTGTCGGCCAGCGTGGCCAGCGTGGCCAGCGCTCCTTGCGCCTGCGCCTGCCAATCGTGCAGCCGCGCCGCCACCGGCGCCCATTGTTGCGCCGGGTCGGGGGCGGCAAAGCGCGATACGCCGCTGCACGCGACGCCGGTCAGGTGGGCGCCGCAGGCGCGCGCCA
>NZ_WWCS01000083.1 GCF_009857535.1 Duganella margarita
GCCGCGCCAGCGTGGCGGCGCTGCCGCTGCTGCGGCGCGCGGCGCTGGTGACGCTGGCCGTGATCAACCCGGCCGCGGTATCCACCGTGCACGGCCCGCAGGCGGGGGCCGACCTGGCGGCGTATCTGGCGCGCCACGGCGTCCCGCTCGAGGTGGTGGTGCGCGAGACCGACACCGACGCCGGCGACGCCTTGCTCGGGCTGGCGGCGGAACGCGGCGCCGATCTGCTGGTGATGGGCTGCTACGGCCACACCCGCTGGCGCGAACTGCTGCTGGGCGGCGCCACGCGCGCGGTGCTGCGGCGCGCCACGCTGCCGCTGCTGATGGCGCACTAGGCGGGCGGAGCCGACCGTGCCCGCGCCGCCGG
>NZ_WWCS01000084.1 GCF_009857535.1 Duganella margarita
TCAGCGCAGCCAGGTCTTCGGTTTGCAGGGCAACAATCGAGTCGGTGGTCAGCGCGCGTACCTGGGCGCTGCTCAGCGAGTTGGCCTGGGCGGTGGTCAGGGCCACCACTTGCGCGCTGGTCAGGGCACCGATCTGGGTGCTGTTCAGGCCGGCAATGGTCGCGGTTTTCAGCGCGGCAAAGTCTTCGGTTTCCAGCGCGGTGATGGCAGCAGCGGTCAGTGCGTTCACCTGGGCGCTGCTCAGGGCGGCAGCCTGGCTGGTGGTCAGCGCCACGACCTGCTCGGTGGTCAGGGCTTTGACGGCGGCGGTGTTGAGCGCGGCAGCCTGGCCCGACGTCAGTTGGCCGATCTGATCGGTGGTC
>NZ_WWCS01000085.1 GCF_009857535.1 Duganella margarita
GGAGAGCAACCGCCTGGAAAGCTACACGGTCAGCGGCATGAACGAGGTCGCCGAGCATGCCCGCTCCCTCATTGCCTGGTTGGACGCGCAGATCAAACAGCTCGAAGTGGATATGGACGACCATATCAACCGCCATCCAGGCCTCAAGCATGACGTTGAGCTGCTGACAAGCATTCCGGGGATCGGTAACACGACGGCAGCACGGCTCCTGGGGCAACTAGGCGACATCCGGCGCTTTGGCAGCGCTAAGCGGTTTGCCGCATTCCTTGGAGTCACGCCGCGCCAGCGCAGTTCGGGAACCTCGATCAAGGGCCGCACGATGATGAGCCGCACCGGCAGCTTATCGC
>NZ_WWCS01000086.1 GCF_009857535.1 Duganella margarita
TGACGATAACCTACTTTCACACTGGTTGCAGCACTATCATCGGCGTAGAGTCGTTTCACGGTCCTGTTCGGGATGGGAAGGGGTGGGACCGACTTACTATGGTCATCAAGCTTTGACTTGTGTGCTGTGCAGCCAACGGCTGCACAGCGAATCTGGGAGAAGTAAAGCAACGTTTCACGTCGTCCCTGCGCAGGCAGGGATCTCATTTAGTTTATTGGGTAGCACCACTCATCATCGGAGTAAATGCGCATAACCGTCAAGGTTATAGGGACAAGCCGTACGGGCAATTAGTATCAGTTAGCTTAATGCATTACTGCACTTCCACACCT
>NZ_WWCS01000087.1 GCF_009857535.1 Duganella margarita
GGAGAGCAACCGCCTGGAAAGCTACACGGTCAGCGGCATGAACGAGGTCGCCGAGCATGCCCGCTCCCTCATTGCCTGGTTGGACGCGCAGATCAAACAGCTCGAAGTGGATATGGACGACCATATCGACCGCCATCCAGGCCTCAAGCATGACGTTGAGCTGCTGACAAGCATTCCGGGGATCGGTAACACGACGGCAGCACGGCTCCTGGGGCAACTGGGCGACATCCGGCGCTTTGGCAGCGCTAAGCGGTTTGCCGCATTCCTTGGAGTCACGCCGCGCCAGCGCAGTTCGGGAACCTCGATCAAGGGCC
>NZ_WWCS01000088.1 GCF_009857535.1 Duganella margarita
AGGTGTGGAAGTGCAGTAATGCATTAAGCTAACTGATACTAATTGCCCGTACGGCTTGTCCCTATAACCTTGACGGTTATGCGCATTTACTCCGATGATGAGTGGTGCTACCCAATAAACTAAATGAAATCCCTGCTTGCGCAGGGACGACGTGAAACGTCGCTTTACTTCTCCCAGATTCGCTGGGCAGCCGTTGGCTGCACGGCACACAAGTCAAAGCTTGATGACCATAGTAAGTCGGTCCCACCCCTTCCCATCCCGAACAGGACCGTGAAACGACTCTACGCCGATGATAGTGCTGCAACCAGTGTGA
>NZ_WWCS01000089.1 GCF_009857535.1 Duganella margarita
AGGTGTGGAAGTGCAGTAATGCATTAAGCTAACTGATACTAATTGCCCGTACGGCTTGTCCCTATAACCTTGACGGTTATGCGCATTTACTCTGATGATGAGTGGTGCTACCCAATAAACTAAATGAAATCCCTGCCTGCGCAGGGACGACGCAGAGCGTCGCTTTACTTCTCCCAGATTCGCTGTGCAGCCGTTGGCTGCACGGCACACAAGTCAAAGCTTGATGACCATAGTAAGTCGGTCCCACCCCTTCCCATCCCGAACAGGACCGTGAAACGACTCTACGCCGATGATAGTGCTGCAACCAGTGTGA
>NZ_WWCS01000008.1 GCF_009857535.1 Duganella margarita
CGCTTCGCTGGCCGAGGCGCGGTAGTGCACCGCCACGTCCCAGCCGGCGCGCGCCAGCCCGAGCGCGATGGCGCGGCCGATGCGGCGTCCGGCGCCGGTAACCAGGGCCACGCGCGGCGCGGCAGTTGAATTGTCCTGTGCTGTCATCATGTTTGAACTGGATATAATGCCGGGATGTCCTTACCCGTACCTTCTAGCGACGCGCTGGCCGCGTCCCACGCCCTGCAGCACCTGATCGCCGCCGACATCGAGCGCAACGCAGGCGCCATTTCCTTCGCCCGCTATATGGAACTGGCGCTGTATGCGCCCGGCCTGGGCTATTACAGCGGCGGTTCCGCCAAGCTGGGAAAAGATGGCGATTTTACAACCGCTCCCGAGCTGTCGCCGTTGTTCGGCGCAGCGCTGGCGCGGGTTGCAGCCGCTATTATCGCCCAAAGCGCGCCGAATATCCTCGAATTCGGCGCCGGCACCGGCAAGCTGGCGTTCGACATCCTGAGCGAGCTGCGCGCGGCCGGCGTCAAAGTGGACGCGTATTATATTGTCGAGCTGTCCGGCGAGCTGCGCGGTCGCCAGCAGGACCAGCTGCGCGATTTCCCGCAGGTGGTGTGGCTGGACGCCTTGCCGGCCGCGTTCGACGGCGTGGTGTTCGGCAACGAAGTGCTGGATGCGATGCCGGTCGAGCTGGTGATCAAGCATCCGGACGGCTGGCAGGCCTTGCAGGTGACGGTGGACGATGGCCGCTTCCAGTATCTGGAAACACCGGCCAGCCCGGCGCTGCTGGCGCAGGTGGCGCGCCAGATCCCGGAACACGAATTGCTGCCGGCCGGCTACGTGACCGAGCTGCACGGCGTGGCCTGCGGCTTCATGGCGACGCTGGCGCGCATGCTGGACCGGGGCACGGCCAACGCCGCCTTCCTGTTCGACTACGGCTTCCCGGCGCACGAGTATTACTTCGACCAGCGCGTCACCGGCACCCTGATGTGCCACTACCGGCACCATGCGCATCCGGACCCGTTCTACTATCCGGGCCTGCAGGACATCACCGCCCACGTCGACTTCACGGCGATGGCGCTGGCGGCGCAGGAGGCCGGCATCGAGGTGCTGGGCTACCTGAACCAGTCGGGCTTCCTGCTGGGGGCCGGCATCGGCGAATTGTTGCTGCGCACCGATCCGGCGGACGCGATGGCGTATCTGCCGCAGGCGCGCGCCCTGCAAAAGCTGGTGTCGCCGGCCGAGATGGGCGAACTGTTCAAAGTGCTGGTGGTCGGCAAAGGCGTAGAATTGCCGCAAGCGATCGTGCTGCAGGACCGCACCCACCGGCTGTAGACAAAAAAGCACATTGGATGGAAAAGCAAGCCAATTCGTTGTCTGCTCTGCGGGTTGCATGCGCTAAGATGGGCTATGATGACTGATTCTGCGTCGATTTCCAGCTATGGCCAAGATTCACACCCACTATGACAACCTGAAAGTGTCGCGTATGGCGCCGCAGGAGGTCATACGTGCCGCCTACAAGGCGCTCAGCCAAAAATACCATCCGGACAAAAATCCGGGGGATGAAAAGGCTGCGCGCATCATGGCCATTCTCAACAGCGCCTACGAGACCCTGTCCGACGCCCACCGCCGCAAGGAGCATGACGAGTGGATCGCCTCGGAGGAATGGGAGATCGAGTGGCTGGAAAGCACCCGCCACGAAGACGGCCATCGCCATGACAAGCATAAGCACGATGCTGCCTGGCATCCGGAACAAGTCAACGACACCGTGGTCAAGCGCGGCCGCCGGCCCGGCTGGCGCACCTGGGCCGCACTGGCGGCGTGTCTGGCGCTGGGCTGGATCGGCGGCGCCACCATGGTGGCCGAACCGCAACTGATGGGCAGCCTGAGCAGTGCATGGGGCGGCAAGGGCGGCATCAACGCCAATGCGGCCACGCCCGATGCCGGCACGGCGGCGCGGCGCAGCGCGCGCGATGCGCGCGCCGACGGCCGCAGCGAGGAGTCCGACGCCTGGGCCACCGTGCGGCTGGCCGATGCGCACGCCGGCAAGACGGCGCCGATCAAGGTGGTGACCGCCTCGCAGGTGGTGTTGCCGGGCGCCGGCGCCGAATGCGACAGCGAAACCCCGACCCAGACCCTGCTGGCGCCCAACGGCGAACCGTGGCCGGCCCGCTCCGGCTACATGGAAGGTTTCCCGGTTGGCAACCGCGGCGACGAGATGCAGCTGATGCTGGACAACGCCGGCAATGGCTCGGCGGTGTTCATCAAGGTGTACGACCTCGACCGCCGCTCGAATGTGCGCTACGCCTATGTGCAGGCGCACGACAAGCTGCTGGTCGACAAGCTGGCCAACGGCAAGTATGAAATCCGCTACCAGAACCTCGATGCCGGCGCCAATCCGGGCGCCTGCGGCGCGGCCAGCCGTACCGCCGCCGCCAGCGTGGAAGCAGGGGCGTCCCCCGTCAGCAACTAGTGCGGCCGTGTCGCTTCGATAAGAGTTGTCACAGGTTGGGAATCTGATTATCCTGAAGGTAACAACAGGAGATTGCGTATGACCGATTCCAACGCCGCAGACGACAACTGGCTGATCGACGAAGACGACGACGAGCTTCCTGCCAGCGGTCTCGGCGCCCCGGACCAGCGTTTGTGGCGCGTGCTGATCGTTGACGACGACGTCGATGTGCATGCCGTCACCCGGCTGGCGCTGCGCAACGTCAGCTTCAAGGGCCGCGAGCTGGAACTGTTTTCCGCCTACAGCGGGCGCGAAGCGTTTGAAATCCTGCGCGACACGCCGGACATCGCGCTGGTGCTGCTGGACGTGGTGATGGAAACCGACGACGCCGGCCTGATCCTGGCACGGCGCATCCGCGAGGAACTCCACAACGCCATCGTGCGGGTGGTGCTGCGCACCGGCCAGCCGGGCCAGGCGCCGGAGCAGCGCGTCATCATCGAATACGACATCAACGACTACAAGGCCAAGACCGAGCTGACCACGCAGAAGCTGTTTACCACGGTCATTTCGGCGCTGCGCGCTTACGAAAGCCTGAACATGCTGGAGCGCAGCCGCATCGGGCTGGGCAAGATCCTGGCCGGCGCCACCAATCTGTACCAGATCCATTCGCTGCGCGAGTTCGCGTCGGGCGTGCTGAACCAGGTGAGCGCGATCCTCGACGTCGGTTCCGACGGCGTGCTGTGCCTGATGCAGGGCGACACCGGCGTCACCACCGTGGTGGCCGCCACCGGCCACTATGCCGCGCTCAACGAAGCGGAGCTGATGCCGACCGGCCATCCGCTGTGGCCGACCATCGCCAAGGCGTTTGCCGAGAAAAAATCGCAGTTCGAGCATCCGGCCAACGTGCTGTTCATCCATACGCAGGAAAACCGCGAGGTGGCGATTTCGGTCACGCCGCCGTGGCCGCTGGCGCAGATCCAGCGCGATCTGCTGGAAGTATTCTGCCAGCGCATTGCGGCCGCGTTCGACAACCTGTACATGTTCGGCCAGCTGCGCAAGGCGCAGGAAGCCACCGTGGTGGCGCTGGCCGACCTGGCCGAGTTCCGCGACAAGGGCACCGGCGGCCATGTGCGGCGGGTGCAACTGCTGTCGTCGTCGCTGGCGCAGCGGCTGCACGCGCGCGGCGCCTATCCGGACGAGGTGACGCCGCAGCTGCTGGACATGATCGGCCTGGCGTCGATCCTGCATGACGTCGGCAAGGTGGCGACGCCGGACCACATCCTGCTCAAGCCGGGCATCCACACGCCGGAAGAGCGGGCCGAGATGCAGCAGCACGCGGCGGTGGGCCAGACCATCCTGGAGCGGGCGTCCAAGATGGTCGACGGCGTCAGCTACCTGACGTATGGCGCGCAGATCGCCGGCGGCCACCACGAGCATTGGGATGGCAACGGCTATCCGAACCAGCTGAAAGAGCGGGCGATCCCGATCGCGGCGCGGATCGTGGCGGTGGTGGACGTGTTCGATTCGCTGCTGCACGAGCGTCCATATAAAGAGCCGTGGCCGCATACCGAAGCGGTCAACTACATCAAAGAGCGCGCCGGCAAGCAGTTCGATCCGGAAGTGGTGGCCGCGCTGCTGGACATGATCGAGCGCGACCCCAGCGTCGGCCGCACCCCTGAATAAAACCCCCGGATTTAGGCCGGCACTTCGGCGGTGCGGACCATGGCTTCGAATTGCGCGACCGGCATCGGGCGGGCGAACAGGTAGCCCTGGGCTTCGTCGCATTGCTTGGCGCGCAGGAAGTCGCGCTGGGCTTCGGTTTCTACGCCCTCGGCGATCACTTCCAGCCCCAGCGAGTGCGCCAGCGCGATGGTGGCGGCGACGATCACGGCGTCGTTCGGGTCGCTCTCGATATCCTTGACGAAGCCGCGGTCGATCTTGATGCGGTCGATCTCGAACAGCTTCAGGTAGCTCAGCGATGAGTAGCCGGTGCCGAAGTCGTCAATCGCCACCTTGATGCCGCGCGAGCGCAGTTCGATCAGCAGCGCGCGGCTGCGTTCCGGGTCCTGCATCGCCGCCGATTCGGTGATTTCCAACTCCAGCAAGGCCGGGTCGATGCCGTGGCTGTGCAGCATGCGGTCCAGGTGCGGCAGCAGGCCCGGTCCGTGGCACTGGCGCGCCGACAGGTTGACCGCCAGCCGCAGATGCGACAGCCCCGGCGCCCGCCACGCATGCAGCAGGCTGCAGGCGCGTTGCAGCACCCAGTCGCCCAGCGGAATGATCAGCCCGGACTCCTCGGCGATCGGGATGAAGCGGTCCGGCCCCACCATGCCCAGCTCGGGATGGTGCCAGCGCAGCAGCGCTTCGGCGCCGATGATGCGCTGCGTCGCCAGTTCGATCTGCGGCTGCAGATACAGTTCGAATTCGTTCTGCTCCAGCGCCTGCCACAGGCGGCTTTCCAGCATCAGGCGCTCGTGGGTGGCGCTGTTCATTTCTGCCGAGAAGAACTGGAAGTTGCCGCGTCCCTGGCTCTTGGCGGCATACATGGCGGTGTCGGCATGGCGCATCAGCGTGCCGGCGTCTTCGCCGTCGGTCGGGAACATGGCGACGCCGACGCTGGCGCCGCTGTGCACGGTCTTGCCGTTCAGGTGGTACGGCGCAGTCAGCGCGTCGACGATGCGCACGGCGATGTTGGAGGCGTCGTCCGGCGTCACCGCGCCGTCGGTGACGACGATGAATTCGTCGCCGCCGAGGCGGGCGATGGTGTCGACTTCGCGCAGCAGTTCCTGCAGCCGCTGCGCGACGGCGATCAGCAGCATGTCGCCGGTTTCGTGGCCGTGGGTGTCGTTGATTTTCTTGAAGTGGTCGAGGTCGATGAACAGCACCGCCGCCGTGCCGCCGCCGCGACGGGTCTGCGCCAGCAACTGCTCCAGCCGCAGATTGAGCGACAGGCGGTTGGCCAGCCCGGTCAGGGTGTCGTGGTGGGCCAGGCGGTGGATGCGTTCCTGCGCCAGGTGCTGTTCGGTGAGGTCGTGCAGGATGGCGACGAACAGGTGCTCGTCCGGCAGTTCCACTTCCGACACCGACATCGCCAGCGGGAATTCGCTGCCGTCGCTGCGCCAGCCGGGCAGTTCGTATTCGTGGGTGACGCCGCAGGCGATCATGCGCAGCAGGCCGGCCGCGTCGAGGCCGGCCGCTTCGCCGACGCCGACCGGGATCAGCTTGTCGAGCGGCAGCGTGGCCATCTTCTCCGGCGCGTAGCCGAACAGGCGGCCGGCGGCGGCGTTGGCCGACATCAGCGCGCCGTTGCTGTCGATGGTCAGGATGGCGTCGGCCGCTTTGTTGAGGATCGCTTGCAGGCGCGCTTCGCGCTGGCGCAGGCGCGAGGTGGAGTCTTTCACTTCGGCCTGGATGCGGGCGCGCTCGCCGCTGATCAGCATCATCAAGGTGCCCAGCAGGCCGGTCAGCAGCAGGCCGCAGGTCAGCACGGTCCAGCTCTGCCAGCCGCGCTGCTGCTGCAGGTAGGCCGGGGTCGGCGCCAGCGTCAGTTCGTAGATGCGGCCGCCGAAGTGCAGCTGGCGCTGGAAGTCGCCCGGCTGCAGCGCGCGCTGCAGCGTGTCCTGCACCAGGCGGTGCGGGCCGTCGTCGTCGGTGTCTTCAAAGCGCAGCAGGAAGGAGGGGAACTCGGAGCGTTTCAGCGCCTGGTTCAGGTAGGCGTCGAACTGCATCGAGATCATCAGCGCGCCGATCACCTGGCGGTGACTGCCGGGCGGGGAGACGGTCTGCAGCAGCACCAGCCCGGGACTGCGGGTGTCCGCGCGCAGGCTGAGCGGTGCGGTAGCGGTCGGCTGGCCGGACTGGATGGCGCGCTCCAGCGCGGCGCGCCGCTGCGGCGAATGCAGGTAATCCAGCCCCTGGTAGGCGCGGCTGTTGGCGGGCTCGATGAACGTGGTGGCGAAATAGCGGTCGCGCTGCGCCGCGACGGTGAAGCTGCCGTCTTCCGCGCGCTCGCGGATGGCGAAACCGGGCGCCACCTGCTGGCGCGCCCACGCCTCGAAGGCGCGGCGGTCGCTGCCGGCCACCGGCGTCAGCCAGGCCATCGACATCAGTTCGGGGCGCTGGTCGAGGTAGCCATGGGCCAGGTTGCCGAAGTCTTCGGCGTTGAGGTTGCGGCGCGGGTCGTTGAGCGCCTTGGCCATGGCGTAGATGAAGCGCTCGTGCTCGCTGAATTGCGCTTGCAGCAAGTCGCCGGTCTGTTGCGCCTTGAGGCGGAAGGTCTGCATCTGCTGGGTGTTTTCCCAGCGGTCGGCCTGCAGGTAGATGGCGATGAAGGCGGCGGCCGACAGCACCAGCGGCAGCCCGACCAGCAGGCGGCGGCGCGCCCACAGCGCGCGCGGGCGGCCGATGACGATCCAGGTCAGCGGCGCCGCCAGCAGAATGCCGATGGTGTCGCCCATCCACCACGCCAGCCAGTCGGTGGCGACAGTGTCGCGCTGCAGGATGCCGATCGCCATCAGGCCGGACACCGAGATGGTGCACGACACCAGCGTCACGCAGGCGGCCAGCAGGATGAAGCGCACCACGTCGCGGCCGGAGCCGATGGTCTGGTCGATGTAGCGGCGGAACAGGGTGCTGCCGGCCCACGCCTGCAGGGCGGCGCCGGCGGCCGGGGCACAGGCGCCCAGCACGGCGGTGCCGGTGATGCCGGCGGCGCTGAGCGCGGGGTAGACCAGGTTGACCGTCAGCGAACCGAGCGCCACGCCCGGCAGCAGTCGGGCGCCGCCGACCACGCAGGCGGCCAGGGCGATCCCGGCGGGCAGGAAGATGGGGGAGGCATAGCCCGGCGGCAGCGCCAGCAGCAGGCCCAGGCGGCCAGTGAGGAAATACGCGGCCCACAGGGCCAGATTGGCGAACAGCAGGGTCGGCCAGCGGCCGCTTCGATTGTTCAAGCGCAGGGCTCCAGGAGTCTCATTGGTTCAATCGATTGTATAGGAAAACATGCAACGTAAAAACAACACTTGCACTTTTGCAGTTGGGGAGTTTAAAATCTCGCCCCGAAGCAGACGAACTGTGAACACTGCACCGATGAGGTGAAAAAAGGGTTGACGGTTTGAGAAAATTGCTTCATACTCTGCGGTTCCTCGCGGAGGGGTGGCCGAGTGGTTAAAGGCGACGGACTGTAAATCCGTTCTCTCAGAGTACACTGGTTCGAATCCAGTCCCCTCCACCAAGTTTTTGCAAGAAGACTGAGTGGCGCAGTAAAGTGAAATGAATTGAACCAATACCTCGCGGGTGTAGCTCAATGGTAGAGCTGAAGCCTTCCAAGCTTATGACGAGGGTTCGATTCCCTTCACCCGCTCCAGTGTTGTTGCAGTCTGGTGTGCAAACACCAAAAAGTAGTGCAAACAAGCCCTTTTAGCTCAGTGGTAGAGCACTCCCTTGGTAAGGGAGAGGCCACGTGTTCAATCCACGTAAAGGGCACCAGAATTCGCAGTACGCAGTACGGCAGCACTATCAAGACAGTCGGGCAGGGTTCCCTGCCAATCACACAAATCGTTAGGAGTCTAAAATGGCAAAAGAGAAATTCGAGCGGACCAAGCCGCACGTTAACGTCGGCACCATCGGCCACGTCGACCACGGCAAGACCACCCTGACCGCTGCGATCGCTACCGTTCTGTCGAAAAAATTCGGCGGCGAAGCTAAAGCTTACGACCAGATCGATGCAGCACCAGAAGAAAAAGCCCGCGGCATTACCATCAACACCGCGCACGTCGAGTACGAAACCGCCGGCCGTCACTACGCTCACGTTGACTGCCCAGGCCACGCCGACTACATCAAGAACATGATTACCGGTGCTGCGCAGATGGACGGCGCGATCCTGGTTTGCTCCGCAGCTGACGGCCCAATGCCACAGACCCGCGAGCACATCCTGCTGGCCCGTCAGGTTGGCGTGCCATACATCGTCGTGTTCCTGAACAAGTGCGATCTGGTGGATGACGAAGAGCTGCTGGAACTGGTTGAAATGGAAGTGCGTGAGTTGCTTTCGAAATACGAGTTCCCAGGCGACGACCTGCCAATCATCAAAGGTTCGGCACGTAAAGCACTGGACGGTGACACCGGTCCACTGGGCGAGCAAGCCATCATGGCCCTGGCCGACGCACTGGACAGCTACATCCCTACGCCAGAGCGCGCAGTCGATGGCGCCTTCCTGATGCCAGTGGAAGACGTGTTCTCGATCTCGGGTCGCGGCACCGTTGTGACCGGTCGTGTTGAGCGCGGCATCATCAAAGTCGGTGAAGAGATCGAAATCGTTGGTATCACCGACACCGTGAAAACCACCTGCACCGGCGTGGAAATGTTCCGCAAGCTGCTGGACCAGGGTCAGGCCGGCGACAACGTTGGTCTGCTGCTGCGCGGCACCAAGCGTGAAGACGTGCAACGTGGTCAAGTGCTGGCAAAACCAGGCTCGATCAAACCGCACAACCACTTCACCGGCGAGATCTACGTGCTGTCGAAAGACGAAGGCGGTCGTCACACCCCGTTCTTCAACAACTATCGTCCACAGTTCTACTTCCGTACGACTGACGTGACCGGTTCGATCGAACTGCCACAGGACAAAGAAATGGTTATGCCAGGCGATAACGTGTCGATCACCGTCAAGCTGATCAACCCGATCGCGATGGAAGAAGGTCTGCGCTTCGCAATCCGCGAAGGTGGCCGTACCGTAGGCGCAGGCGTCGTTGCCAAGATCCTGGCCTAATAGGATATGAGATTGCCACCCGGGTGTCCGGGTGGTATAATCGCGATCCTTTGTAGTTTTATGTAGGGGCGTAGCTCAATTGGCAGAGCGTCGGTCTCCAAAACCGAAGGTTGGGGGTTCGAGGCCCTCCGCCCCTGCCACCGAATCTGGTGCAGGGCACCGAAAGTAAATATAAATGTCTAATCAATCCGTGCAGACCGTCAGCACGTCGAATGACAAGATTAAGGTTGTACTGGCGATCGCCATTGCAATCGTGGGCGTGATAGGGTTCTATTACCTGTCGGACAAACCAGCTCTGGTACGCGCAGGCGCACTTGTGGCTGGTTTGGCTTTTGCCGTTTTGATCTTGTGGACTTCGTCGACTGGCCGTGATTTCCTGAATTTTGCCAAAGAAGCTGTCCGCGAGACGAAAAAGGTCGTGTGGCCTACCCGTAGCGAGGCGACCCAGATCACCGGCATCGTGTTTGCCTTCGTGCTGGTGATGGCAGTGTTCCTGTGGGGCACGGATAAGACCTTGGAATTCCTGTTGTACGACGTCATTCTGGGCATACGAAAATAATGAGCGAAAACGTGCAAGATGATGCGACCGGTGAAATCCCGGTCGAAGCCGCTCAAGAAGCGGCGCCCGTCAGCGTACCAGTCAGCAATAAGCGCTGGTACGTTGTGCATGCGTACTCCGGCATGGAAAAAAGCGTGCAACGCGCGCTGACCGAGCGCGTCGAACGCGCCGGCATGCAAGAACAGTTTGGCCAGATCCTGGTGCCGACCGAAGAAGTGGTCGAAGTGCGCAATGGCCAGAAATCGGTCACCGAGCGTCGTTTCTTCCCTGGCTACGTGCTGGTCGAGATGGAAATGACCGACGAAACCTGGCACCTGGTGAAAAACACCAGCAAAGTGACCGGCTTCATCGGCGGCAAATCGAACAAGCCGACGCCGATCCCGGCGCGCGAGATCGACAAGATCATGCAGCAGATGCAAGAAGGCGTCGAGAAGCCACGGCCGAAAGTGCTGTACGAAGTGGGCGAGCAAGTCCGCATCAAGGATGGTCCGTTCACTGACTTCAACGGCAATGTCGAGGAAGTCAACTACGAGAAATCGAAAGTGCGCGTCTCGGTCACCATTTTTGGCCGCGCCACACCAGTCGAACTCGAATTCGGCCAGGTCGAAAAAGTCTAAATACCGTTCGCCAGAGCGGGCGACGGTGTCAAAACCCTAGTGCATCTGGCAAAAGAGGAGCCCCGCCCTGCAGCATACGCAGTGTGGGGCGCTACTACTCATATCCAAGATAGGAGCCATCATGGCAAAGAAAATCATTGGTTTTATCAAGCTGCAAGTGCCAGCTGGTAAAGCAAACCCATCCCCACCGATCGGCCCAGCGCTGGGTCAGCGCGGTCTGAACATCATGGAATTCTGCAAAGCGTTCAACGCGCAGACCCAAGGTATGGAACCAGGCATGCCGATCCCAGTCGTGATCACCGCTTTCGCCGACAAATCGTTCACCTTCGTCATGAAGACGCCGCCAGCGACCTTCCTGATCAAGAAACATTCGGGCATCACCAAAGGTTCGCCGAAGCCACATACCGACAAAGTCGGTAAGCTGACCCGCGCCCAGGCCGAAGAAATCGCGAAACTGAAAACCCCTGATCTGACCGCTGCCGACCTGGATGCTGCTGTACGCACCATCGCTGGTTCCGCACGTTCGATGGGCATTACCGTGGAAGGTGTGTAATCATGGCAAAACTGTCCAAACGCGCAAAAGCTATCAAAGCTAAAGTTGATACCACCAAGAACTACTCGTTCGACAACGCTGTTGCTCTGATCAAAGAACTGGCCACCGCCAAGTTCAATGAATCGATCGACGTGTCGGTCCAACTGGGCGTGGATCCGAAGAAATCGGACCAGGTTGTGCGTGGTTCCGTCGTGCTGCCAGCTGGCACCGGCAAAACCGTTCGCGTAGCTGTGTTCGCTTCGGGCGACAAAGCCGAAGCTGCTAAAGCCGCTGGCGCCGACGTCGTCGGTATGGAAGACCTGGCCGAGCGCGTCAAAGCCGGCGACATGCCTTTCGATATCGTCATCGCTTCGCCAGACACCATGCGTATCGTTGGTACCCTGGGTCAGATCCTGGGTCCACGCGGCCTGATGCCTAACCCGAAAGTCGGCACCGTTACCCCTGACGTCGCTACCGCCGTGAAAAACGCGAAAGCTGGCCAGGTGCAGTACCGTACCGACAAAGCCGGTATCATTCACGCGACCATCGGCCGCAAATCGTTCGCTGACGCTGATCTGAAGAGCAACCTGGTTGCCCTGATCGACGCGCTGAACAAAGCCAAGCCAGCCTCGTCGAAAGGCGTGTACCTGCGCAAGGTGTCGCTGTCGTCGACCATGGGCGCTGGCGTCCGTGTTGACCAGGCTACCCTGGCTGCTGCCTAAGTTTTAAGTATTAAGTCCTTGTGCCCTCGGGCATGAGGCAGTTCTTTGGGATGGCTGCTGTTTCGGCAGCAGCCGCAATCAAAGACCGTTGGGCCAGGTGCATCAGGCAGGCATCCGGTTAATTGAATGTTTCACCCAACGCAGATGGTGTTCCCGATCAAGTTTTGCAGTCCATTGGACTCCTAACCTCGGACGCCGTGGTTCGAACCGATGGCCGGCAATGTCGCCGGCGATCATTTAAGGAGATTGACCGTGGGTCTCAATCTGAATGACAAAAAGGCCGTAGTCGCCGAAGTTTCCGCAAAAGTAGCAACTGCGCAAACTATCGTCGTGGCCGAGTATCGTGGCATCCAGGTTGCTCACTTGACGCAACTCCGTGCCAAAGCGCGCGCTCAAGGCGTGTACCTGCGAGTGTTGAAAAACACCCTCGCTCGTCGCGCCGTCGAAGGCACGCAATTTGCCGCCCTGGCAGACAGCATGACCGGTCCGCTGATCTATTCGATCTCGGACGATGCCGTTGCAGCAGCTAAAGTCATCAACGACTTCGCTAAAACCAACGACAAGCTGGTCATCACTGCCGGTAACTACGCAGGCAAACAGCTGGACAAGTCCGCTGTTACCGCGTTGGCGAGCATTCCTAGCCGTGAAGTCCTCATCTCGCAGCTGTTGGGCGTTATGCTGGCTCCGGTGTCGGGCTTTGCACGTGGTCTGGCTGCTCTGGCAGCGAAAAAATCCGAAGGCGCTCCTGTTGCAGAAGTTGCAGCAGAAGAAGCCCCAGCAGCCTAACAGGCCGCTGTGTGCCGGCCGTGGCGCCGGCGCGGGTTTTTTATCAAGTAGCATTCTGATGTATTAACGAATCAAAAAATTATTGGAGTTTCAAATGGCAATTAGCAAAGACGACATCCTGAACGCAGTGAGCGAAATGTCCGTAATGGACCTGAACGACCTGGTCAAAGCTTTCGAAGAAAAATTCGGCGTATCGGCTGCTGCAATGGCTGCTCCTGCTGCTGGCGGCGCAGTTGCTGCTGCTGCTGAAGAGCAAACCGAATTCAACGTTGTTCTGACCGAAGTCGGCGCGAACAAAGTTGGCGTAATTAAAGCAGTTCGCGAAATCACCGGTCTGGGCCTGAAAGAAGCCAAAGACGTGGTCGATGGCGCACCAAAAACCGTCAAAGAAGCCCTGTCGAAAGCTGACGCTGAAGCCGCTAAGAAAAAGCTGGAAGAAGCTGGCGCCAAGGCCGAACTGAAGTAATAAGCTGTACCGGTTGCTAACAGTTTGTGTTAGCGCCACGAGCCAAAGCTGCGGACTTCCCTTGTTAAAGAGGGAATATCCGGCTTTGGCTCCTTTGTCGTCTGTGTCGTATTTGTAGCGTTTTCCCGGCGTTGCAGTCCCAATTGAATCAGCTGGAAATGGTAGAAGTTTCAGGTTTCGTCTGTGTGACAGACAGGCCGCACAGGCTAAACCTGAAATTTTTTCCCTTTCTGTCACTCACGGAGTGTCCATGCACTACTCATTTACTGAGAAGAAACGCATTCGCAAATCATTCGCGAAGCGCGCCAACGTTCACAACGTTCCGTTCCTGCTGGCTACCCAGCTCGAGTCCTACCACAGTTTCTTGCAAGAAGATGTTAGCGCATCGGCCCGCAAGAACGACGGCCTGCAGTCGGCCTTTACCTCGATTTTCCCTATCGTTTCGCACAATGGTTTTGCGCGTCTCGAATTCCTGTCGTACGTGCTGGGCGATCCTGCCTTTGACGTCAAGGAATGCCAACTGCGTGGCCTGACGTTCGCGTCGCCGCTGCGCGCCAAGGTGCGTCTGGTGATCCTGGACAAGGAATCGCCGACCAAGCCGGTCGTCAAAGAGATGAAGGAACAGGAAGTCTACATGGGCGAACTGCCCCTGATGACCTCCACCGGTTCGTTCGTTATCAACGGTACCGAGCGCGTTATCGTTTCGCAGCTGCATCGCTCCCCGGGCGTGTTCTTTGAACATGACCGCGGCAAGACTCACTCGTCCGGCAAACTGCTGTTCTCGGCCCGTATCATTCCTTACCGCGGTTCGTGGCTGGACTTCGAGTTCGATCCGAAAGACATCCTGTACTTCCGCGTCGACCGTCGCCGCAAGATGCCCGTCAGCATTCTGCTGAAGGCGATCGGCATGTCGCCGGAACAGATCCTGGCCAACTTCTTCGTGTTCGACAACTTCCACCTGCGCTCCGAAGGCGCCGAGATGGAATTCGTCGCCGAACGCCTGCGCGGCGAAGTCGCGCGCTTCGACATCGTCGATCCGAAGACCGGCAAGACCATCGTCATGAAAGACAAGCGTATCAATGCCAAGCATGTACGCGACATCGACGCTGCCGGCCTGAAACACATTTCGGTGCCGGAAGACTACCTGCTGGGCCGCGTGCTGGCCAA
The DNA here is from genome assembly GCF_009857535.1 of Duganella margarita. Lineage (GTDB taxonomy): Bacteria > Pseudomonadota > Gammaproteobacteria > Burkholderiales > Burkholderiaceae_D > Rugamonas > Rugamonas margarita. The sequence continues at coordinate 14,053 of NZ_WWCS01000008.1, forward strand.
GAACATCGTTGACGGCGACACCGGCGAAGTCATCGCCAACGCCAACGATGAGCTGACCGACGAAGTGCTGAATCGCCTGCGCGACAGCAACGTCGCCGACATCCAGACGCTGTACACCAACGATCTGGACCAGGGTGGCTATATCTCGCAAACGCTGCGCATCGACGACACCGCCGACCAGACCGCTGCGCGGATCGCCATCTACCGCATGATGCGTCCTGGCGAACCGCCGACCGAAGATTCGGTCGAAGCGCTGTTCAACGGCCTGTTCTACAGCCCGGACCGCTACGACCTGTCGGCCGTGGGCCGCATGAAGTTCAACCGCCGCATCGGCCGTGACGAACTGACCGGCGCCATGACGCTGTCGAACGACGACGTGCTGGCCGTGATCAAGATCCTGGTGGAACTGCGCAATGGCCGCGGCGAAGTCGACGATATCGATCACCTGGGTAACCGTCGCGTACGTTGCGTCGGCGAACTGGCCGAGAACCAGTTCCGCGCCGGCCTGGTGCGCGTTGAGCGCGCCGTCAAGGAACGCCTCGGCCAGGCCGAAGCGGACAACCTGATGCCGCACGACCTGATCAACAGCAAGCCGATTTCGGCCGCGATCCGTGAATTCTTCGGTTCGTCGCAGCTGTCGCAGTTTATGGACCAGACCAACCCGCTGTCGGAAATCACGCACAAACGCCGCGTTTCCGCCCTGGGCCCTGGCGGTCTGACCCGCGAACGTGCCGGCTTCGAGGTGCGCGACGTGCACCCGACCCACTACGGCCGCGTGTGCCCGATCGAAACGCCTGAAGGCCCGAACATCGGTCTGATCAACTCGCTGGCACTGTACGCCCGCCTGAATGAATACGGCTTCCTGGAAACCCCATACCGCAAGGTGGTGGACTCCAAGATTACCGACCAGATCGATTACCTGTCGGCGATCGAAGAAGGCCGTTACATCATTGCTCAGGCGAATGCCAAGATCAATGAAAGCGGTCAGCTGGTCGACGAGCTGGTGTCGTCGCGTGAAGCGGGCGAGACCATTCTGGTGTCGCCAGAACGCGTCCAGTACATGGACGTGGCGCCAGGCCAGATCGTGTCCGTTGCAGCGTCGCTGATTCCATTCCTGGAACACGATGATGCGAACCGTGCACTGATGGGCGCCAACATGCAGCGTCAGGCTGTGCCTTGCCTGCGTCCTGAAAAGGCGCTGGTCGGTACCGGTATCGAACGGACCGTGGCAGTCGACTCCGGCACCACCGTGCAAGCGGTGCGTGGCGGCGTGGTGGACTACATCGATGCAGGCCGTGTGGTGATTCGCGTCAACGACGATGAAGCCACTGCGGGCGAAGTCGGTGTCGACATCTACAACCTCATCAAGTACACCCGTTCCAACCAGAACACCAACATCAACCAGCGTCCAATCGTGCAGGTTGGTGACCGCGTCGCCAAGCACGACGTGATCGCCGACGGCGCATCGACCGACCTGGGCGAGCTGGCGCTGGGCCAGAACATGACCGTGGCCTTCATGCCATGGAATGGTCTGAACTTCGAGGATTCGATCCTGATCTCGGAAAACGTCGTCAAAGACGACCGTTACACCTCGATCCACATCGAAGAGCTGAGCGTGGTGGCACGCGATACCAAACTGGGCGCGGAAGAAATCACCCGCGACATCTCGAACCTGGCTGAGAACCAGCTGGCTCGTCTGGATGAGTCCGGTATCGTGTACATCGGTGCTGAAGTGCAAGCCGGCGACACCCTGGTCGGTAAAGTGACGCCGAAGGGCGAAACCCAGCTGACCCCGGAAGAGAAGCTGCTGCGCGCCATCTTCGGTGAAAAAGCATCGGACGTGAAAGACACCTCGCTGCGCGTGCCGTCGGGCATGGTCGGCACCGTGATCGACGTCCAGGTGTTCACCCGCGAAGGCATCGTGCGCGACAAACGCGCCCAGCAGATCATCGACGATGAACTGAAGCGTTTCCGTCTGGACCTGAACGACCAGATGCGTATTGTGGAAGGCGATGCCTTCCAGCGTCTGGAAAAAATGCTGATTGGCCAGGTGGTCAACGGCGGTCCGAAGAAGCTGGCCAAAGGCGCCAAGATCACCAAGGAATACCTGGACGATCTGGACAAGTACCACTGGTTCGACATCCGCCCGGCGGAAGACGCCTCGGCGACCGCGCTGGAAGCAATCAAGGAGTCGATCAATGAGAAGCGCCACCAGTTCGATCTGGCCTTCGAAGAGAAGCGCAAGAAACTGACCCAGGGCGATGAACTGCAACCTGGCGTGCAGAAAATGGTCAAGGTCTACCTGGCCGTGAAACGCCGCCTGCAGTCGGGCGACAAGATGGCAGGCCGCCACGGTAACAAGGGTGTGGTCTCGCGTATCGTGCCAGTGGAAGACATGCCCTACATGGCGGACGGTACCCCGGCCGACGTGGTGCTGAACCCGCTGGGCGTGCCGTCGCGGATGAACGTGGGTCAGATTCTGGAAACCCACTTGGGCTGGGCAGCAAAAGGCCTGGGTATCCGCATCGGCGAAATGCTGGCGCAACAGATCAAGGTCGCCGAGATGCGCAAGTATCTGACCACGGTCTACAACGAAACCGGCCGTCCGGAAGATCTGGACAACTTCGACGACGAAGAGATCATGAAGCTGGCGCACAACCTGAAACGCGGTGTGCCGTTCGCGACCCCGGTGTTCGACGGTGCGCACGAGTCGGAAATCCGCCGCATGCTGGACCTGGCTTACCCTGACGACATCGCCCGCAACCTGGGCATGACGCCATCGAAGAATCAGGTCACCATGTACGACGGCCGCACCGGCGAAGCGTTCGAGCGCAAGGTCACCGTCGGCGTGATGCACATGCTGAAACTGCACCACCTGGTGGACGACAAGATGCACGCGCGTTCGACCGGTCCATACTCGCTGGTGACGCAGCAGCCACTGGGCGGTAAAGCCCAGTTCGGTGGTCAGCGTTTCGGTGAGATGGAGGTGTGGGCACTGGAAGCGTACGGCGCATCGTACGTGCTGCAAGAGATGCTGACTGTGAAGTCGGATGACGTGAACGGCCGTACCAAAGTGTACGAAAACCTGGTCAAAGGTGACCACGTGATCGACGCCGGTATGCCGGAATCGTTCAACGTGCTGGTGAAAGAGATCCGTTCCCTGGGTATCGATATCGACCTGGAACGCAACTAAGACACTGGCCCGTCGTCCCGGCGAAAGCGGGTGGTCCGCCACCGCGGCCCATGCTGAGCTTGCGCTACCGTGATGCGCGCTCAGCATGGATTCCGGCTTCCGCCGGAACGACGCATTAGAATTTAATCACTACCTGGAGTGATACATGAAAGCACTGCTCGATCTATTCAAGCAAGTACAGACGAACGAGACTTTTGACGCGATCAAAATCGGTCTCGCCTCGCCTGAAAAAATCCGTTCGTGGTCCTACGGTGAAGTTAAAAAACCGGAAACCATCAACTACCGTACCTTCAAGCCTGAGCGCGATGGTCTGTTCTGCGCCAAGATCTTTGGCCCGATCAAAGACTACGAATGCCTGTGCGGCAAGTACAAACGCCTGAAACACCGCGGCGTCATCTGCGAAAAATGCGGCGTCGAAGTGACGCTGGCCAAAGTGCGCCGTGAGCGCATGGGCCACATCGAACTGGCCTCGCCAACCGCACACATCTGGTTCCTGAAATCGCTGCCGTCGCGTCTGGGCATGGTCCTGGACATGACGCTGCGCGATATCGAGCGCGTGCTGTACTTCGAAGCCTATGTCGTGACCGATCCAGGCATGACCCCGCTGAAGAAGTGCCAGATCATGTCGGAAGACGATTACGCCGCCAAGTACGAAGAGTACGGCGACGACTTCACCGCCTTCATGGGCGCCGAAGGTATCCGTGAACTGCTGCGTTCGATCGACATCCACCGCGATGCCGAGACCCTGCGCGTGGAACTGAAGGAATCGAAGTCCGAAGCGAAGATCAAGAAATACGCCAAGCGTCTGAAAGTGCTGGAAGCGTTCCAGCGTTCGGGCATCAAGCCTGAGTGGATGATCATGGAAGTGCTGCCGGTGCTGCCACCGGAACTGCGTCCGCTGGTGCCACTGGACGGCGGCCGTTTCGCGACCTCGGATCTGAACGATCTGTATCGCCGCGTGATCAACCGTAACAACCGTCTGAAACGCCTGATGGAGCTGCGCGCGCCAGAGATCATCACGCGCAACGAAAAGCGCATGCTGCAAGAAGCAGTCGATTCGCTGCTGGACAACGGCCGTCGCGGTAAAGCGATGACCGGCGCCAACAAGCGTCCGCTGAAATCGCTGGCTGAGATGATCAAGGGTAAGGGCGGCCGCTTCCGTCAGAACTTGCTGGGTAAACGCGTCGACTACTCGGGCCGTTCGGTCATCGTGGTGGGTCCACAGCTGAAACTGCACCAGTGCGGTCTGCCGAAACTGATGGCGCTGGAACTGTTCAAGCCGTTCATCTTCAACAAGCTGGAACTGATGGGCTTGGCTACCACGATCAAGGCCGCTAAAAAGCTGGTCGAGATCCAAGAGCCGGTCGTCTGGGACATCCTGGAAGACGTGATCCGCGAACACCCGATCATGCTGAACCGTGCACCAACCCTGCACCGTCTGGGCATCCAGGCTTTCGAGCCGGTCCTGATCGAAGGTAAAGCGATCCAGCTGCACCCACTGGTCTGCGCGGCATTCAACGCCGACTTCGACGGTGACCAGATGGCAGTTCACGTGCCGCTGTCGATCGAAGCGCAGATGGAAGCCCGTACGCTGATGCTGGCGTCGAACAACATCCTGTTCCCGTCGAACGGCGAACCGTCGATCGTGCCATCGCAGGATATCGTGCTGGGTCTGTACTACGCGACCCGCGAAGCGATCAATGCGAAAAACGAAGGCATGCTGTTCCCGGACGTGTCGGAAGTCATCCGTGCCTACGACAACAAGGAAGTGGAACTGACCACCCGTATCACGGTGCGTATCGTCGAGAATCCAAAAGATCTCGAAACGGGCGAGTTCGTCCGTACCGTTACCCGCTACGAGACCACGGTTGGCCGCGCCATCCTGTCGGAAATCCTGCCGAAAGGTCTGCCTTTCTCGGTGCTGAACCGCGCGCTGAAAAAGAAAGAAATTTCCAAGCTGATCAACACCTCGTTCCGTAAGTGCGGTCTGCGCGCGACGGTCGTGTTTGCTGACCAACTGATGCAGTCGGGCTTCCGCCTGGCAACCCGCGCCGGTATTTCGATCTGCGTCGACGACATGCTGGTACCGCCACAAAAAGTCACCCTGATTTCGGCGGCAGAGTCCGAAGTCAAACAGATCGAGCAGCAGTACGCTTCGGGTCTGGTGACCGCCGGCGAGCGTTACAACAAGGTAGTCGACATCTGGGGCAAAACCTCGGATGAAGTCGGCAAGGCCATGATGGACCAGCTGAAAGTGGAAGACGTCATCAAGCGTGACGGCACCAAGTCGACCCAGGAATCGTTCAACGCGATTTACATGATGGCCGACTCGGGCGCGCGTGGTTCGGCAGCGCAGATTCGCCAGCTGGCGGGTATGCGCGGTCTGATGGCGAAACCGGATGGTTCGATTATCGAAACGCCGATTACCGCGAACTTCCGCGAAGGTCTGAACGTGTTGCAGTACTTCATTTCGACCCACGGCGCTCGTAAAGGTCTGGCCGATACGGCACTGAAAACGGCAAACTCGGGTTACCTGACCCGTCGTCTGGTCGACGTGACCCAGGATCTGGTCGTCATCGAAGATGATTGCGGCACCAGCAACGGTACCGTGATGAAGGCGATGGTTGAGGGCGGTGAAGTCATCGAAGCCCTGCGCGATCGTATTCTGGGCCGCGTGGCCGGCACCGACATCGTCAATCCTGAAACCCAGGCGACGCTGTACCCAGCCAACACGCTGCTGGACGAAGATATGGTCGAAGAGATCGAGCGTCTGGGCATCGACGAAGTCAAAGTCCGCACCCCGCTGACCTGCGACACCCGTTTCGGCCTGTGCGCCATGTGCTACGGCCGCGACCTGGGCCGCGGCATGCTGGTCAACTCCGGCGAAGCAGTCGGTGTGGTGGCAGCGCAGTCGATTGGTGAGCCGGGTACCCAGCTGACCATGCGTACCTTCCACATTGGTGGTGCGGCATCGCGTGCGGCAGTGGCCTCGTCGGTCGAAGCCAAGTCGAACGGTGTGATTCGTTTCACCTCGACCATGCGTTACGTCACCAACGGCAAGGGCGCGCAAATCGTCATTTCCCGTTCGGGCGAAGTGCTGATCACCGACGACCACGGCCGTGAGCGTGAGCGTCACAAAGTGCCGTACGGCGCGACCCTGATCGTCAAGGATGGCATGGTCATCAAGGCCGGTACCGCACTGGCAACCTGGGATCCGCTGACCCGTCCGATCATTACCGAGTACGCCGGTACGGTGCGTTTCGAGAACGTCGAAGAAGGCGTGACCGTGGCCCGTCAGGTGGACGAAGTGACCGGTCTGGCAACGCTGGTGGTGATCGATGCGAAACGTCGTGGTTCGTTGACCAAAACGCTGCGTCCACAGGTCAAACTGCTGAACGAAGATGGCAACGAAGTGAAGATCGCCGGCACTGAACACGCGGTGGCGATCGGCTTCCAGGTTGGCGCGCTGATCATGGTGAAAGATGGCCAGGCAGTATCGGTGGGTGAAGTGCTGGCACGTATCCCGACCGAATCGCAGAAAACCCGTGACATTACCGGTGGTCTGCCGCGCGTTGCCGAACTGTTCGAAGCACGTTCGCCAAAAGACGCCGGCATGCTGGCGGAAGTCACCGGTACTGTGGCCTTCGGTAAGGAAACCAAAGGCAAGCAGCGTCTGGAAATTACCGACATGGACGGTAACAAGCACGAGTTCCTGATTACCAAGGATAAACAAGTGCTGGTCCACGACGGCCAGGTGGTGAATAAAGGCGAGATGATTGTCGACGGCCCGGCCGATCCACAAGACATTCTGCGTCTGCTGGGTATCGAAGCGCTGGCACGTTATATCGTTGACGAAGTGCAGGACGTTTATCGTCTGCAAGGCGTGAAGATTAATGACAAGCACATTGAAGTGATTGTGCGTCAGATGCTGCGTCGTGTTCAGATCGTCAATGCCGGCGACACCAACTATATCGTTGGCGAGCAAGTTGAGCGTTCGGAACTGCTGGACGAAAACGATCGCGTGAATGCAGAGAATAAGATCCCTGCCACTTACGAGAACGTTCTGCTGGGTATTACCAAGGCGTCGCTGTCGACCGATTCGTTTATCTCGGCCGCATCGTTCCAGGAAACCACCCGCGTGCTGACCGAAGCAGCGATCATGGGCAAACGCGATGGTCTGCGTGGCCTGAAAGAAAACGTGATCGTGGGTCGTCTGATTCCAGGCGGTACCGGTCTGGCCTTCCACCGCGCTCGCAAGGAAAAAGAAGCGTGGGAAGTCGAAGAGCGCCAGGCGCTGCTGGCTTCCGAGAAGGCAGCCATGTCCGGTGGCGATGTGGAAGCAATCGAAGCGGTTACGCCGCACAGCGACGAAGCGTAATCTTCTAAGCACCAAACAAGAACGGCACCTTCGGGTGCCGTTTTTTTTGCCCCAATTCCTGCGGGGTTTTAGCTGCCAGCGTTTAGTTCGTTCATGCTAAGATTTGGCTATGATTGCTCAAGCCCTCTTCACTCCCGCCCAGCAAAAACTGCTGGGCTTGCTGTTTGTACGTGTCAATCAAGGATTCCACTTGAATGAGATCATGCGCTTGACTGGCTTGGGCAGTGCGTCGGCGCAGCGCGAGTTGAAGCGGCTGCATGAATCGGGCGTGATCGTGTCGGAGCGGATCGGCAATGTGCGCCGCTTCAAGCCGAACCAGGACTGCATCGTCTTCGGTGAACTCAGTGGTCTGGTGAAGAAAACCTTTGGGCTGGTCAGCGTGCTGAACTCGGCGCTGGCGCCGCTGCAGCACGTGCTGAACGTGGCGTTTGTTTATGGCGCCACCGCCAAGGAGCAGGAGAATATGGATACGCCGGTGGAGTTATTGCTGATCGGCGATAACACCAGTTATGGCGAATTATTATCCCGCCTGCCGGTGGCCGAACGCTTATTGCGCCGCAAGATTAATCCCAATCTGTATTCCATTCCCGATTTTAAGCGCCGCCTGCGCGAACAGCAGCCGTTTATTCTGGATGTGTTAAGTGGCCAGAAGATTTATGTTTTGGGTGATGAAACGGATCTGGATAAACTCAGTGGCGAAGAAATCAGTCAGTTAGCCGGATAATTAATTCGCTGCGGAAACCATAATGAAAAGCGGGTATATCTTCCAGCCTGCGATTCACAGTGAATACTGCCGCCAAATGCAGTAATCACTTTCTGGCAAAACGCCAATCCTATTCCCGTGCCGCCGGTGCTGTAAAACGGCTCGAAGACATGCGGCAATACGTCGTCCGGAATACCCGAGCCGGTATCGGTGACCAGTAACTGCCGGTCCGCCAGCGTAATCTCCACTTCGCCGCGTCCAGCCACCTTGATGGCGTGCAGCGCATTCTTGAACAGGTTATACAGCACGTAGACCAGCAGCACGTCCGACCCGAAGAAGGTGAAGTCGTTACTGCCGCGCACGCTGACTTTCTCCCGCATCGCGCTTTCAAACGGATAACTGGCCAGTGCCTCGTCCACGCATTTCTTCACCGAGTGGTCGGCGAAGTCGGTGGGATTGAGGGTGCCGGCGCGCGCCGACGCCAGCATCATGTCGACGATGAAATTGGAGCGGCGGATCTCGGCCTCGATGTGCTGGTTTAGTTGATGTAAATATTGCAACTGTGCCGCCGGTAGCGTCGGCCGGATATGCCCGTGCTCGACCGCCACCTGGTAGCCGGCCAGCAGGTCCGGCAGGCACTTGGCCAGAATGCGCGACTGGTTGCGGATGGTCGCCAGCGGCGTGCGCATTTCGTGGGCAATGGTGGCCGCCACTTCCAGCGGATCGGCCAGCAGGTTGTGGCGCACCATGGCCTGGGCGATCAGGCCGAGGCTGGTAGCGACGAACAGCACGCCCGGCGGATAAAACGCCACGCCGTAGTTGCACAGATAGTCCACCGCCGCAAAGAAGTAAATCAGCAGGCTGACCAGGCAGTAGCGCAGCCGCGTCTTCTCGGTGGACACCGCCAGCCGCTGGCGCCGGTACAGCAGCCACAGTCCGCGGCCGACCACCAGCACGGTCTGGAGCAGGTGCAGCGGATGCAGCGGACCGGCCTTCGGATAGAAGCCAAAGAAATACGGATACAGCCCGGAAATCATCCAGTCACTGGTCAGCAGCAGCACGCCCAGCAGGCCCGCAACCCCGTACGACAGCGCCACCCAGCGCCGTTCGCCACGCTGGCTGGTCAGTTCCGCGATGAAGTGGTACAGCGTGGTCGGCAGGAACAGAATCAGCAGATAGCCCAGCTTGGCCAGGGAGAACGCTTCGTGCTCGTCATGCAGCTGGAACAGGATGGCCCAGGTCGACTGCCAGCAGAAAGTGGTCACGCACAGCAGGAAGAACGTCAGGCTGATGCGGCTCACGCCGCGCGAGTGCAGTACGTAGGCGCCATAGCACAGGAACAGGATGGAAACTACGGCAGGCAGAACGGAGTGCATAGCGCTGTCCATGATGAGTGAACCGAACGCCAAGTATTGCGCGGACCGCAGCGCCTCGCTTGATTATCACCACAGCCTTTGCGGCAGATCAAACTTCCGCCATGCCAACTCCCGCGTAGTGGGATTGCCCGGTTGCCGGGTAACCAACTATTTATTAAGGAGTGACATCATGTTGATGCAAGTTTCCGCCGAGACCTTTACCCACTCGCTGACGATTTATCTGAAAGACTCCAACGCCTATGGCAACACTTACTTTGCGCGCTACTTCGAGTGGCAGGGCATCTGCCGCGAGAAGTGGTTCTTCGAGTGTATATCGCGCGATATGTTGCAGAAAGAGGGCGTGTTTATCACCAAGCACGCGGAGCAGGACTATCTCCACGAGACTTTTCCGTTCCAGGAGATTTCTTGCGAATTAAATGCGTATGACGTCAAGAAGTGCTCATTTTGGCTGGAGTTCCGCTTTTATGCCGAGGGAAAACCGATCTCTGTGGGGCGCCAGCAGATTGTGTTCGCCAACCACGCCAAGCAGATCACGGCCTTGCCTGAGGCGATCATCGCCAGCATCAAGCGCTACGTGAAATAAGGCAGGAAGGGCGGGCCGGTGGCCCGCCTGTGCGTGACGAGTTTAATGTTGTTGAGTGGCAATCCAGTGGTTCACCTTGTCTTCCAGCAAAGCCAGCGGCAGCGTGCCGTCGCCCAGCACCACGGCGTGGAACTCAGGCAGGCTGAACTTGTCGCCGAGGGCGGCTTGCGCGCGCTGGCGCAGCTCCTGGATCTTCAGCGCACCGACCTTGTAGCCCAGCGCCTGGCCCGGCCACGCCATGTAGCGCTCGGTCTCGGTCTTGGCCACCACGTCATACCCCAGCGTGTCTTTCATGTACTGGATGCTTTGCTCGCGGGTCCAGCCCTGCGCATGCATGCCGGTATCCACCACCAGCCGCACGGCGCGCAGCATCTCGTCGTTCAGGTGGCCGAAGTATTGCGCCGGATCGTCGAACAGGCCCATTTCCTTGCCCAGCGTTTCCGCATACAGCGCCCAGCCTTCGGTGAAGGCGTTATTGCCGCCGTATTTGCGGAAGTTCGGCAGGTTCAGTTCCTGCATCAGCGCGATATGGAAGTGGTGGCCAGGCTTGCCTTCGTGCAGGAACAGCGTGGTCATGCCGGTGCTGCCGTACTTGGTCGGATCGTTGACCACTGACCAGAACACGCCCGGCCGCGAACCGTCGCCGGCTGGCGCGGTGTAGTGGTCGGAGGCGGTGGCGCGGCTCAGTTCCGGCTCCAGCCGCAGGTCCAGCTTGGCCTTCGGCTGCAAGGTGAACATCAGCGGCAGCTTGGTGTCCAGCACGTCGTTCAGCTTGTGATAGACGGCCTGTACTTCCTGCTCGGTCCTGAACGGGAAGAATTTCGGCTGCGCCGCCACCCACACCGGCAGGCCGGCGGCCGGACCGTCGTAGCCCAGCTTCGGACCCAGCACGGCAAACTGCGCCTGGATGCGCGCGACTTCTTTCAGGCCGATGGCATGGATTTCATCCGGTTTAAGCGTGGTTGTCGTCGCGTTGGCGACCCGCGCCTGATACCAGGCGGCGCCATCCGGCAGCGCGCCGAGGCCGGTCGAGGTGCGGCAGGCCGGCACGTATTCTTTTTCCAGGAAGGTGGACAGGCGCACCAGCGCCGGCATCACCTTGTCGTTGATGGTCTTGCGGTAGGCGGCGGTCAGGCGCTGCTTGTCGGCAGCGGAAAACGAAGTCGGCAGCTTGGTGATCGGCGTGTAATAAATACTGGCTTCCGGCGTGGCGCTGACCAGCTGCTGGAACTGCGGCAATGCCGAGATCATGATGGCCTTCGGCTGCGTCACGCCTTGCTTGATGCCTTCACGCATGTTGGCGATGGCCTGGTCGATCCACGCCGGCAGTTGCGATACGCGGCTCAGGTAGGCATCGTATTGCTTGACGGTGCCGATCGGCTGCGACGCTTCGCCGCCTGCGTAGTTGGCCAGCGTCACCGGCACGCTGTCCATCTGGTTCAGCGGCAGCAGGTGTTCGGGGAAGCGCTCCATGGCGATCAGGCCAGTCAGCTCGTATTGCAGGATGTCGTAGTTGATGCGGGCTTTCACATCCAGCTGGTAAGGCTTGATGGCTTGCAGGCGCTGCAGGAATTTGCGGTACAGCTTGAACTGCGCGGCGCGCCTGGCCGGCGCAATGCTCAAGCCCAGCTGGTTGTCAAAACGGTTATCGCCATTTTCGGTGGCGCCGATCGGCTCGAAGCGGGCGACCGCATCATAGTATTCGTCGGCAATCGCCAGCACCGCCTGGTTGGCCGAGGCGGCTACTTCCGCACTGACTTTGCCGGCCGGGGCGGCGGCATACACTGGACGCATCGGCGCGAAGGCAAGCGCGACGGCGGCGGCGAAAGGGGCGAGGGCGAACAGGGTACGGCGAGACATCATGATCGGAATCCTTGGGATGGACAAAGTTGGCCGATAGCATAAGCCATTGCCTCAACCGCAGGAAACTAATTTTGTATCAGGCCGCCGCTTCGGCGAAACGGCTCTCGTACAGCGCCGCCACCAGGTCCGATTGGGTGATGATGCCGACAAAGCGCTGCTCATGGTCGACGATCGGGATGTGGTGAAAGCCCGAGTCCGCCATCAGCGGCACCAGGTCGACGACCGGCGTGTCGACCCGCGCGGTGGTCGGGCGCTGGGTCATGATCTGGCCGACCACCTCGGCCTTTTCCGTGTGGGTGACGCCGCTTTTGCGCAGGAACCGGCGCAGTTGCTGGCGGATGCTGCCGTAGTCGTCCAGCCCGCCATGGTCGAGGAAATCAGTCTGGGTGACGATGCCGATCAGGCGCCGGGCGCGGTTCAGCACCGGCAGGCAAGTTACGCGGTGCGCGCGCATCTGCTGCCACGCATCGTCCAGCCCGGTGCCGAACTCGGCGCTGACGATGTCGCGCGACATGATGTCGGCGCAGCTGATGATGCCGAAGCGGCGCTGGTAGGCACGCTGCTCGGTTTGCATGAACAGCGATGCCAGGTCGTCACGGCTGATGTCCAGCACCTGGTTATGCTGTTGCAGCACCGCGTCCAGATCTTCCGGCTTGAAGCCCAGCCGCACGGTCGGCACCGCATCCACGGTGGCATGCGGATGGGCGTGCGCGTGCTGCACGTGCGGATAGCTGCGGCCGGTCAGGTTGTTATAGGTGACGGCCATCAGCACCAGCAGCACCGAATCGGCCAGCACTGTCATCAGCACGAATTCGTAGCCGGCCGCCTGCACCAGCGGGCCGCCGATCACCGTGGTCAGCGCCACCGCGCCGCCCGGCGGATGCAGGCAGCGCGTGACGAACATGGCGGCAATCGCGCCGCCGCAGGCCAGCCCGGCCAGCAAGGGCAGCGGCAGGCTGTCGCCGAACCAGTGCACGCAAGCCACGCCGACCAGGCCGCTGACGACGTTGCCGCCGATCACCGACCACGGTTGCGCCAGCGGGCTGGCCGGCAGCGCAAACAGCAGCACCGACGAGGCGCCGATCGGCGCGACCAGGAAGATGGCCGCATGGGTCGATTGCAGCAGCAGATGGCTGAGCAGGGCGGTCAGCAGGATGCCGCACAGGGCGCCGAAGGAGGCGCGCAGCTGTTCGCGGCGGTTGGCGGTCGGGGCGCTGGGCAGCCAGCTGTCAAAGAAGGCGCGCATGGACTTGAATCAAGTATTTAACATGAAGCATTATCTCATGAATGCACTTTATTGGTGCGAGACCAGCCCCAGCGGCAAAGAGGTGGTGATCTTGATTTGTTCCATCGAAAACGCCGACGACACGCCGGTCAGCTGTACCGACTTGATCAGCTTCTTGTAAAACCGGTCATAGCCGGCGATGTCGATCGTCACCACCTTGAGCAGATAATCGACGTCGCCGCTCATGCGGTGAAACTCCTGCACTTCCGGCAACGCCGCCACGGCGGCGGCAAAGCGGGCGAACCACTTTTCGTCGTGCTGGGTGGTGCGCACGCTGACGAACACCGTTACCGGCAAGCCGACCTTGTTGCGGTTGATGATGGCCACGCGATTTTCAATATAACCTTCCTCCTCCAGCCGGCGCAGCCGTTTCCAGCACGGCGTGGAGGACAAACCTATTTGTTCGCTGAGCTGGGCAACGGACAGCGTGCCGTCCCGTTGCAGCGCGTCGAGGATGGCGTAGTCAAAGCGGTCAAGTTGATTCATTCTATTTATCTGAGAAAGAGAGCACGGAATCTCTCCATCTTATGCCTGAGTGCAGCATTTTGGTACGTTTATTTCGGCATAACTGCGTAAGCTATATGAATGACTACTGAAATCTACCTCGACAGCAACGCCACCAGTGTTGTTCTGCCCGCCGCGCTTGCCGCCGCCACCGACGCCATGGGCCAGCGCTACGGCAATCCCAGCAGCACCCACGCGACCGGCCTGAAGGCCAAAGTCATCCTCGATGAAGCGCGGGCCTGCGCCGTGCGCCTGCTGGGCGTCGGCAACGGCCGCCTGATGTTCAACAGCGGCGCCACCGAGGGCATCCAGACCGCCGTGCTGTCGTCGCTGGTGGCGCTGCGCGAGCGCAAGGATGCCGGCGAAGCCATCGGCACCTTGCTGGTCTACGGCGCCACCGAGCACAAGGCCGTGCCGGAAAGCCTGGGCCACTGGAATCGCCTGCTGGGCCTGAACCTGACACTGCACAAGCTGCCGGTCGATCACCATGGCGCCCACAGCCTGAACGCACTGCGCGACATCGCCGGCCAGGCCGCGATGGTGTGCACCATGGCCGCCAACAATGAAACCGGTGTCATTTCCGACCTGGCCGGCATCGAGGCGGTGCTGCGGCAGACCGGCAGCAAGGCGTACTGGCTGGTCGATTGCGTCCAGGGGCTGGGCAAGCTCAAGCTGGATCTGTCGTCTACCCGCATCGATTACGCGCCGTTCTCCGGCCATAAACTGAATGCGCCGAAAGGCATCGGCATGTTGTACGTGCGCGCCGGCGCGCCGTTCACCGCGCTGATCCAGGGCGGCGGCCAGGAAGGCGGGCAGCGTTCGGGCACCGAGAACATGGCCGGCATCGCCGCGCTGGGCGCCGTGCTGGGCGCGCTGGAGCGGGGCGATACCTTCCGCAGCCAGGCCGAGCTGTGCAATTTCCGCGCGCGGCTGGCGGACAGCCTGCGCGCCGCCTTGCCGGGCGTGGTGTTCAACCATCCGTTCGACACGGCCCTGCCGACCACGCTGAACTTCTCCGTGCCCGGCCTGTCGAGCCGCGAGCTGATGGATGTGTTCGACGCCGCCGAGGTGCGCGTCAGCGCCGGCAGCGCCTGCTCCTCGTCCAAGGCCGCGCCAAGCTATGTGCTGGATGCGATGGGCTTTCCGCTGTGGCGCAGCGCCGGCGCCATCCGTATGTCGTTCGGCCCGCTGACCGATGAGGCCACCATCGCCGCCGCCTGTGCCCGCATCGAGCGTTGCGGCGCGGCGTTGCGCGCCAGCTGCCTGATCCCGTCCGACCGCACCGCCGTGCCGCACGACGGCTTGCTGCAACTGGGCGTGGAAGGCGCATGCAGCTGGATGGTGCTGGACGCCGCCAGCCGCAGCTGCATCGTCATCGACCCGTTGCCGGAACACACCGCGCGCATTGAAGCGTACGTGCGCTGCCAGAACTACCAGGTGCAAGCCGTGGTCAGCACGCTGCCGAATGCCGGCCGCGCCATGCTGGTCGAGGCGCTGGGCCGCCACTTCAACCGCGCGGCCGAGGCCGACGCCTATGGCTGGCCGCAAAACGCCGCAGTCATCGCGCTGGACAATGGCGCTGCCGCCACCGCCATCACGCTCGGTCCGCAAGTGCTGGCGTGCGTGCCCTGCGGCACGGGCAATGAACTGCGCGCTTATCTGCTGGGCTCGGCAAACGAGGCGCAGCTGCCGGCGGCTGCGGTGCGCTTCGCATTCAGCGCCCGTCCGGCGCAACAGGCTTTGCATGAGATCATCAGCGAGCGCACGCTGCTGTGTCCAACGCGGGATGAAGAGAATCAATTTTGCGCCAGCATGAATGCTGAGCCGTCGGCAATTATTGCTGCCGATGCGCAACTCGACAGCAGCGCGCTGGAGGCGTTCCTGGCCGCCCATCCGGATGCGTGCCTGGTGGATGTGCGTGAACCGTACGAATTTGCCGCGACCATCGCGCCGCTGCCGGCCGGCCGCCTGGCCTTGAGCGTGCCGCTGAGCCGTCTGGCCGAGTACGCCAGCGCCTGGCTGGGAGCGGAGCAGGCGCCGCTGGTGTTCTTCTGTCGCAGCGGCAACCGCAGCATGAAGGCGGCCTTGTGCTTGCGCCGGCTCGGACATCAGCACGCGTACAGCCTCAACGGCGGCCTGGCGTTGGCGACGCCTGTGCTGCTGGCAGCCTGAGTCAACTTTCCTCCTCTGCAGGGCCGCGCAAGCGGCCCTTTTTTTTTGCTCACCCTGTTATGTTCGTCACCGTACAGTCCCCTTCCGTGCGCCACCGTACGATTGCATGGCCCATAATTTTCCATTCGCCGCGTCGAAGCGAGGTCCATGTTGAACAAGTCCAATCCTATCCTGCCCGAGATGACCCTGGGTTTCCGAGAATCACAGTCCGGCTCCCTGGTGTCCGAAGACGATGACGAAGACCTGCCGCTGCGCGCGGAACTCTTCAGCGCCGCCCAAATGGCAGCGCACGGCAAAACGCTGGCCCAGCATCATGAGCTGAGCAAGCGCGGCGGCCGCGACCGCCTGCTGTCGCGCCTGACGGAAAACGCCGCCGTCATCGATTCCACCTGCGATGAACTGACCGCCGCCATCAAGGCCGGGCGCCAGATCACGCCGGCGTCGGAATGGCTGCTGGACAATTTCTACCTGATCGAAGAACAGATCCGCATCGCCCGCCGCCACTTGCCGAAGGACTACAGCAAGGAATTGCCGCGCCTGGGCAAGGGCGCGCCGGATGGCTGCCCGCGCGTCTACAAGATCGCGCTGGAAATCATTTCGCACGGCGACGGCCGCGTCGATCCGGAGTCGCTGTGCCGCTTCGTTGACGCCTACCAGGAAGTCGCCACCCTCAAGCTGGGCGAATTGTGGGCGATCCCGATCATGCTGCGCCTGGCGCTGATCGAGAACCTGCGCCGCGTGGCCGCGCGGGTGGCCGACAACCGCGCCCAGCGCGACCTGGCCAACACCTGGGCCGACCAGATGACCGAGATCGCCGACAAGAATCCGAGCGGCCTGATTCTGATGGTGGCCGACATGGCCCGTTCCAATCCGCCGATCACCAGCGCCTTCGTGGCCGAACTGGCGCGCCGCCTGCAAGGACAGAGCCCGGCGCTGACCCTGGCGCTGACCTGGATCACGCACCGCCTGGCCGAAACCGGACAGACCATCGAACAGCAGATCCAGGCCGAGATCCAGCAGCAGGCGGCCGAGCAGGTCTCGATCGCCAACAGCATCGGCAGCCTGCGCTTCCTCGGCACCATGGACTGGCAGGAGTTTGTCGAGACCATGAGCAAGGTCGAACAAACGCTGCGCCAGGACCCGGCCGACATCTACGGCAAAATGGAATTCGCCACGCGCGACCAGTATCGCCATGCGATTGAAAAAATCGCCAAGCGCTCGCGCTTCTCGGAAGAAGAAGTGGCGCAGCAGGCCCTGGCGCTGGCAATGGCGCATCACGGCGCCGGCGATTCGCGCCACGGCCACGTGGGCTTCTACCTGATCGGCGGCGGCCTGGCCGCGCTGGAAAAACAAACGCAGATGCGCCGCCCGTGGGCCGAGGCGATGCAGCAGACCTCCAGCGCCTCGCCGCTGACCTCCTACCTCGGCGCCATCGCCGCCATCTCGCTGGTGTCCACCGCACTGCTGCTGGAACGCGCGTCGTTCTACGGCGTGCATGGCTTCGTGCTGTTCGCGCTGGGCGTGCTGGCGCTGCTGGGCAGCAGCCACCTGGCATTGAGCCTGGTGAACTGGGTCGCCACGCTGGTCACCCATCCGCGGCCGTTGCCGCGCATGGACTTCAAGGACGGCATTCCGGCCGACGCGCGCGCCATCGTGGTGGTGCCGACGCTGGTCTACAGCAAGGAGAACATCGACGATCTGTTCGAACAGATGGAAGTGCGCTTCCTCGCCAACCGCGATCCCAACCTGATGTTTTGCCTGCTGACCGACTTCGCCGACGCCCGCGCCGAGAAGATGCCCAACGACGATGCGCTGACCGAGCAGCTCAAGCGCTGCACCGCGCACCTGAATCACAAGTACGCCAGCGGTGCGCCGCACGCGCCGTTCCTGCTGCTGCATCGCCCGCGCATGTGGAATCCGCAGGAAGGCGTGTGGATGGGCTATGAGCGCAAGCGCGGCAAGCTGGAAGACCTGAACCGCTTCCTGCGCGGCGGCGCGCGCGACAAGTTCTCGCTGGTGGTGGGCGACACCTCGGAGCTGGAAAGCATCCGCTACGTCATCACGCTGGACACCGACACCCAGCTGCCGCGCGACGCGGCCAAGGAATTCATCGCCACCATGCAGCATCCGCTGAACCGTCCGCGCGTCGATCCGCAGCGCGGCCGCGTGACCGAGGGCTACGGCATCCTGCAACCGCGGGTGGCGGTGGCGCTGCCGAGCGAGAATGCCTCGCGCTACGAAAAACTGTGCGGCGGCGAGCCGGGCATCGATCCCTACACCCGCACCGTGTCGGACGTGTACCAGGACGTGTTCTTCGAAGGCTCCTTCATCGGCAAGGGCATCTACGATATCGACGTGTTCGAGCAAGTGCTGGGCGGCCGCCTGCCGGAAAACAAAATCCTCAGCCACGATCTGCTGGAAGGCTGCTACGTGCGCGCCGGCCTGCTGAGCGACGCGCAGCTGTACGAAGCCTATCCGGCCCAATACAGCGACGACGTCAGCCGCCGCCAGCGCTGGATCCGCGGCGACTGGCAACTGATCGGCTGGCTGGCCGGCCGCGTGCCGGGCCATAACGGCAAGCGCGAACGCAATCCGCTGTCGCTGCTGTCGCGCTGGAAGCTGTTCGATAACCTGCGCCGCAGCCTGACCGCGCCGGCGCTGGTGCTGTCGCTGATCACCGCGTGGCGCTGGTTGCCCGATCCATGGATGTGGACCTGCGCCGTGCTGACCGTGATCTTCCTGCCGCCGCTGGTCAGCGTGGTGTATGACTTGTGCCGCCGTCCGCGCGATACGTTGTGGAGCCAGCATCTGCGCGCCTCGTTGCGGCGCAGCGGCATGCAGTTCTCGCATGCGATCCTGATGCTGGCGTTCCTGCCGTACGAAGCCTACTTCAGCGTCGATGCGATCCTGCGCAGCCTGTGGCGTTCTTTCGTCTCGCACCGCAAGCTGCTGGAATGGCGCGCGTCGACCCTGGCGCGCCAGGCCGATGGCACCGTCAGCACCTGGCGCACCATGTGGTTCGCGCCGGTGCTGGCGCTGTTCGTCGGCGGCGCGCTGCTCGGATGGCATCCATCCAGCCTGCCGGCCGCTTCGCTGTTCCTGCTGGCGTGGCTGGTGGCGCCGGCCATCGCCGACTGGATCAGCCGTCCGATCGAGCGCCAGGCCGCCCAGCTGTCGACCGAACAGACGCTGTTCCTCAACAAGCTGGCGCGCCGTACCTGGGCCTATTTCGAGCGCTTCGTCGGCCAGGAAGACAACTGGCTGCCGCCGGATAATATGCAGGAGCATCCGGTGCAGGTGATTGCGCACCGCACCTCGCCGACCAATATCGGCATGGCGCTGCTGGCCAACCTGACCGCCACCGATTTCGGCTACATCACCGTCAGCCAGCTGATGGCGCGCACCGCCAATACGCTGGACAGCATGGACCAGCTGGAGCGTCACCAGGGCCACTTCTACAACTGGTACGACACGCTGACCCTCAAGCCGCTGCATCCGATGTACGTTTCGACGGTGGACAGCGGCAACTTGGCCGGCCACCTGCTGACCATGGCGCCGGGCCTGACCGGCCTGTATGACCAACCGGTGCTTGGCAAGCAAATCGTCGACGGCATCGTCACCACCGCGCGCGTGCTGCAGGAGACGCTGGCCGACACCGGCGCTGCTGCTGCCGCCGCCACCTCCGCCGTGGCCGCCGACGCAATCGACAAGCTGCTGGCCGCGCTGGCGCCGGCGCCGGACGCCGGCAACCTGCAGGAGCTGTATGGCTGGCTGACGCGGGTGAACGCCGCAGCGGAAGAATTCCAGCCGCACGCCGTCACCCACAGCGAAGCCGCCGCCCTGTGGGCCGACTCCCTGGTGCAGCAATGCCGCGCCGCGCTGGCCGAACTGGCCGCGCTGACGCCGTGGGCCGCGCTGTCGCCGGACGCCATCTTCGACACCAGCATGACGCGCATGCCGACCTTGCGCGAGCTGGCGGCGCTGGCGCGCGCCACCGCTGCCATCGCCGTCAACGACCTGGCGCCGGACGAACGCGACCGCCAGCAACGCCTGGCCGAATTGTTCGAGCAGGGCAGCACCACCGCGCATGAACGCATGCGCGCGCTGGCCGACCTGGCGCAGCGTTGCGGCGCTTTCGCCCAGATGGAATATGGCTTCCTGTTCAACCCGACCACCAATCTGCTGGCGATCGGCTACAACGTCAGCGACCGCCGCCTGGACGCCAGCTACTACGATCTGCTGGCGTCGGAAGTGCGCCTGGCCAGCTTTGTCGCCATCGCCCAGGGCCAGCTGCCGCAGGAGCACTGGTTCGCGCTCGGCCGCCAGCTGTGCATCGTCGCCGGCAAGCCGGTGCTGCTGTCGTGGAGCGGCTCGATGTTCGAGTACCTGATGCCGCTGCTGGTGATGCCGAACTATCCAAGCACGCTGCTGGACCAGACCTACAATTCCGTGATCGACGCGCAGATCGACTACGGCAAGCAGCGCAACGTGCCGTGGGGGATTTCCGAATCCGGCTACAACACGGTCGACGCCAGCCTGAATTACCAGTACCGCGCCTTCGGCGTGCCGGGCTTGGGCCTGAAGCGCGGCCTGGCCGACGATCTGGTGATCGCGCCGTACGCCAGCATGATGGGCCTGATGGTGCAGCCGGAAGCCTCGTGCGCCAACCTGCAGAAGATGGCGGAGCTGGGCTACATGGGCCGCTACGGTTTCTACGAAGCGATCGACTACACGGCGTCGCGCCTGCCGCGCGGCCAGAGCGCGGCGGTGATCCGCTCGTTCATGGTCCACCACCAGGGCATGGGCTTCCTGTCGCTCAGCTACCTGCTGCACGACCGGCCGATGCAGCGCCGTTTCGAATCGGACCCGCTGCTGCAATCGACGCTGCTGGTGCTGCAGGAACGCAGCCCGCAGGTTGGCGCCTTCTACTCCAACACCACCGAGATGGCGGCCATCCGCAGCACCGCGCCGGAACAGTCGATGCCGATGCGCGTGCTGACGCAGCATTCGACGCCGGTGCCGGAAACCCAGCTGCTGTCCAACGGCCGCTATCACGTCATGGTCACCAACTCCGGCGGCAGCTACAGCCGCTGGAAAGACCTGTCGGTAACGCGCTGGCGCGAAGACAGCACGCGCGACAACTGGGGCAACTTCTGCTACGTGCGCGATGTGGAGGACGGCGAGTTCTGGTCCACCACCTATCAGCCGACGCTGGTCGAGCCGCGCAAGCATGAAGTGATCTTCTCCGAAGGCCGCGCCGAGTTCCGCCGCTCCGACCGGCACATCGACCTGTACACGGAAATCGTGGTGTCGCCGGAAGACGATATCGAATTGCGCCGCACCCGCATCACCAACAAGTCGGACCGCGTGCGCACCATCGAGGTGACCAGCTACGCCGAAGTGGTGATGGCGCCGGCCGCCGCCGACAACGCCCACCCGGCCTTCAGCAAGCTGTTTGTGCAGACCGAAATCCTGGCGCAGCAGAAAGCCATCCTGTGCACGCGCCGTCCGCGCGGCGCCAATGAAGTCATGCCATGGATGATGCATTCGATGATGGTGCATGACGCGCCGGTGGTCAACGTCTCGTACGAAACCGACCGCTCGCGCTTCATCGGCCGCGGCAACACCATGGCCGCGCCGAGCGCGATGCTGAACCAGGGGCCGCTGAGCGGCGGCGAAGGCTCGGTGCTGGACCCGGTGGTGGCGATCCGCTACACCATCACGCTCAAGCCGGACCAGTTTGCGACGGTGGACATCGTCACCGGCATGACCGAGCAGCGCGACGCGGCGCTGCACCTGATTGACAAATACCAGGACCGCCATCTGGCCGACCGCGTGTTCGAACTGGCGTGGACCCACAGCCAGGTGGTGCTGCGCCAGCTGAATGCCAGCGAAGCGGACGGCCAGCTGTACGGCCGCCTGGCCAACTCGGTGATCTACCCGAACGCCGGCCTGCGCGCCGAAGCCGCAACGCTGATCAGGAACCAGCGCGGCCAGTCCGGCCTGTGGGCGTACGCAATTTCCGGCGACCTGCCGATCGTGCTGATGCAGATCAAAGACCCGTCCAACATCGAACTGGCGCGCCAGATGGTGCAGGCGCACGCCTACTGGCGCCTGAAAGGGCTGGTGGTGGACCTGGTGATCTGGTACGAAGACCAATCCGGCTACCGCCAGGCGCTGCACGACCAGATCATGGGCCTGATCGCGTCCGGCATCGACGCCCAGGCGATCGACCGGCCGGGCGGCATCTTCGTGCGCCTGATGGACCAGATCCCGAACGAGGACCGGGTGCTGATGCAGTCGGTGGCGCGCGTCATCATCAGCGATTCGCGCGGCTCGCTGGCCGAGCAGATCAAGCGGCCGACGCCGCCGACGCTGCGCATGCCGCCGCTGCTGGCGGACAACCGCGGCGAATATGCCGATGCCGGCCCGGTCACCCATCCGGCGCGCGGGCTGATACTGGAAAACGGCACCGGCGGCTTTACGCCGGACGGCCGCGAATACGTGATCACCACCAGCGACGCCCAGCGCACGCCGGCGCCGTGGTCCAACGTGCTGGCCAATCCGCAGTTCGGCACCGTGATTTCGGAAAGCGGCCAGGCCTACACCTGGCACGAGAACGCGCACGAATACCGCATCACCCCATGGGACAACGATCCGGTCAGCGACAGCAGCGGCGAAGCGTTCTACCTGCGCGACGAGCAGAGCGGCCAGTTCTGGTCGCCGACGGCGCTGCCGGCGCGCGGCAATGGCGACTACATCACGCGCCACGGCTTCGGCTACAGCGTGTTTGAACACATCGAGGCGGGTATCTACACCGAGATGACCACCTTCGTCGCGGTCGACGCGCCGATCAAGTACACCGTGCTCAAAGTGCGCAACGACTCACTGGTGCAGCGCCGCCTGTCGGCATTCGGCTATGTGGAATGGGTGCTGGGCGATATGCGCTCCAAATCGGGCATGCACATCGTCACCGAGGCCGACCCGGTCAGCGGCGCGCTGTTCGCCAAGAATCCGTACAACACGGAGTTCAGCGGCCGCGTGGCGTTCTTCAATTGCGACGCCACGCTGCGCAGCATCACCGCCGACCGCACCGAGTTCATGGGCCGCAACGGCACGCTGGCCGCACCGGCCGCGCTGCGCCGCACACGCCTGTCCGGCAAGATCGGCGCCGGGCTGGATGCCTGCGCCGCCATCCAGGCGCCGTTCGATCTGCTGCCCGGCCAGGAGCGCGAAATCGTCTTCGTGCTGGGCGTGGCCGGCCGCCGCAACGCCGACGCCAGCAGCCTGGTACAGAAACACCGCAGTGCCGAGGCGGCGCACGAAGCGCTGCGCGCGGTCCATGCGCACTGGGAGAAAACGCTGGGCGCCGTGCGCATCGAAACGCCGGAGCCGGAGCTGGACGTCATCGCCAACGGCTGGCTGATGTACCAGACCATCGCGTGCCGCATCTGGGCCCGCAGTGGCTACTACCAGTCGGGCGGCGCGTTCGGCTTCCGCGACCAGCTGCAGGATGCGATGGCCACCATTCATACCCAGCCGCAGCTGCTGCGCGACCAGCTGATGCTGTGCGCCGCCCACCAGTTCCTGGAAGGCGATGTGCAGCACTGGTGGCACCCGCCGTCGGACCGCGGCGTGCGCACGCACTGCTCGGACGATTACCTGTGGCTGCCGCTGGGCGCGTGGCGGTACGTCTCCAGCACCGGCGACATGAGCATCCTCGATGAAATGGCGCCTTACCTGGAAGGCCGCGCGGTCAAGCCGGAAGAGGATTCGTACTACGACATGCCGGCCCGTTCCAGCGAGCAGGGCACGCTGTACGATCACTGCCAGCGCGCCATCCGCAACGGCCTGCGTTTCGGCGTGAATGGCCTGCCGCTGATCGGCTCCTGCGACTGGAATGACGGCATGGACAAGGTGGGCGAACATGGCAAGGGGGAGAGCGTGTGGCTGGCCTTCTTCCTGTGCGAAGTGCTGAAGCGCTTCGCCGAAGTGGCCGACATGCGCGACGACACGGCGTTCGCCGCCGAGTGCCGCGAGCAGGCGCGCCGCATCGCCGCCAACGTCGAGCAGAACGCGTGGGACGGCGAATGGTATCGCCGCGCCTACTTCGACGACGGCACGCCGCTGGGTTCGCACACCAACGAGGAATGCCAGATCGATTCGATTTCGCAAAGCTGGGGCGTGCTGTCCGGCTCCGCCGATCCGGTGCGGGTGCGCGGCGCGATGGAGCAGGTCAACCAGCGCCTGGTACGCCGCGATTCGGGCATCATCCAGTTGCTCGATCCGCCGTTCGACAAGGCCGGGCCGAATCCGGGCTACATCCGCGGCTACGTGCCGGGCGTGCGCGAGAACGGCGGCCAGTACACCCACGCCGCGATCTGGACCGCGATGGCCTTCGCGCGCCTGGGCGACACCGAGCGCGCCTGGGAACTGGCGCGCATGATCAACCCGGTCATGCACGGCCGCACGCCGGAAGACACCGCGATCTACAAGGTGGAACCGTATGTGGTAACGGCCGACGTGTATGCCGTGGCGCCCCATGTGGGACGCGGCGGCTGGAGCTGGTACACCGGTTCGTCCGGCTGGATGTATCGGCTGATCCTGGAGTCGCTGCTGGGCCTCACGCGCACGGCGAACCATCTGAAGCTGGAACCGCGCATGCCGGAGAACTGGACCACGTTCACGCTGACGTATCGCTACGCCAGCGCCACCTACGAGATCCGCGTCAACAAAGGCGCGACCTCGGCGCCGGTGATGTCGGTGGATGGCGTGCCGCAGCCCGACGGTCTGATCGCGTTGCAGGACAGCGGCCGCACCCACCGCGTGGAGCTGCTGGTGCCGGCGGGGTCGCCGCCGGTCGCTGCGCTGTTAAACGCCGAGGGAGGCGCCGGCGCCTAGCAGCGTGGCCACGCCCAGCACTGCGAAGATCACGGCAGCAATGCCGTGCACCAGCTTGAGCGAGACCTTGTTGGCGATCCTGTCGCCAAAGTAGACCGCAGGGACGTTGGCCAGCATCATGCCCAGCGTGGTGCCGCATACCACGGCGATCATGCTGTGGTAGCGGGCCGCCAGCGCCACGGTGGCCACCTGCGTCTTGTCGCCCATTTCGGCCAGGAAGAAGGCGATCAGCGTGGTGAGGAACACGCCGTATTTCGCCAGCTTGGCGTCTTCCTCATCCAGCTTGTCGGGCACCAGCGTCCATGCGGCCATCGCGAGGAAGGACGCGCCCAGCACCCAGCGCAGCAACTCCGGTCCCAGCATGCTGGTGATCCAGGTGCCGATGGCGGCGGCGAAGGCGTGGTTGGCGATGGTGGCGACAAAGATCGCGGCGACGATAGGCAAGGGGCGGCGGAACCTGGCGGCGAGGACAAAGGCGAGGAGCTGGGTTTTATCGCCGATTTCTGCAAGGGCGACAATGCCGGTAGAGACGAAGAATGCTTCCATGATGAGTAAGGTACGCGGGCCGGAACGGTTAACCAATGATCCAGGCGCGGCTCCGGCCCATCACGGCCGCCCCAGGATCATGGTCTCGCCAAGCCGGTGCGATTTGCACGGCCACCTGCGCCACGGTCTGCGGACCGATTATGTTGACACAGGTTCTTGCACCGGGCGGCGCAAGCCGACTACTCCCCACTAACGGCGCGGATTTTAACACATGGCAGAAACATGCCTATGGTATTCTGCTTCGCGCTGAAGATAACATTGAAAGTATCGCCACATGATCAAGAAGACCATTTCCGCGCTCGTGCTGACCGCATGCATGTCGCTCGCCGTCCACGTAGCCCATGCCGATCCGCTGAGCTACGCCCGCTACGACCAGGTGCGCACTACCGATCTGCATCTGGACCTGAAAGCGGATTTCAGCCACAAGATCCTGTCCGGCTATGCCGAACTGTCGCTCAACTGGATCGACAAGTCGGCCCGCACGCTGGTGCTGGATACCAATGAACTCAATATCGCCAAGGTGCAGGTGCTGGCCGCCGATGGCCGCTGGACCGCCGCTTCCTTCATGCTCGACAAGCTGGATGTGGAGAAGGGCCGCGCGCTGCGCATCGCCCTGCCGTTCCAGCCGCAGAAAGTGCGCATCTACTACCGCACCGCGCCGTCGGCCACCGCGCTGCAATGGCTGACGCCCGAGCAGACCATGTCGGGCAAGCGTCCGTTCATGTTCAGCCAGTCGGAAGAAATCAATGCCCGTTCGTGGGCGCCGGTGCAGGACACGCCGGCGGTGCGCTTCACCTACAGCGCCCGCATCGAAGCGCCGTCCGGCATGCGTGTGGTGATGAGCGCCGAAAACGACCAGAAGGCCACCGGTGCCGGCGGCTGGAAGTTCAAGATGACGCAGCCGATTCCGTCCTACCTGCTGGCCATCGCCATCGGCGAGATCGACGTGCGCAACGTCGGTCCGCGTTCGGCGGTGTACGCCGAGCCGCAACGCATCGAGGCCGCCGCCAGCGAAATGGCCGACACCGAAAAAATGATCGCCGCCGCCGAAGGCCTGTATGGCCCGTACCGGTGGGAGCGGTACGACATGATCGTGCTGCCGCCATCGTTCCCGATCGGCGGCATGGAAAATCCGCGCCTGACCTTCGTCACGCCGACCATGATCGCCGGCGACAAGAGCCTGGTCGACCTGATCGCGCATGAACTGGCGCACTCGTGGTCCGGCAACCTGGTGACCAACGCCTCGTGGAAGCACTTCTGGCTCAACGAAGGCTTCACCACCTACGTCACCACCCGCATCGTGGAAAAACTGTACGGCGAAGAAGTGGCGGAGATGAACCTGCAGGTGGAGCAGGAGGAAGCGCTGGCGTCGCTGGCGAAAATCCCTGCCGCCAAGCAGGCGCTGGTCACGCGTGATGCGGACACCAGCGCCGCCACCTACACCGACAGCAACCTGGTGTACCCGAAAGGCGCGTGGCTGCTGCGCACCCTGGAGCAGCGCGCCGGCCGCGAGGTATTCGATCCGTTTCTGCGCGGCTGGTTCGACCAGCATGCCTTCCAGTCGGCGACCACCGACGAATTTGTCGCTTACCTGAAAAAGAACCTGCTGGACGCGCATCCGGAAATCATGTCGCAATCCGAACTGGATGAGTGGCTGTACGGTCCCGGCATTCCGGCCAGCGCCAAGCGCGCCGCCTCGCCACGCCTGGCCGATCTGGATACCCAGCGCGCCGCCTGGCTCAAAGGCGAATTCCCGACCGCCGACCTGCCGGCCAAAAACTGGATCGCGCTGGAGTGGATGCACTTCCTGAACGATATCGACGGCAAGGCCACGGCGGCGCAGATGCAGGAGCTGGACCAGACCTTCGGCCTGGGCAAGACCGGCAACAACGAAATCGCTTATCGCTTCTTCCTGGCGTCGGTGCATGCCGGTTACAACGTGCGCGAGCCGCTGAGCAAATTCCTGATGAGCGTGGGCCGCCAGAAGTTTGTGGTGCCGCTGTACACGGCGCTGATGAAAAATCCGAACGAGAAGGACTGGGCCAAGGGCCTTTACGCCAAGGCGCGTTCGCACTACCATCCGGTGACCCAGGCTTCCGTCGACAAGGCATTTAAAAAACAATGAAGATGAATCGCAAATTTGCCGCCGCCGCGTGCGCGCTGGCGGTGTGGGGCACGCTGGCTGGCGCGCCTGTGATGACGGCGCAGGCGGCCGACGCGACCCCGATCCCGGCTGTGCGTCCGGCGCTGGCCGATGACGTGCGCCGCGCGCTGCAGACCTTCGAGGTGCCGGGCATGGCGGTCGCCATCGTCAGCCATGGCGAAGTGCTTTGGGCCCGGGGCTTCGGCGTGCGCAAGCTGGGCGAGCCGACGCCGGTGGACGGCAAGACGCTGTTCGAGGTGGCGTCCAATTCCAAGGCCTTCACCGCCGCCACGCTGGCGATGCTGGTCGATGAGGGCAAGATCGCCTGGAACGATCCGGTCACCAAGCATCTGCCGGGCTTCCAGATGTATGACTCCTACGTCACCGGCCAGATGACGGTGCGCGACCTGCTGACGCACCGCAGCGGCCTGGGTCTGGGCGCCGGCGACCTGCTGTGGTGGCCGAGCACCCAGTTCAGCACCGATGAAATCATCGACCGGCTGCGCTACGTCAAGCCGGCCACCAGCTTCCGCGCCAGCTACGCCTATGACAACCTGCTGTACATCGTGGCCGGCAAGATCATCGCCGCCAAGACCGGCAAGCCGTGGGGCGAGGCGGTGCAGGAACGCATCCTGACGCCGCTGGGCATGAGCGACACCAAAACCAGCGTGGCCGACATGCTGGCCAGCAGCGACTACTCGGCGCCGCACAGCAAGATCCATGACAAGATCGCGGTGGTGAAGCCGATGCCGGTGCCGAATGCGGTCGGCGCGGTGGGCATCAACACCAGCGCCGAAGACATCGCGCGCTGGATGAACCTCCTGCTCAAGCAGGGCAAGACGCCGGATGGCAAGCAGCTGATCAGCGCCAAACAGGTCGCCGAGCTGTGGAGCGAGCAGACGCCGATGCCGATCAAGGAGCCGAAGCCGCCGCTGGCCGCCACCAAACCCAACTTCCTGTCGTATGGCCTGGGCTTCCAGCTGCGCGATTACAAGGGGCACAAAATCGCCATGCACGGCGGCGCGCTGCAAGGCTTTTATTCGACGGTGCTGATGGTGCCGGACCAGGAGCTGGGCATCGCCATCCTGACCAATGCGGAAAACAGCCCGGCCATGGCCTCGCTGTACTACACGATCCTGGACGCGTTCCTGGACGTGCCGCAGAAGACCGACTGGATCGGGCTGTACGCCGCGCAGGAAGCGGCCATGCATAAAGAGGAACTGGAACGGCAGGGCAAGGAGAGCAAGGCACGCGTGGCCAGCTCCAAACCTTCGCTGCCGCTGGCGTCCTACGACGGCGAATATGAAGACGCGTGGTACGGCAAGGCCAGCATCCGCGCGGAAGGCGGCAAGCGCATCATGCGTTTCGAGCGCACGCCGGACCTGAGCGGGGAACTGGAGCACTTCCAGCACGATACCTTCATCGTGCGCTGGAAGGAGCGCAACTTCAACGCCGACGCCTACGTGACGTTTGCGCTCAATCCGGACGGCAGCATCGAGCGCATGAAAATGGCGCCGATTTCCACCGAAACCGACTTCAGCTACGACTTCCGCGACCTGACATTCACACCGGTGAAGGCGACCTCGACCAAGTAATGCTGGGCGGCAAATGGTACAATGCCGCCCTCGCGTCACTGCCCCCGCCTGGACAGGATGCCAAGTTTGAACGATTACTATCGAGGGAAAGAATTCTATGCAACGTATTATGCTGCGCTCCAAGCTGCACCGCGTGACGGTGACCCAGGCCGACCTGAACTACGAAGGTTCCTGCGGTATCGACGTCGACCTGCTGGAAGCCGCCGATATCAAAGTCAACGAGCAGATCGAGCTGTACAACGTGAACAACGGTGAGCGCTTCGCCACCTACGCCATTCCCGGCAAGCGCGGCAGCGGCGAGATTTCGCTGAACGGCGCCGCCGCCCGCAAGGCGCAGCTGGGCGACCTGCTGATCATCTGCACCTACGGCCCGATGACCGACCAGGAAATCGAAACCCACGTGCCGAAGCTGGTGTTTGTGGATGAAAACAACAAAATCAAAAGCATCAAGAAATAAATAAAGCCAGCAAATCAAAAGGCGCTCCGTGGAGCGCCTTTTTTATTACCGCTTGCTGCCGTCCAGCCGCAGCAACTGCGACATGTACTGTGGCGTAATGCCCAGGAACGACGCCACCACCTTCTGCGAAATGCGCTGCTCCAGCCCCGGATACTCGCGCCGGAAGGCATTGAGCCGGCCCTGCGCCGGCGAGGCGTTCAGGTACAGCCGCCGGCTCTGGTCGATGATGCTGCGCTGGGCCGCGCCCAGGTAGTAGTCGCGCAGGTCGCTGTTGCGTTTATACAGCGCGATGATTTCCGACCAGTCCAGCCGATAGCCGTGAATGGCCGTCTCGGCCACCACAAAATTCAAGGCCGGTTCCGCTTCACGCGAACGCAACAGGTCGTCATGGGCGCCAACCGACTCGCCGTCGGTCTGGAAATGCTGGGTGACTTCGTTGCCGGCCTCGGTAATGAAGCCGGTGCGCGTGACGCCGCTGTGCAGCCAGTGCACATACTGCGCCGGCGTGCCGATGCGTTGCAGGTATTCGCCCTTGCGCATGCTGAAAGGGACAGCCAGCGGCGCCAGCTGGCGCGAGGCTTCATCGTACAGTTCTGGGGTGACGCCGTAGCGGCGTGCCACGACTTCGCGGTATTTAGCGCGGTGTTCTAGGAATGCGTTGCTCATCTCAGTTGTTTGGGAGTGGCGGTGAAGAACTGCCGACAAGGTTGTCAAGAAAACCAACGATGTAAACGGCTGTACAAGGTAATCGCAAAGTGTAAACCTTTTCCCAGTCCGTGACACAAGATTTGTTGCAAATTAGAATGCAAATTAAAATTTATTTCAAACTTCAAGCAGTTGAAGAAGTTGCCCAGTGATATGCTTTTTGGCGTTACCATCAAAGAACAATTCAAAACTAGGGGACCGGCATGAAAATATCTGATCTCAGCATCGGCAGGCGGATGGCGTTGGGTTTTGCCGTCATTCTTGCCATCCTCATCCTCAACACGGCGTTGGGCATTTACCGCCTGCAGGGCGTGGCCGCCGCCACCCGCGAGATGATGGCGCAGCCGCTGGCCAAGGAACGGCTGATCTCCGACTGGTATCGCAATGTGTTCGCCGGCATCCGCCGCACCACCGCCATCGCCAAGAGCGCCGACCCCTCGCTGGCCACCTTCTTTGCCGACGAAGCCAAAAGCGCCACCGTCTTTTCGCAGGGGCTGATCAAGCAGATCGAGGCCCTGTCCAACGACGATGACCGCAAGCTGATGGCGGAATTGGGCGCCACCCGCAAGATTTACCTGGAGTCGCGCGACGGGCTGATGAAGGCCAAGGCGTCCGGCGACGCCGCCGAAGCGACCCGCCTGCTGGAGCAGGTATATCTGCCGGCCTGCAAAGTGTATGAGAGCATGTTGCAGCGCATCCTGGAGCACCAGCGCAAGGAGATCGACGCCGCCGCCGTGCGCATCGAGCAGGTCTCGAGCGATAGCCGCAACCTGCTGGTGCTGCTGGCGGTGCTGGTGGTGGCGTTTGGCGTGGCGTTTGCCTGGTGGCTGACCAGCGGCATCACGCGGCCGATCAATCAAGCGGTGGCGCTGGCCGAGTCGGTGGCCGAGGGCGACCTGGTCGACCATCGCCAGGGCGCGCACCACGACTACAGCAAGGATGAAACGGGCAAGCTGCTGCACGCGCTGCAGCGCATGTCGGCCAGTCTGGTGCGCATCGTCAGCGAGGTGCGCAACGGGACGGATACGATCACCACGGCGTCGTCGGAAATCGCCGCCGGCAACCTGGACCTGTCGTCGCGCACCGAGGAGCAGGCCAGCTCGCTGGAGGAAACCGCGTCGTCGATGGAAGAGCTGACCAGCACCGTCAAGCAGAACGCCGAGAACGCGCGCCAGGCCAACCAGCTGGCCGCCAGCGCGGCCGAGGTGGCGCAGCGCGGCGGTTCGCAGGTGTCGGATGTGGTGCAGACCATGGCCTCCATCGACCAGTCGTCGAAGAAAATTGTCGACATCATCGGCGTCATCGACGGCATCGCCTTCCAGACCAACATCCTGGCCTTGAACGCGGCGGTGGAAGCGGCGCGCGCCGGCGAGCAGGGCCGCGGCTTTGCGGTGGTCGCCTCCGAGGTGCGCAACCTGGCGCAGCGCTCGGCTGCCGCCGCCAAGGAGATCAAGACGCTGATCGACGACTCGGTCGGCAAGGTGGAAACCGGCACGCGCCTGGTGGGCCAGGCCGGCAGTACGATGGAGGAGGTGGTCAGCAGCATCCAGCGCGTGACCGCCATCATGGCCGAGATCAGCAACGCCAGCGTCGAGCAGACCCACGGTATCGAACAGATCAACGTCGCCATCTCGCAGATGGACCATGTGACGCAGCAGAACGCCGCGCTGGTGGAGCAGGCCGCAGCGGCGGCCGGCGCCATGCAGGAACAGGCCGCGCAGCTGGCCGACGCCGTCAGCATCTTCAAGCTCGACGATGCCAACGCGCCGCGCCGTGCGGCGCCGCCCCGCAAGCTGCTGGCTTAAGCCGGATCGGCCTTGCCGATGGCGCGGTAGATCAGCGCGCCGAGCAGCGCGCCGGCGATGGGCGCCAGCCAGAACAGCCACAGCTGGCTGACCGCCCAGTCGCCCACGTACAGGGCGACGGCGGTGCTGCGCGCCGGGTTGACCGAGGTGTTGGTGACCGGGATCGAGATCAGGTGGATCAGCGTCAGCGCGAAGCCGATCGGCAGCGGCGCGAACCCTTTCGGCGCGCGGGCGTCGGTGGCGCCCAGGATCACCAGCAGGAACATCATGGTCATCACCACTTCCGACACCAGCGCCGCGCTCAGCGAGTAGCCGCCCGGCGAGTGCGCGCCGTAGCCATTGGCGGCGAAGCCGGCGCTGACGTCAAAGCCGGCCTTGCCGCTGGCGATCAGGTACAGCACGCCGCCAGCCAGCAGCCCGCCCAGCACCTGCGCCACGACGTAGGGCAGCAGCTGCGCGGCCGGGAAGCGGCCACCGGCCCACAGGCCGATCGATACCGCCGGGTTGAAGTGGCCGCCCGATATGTGGCCGACGGCGAACGCCATGGTCAGCACCGTCAGGCCGAAGGCCAGCGCCACGCCCAGCAGGCCGATGCCGACGCCGGGAAAGGTGGCCGCCAGCACGGCGCTGCCGCAACCGCCCAGCACCAGCCAGAACGTGCCGAAAAATTCCGCTCCATACTGCTTCATGTTAACTCCAGGAATTAAGAATTTAATAAGATTGGCAATGTACTAGCTCCGGCCGAAAATGTCGAGGAGCAATGGCGGCTTGATGCGGCTGCGCAACGTGGGCGGTGGCGTGGCCCGGGTTTCTGCGCTACAGTGGGACACCGGAGGCGTGCTGCGAGTGTGCCCCGCGACTACGGCGAGGTGGCGTCCAGTGAAGAGCGATACCGGGTTGAACCGCAAGATTCTCGTGCCCATGGGGCTGGCCGCCGCCGGAGCGGTCGGCACCGTCGTGGCAGGCTGGAGCACCTGGGGCTGGCCCACGCTGATCTGGGCCGCGCTGTTGTTGGGGGCCGCCGTGTGGCTCACGCGCGACAGCGGATTCGGCGCCGGCGCCGCCAGCGGCGACCCCCCGATGATCGACGACTATCTTGCAAGTCGCGAACGCTTCGGCGACGCGGTGTTGCCGGTGTGGTGCCGGCATATTGAAAACTCCCGCACGCAGATGGAAGAAGCGGTGTCCGACCTGGCGTCGCGCTTCTCCAGCATCGTCGACAAACTGGACAACGCGC
The DNA here is from genome assembly GCF_009857535.1 of Duganella margarita. Taxonomy (GTDB): domain Bacteria; phylum Pseudomonadota; class Gammaproteobacteria; order Burkholderiales; family Burkholderiaceae_D; genus Rugamonas; species Rugamonas margarita. Next base: position 47,499 of record NZ_WWCS01000008.1, read on the forward strand.
TGCACGTTTCCGGCGCCGGCAACCAGGGCGGCAGCGCGATGACCGAGGTGTTTGCGCACAGCGAAACCCGGCTCGGCTCGGTGGTGACGTCGATGAAATCGGCGATGGCCTCCAAGCACGCCATGCTCGGGCAAATCAAGGATCTGGAACGCTTCACGCGCGAACTGCGCGGCATGGCCGAGGGGGTGGCCAGCATCGCCGCGCAAACCAATCTGCTGGCGCTGAACGCGGCCATCGAAGCGGCGCGCGCCGGCCCGGCAGGCGCCGGCTTCGCGGTGGTGGCCACCGAGGTGCGCATGCTGTCGATGCGCTCGGCCGAAACCGGCAAGGAAATCACCAACCGCGTGGGACTGATCAGCAGCGCCATCCTGGCCGCCAGCCAGGCCGCCGAACAATCCAGCGAGGCGGAAGACAAATCGATGCAGTCGGCCGAAGGCATGATCGAGGCGGTGCTCAACGAATTCCGCCAGATGACGGATGCACTGGTGCAGTCGTCCGAGCTGCTCAAGCAGGAGAGCGTCGGCATCCAGGGTGAAGTGGGCCAGGCGCTGGTGCAGCTGCAGTTCCAGGACCGGGTCAGCCAGGTGATGTCGCACGTGCGCGAGAACATGGAGCGCCTGCCGCTGCTGCTGCGCGAGCACCGCGCCGCCTACGAAGCCAGCGGCGTGCTGGACGCGCTCGATCCGGACCTGCTGCTGCACGAACTGCAAAAGACCTACGCAATGGCGGAAGAACACGCGGTGCACGGCGGCGCCAGACTGGCGGCGCCGGCGGCAGCGGCCGCCGATGAAATCACTTTTTTCTGAGGATAGATGAGACATGGCAAAAACCATTATGGTGGTCGATGATTCAGCTTCACTGCGGCAGGTGGTGGGCATTGCGCTGAAGGGCGCGGGATACGAAGTGATCGAGGGCCGCGACGGCGTCGATGCGCTGGCCAAATGCACCGGGCAGAAAATCCATCTGGTGGTGTGCGACGTCAACATGCCGAATATGGACGGCATCACCTTCGTCAAGCAGTTCAAGCAGCTGCCCAACTATAAATTCACGCCGGTGATCATGCTGACCACCGAGTCGCAGGAGAGCAAGAAGGAAGAAGGCAAGGCCGCCGGTGCCAGGGCGTGGGTGGTCAAGCCGTTCAAACCGGAAGTGCTGCTGGGCGCCGTGGCCAAGCTGGTACTGCCATAATCGATTGAGCTAACTGGACGGAGGCTGCGATGGCGGACGACGTTACCCGGATGTCCCTGGACGGCGAACTGACGATCTACCGCGCCGCCGATCTGAAAGTCAGCGTGCTGGAAGCGCTGCGCCAGACGCGCGTGCTGGAAATCGATTTGTCCGGCGTGATCGAGCTCGATACCGCCGGCCTGCAGGTGCTGATGCTGGCCAAGCAGACCGCGACGGCGGAGCAGCGCGAACTGCGGCTGCTGCAGCATAGCCCTGCGGTGGTGGAAATTATTGAAATGCTGGACCTGGTCGCCTTCTTCGGCGACGCCGTGCTGATACACGCTTGAGGGGACGCCATGAACCTGGACGACGCGCTACAGACCTTTATCGCCGAAAGCCGCGAGCTGCTGGAGGAGATGGAGAACGCACTGCTGAATGTGGACCTGGCCGGCGACCAGGACGAAGCGATCAACGCCATCTTCCGCGCCGCGCACACCATCAAGGGCTCGGCGGGGCTGTTCAGCCTCGATCATATTGTCGCCTTCACGCACGTGGTGGAAAGCCTGCTGGACAAGGTGCGCGACGGCAGCGTGACGCTCAACGACGAGATGGTGGTGCTGCTGCTGTCCTGCTGCGACTACCTGTCCGGCATGATCAACGGCCTGGCCGCCGGCCAGCATGAGCAGAACCCCGACACCGCGCCGGAAGGCGAGATGCTGCAACAGCAGCTGCGCCGCCACATGGACGGCGAAGCGACGGCATCGTCGGCGGCAGTGGCGGCCCATCTGACGGTGAGCGCGGAGCCCAGCGTCGAGCGCATCGACAGCGAGCGCGGCGACAGCGACTACTGGCACATCTCGCTGCGTTTCGGCCGCGTGGTGCTGCAAAACGGCATGGACCCGATCGCCTTCCTGCGCTACCTGGGCAAGCTGGGACGCATCGTCGGCATCGCCACCATCCCGGATGCGCTGCCCGCCGCCGACGAGATGGATGCGGAGCTGTGCTACCTGGGTTTCGAGATCGCCTTCGACAGCACGGCCGACCGCGAAGCCATCGCCGGCGTATTCGAGTTCGTGCAGGACGATTGCGAGATCCGCATCATCCCGCCTAACAGCAAGGTGTCGGAATACGTCAACCTGATCCGCTCCTTGCCGGAGCGCGCCGCGCGGCTGGGCGAGATCCTGGTCCGCTGCGGCAGCGTCACCGCGCACGAGCTGGAAGAGGCGCTGCACCAGCAATCCGGCAAGCCGGATGACGCGCCGGCGCAGCAGCTGGGCAGCATCCTGGTCGGCGCCGGCAATGTGCCGCCGGTGGTGGTGGAAGCCGCGCTGGCCAAGCAAAAGCAGGTCAGCGAACAGAAGGCACAGGAAAGCCGGTCGATCCGCGTCGACTCGGACAAGCTGGATCGGCTGATCGACCTGGTGGGCGAACTGATCATCGCCGGCGCGCGCGCCAACCTGATAGGCCAGCGCATACAAAACACGGAACTGCTGGAGTGCACCTCCACGATGACCGGCCTGGTGGAGGACGTGCGCGACGCCGCGCTGGAACTGCGCATGGTGAAGATCGGCGCCACCTTCAACCGCTTCCAGCGCGTGGTGCACGACGTGGCGCGGGAACTGGGCAAGGACATCGGCCTGATGGTCGACGGCGAGGATTCGGAGCTGGACAAGACCGTGGTGGAAAAAATCGGCGATCCGCTGATGCACCTGGTGCGCAACGCCATGGACCACGGCATCGAACCGGCCGAGGTGCGCGTGGCGGCCGGCAAGCCGGCCAAGGGCATGATCAAGCTGAATGCCTTCCACGAATCGGGCAGCATCGTGATTGAGGTCAGCGACGACGGCGGCGGCCTGCGCAAGGAGAAGATCCTGGCCAAGGCCATCGAGCGCGGACTGGTGGACCCGGAGCGCAAGCTGACCGACAGCGAAATCTACAACCTGATTTTTGAAGCCGGCTTCTCGACGGCGGAGAAGATCACCAACCTGTCCGGGCGTGGCGTCGGCATGGACGTGGTCAAGCGCAATATCCAGGCGCTGCGCGGCAGCGTGGACGTGGGCAGCAAGGAAGGGCAGGGCACCACGGTGACGGTGCGCCTGCCGCTGACGCTGGCCATCATCGACGGCTTCCTGGTGCAGGTGGGATCGTCGGTATTCGTCATCCCGCTGGACATGATCGAAGAGTGCATCGAGTACGCCACCGAACCGGGGCAGGACTACACCAACCTGCGCGGCCAGGTGCTGCCGCTGGTGCGCCTGCGCCAGGTGTTCCGCATCGACGGCGCGGCCACGCGGCGCGAGAGCATTGTGGTGCTCAAGTTCGGCAACCAGCGCGCCGGGCTGGTGGTCGACACGCTGCTGGGCGAATTCCAGACCGTGATCAAACCATTGAGCCCGCTGTTCAGCGAAGTCAAATGCATCAGCGGCTCCACCATCCTGGGCAGCGGCGAGGTGGCCCTGATACTGGACGTGGCGGCCCTGATGCATGTCGTCGGCGCCAAGGGCGCCGTGGCGGCGCTGGCCGCATAGGAGAACCATCAGATGAGCACTGCAACCGAATCTTCCCGTTCCAGCGTTGCCAGTTACGGCGGCAGCGCCATCGCCGCGCTGCAAACCGAGCCCGCGCTGCCAAGCCAGTTCCTCACCTTCATGCTGGGCGACGAGCAGTATGCGGTCGGCATCCTGCACATCAAGGAGATCATCGAATACGGCAGCCTGGCGACGGTGCCGATGATGCCGGACTGCGTGCGCGGCGTGATCAACCTGCGCGGCGCGGTGGTGCCGGTGATGGATCTGTCGGCGCGCTTCGGCCGCGCGCCCAGCGTGATCGGCAAGCGTAGCTGCATCGTCATCGTCGAGGCGGGCGGCGAGGAAAAGCAGGTGCTGGGCATGCTGGTGGACGCCGTCAACGCCGTGGTGGAAATCGCCGCCACCGATATCGAGCCGGCGCCGTCGTTCGGCACGCGCATCCGGCCCGACTTCATCGCCGGCATGGGTAAACACAGCGGCCGCTTTGTGATCCTGCTCGACATCGAGCGCGTGCTGTCGGGCGAAGAGATCGTTGACCTGGCGCGCAGCACCGCTGCCGCCCAGGCGTAAAGCGCGGTGCATCATGACCGTGGCGACGATCACCGAGCGCGAGTTTCTGCAATTCCAGCGCTTTATCTTCGACGCCGCAGGAATCACCATGTCCGACGGTAAGCAGGCGCTGGTCAGCGGCCGCCTGGCCAAGCGGCTGGCGCATTACCAGCTCGCCAGTTACAGCGATTATCTGCGCCTGCTGGAGAGCCGCGCGCAGCCGGCCGAATTGCAGGTGGCGGTGGACCTGCTGACCACCAACGAGACCTACTTCTTCCGCGAGCCCAAGCACTTTGCGCTGCTGCGCGACGTGGCGCAGGAGGCGCGCGACAAGGGCCGCGCGCTGCGCGTGTGGAGCGCGGCCAGCTCCAGCGGCGAGGAGCCGTACAGCATCGCCATGGTGCTGGCCGACGTGATGGGCGTGGACGGCGCATGGGAGGTGCTGGGCACCGACATCAGCACCCGTGTGTTGCAGCGCGCCCGCAGCGGCCACTATCCGATGGAGCGGGCGTCGCAGATGCCGCAGCACTACCTGAAGCGCTTCTGTCTCAAGGGCCAGGGCTCGGAGGAAGGCACGATGCTGATCGAACGTCCCTTGCGGCAGCGGGTGCAGTTCCAGCATCTGAACCTGAACGCGCCGCTGCCGCGCCTTGGCACGTTTGACGTGATCTTCCTGCGCAATGTGATGATCTACTTTAGCCTGGAGACCAAACGCCAGGTGGTGGCGCGCTTGCTGGCGCAACTGCGGCCGGGCGGCTACTTCCTGATCGGCCACTCGGAAACACTGAACGATATCAACGACACCTTGACCGCAGTCGCACCGTCGATTTATCGCAAGCCATGAACGACGCCAAGTTGATCGATATCTTCCTGATGCCGGGCGATTACTTCGTCGGCAACGGGCAGTATCGGGTGCGCACTTTGCTGGGGTCGTGCGTGTCGATCACGCTGTGGCATCCGGCGCTGCGCATCGGCGCCATGTCGCACTTCCTGCTGCCGGGCCACGGGCGGCGCAAGAGCGATCGGCCAGACGACAAGCCGGGCATGTACGGCGCCGACGCCATGCAGTTGCTGGTGGACGGCATGGCGCAGCAGGGCGTGCCGCTGATTCAGTGCCAGGGCAAGATCTTCGGCGGCGGCGCGATGTTCCCGCGCAGCGCCAAGGTCAAGGATATCGGCATGCAGAACGGCGACTACGCGCGCAGCATGCTGCAGCAGCATGGCATCCAAGTGGTGTCCGAAAGCCTGTTCGGCGAAGGACATCGTCAACTCATCTTCACCATCCGTAACGGCGAGGTGCTGAGCCGCCAGGTTCCGCCGGAACCGGGATGGGGCAACGCAGGAGCAAGGATTCAGGCATGAGTGAAATCAAGGTCATGATCGTCGACGATTCCGCCGTGGTGCGGCAGGTGCTGAGCGGCCTGCTGAACGCGGCGCCCGGCATCACCGTCACCCATGCGGTGGCCAATCCGTTGTTGGCGATCGAGCGCATGAAGGTGCAGTGGCCGGACGTGATCGTGCTGGACGTGGAAATGCCCAAGATGGACGGCATCACCTTCCTGCGCAAGCTGATGACCGAACATCCGACGCCGGTGGTGATCTGCTCGACGCTGACGGAGAAAGGCGCGCAGACCTCGGTGGAGGCGCTGACCGCCGGCGCGGTGGCGATCATCACCAAGCCGCGCCTGGACCTGAAGCAGTTCCTGCATGACAGCGCCGACGAACTGGTGTCCGCCGTGCGCGCCGCCGCCGGTGCGCATGTGGGCAAGCTGGCGGCGCGCGCTTTGGCCTCGCCGCCACCGCCGCCGGTCACCGTCAAGCTGAATGCGGACGCCATTCTGCCGCCTACCGATGCGCGGCCGATGACGGCGACCACGGAACGGGTGGTGGCCATCGGCACCTCCACCGGCGGCACGCAGGCGCTGGAAGAGGTGCTGACGGCGCTGCCGCGCGTCGCGCCCGGCATCGTGGTGGTGCAGCACATGCCGGAGAAGTTCACGGCGGCGTTTGCGGCGCGGCTCGACAGCGTGTGCGAAGTGCGCGTGAAGGAGGCCGAGAACAACGACCGCGTGCTGCAAGGGCAGGTGCTGATTGCGCCGGGAGGCAAGCATATGCTGTTGCGGCGTACCGGCGCGCAGTATTTCGTGGAAGTGGTGGATGGCCCGCTGGTCAATCGCCACCGGCCATCGGTGGATGTGCTGTTCCGCTCCGCCGCGCGCGCTGCCGGCGCCAATGCGCTGGGCGTGATCATGACCGGCATGGGCGACGACGGCGCGGCCGGCATGCTGGAGATGCTCAAGGCAGGCGCGCGCACGGTGGCGCAGGATGAGGCGAGCTGCGTGGTCTATGGCATGCCGAAGGAAGCGGTGAAGCGCGGCGGCGTCGAGAAGTCGGTGCCGCTCAACGCCATCTACCGCGAAATCCTGCAACAGCTTCAATATTGAACATGAATATGCCAACCACCTCCGCTCCCTGGGCCGGCCGCCGTGTGCTGGTGGTTGAGGATAGCGCCGTGCAGCGCGGCTATCTGGTCGGCCTGTTGAAGCAGCTGGCGTTTGGCGAGATATTCGAAGCGGCTGACGGCAACGAAGCCTTGCAGCTACTGGAGCGCGAGCGGAACGACCGCATTTTCCTGGTGCTGACCGATCTGGAAATGCCCGGCATGGACGGCATCGAACTGACCTGCCAGCTGCGCGAACGCGATCTGGCGGAAAACCTGATCGTGGTCAGCGCGCGCGATCCGCGCCTGCTGGAGATCATTGAAAACATGGCGTGCGAGGACGCGTCCATCGGCCTGCTGGGCACCTTGCTCAAGCCGGTGCAGCTGGACTCCCTGGCGCTGCTGCTGTCCAAGGTCAATGACCGCAACAATGACAGCCGGCCCGCTGCACCGACACCGGCGCAGGCCTCGCTGGAAGAAGTGGCGCAGGCGCTGGAACGCCACGAATTCCTGCCCTGGTTCCAGCCCAAGATCGCCATGCAAAGCGGCCAGCTGAAAGGCGTGGAAGCGCTGGCGCGCTGGCAGCATCCGCAGCGCGGGCTGCTGTCGCCGGGGTACTTCATCGACACGCTGGAAGGCCATCCGCTGATGGCCGACTTTACGCTGCTCCTGGTGCAGCAAGTGCTGCAGCACATTCTGCACTGGCAGCAGGCCGGCCTGCCGGCGCTGGCGGTGTCGGTCAACCTGTCCGCCGACAACCTGTCCGACCGCAGCTTCATTGACCGCCTGACGGCGCTGGTGATGCAGTCCGGCGTGGCGCCGGCGTCGCTGGTGTGGGAGGTGACCGAGACCAGCGTGATGCGCCAGCTGTCGCAGGCGCTGACCAATATGGGCCGTTTGCGGCTGATGGGCTTTGGGCTGGCGATGGACGATTTCGGCATCGGCTATTCATCGATGCAGCAGTTCGCGCGCTGCCCGTTCACTGAGCTGAAAATCGACCGCGCCTTCGTCAACGGCGCGGCGCAATGGCCTAACCGCCTGATGGTGTTGAAAAGCGCGCTCGATCTGGGCCAGAGTCTGGGCGTGGCGACGGTGGCGGAAGGCGTGGAAACGGTGGAAGACTGGAAGCTGCTGCGCGATCTCGGTTGCGATCTGGCGCAGGGTTATCTGCTGGCCAAACCGATGCCGGCTGACGATTTGGTGGGGTGGATGCGACAGGACCGGCGCCGCTTGCGCGCGCTGGCGGGAATGGAATAAACAGGAGAAGCTCATGTTGGCGAAATTGACAGTCAGGACCAAGATCCTGGCGCTGATTGCTGTGGCAGTGCTGGCGTTGTTGCTGGTGGTGGTGATCGCCTTCCAGGGGCTGAAAAAGGAAGGCGAGATGCTGGCGGAAATCGGCAGGAACCGCATGCCGTCGGTGCAGGCGCTGATGACCATCAACGAGGGCAAGACCGGCATCCGTTCCGCCAACCGCGCGGCGGAAGCGGTGGCGTCGTATCCGGAAAACACGGCGGAAATCGCGCAGCAGATCAAACGCCGCGCGGAGATTTTTACGCAGATCGACCAGGCATGGAAAGTCTACGACGCGCTGCCGCAGTCGCCCGAGGAAGCCACGGTGTGGAAGACCTTCGTCAAGGCGTGGGAGACGTGGAAGAACAAAGACGCTGAATTCGGCAGCGTGCTGACGCAGATCCAGGGCGCCGATCCGGCCAGGCGCAAGGACTTGTTCGCCGCGCTGCATAACAACCTGCTCGACAACCGCAATGCCTTCCATGAGCTGGAAACCAATCTGGATAAGCTGGTGGAACTGAACGTGCGCTATGGCGACGAGGCGGTAAAGGAAGCCGATGCCGCATCGGCGTCCGCTGCCTCGCGCATGTATGCCGCATCCGCCGTGGCACTGGCGCTGCTGGTGGCACTGGGTTTGCTGATCCTGCGCGGCATCATGAAACAGCTGGGCGGCGATCCGTCGTACGCAGCGGACATCGTGCGGCAGGTGGCCGACGGCGACCTGAGTGCGCAGGTGCAGCTCAAAGCCGGCGACACCGGCAGCCTGCTGGCGGCGATGAAAGGCATGATCGACAAGCTGTCCAGCGTGGTGCAGGAAGTGAACAACGGCGCCGAGGCGCTGGCGTCGGCGTCGGAAGAGGTCAGCGCCACGGCGCAGTCCTTGTCGCAGGCGGCCAGCGAACAGGCGGCCGGCACCGAGGAGACCAGCGCCTCGGTCGAGCAGATGACGGCTTCCATTTCGCAGAATACCGAAAATGCCAAGGTCACCGACAGCATCGCCAGCAAGGCCGCGCTGGAAGCGGCGGAAGGTGGCGCGGCGGTCAAGTCCACCGTGGCGGCGATGCAGCAGATCGCCAAGAAGATCAGCATCATCGACGATATCGCCTATCAAACCAATCTGCTGGCGCTCAACGCGGCCATCGAGGCGGCGCGCGCGGGCGAACATGGCAAGGGCTTCGCCGTGGTGGCGGCCGAGGTGCGCAAGCTGGCCGAACGCAGCCAGGTGGCGGCGCAGGAAATCGAACAGGTGGCGTCCAGCAGCGTGGAGCTGGCGGAGAAGGCCGGCCAGCTGCTGGACGAGATGGTGCCGAATATCCGCCGCACCTCGGACCTGGTACAGGAGATTACGGCAGCGTCGGAAGAGCAGTCGGCCGGCGTCGGCCAGATTAACTCGGCGGTGACGCAGCTGAGCCAGACCACGCAGCAGAACGCGTCCAGCTCCGAACAGCTGGCGGCGACGGCGGAAGAGATGAGCGCGCAGGCGGAGCAGCTGCAACAGGCCATGTCCTTCTTCAAGCTGGCCGGCGGCAAACGGGCGGTGCGCGCGCCGGTAATCAAACAGAAGCCGCGGCGCACCGGCCGGCAGCCGGTCGGCGCAGGCTCCAGCCGCCGCATGCCGGAGATGAGCGACCCGGATGAGACAAACTTCGTGAAGTTCTGACGCTGGAATGCCGCACCGTTAGTTTTGGTGAGAATTAGCGGGCAATATTGGTTCACAATGAATTGTCATCCCGTCTCTCCAAGGAGTACCCGCCTATGTTCAAGCAGATGAAAATGGAGACCCGGCTGCATACCGGGTTTGGCCTGGTTGTTGTATTGGTGGTGCTGATGGGCGTGATCGCCTTCAGCAAGCTGACGTCCCTGCACGATCACTGGACCGACTTTGAAAACGTCACGCTGGCGCGCAAGAACGCCGTGCTGGAAGCGGTGACGGCGCATGGCCGCGCGGTGCGTCACTTCAAAAACTATATCCTGCGTGGCCCCGATAGCAATGCGCAGTTCCGCACCGAGCTGGCAGTGATCGAAAAAGAGATGGCGGCGTATCGCGCAGCCGGTGCGCTGTCGGCGGAAGAGCAGGCGCTGCTGGGAGAGGTGCAGGACGGCGTCAAGGCCTATGACCACAGCATGGGGCAACTCGAGGCGATGCACGAGAAGGGCATGACGGCGCTGGAGATGGACAAGAACATCAAAGGTGCGGACGAAGCCATCGCCGCCGCCTTCCGCAAGCTACTGAAGGTGAACGATGCGGAAACCCAGAAGGAATCGGCGGCCATGACGGACGTGACCAACTCCGCCAAGCAGATGATATTGGCGGTGGATGTGGTGATCGCCATTCTCGGTTGCGTGCTGGCGGTATGGCTGGCGCGCAGCCTGTCTTCGATTGTGCGGGATGTGCAGATGGTGGTTTCCGGATTGTCCGGTGCATCGCAGGAGGTCAGCGCGACGGCGCAGTCCCTGTCGCAGGCGGCCAGCGAGCAGGCCGCAGGCGTGGAAGAGACCAGCGCCTCGATCGAGCAGATGACGGCGTCGATTGCGCAGAATACCGAGAACGCCAAGATCACCGACGGCATCGCCACGCAGGCGGCGGTGGAAGCGGCGCGCGGCGGCGAGGTGGTGAAAGCCACCGCATCGGCCATGAAGCAAATCGCCGGCAAGATCGGCATCATCGACGATATCGCTTACCAGACCAATTTGCTGGCGCTGAACGCGGCGATTGAAGCGGCGCGCGCGGGCGAGCATGGCAAGGGCTTTGCGGTGGTGGCGGCCGAGGTGCGCAAGTTGGCCGAGCGCAGCCAGGTGGCGGCGCAGGAGATCAGCGCGGTGGCGGCGGACAGCGTCAAACTGGCGGAGCAGGCGGGCGAGATGTTCGATCACCTGGCGCCGAATATCCGCAAGACCTCGGAGCTGGTGCAGGAGATTACGGCGGCGTCGGAAGAGCAGTCGTCCGGCGTGCGGCAGATCAATAGCGCGGTCATCCAGCTGAGCGAGACCACGCAGGTGAATGCGGCCAGTTCGGAAGAGCTGGCGGCGACGGCGGAGGAGATGAGCGCACAGTCGGATCAGCTGCGGCGCCTGATGGCGGTGTTCAAGCAGTACGCAGTGGACGACGCGCCGCGCGTGGCGCTGCGGCGCCCGACGGTGTTGAAGAACGCCGCCGCCGCGAGGCCGGTGCGCACGGTCGGTTTGGTGTCCGACAGCACCCCGGACGAAACCAAATTCACGCGGTTCTGACTATTACCCCGCAGGTCGATCAGCGGCGGGGTCTGACCCCGTACGGGGTCAGACCCCTCTCACGCAGTGCGGGTTACGGCTTGACGAATTTGAGCGTCATGCGGTCGCTCTCGCCGATGGCCTGGTACTTGGCGCGATCCTCATCCTTATTGGCATAAGTCGGCGGCAGTGCCCACACGCCGCCCTTGTGATCGGCCGTATCCTTCGGGTTGGCGTTGACCTCCGACTTGCCAGCCAGCTTGAAGCCGGCCGCTTCCGCCAGCTTGATCACATACTGCTCATGCATATAGCCGCTGCTGGCCGTCGCATCCTGCGTCTTCGACGCTGGCAGGCGATGCTCTTCCACCCCCAGCACGCCGCCCGGTTTCAGCACCGTGTACAGGTTGCCGAACAAATCCTTCATCTTGTCCGGACCCAGCTCGATCCAGTTGTGGATATTGCGGAAGGTCAGCACCATGTCGACGCTGTTCGGCGGCGCCAGCTCGTATTTGCGGCCCGGCGAGAACACGCCGATCGCCACCTTGTTGTAGGCCTCCGGCTTGGCGTTCAGGCGCGCCATGAAGCGTTCGGCGCCACGGCGCTCGCCCTCGTTGGGCGACGCCATGTCATTGCCGCCGGTGATCAGCTTGCCGTGATCGCGCAGGTACGGCGCCAGGATCTCGGTATACCAGCCGCCGCCCGGCGCCAGCTCAACCACCGTCATGGTCGGCTTGATGCCGAAAAAGCTCAGCGTCTCGTACGGATGGCGATAGACATCGCGCTTGACGTTGTCCGGCGTGCGCGTTGGCGCGGCGATGGCGGCCTTCAGCGCGTCGTCGGCCTGCGCGGCGGTGTTCACGCCGACCAGCGTCATGGTGGCGACAGCCGCCAGGATAAATCGTTTCATGCACAGTCTCCTGATGTGTGGTGGTGAGCGCGATCATCGGCCAAGCACGCAAACAGGTCAAGCGAAACGACATATCCGCACCGCCCCGGTGCGCGGACAAGCCTCGGACACTCTGCGGACACTTCGCGGACACTGTGCGGACACTTCGTCGGCCACGCAACACTAATAAAACAGACACTTGCACAACACTTGTCGATGGCATACATTTTGCAATCCGTGTTCTTAATCCGCCGCTAATATTGGCAAATCACTAGAACAGGCGACGGATATTTTGCCAAATGGGCGGCTGGCCCACAACAATGTTGGAGATACTATGGAACGACGTGCTTTCCTCAATATCAGTAGTCTGGCGCTGGGCACGATGCTGCTGCCCTCCTTTGGCCGCGCCATCGCTGCCGAAGAACTGCTGACGCAAGTGGATGTGAAGTTCAAAAAAGCCCTGGCCGACACCGCGATGACGGCCGCCACCCAGGCCGGCGCTTCCTACTGCGACGTGCGCGTGGGCCGCTACCTGAATCAGTTCATCACCACGCGGGACCTGAACGTGGAAAACGTCACCAACACCGAGTCGGCCGGCGTCGGCGTGCGCGTGATCTCCGGCGGCGCCTACGGCTTTGCCGCCACCAACGACATGACGCCGGACGGCGTGGCAGCCGCCGCGCGCCAGGCAGTCGCCATCGCCAAGGCCAACGCCAAGCTGCAAACCGAACCGCTGATCCTGGCGCCGGTCAAAGGCGTGGGCGAAGTGGCGTGGGCCACGCCGATCACCAAGGACTGGCGCACGGTGCCGATCAAGGAAAAGGCCGAGCTGCTGATCGCCGCCAACAAGGCCGGCATGGACGGCGGCGCCAGCTTCATGCAGTCCTTGCTGTTCCAGGTGAACCAGCAGAAGTACTTCGCATCGACCGACGGCTCCTACATCGACCAGGACGTGCACCGTTTGTGGGTGCCGTTCTTCGCCACCGCCGTCGACCAGAAAGAGAACAAGTTCCGTTCGCGCCAGGGCCTTTCGGCGCCGGTCGGCATGGGCTACGAATACCTGGACGCGCGTCCCGAGCACAAGCTGCAGGCGGCAGGAGGCGTGACCACGCTGTACACCAAATCCTACGACATCATTGAAGACGCGCGCCTGGCCGGCAAGCAGGCCAGGGCCAAGCTGAAAGCCAAGTCGGTGGAACCGGGCAAGTACGATCTGGTGCTGTCGCCGGAACACCTGTGGCTGACCATTCACGAATCGGTCGGCCACCCGACCGAACTGGATCGCGTGCTGGGCTACGAGGCCAATTACGCCGGTACCAGCTTCGCCACGCTGGATAAATGGCAGTCGAAGAAATTCAAATACGGTTCGGACCTGGTCAACATCGTGGCCGACAAGACCACGCCAGGTTCGCTCGGCGCGGTCGGCTACGACGACGAAGGCGTCAAGTGCAAGAACTGGGACATCATCAAGGACGGCATCCTGGTCAACTACCAGGCCACGCGCGACCAGGCCCACATCATCGGCGAGAAGGAATCGCACGGCTGCTCGTACGCTGACAACTGGGCCAATGTGCAGTTCCAGCGCATGCCGAACGTGTCGCTCAAGGCCGGCGCCAGGAAGCAGACGCCGGACGAAATGATCAAGGACGTCAAGAAGGGCATCTACATCGTCGGCGACGGCTCGTTCTCGATTGACCAGCAGCGCTACAACTTCCAGTTTGGCGGCCAGCTGTTCTACGAAATCAAGAACGGCAAGATCGGCCAGCAGCTGGAAGACGTGGCCTACCAGTCGAATACCCAGGAGTTCTGGAACGCCTGCGTGGGCATCTGCGACGAGCGCGATTGGCGCATGGGCGGCTCCTTCTTCGACGGCAAGGGCCAGCCGCCGCAAGTGTCCATCGTGTCGCACGGCGCGGCGACGACGCGCTTCAACGGCATCAACGTGATCAATACCGCCCGCAAGATCGGCTAAGTCCTGGAGAGAGACAAGATGAAATTCCTGAGTCAAGAAGAGACCAAGCGTATCAGCGATAAACTGCTGGCGCTGACCAAGGCCGACCAGTGCGAGGTCACCATCAACGGCAGCCGCAAGGGCAACATCCGCTATGCGCGCAACGCCGTTTCCACCGCCGGCCTGATTGAAGACACGCAGCTGGTGGTGTCCGTCGCCTTCGGCAAAAAACAGGGTACGGCTTCGGTCAATGAGTTCGACGACAAGTCGCTGGAAAAAGCCGTGCGCCGCGCGGAAGACCTGGCGCGCCTGGCGCCGGAAAATCCGGAGTTCATGCCGACGCCGACCAAGCAGGAGTACAAGGCGTCGCAGACCTTCTTCCAGAAGACCGCCGACATCGATCCTGAATTCCGCGCACAGGTGGCGGCCTACAGCATCGAGAACTCGCGCAAGAATAAGCTGGTGGCGGCGGGCTTCTTCACCGACGGTACGCAGTTCACCTCCATCGCCAACTCCAACGGCGTGTTCGGCTACCAGACCGATACGGGCCTGGACTTCACGCTGACGGTACGCACCGAAGATGGCCGCGGTTCCGGCTGGGTCAAGCGCAGCGTGGGCGATGCCAGCAAGTTCGATGCGCGTGCTGCCTCGGATGTCGCCATCGAAAAGGCTTTGCGTTCGGTCGATGCCAAGGCGCTGGAGCCGGGCCGCTACACGGTGATCCTGGAACCGGCCGCCACCTCCGACGTGCTGGCGTATATGTTCAACTCCTTCGACGCGCGTTCCGCCGACGAGGGCCGCAGCTTCCTGTCGAAAAAAGGCGGCGGCAATCGCCTGGGCGAAAAGCTGTTCGATGAGCAGGTCAATGTGTGGGCCGACCCGTGGGACAAGGACGTCGCCGTGCTGCCGTGGGATACCGGCAGCATGCTGGCGCGCGAACGCCAGGACATCATCAAGAATGGCCGCATCGCCAACCTGGATTATTCGCAGTACTGGGCCAAGAAGCAGGGCAAGCGCGCCATCGGCACGCCGGGCAATATCATCATGGCCGGCACCAACAAGTCGACCGAAGAGCTGATCGCCAATACCAAAAAGGGCATCCTGGTCACGCGTACCTGGTATATCCGCATGGTGGACCCGCAGTCGGTGCTGCTGACCGGCCTGACGCGCGACGGCACGTTCTACATCGAGAACGGCAAGATCAAGCATCCGATCAAGAACTTCCGCTTCAATGAAAGCCCGGTATCGATGCTGAACAATATCGACGAAATCGGCAAACCGGAGATTCTGTCGGGCGACGAGTCGCAGTTCCAGTTGCTGATTCCGGCGATGAAGGTTCGCGACTTTAACTTTACGTCGCTTTCGGACGCAGTGTAACCAACGTCACTCCCGCGCAGGCGGGAGTCTATACCGCGCGTCTGGATCGGCGTGGGATGGATCCCCGCCTTCGCGGGGAGGACGTGCGCAGGCCTGGAGAATTTTATGGAACGTCGTTCATTTTTAAAAGTAGGCGCGGTCGCTGGCGGCAGCCTGCTGGTGCCGGTCTTCGGTAACGCGATTGCAGCCGAGGAGCTGCTCAATCCCATGGCGGTGCAATTCAAGAAATCGCTGGCCGACGCCGCAATGAACGCCGCGACCAAGGCCGGTGCCTCGTACTGCGACGTACGCATCGGCCGCTATCTGAACCAGTTCATCACCACGCGTGACCTGAACGTGGAAAACATCGTCAACACCGAATCGTCCGGTGTCGGCGTGCGCGTGATCGCCGGCGGCGCTTACGGCTTCTGCTCGACCAACGTGATGACGCTGGACTCGGTGGCCGATGCGGCGCGCCAGGCGGTCGCCATCGCCAAAGCCAACGCCAGGCTGCAAACCGAGCCGGTGGTGCTGGCGCCCGTCAAAGGCGTGGGCGAAGTGGCGTGGGCCACGCCGTTCAAGAAGGACTGGCGCGCAGTGCCGATCAAGGACAAGGCAGACATGCTGCTGGCCGCGAACAAGGCCGGACTGGATGCGGGCGCCAGCTTCATGGCGGCCAACCTGTTCCAGGTGAACCAGCAGAAGTACTTTGCGTCCACCGACGGTTCGTATATCGACCAGGACATCCATCGTCTGTGGTCGCCGTTCACCGCCACCGCCGTCGATAAGGCCAGTGGCAAGTTCCGCACCCGCGACGGCCTGTCGTCGCCGGCCAGCATGGGCTTTGAATTCTTCGACTGCAAAGCGGAGAACCGCATCAAGGCGGCGGGTGGCGTCACCACGCTGTACAAGGGCGCTTACGATCTGATTGAAGATGCACGGGCGGCGGGCCGACAGGCGCGTGAAAAACTGACCGCAAAGACGGTCGATCCGGGCAAGTACGATCTGGTGCTGTCGCCGGAACACTTGTTCCTGACCATCCACGAATCGGTCGGCCACGCCACCGAACTGGATCGTGTGCTGGGTTACGAGGCCAATTACGCCGGTACCAGTTTCGCCACGCTGGACAAGTGGAAGTCGAAGAACTTCAAGTATGGCTCGGAGCTGGTCAACATCGTCGCCGACAAGACCACGCCGGCTTCGCTGGGCCTTGTAGGCTATGACGATGAAGGCGTCGCCTCCAAACGCTGGGACTTGATCCGCAACGGTATCCTGGTCAACTACCAGGCCACGCGCGACCAGGTAGCCATCATCGGCGAGAAGGAATCGCAAGGCTGCTCGTATGCGGACAGCTGGAGCAGCGTGCAGTTCCAGCGCATGCCCAACGTGTCGCTGGAAGCGGGCAAGAAGCAGCTGACGCCGGACGAGATGGTCAAGGACGTCAAGAAGGGCATCTACATTTTGGGCCGCGGTTCGTACTCGATCGACCAGCAGCGCTACAACTTCCAGTTTGGCGGCCAGCTGTATTTCGAAATCAAGAACGGCAAGATCGGCCAGCAGCTGGAAGACGTGGCCTACCAGTCGAACACGCAGGAGTTCTGGAACGCCTGCACCGCGCTGTGCGATGAACGCGACTGGCGCATGGGCGGCTCGTTCTTCGACGGCAAAGGCCAGCCTAGCCAGGTGAGCGCCGTGTCGCATGGTTCGCCAACGACGCGCTTCAACGGCATCAACGTAATCAACACCGCTCGCAAGATTGGATAACAGATGAAGATGCTGAATCAGGAAGAAGCAAAACGCGTTTGCGACAAGCTGATGTCGCTGTCCAAGGCAGACGAATGCCGGGTGCAGATCAGCGGCTCGCGCAACGGCAATATCCGCTATGCACGCAATGCGGTGTCGACGGCCGGCCTGGCGGAGAATACGCAGCTGACGGTGAGCGTCGCTTTCGGCAAGCGGCAGGGTACGGCCTCGATCAACGAGTTTGACGACAAATCGCTGGAAAAGGTGATCCGCCGCGCCGAAGATGTGGCGCGCCTGGCGCCGGAAAACCCGGAGTTTCAGCCGGCGGTGAAGAAGCAGGATTACAAATCGTCGGCCACCTTCAGCGAGGCCACTGCGGCCATCGATCCGGAGTATCGCGCCGAAGTGGCGGCGCTAAGCATCAACTCGGCGCGCAAGCACGGACTGGTGGCGGCGGGCTTCTTCAGCGATACCAGCGGCTTTGAAACGGTGGCCAACTCCAACGGCGTGTTCGGCTACCAGACCTTGAGTAACCTGGGCTTTACCGTCACCACCCGCACCGAAGATGGCCGTGGCTCCGGCTGGGTGACGCGCTCCGCCAACGATGCGCGCAAGTTCGATGCGCGCGAGGCCTCCGAGATCGCTATCGAAAAGGCGCTGAAATCGGTCGACGCGAAAGCGCTGGAGCCGGGCCGCTACACGGTGATCCTGGAGCCGGCGGCGACGTCGGAAATCATCGGCCGCATGTTCGGCGCCTTCGATGCGCGCCAGGCCGACGAAGGCCGCAGCTTCCTGTCGAAAAAGGGCGGCGGTAATCGCCTGGGCGAAAAGCTGTTCGATGAACAGGTCAATATCTGGGCCGATCCGTGGAATCCGGACGTGCCGGTGCTGCCGTGGGATGGCCAGGCCATGCTGGCGCGCGAGCGCGCGGACGTGGTCAAAGGCGGCAAGATCGCCTCGCTGGACTACACGCGCTACTGGGCCGAGAAACAGGGCCAGCGCGCCACCGGCCGTCATGGCAACATGATCATGGCGGGCGGCGGCAAGTCGACCGAAGAGCTGATTGCGTCGACCAAGAAGGGCATCCTCGTTACGCGCACCTGGTATATCCGCATGGTCGATCCGCAGTCGCTGCTGCTGACCGGCTTGACGCGCGATGGCACCTTCTACATCGAGAACGGCAAGATCAAGCACCCGGTGAAGAACTTCCGCTTCAACGAAAGCCCGGTGTCGATGCTGAACAATATCGATGAACTGGGCAAGCCGGTGGTGATTGGCGGCGACGAGGTGCGCTATCAGATGCTGATTCCGCCGATGAAGGTGCGCGACTTTAACTTCACGTCCTTGTCGGACGCGGTGTAAGGACGGCTGTGGCCTCGTACGATTTTTATTTCACCCGCCTGACCTACGAGTCGGGCGACTGGGATGTGGATGTCCGCATGCCCAGCAACGTGCTTAACTCGCTGGTGGAGTACACCACCTTGCGGGTCGATCCCGTTGAGCGCATCGTCGCGCTGTCCGATCCCAAGATGCTGGAGGCGCCGTTCTGCTATTTCGCCGGCCACAAGCTGGTGCAGTTCACGGCGGCCGAGCGCAAGAACCTGGAGCGCTATATCAAGGGCGGTGGCTTTTTGTTCGTGGACGACTGCAACCACGACATCGACGGGCTGTTTGCGAAATCGTTCGAGGCTGAAATCGGCCGCATCTTCGGGGCCAAGGCGCTGCACAAGATCCCCAACAACCATCCGATCTATTCGAGCTTCTTCAAGTTTGAAGACGGCCCGCCGAATACCGGCGTGGAGCTGAACGGCTGGGGCGACGATCTGGTGCACGACTATCTGAAGGCGATCGAGGTCGGCGGCCGCGTGCGGCTTTTGTACAGCAACAAGGACTACGGCTGCGAGTGGGACTATGACTTCCGCAACAAACGATTCCTCGCGGTCGACAATACCCGCTTTGCGGTCAATATCATTCAATATGCGTTGGGAGCGTAGTTATTATGGCTGATGGTGCAATCGCCTGGAGCGAAAATGAAATCGGCGCGCTGACCGCCAAGGTGAAGGCGCTCAAGGCCAGCATGGCGCGCGTGATCATCGGCCAGGAGAACGTGATCGATTCGCTGATCATCTGCCTGCTGGCCGGCGGCCATGCGCTGGTGGAGGGCGTGCCGGGACTGGGTAAGACGCTGCTGGTCAAGTCGCTGTCGCAGGCGACGGAGCTGGACTTCCATCGCGTGCAGTTCACGCCGGACCTGATGCCGTCGGATATCGTCGGCACCGAAATCCTGGAAGAAGACCATGCGACGCGCAAGCGCGAGTTCCGCTTCCAGCAAGGGCCGGTGTTCACGCAGGTGCTGCTGGCGGATGAAATCAACCGCGCGCCGCCGAAGACGCAATCGGCTTTGCTGGAAGCGATGCAGGAGCGCTCCGTCACCTTTGCCGGCCAGACGCACAAGCTGCCCAAGCCGTTCTTTGTGCTGGCGACGCAGAATCCGATCGAGCAGGCCGGCACTTATCCGCTGCCGGAGGCGCAGCTGGACCGCTTCCTGCTGCGCATCGATGTGGTGTATCCGACCGAGGCCGAGGAAATCGCCATGGTGTCGGCCACCACGCACGCCGGTCTGAAAGACGCCGAGCCGGTAATGGATGTCGCCACGCTGCTGCGCCTTCAGCAGCTGGTGCGCGATATCGAAATCGGCGAGCATCTGCTGGCGTATGCCACCCGCCTGGTACGGGCGACGCGGCCGGCGCTGACCACGGTGCCGGCGGTGAAAAAACATATCGCCTGGGGCGCAGGGCCGCGTGCCGGCCAGGCGCTTGTGCTGGCCTCCAAGGCGCGCGCGCTGATGCAGGGCCGTCTGGCGGTCACACGAGAAGACATCGCCGAGATGCTGCTGCCGGTGCTGGCGCACCGTGTGCTGCGCAACTTTGAAGCGGAAGCGGATGGTGTGGCAATCGCCGACATCCTGCAGGCGCTGCGCGAACATATCCGCCCGGACTAAACTGCCGATGCAATCGACCGCAACGCAGCCCGCTGGTGCAATGACCGCCATGCTGGCCCAGACCAGGGATCTGGATCTGGTGATCCGTCACGTGCTGGCTGGCCTGGGCCATGGCATCCATATTGGCCGCGAGCGCGGCGCCGGTGTTGAGTTCTCCGAGTACCGTGCCTACGCTCCCGGCGACGAATGGCGCCGCGTGGACTGGAAGCTGCTGGCGCGCGCCGACCGCTATTTCGTTCGCGAGGCCGAGCGCGACAGCCATGTCGCAGTCTGGCTCTGGCTCGACGCCACGGCATCAATGGCGGAGCCGAGCCGCGAGATCAACGGCATCGACAAGCTGTGGTTCGCGCGCACCGTGCTGGCCTGCGTGGCCGCTATCGCTCAGCGCCAGGGCGACGCTTTCGGGCTGGTGGTGTGCAGCGCGGGCAAGGTTAACTACATGCCGGCCGCGCGTGGACCGCGCCAGCTCCAGCGCGTGCTGGCGGCGCTGAACAGGGCGACGCCGCAGGGCGAACTGCCATCGGCCGAAACGCTGCGCGCCAGCCTGCACTTCGCGCGCGCGCCGGGCATGATCTTCGCTGCCAGCGATTTCCTCGACTGGCCGTCGCCGCTGAGCGAGGCCTTGCTCCGCTTGCGGAATATGCGGCACGACGTGCGCCTGCTCACGCTGCGCACGCAGGCGGAGGTGGACGCCAGCTTCAAATCCGGCGGAGGCTATCGCGATCCGGAGCGCGACGATGGTCTGCACCGCATGAGTAACGCCGACCGTGAACACTACAAGCAGCAAAGCCGCGCGCACTTCGGCAGCGTGGCGGCAAGCTGTCGCCAACATGATATCGTCCACTACGAGGCGCGCATCGAGCAGCCATTGACTGGCGTCTTGCGCAGCTGGTTGCAGCTGGCGGGAGCGCGGGCCAGATGATTTTGAGTTCTTATCCCTGGTGGTGGCTGGCGTTGCCGCTGTTATTGCTGCCGATCTGGTGGCATCGCCAGAAGCGCCAGCGCCTGAAAGCCGAACCGCTGGCCACTGCGCGTTTCCTGCCATCGGCGCCACCGGAACAACTGCGCGTCTGGCAGTGGCGCGACAAGTTGCTGCTGGTGGTGCGCTGTTTGCTGTTGGTGATATTGATCGCCTGGCTGGCCGCCACCATCTTCCCGTGGCGTGGCGACACCGTGCTGGTTGATGCCGGCGCTGACAAGGCGTGGGCCGAGCAGCAAATCTCCGCCGCAGGCTTTGCCGCCGCCGCGCGCATCGACCTGCCGCCAAACCCACTGGCATGGCTACGCGCCAACGAACGCGATTGGCGTCCGACCGCGCGACTGCTCATCGTCGCCCGCGCCGATCAAATCGCGATGCCGGCCCGCGTGCCGCAATTCAGCCACCAGCTAGAACTGCGTACAGCCAACGCGCCAGCCGCACCGCTCACGCCGACCACGTCAGTCGCACCTGTGACGCCATCCGTGCCACCTGCCGCGCAGCTGACCGCAACTACGCACCACATCGTACTGGCCGCACCAGCCGCCCGCACGCCAGCATGGCAATCACTGTTCGCCGCCTTCGACGTAGCAGGCAAAGCAGCCATACGCCACCAACTCGCCACCGAACAAGACGTCGGCACGACGCTGATCGTATGGGACACGCCCGCCACTGCGCCGCCCGCCAACTGGCACGCTCCACACTGGTGGATCGCGCCGTCCGCCGCCGCGACTGCGAGCGCCAACGCTACTGGCACAGCTGCCGCCAGCGCCGGCTTCCCCGAGTTGGCCTCTGCGACCAGGCTGACAATTAACGGCATTGCGCTGCGCTACGCCGACTCACCGCACGGCCGCCTATGGACGTCGGACGCTTTCCCGCCACGCGACGCCGACACTGCCCGTGCGCTGTACGAAGCCTGGCAATTGCTCTCCGCCTCGCCTGCGCCAGCCTACGCCACGCCATCCCAGACCTTCAGCGCCGCCCGCAGCGCGCTGCCCGCCATCACCAACGCCAAGCCCGCCTACTGGCTCGCCCTGGCGCTGCTGGCGCTCTTCATCCTTGAACGGACCCTCACGCATGCACGGCGAAACTGACCACCTGCGCCGCCGCCTCTGGACCGTCATCTGGCGCCGCCGCGGCCCGCAATGGCTGGCCGCACTCCTGCCAATGCTATTGGCCGGCTGGATGCTGCCCGCCATCCGCATCGCCATGGCAGCAACCATCACCCTCTGGGGAGTCTGCGCCATCGCCGACGGCTACCGCTGGAAGCAACGCATCGCCGCCCAATGGCAATCGTGGCTCAACGCCGCCATCCCCTCACTGGAAGACAGCAGCGAACTACTGACAAGCGACGCCAAAACGCCCATCGCCAGACTTCAGCAACAACGCCTGCAAGCCCGCCTTGCCGGCGCGCTCACAGACGCCGACTACCAGCGCATTGCCCGCACCCAGGCACGCTTCTCCATCTGGCCGCTGCTGCTCGCCACCCTCGCCGCCGGCGCAGCCATCGCATGGCAAGGCCAATCCGCACCGACGCCAACACCAGTGGCAGCGGCCGCCCACGCCAACAAACCTATCATCGACGGCGAGGTATACCTCAGCATCACACCGCCAGCCTACACCGGTATCAAACCCTTCGAGACCGGCGCGCGCGACCTCCAGATCCCGCAATACGCCGAGGTCCGCTGGTGCATCCGCAACGCCACCGGCGCCGAACCCACCGTCGAACTGGGCGACGGCCACACGCTCACCTTCGGCAAAGACTGCGCCACACTCCGGGTTGAAGACTCGCTGTTCTGGCGTGTACGCGGAACATCCGCCACCCGCTACAACATCCGCGTCACACCGGATCAGGCGCCGCAAGTCACCGTCAGCGAACCGACAGAACTGATCCACCTGCTGCAAAAAGACGCCAGGTCGGTACAAATCTCCGTCAGCGCTCGCGACGACTACGCCATCGTCCGCGCCAGCCTGCACATGACCCTCGCGCGCGGCAGTGGCGAAAACATTCGCTTCAGCGACAAGGAAGTGCCGCTGCCGCAATCCAGCGATCCCAAATCGCGCAGCTGGAAAAAACAATGGACGCTGGCGGAACTCGGCATGGAGCCGGGCGATGAACTCTACTTCTTCGTCCGCGCCACCGACAACGCGCCGGAGAACCCGCATACCGCCCAGTCGCCAACCTACACGCTACGCCTGCCCGGACCGGAAGCGGAAAACCTGGATTCCACAGCATTACCTTCCATGAGCAAACCGGAAAACCTGCGCAGCCAGCGCCAGATCATCATCGACACCGAACAACTGGTCGCCGACCTGAAAGCCAATCCCGGCATGCCGGCCGCCACCCAGCGCTCGCGCAGCGAAGGCATTGCCGCCGACCAGGCAGCGCTACGCCTGCGCTATGGCCAATTCCTCGGTGAAGAATCCAGCTTGTTCGGCGACGAAGAACATGAGCATGAACATCACGGCCAGGAAAAAGCCGGCAGCGAAATCAGCGTCATGAAGGAATTCGGCCATGCGCACGATGTGGAGGACAACGCCACCATCTTCGACCCGCAGACGAAAGCGGTCCTCAAACGAGCGCTGTCCGCGATGTGGGACGCGGAAAAGTCGCTGCGCGCGGTATCGCCCAAGACCGCGCTGCCGCCGGAATACAAGGCGCTGGACGCCATCAAGGAACTGCAGGCGGCGGAACGCGTCTATCTGCACCGCACCGCTTTTGTGCCGCCGGCGCTGAAGGAAGAAAAACGCATGACCGGGGACATCGTCGGCGCCATGAGCTACAAGCGTGCGCAAGGCGCGGCCAGCGACACGGTACCGGCCGAAGTGCGCGATCTGGTCCAGGCGCTGTCGCAGGATGGGGCGTTACCCGCCTTGTGGAGCAAGGCTGCGCGTGAGGCGATTGCCGCGCGCATCACCGATCAGGAACAGAAGCTGAGCGCACAGCGCGCCGTGCAGGATGTTCAGGATGGCTGCGTTCCATGCCGTGCCGAGTTGCGCGCATGGCTGCGCGGCACGCTGACCGATGCGCCGGTGCTGCTGCAAGCACACCCTTCGGCGGATACGCCGTTCCGCCAGGCGTGGAGCGGTAAGGAGCAGGTTAAATGATTATTTCTACTGACCTGGCGAATATTGCGCCACCGTTGGCCGCGCTGGCTGCTGGCTTGATCAGCGCCGTGCTGTATGGCCGCAAGCGCCGCTGGATCGACGCGGCGTTGGCTGGCGTGGCAGGCGCCACGTTGGCGGTGGCGCTTGCGGATGTGCGCTTGCCTGCTGGCGCGGCGGCGCCGTTGGCCGTCAGCACAGAAGCGGGCCGCATCAGTGCGTCCGATCTGTATGCGATTCCGGCGGCTTCCAGCATTGTGCTGAGCGGCGATGGCGTGCGGGAGGCGGAGTGGCGCGATTTGCCTGCGCGTCCGCTGCAATGGAAGCCGGCGGCGGCGGATCTATTGTGGCTGGATTTCCCTCGTTCGATGTCGGTGGGCCGCATCTTTACGCTGACTGTGCGGCGCTCATGGGCGCCGGGGCAGTGGCGCTTGCAACTGCTGGCTGAGAACAAGCAGGTGCTGGCGGATTCCGGCCTGGCGGCGGAGACGCAGTTGTCCGTGCAGTGGCTGCCGCCGGTGGCCGAGACCATGGTGCTGCAAGCCCGCTTGCTTGACAAGAACGGCAAAACGATTGCGCAGGGACCGGTTCCGTTGCAGGTGAAGGATGCGGTGCCGTTGCAGATTCAGGGGCGTTTCGATGCGCCGTCTTTTGATGCGCGGGCGTTGAATCAGTTGCTGTCCGATGGCGGTGCGGTATTGGACTGGAATGTCACGCTAGGCAAATCAATTACGCGCAGCGAGACGGCGCGCGCGCCACTGGTAGCGGCCAATGCGATGTTTGTCGATGCGGCGTATGTGGAGCATTTGACCGCCGTTGCGCGTGCGGCTTTGCTGGCGCAGGCTGGCAAGGGCGTGCCGCTCGTGGTCTTGGGCGGGAATGCTTCGGATGCCGGTATGTGGCAGCGGGATTTTGGTTTGTCGCTGCGCCAGCAATCGCCAACGACGGAGAAGGAGGATATGCGCCAGTTTGGTGCGTTGTCGCTGCCGCCGGCGCAGTTGAATCCGGCGGAGAGCGTCGCCGCGCCTTGGTCCGTGTTGGCGCGGGATGGCCGGAAGCAGCCGTGGTTGTGGCAGCGGGGCGTTGCTCGGGGACGCGTGGTGTGGGTAGGCGTGGCGGACTGGCATAAGTATGCGATCAGTGCGCCGCAGGCATTGGCGTTATGGTGGCAGTCAGCGATGGATTTGATTGTGCTGGATGGCGTGCAAAAAACGGTTTGGCAGATGAGTGATCCGCTGCCTGCGCCGGGATTGCGCAGTGAAGTATGCGCGCAGGGTGTAAAGGCGGGGACGGCGCTGGCGGCCGAAGGCTATGCGGCGATGGCACTGGCTGCGCGCGCGGACAAGGCGGATGCTGTGTGTGCGGCGTTTTGGCCGCAGAAGGCTGGCTGGGTGAAATTCAGCGCGGAAGGCATGGCGGAGCAGGGCGAGGAATACGTCTATGCCGCCGGCGATTGGCCCGCGTGGCAGAAGGCGCTGCGCCGTGACGCGACGTTGCAATATGCCGCCCGCTCCGCGCCAAGGGCCGCCGGCCAACGCGCCGACGCCACCGCCGCGATGGCCGAGCCCAACGCCTCCGCTGGCGTCGCGGATGGCGGCAACTGGCCGGGCGTGCGGGCGGCTGGCGTGTTGTTTGCGCTGATGCTGCTTGCTCTTTGGTGGCGCGAGCAGCGGCAGATCGGCGGCGCTGACGATAGGTTATGATATCCGGCACATCAGCCACGACGGAGTTGTCGCCATGTTTTCCGGACTCAGTGCATTCCCTTTAACGCCTATGAACGAAGACGGTATCGATACCGTCGCCTACGCGGCTCTGGTCCGGCGTCTTGCCGATGCCGGCGTTGACTCCATCGGCGCGCTTGGCTCTTCGGGCGGCTACGCTTACCTCTCACGCGACGAGCGCGCGCAGGTTGCGCGTATTGCGGTGGAAAACGCGGGTCCCGTTCCAGTCATGATCGGCATCGGCGCGCTGCGCACGCGCGATGTTTTACTGCTGGCGGAAGACGCGCAAAAGGCCGGCGCCAGCGCCGTCTTGTTGGCGCCTGTCTCGTACAACAAGCTAATCCCCGAAGAGGTGTACAGCCACTTTGAAGCGGTAACGCGCAATCTGTCGATTCCCCTCTGCGTTTACGACAACCCCGGAACCACCAATTTTCAGTTCACCGACGAACTCCATGGCCGCATCGCGCAACTGCCGAATGTCCGTTCGATCAAAATCCCCGGCATGCCTCTTGACCCGCAGGAGGCCAAGGCGCGTGTCGATCGTCTGCGTGCATTGATTCCCGCGCATGTATCGATCGGCGTCAGCGGCGACTGGTTTGGCGCCATCGGCTTGAATGCCGGTTGCGAAGTCTGGTATTCAGCCTGGGGCGGCCTGTTTCCGCGCACCCTGCTGGAGATCACGCGGGCGGCGCAACGTGGTGATGCGCAGGAAGCCAGTCAGCTGCTGGAGCGCCTGCGTCCATTGTGGGATCTGGTCGCCAGGCAGGGTGGTAGCCTGCGCGTAATGGCCGCCGCCGCCGAGTTGCTTGGACTGACGAAGTCACCCTGCCTGCCGTTGCCGCTGAAGGCAATCCATGGCCACGACCGCGCCATTCTTGCACAGCTGATCGCGTCGCTGGAGCTTCAATAACGTTTGAGCGGATCGGCACCGAATCCGACTGATACGGCACCGACGCGACACCGGGCGGCGGCTACACTATGCGTGTTCCCACTAACGGACGCTGATATGCAAGCTCCTTCCAATGCAGACCGCAATATCCACGCCATACCCGGCGTGGGCGCTGCCGCGCATGTCCTGCAGGGACGTGAGTTGGAGATACTGCGCGTCCACGTGCAGCAGCCTGCGCTGATCCTGGTTGACCGGGGTACCAAGACGGTACGCACCTCGCAGGGACTCAGCGTGCACGCGTGTCCAGCCCAGGCGCTGGTTCTTGGCGGCGGCCAGACAGTCGATTTCACAAATGCCGTGAGCGAGGGCGATCACTACGAGGCGCGCTGGCTGGTGTTCGATCCAGTGCTGCTGGACGATCCGTTTTATCGCGGCGAGGCTGTCGGCAAAGCCGTTCCGGCACGCGCGGTGACGAAGGTAGCAGATGGCCTGACCGATGCATTTGGTCGCGCCACTCAGGCATTGACGCACTGCCTGCCCGCAGCAGTGGCGCGCCAGCGCCTGCTGGAGGTGATGCACTGGCTGCTGGAGGCTGGCGTCGCGTTGTCCGCTCCAGCAGTAGCCGCCGACATCTCATGCAAGGTGCGCGCGCTGATCGGCGCGAGGCCGCAACAGGACTGGAACGCCGGTCGCGTGGCCAACGAGCTAGCTGTGTCGCAGGCCACGCTGCGCCGCCGCCTTGCCGCCGAAGGCAACTCGCTGACAGAACTGTTGGTGGATATCCGCATGGCGACTGCACTCACGCTGCTGCAGGCCACCACGCAGCCTGTCTCCCACATCGCGCTCTCGGTGGGCTATGAATCTCCATCGCGCTTTGCTGTACGGTTTCGCCAACGTTTCGGCTTTGCGCCGACGGCGGTGCGGGGCCACGAGCGCACATTATGAAAGCAGTCAGCCATGATCAAAATCCACCACCTCGGCCATGCCCAATCTGAACGCGTCGTCTGGCTCTGCGAAGAGCTGGATGTGCCGTATGAGATTGAGCACTACACGCGCGATCCGGTCACGATGCTGTCGCCGCCGGAACTGAAAGCGCTCCATCCGCTCGGCGCTGCGCCGGTAATTGAAGACGGCGACTTGATGCTGGCGGAATCGGCTGCCATCGTCGAGTACATCATTGTCAAGCATGGCGGCGGGCGGCTCAAGCCTGGGCCGGAGCGCCCGGACTATGCGGACTTTCTTTACTGGTTCCACTTCGCGAACGGGAACCTGCAACCGGCGATCGGCAGGGTTCTGTTCATGCGGCGCACCGGTCTGCCGCCGGACCATCCGGCGCTGGCGGCGGTGCAGGCACGCATGGACCGTGTTCTGGCATTGATGGAGGCGCGGCTTGGAGAAGCCGCTTGCCTTGCTGGTAGCGAGTTCTCCGCAGCAGACATCATGACCGTTTTTTCATTGACCACCATGCGTATGTTCCAGCCGTTTGACCTGACGCCGTATCCGCACATCAGGGCTTACCTGCAGCGCATCGGCGCGCGTCCTGCTTATCGCCGCGCCATGAGCAAGAGCGATCCGGACCTGACGCCGATGCTGGACTGACGTCAGCCCTGCTGCCAGCGCTGCACGTAGTCCGGCGCCGGGAGCGTGCAGGCGGGATCGGTGATCGGCGCCTGTTGGGTGCGGGCGAAGGGCAGCACGCCGGCCCATGCCGGCCAGCTCAGGTCTTCTTCATCGTCGCCGGGCAGGCCGCTGCGGATCTTGCAGGCTGCTTCTGTCAGCGGGATGCGCATGACGGTGGTGGCGGCGTATTCCTTGTCCGAGCCGGGACGAATCTCCGCCTGCCGGCCAGGCACCAGTTTTTCCATGAAGGCTTCCATTGCATGCCGCGCGCCGGCTGCGTCAACCACCTCAAAGCGCCCGTAGATCATGGCCGAGCGGTAGTTCATCGAATGATTGAACGCCGATCGCGCCAGCACCAGGCCGTCCAGATGCGTGATGGTCACGCAGCATTCGCCGTCCATCAGGCGCTTGAGCATGCGGCTGCCGTTGGAGCCGTGGATGTACAGGTAGTCGCCCTCGCGCCAGCAGGCCGTGGGGATGCAGTGCGCGCCTTTGGCGTCGCCGAAGGCGATGTGGCACAGGTAGGCGTCGTCAATGATGGCGTGCAGCGTGGCGGCGTCGTAGTGGCCGTTGGTGGCAATGCGGCGGATGCGGGTGCGGTCGGTCGGTGCTTCGTTCATGGTTCTCCTCGTAAAAATACCAATATAATGAAACGCTGGCTCCATAAGTAGAGCCATGCATAACTATTTTGATGGAGCCACGAATGGATCTAGCCCTGTTGATCAACGACTACGCGGAACAGCATCGCGATCAGGGCTGGCCGCGTCAGCGCATGCTGCACGAATGTCTGCGGTCGGCGATTCGCAGCGGCACGCTGGCCGCAGGCGCACGGCTGGCCGCCTCGCGCGCGCTGGCGGAGGAGTTGGGCGTGGCACGCAATACGGTGCTGTATGCGTACGAGCAGCTGACCAGCGAAGGCTTTGTGGTGACGGACCGGCGCGGCACGGTCGTCGCGGCGCTGGCCGCAGAACACAAGCCAGCCAGACGCGCGCCGGCTGTGCAGGAAGCCGGCTTGTCGCAGCGCGTGCGGAATCTGCGCGCGGTGCCGGGGCCGGCGGACCGCATGGGCGCTTTCGTGCCCGGGGTGCCGGCGCTGGAGCAGTTCCCGATGGCGCTGTGGCGGCGCATGATGGAACGCGCACTGCGTACGATAACGGTGGAGCAGCTGAACTACGGCGAGGCGGCCGGCGAACCGCAGCTGCGCGAGGCGATTGCCGACCATCTGCGCGCCTCGCGCGGCGTAGTGTGCGAAGCGGCGCAGGTGTTCATCACGGACGGCACGCAGAGCAGCCTGGATATTTGCATGCATGCGCTGGCCGACGTGGGCGACACGGTGTGGATCGAGAATCCCGGCTACGGCGGCGCGCTGGCTGCGGCCCGTGGCGCCGGCCTCGCGGTAGCCGGTATTGACGTCGATGACGATGGCATGTCGCCCACGCCGGAAGACTGGCTGTTGCGGCCACCGCGCCTGATCTACACCACGCCATCGCACCAGTACCCGGTGGGCAGCGTATTGAGTTTGCGCCGGCGGCTGGCGTTGATCGAGTCTGCGCGCGCGGCCGGCGCCTTGATCATCGAGGACGATTACGACAGCGAGTTCCGGCATGACGGCGCGCCGCTGCACGCCATGCAGGGCCTGGCGGCGAATGCGCCGGTGGTCTATCTCGGCACCTTCAGCAAGACCATGTTCCCGTCGCTGCGCATCGGCTTTGTGGTGGTGCCGGCATCGCTGGCCGAGGCGTTTTTGCAGATGCGCGAACAGTCGTCGGCGCGCGGGCGCGTGGCCGAGCAGTTGGCGCTGGCCGAGTTCCTGCGCAGCGGCCAGTTCGCGCTGCACCTGCGGCGCATGCGGCGACTATACCGGCAGCGGCGCGATGCGCTGGTAGGGGCGCTGCGGCAGCATCTGGGATCGGTGGCGACGGTGCACGGCGGTTCGGCCGGCATGCATCTGTCGTTGCGCTTCAACGATGCGGCCATTGATGACGAGGCCATCGTGGCGCAGGCGCTGGAGCGCGGCATTGCGGTCAATGCGCTGAGCGCGCATGATACGCAAGGCGAGTCTGGCTGGAAGGGACTGATGCTCGGCTACGCACAAGTGCCGGCCGAGCAGATGGAAGGATTGGTGAAACAGCTGGCGGCGCTGGTGCACCTTGCGGCGTATGCCGCCAACTGCTCCAGGACGTTTAAAACGCCGTATCCGCCCGCACGTAGAACGAGCGGCCGTTCACGCCGATAGGGCAGGTTTCCCAGCAGCGGGTGAAGCCCAGTTTCGGGAAGTCGCCGCCGTTGGCCCACAGGTTAGGCAGCTGGTTGAAGGCGTTGTTGACGCCCGCACTGAGGAAGGTGCGTTTGCTGAAGCCATAACGTACCGTCGCATCCACCAGCCAGCGCGCATCCCATTTTTGCAGAGGGCTGAAGTTGGAAGCCTCCACCGGGCCGTAGTAGTTGGCGCGGGTGTTCAGGTTCCACGGGCCCATGGTGTAGTCAGCGGCCACCACGTGGTGTTTGCGCGGCTGGCCATGTTCGATCAGGGTGACCTGCGACTGGTCGAACAGCTTCTCGCCGCTCAGCACCGTGGACGTCGAATGACGCTTGGTCACTTCGGTTTTGTTGAAGCCCAGTTGGCCCGACAGTACCAGCGTGGACGCATCAAATTTGGTGGTGTTCTCGGCCACCACGTCCAGGCCACGGGTGCGGGTGTCCACCGCATTGGTGAAGAACTGCGCCTGGCCCACGCCCAGCGGTTTGAGGATGTTGGCGATCGGGCCGCCGCCGGATTCCGGTGCGATCTCGCTGGAGAACACAATGCGATCCTTGATCTTGATCTCGTACACATCGGCCGTCAGCGAGAAGTTCTTCACCGGACGCAGCACCACGCCCATGCTGCCGTTGGTGGAGGTTTCCTCCTTCAGCGGCTTGATGCCGAAGGCCTGGGTCACGGTGCTGCCCTGGCGCGCGGTCAGCGTTTCGGTCAGCACGCCGTTATTCAGGTTGGTGGAGACGGAGCTGTAGAACTCCTGCTGCACGCTTGGCGCGCGGAAGCCGGTGGACAGGCTGGCGCGGAAGCCGACTTCCTTGGTCGGGTCGAAGCGGCCACTCAGCTTGCCGGTGACGGTGCTGCCGAAGTCCGAGTATTTTTCGTAGCGCACCGCGCCGCCCAGCGTCAGCGTGTCGACCGGCTTGGTCTCGGCGTCGAGGAACAGGGCGATGTTGTGGCGGCCCGAATCCACCGCTGTTCCCGGCGTATAGCCAGGGAAGCCCTGGATGCCGGCGGCAGCGGTGGCGCCGCTTGGCGTGGTGATGGCGATGGCCGGGTTGTTGGTGCGGCCGTACTGGTAGGAGACCGGATCGCCGGCGATGATCTGGTAGTTGTCCTGGCGGTACTCGAAGCCGGTGGCCAGCGAGACCACGGTGTTGCCCAGCGTGACCGGGCCTTTGACGTCGGCGTTGAAGGTCAGCTGCGAGAACTTCAGCGTGCCGGTGTCGGCTTCGCGCGGCGAGTCGGCGTAGATGCCGCCGCCCGGTTTCGGTTCGTACCAGTAGGAGACGTTCAAGCTGTTCGACTCGTGGAACGCCAGTTCGCTCTGGCCGTAGTTGATGCTGATGTCGGCCTTCCAGTCGCGCGGCAGGTCGCGGCGGTACCCGAAGGCGAACGAGGCGTCCTTGATGTCGGTGCTGATCGCCGGCAGGAAGCCGTTGGGATACACGGCCGGCACGGTGCGATCGTCGCCGGCGGAACGGAAGAAGCCATACGAATCGCTCTTACGCTTGGAGACGCCGCCGAAGGCGTAGATCTCGCTCTCTTTATCGATCGGCAGCGCGCCGTTCCACCAGAAGTAGCCGTCCTTGGTGTTGCTGTCGCCGATGTGCTGCGTCACGCGCGGCGGATTGACGCGCAATGAATCGGGTCCGGCGCGGTTGGTTTCGCCGCGCTTGCGGCCTTCCAGCGTCAGGTTGATGTAGCCGCCGTTTTCGCCCAGCGCGAAGCCGCGGTTGGCGCTGGCCGAGTACAGGTCGCCGTCGCCTTCGGAGGTGGTACCCAGCTGGCCGCTCAGCGACGTCTCGCCGGTGTTGGACTTGAGGACGATGTTGATCACGCCTGCAATCGCATCCGAGCCGTATTGGGCCGCCGCGCCATCGCGCAGCACTTCGATGTGGTGGATGGCGGCCAGCGGAATGGCGTTGATGTCGGTACCGGCCGAGCCACGGCCAATGGTCTGCTGCACGTTGACCAGCGCCTGCTGGTGGCGGCGTTTGCCGTTGATCAGCACCAGCACCTGGTCCGGACCCAGCGAACGCAGGGTGGCCGGGCGGATCGAGTCGGTGCCGTCGCTGATGAAGGTGCTGGAGAAGTTGAACGACGGGTCCAGCGTTTGCAGCAGCTTGCCCAGTTCCAGCGGGCCGGCGGTTTGCAGGTCCTTGAGGCCGATCAGGCCGACCGGCGACGAGGTGTCCAGCGCCGTCTTGGCCACCGAGCGCGAGCCCAGTACCACCACGGTTTGTTCGTCTGCCTTGGCGCCGCTGTCGGTAGACGTTTGCGCGCTGGCGGTTTGTGCCGCCAGCAGCAGGATAGCGCTGGCAAGCATGGTGCGTTTGAATTGCGGAGCTCTTGTCATTGTTCTCTCTCGTGGTATTTTCCAAAGACGGCCCGCGGGGGGTAAGGCCGTTGGAAAAATACTAATGGGAGGAGTCGTGTAACGACAACGCGGCACGCACCACAATGTTGCGAATTATGCACATTTGCACATACTTCGTGCACTGTAACGTAATGTATCGTAAGCTGGCCGGCGACCCGGCACGTGTCTGCGCAATGCAGGTGCAAAAGTGTGGCGCGCGCGCATCGGTATGATGCGCTTGCATATCGATAGACGGAAACCGGCGCGGCTTATTGCTGGTCGCGCATCCACTCTTTCAGGCCGTTGACCCATGACTTTGCCGGCAGATTAAGCGTTTTCTTGATCTCGCCGGCGCGCTCATACAGCACGCTGAAATCCAGCGATGGCGCATTCTTGAAGGCGATGACGACGATGTTTGCGTCGTGCACTTCCGGCAGCCACACCACGGCGTCGAACACCATTTCCATGGTTTGCAGGTTCTTGTCGTAGTTGGAGAAGTCGTCGCCGAAGACGTTGGTGGTCATGATGCCGCCGTCGCGCAGCACGTCGGCGCAGCCCTGGTAGAACTCCGGCGAGTCCAGCACCGGGCCGCGCGCTTCTTCGTCGTACAGGTCCACTTGCAGGATGTCGACGGTGTTGCGGTTGGCCGGATCGAGCACGAAATCCATGGCGTTCATCTCGCGCACGTCCAGCCGCTCGTCATTGGACGGCAGGGCAAACTGCGCCTGGCACATGGCGATCACGTTGGGATTGAGTTCGATGGCGGTCACGCGCGCCTGCGGCAGGCGGCGGTAGCAGAACTTGGTCAGCGCGGCGCTGCCCAGGCCCAGTTGCACGATGTGCTGCGGGTTCTCGTTGAAGAGTAACCACATCATCATCATCTGGATGTATTCCAGCTCGATGTTATCGGGTTTGGCGATGCGCATCGCACCCTGCACCCAGGAGGTGCCAAGGTGCAGGCTGCGCACGCCCTGGAATTCGGTGACGGTGGCGGGCGGGTGGCCAGGTTGATCGAAGCGGGGGGAGGGGGATGGAGACTTGGACATCCCGCTAGTTTATCAGGCCAGCGGCAAAATGATGGTCACGGTCAGGCCGCCGCCTTCGCGGTTGGTGAGGGTGATGCGGCCGCCGTGCGCTTCGGCGATTTCGCGCGCCAGCGCCAGACCGAGGCCGGTGCCGCTGCGTTTGGTGGAGTAGAACGGCACCAGCGCGTTGGTCAACACCGCTTCGCTCATGCCGGGGCCACGGTCCAGCACATCGATGCGCACGGCGTCGTGCAGGCGGCGTATCTCCAGGCTGACTTCATCCGTGGGCGAGCCGGATTCGTGGGCGTTCTTCAGCAGGTTTAGCAAGGCTTGCTCCAGCTGCGCCGGATCGAAGGCGCACGGCTCGGCCGGCGGCTCGCCCACTAGCTTGAACATGACCTGCTCACCCAGCTGCGTCAGGAAGCCTTGCCAGTGCTGGGTTTCCAGCCGTGGCGTCGGCAGCTTGGCGAAGCGCGCGTAGCCGAGGATGAAGTTTTCCAGGTGGCGGGTGCGCTCTTCGATGGTGCCCAGGATTTGCGGCAGGCGCTCGGTCTGCCCACGCCGCACCAGCTCCGCGCCGGAGTGGGCCAGCGAGGTCAGTGGCGCCAGTGAGTTATTCAGTTCGTGGCTGATCACGCGGATGACTTTTTTCCATGTCTGCACTTCCTGGCGGCGCAGTTCCATCGTCAGTTGGCGCAGCAGCAGCAGTTCGTGTCTACGGCCATTCAGTTTGAAGCTGCGGCGCGCCAGGTGGTAGACATCTTCTTCGTCGATGTCGGTATTGGCGCCGGTGGCTTTGGTGGTGAACAGGCCGTCGCCGCCGCGTGCCAGTGCTTCCAGCAGCGCCGGCGAGGCGTGGGCCAGGATGTCTTCGAGCTGATGGCCTTCCAGCCGGCGGCCCTGGTTCAGCAGCTGGCGCGCGGCGAGGTTGGCGTAGACGATAGGGCCGGCGTCGCTGACCAGCAGCATGGCCACCGGCGTGTTTTGCACCATGGTGTCCAGCAGCAGTTCGCGCTGTACCAGGTCGAGGCGCTGTTTGCGCAGCACGGCGCCGAGCGCGTTGTGGGCGGCTACCAGGTCGCTCAGTTCATCGTTTTGCGGCCAGTGCAGGCTGAAGGAAAAGTCGCCGTCCTGGTAGCTGGTGACGGTGCCGGTCAGCGCGCGGAACAGCGATAGCATGCGCTCCAGCTCCGCGCGGATGGTGATGATGGAGATAGGCAGCACGCACAGCAGGCAGATCGCCAGCACCAGGCTGGAATTGTCTGGGAAGACGCGGGTGAGTTCGAGCGCGATCAGGATGCCGACGGTGAGCAGCGTACCAATCAGCGCGGTCCAGCGGGTAAGCAGCGAGAGGCGCAGGCCGCGCCGTGGTTGCGCCGCGCCGGCGGCGGCAGGCTCGCGGTCGCGTGATGTCTGCCCGGCGGCTTTGCCGGACCCCGCCGGCGCCTCGGCCGCATTTCCTGCCGCGGCGTCGGCTTCGCGATCAGTGTTGTCGCGGTGCCCGGTCACGGCCGCACGATGCCCAGCCGCTCCATGCGCCGGTACAGCGCCTGGCGTGACAGGCCCAGTTCCGCCGCCGCTTGCGCCACCACGCCGCCGGCCCGGCTCAGCGCCAGGCTGATGGCGTCGCGGTCCGGTTCACGGTTGCCTTCATCGGCGCTGGCCGCTGCTGTGCCGACCGATGCCGACATCGCTGCCGAAGCGGACGCCGGCGGCAGGCCCAGGTCGGCCACTTTGATGACGTCGCCGCTGGCCAACAGGCCGGCGCGCATCATGACGTTTTTCAGTTCGCGTAC
Organism: Duganella margarita; assembly: GCF_009857535.1. Classification (GTDB taxonomy): domain Bacteria; phylum Pseudomonadota; class Gammaproteobacteria; order Burkholderiales; family Burkholderiaceae_D; genus Rugamonas; species Rugamonas margarita. The sequence continues at coordinate 83,371 of NZ_WWCS01000008.1, forward strand.
GTTGCCCGGCCACGCATGCGCCAGCAGCGCCGCCTGCGCATCGGCATGCAGTTGTTTGCCGGCGCCGAGGAAGTGCATCGCCAACGGCAGGATGTCCAGCGGCCGCGCCGCCAGCGGCGGCAGCCGCAGTTCGATCACGTTGAGGCGATAGAACAGATCTTCGCGGAAGGTGCCGGCCTTGATCATGGCCTGCAGGTCGGCATTGGTGGCGCTGATCACGCGCACCTTGACCTGGCGCTCGCGGTTGGAGCCGAGACGTTCGAAGCGGCCGGTCTCCAGCACCCGCAGCAGTTTCATTTGTCCGGCCAGCGGCAGGTTGCCGATTTCGTCGAGGAACAGCGTGCCGCCGTCGGCCGCTTCAAACTTGCCCTCGCGCGCCTTGGAGGCGCCGGTGTAGGCGCCGGCATCGGCGCCGAACAGCTCCGCCTCAATCAGCTCGGACGGGATGGCGCCGCAGTTCAGCACCACGAATGGTCCACCGCGCACGGCGGAATTGGCCTGGATGATTTCTGCGATGCGTTCCTTGCCGGTGCCATTCGGGCCGGAGATCAGCACCGGCACGTCGGCGCGCGCCACCTGGCAGGCCAGATGGATCACGCGTTCGGTGGCCTGGTCCTGAAACACCATGCCGCGCAGGTCGTGGCCGTTTTCCAGTTCGCGCCGCTGGCGCAGGTCGGCCTGCACGCGCTGCTGCAAGGCGCGCTTGGCCTGTCCCAGTTCGATCAGGTTGTTGACAGTGGCGATCAGCTTGTTGTCGTCCCACGGCTTGGCCAGATAGTCGGCGGCGCCGGCCTTGATCAGGTCCACCGCCGCATTCAGGTGGGTCCAGGCGGTCAGCAGGATCACCGGCAGGTCCGGATGGCGGGCGCGGATGGCGCCGAACAGCGCCGTGCCTTCCTCGCCGGAAGTGGTGTCGGCGCTGAAGTTCATGTCCTGCAACACCAGGTCCACGCTGTGCTGCTCCAGCAGCGCCAGGCCGGCTTCGGGCGAGGCGGCGCGCAGCGCCTCGATGTCGTGCAGTGAAAACAGCACTTCCAGGGCCACCGAAACGGCGGCGTTATCGTCGATGATGAGTACAGTAGGCATGCCGCAAGCATAACATTGTCGCGGCATGCCTTGGGCTCCGGTTGCCGTCATTACGCGGTGCGGGTGGCAGTGGCCGGCGAGATGCTGGCCGCGCGCCATGCCGGGCCGTAGACGGCGAACACGCCCAGCGCCAGGAATACGCCGGAACCGATCAACAGGTAGCTGGCCGGCAGCCGCGCCATTTCCAGCTTGCTGACCAACAGCTGGTTCAGCCCCAGTGCCAGCAGCACGCCGGCGGCGACGCCGGCACTCGTAATCAGTACGTTCTCGGTGATGAAGTAGCGCAGGATATCGACCCGGCGCGCACCCAGTGCGCGGCGCACGCCGATCTGCTTGCGGCGCTGCGTGACCCACAGGCTGGCCATGCCGACGATGCCGCTGGCGGTGATCAGCAGCAGCAGCACGCTGACCGTCACCAGCATCCACGCCAGCGCCAGGTCGGCGCGATAGCGCAGCTTGCGGAATTCCGACAGGGTCTTGGTCTTGATGATCAGCGGTTCCGGCGAGGCGGCGCGCAGCGCCGCTTCGATTTCCTTGGTCACCCGGTCCCGCTGGCCCGCCTCGGCGCGCACCGTGTAGCCGTAGCCGGCATCGCCGGTGGTGCGCACCGGCACGATGAACGATTGCTCGCCTTTGGCGCCGATTTGCGCATTCGGCGTCTGCAGCTTTTCAACCACGCCAACGATGCGCAACGGGTTGGCGTCGCTGCCGGTACCGTTCAGCATCTGTTTGCCGACAAAGCTGGTGGCGCCGGGCCACAGCTTTTCGCCCAGCACCCGCGTGATGATGGCCACCTTGGGGAATTCCTTGCTGGTGTTGCCGTCGATTTCCAGCAGCTCGTTGGACAGGAAATCGCGGCCCTCCACCAGTTGCAGCCCCCAGGTTTTCACCAGCGATTCGGCGGATTGGTAGGTCGAGCCCAGCGTGGTCGAGGTGACCTGCTTGTAGTCGGTGGCCAGGCCGGTGGTATTGCCGGAGCGGCTAAGCGGATTCTGGCTGACCTGGGCCACCGAGGTGACGCCGGGCACCGCGCGGATGGTGGCGATTTCGGCGTGCTGGCTGGCCAGGCTGGCCTCGTGCGGCAGCGTCTTCAGATGGCGCACCTGGACGCTGACGATCTGCTCTTCGTTGGCGACGCCGCTGGCGCGCGCCGACATGGCCTGGCGGTCCTTGACGATGTAGATGGCGTTGGACAGGATCGCCAGGCTGAGGGCGACCTGCACCGCCACCAGCAGCGGGCCGGTTTTATTGCGCAGCAGCGCGGACAGGATAGGACGGATTTCCATGATGGACCTCGCTTATTGGGATTTGAGTTGCAGCGCCGGCGTCACCTGGCAGGCGCGCCAGGTCGGCAGCAGGCCGGCCAGCACCGCCGCCAGCACCGCCAGCGCAAAGGTGGTGAGCAGCATGATCCAGTCCATCTGCGCCACCACCGACAGCGTCTTCGATTGCATGGCGATCAGCGACAGCGCGCCGAACGCCAGCAGCAGGCCCAGCACGCCGCCGACCAGGCCGACCACCGTGGTCTCGATCAGGAACTGGGTGAAGATCTCGCGGCGCGAGGCGCCCAGCGCGCGGCGGATGCCCACTTCGGCGGCGCGCACCGAAAACTTGGCCAGCAGCAGGCCGATGGTGTTGACCAGGCAAATCAGCAGGAAGCCGGACGACAGCCACACCGACAGCTTGTTGTCGTTGTCGACCACCTTGTTAAACTCCAGCCATTCCATCACGTTATACAGCTTGTTGGGCGAGTGGCGCAGCAGGCGGCCGAGCTTGCGCTGCTCGGCGGTGTAGCTATCCAGGTAGCTTTGCAGCGCCGCGCGGTCGGCGCTGGCGGTCTCGAACCAGAACTGGATCCAGGTGCACTCGGAATCGAGAAAGCCCTGGTAGCCCGGCTCCACGTTGCCCTGGCAGCCGGTGCTGCCGTTGCGGTCCACCTGGTGGCGCACCGCGGTGGCGAAGGGCACATACATATCGTCCTCGTCGCCGAAGGCGCCGTCGGCGCTGTCGAGGTGCTGGTAGCGCGGCACCACGCTCCAGGTATCGAGCACGCCGACGATCTGGTAATCGAAGCCGCCCATGCGCACGCGGCGGCCGACCGGATCGGCGTCGCCGTACAGTTTCTCCGACAGCTTGCGGCTGATGACGACCACGTCGTCGCCGCGCTGGTCGGCGGCCGGCGCCCAGCCCTGGCCGTGCAGGAACGGGGTTTCGAACATGTTGAAGTAATCGCCGCCGGTGGCGATGCCGCGCACGATGAACACCGCCATGTCCTTACGCTCCGGCTCCAGCGGCATGCCGATGCCAAACAGCGCGGTGCGCCGCTCGCCGGCCTTGCCGGCCATGAGATTGACGGCGTCGCGGTAGCTCATTTGCTGGTCGTTGGCGCGGTCGCCGGGCTTGTAGCTTTCCAGCGGACCGTTGTCGAACTGCGGCACGAACAGGCGGTCGCTCTTGTGCGGGATCGGATTCCCGGACATCACGTGCAGGATAGTCAGCGTCGACACGCTGGCCGCCACGCCGATGGCCAGCGTCAGCACCATCAGCGCGGTCAGGGCCGGATTGCGGCGCAGGCTGCGCACGCCCAGCAAAAAGTAGTATTGGAACATGCTGCGCTCCTTACGCTTGGGCGGCGTGGCCGACGGTGCTCAGCGACGGCGACTTGCGCACCAGGTCGGACACCTGGCCGTCGATGATGTGGACATTGCGCTGGGTGCGCACCGCCAGTTCGGGATCGTGGGTCACCATCAGGATGGTGGTGCCGGCGGCGTTGATCTCTTCCAGCAGCTCCATCACACCGCGCGCCATTTGCGTATCCAGGTTACCGGTCGGTTCATCGGCCAGCAGCAGCTTGGGCGAGCCGGCCAGCGCGCGGGCGATCGCCACCCGCTGCTGCTGGCCGCCGGACAGTTCGGCCGGATAGTGCTTCATGCGCGAGGCCAGGCCGACCTTGGCCAGCGCGTCCTCGATGCGCTCCTTGCGCTCGGCCGCGTTGAAGCCGCGATAGCGCAGCGGCACGTCGACGTTATCGAACAGCGACAGGTCGGGAATCAGGTTGAAGCCCTGGAAGATGAAGCCCAGCTTTTCATTGCGCAGGCGCGAGCGGGCATTGTCGTCCATGCCGCGCACGTTGACGCCGTCCAGCACATACTCGCCGTCAGTGAATTCTTCCAGCAGGCCGGCGATGTTGAGGAAGCTGGTCTTGCCGGAGCCGGACGGGCCGGTAACGGTGACGAATTCGCCTTGCTTGACGTCGATCTCGAAACCGCGCAGCGCGTGGGTTTCGATCATGTGGGTGCGATACACTTTGCTCAGGTTTTTCATGCGCAGCATAGGAGCCTCTCAGAGTTTAGTTATTGATCGAGACGCGTTCGGCGTTCTCAAAGGTTTCGGTACCGGAGATCACAATCTTGTCGCCTTGTTTCAGGCCGCCGAGGATTTCCACGGCGGAGACGCTGGTGGCGCCCAGCTTGATCGGCGTGCGGATGGCGACGCCGTCGCGCACCACGTAGGCATAGCGGCCGCCTTCCGATTCGACGAACGGGCCGCGCTGCACCATCAGCGCGTCGTGCTTCTCGTCGATCAGCAGGCGCGCGGTGATGCGCTGGCTCTGGCGCAGGCCGGCCGGCTGCTCGCCGTTGAAGCGCACCCGCGCCAGCACCTGGTTCTTCACCACTTCCGGCGACAGCGCCGACAGCTTGCCGTTGGCGATGCCAGTGCCGTAGTTGACTTCCGCCGTCATGCCCAGGCCCAGGTCGGACACATAGGTCTCCGGCACTTCCAGCTCGACTTCAAGGCGCGACAGGTCCACCAGCGTCATCAGCGGCGTGTTGGCCGGCACCACGCTGCGGTTGGCCACCGACAGCGTGCCGATGAAGCCATCGACCGGGGCCCGCACCGTCAGTTCATCGACCCGGCGCTGGGCGTTGGACAGCGTGCTGCGTTGCTGCTCCAGCTGCTTGATCTTGGACTGCAGCTCCAGCGCCACGTTGTCGCTCTCCAGCGCCGAGGCCTGATCGGCGTGTTTGGCGCGGATGGCGGCGGAGTTCAGCGCGTCCTTGGCCTTCTGGTATTCGATCTTGGCGATGATGCCTTCGTTGGAGACGGCGTCGTAGCGCTCCAGCGTGCGTTGCGCCGACAGGCGGTCGATTTCGGCAGTGTCGGCGTCGCGCTGCGCCAGCAGCTTCTGTTTGCGGGCCAGGATGCGCTGGCGGGCCACATCGGCTTCGATCTGCGCGTAGGCCGCCTGTTCCTTCTTCAGCGCGTCGGACAGGTCGGGCGATTCCAGCACGGCCAGCACGTCGCCCTTCTTGACGGTATCGCCGGCGTGGGTCTGCAGCGTGACGGTGGCCAGCGACGGCGCGTACAGCGTCGGGCTGACGGCGGCGACGATGCGGCCGTTGACGGCGGCGTCGCGGATCAGGGTGCCGCGGCCCACTTCGGCGATGCGCAGGCGCGACATGTTGACCGAGTGGTCGGTGTTGCGCCAGTTGTGGAACAGGTACCAGCCGACTGCCAGCAGCACCACGGCGCTGCCGGCGATGATCAGGCGGCGCCTGGTGGCCTGGCTTTTGGGCGCGGCGATTACGGCGTCTTGGGAGGAGGTGTCACGTATCATGATGGTCGTATGGTGTCTGGATAGTCAACATTATGCAGAAAGCGTGCCAGCGGCTAAGTCATTGATTTACATGGTATATCCAGTGGCGTGTCCGCTGTCCGCACGCGTCCGATAACGTCCGGGAACGTCCGTGATGTCCGCGTTGCCCGGCCGGGCTTGAAAATCTGTCAATTGTGCTCAATCTGGCGCAGTGTTGCCACCTGATAAGCATTTCATGACCGATTACCCGTTTGTGCCGAGCGATGTTGCGCTCTACCGCCGTACCCTGTCCGACGCGGACACCCTGCTGGACAGCGCGACCTGGGACGATCTGCTGCTGTATGACTACAGCGCCCAACTGGCGCGCGAGACCAGCATCTTCGGCCAGCAGGAATTGCACCGGCGGCTGCATGCGGAGGAGGATGTGTCCACCTCGGCCGTCCGCGTCCGCGCACTGGTGGCGGACGATGGACTGCGGACGCGCCTGACGTCCGCCAGCGCCGGCCTGCGTCAGGCCGACCGCGAGATCAGCGAGACGGTGTTTGGCGCGCCGCTGCCATCAACGCCGCGCTGGGTGCCGGTGCTGGGCTGGTTGCCGTGGGCGTTCCTGCTGTCGGTCGGGCTGGCGCTGGGCATGAACTGGCTGTGGATGTGGCTCGTGACGCTGGCGCTGTTCCTGGCGCTGTGCGCGATCCAGGCGGGCTATCACGACGCAGTGCAGGAGTGGACCAGCATTCTCAATTCGATGCAGCAGATGCTGCGCGCGCATGGACTGCTGGCGCAAATCGACGATCCGGCGACGGCGCCGTTGCGCGATGATGGCGCGGAGGCGTCGCGCCTGAACCGGGGCCTCGGCCGTTCGCTGCTGGCCTACCTGCCGGGTGCGCGCGATTACGCCGACTGGATGTTCCTGGAAAATGTGCGGCACTACTTCCGCAGCCGCGAGGTGGTGGGTGAGCACATCGACTTCCTGCGTTCCTGCTTTGCACGGGTGGCGGCGCTGGAGGCGGACCTGGCGCTGGCGCGCCATCTGTCGCAGGTGCCGGCGTTCTGCTGGGCGGAGCAGGGCGACGAGGTGGCGCTGGACGATGTGGTGCATCCGCTGCTGGCTGACGCGGCGGCGCTGTCGTTCGGCATGGCGCGGCAGGGCGTGTTCATCTCGGGCCAGAACGGCATCGGCAAGAGCACCTTGCTGCGCACGATAGGCCTGAACCTGATCACCGCGCGGGCGTTCGGCTTCTGCTACGCGACGCGCGCGGTTACGCCGCTGCAGCCGGTGTACACCAGCATGCAGAACGACGACGCGATGGACAACGGCGAGAGCTTCTATATGGCTGAGCTGCGGCGCGGGCAGGAACTGCTGGCGGTGGCGGCGCAGCGGCGCGCGATCTTCCTGATCGACGAAATCTTCCGCGGCACCAACTATCTGGAATCGGTATCGGCGGCCGGCGCGGTGCTGCACACGCTGGCGCAGCAGGGGCGGGTGGTGGTGGCGTCGCACCATCTGGTGCTGGCGTCGCTGCTGGCCGACAGCCTGCGGCCGTGGTGTGTCGGCCGCGAAAACGGACGCTGGCAGCTCAAGCCCGGCCTGCTGCAAGCGACTAACGGCATCGCCCTGCTGACCGCGCGCGGCTTCGACGCCGCCATCACCGCCAAAGCCGACCGCATCCACGCCTGGCTCAGCGACTACATGGCGCATCCAGCTGAAAAGTCTTTGACTTTGGGTTGAGCGAGGCATACTATTTCTGTGTTGACAGAAATTAGAGAAATCATGGACCTTTCGCCGACCATTCAGAAGTACATCCTCCACTGGGGCGAAATGGGTGCGCGGTGGGGCGTGAACCGGACCGTGGCGCAGATTCATGCGCTGCTGTTCCTGGTCAACCAGCCGCTGAACGCCGAGCAGATCGCCGAGACGCTGAATGTGGCGCGCTCGAATGTCAGCAATAGCCTGAAAGAGCTGCAAAGCTGGGGGCTGGTGCGCATCAGCCACGTGGCGGGCGACCGGCGCGATCACTTCCTGGCCTTGCAGGATGTGTGGGCGATCTTCCGCGTCATCGTGGAAGAGCGCAAGAAGCGCGAGATCGATCCGACCTTGACCGTGCTGCGCGCCTGCGCCGTCGAGGCGGACAGTGATCCGCTGCTGGAGCAGGCCACCAAGGTCAAAATGGAACAGGTGCTGGAGTTCCTCGAAATGCTCAGCGTGACCTATGACGATTACAAGCACCTGCCGCCGGCCACCATGCAGCGCTTCCTGAAAATGGGTGGCAAGGTGGCGCGCCTGCTCGGCAGCGACTAAAAATTTCACTCATAATTTCTGTATTTACAGAAATAACAGACGGCGGCTAAGCATGATGATTCCATCCGAAGGTGAGCTGTTCAAGAAAATCCTCGGCCCGACCTGGCGCAAGCTGCACCCCGATATCCAGGCGCGCTTCGACAAGAATCCGCTGCCGGGCAAGCCGCTGTACTACACCGGCACCTTGTCGGAGCTGAGCTGCTCGCGCGTGGGGCGCTTGCTGGGCTACCTTAGCATGCCGTTCGTCAAAGGTGCATTGATGCCATATAACGACGCGGATTTCCCGGTCGATATCCAGGTCTACTCCCGCGATAATTGCGCCTGGATTTTCAAGGAGCGCACTTACCGCCTGCACGCGCGCAAGCCAGTGATGTTCACTTCCTACATGGCGGAGAGCCCGCAGGGCGACGTGCTGGAATACGTCGGCATGGGACTGGGCATGAAGCTGGTGCTGGCGGTCCGCGACGGCAATCTGCATTTTGAAAGCGATGGCTATTTCTGGCAGCTGTTCGGGCTGCGCATTCCCTTGCCGGATGTGCTCACGCCGGGCAAGACCTTTCTCCGGCATCGCAACAACAGCGCCAACCAGTTCGATATCCACATCGAGATCCGCCATCCGCTGTTTGGCACGACCTTTACGCAAGCAGGTATCTTCAGGGAGGTGACGGTATGAACACGCATACACTGGCGTTGCAATTGATGGCGGCGCAGGGATGTCTCGGCGCCTTCGATACGCTCTACCATCATGAACTGACCGAGGCGCTGCCCGGCCGGCCCACGGCGCGGCGCGAGTTGTCCATTCACGCCTTGCGCGCGCTGATCTACAGCGCCTTGTTCATCGGCTTGTCGTCGTGGGCCTTCCATGGCTGGTGGGCGCTGGCGCTGCTGCTGGTGTTCAGCGTTGAAATTGTGTTGACGCTGTGGGATTTCGTGGTCGAGGACCGTACCCGCCTGCTGCCGCCGACCGAGCGCGTCACCCATACCGTGCTGGCGATGAACGGCGGCGCCTTCATCGCGCTGCTGGCGCTGGACGCGCCTGCCATGCTGGCCTTGCCCACCGCACTGGTGTGGGAGCCGCATGGCGCGCTCGGCGTGTTCCTGGCGCTGTGCGGCGTCGGCGTCGGCGTGTCCGGTTTGCGCGACGCCTGGGCGGCGCGCAGCATCGGCCGCATGGCGCAGCGCGATGCCGCCGCGCCCCGGGTAAGCTTTGCCGAGGGTGAGCGCAGTTTTCTGGTGACCGGCGCCACCGGCTTTATCGGCCAGCGCGTGGTGCGCGCTTTGCTGCGCGACGGGCACCGCGTCACCGTGCTGACACGGCAGCCGCGCCAGGCGGCGTGGCTGTTCGACGGCCGCGCCGAGTGCGTCGCCGGCATGGCGCAGTTGCCGCCGACACGACGCTTCGATGTGGTGATCAATCTGGCCGGCGCGCGCATCCTCGGCTGGCGCTGGAGCGCCAAACGGCGCGCGGTGCTGCGGCAAAGCCGCATCGGCCTGACCGACGCCGTGGTGCGCTGGATCGGCGCCGCCGACCACAAGCCGGCGCTGTTGCTGTCGGCATCGGCGATCGGGTACTACGGCGTGCAGCCGCGCGGCGACGCCACCGTGCTGACGGAACAACATGGGCCGCAGCCGATCTTCATGTCCGACCTGTGCCGCGAGTGGGAGCAAGCGGCCGGCGGCGCCGCAGCGCATGGCGTGCGCGTTGCCTGCATGCGCTTCGGCCTGGTGCTGGGCACGCAGGGCGCGCTGCCGATGATGCTGTTGCCGGTCAAGCTGGGACTGGGCGGGCCGCTCGGTGGCGGCACGCAGTGGCTGTCGTGGATCCATGTGGATGACCTGATCGGCGCCATGGCCCACCTATGCCGCAGCGGCGGCAGCGGCAGCTACAACTTCACCGCGCCGGAAAGCCTGACGCAGGCGCAGTTCAACCGGGTGGCGGCGTCGGTGTTGCATCGACCATACGGTATGCCGACGCCGGGCTGGCCGATGCGGCTGGCCCTGGGCGAACAGGCCGACCTGCTGCTCGAAGGGCAGCGCGTAGCGCCGGCGCGCTTGCTCGACAGCGGTTTTGTTTTCACCTATCCGCAACTGCGGCAGGCCTTGCGCAATCTGTTGTAGCGGCACCTCCGGAATAGTTATTTCCAAGGTCACAAAACTTCAAAATTTGGTATAGTGTTTCTAGTTAGAAATATCAAATTTGGAGGCGGGATGAATAAGGTTACAGTGCGGGCAAGCTTGCTTGGCGTATTAGTTCTATTTACGGCAATGTTGCTGGCGGGGGCTGCGCTGGGCATCGTCGCCTTGCAGCAGTCCAATCGGTCGATCGCGGAAGTGCACACCATTTCCAGTCAGATCATTACCATCAACGATGCGTACAAGGACACCACCCGCACCCGCTCGGCCCTGACGCGCGGCTATGCGGCGCTGAAGGAGGGCGACGACAAGGCCACCCGCGATTCCGCGCTGGGCAGCGCCAAGAAATCCTACCAGCGCACGCTGGACTTCCTCGACAAGTTCGAGAAAGCGCCGGAGTTTCCGGGCCAGGATGCGCAGCTGAAAAAAGAACTGGTGGACTCGGGCCGCAAGCTGTCGGCGGTGCTGGACCGCGCCTCCGACGCACTGGCCAAGGATGATCCGGGCACGTATTCGACCATCAATTCGAAAGAGCTGACGCCGGTGGGCGCCGCCTTCTCGGCCGCGCTGGAAAAATTCCAGAAGCTGGGCGATGAGCAGATCACCGCGCTGACCGAGAAGCGCGCCAGTGAATATTCGATCGTGATGTGGCTGGTGGTACTGGGACTGCTGATCGCGCTGGGCGTGGTGTTCGGCACACACCTGATGCTGCGCTCGACGGTGCTGCTGCCGCTGGCCGGCGCGGTCGATCAGCTGGACCGGGTGGCCAGCGGCGATCTGACCGCCAATATCGAAGCCGATGGCGACAACGAGATCCAGCGCCTGCTGAAAGCGATCCAGCGCATGCAGGGCGACCTGCTGTCGACCGTGTCGCGGGTGCGCCAGGGCGCGGACATCATCAGCACCGGCTCGCAGGAACTGGCGGCCGGCAATATGGAACTGTCCTCGCGCACCGAGACCCAGGCCAGCTCGCTGGAAGAGACGGCGGCGTCGATCGAGGAACTGACCAGCACGGTGAAGCAGAACTCGGAGAATGCGCAGCACGCGCGCACGCTGGTGGAAGGGGCGTCCGACACGGCGGCGCAGGGCGGCGAAGTGATGACGCAAGTGGTCAGCACCATGAACGCCATCAACGATGCGTCGCGCAAGATTGTCGACATCACCGGTGTGATCGACGGCATCGCCTTCCAGACCAACATCCTGGCGCTGAACGCGGCAGTGGAAGCGGCGCGTGCCGGCGAACAGGGCCGCGGTTTCGCGGTGGTGGCGACCGAGGTGCGCAATCTGGCGCAGCGTTCGGCGGCCGCCGCCAAGGAGATCAAGGTACTGATCGACGATTCGGTGCAGAAGATCCAGCTCGGCACCACGCTGGTCGAGCAGGCCGGCACCACCATGACTGCGCTGGTGGGCAACGTGCACCAGGTCACGCAGATCGTCGGCGAAATCGCCGTCGCCAGCCGCGAGCAGAGCGAGGGCATCGACCAGGTCAACCAGGCCGTGGCGCAGATGGATACGGTGACGCAGCAGAATGCCGCGCTGGTGGAAGAAGCCGCCGCCGCCACGCAATCGCTGCAGGACCAGGCCAGCGAATTGCAGCTGACCGTCAGTGTTTTCAAGATCAACGAAAGCGCCGTCGGCGCCGCCCGCCGTCCCGGCACCCAGCTGGCGTTGCGCTGATCTTTTCCGGCGGCCGTTTCAGGTCGCCGTCTTCACTGGCACGGCGCGGCCGTGCCAGCCGTTCAGCGGCGATGCGCATTATTTGTCTTGTTTGATGGGCTTGCTTTTGTCGATTACTTCGCGGCAGTCGCCCTTGAAGTCGGCATTGTCGTAGTTGGTCCAGCCGTAGCTGTCCACGTAGCGCTTGTGCTGCTTGAATTGCTGGTTGAGGAAGCTCCACTCCAGTTTTTCATCGCCGTATTCGATGTCGCCCAGGTCCAGCAGTGTGTGGAACATGTTCTCGGTGGCCAGCCGCGCCTTGCGGTGCTTCAGCAACTGGCTGACCTTGTCCGGATAGCGTTCCTTGTATTGGTCCGAATACCAGACCATGGCCGGCACGTGGAATTCATATTGGGTGTTGTGGCCGTGGAAGGCCAGCTTGCACGTGCCGTCATACAGTGTCTGGCCGTGGTCGGCCACGTAGACCATCGAGGTCAGTTGCTGCGTGTCCTTCAATTGATGGATCACCTGTGACAGGAACCAGTCGGTATAGAGGATGGAGTTGTCGTAGCTGTTGTTGAGCTGTGGCTTGATCTTGAGGTCGGTGTACACCGGCTTGTCGACGCCGAACAGCGACGGCTGCCACTTGTCGAAGTCCTTCGGATAGCGCTGGCTGTAGTTCCAGTGGTTGCCCAGCGTGTGCAGCACGATCAGCTTTTTCGGCGCCGCGTCGGCGATGGCGTGTTGCAGCGGTTCCAGCAAAATCTGGTCGAAGTTGGAGTTGTTGGTAAAGCCGCCCAGGTTCATGAACTGGATCACGTCGGCCTCCTTGGCGAACACCGACACCGGCGTGTCGAACTGGCCGAACGAGATCTGGTTCGACAGCCAGAAGGTCTTGAAGCCGGCCTCCTTATAGGCGGTGAGGAAGGATTTTTCCGAGAAACCGTCCTTCAGGCTTTGCGTGGCCGGCTTGCGCGAGATGATCACCGGCACCGACAGCCGCGTCGCCGAGACGGCGGTGATGACGTCCGGCAGCGTAACCAGGTTGGCTTCCTTGCCCAGCAGCGGGGTGGTGTCGCGCGCGTAGCCGTTGATGCCCCAGCGGTCGTAGCGCGACGATTCGCCGATCACCATGATGACGATTTCCGGCGTGTCGTTTTTGGCCGGCTGGTGCGCGTGGAAGCTGAAGTTGCGGCTGCGCTGGCCGAGGTCGGCCAGGTATGCACGCTCTTTCCAGAAATCGATGCCGCGCGCGGTCAGGCCGAACGGCCACGACGAAGCGAAGTCGCTGAATCTCAGCGGCGAGCGCAGCCGCCATGGCAGCGGGCCGAATTTCCAGTCCAGCCGGTGCTCGCCGGCGATGGCGGCGCGTTCCGGATCGCTGGCTTCTTCCGCTGCGTCTTCCTCGCTGGCGGCGGATTCGGAGGCTGACGCCGACGCGCTGGCGCTGCTGTGCACCAACGGCGCGGCGTGCACGCCGAATTCGCGGCCATACAGGCCCAGCGCGGCCAGCGCGATTAATATAGCCAGCACCGTCTTGCGGCTGGCGCCGCGCCAGTTCAGCGCCGGACTGCGGCGGGCCGCCATTTGCACCGCGATCCACCAGCCGATCACGCCGACCAGCACGGCCGCCATCAGCCACACCTTACGGCCGAGGAATTCCATCGCCTCCTTGGGGCTGGTCTCGGCGATGATGCCCAGGTGATGGGTGGAGATGCCCTGGCCGTAATAAATGAACAAGTAAATCTCGGTCGGCAGCGCCAGGAAGGCCGGGATCAGCAGCCAGTGGAACCACGCCGGGCGGCCCACCACGCCCCACACCACCAGCCAGGCCAGCAGTTCCACCAGCAGCACATGGCCCAGTTCCGGCACTGGCCGGCCCAATAGCAGGGGCACGCAGGGCACCAGCGTCAGCAACAGGTAACTGGTCAGCACGAACAGCGGGGCGGGGCGCAACGGGAATCGCATTGAGGGCTAGCAGGATGGGAATTATTTGCTATTATCAAGCGTTTTCAGACCTTTCTGCTAGTGGCGGCTTTCCCGCTGCAAGCCGCCATCCGCCGCGAAATTGATTGACTGAGCTACCGTTCACGTCTATACTCGCGAGTTCTCAATTTATTCTGCACATCGTATACGTTGAATCCGGCTGCTCCATGAGAGTGGCTGTTTGCGCCTCCTTTGGCCCAATAGATCGAGAGAAGGTTTTTTGTCCCCGGCATTTTGACCGGGTTGTTAATGTTGTTATTTAGTTGGGTTTAGAACGATGCCAACCATCAATCAACTGATTCGCCAACCACGCACCAAACTGGTCGTGAAGAGCAAATCGCCGGCGCTGGAAAACAGCCCGCAAAAACGTGGCGTGTGCACCCGTGTGTATACCACCACTCCTAAGAAGCCTAACTCGGCACTGCGTAAAGTTGCCAAAGTGCGTCTGACCAACGGTTTCGAAGTGATTTCGTACATCGGCGGTGAAGGCCACAATCTGCAAGAGCACAGCGTTGTTCTGCTGCGCGGCGGTCGTGTCAAAGACTTGCCAGGTGTGCGTTACCACATGGTTCGCGGTGCACTGGATACCCAGGGCGTTAAAGACCGTAAACAAGCTCGCTCGAAATACGGTGCCAAGCGCGCCAAGCAAGCTAAGAAGTAATCATTATTAATTGAGTTGAGCCGGTCGCGAGACCGAGTAAGTGGCTGGCTATGATGGCCGCCGCGAGTGACCGCAAGGCACTCAACTGAAGAGAAAAGGAAATGACATGCCACGTCGTCGTGAAGTACCCAAGCGCGAGATCCTGCCGGATCCAAAATTCGGCAACACCGATGTCGCCAAATTCGTGAACGTTCTGATGCTGTCCGGTAAAAAATCGGTCGCAGAAAACATCATTTACGGTGCTTTCGAGCACATCTCGGAGAAATCCGGTAAAGACCCGCTGGAAGTGTTCGCTACCGCGATCAACAACGCCAAGCCGCTGGTTGAAGTGAAATCCCGTCGCGTTGGTGGTGCCAACTACCAGGTGCCGGTTGAAGTCCGCCCAGTGCGTCGTATGGCGCTGTCGATGCGTTGGCTGCGTGAAGCTGCCAACAAGCGCAGCGAAAAATCGATGCCACAGCGTCTGGCGGGCGAGCTGATGGAAGCCGCTGAAGGCCGTGGCGGTGCGATGAAGAAGCGTGACGAAGTTCACCGCATGGCTGAAGCGAACAAGGCGTTCTCGCACTTCCGCTTCTAATAAAATCGGCCAGATCCTGCGTGATCTGGCTGTCATCTGTTGTTCGAGGCCGGGCTCATTTTTTCTCCAAAAAATGGCGCTCGGTTTTGTCCATTCAAAGATTTAGGATTAATTATGGCCCGCAAGACCCCCATCGAGCGCTACCGCAACATCGGTATCTCCGCTCACATCGATGCAGGTAAGACCACCACCACCGAACGCGTTCTGTTCTACACGGGCGTGAACCACAAGATCGGTGAAGTTCACGATGGCGCCGCCACCATGGACTGGATGGAGCAGGAGCAGGAACGCGGTATTACCATTACCTCGGCTGCGACCACGTGCTTCTGGAAAGGCATGGCGAACAACTTCCCAGAACACCACATCAACATCATCGACACCCCAGGCCACGTTGACTTCACCATTGAAGTGGAACGTTCGATGCGCGTGCTGGATGGCGCTTGCATGGTTTACTGCGCAGTGGGCGGTGTTCAGCCACAGTCGGAAACCGTCTGGCGTCAGGCCAACAAGTACAAAGTGCCACGTCTGGCCTTCGTCAACAAGATGGACCGCACCGGCGCGAACTTCTTCAAAGTGTACGAGCAGATGCGCGCACGCCTGAAGGCCAACCCAGTCCTGATCCAGATCCCGATCGGCGCCGAAGACAACTTCAAAGGCGTGATCGATCTGGTCAAGATGAAAGCGATCCTGTGGGACGACGCTTCGCAAGGCATGAAATTCGACTACGTCGATATCCCTGCCGAGCTGGCTGATTCGGCTGCCGAGTGGCGCGAGAAGATGGTTGAAGCCGCTGCTGAAGCGAACGAAGACCTGATGAACAAGTACCTGGAAGAAGGCGACCTGACCGAAGCCGAGATCAAGAAAGCGCTGCGCGATCGCACCATCGCTTCCGAAATCGTTCCTATGCTGTGCGGCACCGCGTTCAAAAACAAGGGCGTACAAGCCATGTTGGACGCCGTGATCGAGTACCTGCCATCGCCAATCGACATCGCTGACGTTAAAGGCACCGACGAAGACGAAGCGCCGACCACCCGCAAGGCGTCGGACGACGAGAAATTCTCGGCACTGGCCTTCAAGATCATGACCGACCCGTTCGTCGGCCAGCTGGCCTTCTTCCGCGTGTACTCGGGCGCCATCAATTCGGGCGACACCGTGTACAACTCGGTCAAAGGCCGTAAAGAGCGTCTGGGTCGTATTCTGCAGATGCACGCCAACCAGCGCGAAGAGATCAAAGAAGTGCGCGCCGGCGACATCGCTGCGGCAGTGGGTCTGAAAGACGTGACCACCGGTGAAACCCTGTGCGATCCATCGTCGATCATCATCCTGGAACGCATGGTGTTCCCAGAGCCAGTGATTCAACAGGCGGTGGAACCAAAAACCAAGGCCGACCAGGAAAAAATGGGCCTGGCGCTGAACCGCCTGGCACAGGAAGATCCGTCGTTCCGCGTGAAAACCGACGAAGAGTCGGGCCAGACCATCATCGGTGGTATGGGCGAGCTGCACCTGGAAATTATCGTTGACCGCATGAAGCGCGAATTCGGCGTGGAAGCGACCGTGGGCAAACCACAGGTTGCATACCGCGAAACCGTCCGCAAATCGGTAAGCGATGTGGAAGGCAAGTTCGTCAAGCAGTCGGGTGGTCGTGGTCAATACGGTCACGCCGTGCTGACCCTGGAACCACAGGAACAAGGCAAAGGCTTCGAGTTCATCGACGCAATTAAAGGCGGTGTGATTCCACGCGAATTCATCCCTGCGGTTGAAAAAGGTGTGCGCGAAACCCTGAACACCGGTGTTCTGGCGGGCTACCCAGTGGTCGACGTCAAAGTCACCCTGACCTTCGGTTCGTACCACGATGTTGACTCGAACGAAAATGCATTCCGCATGGCCGGTTCGATGGCATTCAAAGAAGCTTGCCGTCGCGCCAGCCCAGTCATCCTGGAACCAATGATGGCTGTGGAAGTTGAAACGCCGGAAGACTACGCCGGTACCGTGATGGGCGATCTGTCGTCCCGCCGCGGTATGGTGCAGGGCATGGACGAAATCCCAGGCGGCGGCGGCAAGATCATCAAAGCCGAAGTACCGCTGTCGGAAATGTTCGGTTACTCGACCACCCTGCGTTCCGCAACGCAAGGTCGTGCGACCTACACCATGGAGTTCAAGCACTACTCCGAGGCGCCTAAGCACGTTATCGACGCGATCGTTACCGCGAAAGCTAAGTAATTCTGTAATTTTTGCGGCCGGGTAGATCACCTGGCCGCACATTTAAAACTTTGTTCTGAGGAAGAATCAAAATGGCAAAAGAAAAGTTCGAGCGGACTAAACCGCACGTCAACGTAGGCACCATCGGTCACGTCGACCACGGCAAAACCACCCTGACCGCTGCGATCGCGACCGTTCTGTCGAAAAAATTCGGCGGCGAAGCTAAAGCTTACGACCAGATCGATGCAGCACCAGAAGAAAAAGCCCGCGGCATTACCATCAACACCGCGCACGTCGAGTACGAAACCGCCGGCCGTCACTACGCTCACGTTGACTGCCCAGGCCACGCCGACTACATCAAGAACATGATTACCGGTGCAGCGCAGATGGACGGCGCGATCCTGGTTTGCTCCGCAGCGGACGGCCCAATGCCACAGACCCGCGAGCACATCCTGCTGGCCCGTCAGGTTGGCGTGCCATACATCGTCGTGTTCCTGAACAAATGCGATCTGGTGGATGACGAAGAGCTGCTGGAACTGGTTGAAATGGAAGTGCGTGAGTTGCTTTCGAAATACGAGTTCCCAGGCGACGACCTGCCAATCATCAAAGGTTCGGCACGTAAAGCACTGGACGGCGACACCGGTCCGCTGGGCGAGCAAGCCATCATGGCCCTGGCCGACGCACTGGACAGCTACATCCCTACGCCAGAGCGCGCAGTGGACGGCGCCTTCCTGATGCCAGTGGAAGACGTGTTCTCGATCTCGGGTCGCGGCACCGTGGTGACCGGTCGTGTTGAGCGCGGCATCATCAAAGTCGGCGAAGAGATCGAAATCGTTGGTATCACCGACACCGTGAAAACCACCTGCACCGGCGTGGAAATGTTCCGCAAGCTGCTGGACCAGGGTCAGGCCGGCGACAACGTTGGTCTGCTGCTGCGCGGCACCAAGCGTGAAGACGTGCAACGTGGTCAAGTGCTGGCAAAACCAGGCTCGATCAAGCCGCACAACCACTTCACCGGCGAGATCTACGTGCTGTCGAAAGACGAAGGCGGTCGTCACACCCCGTTCTTCAACAACTATCGTCCACAGTTCTACTTCCGTACGACTGACGTCACCGGTTCGATCGAACTGCCGCACGACAAAGAAATGGTTATGCCAGGCGATAACGTGTCGATCACCGTCAAGCTGATCAACCCGATCGCGATGGAAGAAGGTCTGCGCTTCGCAATCCGCGAAGGCGGCCGTACCGTCGGCGCCGGCGTTGTAGCAAAAATCCTGGCCTAATTTTTAGCCTGGATTGAAACAGGGGCGGGATGGTGTGATACCATCTCGCCCTTGCGTATCAAACTCGTTCTTTTAAACATTGCTGGCGCTACAAAGTTGCCAGTTCGCTCTTTTGAGGAATTATCATGTCCGCACCAAACCAAAAAATCCGTATCCGTCTGAAAGCTTTCGACTACAAGCTGATCGACCAGTCCGCACTGGAAATCGTTGACACCGCTAAGCGCACCGGCGCCGTTGTCAAGGGCCCAGTCCCACTGCCAACCCGCATTCAACGTTTCGACGTTCTGCGTTCGCCACACGTCAACAAGACCTCGCGCGACCAGTTCGAGATCCGTACCCACCAGCGCCTGATGGACATCGTCGACCCAACCGACAAGACCGTTGACGCACTGATGAAGCTGGACCTGCCAGCTGGCGTTGATGTCGAAATCAAACTGCAATAATCGTATTGAAGCCGGTGGCGCTGCCTAGCGCTTGCCAGCTGATGATGGGGCCGGACGTGCAAACGTCCGGCCCCATTGTTTTTTATGGCTGAAACCGCTAGAGTCTGACGCCATGCTGGCCATCCTCGACACCCATCTGCTCGCCGCCACCACCCGCCACGGTCTGCGCGGCTGGCAGCGTTTTCTGCTGGAATTCCTCTACTTCGGCATCAAGAACGCCCGCGCCTGTCTGTTCGTGGCGCTGTTCTTCGCCAGTGTGCTGCTGGCGCCGCGCGCCGGGCTGTTCGGCCTGCCGCGCTACGACGTGCTGCTGCTGGCCGCCATCGCCATCCAGGTCTGGATGTTGTGGGCCGGGCTGGAAACCTGGGATGAGCTGAAGGCGGTGTGCCTGTTCCACCTGGTCGGCTTTGCGCTGGAAGCGTTCAAGGTTTCGGGCAGCATCCAGTCGTGGAGCTATCCGGACTTTGCCTACACCAAGCTGTTCGGCGTGCCGCTGTTTTCCGGCTTTATGTACGCGGCGGTGGGCAGCTATGTGATCCAGGCCTGGCGCCTGTTCGACCTGCGCATCCGCCACCACCCGCCGTACTGGATGGCGGTGACGATCGCGCTGCTGATCTATGCCAATTTCTTCACCCATCACTACATCGGCGATTTCCGCTGGTATCTGGCGGCCTGCGCGCTGGGTTTGTACGCCCGCACCACGGTGGTGTTCCGGCCGCTCGACCGCGACCGGCAGATGCCGCTGCTGCTGTCCTTCGTGCTGATCGGCTTTTTCATCTGGTTGGCGGAAAACATCAGCACGTTCTGGGGCGTGTGGCGCTATCCCAACCAGCTGGGCGCGTGGTCGGCGGTGCACGTCAGCAAATGGAGTTCGTGGTCGCTGCTGGTGGTGATGACCTTTACCATCGTCGCCCACCTCAAGCACATCAAGGCCCGCATCCACGTGCCGGACTAAAATCTCCGCGCGCTTGTCCCAGCTGCACAGCACGGCGTATGGGGCCACCGGCAAGAGCGGAATGGACTAACTCAGGCGGTGCCCAGGCCGTGCTCGGCGAACGGACGCATCAGGTAGTGGCGCGCCATGGCGGCGCCGCCGATGGCGATGGTGTTGGCGCCGAACTGCGGCGTGCGGATCACCGGCGCCGTCAGCGAGGTGGCGCTGGCGTAGTCGTGCAGCACCTGCCGCGCCGGCGTGACCAGGTGGTCGCCCAGCCGCAGCGCGGCGCCGCCCAGCACGATGCACATCGGATCGAACGCCACCCACAGATTGTTCAGCAGCACGCCCAGATGGCGGCCGGAGGCTTGCACCGCCTGCAGCGCCGGGCCGTCGCCGGCGTCGGCGGCGGTGACGAGTTGTTGCAGCTGCTCCGGCGTCGACGGCGCCTGTTTGCCGTACACGGTGTCCAGCATGGCTTGCAGACCGATCAGCGCATCGGCACAGCCGCGCCGGCCGCAGGAGCAGGGCGGTCCGCCCTGTTGCAGGATAGTGTGGCCGACCTCGCCCGCGAAGCCATACAGCCCGGTCAGCAGGCGGCCGTTGACGATGATGCCGGCGCCCACGCCGTAACCAATACTGACATAAATCAGCGGGTCGGCGCCGTGCTGGCCGGAGAATTCCACCTCGGCCAGCGCCGCCACGTTCGCTTCGTTCTGGGCGAACAGCGGCAGCGCCGCCAGCGCCGAACCGGCCAGCCCATCGCGCAGCAGGCCGGTCACGTCGATGTTGCGCCAGCCGAGGTGGGGCGCGATGTGCAGCAGGCCGGTGGCCTCGTCCACCGCGCCGGGCAGGCCGACGCCGGCCCCCAGCATGGTGCGGCCCGCCAGTTCGGCGCTGGCGCTCAGCTGGATCAGCGCCTGCGCGGTCTGGGCGATGCAGGCGGCGGCGTCTTGCGCATCGGCATACGCCAGTTCGCGCTCGGCCAGCACCTCGCCCAGCAGGTTGGTGGCGACGATGCGCAGCGCGTCAATGCCGAGGTCGGCGCCCAGCAGGGCCAGCCGTCCGCCGTCCAGGTGCAGCGGGGTGGCGCGCCGTCCCAGCGCGCCGGTGGTGCGCAAGGCGCTTTCGGTCAGCCAGCCTTCGTCCATCAGTTCCCGCACCAGCAGGCTGACAGTGGATTTGGTCAGGCCCACGGTTTCCGACAGCCCGGCGCGCGACATGCCGGGCTCGCTGCACAGCTGGCGCACCAGGGCCATGCGATTGATTTGTTTCAGTAATTGCTGGTCACCGGCGACGATCATGGGTCCTGTTCCAAGGGGATGTCGAGCGATGATACACCGTGCATGCCGTTAGCACATTATTACAACATTACGCCGTTACGTAACGGGGAAAAACACCCGGGATGAAGCGCATCAATTGACGGATGGAAGCGTTTCTCCTATCCTTAAGTTGCCGAATTTGTCACATCAATGAACTAATTCAGGTGCGTGCCGGTCGATGTTGCGCCCCCGGCATAAATCATAAATAAGGAGACAAAATGCAACGTACTTTGAAAACGATTTCAAGGGTGCCGGCCCGCCGCCGCCTGATCGCCATGGCCGTCGCCGGCGCCTGCGCCACCTTGTCGGTCGCCCAGGCGCAGGACGCCGCCAACCCCACCGACAGCACCACCAGCGCGCCGACGGTGGTGGTGACCGGCATCCGCGCCAGCATGCAATCGACGCTGAACATGAAGCGCAATTCCGACGGCATCGTCGACGGCATCGTCGCCGATGACATCGGCAAATTCCCCGACACCAACCTGGCCGAGTCGCTGCAGCGCATTTCCGGCGTGTCGATCGACCGCAGCAACGGCGAAGGGCAGAAGGTCACCGTGCGCGGCCTCGGTCCGGACTTCAACCTGGTGCTGCTGAACGGCCGCCAGATGCCGACCACCGACCTGAGCGATTTGTCGGGCCGCTCGTTCGACTTCTCCAACCTGGCGTCGGAAGCGATCTCGCAGCTGCAGGTCTACAAGACCGGCCGCGCCGACAGCCCCACCGGCGGCATCGGCGCCACCATCAATGTGATGACCGCGCGCCCGCTGGACAATCCGGGCATGCGCGCCAGCATCGGCGCCAAGGCGGTCAAGGACAGCTCCAACGACCACCTGCCGGGCATGCTGAAGGGCGACAGCGTCACCCCGGAAGTCTCGGGCATCTACAGCAACACCAGCGCCGACGGCCGCTTCGGCGTGGCGGTCAGCGCCAGCTACCAGAAGCGCGATTCCGGCTTCAACCGCGCCGGCCTGGCCAACGGCTACCAGGGGCCGTATCTGGGCTCGGCCACCACCGACGGCGTGACGCTGCCGCAGCCCGGCCAGCCGGGTTCGCAGAACATCACCAACCGTCCCGGCCCGACCGATCTGTACTCGATCCCGCAGAACTTCGGCTACAGCGTCAACGCCATCCAGCGGCAGCGCACCAACGGCCAGCTGGTGCTGCAATTCCGCCCGGTCAAGGAACTCACCACCACGCTCGACCTGACCTACTCGGAACAGAAGATCCAGACCAAGCGTAACGAACTGAGCGTGTGGTTCGGCCAGACGCCGACCTCGACCAGCAGCTGGCCGGGCGGCCATGTGCAAGCGCCGCTGACCTACGAGGAAACCTACAAGACGCCGCAGGACATCTCGGTGGTGGGCGGCGACTACGCCACCAAGACCAAGAACCAGTCGATCGGCTTTAACACCGTGTGGAAAGCCACGCCGACCCTGCGCGTCGAGTTCGATGCCCACCATTCCACCGCCGAGTCCGGCGCCGACAGCCCGTTCGGCAGCGAGAACAACCTGTCCAACGCCAGCTTTAGCCGCGGCAACACCAAGATCGACTTCACCCACGAACTGCCAGTGCTGAGCATGCCGGCGGCCGACCTGGTGAACCAGCCGATCCAGGCCGCCGGGTCGTGGTTCCACAACAGCTGGGAGAAAGCCACTATCAACCAGGCCCAGGCCAAGGGCAACCTGAAGCTGCTGGAGGCGTCCGAGCTCAATTTCGGCGTCGGCTATACCGACGCCAGCAACCGCTCGACCTATTCCAACGTGCAGAACAACACCTGGGGCGGCGCCACCAAGGCCTCGGACTACCCGGGCAGCATCTTCCAGGCCAATCCGCTGGGCTCGTATTTCCAGCAGCTGGGCGGGCATGACGCGCCACAGCTGTTCGGCACGCTGTACACCTTCGACTTTGCCACGCTGCGCGCGCTGACCGCCAAGGCCACCGGCAACGCCGCCGGCTACCTGCCGAATTTCGCCAGCGCCGACACCGACCGCGAGCTGAAGGAAAAAACCAGTTCCGGCTACCTGTCGTTCGGCACCGACTGGGACACTGCGATCCCGTTCCACTCGGCGCTCGGGGTGCGCGTCGAACGCACCAAGGTGACTTCGCGCGCCCAGATCCTGCCGGGCACCGGCATTTCGTGGGAATCGCAGAACGAGTTGCCGCTCAAGTTCGCCGGCGCCGCCTACAGCAACCAGGACGCGTCGTACACCAATGTGCTGCCGAGTCTGAACCTGGACTTCGACCTGCGGCCCGACATGAAGCTGCGCGCCAGCGCCGGCAGCACCATCGGCCGGCCGCGTTACGACCAGATGCAGGGCGGCCTGACGCTGGGCACCATCGCCAACGTCTTCACCGGCGGCACCGCCTCGGTCGGCAATCCGGCCCTGAAGCCGGTCAAGTCGAAGAACCTGGACTTGTCGTGGGAGTGGTACTATGACCAGCAGAGCGTGCTGTCGCTGGCGCTGTTCCACAAGAAGATGGACAACTACGCCGGCCAGACCGTCACCTCGCAGTCGCTGTACAACCTGCACACGCCGATCGGCGGCGCCTACTACAACGCCGCCATCGCCTCGGGCTGTACGGCGGCCGACACCAACTGCCTGCGCAACTACATCCTCAGCACCTTCGACGGCCAGCCGGGCGTGACCAAGACCGGCGTCAAGTCGGACGGCAACCTGAACGGCACCATCGTCGGCCAGCCGACCGATCCGCTGGCCAACTTCCTGGTGACCAGCTACGCCAACCAGAAGTCGGCCACCGTCAAGGGCGCCGAGCTCAACGTGCAGCACATGTTCGGCCGCAGCGGTTTCGGCGTCCAGGCCAACTACACCTACGTCAGCTCGCCGACCAAGTACGACAACGCCAACACCAACGACCAGTTCGCGATTCTCGGCCTCAGCAACTCGGCCAACTTGGTCGGCATCTACGAAGACCAGAAATGGTCGGTGCGGATCGCCTACAACTGGCGCGACAAGTTCCTGGCGGCGACGGTCGATGGCAACGGCCGCGCAGCGCCGGTGTACACTGACACCTACGGCCAGACCGACGTCAGCGTGGGCTACAACTTCAACGACCGGCTGAGCTTCCAGGCCGAGGTGATCAACCTGACCAACGCCACCCAGCGCCAGTTCGGCCGCACCGAAGCGGCGACCCTGAACGTGACGCAAGCCGGACCGCGTTACATGCTGGGCGCGCGCTACAAGTTCTGATCGGCAGCGTCTGACCGTGCCGCAGGCCGCCGTTGTCCAGGCGGCCTTTTTTCATGAGAGTCAACCCGTCCAGCATGCAACCGATTGCCGAAATAGATTGCCAGCGCAGCCGCCAGCTGCGCGCCGACCCCAGCCAGCCGCTGCCGGACCAGATCCTGCAGTCGCCAGTGCCGCTGGTGCTGCGCGGCCTGGTGGCCGACTGGCCACTGGTGCAGGCCGCGCGCCGTTCGCCGCAGGCGGCCGACGCCTACCTGCGCCGCTTCTACCGCGACGCCACCGTGCTGGCCAGCCACGCGCCGCCGGAAACGGGCGGGCGGATCTTCTATAACGACGACCTCAGCGGCTTCAATTTCCAGTCGCAGATGGTGCGCTTCGACCAGGTGCTGGACGCCTTGCGCGCCCACCTCGACCATCCGGCGCCGCCGACCCTGTACGTCGGCTCGACCAGCATCGACACCTGCCTGCCGGGCCTGCGCGCTGAAAACGATGTCAACTTCGGCGCGCGCGATCCGCTGGCCAGCATCTGGATCGGCAACCGCACCCGCATTCCGGCCCACTACGACGTGCCCGACAACCTGGCCTGCGTGGCGGCCGGGCGGCGCCGCTTCACGCTGTTCCCGCCGGAGCAGCTGGCCAACCTGTATGTCGGCCCGCTGGACTTCACGCCGGCCGGCCAGTCGGTCAGCCTGGTCGATCTGCACCAGCCCGACCTGGCGCGCCACCCGCGCTTTGCCGAGGCGCTGGCGCACGCCCAGTCGGCCGAGCTGGACGCGGGCGACGCCCTGTTCCTTCCGAGCATGTGGTGGCACCACGTCGAAGGGCTGACGCCGTTCAACATCTTGCTCAATTACTGGTGGCGGCAGTCGCCGGACTGGATGGATACGCCGTTCAACACCTTGCTGCTGGGATTGATGACGGTGCGCGACCTGCCGCCGGCCCAGCGCGCCGCCTGGCGCCAGCACTTCGATCACCACGTGTTCGATCGCGCCGACGGCGCCGCGCCGCTCGGCGCCGATGGCGCCCGCGCGCTGCGCGCGCAGTTACTGCGGCGGTTGCGGGGCTAAGCCCGCATTTAATTTGGGACTATTGCTTTAGGGATACAGTATATCCGGCTCTGAGTGATACCAGAAAACAACAAAAACCAGCCAATTCATTAACAATTGCACCACTATTGCGCATTTTTGCTTTGTGACACCGGCAATATTGTGCGAAATTGTTACCCACAACGTGAAGGTGACATCTGTCATAGAACAGCTGCGCCAAGAAGCGAATTAAAAGTATTTTCATCACTTCAGGGAGTAGTCTTGAAACACACCATGAAAAAAAGCGCCATTGCGATGGCGTTGGGCGTAGCATTTTCGCAATATTCGGTCGCACAGGAAGCGCCAGCCGCTGACGACACCAAACTGCAGCGCGTCACCATCACCGGTTCCAGCATCAAGCGCACCGAAGCCGAAGCCGCCGGCTCGGTGCAGGTCCTGACCCGCGAAGACATCGCGCGCACCGGCCAGACCACCGCCCTGGGCATTCTGAATTCGTCGTCCGCCGTCAGCACCGACATCAGCTCGGCATCGAGCAGCTCGGGCAGCTTCGCCACCGGTTCGTCCGGCGTGGGCCTGCGCGGCCTGGGCAAAGTGGCAACCCTGATCCTGGTCAACGGCCAGCGCATCGCCGAATACGGCCTGGCCGACGGCGCCCAGCAAAACTTCACCAAC
The DNA here is from genome assembly GCF_009857535.1 of Duganella margarita. GTDB lineage: Bacteria > Pseudomonadota > Gammaproteobacteria > Burkholderiales > Burkholderiaceae_D > Rugamonas > Rugamonas margarita. The sequence continues at coordinate 109,471 of NZ_WWCS01000008.1, forward strand.
CTGGACGCAATTCCAGCCGGCGCCATCGACCACATCGAGATCCTGAAAGACGGCGCATCGGCCATCTACGGTTCCGACGCCATCGCTGGCGTGATCAACATCATCCTGCTGAAGGATTTCGAAGGCGCGAAACTGACCGCCAACTACAAAGAATCGGAAAAATTCAAGGACCAGCGTAACCGCAGCATTGCCGGCATCATCGGCTGGGGCGACATCGACACCAACGGTTTCAATACCTACCTGACCTATGAAGGCTACAAGAGCGACGGCTACAGCACCGGCGACCTGCAGAGCAACTACCCGGACTGGCACCGCCTGACCCCGGGCCGCTCGACCTGGGATGCGCCAAGCGTTTACTCGCCAACCGGTAATCTGTTCCTGAATACCAATAACTACGTGGCGGCACCGGGTTGCCCGGCGGATGCGATCGATCCGAAAGACAAGCTGTGCAAATATAACGTCCTGCCAGGCACCGGCCTGACCACCAACGCCAAGCGTTACGCACTGGCCAGCAACACCCACTTCCGCATTGGCAAATCGATCGACGCCAACCTGGAAATCACCAACGCTGCCGCCAGCAACGATTACATCGTCGCGCCGTTCGCCGTGCAGCCGACCACCTCGCCGAACACCTGGTATAACGCCATCGGCGGCAAGATCGTGGGCCCGTACTACTATCCGAAACTGCCGGTCGGCCACCCGAACAATCCGTACACCGTACCGGTTGAATTCCGCGCCCGCTTTGCCGATACCGGCAACGGCTTCAACTTCAACCGCACCGAATCGGAACAGTCGCGCGTCATGCTGAGCCTGAACGGCGACGTCGCCGGCTGGGACTGGAAATCGGCGGTTGGCTACATGAACTCGGAAGCGACCAAGGCCACCCGCGCCGCCAGCGCCACCGGTTACACCAACGCCATCGTCAACGGCACCTACAAGTTCGGCGGCCAGAACAGCTACACGCTGCTGGACTCGATGTTCCCGGTCCGTACCACCATCGGCAAATCGCGTACCTCGTTCGCCAACGGCACCGTGTCGGGCGAAGTGATGCAACTGCCGGCCGGTCCGCTGAACATGGCGTTCGGCGCCGACATCCGTCGCGAACACTATGAAATGGCCAGCTCGGACAACGTGCTGCGCGGTGACCTGATCGGTATCGCCGGTCTGCAAGTCAACGACAACATGGACCACTACGCACTGTTCACCGAAGCCACCATTCCGGTGATCAAGCGGGTGGAACTGAGCGCGGCCGTGCGTGCCGACAAGTCGACCAACAGCGACGTGCACTACTCGCCGAAACTGGGCCTGCGCATCAACGCCACCGACAGCCTGCTGCTGCGGGCGACCGTCTCGGGCGGCTTCCGCGCACCCAACATCGTAGAGACCGGTAACGGCCTGGGCCGTAGCTCGTTCCAGAACAACACCAGCGATCCACGTCGTTGCTCGACCGCCAGCGCGCTGAACAAGCTGGTCCAGAATGCACCGGGCGTCACTGCGGCCGACAAGGCCCAGGGCAACACCCTGCAAGATGCCGACTGCAAGGCGGGTGTCCCGACCTTCGTGTCCGCCAACAAGGACCTGAAGCCGGAAACCTCGCGTTCGATCACCGCCGGTGCGGTGTGGGAACCGATCAAGAACTGGAACCTGGCGCTGGATTACTTCCACATCGAGCGCAAGGATGAAATCGGCACCCGCTCGACGTCGGATATCCTGCGCGGCGAAGCCGGCCTGCCAGCTGGCCAGCTGATCCGTGTCGACAACACCGCATCGGACAACCTGTTCTACGCGCTGGTCAACAAATACGCACCAGGCAACACGTTGAACTTCGGCGGCGTGGGCGCCATCGGCCTGCTGTACAACCCATACGTCAACAGTGGCAAGACCCGTGCTTCGGGCTTCGACTTCGACGCCTCGGGCCGCTTCAACACCGCGCTGGGCCAGGTACGCCTGAAACTGGAAGGTACCTACCTGTGGAAGTACCAGGAATTCAGCGTGACGGACAATGCCTATGACACCAACATGGCCGGTACTTACGACCTGGGTGGCCGCCTGAACACCAAGCTGCGCGCCAGCCTGAAGAACGGTGCTTTCGACCACGGCATGACGATCAACTACAACAGTGGTTACAGCAACAACAGCCTGTCGTCGCCGACCTACTGCGCCACCAACAACGTTGCAGCGGCGTATGCCGACACCTGCGGCCACGTTGGCAGCAACACCACAGTCGACTACAACCTGGCCTACACCGGCGTGAAGAACACCACGCTGGCCCTGTACATCGACAACCTGCTGTCGAAGGATGCACCGGTCCAGTGGCGTGATGGCTACCAGCCACAGTTCCGCCGCATCGGCCTGACCGCCAGCTACAAGTTCTTCTAATGTAGCGATGCTCGCCCGGCGCTGCCGGGGGATGCCTTCGAATGCCGCGCAGTGCAAACTGCGCGGCATTTTTTTTGAGCGTAAAAGAAACCATGTAGCCGCTTCCACCCGGTGAGAGCTGGTTTTTGTGTTGTAAAAGACGGTCTTTGTATCGGACAGATACAAAGACCGTGGTCGAGCTGCTGGCCAAGCTGCCCTCCGTCAGCGTGGCGCTCGACGGCAACAGCTACAACTCGTTTGCCGGCGGCGCCAGCTCGGTGTCGCTGCGCGGCCTGGACGCCAAGTACACGCTGATCCTGCTGAACGGCCGTCGCCTGGCCAACTACGGCTTTGCCAACGGCGCCGAAAACAGCTTCGTCGACCTCAACAACATCCCGCTGGCGGCGCTGGAGTCGGTCGAGATTCTGCGCGACGGCGCCTCGGCCATTTACGGCTCCGACGCGGTGGCCGGCGTGATCAACTTCAAGACCCGCAGCAACTACCAGGGCATGGAAGCCAGCGCCAACCTCGGCGCCAACGTCAAGGGCGACGGCAGCAGCGGCGACGCCAGTCTGACCAAGGGCTGGGGCGACCTCGACAAGGACGGCTACAACGTCCTGATGACGATTGACCTGATGCGCCGCAATTCCCTGCGCAGCGATAAGCACGACGCCTTCGCGGTGCCGGACTACCGCAAGTACGGCGGCACCGACGGCCGCACCACCACCCAGTTCCAGGGCTATGTGCGCGACTACGACAACGGCGAGCCCGGCTACGCCATCCCGGGCTGCAAGGGCACGGTCGGCATCGCCGAAGGCACCGGCGACCAGGTCTGCTTCACCAACCCGGCCACCCAGCTGACGCCGTCGCTGTCGCGCGCCGGCATCTCGACCATCGTCACCAAGCGCCTTAACGGCGGCGACGAACTGTTCCTGGAACTCGGCCTGAACCACAACAAGTCGACCTACCAGCAGGGCTATCCGATCTTTGACAGCGCCACGCTGGTGCCGACCGACGGCACCACCAATCCGGGCGTGCTGGGCTTGCCCGGACCGACCGATGACACCTACGGCTTCACCCCGGGCGACCGCCTGCAGGTGTTCCATTCGATCACCGAAGCGGGCCATCAGGTCGAGACCATCACCAACAACACGGTGCGCGTGGTGACCGGCTGGCGCGGCAAGATCCAGGGCTGGGACAGCGAATTTGCGCTCAACCTCAACCACAGCAAGCTGAAGGACGACACCACCAACGCGCTGCTGAAGGACGTCTCCAACCAGCTGCTCACGCAGGGCATCGCCGGCACCGGCGGCTATGATCCGTTCAACCCGGCCAACCCGCTGAGCGTGGTGTCGCCGATGATGTACACCATGCACCACAACGCCACCTCCGAACTGGGCGTGGCCGAGTGGAAGATGAGCACGGCCGAGCTGTTCAGCTGGCAGGGCCGTCCGGTCGGCTTCGCCTGGGGCGCACAGGGCAGCCACGAGTCGATCGACGACGTGGCCGACCCGCAAACCGAGCTGGGTAACGTGGTCAACTACGGCGCCACCAGCAGCAAGGCCTCGCGCAACCTGTACTCGGTCTACGGCGAACTGGCGGTGCTGGTGCTGGCCAACCTGGATGCCCAAGTGGCGCTGCGCGGTGACCATTACAGCGACTTCGGCACCACCTGGAATCCGAAGCTGGCGCTGGCCTGGCGGCCGAGCGACAAGGTGCTGCTGCGCGGTTCGGCCACCACCTCGTTCAAGGCGCCGACCTTGCCGGAAATCGGCTCGATCACCACCGCCTACACCACCGTGGCCGACTGGGCCCGTTGCGGCCCGCTCGGCTATGTCGGCGCGCAATGTTCGTACAGCCCGAAAGACTACCTGAAGGGCAATCCGGACCTGAAGGCGGAAAAAGCCAGCAACTATTCGGCCGGCATCGTGCTGCAACCGGTCAAGGACCTGGTGGCGTCGCTGGACTGGTATGGCATCCATCAGCGCGACCATCCAGGCGCTGGACGCGCAGTACATCGTCGACAACGAGGACATCATCCCCGGCTTCGCCGCGCTGATCGGCCGCGACCCGCGCAACGCGGCGCTGGAAGCCACCCATCCGGGCCTGAACAAGGGCCGCATCAACAGCGTGACCACGCCGTTCAGCAACGTCGGCAAGACCATCATCTCCGGCTTTGACCTCGACGTGCGCTACGACCTGGCGCTGGGCAACTACGGCAAGCTGCATTTCCGGGAGGTCAACAACCACACGCTGAAATACGACCAGAGCATCGCGCCGGGCCAAGAGCCGACCAGCCGTCTGGGCGGCGTCTACCATCCGCGCTGGAACAACTCGTTCCGTACGTCGTATGAGTATGGCGTCAGCGAGTTCGCCATGACCGCGCGCACCGCCGCCGGCACGCTGAACATCGGCGACCCGACCTATGAGCAGGATCCGGCCGTGACCAACGCGCGCATCGGTTCCTACACGGTGTGGGACCTGAACTACACGCTGAAGGCGAATGCCAAGCTGACGCTGAACATGGGCGTCAACAACGTGTTCGACAAAGGCCTGGTGTACGCCAACAGCGCCTACGTCAATACCTATGTGCAGGGCTTGTCGGACGCCGTCGGCCGCTACGCCTACGTGAACGCGCGCTACGCCTTCTAGGCTGCCGTGGTCCTGAAGCCGCCGCCGCGCTCGCCGCCGCGGCGGTTTTTTTTGCGCTGTCGCGTAGGACCGGCCCGAACGCCGCCGATCTGCCCGGCGCAGCCACAGTTACAGGGCGGTTTTACGGCGGCGGACAGCCCGCCAGCCCGCATGACGGCTGGCTTTGGCGGGCATTGACCGGGTGCTGCCGGCAATGCTGCGCAAAAACTGACATACCTCGTACTAAGTTGTTGCGTCAAGCCCCAAATCACGCTACACTAGCCGGCTTCGGTATGGATTCGACTTTTTATTGGTCCGTACTAATTTTAGTAGTTCAACATATCCCCGCCCAATCGTAGGTGGGAATTGGAGAAAAAATGAGCCTTGGCCTCCTCGGTCGCAAGGTTGGTATGATGCGCATCTTCACCGATGACGGGGACTCGATCCCAGTCACCGTGGTTGACGTATCGAACAACCGTGTTGCGCAAATCAAAACCCCTGAAACTGATGGTTATACCGCGGTTCAGGTCGCATATGGTCAACGTCGCGCGTCCCGCGTGACCAAAGCTGTTGCGGGTCACCACGCTAAAGCGGGTGTCGAAGCTGGTACTCTGTTGAAAGAGTTCCGCGTTGACGCTGCTAAAGCCGCCGAACTGAAAGCTGGCGAAGTTGTCGCCGTTTCGCTGTTCGAAGTTGGTCAAAAAGTCGACGTTCAAGGTGTGTCGATTGGTAAAGGCTACGCCGGTACCATCAAGCGTCACAACTTTGCTTCGGGCCGTGCTACCCACGGTAACTCGCGTTCGCACAACGTGCCAGGTTCGATTGGTATGGCGCAAGATCCAGGCCGCGTGTTCCCTGGTAAACGCATGACCGGTCACATGGGTGATGTCACCACGACCGTGCAGAACCTCGAAATCGCCCGTATCGATGCCGACCGCCAGCTGCTGCTGGTCAAAGGTGCGATCCCTGGCGCCAAAAACGGCCAGGTAGTGGTTTCGCCTGCTGTCAAAGTTAAAGCAAAGAAGGGAGCTTAAACGATGGAACTCAAGCTCTTGAACGCCCAAGGTCAAGCCGCCTCTAACGTTGCTGCCGCCGATACCGTCTTCGGCCGTGACTACAACGAAGCCCTGATCCACCAGATCGTCGTTGCTTACCAAGCCAATGCGCGCAGCGGCAACCGTAAACAAAAAGACCGTGAAGAAGTCCACCACACGACCAAGAAGCCATGGCGCCAAAAAGGTACCGGCCGTGCTCGTGCTGGTATGTCGTCGTCGCCACTGTGGCGCGGCGGTGGTCGCATCTTCCCGAACTCGCCTGACGAGAACTTCACCCACAAAGTGAACAAGAAGATGTACCGCGCTGGTATCTGCTCGATCCTGTCGCAACTGGCCCGCGAAGAGCGCCTGGTTGTGGTGGAAGATTTCGCGATCGAAGCACCAAAAACCAAGCTGCTGTCGCAAAAGCTGACCGGCATGGGCTTTGATTCGGTACTGATCATCACCGATGTTGCCAACGAAAACCTGGAACTGGCTTCGCGCAATCTGCCGAACGTCCTGGTGGTTGAGCCACGTCACGCAGATCCAATGTCCCTGGTGTTCTACAAGAAGATCGTGGTCACCAAAGCTGCATTGGCCAAGATTGAGGAGATGCTGGCATGAGCGCATTGAAATTTAGCGAAGAACGCCTGCTGAAGGTACTGGTTGCTCCAGTGATTTCCGAGAAGGCCACCATGGTCGCGGAAAAGAACGAGCAGATCGTGTTCCGTGTTACCACCGACGCGACCAAGCCAGAAATCAAGGCTGCCGTTGAACTGCTGTTTAAAGTCGAAGTGGCGTCGGTGCAAACCGTCAACCGCGAAGGCAAACAAAAGCGTTCGGGCGCCCACATCGGCCGCCGCAACCACACCAAGCGTGCTTTCGTGTGCCTGAAGCCAGGCCAGGAAATCAATTTCACCGAGGAGGCTAAATAATGGCACTCGTTAAGATGAAGCCAACCTCCCCAGGCCGTCGCGGCATGGTGAAAGTTGTGAACTCCGACCTGTTCAAGGGTCGTCCGTTCGCAGCGCTGGTTGAGAAAAAATCGAAAACTGCTGGCCGTAACAACAACGGTCACATCACCACCCGTCACATCGGTGGTGGTCACAAGCAGCACTACCGCGTGATCGACTTCAAGCGTAACAGCAAGGATGGCATCCCGGCGAAAGTGGAACGTATCGAATACGATCCAAACCGCACCGCGCACATCGCGCTGCTGTGCTACGCCGATGGCGCCCGCACCTACATCATCGCCACCAAAGGCATGGCCGTAGGCGACAGCGTCATGACCGGTTCGGAAGCGCCGATCAAGTCGGGCAACTGCCTGCCGATCCGCAACATCCCAGTCGGCACCGTCATGAACTGCGTCGAAATGCTGCCAGGTAAGGGTGCCCAAATGGCCCGTACCGCCGGCGCCGGCGTCGTGCTGATGGCCCGTGAAGGTACCTACGCGCAAGTGCGTCTGCGTTCGGGCGAAGTCCGTCGCGTGCACATCGAGTGCCGTGCTACCGTGGGCGAAGTCGGCAATGCCGAACACAGCCTGCGCAAGATCGGTAAAGCTGGTGCGATGCGCTGGCGCGGTGTTCGTCCTACCGTTCGCGGTGTGGTCATGAACCCGGTCGATCACCCGCACGGTGGTGGTGAAGGTAAAACCGCAGCTGGTCGTCACCCTGTTTCGCCATGGGGCCAACAGACCAAGGGTAAGAAGACTCGCAGCAACAAGCGTACTTCTTCGATGATCGTCTCGCGCCGCGGCAAGAAATAAGGATAAATCATGACTCGTTCATTGAAAAAAGGGCCGTTCTGTGACGCCCACCTGGTGAAAAAAGTCGAAGCCGCGCAAGCGACCAAAGACAAAAAGCCAATCAAAACCTGGTCCCGTCGCTCGACCATCATGCCGGACTTCATCGGCCTGACGATCGCTGTGCACAACGGCAAGCTGCACGTGCCAGTGTATGTCTCCGAGAACATGGTTGGTCACAAGCTCGGCGAATTCGCGCTGACCCGCACGTTCAAAGGCCATGCCGCTGACAAGAAGGCGAAGAAATAATGGAAACCAAAGCTATCCTCAAAGGCGTGCGCCTGTCGGACCAAAAGGGCCGCCTGGTTGCTGACCTGATCCGTGGCAAGAAAGTTGACGCCGCGCTGAACATTCTGCAGTTCAGCCCGAAAAAAGGCGCCACCATCATCAAGAAAGTGCTGGAGTCGGCCATCGCCAACGCCGAGCACAACGATGGTGCCGACATCGACGAACTGTTCGTGAAAACGATCTACGTTGAAAAGGGTCCGATCCTGAAGCGCTTCACCGCGCGTGCAAAAGGTCGTGGCGATCGTATCTCGAAACAATCGTGTCACATTTATGTGACCGTAGGCAACTAAGGAGCCAAGATGGGTCAGAAAATTCATCCAACTGGTTTCCGCCTGGCGGTTACCCGTAACTGGGCTTCGCGTTGGTATGCTGGCAATGGCAACTTTGCCGCCATGCTGAACGAAGACTTGAAAGCACGTGCTTACCTGAAAACCAAGCTGAAGAACGCTTCGGTCGGCCGCATCGTGATCGAGCGTCCCGCCAAGAACGCGCGTTTCACCATCTACAGCTCGCGTCCAGGTGTGGTTATCGGTAAAAAAGGCGAAGACATCGAAGTACTGAAGTCGGCGCTGGCGAAGATCATGGGCGTGCCAGTGCACGTCAATATCGAAGAAATCCGCAAGCCGGAAATCGATTCGCAGCTGATCGCTGATTCGATCGCGCAACAGCTGGAAAAACGCATCATGTTCCGCCGCGCCATGAAACGCGCGATGCAGAACGCCATGCGTCTGGGCGCCCTGGGCATCAAGATCATGTCCTCGGGTCGTCTGAACGGCATCGAGATCGCCCGTACCGAATGGTATCGCGAAGGCCGTGTGCCACTGCACACCCTGCGCGCTGACATCGACTACGGCACTTCGGAAGCTTCGACCACCTACGGCATTATCGGTGTCAAGGTGTGGGTATACAAAGGTGACCGCGCGCCAAACGGCGATGCACCAGTCATCGATACCCCGCCGGACGAGAAAAAGCCGCGTGGCCCACGTCGTGAAGACGGCAAACCAGCTGGCCGTCCGCGCCCAGCCGGTGCTGGTGGCGCCCGCCGCGCTGCCAAGCCAGCCGAGAAAGCAGGAGAATAATCATGCTGCAACCAGCACGCAGAAAGTATCGTAAAGAGCAGAAAGGCCGTAACACCGGCATTTCGCACAGCGCCGGCACCAATGTGTCGTTCGGCGAATTCGGTCTGAAGGCAGTGGCCCGTGGTCGTATCACGGCCCGCCAAATCGAGGCAGCACGTCGCGCCATGACCCGTCACATCAAACGTGGCGGTCGTATCTGGATCCGCGTGTTCCCGGACAAACCGATCTCGAACAAGCCGGCCGAAGTCCGTATGGGTAACGGTAAGGGTAACCCAGAGTACTACGTCGCTGAAATCCGTCCGGGCAAAGTCCTGTACGAAATGGATGGCGTAGGCGAAGAACTGGCGCGCGAAGCATTCCGCCTGGCCGCTGCCAAACTGCCACTGGCGACCACGTTTGTGGTCCGTCAAGTTGGTCAATAACAGGAGTGAACTATGAAAGCATCTGAACTCCGCGGCAAAGACCAGGTAGCTCTGCAAAAAGAGCTGAATGACCTGTTGAAGGCACAATTCGGCCTGCGTATGCAAACCGCGACGCAACAGCTGAGCAACACTTCGCAGCTCAAAAAGGTACGTCGCGATATCGCACGCGTAAAAACGGTATTGAACACGAAGGAAGCAAAATGACCGAGCAAGTAAAGCTGAAGCGTACGCTGATCGGTAAAGTTGTGTCCGACAAGATGGACAAGACCGTTACCGTTCTGATCGAACGTCACGTGAAACACCCTCTGTATGGCAAGATCATCGTCCGTTCGGCAAAGTACCACGCCCACGACGAGACCAACCAGGTGAAAGCCGGTGACACGGTGGAAATCGTGGAAGGTCGTCCGATCTCCAAAACGAAGGCATGGACCGTGACCCGTGTGGTGCAAGCCGCACAAATCGTTTAATTGAAGCGGATGCCGGCCAGACTTCGGTCTGGACGGCATTTTTCAATTAGTTCTTGCAAGCCCGCGAGTTGTATGTAATACTCGTGGGCTTCGTTCATGTAACGCCGCAAAGTGTCTGGCCACAGACGCTGAACCGTGCGGTCAGTATGCAGTACGAAGGTCAAGCACCCAAGCAGTGAGGCCAGCAGGTCTCATTGGCGGGACCAAGACTGACCGTTAGGTCCGCATTGTGTGGATTCTTCGGCTTAAGTTGGGAAAGAGAATATTATGATTCAAACTGAAAGCCGGCTCGAAGTAGCCGACAACACCGGTGCCAAGGAAGTCATGTGCATCAAGGTGTTGGGCGGTTCCAAGCGCCGTTATGCTGGCATTGGCGACGTGATCAAAGTAACCGTCAAGGTTGCTGCGCCACGCGGCCGTGTCAAAAAAGGTGAAATTTATAACGCCGTGGTAGTGCGCACCGCTAAAGGTGTACGCCGCCAGGACGGTTCCCTGGTCAAGTTCGACGGCAATGCCGCCGTTCTGTTGAACGCCAAGCTGGAACCGATCGGTACCCGTATCTTCGGACCAGTGACGCGCGAGCTGCGCACTGAAAAGTTCATGAAGATCGTGTCCCTGGCACCTGAAGTACTGTAAGGAGTCAGCAATGGATAAGATTCGTAAAAACGACGAAGTCATCGTTCTGGCCGGTAAAGACAAGGGCAAACGCGGTGTCGTTTCGCGTCGCGTAGACGCAGAACACGTTGTGGTTGAAGGCGTCAACGTTGCTAAAAAAGCGACCAAGCCGAACCCAATGACTGGCGTTCAAGGTGGTATCGTCGACAAGACTATGCCGATTCACGTGTCCAACGTTGCATTGTTCAATGCAGCGACTGGCAAGGCAGACCGGGTAGGTTTCAAAGATGTCGACGGCAAAAAAGTCCGCGTCTTCAAATCGTCCGGCGAAGTAGTGAAGGCTTAAGAAATCATGGCACGTCTCCAAGAGTTCTATAAAGAAAAAGTCGTCGCTGACCTGACCGAGAAATTCGGCTACAAGTCGGTGATGGAAGTACCACGTCTGACCAAGATCACCCTGAACATGGGTGTCGGTGAAGCGATTGCTGACAAGAAAGTGCTGGAGCACGCTGTCGGCGACCTGACCAAGATCGCCGGTCAGAAACCAGTGACCACCAAGTCGCGTAAGGCCATTGCGGGTTTCAAGATCCGTGAAGGCTACCCGATCGGTACCATGGTCACCCTGCGTGGCGCCCGCATGTACGAGTTCCTCGACCGCTTCATCACCGTGGCCCTGCCGCGCGTGCGTGACTTCCGCGGTGTGAATGGCCGCTCGTTCGATGGCCGTGGCAACTACAACATCGGTGTGAAAGAGCAGATCATCTTCCCGGAAATCGAGTACGACAAGATCGATGCGCTGCGTGGTATGAACATTTCGATCACCACCACCGCTAAGACCGACGACGAAGCGAAAGCTCTGCTCGCCGCCTTCAAATTCCCGTTCAGGAACTAAGAGATCATGGCAAAACTCGCACTGATTAACCGTGAAGCAAAACGCGTGGCCCTGGCGAACAAATTCGCCGGCAAACGCGCCGCGCTCAAGGCCATCATCGATGACCAGTCGAAATCGGAAGAAGAACGTTACGAAGCGCGCCTGAAACTGCAAGCGCTGCCACGTAACTCGGCTCCGACCCGCCAGCGTAACCGCTGCGCGATCACTGGTCGTCCACGCGGCACCTTCCGTAAATTCGGTCTGGGCCGTATCAAGCTCCGTGAATTCGCCATGCGTGGTGAGATTCCGGGTATGACTAAAGCTAGCTGGTAATAGGAGAATATGCAATGAGTATGAGCGATCCTATCGCCGATATGCTGACCCGCATTCGTAACGCCCAGGGCGTGCAAAAAACGACCGTGGCCATGCCATCGTCGAAAGTCAAAATTGCGATTGCCAACGTCCTCAAGGACGAGGGTTACATTGAAGATTTCGCAGTCGCTGTAGATGGCGGCAAGTCGGAACTGAAAATCGGTTTGAAATATTATGTCGGCCGTCCCGTCATCGAGCGCCTGGAGCGCGTGTCCCGTCCGGGTCTGCGCGTCTACAAAGGCAAAGACGAGATCCCTTCGGTAATGAATGGTCTGGGTGTGGCGATTGTATCGACCCCACAAGGCGTCATGACCGACCGTAAAGCACGCGCAACCGGTGTCGGCGGCGAAGTGATTTGCTACGTGGCCTAAGGAGTAAGACATGTCCCGAGTAGCTAAAATGCCAATCGCTGTGCCAGCTGGCGCTGATGTCGCCATCTCCGCACAAGCGATCACCGTCAAGGGCCCGCTGGGCGTCCTGACCCAGAACCTGAATGGCCTGGTTAAAGTAGAAAACAACGCTGGTACCCTGAGCTTTGAGCCGTCGAATGACAGCCGCGAAGCCAACGCCATGTCCGGTACGCTGCGCGCACTGGTCAACAACATGGTAAACGGTGTGACCAAGGGCTTCGAGAAAAAGCTGAACCTGGTGGGCGTGGGCTACAAAGCCCAGGCCGCCGGCGACAAGCTGAACCTGTCGCTGGGTTTCTCGCACCCGGTCGTGCACGCCATGCCAGAAGGCGTGACCGTGACCACCGCCACCCCGACCGAGATCGTCATCAAAGGCATCGATCGTCAAAAGGTGGGTCAGGTTGCTGCAGAAGTTCGTGCTTACCGCGCTCCGGAGCCTTACAAAGGCAAGGGCGTCCGTTATTCGGACGAAGTGGTTAAGATCAAAGAAACTAAGAAGAAGTAATTAGGGGCTGACGATGGATAAAAAAGAATCTCGTCTGCGTCGCGGACGTCAAACCCGGATCAAGATCGCACAACTGAAAGTGAACCGCCTGTCGGTGCACCGCACTAACCTGCACATTTATGCGAACCTGATCAGCCCGGAAGCCAAAGTACTGGTTTCGGCATCGACCGTTGAAGCGGAAGTACGCGCTGAACTGGCCGGCCAATCGGGCAAGGGCGGCAACGCCGCTGCCGCCGCACTGGTGGGCAAGCGCGTAGCAGAAAAAGCACTGAAAGCCGGTATCACCGAAGTCGCCTTCGACCGTTCCGGTTTCCGTTATCACGGCCGTGTGAAGGCGCTGGCAGAAGCCGCGCGTGAAGCCGGTCTGAAGTTCTAAGGAACGATCATGGCAAAAATGCAAGCAAAAATGGCAAGCGACAAGCCGGACGATGGCATGCGCGAAAAAATGATCGCGATCAACCGCGTGACCAAAGTGGTCAAGGGTGGTCGTATCATGGGCTTCGCCGCGCTGACCGTAGTAGGTGACGGCGATGGCCGCATCGGCATGGGCAAGGGCAAGTCGAAAGAGGTACCGGTTGGTGTGCAGAAGGCAATGGAAGAAGCCCGTCGCAACCTGATCAAAGTACCGCTGAAAAACGGCACGCTGCACCACACCGTCCTGGGTCGCCACGGCGCCTCGAAAGTAATGATGTCGCCTGCCAAACCAGGTACCGGCGTCATTGCAGGCGGCGCGATGCGCGCAATCTTCGAAGTCATGGGTGTTACCGACGTGGTCGCGAAATCGACCGGTTCGAGCAACCCGTACAACCTGGTTCGCGCCACGCTGGACGGCCTGGCTAAACTGAGCACTCCTGCTGACATCGCTGCGAAACGCGGCAAGTCGGTAGAAGAGATCCTGGGTTAAGGTGAACGACATGACTACGAAAACCGTCAAAGTACAACTGGTCAAGGGCCTGATTGGCACTCGTCAAGATCACCGTGCCACCGTTCGCGGTCTGGGCCTGCGTCGCGTCAACTCGGTTTCCGAGCTGCAAGACACCCCATCCGTACGCGGCATGATCAACAAAGTGTCGTATCTCGTTAAAGTAGTTGCGTAAGCCTTAGGGCTTACTCACGGAGAAATCATGGAACTGAATACCATTCAACCAGCCGATGGCGCCAAGCACTACAAGCGTCGCGTCGGCCGCGGTATCGGCTCTGGCCTGGGTAAAACCGCAGGCCGTGGCCACAAGGGTCAGAAATCGCGTTCGGGCGGCTTCCACAAAGTCGGCTTCGAAGGCGGTCAGATGCCTCTGCAACGTCGTCTGCCTAAGCGCGGTTTCAAGTCGCTCAACGCCACCTTCAAAGCTGAAGTGCGTCTGTCCGACCTGAACCACCTGGCCGTCGGCGATGTCGACATCCTGGTGCTGAAACAAGCTGGCGTACTGGGCGTGCTGGCACGTGATGTACGCGTCATTCTGTCCGGCGAGATCACCAAAGCGGTGAACCTCAAAGGCTTGAAAGTGACCGCTGGCGCGAAAGCCGCCATCGAAGCAGCCGGCGGCTCGGTAGCCTGAGCCCCGCGAACAGCTTGATCGGAGCGAAAATTGGCGACTAATCCACAATTGGCTAAAAGTGCAGCAGCTGGTTTCCCCTGGGGCCGGCTCTGGTTCCTGCTTGGCGCATTGGTGGTTTATCGTATCGGCGCTCACATCCCGGTTCCCGGGATCGATCCGGTACAATTGGCCGCGCTGTTCAAGTCGCAAGAGGGCGGCATCCTGGGCATGTTGAACATGTTCAGCGGTGGCGCGCTCGCGCGCTTTACGGTGTTTGCGCTGGGTATCACGCCGTACATCTCGGCCTCGATCATCATGCAGTTGGTGTCGATCGTCTCGCCGCAGATGGAAGCGTTGAAGAAGGAAGGCGAAGCTGGCCGACGCAAGATCACCCAGTACACCCGGTATTTCACGGTGCTGCTGGCGGGGTTCCAGGCGTTGGGCATTGCGGTTGCCTTGGAGTCGCAAGCTGGTCTGGTGCTGGATCCAGGCTATGCATTCCGTTTCGTGACGGTCGTGACGCTGTTGACCGGCACCATGTTCGTGATGTGGTTGGGCGAGCAAATTACCGAGCGTGGTCTCGGTAATGGCATCTCGATCATCATTTTCGCTGGTATCGCGGCCGGTCTGCCGGGCGCACTGGGTGGCCTCGGCCAGTCGGTGAGCAACGGTTCGATCGGTGCCTTGTCGGCGATCATCATCATGATCCTGGTGGTGGCGGTGACGTTCCTGGTGGTGTTTGTGGAACGTGGCCAACGCAAGATTCTGGTCAATTATGCGAAACGCCAGGTGGGTAACAAGATTTACGGTGGACAAACGTCGCACCTGCCACTGAAGTTGAATATGGCCGGCGTGATCCCACCGATCTTCGCTTCGTCGATTATCTTGTTCCCGGCAACGATCGTGGGCTGGTTTACCACGGGCGCCGATACGGCCAACCCGGCGGTCCGGTTCCTGAAAGATTTGGCAGCATCGATGGGGCCAGGCGAGCCCATCCACGCACTGTTGTACGCCATCGCGATCGTGTTTTTCTGTTTCTTCTATACAGCGCTGGTCTTCAACAGCAAGGAAACAGCGGATAACTTGAAGAAGAGCGGGGCCTTTGTGCCAGGGATTCGTCCCGGTGAGCAGACTGCCCGTTACATCGACAAGATCCTGACGCGATTGACACTGGCTGGCGCCATCTACATCACTTTGGTGTGTTTGTTGCCGGAATTCATGCAAGCCGAGTGGAAGGTACCATTCTATTTTGGCGGTACTTCGTTGTTGATTATTGTGGTTGTTACCATGGATTTCATGGCGCAAGTACAAAACTACGTGATGTCGCAGCAATATGAATCGCTGCTGCGCAAAGCAAACTTCAAAGGCGGAATTCCGACGCGATAAGCGCGGTTTCAAACATACCGAATGGCAAAAGACGACGTCATACAGATGCAGGGCGAGATCCTAGAAAATCTCCCTAATGCAACATTTCGAGTAAAGCTGGAAAACGGGCACGTGGTGCTGGGACATATTTCAGGTAAAATGCGGATGAACTATATCCGCATCCTGCCTGGCGATAAGGTGACGGTTGAACTGACACCTTACGACCTGTCCCGCGCCCGCATCGTGTTCCGGACCAAGTAAATTTAGATAATCGAACCTTAGAAGAGAGTTCATAATGAAAGTTAACGCCTCAGTCAAGCGGATCTGCCGCAACTGCAAGATCATCAAGCGCAAAGGCGTTGTTCGCGTAATCTGCGTCGAACCACGTCATAAACAGCGTCAAGGTTAATAACCGTTATTTATCGAGGAATAACGAATGGCACGTATTGCAGGGGTTAATATCCCAAATCACCAGCACACCGTTATCGGCCTGACGGCCATCTACGGTGTAGGCCGCCCACGCGCGAAGTTCATCTGCGCGCAAACGGGCATCGCGACCAATAAAAAGGTCAAGGATCTGGACGACAGCGAACTGGAAAAACTGCGCGATGAAGTAGGTAAATTCATCGTCGAAGGCGATCTGCGTCGCGAACTGTCCATGAACATCAAGCGTTTGATGGATCTGGGTTGCTACCGTGGTATGCGTCACCGTAAGGGCCTGCCGGTCCGCGGTCAACGCACCCGCACCAATGCACGTACCCGCAAGGGCCCGCGCAAAGCCGCTCAATCGCTCAAGAAATAATCTAGGGAAATCACATGGCTAAGCAACAAAGCAGCGCAGCAGCAGCGCGCGTACGCAAGAAGGTCAAGAAGAACGTCGCCGAAGGTATCGCGCACGTTCACGCTTCCTTCAACAATACCATCATCACCATCACCGACCGTCAGGGCAATGCGCTGTCGTGGGCGACCTCTGGTGGTGCTGGCTTCAAGGGTTCGCGCAAATCGACCCCGTTCGCAGCGCAGGTTGCTGCTGAGGCCGCTGGTAAAGTCGCGATCGAATGCGGCGTGAAAAACCTGGAAGTGCGTATCAAGGGCCCAGGCCCAGGCCGTGAATCGGCTGTGCGCGCGCTGAACAACCTGGGCATCAAGATCACCGAGATCCAGGACGTGACGCCAGTGCCACACAACGGCTGCCGCCCTCCAAAGCGTCGTCGTATCTAATGGCCTAGCCGACCTGGTCGGCTACGCTGTTACACAATTCAGCTGGTGCAGGCAACCGGTAACGGTTATACTGCCCGGCTATTGTCGTCTGCCGCTTGCGGCGGACTTAAGCCACGTCTGGCTCACCCGCAGACCAGACTAGCGTTCAGCCCGTGCGGTTGGAACGTCATTATTTAAAAAAGGAAATACCGTGGCACGTTATATCGGACCTAAAGCAAAACTGTCCCGCCGTGAAGGCACTGATCTGTTCCTGAAGAGCGCCCGTCGCTCGCTGGACAGCAAATGCAAACTGGATGTCAAACCAGGTCAGCACGGCGTCAAGTCGGGCGCTCGCACCTCGGACTACGGCAACCAGCTGCGCGAAAAACAAAAAGTCAAACGTATGTACGGCGTGCTGGAACGTCAGTTCCGTCGCTACTTCGCAGAAGCCGACCGCCGCAAAGGCAACACCGGCGAAACCCTGCTGAAGCTGCTGGAAGCCCGTCTGGACAACGTCGCCTACCGCATGGGCTTCGGCTCGACCCGCGCTGAAGCACGTCAGCTGGTCTCCCACAAAGCGTTCACCGTGAACGGCCAAGTGGTGAACATCGCTTCGTACTCGGTCAAAGTCGGCGACGTCGTGGCTGTGCGCGAAAAAGCCAAGAAACAAGTGCGTATCGTTGAAGCGCTGTCGCTGGCGGAACAAGTCGGCATGCCAGCCTGGGTGTCGGTTGACGCCAAGAAAATGGAAGGCACCTTCAAGTCCCTGCCAGAGCGCAACGAAATCGCTAACGACGTCAACGAATCGCTGATCGTCGAGCTGTACTCGCGTTAATTGACGGTGTAACCGTCACCCCCGCGCAGGCGGGGGCCCAATTTGTCGTAAGCCCGCCCGCTTATTCAAGCGGGCGTTTTCACTAATGCCATCAGCCTTATCGGCTTAACGCGCCGAGGGTATTGAAGAGGACATTTCATGCAAAACAGTTTGTTGAAACCACGTATTATCGATGTAGAAGCGCTGGGCGCCGGTCACGCTAAAGTTGTGATGGAGCCATTCGAACGCGGCTACGGCCACACCCTGGGCAACGCGCTGCGTCGCGTGCTGTTGTCGTCGATGGTGGGCTACGCGCCGACCGAAGTGACCATCGCTGGCGTGGTGCACGAGTACTCGTCGCTGGACGGCGTGCAAGAAGACGTGGTTGACCTGCTGCTGAACCTGAAGGGCGTTGTGTTCAAAGTGCACAACCGTGACTCCGTCACCCTGACCCTGAAAAAGGAAGGCGAAGGCGCCGTGCTGGCTTCGGACATCGATCTGCCACACGATGTGGAACTGATCAACCCGGACCACGTGATTGCGCACCTGACCGCCGGCGGCAAACTGGACATGCAGATCAAGGTCGAAAAAGGCCGTGGCTATGTGCCAGGTAACGTCCGTCGCCTGTCGGAAGACACCAACAAGACCATCGGCCGCATCATTCTGGACGCGTCGTTCTCGCCAGTGCGCCGTGTGTCGTACTTCGTGGAATCGGCCCGTGTTGAACAGCGTACCGACCTGGACAAGCTGATCATCAACATCGAAACCAACGGCGTGATTTCGCCGGAAGAAGCGATCCGTCAATCGGCCCGCGTGCTGGTCGATCAACTGAACGTGTTCGCTGCCCTGGAAGGCACCGAAGCGGCTGCTGAAGCCCCTTCGCGCGCACCGCTGGTCGATCCGATCCTGCTGCGTCCAGTGGACGATCTGGAACTGACCGTGCGTTCGGCCAACTGCCTGAAAGCAGAAAACATCTACTACATCGGCGACCTGATCCAGCGTTCGGAAAACGAACTGCTGAAGACCCCGAATCTGGGCCGCAAGTCGCTGAACGAGATCAAGGAAGTCCTGGCTTCCCGTGGTCTGACCCTGGGCATGAAGCTGGAAAACTGGCCGCCTGCTGGTCTGGAGAAGTAATTTTTGACTCGTCACTCCCGCGCAGGCGGGAGTCCATGCCGAGCATGCTCAGTAATGGATCCCGGCCTCCGCCGGGATGACGGGCTTGCAGTACCGCTCTGGCATGTTGCTGGAGCGTTAATCATTAAAAACCGGTCCGCGCTCATGTTGAGCGATCGAAGAACTCGGATTTAAACATCATCGAAAGGAAGTACCATGCGTCACCGTCACGGCCTCCGTAAACTGAACCGTACCTCGTCCCACCGTCTGGCAATGCTGCGCAACATGACCGTTTCCCTGCTGCGTCATGAAGCCATCAAAACCACGCTGCCAAAAGCTAAAGAGCTGCGCCGCGTTGTTGAGCCAATCCTGACCCTGGGCAAGACCGACACCCTGGCTAACAAGCGTCTGGCATTTGCCCGTCTGCGCGACCGCGAAATCGTAGGCAAACTGTTCTCGGAACTGGGCCCACGTTACGCTGCACGTAACGGCGGCTACCTGCGCATCCTGAAAATGGGTTTCCGCGTTGGCGACAACGCTCCAATGGCTTACGTTGAGCTGCTGGACCGTCCAGAAGTCACCGCGATCGAAGACGCACCAACCGCTGAGTAATCTGCCGGTTGCAAGCAACACTGAAAAGCCAGGCTTTGCCTGGCTTTTTTTTCGTCCTTTTACATCCCAAACGATTGACTTTGAAATGAGAATCGTTATCATTCCTGTTTCGATAAAAATGTCAAAACGGGGAAGTGATGGATAAGCAATTCAAGATGAAGCGTCTGGCGGTACTGGTTGGCCTGGCGCTGCCGCTGCTGGCGCAGGCGCAAGCGGGGGGCGACGACGGCGCGGCGGTGATGCCGACCGTGCAGGTCTCGTCGCAGAAGCTCGGCGACGCCTCGTACACCGTCGGCAAGGCCAAGGGCGGCACGCCGCTCGACCTGTCGCTGCGCGACACGCCGCAATCGGTCAGTGTGGTGACCCAGCAGCGCATCGAAGACCAGGGCTTGCAAACCGTCACCGACGTCGTCAACAACGTGGTCGGCATCTCGGTCAACCAGTATGAAACCAACCGCGCCGGCTTCACCGCGCGCGGCTTCGACATCGACAACCTGCAGATCGACGGCGTGCCGACCACCTGGGAACAGTCGTGGTCCTCCGGCGAAGTCGCCAGCAGCCTGGCCATCTACGACCGGGTGGAAGTGGTGCGCGGCGCCACCGGCCTGATGACCGGCGCCGGCAATCCATCGGCCGCCATCAACCTGGTGCGCAAGCGCGCCACCTCGAAGGAACTGACCGGTTCAGCCGAGATCGGTATCGGCAACTGGAGCGCCCGCCGCGCTCAGGCCGACGTCTCGACGCCGCTGACCCAGGATGGTTCGGTGCGCGCCCGCGTGGTGGGCGAGTACACCGACGCCGACAGCTGGGTCGACCTGCTGAGCAACAAGAGCAAAACCATCTACGCCACCGTGGAAGCCGACCTGACGCCGTTCACCGTGCTGGACGTCGGCTTCAGCCGCCAGGAAAACAACGTCAAGGGCCCGATGTGGGGCGGCCTGTCGTACTGGTACACCAACGGCAGCCAGACCAACTGGGACGTCTCCAAGACAGCAGCGGCCGGCTGGACCCGTTGGGACAACTCGTACAACAACGCCTTCGCCAATCTGCGCCACACCTTCGACAACGGCTGGAAGCTGGATACCAGCGTCACGCGCGGCGACCGCCGCGGCGATTCGCAGCTGCTGTACCTGTACGGCTACCCTGACGCGACCACCGGCACCGGCCTGTTCCCGTTCGCCGGCGCCTACCTGACCCGCACCAAGCAGACTAACGCCAACCTTCAGCTCTCCGGCGCGTTTGAACTGGCCGGCCGCAAGCATGAAGCGGCGTTCGGCTATATGTACTCCAAGGCCGACTTTACCTCGGACCGCCGGCCGGAAGGCACGCTGGCCGACCTCGGCAACTACAACAACTGGAACGGCGCCGCCTATCCAGAGCCGACCTGGGGCGGGGCCACCTTCTACGAACAAAGCGTGACCAAGCAGGAAGCACTGTATGGCGTGGCGCGTTTCTCGCTGGCCGATCCGCTGAAACTGATCGTCGGCGCCCGCGTGACCAACTACAAGAAAACCGGCCAGCTGGTCGACAGCGCCGCGTATGAAGTGAAGAACGACAACGAAATCACGCCGTATGCCGGCGTGGTCTACGACGTCAACAACACCTACTCGCTGTATGCCAGCTACACCAGCATCTTCCAGCCGCAGAACTACAAGGACCGCAGTGGCCGGACGCTGGACCCGATCCGTGGCAAGGCCGCCGAAACCGGCATCAAGGGCGAGTTTCTGGATGGCCGCGTGAACGCGTCTCTGGCCGTGTTCCACATCAAGCAGGATAATCTGGCGCAGGCTGACGGCCTGGCGCCTGCAACGGGTGGCGGTGTGCCTCAGCCGGTCTATGTGGGCGCGGACGGCGCCACCAGCCGTGGCGTGGAGATGGAAGTCAACGGCGAACTGGCGCGCGGCTGGAACGCCAGCGCCGGGTACAGCATCTTCCGCGCCAAAGACGCCACCGGCGCCGACTTCAACAGCATCTACCCGCGCAAACTGTTCCGCGTGTTCACCACCTACAACCTGCCCGGCGAGCTGAGCAAGCTGACCGTCGGCGGCGGCGTCAACTATGAAGGCCGCACCTACACCGTCGACCCGACCGCGCCTGGCTTCGCCACCAATGGCGGCGTGATCCAGCAGGATGCCTTCACGCTGGTCAACCTGATGGCGCGGTACGACATCAGCAAAAACCTGTCGGCCCAGCTGAACGTCAACAACGTCACCGATAAAAAGCACTTCGGCATGTTTGCCGCGTACGGCGCCATCACCTACGCCGCACCGCGCACCACGTCGCTGACCTTGAAATACAAGTTCTGATCTTGTCAGCCGGGGCCTGCGCGGCCCCGGCTTTTTTATGGGGATCGCCATCATGCGAGGCTTTTGGACTTTAGTACACCGATACGCCGGCCTGCTCACTGCGGGCTTTTTGTTTATTAGCGGTTTCACCGGCGCCATCATTTCGTGGGATCACGAGCTGGACGACCTGCTCAATCCGCACCTGATGGAGGCCCACACGCCGGGCACCCCGCAGTCGGCGCTGGCGTTGGCGCAGCAAGTCGAGGCGCGTTATCCGCAGATCCAGGTGTCCTTCGTGCCGATCCAGGTGGAGAAGGGCGAGGCAATTGCGTTCGGCGTGTCGCCGCGCGTCGACCCGGTAACGCAGAAACTCTACCAGCCGGGCTTTAATCAAGTGTTTGTGGACCCGGTCAGCGGCGTTGAATTGGGCAAGCGGGAATGGGGCGCGGTCTGGCCGATCACCAAGGAGACTTTCGTTTCCTTCTTATATCGCCTGCATTACACGCTGCATATTCCAGAAATGTGGGGTATCGATCGTTGGGGTTTATGGCTAATGGGCGGCATCGCCATGATTTGGGTGGTGGATAGTTTTGTTGGTTTTTATTTGACCTTGCCGCTGCGTCGCCAGAATGCCGCCAAATCCTGGGGGCAGCGCTGGAAACCGGCCTGGAAAGTCCGCTGGAAAGGCGGTAGCAATAAACTGAATTTCGATTTGCATCGCGCCTTCAGTTTATGGACGTGGGCTTTGTTGATTATTCTGTCCTTCACCGCATTTTCGCTGAATCTGTACAGTGAAGTATTTTATCCGGTGATGAGCAAAATATCCAAAGTTACGCCAACGCCGTTTGATACGCGTCCCATGGCCGATATTCACAAACCATTTACGCCAAAAGTCGAATATGCAGCAGTTATTGAAAAAGCGGCGACAGAGGCGAAACAGCGTAATTGGTCGGAACCGGTAGGCAGCGTGTTTTATACCAATGCATTCGATGTCTACGGCGTAAGCTTTTATAAACCCGGAGATGATCACGGTTCGGGCGGCGTAGGCCCAGCGTATTTATATTACGACGGCGCCGGCAAGCTGCTGGGCCAACGTCTGCCATGGAAAGGCACGGCGGCGGATATCTTCGTCCAGGCGCAATTCCCGCTGCACTCCGGCCGCATTCTCGGCCTGCCGGGCCGCATCCTGATTTCCTTCATGGGGATCGTGGTGGCGATGCTGAGTGTGACCGGCGTCATCATCTGGTGGCGCAAACGCGCGTCTCGCGCTGTGACGGCGGCGCGCCGAACCGGTGATCTCGTCGAAGCTTGATGCTTGATCATGCCGGAAGTTGGCATGATCAAGTCAGTTTCCAGCGTGAACTACTTCAAACGGCGGTCGCCGGCGGCCTTGAATTCGGAGCCGGCATTCCAGGTTGGCGTGGCGCCTTGGGCGATTGCCAGGCCAACCTGGAACAGTAACTGGATGTCCTGTACGCCGCCGCTGAAGTCCCAGTCGTTACGTACACCGTCCGTCACCTGATGATAGTCGTGCGTGAAATAGTTATTGACGACTTTCGTCGCGTAATCATCTGGCTTATTCAAATAGCCACTGCGCGCTTTGGTATAAAGTACCGGGACACCAGCGCGCGCAAATTCCAGCTGGTCGGCACGATAAAAACTTCCCAATTCTGGACGCGAGTCTTTTTCCATTAGTCGGCCTTGGGCCTTTGCATATTGCTCCAGTAATCCATCAATATTGGAATGGCCGGACGTGACGTTTTCAATCTGTCCCGTCTTCCCCCAGGCATTGATGCCGTCGATATTAATATTGGCGACCGTATTTTTTAAAGGGTATAGCGGATGGCTGGCGTAGTATTTTGCGCCGAGCAAACCACGCTCTTCGGCTGTGGTGGCAATAAACAGAATCGAGCGTTTCGGCGCTTCCGGTAGCGCTTTATAGGCTTTGGCTAACTCCAGCAGCGCTGCCACGCCGGATGCATTATCCAGCGCGCCGTAATAGATTTTGCCAGTGGTGGCATCCACGCCCAAATGATCCCAGTGCGCGCTATAAATGACATATTCGTCTTTCAGCTTGGGGTCGCTGCCTTCGATTTTCGCCACCACATTATTGGAGGTAATCGTGCGGGCGCTATTTTCGATATGGAAATCAGCGGTGGCTTTCAGGCTGACCGGGCGGAAGTCTTTGGTCAGCGCCTGTTTTTTCAGCGTGTCGAAATCGTAGCCGCCTGCGGCCATCAGCGCTTTGGCTTTATCCAGCTGGATCCATCCCGGCACCGGCGGCGCGTCGGGATCATCGCCTTCGCGCAGCAAGCTGAACTGCTCGGCGTTGCCGCCGCTGCGCACCACGTCCCACGGATAGGCGGCCGGGATTGTTTCGTGAATGATAATGGCGGCGGCTGCGCCCAGCTTGGCGGCGATCTCATACTTGTAGGTCCAGCGGCCGTAATAGGTCATGGCTTTGCCCTTGAACATATTTGGGTCCAGCTCGGCCGGATTGTCAGGATCGGGAATGGCCGGGTCGTTAATCAGCATCAGGATGGTCTTGCCGCGCACGTCCACGCCCTTGTAATCGTCCCAGCCGTATTCAGGCGCCTGCACGCCGTAGCCGACAAAGACGATTTCCGACTTGTTCACGTTGACAATGGCCGGCTGGCTGGTTGAATGCGCAATGTAGTCGTTGGGGAAATTCAGTGCGACTTTGCGGCCGTTGATGGTGTAGCTGAAACTAGGTGTTGGCTTCTGGCCGCGCATCGGCACGGCTTGCACCCAACTGCCGTCCGGGTTGCCGGCTTGCAGGCCCAGCCTGCGGAATTCGCTCTGGATGTAGGCGACAGAATTCGCTTCACCCGGCGTGCCGGGCGCGCGGCCTTCAAATTCCTCGGAGGCCAAAGTGCGGATGTGGGCCAGCAGGTCTTGCTCGGTGATGGCGTTCAGGGCTTGGGCCGGGGCTTGCGCCAGTGCGGGCATGGCGCTCATGGCGAGCGCGGACCACAACAGGGTGCGGAGAGGGGACATGAAGTACTCCAATGCGAAGGGAAAGAGCTAGTTTCGCATAGAGCAATGTTTTAAGCCCGCATTCAGGCGTGAAAAACGTCACCGGTGTACTATGCTGTTGCTCCAATGACCAGTGCCCCTGAGAGAAGGTTTTATGTCCCGTTTTGTCCGCTTTGTCGCGCCCCTTCTGGCGCTGATCGCGCTGCTGATGCAGCCTGCCCGTGCTGAAGACTTCCTCGATCCATCGGAGGCGTTCAAGTTTTCGGCGCGCATGGTGGATGGGCATACCGTTGCGGTGACTTTCCAGATTGCCGACGGCTATTACATGTATCGCGAGCGCTTCAAGTTCAGCGCCGCCGGCGCGCAACTTGGTGCGCCGCAGATCCCGCCGGGTAAAGTGCACTATGACGAGACGTTTGCCAAGGACGTGGAGACGTATCGCAAGAGCGTGACCATCACTATTCCGGTCAACGCCAGCGGCGCGTTCACGCTGTTGGCCGGCGGCCAGGGATGTTCGGAAAAAGGACTGTGCTATGCGCCGCAGGATTACAAGGCTGCGCTGACCGGCAGCGGCTCGGTGCCATTGCCGGCCGCAGCCGCGCCAGCCACACCGGCAGCCACATTGGCAGCCACCCCGGCCGCAGCGCCGGCCAGCGTGGCCACGCAGCGCGCCTCGACGACCGCAGTCCCGACCGCAACGACGACTGCGACGGACGCCGCCACGCCAGGCGCTGCAGGGCAGGGCGCGGTCAACATCGGCGTCGACGGCGGCAAGCCTGCCGCAGCCGGTCCCGGCGTCAAGATCTATACCATCCCCAATCCTACCGCTGTCGACATCGTGCCACCGGCGCCAGCGCAGCAAGCCGCCGCACCTGTCGCCCCGGTCAATGACGCCGGCCATCTGGAAGCCGCACTGAAGAGCGGCAAGCTGCTGGTGATCCTGCCGCTGTTTGCGCTGCTGGGCCTGGGCCTGTCGTTCACGCCATGCGTGCTGCCGATGGTGCCGATCCTGTCCTCCATCATCGTCGGCGAGGGCGAGAACACCACCCGCAGCCGCGCACTGGCGCTGTCGGTCACCTACGCGCTGGGCATGGCGCTGGTCTACACCGCGCTGGGCGTGGCCGCCGGCCTGGCTGGCGAAGGTTTGGCCAGTACCTTGCAGAATCCGTGGGTGCTGGGCGCGTTTGCCCTCTTGATGGCGCTGCTGTCGCTGTCGATGTTCGGTTTCTACGAACTGCAAGTCCCGGCCGCGCTACAGAGCAAGCTGAGCACAGTTTCCAACCGCCAGTCGTCGGGCAAGCTGGCCGGCGTGTTCGTCATGGGTGCGATTTCCGCGCTGATCGTCGGCCCTTGCGTGGCCGCGCCATTGGCCGCCGCGCTGGTCTACATCAGCCAGTCGCGGGACGTCGTCATTGGCGGCAGCGCGCTGTTTGCGATGGCGGTCGGCATGAGTGTGCCGCTGATCCTGGTAGGCGTATCGGCCGGCACGCTGCTGCCGAAAGCCGGCATGTGGATGGACGCGGTCAAACGCTTCTTCGGCGTGCTGATGCTGGCGGTCGGCTGGTGGCTGGTGTCGCCGGTGCTGCCAGGCGCCGTTCAAATGATGGGCTGGGCCGCGCTGTTGGTCGGCTACGGCATGTATCTGCTACTGAACAGCGGCCAATGGATCGCTAAATCGCTGGCTGTCATTGTGATAGTGCTGGGCGTGGCGCAACTGGTGGGCGTGGTCAGCGGTAGCCGCGATCCGCTGGCGCCGCTGGCACACCTGACTGGCAAGGGCCACGATACGCCGCTGGCCTTCCAGCGCGTCAAGAACGTGCAGCAATTGGACGCCATCCTCGCGCAAACCGGCGGCAAAACCGCCATCCTGGACTTCTATGCCGACTGGTGCGTGTCCTGCAAGGAGATGGAAAAACTGACCTTCGTCGATAAGGCCGTGCGCGCCAGGCTGGCCAACACCGTGCTGCTGCAAGTGGACGTGACCGCCAACGATGACGACGATAAAGCCATGCTGAAACGCTTCGGCCTGTTCGGCCCGCCGGGCATCATCCTGTTCGACAAACAGGGCAAGGAAATCCCGAACGCGCGCGTGATCGGCTTCCAGGATGCGGCGAAATTCACCGCATCCCTGTCCGCCTTGAACTAATCAACCACGCTGTGGGCCAGGACCGCCCCAGCCTTCGTGCTGTTCGCCGCCATGGCCCCAGCCGCCGCGCTGGCCATGGTGACCACGACCCCAGCGGCCATGACGGCCGCTACGCTCGCCACCCAGGCCGTGCTCATCAAAAAGCGTCTGCTGCGCCGGGTTCAGCTGGCCGTAGAAAGCGGTGACGGCTTTCACGCGGGTTTCCAGGAACGCTTCACGTTTCTTGGTCATGTCCAGCGCCAGCGTCAGGCGTTCCGGCGCGGTCAGCTTGTCGAATGGCTTGTGCTCTGCGCGCTTGCCGTCAAACGCTGGCGGTTTGATCGCAGCCTGATAGTTGGCCCAGGCCGATTCCTGTTGCGCGGTCAGCTTCAGCAAGTCATGCAGGCGCGCCTGGCGCTTGGCATACATATCGGCCATCTTGGCCTGCATTTGCTCCTTGCTCGGATGGGCGTCGTGCTGCGTCGGCGCCGGCTTGGCTTCCTGGGCCTGCGCTGCGGCCATGCCCAGTACGGTGAAACCGATCAGTATGCTTTTGCGTAAGATGTTCATGGTTGTTCCTTCATGGTGACGAGTTAAATAATTCGCGTTGTTTTCGCGCTTGGTGCCATCTTGGTCGCCCAAGGTTGCGCTTACGTTTCGCTGCCCGAAGTTTTTGTATCCAGATGTTTCGCCTCCAAGTACCCCCTACGGACTTATACAAGACGATACAATTGGTATCTGGTCTTGCATGGATAATGGGCGCATGGAACCGACATCTACAATTTTGATCGTTGACGACGATCGCGACATCCGCACGCTGCTGGCGGATTACCTTGAATCAAACGGCTATCGCGCCTTGTGCGCGGCCGATGGCACAGCCATGTGGAAGCTATTGGACGAAGCCCGTCCGGAACTGGTGGTGCTGGACTTGAACCTGCCCGGCGACGACGGCCTGACGCTATGCCGCAAGCTGCGCGCCCACTCGACGCTGCCGGTGATCATGCTGACCGCCCGCAACGAACCGCTGGACCGCATCCTGGGCCTGGAAATGGGCGCCGACGATTACCTGCCGAAACCGTTCGAGCCGCGCGAGCTGCTGGCGCGCATCCGCAGCGTTCTGCGCCGCAGCAACGCCATGCCGGTCGGCTCCGGCACCGACAAGGCGCAGCAGATGAAATTCTCCGGCTGGACGCTGGACCTGACCGCGCGCCACCTGCTCAATCCGGACGGCATCGTCATCATGCTGTCGGGCGCCGAGTTCCGCCTGCTCAAGGTCTTCCTCGAGCATCCGAACCGCGTGCTCAACCGCGACCAGCTGCTGAACCTGACCCAGGGCCGCGACGCCGATCCGTTCGACCGCTCGATCGACATCCAGATCAGCCGTCTGCGCCAGAAGCTGGGCGAAGACGCGCGCATGCCGCAAATCATCAAAACCGTCCGCAACGGCGGTTATGTGCTGGCGGGCCAGGTCGCGGTGGAGCCGCAAGCGTGAAAGCCTTCCTCGGGTCGATGACCGGCCGCGTGTTCCTGGTGCTGTTGTTGGGCATCGTGGCGTCAGCGGCGCTGACCCAGTGGCTGGCCGTCAACGAACGGTCGCGCGCGCTGCAGCGCTACCGCGACTTCCACGCGCTGGAGCGCGCCGAACAACTGATCACCACCGCCGACGCCATGCCGGACAGCGCCCGCCCGACCTTTCTGGTGGCGGCCGCGCGCGGCACCGTGCGGCTGGAGCTGAGCGACGCACCACAGGCGCAAACGCTGGCGCCGACCGAATTCTCGACTGCGCTGCAACAGCGCCTGGGCGCTGGCTTCAAGCTGGGGCCGCTGGCCGAACACCTGGCCGCCTGCGACCAGCCGCGCCAGCCCACCAGCATCTTCGCCTCCAGCCAGTGGAAGGGCACCTGCGAAGCCATCAACATTTACCTGCATGACGGCCAGGTGCTCAAGCTGTCGGTGCTGCCGCCGCGCGCGCCGCCGGCCGCCTCCACCAACAGCGAACTGGTGTCGCTGCTGCCGTTCCTGCTGAGCATTGCCTTCCTGGCCTACCTGGTGGCGCGCATGTCGATGCGCCCGCTGAAGCAGCTGGCGCAGGCCGCCAAGGACCTGGGCAACGACATCAACCACCCGCCAGTGGTGCTGAGCGGCGCGGCCGAAATCCGCCAGGCCAGCGCCGCCTTCAACGCCATGCAGGCGCGCATCCGCCAGCACATCACCCAGCGCACGCAGATGCTGGCCGCCATCACCCACGACTTGCAGACGCCGCTGACGCGCCTGCGCCTGCGGCTGGAGAAGGTCGGCGACAAGGAACTGCAGCAACGCCTGATCGACGACCTGTCGGCCATGCAGCAAATGGTCAAGGAAGGGCTGGACCTGGCGCGCAGCATGGACTCGACCGAAACCATGCAGGCGCTGGACCTCGACGCGCTGCTCGACAGCGTGTGCAGCGACGCCACCGACACCGGCCAGCAGGTCGCGTTGCGCGGACGCGCGGCGATGGCGCTGATGGGCCGGCCGCTGGCGATCCGCCGCTGCCTGGTCAACCTGATCGACAACGCCGTCAAATACGGCCAGTACGCCAACGTGACCGTGGAGCGGCTGGTGGGCTCGTCGCGTATCAGCATCCGCGACGGCGGTCCCGGCATTGCGCCGGACCAGATGGCGCGCGTGTTTGAACCGTTTTACCGTATCGAAACCTCGCGTTCGCGCGAGTCTGGCGGCACAGGTCTGGGACTGACCATTGCCCGCAATATCGCCGAGCAGCACGGCGCCAATGTCACGCTGGCCAACCATCAGGACGGCGGACTGGAAGTCACGCTGGTGCTGCCCGAGTATTACGTCGGCAACTAACCAACACGGCGCACAAAAAAGCGTCTTGCAGTAATACTGGTGCAGTTTTTCTGGTCGATACTATGCGACAATATTCCGCCTTGTGCTTGGCGGCAATGTTTTTCGACGTGAAAATTATTATTAAAAATGAAAAAATCTTCCCTGGCGTTTCTGGTCGGCGCAATCGTGGTAGTGGGTGGCGGCATCTGGTATATGACGCATCATAGTGCGCAGCCGGCCTCCGGTAACAAGCTGAACGGCAACGGTCCGCAGGGGCCGACCACCGTCAGCATCATCGCGCCAAAGCGTCAGGACGTGCCGGTGGTGCTCCAGGCCAATGGCACGGTGACGCCGATCAGCACCGTCGACCTGCATCCGCAAACCACCAGCACCATTGCCAAGGTGCACATCAAGGAAGGCCAGTTCGTCAAATCCGGCCAATTGATGTTCACGCTGGACGACCGCACCGAGCGCGCCAACATCGACAAGGCCCAGGCCCAGGTCGAACGCGACCGCGCCGCGCTGGCCGACTACGAGCGCCAGTACAAGCGCTCGATGGACTTGCTGGCGCAGAAATTCATCGCCCAGGGCGCCGTCGATACGCTCAAGAGCCAGGTCGATTCCGCCCGCGCCGTGCTGCAGGCCGACATAGCCGCCGTGCGCGGCGCCAACGTGGACGCCAGCTACACCGCGATCCGCGCGCCGATGAACGGCCGGGTCGGCGCCATCAACGTCTATCCGGGCAGCCTGGTGCAGATGACCACGCTGCTGACTTCGGTCACGCAGCTGGACCCGATCACCGTCGCCTTCACCTTGCCGGAAACCTCGCTGAGTGGCCTGATGGCGGCGCAGCGCGAAGGCGCGGTGCCGGTGCAGGTAACGCTGGACAACTCGACGCTGGCCGTCAACGGCAAGCTCAGCTTTATCGACAACACGGTCGATCCGGTGGCCGGCGTGATCCGCGTCAAGGCCCAGTTCGATAACAGGGACACCGCGCTGTGGCCGGGCCAGTACGTCAACACCAAGCTGATTTCGCACGTCTTGAAAGACGCGACGGTGATTCCGCAAAACGCTATCATTAGCAACACCCGCGGCACCTTTGTCTACGCGGTGGACAAGGACCAGTCGGCCAAGGTGGTCAACATCAAGCGCCTGTATGCATTTGGCGAAAACGCCGCCGTCTCCGGTCTGGCCGGCGACGAACAAGTGATTGTCGACGGCAAGCAAAACCTGCGGCCGGGCGGCAAAGTCCGCGTCGCCTCGGCCGACAAGCCGGTCGATACCAAGGTTGATGATAGCAAGCAGAAGGGCTAAGCGATGAACCTTTCCGAGTTGTGCATCCGCCGTCCGGTGATGGTGGTGCTGTTGTCGGCCACCCTGATCCTGGCCGGCGTGCTGGCGTACTTCTACATCCCGGTGGCGGCGCTGCCGAGCTACAACACACCGGTGATCAACGTCTCGGCCGACCTGCCGGGCGCCTCGCCGGACACCATGGCGTCGTCGGTGGCGCTGCCGCTGGAGAAGCAGTTCTCCACCATCGCCGGCCTTAGTCTCATCACCTCCACCAACACGCTGGGCAATTCCTCGCTGACCCTGGAGTTTGACCCGAGCATCAACGTCAACGAAGCGGCGGTCGATGTGCAGGCGGCGCTGCTGCGCGCGCAACGCCAGCTGCCGATCGAGATGACCGACCTGCCGTCCTACCGCAAGGTCAACCCGGCCGACGCGCCGGTGCTGTTCATGACCATGAACTCGCCGTCGCTGACCTTGTCCGAGCTGAACGACTACGCCGAAAACCTGATCGCGCCATCGCTGTCCACGCTGCCTGGCGTGGCGCAGGTGACGGTCAACGGCCAGAAACGCTTTGCCGTGCGGGTGCGCGCCAAGTCCGACCTGATGAACGCGCGCAACCTGACGCTGGACGAACTGCAGCAGGCGATCAAATCTGCCAACGCCAACACGCCGCTGGGTATTCTCGACGGCCCGAGCCAGACGCTGACCATCACCGGCAACGCCCAGCTGATGAAAGCCGCCGACTACGCCGAGCTGATCATCGCGCAGCGCAACGGCCAGCCGGTGCGCCTGAAGGACGTGGCCGACGTGCAGGACAGTTTCCAGTCGACCAAGGCGGCCGGCAGCTACAACGGCGAGCGCTCGATCGTGCTGCTGGTGCAGCGCCAGCCGGACGCCAACACCGTGCAAGTGGTGGACGGCGTGCGCCGCCTGCTGCCGCAGTTCAAGGCGCAATTGCCGGCCTCGATCAACATCAACCTGGTCAACGACCGTTCGGTGTCGATCCGCGAAGCGATCCACGACGTCAACCTGACGCTGCTGCTGACCATCGGCCTGGTGGTGATGGTGATCTTCCTGTTCCTGCGCCGCGCCGCCGCCACCTTTATTCCGGCCATCACCATGCCGATCTCGCTGCTCGGTGCGCTGGCCTTGCTGTACGCCTTCGGCTACTCGCTGGACAACGTCTCGCTGCTCGGCATTACGCTGGCAGTCGGCCTGGTGGTCGATGACGCCATCGTGGTGCTGGAAAACATCGTGCGTCACATTGAGATGGGCAAGCGGCCGCTGGAAGCGTCGCTGATCGGCGCCAAGGAGATGGGCTTCACCATCATCTCGATTTCCGTGTCGCTGGTGGCGGTGTTCATTCCGATCTTTTTCATGCCGGGCGTGATCGGCCTGATGTTCCACGAATTCGCCGTGGTGGTGGCACTGTCGGTGCTGGTGTCGGCGGCGGTGTCGCTGATGCTGGTGCCGATGCTGGCCAGCCGCCTGCTGCCGGCCGACGCCATCGATCCGGAACACGACAAAGGCAACTTCATCGGCCGCTGGTTTGAAGCCGGTTTCGGCGCGCTGCGCGACTTTTACGCGCGCACGCTGGACGTGGCGCTGCACCACCGCTACATCGTGCTGGCGGCCGCGCTGGGTACCTTCGCGCTGACGGCGGTGCTGTACATCACCACGCCGAAAGGCTTCTTCCCGGAGGAAGACCTGGGCCAGATCCGCGTCAACACCGAAGCCTCGGAAGACATCTCGTCGTCCTCGCTGATGGAGCTGCAGGAAAAAGTCGCGGCCGTGATCAAGGCCGATCCGAACGTGCAGGACGTAACCTCCTTCGTTGGCGGCGGCAACACCGGCCGCATGTTCCTGGTGCTCAAGCCGCGCAGCGAACGCAAGCGCATGCCAGAAGTGCTGGACAGCCTGCGCAAGGCCACCAAGCAGGTGCCCGGCATCGCCGTCTACCTGAGCCCGGTGCAGAACTTGCAGCTGGGCGGACGCCAGTCCAAGTCGCGCTACCAGTACACGCTGCAATCGGTCAGTCCGGGCGCGCTGAACGACTGGGCCGAAAAATACATGGACCGCATGCGTGCCGACTCCGACTTCCGCGACGTCACCAGCGACTCGCAGAACAAGGGCCTGCAAGCCTCGCTGAAGATCGACCGCGACAAGGCCAACAACCTCGGCGTGGCGATCGGCGACGTCCGCACCGCGCTGTACCTGGCCTTCGGTGAGCGCCAGGTGTCGACGATCTACTCGCCGGCCGCCAGCTACTACGTGATCCTGGAGGCGGCCGACGCCGACCGCCAGTTCGATAGCGCGCTGACCAAGATTTCGGTGCGCAACAAGACCGGCCAGCTGGTGCAGCTGTCCAGCTTTGCCACGGTGGAGCGCACCATCGGCCCGACTGCCGTCAACCACCAGGGCCAGCTGCAGGCGATTACGCTGTCGTTCAACCTGGCGCCGGACGTGCCGCTGGGCGTGGCCACCGCCAAGATCGACCAGTGGGCCGCTGACATGCGCCTGCCGCCATCGATCATCACCAACTACGGCGGCGATGCGGCCGTGTTCCAGAGCTCGCAAGGTAGCCAGCTGATCCTGATCGTCGCCGCGCTGGGCGTGATCTACGTGCTGCTGGGCGTGCTGTACGAGAGCTACATTCACCCGCTGACGATTCTGGCCGGCCTGCCGTCGGCGGCGGTCGGTGCGCTGCTGACGCTGCGCCTGTTCAACCTCGACCTGACCATGATCGCCATCATCGGCATCCTGATGCTGATCGGTATCGTCAAGAAGAACGCCATCATGATGATCGACTTTGCGCTGCACGCGCAGCGTAACGAGGGGCTGACGCCGGCCGTGGCGATCCGCCAGGCCTGTATCCTGCGCTTCCGTCCGATCATGATGACCACCATGGCGGCGCTGATGGGCGCGTTGCCGATCGCGCTGGGCCTGGGCGCCGGCGCCGAATTGCGCCAGCCGCTGGGCTTGGCCGTGGTCGGCGGCCTGATCTTCTCGCAAGTGATCACGCTGTACATCACGCCGGTGATTTACCTGTTCCTCGACAAGTACAGCGGCACCGGCCCGATGCTGGACCACGAAATCGCCGCCGACGCCGCCATTCCGCCGGCCGAACGCGAAGCGGTGCACGCCGTTCCGCTGAAGGCCGTGAACAAGCATTGAGCAGTGACAAGTTGATGTAAAGATCGTCTCTTTATCATGGGCTTTTGGCCCGGATAAAGAGGCGATCGGATGAAACGCACCAGCATCACCATCATCGGCATGGGCCCGCGCGGGCTCAGCGTGTTTGAGCGCCTCGCCGCCCTGGCGCTTCACCGCCAGTTTTTCCTCGACTTGATTCTGATCGAACCCGGCGAATGCGGGCCGGGCGTGCACGTCGCGCGCCAGCCGCAGCATTTGCTGATCAACACGCTCGCCAGCCAGGTCACCATGTTCCCGGCCGCTGGAGCCGTCAGACACGCGCCAGTGTGCGCAACGCCGTCGCTGACGGCATGGGCCAGGGAGATGGGCTATCGGCGCGTAGGCGACCGCTATTACCGTCTGGGCGGCAGTGGCGGGCATGACATCGGCGAGGCGGACTATCTGCCGCGCAGTTTGCTGGGGGAATATCTGGCCTGGGTCTACCAGCAGGTGGCGGCGGCGCTGCCGGCCGGGGTGACGGTCACGCATCACCGGCAGCGCGCGGTGGACCTGTCGCAGCGGCCGGACGGCAGCAGCGTGATCGAACTGGAGAGCGGGTATGTGGTGAGCAGCGATTTTGTGTTTCTCACCACCGGGCATGGCAGCAATCTGCCCAGCGATCTGGATGCGTGGCTGGGCAAGTTTGCCCAGGACCATGCGCGCTACAACAGCCGGCTGGGCTTTGTGCGGCAGGTGTACCCGATCGAACAGCTGTCGCGCATCAGCGCCGGCGCCCGGGTGGCGATCCAGGGGCTGGGGCTGAGCGCGCATGATGTGATCGCCGAGCTGACGGTGGGGCGGGGCGGCGAGTTTGTGGCGGGACCCGAGGGCTTGCGCTATCTGCCGTCGGGACGCGAACCGCAGTTGACGCTGTGTTCGCGCAACTGCCTGCCGTACGCGGCGCGCGGCGTCAACCAGAAGGGGCTGGACGGCCGCCATCAGGCGCGCCACTTTACGGTAGATGCGGTGGAGGCGCTGCGTCGCCAGGCGTTGATCGCGCGCGGCAGCAGCCAGCTGGACTTCGACCGCGAACTGCTGCCCCTGCTCAAGCGCGAGATGGCCGACGCCTACCAAACCGCAGCCGGCACGCTCGACGCCGTTGACGAGGACGCCTTGCTGGGCGAACTGCTGTTTCCACTGCAAGACCGCCAATTCGCCAATCTGGCCGAGTTCCGCCGTTACTTCCGCGACTGGCTGCAAGCCGACCTGGCCGCAGCCCGCCGGGGCAACCTTGCCAGCCCCACCAAAGCCGCCACCGACGTGCTGCGCGATGTGCGCGCCACCTTGCAGTCGGCCATCGAGCACGGCGGCCTGACGCCGGCCTCGCACCGCAAATTCCTCAACGTCTATCATCCCGCCATCAACCGCGCCGCCTTCGGCCCGCCGCTGCGCCGCAACCAGGAACTGCTGGCGCTGCTGGACGCCGGCGTCATCACCCTGCAAGCCGGTCCCGGCAGCCGCATCGACATCGACGAAACCGAATCCACCTACCTGCTCACCACCAAATTTGCCAGCGGCGCCGAACAGCACCCGGTCGACGTGGTCGTCATAGCAAGGTTGGAGCCGTTTGTGCCGGAAACCGACACATCCTTACTGATCCGTAATATGTTAAAACGCGGCCTGGTGCGACCCTACTACAACGGCGTGTTCCACCCGGGCGGCATCGACATCAACCGCGCCGGCCAGCCGCTGGACGCAGGCGGCGCCGCGCTGGCCAATATCTGGGCACTGGGTTACCTGACCGAAGGCGCGCACTACTACACGCATGCCTTGCCGCGTCCGCAACTGAGGTCCCGCCAGGTGTGGGATGCCGAACAATGCGTCATGGCCCTGGCCGCTAAAATGGTTGAGAACCAAGGTCGCAGCCCGCGCAAACGGCCGGCGGCGAGCGCTCAAAAACATGACACTTTGCAAAGCAATTGATACATACAGTAACACCCATCAAGAGCCGAAACTTGTAAAGTAGACAGTCTGGTGCCCTACATGGCATTTGGAGCGGTTCCCAAAAGAGCGGGACTCTGGCACTATGGCCCCATTTTGACGACTTCTGCGTTCCACAAGGTTTGTATCTTGCACCACGACTCCCATATCCTCTCCGCGCATTCGGAATACTGCGAGACTTGCGGCCAACGCCTGCCGTCGGCGCAGGATAGCTTTGCCACGTGGGACCGCAAGTCCAAGAACAAGCGCATCGGCATCGCGATCTCGATCGCGCTGCACCTGGCGGGCGTGCTGTACTACCTGTTGGTGCCGTCGCCCAAGCCGACCAAGTCGGCGCCGCCGAAGGGCGGGCACATGGTCTACATCCAGCCGATGGAAAAAGTGGTGCCGAAGCCGATCACCAAGCCCTCGCCGGCCCCCTCCAAGCCAGCCACCAAGCCGCCGCCGCCGCGCAAGCAGCAGGTGGTGACCAAGGAAGCCCCGGTCGCGACCAAGCCCAAGCTGGAAACCTTCGTGCCGCCGGTGCAGGCGACCATGACGCCGCCGCCGGTCGAGGACATGTCGGAAATGATCGCCAAGAAGCGCGCCGCGCGTGAATCGCTGAATCCGCCTGCACCACCGGCGCCGGCCGCCGAGAGCGAAGCGGACCGTGCCAAGCGCGTGGCGCTGGCCAACATCGCGCGCGCCAACGGCGCCGGCCAGAGCAGCGGCGCCGACCGTGACGACACCGGCGGCGTGTTCCAGGTCGACAAGAGCTTCCACAGCGCCGAAGTCAAGTTCCGCGGCTGGAACACCAATTTCAAGCGCAACTGGCTGCAGCAGATTCACGTCGAGCAGGGCGCGGAGCAGGATATCGAAACGGCGGTGGTCAAGGAAATGATCAAGATCATCCGCAAAGAGAAGCCGGGCGACTTCCAGTGGGAATCGCGTCGCCTGGGCAAAGTGGTCAACCTGAGCGCGCGCAAGGAAGACGAGAAAGAACTGTCGGCCTTCCTGATGAAGGAAATGTTCCCCGAATATACGCGCGGGGCGTCACGATAAGTAAAAACCGGGATGGCGTTCAGTCAAGCGTTAAGGTCACATCGTCATTCCCGCGCAAGCGGGAATCCATAGCACGTCTGCTGGGCAAATGCGGCATGGGTTCCCGCTTTCGCGGGAACGACGTCGCTTAACTGAACGGCATCACGGGCCAGCCCGGCTTTTGCAGAATGCTGCGTGCTTATTTGCCTTGCAGCTTGCGCGCGATGTCCAGCGCGAAGTAGGTCAGCACGGCATCGGCGCCGGCGCGCTTGAAGGCCAGCATCGATTCCATCATCACCTTGTCGTGATCCAGCCAGCCGTTTTGCGCGGCCGCCTTGAGCATCGCGTACTCGCCGCTCACCTGGTAGGCAAAGGTCGGCACCTTGAATTCATCCTTTACGCGGCGCACGATGTCCAGGTACGGCATGCCCGGCTTGACCATCACCATGTCGGCGCCTTCGGCCAGGTCCAGGCCCACTTCGCGCAGCGCTTCGTCGCTGTTGGCCGGGTCCATCTGGTACTGGTTCTTGTCGCCCTTGCCCAGGTTGGCCGACGAGCCGACCGCGTCGCGGAACGGGCCGTAGAACGCCGAGGCGTACTTGGCCGAATACGCCATGATGCGGGTATGGATATGGCCGCCCGCTTCCAGCGCCGCGCGGATTGCGCCGATGCGGCCGTCCATCATGTCCGACGGCGCCACCACGTCAACGCCAGCTTCCGCGTGGCACAGCGCCTGGCGGATCAGCATGTCGGTGGTGATGTCGTTGATGACGTAGCCGTTCTCGTCGATCAGGCCGTCCTGGCCGTGGCTGGTGTACGGGTCGAGCGCGACGTCGGTCAGGATGCCCAGCTCAGGGAAGGCTTGCTTCAGGGCGCGCACCGCGCGCGGCACCAGACCGTCCGGATTGGTGGCTTCAACGCCGTCTTCGGTTTTTTTCGACGCATCGATCACCGGGAACAGCGCCAGCACCGGAATGCCCAGCGACACGCATTCTTCCGCCACCTTCAGCAGCAGGTCCACCGACACGCGCTCCACGCCCGGCATCGACGCTACCACCTCGCGCTGGTGCGTGCCTTCCAGGATGAACACCGGGTAGATCAGGTCGGCCGGGGTGACGACGTTTTCGCGCATCAACGCGCGCGAGAACGGATCACGGCGCATGCGGCGCATGCGGATGGCGGGAAATTGGGCTGCAGCTGCTGACTTACTCATTGCTATCGCTTCCTAAATCTGGGGTGGGTTCTTCATCCTCCAGCAGGCCGGCCAGTTCAAGAATCTTGTCGTTGGCTTCGTCGATGCCGATGCGGTTCTGCGCGGAGAACAGTTGCACGGTGAAGGGGAAGCCTTCGCCGTCTTCGTCAACGTAGCTGTCGAGCTTGGCCTTGGCCTGGCGCAGCACGTTGATCGAGTCGTTGCGGTTGAGCTTGTCAACCTTGGTCAGGATGCAATGGATCGGCTTGCCCGTCGGGGCGAACCATTCCAGCATCTGCACGTCGAGGTCGGTGAACGGGCGGCGCGAATCCATGATCAGGATCAGCGCGGCCAGCTGTTCGCGGCGCTGCACGTAGTCGCCCAGCAGGCGCTGCCAGTGTAGCTTGGCCGAGCCGGACACTTCCGCGTAGCCGTAGCCGGGCAAGTCGACCAGCAGCGCTTCGATTTCCTCGACGATGGTCGGGTCCTTGCGGTGCTGCGCCACATGCGCGCCACCGATGGAGAAATAGTTGATGTGCTGGGTACGGCCAGGGGTCTTGGAGGCGAAAGCCAGGCCCTTCTGGTTGCACAAAATATTGATGGCAGTGGATTTACCTGCATTGGAGCGACCAGCAAAAGCGATCTCCGGCACCTGGGTGTCGGGGAGGTCGCGTAATTGGTTAACGGTCGTAAAGAAGCGGGCTTGCCAGAGTTTGGACATGGGGATTGGGGAAAAAGCAACAGGTTAAAGCAGGGAATTTTTTAAGCTATTGTACAATGAGTAGATACCCGGTGCCCCCTGGCAGGTATCAGTGCCTCCGTGGACACCCCTGGTTTAAAACTTTTTAGACTCCTCCTAGGGTGCTTGAATGAATAGTGTGAATCTGTTTTCACCGATTGTAAAATCCCTGCTTGTTGCCTTGCTGGCCGTTACGGCCACGGCCCACGCCGAAGACAAAAAGCCCGCCCCGCCTGCCCCACCAAAGATCGATGCTGCCAAAGGCGCAACCCTGTTTACCGACGGCGACGCCGCGCGCGGCCTGCCGGCCTGCGTGTCCTGCCACGGCGCCGGTGGCAATTCCACCATCAGCGTCAACCCCAAGCTGGCCGGCCAGCATGAGGGCTATCTTTACAAGCAACTGGTGAACTTTACGACGGCGCAACGGAATCAACCGGTGATGACGACCTACGCCAAACTGCTGACCGACGACGAAAAGCACAATATCGCCGCCTGGCTGGCGACCCAGAAGCAGACCCCGGGCGCCGCCAAGAACAAGGATACGGTTGAGCTGGGCAAGAAGATTTATCGCGGCGGCATCGCCGAGAAGAATGTGCCGGCCTGTGCCAGCTGCCACGGCGCCACCGGCTCGGGCATTCCGATCCAGTATCCGCGCATCGCCGGCCAGCACCAGGACTACACCTTCGCCGAGCTGGGCCTGTTCAAGACCGGCGCCCGCAAAGGCGTCGAAATGGACGCGATTGCCAAGCGCATGTCGGACGAAGAGATGAAGGCCGTGGCCGATTACGTAGCAGGCCTGAAATAAAGTTGATGAATCCGCATTTTTCCAGTGCGGACTCACCCAAAAGAAGAGGGCGGCAGCGTAAGCATGCCGCCCTTTTTGTTGGTATGCTGCCGCCTGACCACTTTTATTAAAGAAGCAGAACCCGCATGACTAGCCCCAGTACCACCGGCATCGAGCTGAAAACCCGCCGCCCCATCATTGGCGAAATCGTTGAACTGATTTCCTCGATGCGCTTCGCCATCGCCTTGCTGGCGATGATTGCGATCGCCGCCGTCATCGGCACCGTGATGAAGCAGGGCGAGGCCTCGACCAATTACATCAACCAGTTCGGCCCGTTCTGGTATGAGATCTTCCGCAAGATCGGCCTGTACACCGTGTACTCGGCCTGGTGGTTCCTGCTGCTGATGACGGCGCTGGTCACCTCGACCACATTGTGCATCGTGCGCAACGCCCCCAAGATGATGAAGGACATGCGCAGCTGGCGCGAGAACGTGCGCGAGCAGTCGCTGCTGAACTTCCACCACAAGATGCAGTGGCAGGCGCCGTTGTCGCGCGCGGCGCTGGCGCAGCAGAGCGCCGCCCGCCTGAAGGACGCCGGCTACCAGGTCAAACTGGTGGAGAAAGAGCACGGCACGCTGGTGGCGGCCAAGCAGGGCGCGGCCAACAAGTTCGGCTACATCTTCGCGCACGCGTCGATCGTCATCATCTGCATCGGCGGCCTGCTGGATTCGGACGTGCCGATCCGCATGCAGGAATG
Organism: Duganella margarita; assembly: GCF_009857535.1. Lineage (GTDB taxonomy): Bacteria > Pseudomonadota > Gammaproteobacteria > Burkholderiales > Burkholderiaceae_D > Rugamonas > Rugamonas margarita. Next base: position 150,117 of record NZ_WWCS01000008.1, read on the forward strand.
GTTCTTCGGCAAGACGCCGTTCAACGGCAGCGGCCTGATTTCGCAAGTGCCGCCGCAGCACCGTCTGGGCGTCGGCAATCCCACCTTCCGCGGCAACACTATGATTCCGGAAGGGCAGAACAGCAACACCGCCATCCTGGCCCGTCCGGACGGCGTGCTGATCCAGGAACTGCCGTTCACCATCAGCCTGAAAAAATTCACCATCGATTTCTACAGCACCGGCATGCCCAAGCTGTTTGCCAGCGACGTCGAAGTGCGCGACAACCAGACCGGCGAAACGGTCAAGGGCACCATCGAAGTCAACCATCCGTTGACCTTCCACGGCGTGTCGATCTACCAGTCCAGCTTTGAAGACGGCGGCAGCAAGCTCAAACTGAGCGGCTTCCCGATGAGCGGCAACGGCGCCGAGCGCTTCGAGATCGCCGGCGAAGTCGGCGGCACCACGCCGCTGAACCAGGACACCACGGTGGAATGGTCGGGCTTCCGTCCGTTCAACGTCGAAAACGTCGGCCCCACCGATGACCCGCGCGCCGTCAAGCAGGGCAAGAGCCTGGAAGAAGAACTGGCGCAAAGCCTGGACAAGCACACCGGCTCGGCCGGCAAGAACGCCGTCAACAAGAACCTGAAAAACGTCGGTCCGAGCGTCAGCTACAAGCTGCGCGACAAGACCGGCCAGGCGCGCGAATACCAGAACTACATGCAGCCGGTCACGGTCGATGGCGCCACCGTGTTCCTGGCCGGCGTGCGCGCCAATCCGTCGGACAACTTCAGCTACCTGCGCATTCCGGCCGACGACGGCCACAGCGTGACCGAATGGATGCGCCTGCGCGCCGCACTGCAAGACCCGGCCCTGCGCGCCGCCGCCGCCCAGCGCTACGCCGAACGCGCGACGCCCAATTCCGCCGCCGGCGACGCGCTGCGCGCGCAGTTGCAGGCTTCGGCCGACAAGAGCCTGGGCATCTTTGCCGGCAGCGACAAACCGGGCGGCTTCATGGCCATTTCGCAGTTCCTGGAAAAAGTCCCGGCCGCCGAGCAGGAGAAGGCCGCCGATGTCTTCATGAAGATCCTCAACGGCAGCCTGTGGGACCTGTGGCAAGTGGCCCGCGCCAAGGACAAGCTGGCGCCGGTGAGCGAAGACGAAACCCACGCCCGCTTCCTGCAATTGGCCACCAACGCGCTGTCGGATGCGTTCTTCTACGGCGCGCCGGTCTACCTGCAACTGGACGACTACAACGAAATCAAGGCTTCGGTATTCCAGGTGACGCGCTCGCCGGGCAAGAACGTGGTCTACCTCGGCTGCCTGTTCCTGGTGCTGGGCGTGTTCGCCATGTTCTACATCCGCGAACGGCGCCTGTGGATCTGGATCAAGGACGACGCCAGCGGCGCCAGCGACGCGCTGATGGCCATGAGCACCCAGCGCAAAACGCTGGATTTTGAACGCGAATTTGAAATACTGAAGGAAAAGCTGCCGCAGTCGGCAGCATAGGAGCAGACCATGGAAATGACCCAATCCCAGCAAACCTATCAGCAGGCGCCAGGCTATTTCAAGCGCCTCAACGTGGCCGACTGGCTGTTTGCGCTGGCGCTGCTGGCCGGCGCGCTGTTCGGCCTGAGCCGCTACGGCGCGTTCATGAATTATTACGAGCAGGTGATCCTGCTGGCGGCGGTGCCGGTGTTCGCCACGCTGGGCTGGCACTGGAAGGCGGTGCGCTGGCTGATGCCGCTGATCGCGCTGCTGTCGCTGTGGGCGATCTCGATGTACGCCGGCGACCTCGATAACGGCACCAAGAAATTCTGGCTGCGCATGATGCTGTCGAGCCAGTCGGCGGTGCTGTGGATGAGCGTGATGTTCGTCATCGCCACCGTGTTCTACTGGATCGGCTTTATCGGCCGCTCGGCCGCCGCCTCCAGCATCGGCTCCAAGCTTTGCTGGGCCGCCGTGGTGCTGGGCTGGACCGCGATGATGGTGCGCTGGTACGAGTCCTACCTGATCGGCGCCGACGTCGGCCACATTCCGGTCTCCAACCTGTACGAAGTGTTCATCCTGTTCTCGCTGATCACCGCCATGTTCTACCTGTACTTCGAGCAGCGCTACGCTACCCGCCAGATGGGCCCGTTCGTGCTGCTGGTTATCAGCGCCGCGATCGGCTTCCTGATGTGGTACACCACCTCGCGCAACGCTGCCGACATCCAGCCGCTGCTGCCGGCGCTGCAAAGCTGGTGGATGAAGATCCACGTGCCGGCCAACTTCATCGGCTACGGCAACTTCGCGCTGGCCGCCATGGTGGCCGCCGCCTACCTGCTGAAAACCTCCGGCTACCTGAAGGACCGGCTGCCGTCGGAAGAAGTGCTGGACGACGTCATGTACAAGGCGATCTCGGCCGGCTTCGCCTTCTTCACGATCGCCACCATTCTCGGCGCGCTGTGGGCGGCGGAAGCGTGGGGCGGCTACTGGTCGTGGGATCCGAAGGAAACCTGGGCGCTGATCGTCTGGCTCAATTACGCGGCCTGGCTGCACATGCGCCTGATGACCGGCCTGCGCGGGCGTCCGGCGGCGTGGTGGGCGCTGGTGGGCCTGCTGGTGACGACTTTTGCTTTCCTGGGCGTCAACATGTTCCTGTCCGGCCTGCACTCCTACGGCAAGTTGTAAACGGAAGTTTAAGTTTGATTCCGGGAGTTTGGTGTAAGGTTGAGCCTCACACCGCTTCCGGAGCCCACCATGTTGATCAAGCGTCCCCCAAATGGCATAGACCTGCCGTTTTCCTCTGAAATCACGCCGCGCGAACTGTACGAATCGCGCCGCAGCTTCATGAAGCAGATCGCCATGGGCGCGGTCGGCGGCGCGGCCTTGCTGGAAATGGCGCAGCGCGAAGCCTTCGCGCAGGGCGCCGGCGCCAAGCTGGCCGCCAAGCTCAATCCGGCTTATTCGGTGCTCGACAAGCAGACGCCGTACAAAGACGCCACCACCTACAACAACTTCTACGAATTCGGCACCGACAAGAGCGAACCGGCGATGTACGCAGGCACGCTGAAGACGCGGCCGTGGACCATCTCCATCGAAGGCGAAGTCAAGAAGCCGATGACGCTCGACATCGATGCGCTGCTGAAGCTGGCGCCGATGGAAGAGCGCGTCTACCGCTTGCGCTGCGTCGAAGGCTGGTCGATGGTGATTCCGTGGATCGGCTACTCGCTCTCCGAGCTCATCAAAAAGGTAGAGCCCACTGGCAATGCCAAGTATGTAGAATTTGTCTCATTGGCGGACAAGAAGCAGATGCCGGGCGTGGGCAGCCGCGTGCTGCAGTGGCCGTACACCGAAGGCTTGCGCATCGACGAAGCCAATCACCCGCTGGCGCTGCTGGCCTTCGGCATGTACGGCGAAGTGCTGCCGAACCAGAACGGCGCGCCGGTGCGCATGGTGCTGCCGTGGAAGTACGGCTTCAAGTCGGCCAAGTCGATCGTCAAGATCCGCTTCGTGAAAGACCAGCCGCGCACCTCGTGGAATCTGTCGGCGGCGAACGAGTACGGCTTCTACTCGAACGTCAATCCGGATGTCGATCACCCGCGCTGGTCGCAGGCGTCCGAGCGCCGCATCGGCGAAGACGGCTTCCTGTCGCGCAAGCGCAAGACGTTGATGTTCAACGGCTATAACGATGTCGCTCCGCTGTACGCGGGCATGGACCTGAAAAAATTCTACTGATGCCGACGACGAAACAAATCAGCTGGATCAAGGGCGCCGTGTTTGTCGCGGCGCTGATTCCCCTGGCGCGCATGGCGTATCTGACGCTGACCGGGCAACTGGTCGATCCGCTGGAATTCATCACGCGCGGCACCGGCGACTGGACCTTGTATTTTCTGACCATCACGCTGGCGGTGACGCCGCTGCGCAAGCTGAGCGGATGGAACTGGCTGATCAAGCTGCGCCGCATGGTGGGGCTGTACACCTTCTTCTACGGCTTTTTGCACTTCATGACCTTCCTGTGGTTCGACCACTTCTTCGACCTGGCCGAAATGTGGAAGGATGTGCTGAAGCGGCCGTTCATCACTGTGGGCTTCATCGCCTTCGTGCTGCTGATCCCGCTGGCGCTGACCAGCACCAACGGCATGATCAAGCGCCTGGGCGGCAAGCGCTGGCAATGGCTGCACCGGCTGATCTACGTGATCGCGCCGCTGGCGCTGCTGCACTTCTGGTGGATGAAAGCCGGCAAACACAACTTCAACCAGCCGATCCTGTTCATCGTCATCATCGGATCGCTGCTGCTGATGCGCGTCTGGTGGGCGACGCGCAAAGCGGCGCAATGAAAAAAGCCGCCGGCGGGAGCGGGCGGCTTTGGGTGCTTACTTGATCACCGATTCCAGCGCGAACAAGTCTTCCGGCTTCTCGCGCTGGCGCACCAGATGCACAGTGCCGCCGTCGACGATGACCTCCGCCGCGCGGCCGCGGGTGTTGTAGTTGGAGGCCATGGTCATGCCGTAGGCGCCGGCTGTGTGCATCACCAGCAGGTCGCCGGCTTCCACCGTCAGCGCACGGTCGCGCGCCAGCCAGTCGCCGGATTCGCAGATCGGTCCCACCACATCAAAATTGGCCGCAGCGGCGCTGCCTTTCAGCACCGGCTGCATGTCCATCCACGCCTGGTACAGCGCCGGACGCGCCATGTCGTTCATCGCCGCGTCGACGATGCAATAATTCTTCTCTTCGCCATGCTTGAGGAACTCGACCCTGGTCAGCAGCACGCCGGTGTCGCCGACGATCGACCGGCCCGGTTCAAAGATCACCTTGATCGGCTTGCCGTTGTGGCGCTCGGCGCGCCAGGCGTCGATGCGCGCGAACACGCGCGCCACGTAGGTGCCGGCCGGCACCGGCGCCGCGTCGTCGGCGTCGCGGTAGTCGATGCCGATGCCGCCGCCCATGTCCAGATGGTGCAGCTCGATGCCTTCGGCGCCCAGCTGGTCAATCACCTCGATCAGACGGTCCAGCGCTTCGAGCAGTGGCGCGTCGTCCAGCAGCTGCGAGCCGATATGGCAGTCGATGCCGGCCACTTCCAGGTGCGGCAGCTGGGCGGCGGTGCGGTAGGTGGCCAGCGCGTCGTCGAACGCCACGCCGAACTTGCTGGCCTTGAGGCCGGTGGCAATGTAAGGGTGGGTCTTGGGATCGACGTTCGGGTTCACGCGCAGCGAGATACGCGCCTTCTTGCCCATCGATCCGGCCACCTCGTTCAGGCGGTGCAGCTCGGGAATCGATTCGACGTTGAAGCACAGGATGTCGTGCGACAGCGCCAGGCGCATTTCGTCCACGCTCTTGCCGACGCCGGAGAAAATCACCTTGCGCGGATCGCCGCCGGCTGCCAGCACGCGCAGCAGTTCGCCGCCGGAGACGATGTCGAAACCGGCGCCCTGGCGCGCCAGCAGGTCGAGGATGGCTAGGTTGGAATTGGCCTTCATGGCGTAGCACACCAGCGCGTCGCGGCCGGCGCAGGCGTCGGCATAGGCGGCGAAGTTGGCCAGCAGGGCGGCCTTGGAGTACACATAGGTTGGCGTGCCGAACTGGTCGGCAATGGCGGTCAGCGACGCGCCTTCGGCGTGCAGCACGCCGTCTTTATACGAGAATTGCGACATAGACTTTACTGTTGAGGCGCGACAGGCGCCGGCGAGGTGGTAGGCGCAACGGCGCCGCTCTTGGCGGTGGGCTTGGCTGCAGGAGGCTTGGGCAGGTACAGCGGGCCGGGTTGGCCGCAGGCGCTCAGCAAGGTGGTCAGGCACAGGATAGATGTGCCGATAATCAAACGGAAAGTGGACTTCACGATAGAATCATGGATTATTTAGATGCAGATACTGGAGTGTAGCATGGGCGAATCAGAATTCCTGGCGCAAGCCGAAGCCACCCTCAACGCCATCGAGGCCGCGCTGGACCGTTTAAACGACGCCGACATGACCGACGTCGAATGCAGCCGCAGCGGCAACGTGCTGGAGATTGAGTTTATCGACAACGGTTCCAAGATCATCGTCAACAGCCAGGCGGCGATGTCCGAGCTGTGGGTGGCCTCGCGGTCCGGCGGCTACCACTACAAGCAAAAAGACGGCAAGTGGCTCAATACCCGCGACGGCTCCGAGCTGTTCGCCACCCTGTCGGAAGAAGTCACCAAGCAGGGCGGTAGCCCGGTGGTGCTGACTGCAGCGTAATAAATATCGCAAGTTTGTAACAAACATTCTTTCTGGATACTCTTGCTGATATAGTAACGGCTTGTCAATAGCCTTTACCTGATTTTACGTGATGCAACAAATACCCGCGTCACGGAATTCAGATCTCATATGAGTATCCAAGCTGAATCGTTGCAGTCGCCCGCTGCGGCACCCTCATTCCTTCCCGAGCTGGAGTCGCTGCGGGGGCTAGCCGCCTTTGCGGTCGTGGTGGAGCATTGCTTTGTTTACGGCGATGCACCCACGCTCGGCTGGCTGGAGCGGCACAACACCTTCTCCGGCATCATGCTCTGGCTGATCCATTTTGTGTTCAATGGCCGTGCCGCCGTGGTGCTGTTTTTCGTGATCAGCGGTTTCGTCCTGGCGCGTCAGCTGGATGGCGTGTTTGCCGGGCCCTATCCGCGCCTGCAGTCATATTTCATCCGGCGCTTCTTCCGTATTGTTCCTCCCATGTGGGTGGCGATCTTGTTCGGCTATGTGGTCGCGCTGTATTTCCGGCCCGACTTGACGGTGACGCCCACGCTGCTATGGCGTACCTTGGTGCTGCAAGACATCGTACTTGATATTCCCTTGTGGAGCCTTCAGGTGGAGATCGGCTGCTGCGTGGTGTTTCCTCTGCTGTACCTGTTCAGCCTGGATGCGAGCCGGCGCGCAGCCTTCAGCCTGGTACTGATGCTCGCCTTGCTGCTGTTGCTGCCAATCGGCCTGACCTTCGGCGGTGCGATGCGCTATCTGGTGTTTTTCCAGTTGGGTATCCTGGTTGGCAGCCATGGCGCCAGCGTCGTCAATGCCGTCAGCCGCGTCTGGCGGCGGCCCCTGTTTCTGCTGAGCTGCGGCATGTTGTCGCTGGCGTTTTTGCTGTGGCCCTTCTTTGACGCCTTCACGTTCTTCAACGACACCAATTCCATGCTGATGGCGATTCCGTTCGCGTTCGTGGTGCTGGCGTACGTAGTACATGGCAACGATCGCGTGGTGCAATGGGTTTTGCGTTCCCGTCCCGCCCGCTTTTTGGGCAAAATTTCGTTCAGCCTGTATCTGCTGCATTACGTGATTTCGAATACGATGTGGCCGATCTATGCCCTGTCGCCGAAATTCGTGTTCACGTGGACGTCGCCGCTGGGACAAGCCGGGCTGTTCTTCGTGTTCGTGCTGGCGCTGGCGCTGCCGTTGGCGACGCTGATGTATCACTGCATCGAAATGCCATTCAGTAACGTGGGCCGTCGCCTGAGCCGCTATCTGCCGCTGGCAAAAAAACAGGCGGCTAGCGCCGCCTGAGTTCCTAAAATAATTCGTTCTTCACGGCATCCTTGGCTTTTTCCTCGGCCGGGGTGCCATGCCCCGGCGCGTCGAGGTTGTTGACCCCGGTGCCCGGCGGATTTTCCGTGTAGTAGTACTCATCTCCCACCAGCATCACGCCGTCCGGCACCGCGCGTTCCTCGATCGGAATGCTCTTCAGCGCTTTCTGCATGTAGTTGATCCAGATCGGCAGCGCCAGGCCGCCGCCGGTTTCGCGGTTGCCCAGGTTCTTCGGCTGGTCGTAGCCGATCCAGGCGATGCCCACCAGCTTCGGCTGGTAGCCGGCGAACCAGGCGTCGATCGAATCATTGGTGGTGCCGGTCTTGCCGGCGATGTCGCGCCGGCCCAGCACATTGGCCTTGGCGGCGGTGCCGAAGCGCACCACGTCCTTCAGCATCGAATCCATCAGGAAGGCATTGCGCTCGTCGATCACGCGGTTCTTCTCGTCGCCGGCCAGGTCCGGATGCGCCTGCGACAGGATCTTGCCGTCGGCGTCGGTCACCTTGGAAATCAGGTACGGGCTGACCTTGTAGCCGCCGTTGGCAAACACCGCGTAGGCGCCGGCCATCTGCAGCGGCGTGACGTTGCCGGCGCCCAGTGCCAGCGTCAGGTAGGGCGGGTTCTTGTCGGCGTCAAAGCCGAAGCGGGTCGCGTATTCCTGACCGTACTTGGCGCCGATGCGGTGCAGGATGCGGATCGAGATCATGTTCTTGGACTTGGTCAGGCCCTTGCGCATGGTCATCGGTCCTTCGTACTTGCCGTCGTAGTTCTTCGGTTCCCACGCCTGGCCGCCGGTCTGGCCGGCGTCGAACGAAATCGGCGCATCGTTGATGATGGTGGCCGGCGACAGGCCGCGCTCCAGCGAGGCCGAATAGATGAACGGCTTGAACGACGAGCCCGGCTGACGCCAGGCCTGGGTCACGTGGTTGAACTTGTTGCGGTTGTAGTCGAAGCCGCCCACCATGGCCTTGATCGCGCCATCCTGGGTGCTGGCCGCCACAAAGGCCGATTCGATTTCCGGCATCTGCGCCACCAGCCAGTCTTTGCCCTCCTGCAGCACGCGGATCACCGCGCCACGGCGGATACGCTTGTTCGGCGGATTCTTGTCCGACAGCCACGAACGGCCTTGTTCCAGGCCGGCGCCGCTGATCTTGATTTCATCGCCCGAGGCGGTCACGGCGGTAATCAGCTGCGGCGTGGCCGACAGCACCACGGCGGCGATCAGGTCGTCGTTGTCGGGATGCTCGGCCAGCACGGTTTCGATGGCGTCGTCGGCTTCTTCCTTCCTGGCCGGGATGTCGATGTACGCTTCCGGACCGCGATAGGCGTGGCGGCGCTCGTAATCCATCACGCCCTTGCGCAGCGCCAGGTAGGCGGCGTCCTGGTCGGCCTTGGTGATGGTGGTAAACACGTTCAGGCCGCGGGTGTAGGTGTCTTCCTTGAATTGTTCGTATACCAGCTGGCGCGCCAGCTCGGCCACGTACTCGGCGTGCACGCCGAACTCGCTGCTGTCGGTCTTGACCTTCAGCTCTTCGGCCTTGGCGGTCTCGAATTGCTTGTCGCTGATATAACCCAACTCATGCATGCGTTGCAGGATGTACTGTTGCCGGGTGCGTGCGCGCTTTGGATTGACGACCGGATTGTAGGCCGACGGCGCTTTCGGCAGGCCGGCCAGCATGGCCGCTTCGGCAATGCTGATGTCGCGCAGGTTTTTGCCGAAATAGATCTGTGCGGCCGACGAGAAACCATAGGCGCGCTGGCCCAGGTAGATCTGGTTCATGTAGACCTCCAGGATCTGGTCCTTGCTGAGGTTCTTCTCGATCTTCCAGGCCAGCAGCATTTCGTAGACTTTGCGCTTGATCGTCTGTTCGCTCGACAGGAAGAAGTTGCGCGCCACCTGCTGGGTAATGGTCGAGGCGCCTTGCTTGCCGCCGCTGCCGAGGGCATTGTGCAGGCCGGCGCGCAGGATGCCGGTGTAGTCGACGCCGCCGTGTTCGTAGAAGCGGTCGTCTTCGATGGCCAGCACGGCCTTCTTCATGACGTCCGGGATGTCCTTGATGCGCACCAGGTTGCGGCGCTCTTCGCCGAACTCGCCGATCAGCACGTTATCGGCGGAGAAGATCCGCAGCGGCATCTTCGGCCGGTAGTCGGTCAGCGTGTCGAGCTCGGGCAGGTTGGGATAGGCCATCGCCAGGCCGAACACCACCAGCAGCACGCCCGTGACGCCCAGGCCGAGCACGGACAGCCCGGCCAGCAGGAAGAAGCGCGACGAGCGTGACGGTCCCTTGCGCGCTGGCTTGCCGGTCTGGTCAGGCGGGTTGGTTGGTGGCGGTGCCGAATTGGAAGAAGCCATGCAGTGCAATCTCTTGGTTATTTGTGCGGACCATTATAAGCGAGCGGCAGGGCCGTTCCATATGACAGGAATATTTCTGCGTGAGCAACAAAACAATTCAGTTGTTTTTGCGGCCACGAAGGCAAAAATAAGTGTGGCGAAACCCTCACACCCGGTCAATTGTGCACAGTAGAAATACCTTTACACTTAAATAGCCGCGATTTAATGTACAGGCTGATATAAGCAGTCTAAACGCTGGTTTTCAAACGAGTTCTTTATGCAAACTGTTCGACAGCAGGTTCGGATGCACTGCCGTGCAGGCGTCAGCCATGGCGCCGGGGGCCTGGTATGATCGACCTCAAGGGCTTGCTGGGGCAGGGCAATCCGCCGCTGGTGGGCATCGACATTAGCACCTCCAGCGTGCGGCTGGTGGAGCTGGCGCAGGGCGCCAAGGGCGACATCCGGCTGGAGCGCTACGCCGCCGAGCCGCTGCCGCGCAATGCCGTCACCGACGGCAATATCGAGAACATGGACCAGGTGGTGGAAGCGGTGCGCCGGGTCTGGAAGAAAAGCGGCACGCGCGCGCGCCACGCGGCGCTGGGCATGCCGCCGGCCTCCGTCATCACCAAGAAAATCATCCTGCCGGCCGGCATGTCGGAAGACCAGCTGGAAGTGCAGGTCGAATCCGAAGCCAGCCAGTACATCCCGTTTGCGCTGGACGAAGTCAGCCTGGATTTCGACGTCATCGGCCCGGCCGCCAATTCCACCGACGATATCGAAGTCATGCTGGCCGCGTCGCGCCGCGAAAAGGTCGAGGACCGGGTGGCGATCGCCGAAGCATCCGGCCTCAAGGCTACCGTGATGGACATCGAATCGTACGCCGCCCGCGCCGCGCTGGACCGCGTGGTGGCGCAGCTGCCGGACGCTGGCATCGGCCAGGTGATCGCGCTGTTCCAGATCGGCGCCCAGGTCACGCATATTTCCGTGATGCTGGACGGCGTCACCGTCTACGAGCGCGAGCAGCCGTTCGGCGGCAACACGCTGACCCAGGACATCGTGCGCGGCTATGGCCTGTCGTTCGAGGAAGCCGAGGCGCGCAAGAAGACCGGCGACCTGCCGGACAACTACCACGCCGAACTGCTGACGCCATTCCTGGAAAGCGCGGCGCTGGAAATCACGCGCGCGGTCCAGTTCTTCTACACCTCCACGCCCTACACCCGGGTCGACCAGCTGTACCTGGCCGGCGGCTGCGCGCTGATTCCCGGCCTGCTGGACCTGGTGGCCAGCCGCACGCGCATCGCCAGCGCGGTGATCTCGCCGTTCAAGGGCATGCAGATCGGTTCGGCGGTGCGCGAGTCGCAGCTGCGGCTGGACGCGCCGGCTTACCTGGTGGCCTGCGGCCTGGCGTTGCGGAGGTTCGGCTGATGATACGGATCAACCTGCTGCCGCACCGCGAAGAAAAACGCAAGCAGAAGAAGCAGGCCTTCTTTGCGCTGCTGGCGCTGGGTGGCGTGATCGGCATCGGCATCGTGCTGGTGGTCGGCGCCTATAATGCGCGCGCCATCTCGGTCCAGGAGGCGCGCAACCAGGAACTGAAAACCGCCATCAGCGGCCTCGACAAAAAAATCGCCGAGATCGCCACGCTGAAGCAGGACATCGAAGCGCTGAAGGCGCGCCAGCAGGCGGTGGAGGATTTGCAGGGCGACCGCAACCAGCCGGTCTACCTGCTCGATGAACTGGTGAGCCAGACGCCGGCCGGCGTCTACCTCAAATCGTTCCGGCAGGAGGGCCAGAAGGTGGCCGTCAACGGCTACGCGCAATCGCAGGAGCGCGTCTCGGAACTGCTGCGCAACCTGGCCGGCGCCTCGCCGTGGCTGGAGCGGCCGGACCTGATTGAAGTGAAATCCACCGGTCTCGGCCAGGGCAAGAGCGCCAAGAAAGTGGTGGAGTTCAACCTCAACGTGTTCATCAAGCGCCCGCGCGACAAGGACCAGCCGCAAGATGGCGCCAAGGCCAAGCCACCGGAGCGCACCTGATGGCCGCCAAGCTCAACATCAATCTCAATGCATGGCTGGCCGATCTGGCCGACCAGTTCCGCGACCTCCAGGGCCGCCATCCGGGCCAGTGGCCGCTGGCGCCGCGCGTGCTGTGCGCCATCGGCGTGACGGCGGCGGTGTGCGTGGCCGGCTACTTCGGTTACTGGAGTTCGCAGTTCGACGAGCAGGACGCCGGCCTGATGACCGAGACCCGGCTGCGCGACGAGTACAAGATCAAGACCGCACAGGCGATCAACCTGGAGGCGCTGCGGGCGCAAAAAGCCCAGGTCGACCAATACGTCGAGCGCTTGCAGAAACAGCTGCCGAGCAAGGCCGAAATGGCCGCGCTGCTGACCGACATCAACCAGGCCGGTTCCGGCCGCGGCTTGCAGTTCGACCTGTTCAAGCCGCAGCAGGTGGTGATCAAGGATTACTACGCCGAACTGCCGATCGACATCAAGATCACAGGCAACTACCACGACATCGGCGCCTTCACCGGCGATATCGCCAACCTGCCGCGCATCGTCACGCTCAACAACCTGGCGCTCAGCACCGGCAAGGATGGCGTGCTGACGCTGGAAGCGGTAGCCAAGACCTTCCGTTATCTCGATCCGGAAGAGGTGGCAGCGCAGCGCAAGGCCGCCGCCGACAAGAAAAAGAAAGCGGCCAAGTCATCATGAAAACGCTGCTTTCCCTGTTGATGGCAATGGTGGTGCTGGCCGGCTGCGGCGACAGCGACGTGCAGGAAGTGCGCACCTGGATGAAACAGATCGATGCGCAAACCCAGGTCCGCGTGCCGCCGCTGGCCGAGCCCAAGGTGTTCGTGCCGTTCGCCTACGCGCGCAAGGACGAGCTCGATCCGTTCAATCCGAACAAATTACTGGCCGAGCTGGCCAAGCAGGCCGCCACCGCCGGCGGCGGCCTGAAGCCGGATATGGCGCGCCGCAAGGAATTGCTGGAGAGTTATCCGCTCGACACCATCAAGATGGTCGGCACCATTGAAAAGAAAGGCGTGGTGCACGCCGTGCTGCAAGTCGACCGCGCCGTGCACCAGGTGGTGGTGGGCCAGCATCTGGGCGAGAACTACGGCCGCATCACCGGCATCAGCGACAACACCGTCACCATCAAGGAAATCGTCCAGGACGCCACTGGCGACTGGGTCGAGCGCCAGTCCCGGTTGGAACTGCAGGAAAGCAAGGAGAACGCCAAATGAACGCTCATCTCACGGCCCGCCGCGTCCTGGCCGCCGCCACTTGGGCAGCCATGGCGCTGACCCTGCAACTTGCCGGCCTGGCGCAGGCGCAGACCGCCGATGCGGCGGTCAGCAATGTCAGCGCCGCCAACGCCATCGAAGCGATTACCGCCCGCCAGCAGGGCGCCAACGTGGTGGTCAAGATCGCGCTGCGGCGCGCGCCGGACAAGTTGCCGCTCAATTTCGCGATTTCCAATCCGGCCCGCATTGCGCTCGACTTCGGCGCCACCGTCAACGCCACCGGCAAGAATCTGCTGGAACTGAACCAGGGCGACCTGCGTGGCGTGAACCTGGTGCAGGCCGGGGAGCGCTCGCGCCTGGTGTTCAACCTCAAGCGCTCGCTCAACTACGCCACCGCCATCGACGGCAACGCCATCATCCTGACCATCGACGGTTCCGGCGGCCTCGCCACCGCCGTCGACAGTACCGGCCTGCCGGTGGCCAAGCCGGCCGTCCCGGCCGGCAAGCAGGCCTTGCGCGACCTCGACTTCCGCCGCGGCGCCAACGGCGAAGGCCGGGTGGTGGTCGACTTGCCCAACAACCAGGTGGCGGTCGATGTGCGCCAGACGCCGACCGGCGTCGTCGTCGATTTCCTCAAGACCGGCGTGCCGGATACGCTGCGCCGCAAGCTCGACGTGGGCGACTTCGGCACGCCGGTGTGGCAGATCACCACCGTGCCGCAGGGCGAGAACACGCGCCTGACCATCGAGGCGCGCGGCCTGTGGGAGCAGACTGTCTACCAGAGCGACACCCAGCTGGTGGTCGACATCAAGCCGATCAAGGAAGATCCGAACAAGCTGACGCAGGGTTCGCAAGGCTATCGCGGCGAGAAGCTGTCGTTCAATTTCCAGAATGTGGAAGTGCGCGCGGCGCTGCAGGCGATCGCCGATATCTCCGGCCTCAACATCATCACCAGCGACAGCGTGGCCGGCAACCTGACCCTGCGCCTGAAGGAAGTGCCGTGGGACCAGGCGCTGGACGTGATCCTGCAAGCCAAGGGCCTGGACATGCGCAAGAACGGCAACGTGCTGTGGATCGCGCCCAAGGAAGAATTGCTGACCAAGGAAAAGCTGGAGCTGGAACAGAAAGCCCAGATCGCCGACCTGGAACCGCTGAAGTCGGAAATCTTCCAGCTCAATTACCAGAAGGCGGAAGCGTTCAAGCTGGTGTTCGGGCTGGATGGCGGCGCCGACAGCAAGAACCGCATCCTGTCCAAGCGCGGCAGCGCCATCATCGAGCCGCGCACCAACCAGGTGTTCGTCACCGATATTCCCTCCAAGCTGGAGGACGTGCGCCGGCTGATCGCCAAGACCGACGTCGCCACCAAGCAGGTGCTGATCGAAGCGCGCATTGTCGAAGCCAGCGACACCTTCACCCGCAACCTCGGCGCCAAGCTGGGCTTCACCGACCTGCGCACCCAGCGCGGCGGCGATTCCGGCTATCAGATCGGCAGCAGCAACACCCGCATCGGCATTGGCGGCAACATCACCGGCGTCGGCGAATCCACCGGCCAGGTGGCGGTCGGCACCAGCAGCTACGCCAACAGCCAGTTCGTCAACCTGCCGGCTTCCAGCATCAACGGCGCCCAGGCCGGCAGCCTGGCGGTCAGCCTGTTCTCGTCGGCCGCCAACCGCTTCCTCAACCTGGAGCTGTCGGCGCTGGAAGAGGACGGCACCGGCAAGATCATCTCCAGCCCGCGCGTGATCACCTCCGACAAATCGGTGGCGCTGATCGAGCAGGGCATCGAACTGCCGTACCAGGTGGCCACCAGCAGCGGCGCCACCTCGATCCAGTTCCGCAAGGCCAACCTGCGGCTGGAAGTGACGCCGCAGATCACGCCGGACGGCAACGTCGTCATTGACGTCGATGTCAACAAGGACAGCGTCGGCCAGGAAACCCGCTCCGGCTTCGCCATCGACACCAAGCACGTCAAGACCCAGGTGATGGTCGATAACGGCGGCACCGTGGTGCTGGGCGGCATCTACCAGTTGACCGAGCGCAGCACCACCGACAAAGTCCCGCTGCTGGGCGACGTGCCGGTGCTGGGCTATCTGTTCCGCAGCAATACCCGCACCAATGACAAGACGGAGCTGCTGGTGTTCATTACACCAAAAATCGTGGCGGAGAAGCTGCCGTCCACGCGCTGATTAATTCACTTCATCAACGTTAATGGGATGTGTCATGAATAAATTCACAGGATGGCTGGCAACGCTTGCCTGCGCAAGCTTGCTGGCCGCTTGCGGCGGCGGCGGCGGCTCGCCCGGCACCAACAGTAACGGCGTGGCGCCGTCCAGGGCCGCCAGCGTGACGCTGACGGCGGACGCCACCACCATCGCCTCATCCGGCCTGGACGGCACGGAAGTGACGCTGACGGCCATCGTCAAGGACAGCGGCGGCAATGCGCTGGTCGGCGAGACGGTCAGCTTCAGCGCCAGTTCCGGCACCATCACCAGCACCAACCGCGTCACCAACACCTCCGGCCAGGTGGTTGAGAAACTCAGCGTCAAGGGCGACTCGTCGTTGCGCACCATCACCATTACCGCCAGCGCCGGCAACGCCAAATCGAGCGCCATCACGGTGCAGGTGGTCAACGCCGTGCCGACGCTGACGCTGACCGCCGATTCCGGCACGCTGCCGTCCGGCGGCACCAAGGATGTCATCGTCACCGCGCTGGTGCGCGACGCCAACAACAACGTCGTGCCGAATGTCGCGGTGAGCCTGAAGTCCGACTCCGGCAGCCTGAGCGTGACCAATGCGGTGACCAACGCGCAGGGCGTGGTGACCGGCACGCTGGGCATCGGCGGCGACGCCACCTCGCGCGACATCAAGGTCAGCGCCAGCGTCACCGGCGCGGCCGCCACGCCGATCGTGGTGCGCGTCAGCGGCAATGTGCTGACCATCAGCGCCGCGCCGAGCATCAGCGCCGGCGCCAGCACCGACGTCACGGTCAAGCTGGTCGATTCGGCCGGCAATCCGCTGGTCGGCAAGCCGGTCACCTACAGCTCCAACGCCAACTCGCTGACGGTCAAGGGGGGCGGCGCGGCGGTCACCAATTCCGGCGGCCAACTGGTGTTGAGCTATGCGGCCAGCGGCGGCAGCGCCGACGTCATCAGCTTCAAGGCCATGGGCGAACTGGCCTCGACTGACATCGCCATCAACTCCTCGACCTTTGCCGTGCGTGTGCTCGACGGCAGCGGCAACGTCGCCGCCTCGGCCGCCATTGGTGGCTGCCAGCAGGTGGCGGTGACCAATGCGCCGGGCAGTAGCGTCACTATCAGCACCTCGCGCGGCACGGTGTACAGCAACGCTTCCTGCTCGGCGGTACTGGGCGGTGCGCTGGGCTTGTCGGGCGGCGCCGCCACCGCGTATGTCAACGCCACCGGTCCGGGCGTGGCCACGCTGACTGCCAGCGCCGGCGGCCAGACCACCCAGACCGCGCTGGAGTTCTATGCGCCGGTGACGGCGGTGTCGACCATCACGCTGCAGGTCGATCCGGCCACCATCGGCACCAACACCGCCGGCGGGACCAGCGAGCAGGCCACGCTGCGCGCCGTGGTGCGCGACGGCACCGCCCAGAACAATCTGGTCAGGAACGCCACGGTGGCGTTCTCCATCCTGAGCGATCCGAGCGGCGGCAAACTGACCGAGCCGTCGGTGGTGACCACGGGCGCCGATGGCGCCGCCAGCACCAGCTTCATTGCCGGCACTTCGGTGACCCCGACCGACGGCGTGCGCATCCAGGCACGCCTGGTCGGCGGCTCCAACGCGGCCGCCACCGCCACCCTGACGGTGGCGCAGAAGTCGCTGTTCATCAGCGCCGGCACCGGCAACACCGTGCTGACGCCGACCAGCACCACCTACCAGATGGACTACGCGGTGATCGTCACTGACGCCGCCGGCAATGCAGTGAAGAACGTCAATCTGACGGCCTCGGTGCTGCCGACCTTCTACTACAAGGGCGCTCTGGCCTACACCGCGCCGACCGGTCCATGGGAGCCGGTGTCGCGCACCGCCTGCGCCAATGAGGACGCCAACAACAACGGCATCCTCGACGCCGGCGAGGATTTCAACGGCAACGGCGTGCTCGATCCGGGCATTCCGGTCACCGTGACGCCGAACGTGACTACCGACAGCACCGGCCGCGCTACCGTCTCGCTGGTCTACCCGCGCGACCGCGTGTACTGGCTCGATGTCAACCTGACCATCCGCGGCCAGGCCAGCGGCACGGAGTCCCGCTACACCTCTCTGGTACACTTGATAGGATTGAGCGGCGATTATTCTTCACAAAACGTCCGCCCGCCCGGCGCGACCAGTCCTTACGGGGTGTCGACGACGTGCAGTAACCCGCAATAACCTGGACCGTGCATGCAAAATGTGTTTTTAGTCGGCCTGATGGGGGCAGGAAAGACCACCATCGGCCGCATCCTGGCTCGCAAGCTGGGGCTGAAGTTTATTGATTCGGACCACGAGATCGAGGCGCGCACCGGCGCCTCGATCCCGTGGATCTTTGAAATCGAGGGCGAGGCCAGCTTCCGCCGGCGCGAGGCGGACGTGATCCGCGACCTGTGCGGCCAGCAAGGGCTGGTGCTGGCCACCGGCGGCGGCGCCGTGCTCAACGCCGACAGCCGCGCCCTGCTGCAGGCGCGCGGCACCGTGGTCTACCTGCGTGCCAGCGTCAACAGCATCCTGCAACGCACCGCGCACGACAAGAACCGGCCGCTGCTGCAAACCGCCGATCCGCGCAAAAAACTCGAAGAATTGATGGCGGTCCGTGATCCTTTGTACACGGAAATTGCCGATCTGGTCATCGATACCGGCCGTCCTAACGTACAATCGATGGTTCAGACCATCCTGACCCAGCTGGATACCATGGCCTGCGAGGCCTCGCCCAACTGCGTCACCCAAGCCGAACCATCGATGAACGAACAATCCAACATCCTGTTAAACGTAGAACTGGGCGAGCGCAGCTACCCGATTTCCATCGGTCCGTCGCTGCTGGACGACAGCGCGCTGCTGGCGCGCCATGTGCACGGCAACAAGGTTGCCATCGTCAGCAACACCACCGTCGCGCCGCTGTATCTGGCGCGGGTAGAAAGCGGCTTGCGCGCTGCCGGCAAGGATGTCACGTCGGTGATCCTGCCGGATGGCGAAGAGTTCAAGAACTGGTCCAGCCTGATGCAGATCTTCGACGCGCTGCTCCAAAGCAAGGCCGACCGCAAGACCACGCTGGTCGCCCTCGGCGGCGGCGTCATCGGCGACCTGACCGGCTATGCGGCGGCCAGCTATATGCGCGGCGTCGACTTCATCCAGATGCCGACCACCTTGCTGTCGCAGGTCGATTCGTCGGTGGGCGGCAAGACCGGCATCAACCACCCGCTGGGCAAGAACATGATCGGCGCCTTCTACCAGCCGCGCGCGGTGATCGCCGATACCGCCACGCTGGAAACCCTGCCGGAACGCGAGCTGTCGGCCGGCCTGGCGGAAGTGATCAAGTACGGCGCCGTGATCGACCTGGCGTTCTTCGAGTGGATCGAAGCCAATATCGGCAAGCTGATGGCGCGCGACAAGGGCGCGCTGGCCTATGCGATCGCCCGCTCGTGCGAAATCAAGGCCGACGTGGTGCGCCAGGATGAGCGCGAAGGCGGCCTGCGCGCGATCCTGAATTTCGGCCATACCTTTGGCCACGCCATCGAAGCCGGCATGGGCTACGGCGCCTGGCTGCACGGCGAGGCGGTCGGTTGCGGCATGGTGATGGCGGCCGATCTGTCGCATCGCATGGGCCTGATCGACGCGGCCACGGTCGAGCGCGTGCGCGCGCTGGTGGCGGCCGCCGGCCTGCCGGTCAAGGCGCCCGACCTGGGCGTGGACAAATGGCTGGAAGCGATGGAAGTCGACAAGAAGAACGAAGGCGGCGCCATCAAGTTTATTCTGATGAATCCGCTGGGCGGCTCAAAGATCAGCAACGCACCGCAGGAATTGCTGCTGGCGACGCTGGCGGCCTGCGTTTAGCCATGTCGCCGGAAGCCTACCTCGCTCCCTACGCGGCCCATTCGGAAGGCGGCATCGGCCGCCGCTATCCGGAAACCGCGCACGCCTCGCGCAGCCAGTTCCAGCGCGACCGCGACCGCATCATCCATTCGTCGGCCTTCCGCCGGCTGGAGTACAAGACCCAGGTGTTCCTCAACCACGAAGGCGACCTGTTCCGCACCCGGCTGACGCACAGCCTGGAGGTGGCGCAGATCGGCCGCTCGCTGGCGCGCAACCTGCGGCTGAACGAGGATCTGGTGGAGGCGATTTCGCTGGCACATGATTTGGGCCACACGCCGTTCGGTCACGTCGGCCAGGATGTGCTGAACGAGTGCATGCACGACTACGGCGGCTTCGAGCACAATCTGCAAAGCCTGCGCGTGGTCGATGAGCTGGAGGAGCACTACGGCGCGTATGACGGCCTGAACCTGATGTTCGAAACGCGCGAGGGCATTCTCAAGCACTGTTCGCTGAACAATGCCAAGCTGCTGGGGCCGGTGGCGCAGCGCTTCATCGACCGCCAGCAGCCGTCGCTGGAAGCGCAGCTGACCAATCTTGCGGATGAGATCGCTTACAACAGCCATGACATCGATGACGGCCTGCGTTCCGGCCTGATTTCGATCGAGCAGCTGGAGCAGGTGGACTTCTTTGCGCGGCTATGGCGCGATGTGCAGCTGGCGTTTCCCGGCCTGTCGGGCCGGCGCGCGATCTATGAAACCTTGCGCCGTTTGATTACGGCGCTGGCCGATGACTTGATCGAAACGTCCAGCGCGCGCATTGCCGAGTTCGCCCCGCAGCATATCGATGACGTGCGCGCGGCGCCGCCGCTGATCCGTTTTTCCGACGGCATGCGCAAGGATGCTACCGAGCTGAAGCGTTTCCTGTACGCCAATCTTTACCGTCACTACAAGGTCAACCGCATGCGGGTGAAAGCCAGCCGCATCGTGCGTGAACTGTTCGAGTCGTTCATGGCCGAGCCGGTGCTGTTGCCGCCGGATTACCAGGACAAGTCGGGCGATGTGAACAAGCAGGCGCGCAAGATCGCCGACTACATCGCCGGCATGACCGACCGCTACGCCATCCGCGAACACCGCCGGCTGTTCTCGCTGGACGAGCTCTGATCTGCCTCAAGCAGCGCAGGTGTTCAGCTTGACCTGAACGCTTGCGCGGCCGATGATGAAGTACGCTGTGCTTCGTTGGGAGCCGTCATGGAGATGCAGGAACAAATCGAAAAATACTGCGCTACCAAGGTCGAGCTGATGGCCTTTCGGGAAGAGGTGGCCGTCCAGTTCGGTAAAGTGCATACGGCCATTGAGAGCACGCACGTCGAGATCGCCAAGACCCATACCGAGATCGCCAGGCTGGAAGGCCGCATGTCCGCCATGGAAACCCGGCTCATCAAGTGGTTTATCACCATCATCATCGCCAACGCGACGATCTCGCTGGCGATCGCCCGCTATCTTTCGTAGAGGTGAATCATGAACGACTTGAGCAACGAAGTCCGCGTCAATTTCGCTCAACTTGATGCGAAGTTTGCCAACATCGAGGTCAAAATCGACAGAATGGTGCGCGTTTTAGCAATTGGCTGGTTCGCAACGCAGTTGTCCGCTGCCGCGTTGGTGGTGGCTGCGGTCAAATGTCTCTAAAACATCCGCTGCTGCGCGTCGCGGCGGTCGCCTAGCAGTTCCAGCAGCAGCTTCTTGATTGGCGCCGGCAGGGCGGCGTCGGCGATGTGGGCGGCGTCCAGCCAGACGTGCCCGGACTCGGCCACCATCGGAAAGCGCCGCGCCAGCGTCACTCGGTACGGCGCAATGTGCAGCTTGTAGTGCGTGAACACATGCGTCACCGTCGACAGCCGGTCACACGATTCCATCTCGCCGAACTTGGCCACTACCCGCAGCAATGCGTCATCATTGGGCGGCGCGATCTCGTCATAGTCCGCCGCCACATGCCCCTCCAGTTCCGGCAGCGACAGCAGCCCGCCCCAGATGCCCGTTGGCGGCCGCTGCTCGAGCAGCACCTGGTCGTTGTCGATAATCGCCAGCATCTCGGCCTGCTTTTCCGGCGTCGCCTTCTTCGGCTTGCGCACCGGCAGATCCCTGGTGCGGCCGGTGGCGAACGCCACGCAGCGCGGCTGCATCGGACAGCGCTCGCACGCCGGGCTGCTGCGCGTGCACACGGTCGCCCCCAGATCCATCAAGCCCTGCGTGTACGACTCGATGCCCACTTCCGGCAACAGCGCCTCGGCGCGCAGCCACATGGCTTGCTCGGTCTTCTTCTCGCCCGGATAGGTGTCGATGCCGAACACCCGCGCAAACACGCGCTTGACGTTGCCATCCATGATGGCCGCGCGCCGGCCGCTGGAAAACGCCGCAATCGCCGCCGCCGTCGAACGGCCGATGCCCGGCAACTCCGCCAGCAGCAACGGGTCGGACGGGAACACGCCGTCATACTCGGCCACCACGCGTTGCGCGCACTTGTGCAGATTGCGCGCCCGCGTGTAGTAGCCCAGGCCGCTCCACTGCGCCATCACATCCTCCACCGGCGCCGCCGCCAACTCGCGCAGGGTAGGGAAGCGTTCCAGGAAGCGTGCGTAATAGCCCAGCACCGCCGACACCTGGGTCTGCTGCAACATGATTTCCGACAGCCAGATCAGGTACGCATCGCGGGTGTTTTGCCAGGGCAGCACATGGCGTCCATGCACTTTTTGCCAGCCGATCAGATCGGCCGAGAAACTGGGGTCTGCATAATTCTCTACTGCTACAACTTTCATTCTGTTCCTAAATCAGGCTGCGGCGTCCAACGCCACAAAGTCCGCATGGATGGCGATGCCGATCGCATTCGCCAGTTCGTTCAGACGCGTCTTCTGCGCTTCGAGCTCCTGCTGGCTGCGCTCGAACGCGTCGATTTTCTGTTCCAGGCTGTCGGTCGCATCGTGGATGCGCTGGATCGAGCCCAGCCGGTGTTTCAGCTGATCCTTGTGCTGGCGGATCTGCGCTTCCAGCGGCGCCATGATCACCTTCAGCCACGCTTCGGCATCGTTGTTGGCGGAGCGGAAGCAGCCGCGCACGCGCGAGGCGATGGTGTCGAAGAACTTCTCCATCAATGTCACGCGGCTGGTGGTCAGCAGCGTCGCCGTGCCGAAGGTCTTGTAATAGATCGCCTCGATGCTGGCCAGTTCGTCGCGATAACGGTCCAGCGAAAACGGCATCGGCAGCGCCAGCGTCAGCCCGTGTTCGGTCGAGAAGCGGCGGTACATTACGCCCATCATCTCGCTGATCTCCAGCGTCTTGCGTTCGGCCGCGTCGAGGTTGGCGCGGGTGCGTTCAAAATAGCCGCGGACCGCTTCGCGCACGCCGGTGAAAAAGCGGCTGCGCTGCATTTCGTGGCGCACCAGTTCGATATCGTCGCGGACGATGTCCATGCCCATGCAGGTGTACAGCTCGGTCGACAGCCGCGTGAACACCGCGCGCGTGGCCTGTAACTTGAACAGGCTGGCGTCGAATTCCTTCTTCTCCACATCGATGCGGCGCATCATGTGCGAGATCACATTCTGGTTCTTGCCGCGCAGGCTGCGCAGCTCGTGCAGCTGCTCGACGATACCGCGGCTGCGCGCCTGCAGCATGGCCATCTGCGCCGTGTTCAGCGCCTGCAATTCCTCCACCAGCTGCCTGCGCACGATGTCCTTCTTGGCCGGGATCAGTTCGTTGAACAGCGCGCCTTCCAGCGCGTGCAGCCGGCTGCGCGCCTGCAGTTCGACGTCGTGGTTGATCTTGCCCACCAGCGCCTTCTGTGCCGACACCGGAAACACCTGGCGCGGCTCCAGCGACAGCATGTGCGCCACATTGGCCTGCTGGCGGGCGATCTCGGCGTTGATGTCATCCTCGCTGCGCAGCTCGTCCCACATGCTGTCGATCTTGTTCAGCACCACCAGCCTGCCGGCGCCGGCACCGATATGGTTGCGCCACACTTCGATATCGCTCTTGGTCACGCCGGTGTCGGCGGCCAGGATGAACAGCACCGCGTGCGCGTTCGGGATCAGGTTCAGCGTCAGTTCCGGCTCGGTGCCGATGGCGTTGAGGCCGGGCGTGTCGAGGATCACCAGCCCCTGCTTGAGCAGCGGATGCGGGAAGTTGATGATGGCGTGGCGCCACAGCGAAATCTCCACCCAGCCGTTCTCGTCCAGCGTGGCCGGCATGTCCGGGTCGTCCTCGTCGTACAGGCCGTAGCGCTTGGCTTCTTCCACCGGCACGTAGCGCGTCTTGCTGACCTGCTTGAAGGCTTCGTGCATTTCCGCGCCTTCGTCCAGGTTCAGCGGCAGCACGGTCCAGGCCGCAGGCTGCTCGCGGTAATCGCTGGTCGACAGGTTGTCGGCCCGGGTCTCGATCGGCAGCAGGCGGATCGACGGCGCCAGGCTGGGATTCCACAGCAGCTCGGTCGGGCACATGGTGGTGCGGCCGGCCGCCGACGGCAGGATACGCTGGCCATACTCGGCAAAGAAGATGGCGTTGATCAGCTCCGACTTGCCGCGCGAAAATTCGGCGACGAAGGCCACCGACAGCTGGTCGTCGGCCAGCCGCGCCAGCGTGCGGCTGACGCGCTGGTCGGTAGCGGCGTCGCTCAGGGACGCGCCGGCCACCCACGCCTGATAATTCTTCAGTGCGGTAACCACGCCTTGCCGCCAGGCGCTGTACTGTTCGAAATCCCTGACCATCATTGGTGTGCCCTTATTTATTTTTGGCAATTCACACAATAGAACGTGGAACGCTGGCCCTGCTTGATCTGGCGGATCGGCGCCGCGCAGATGCGGCACGGCACGCCAGTCCGATCATAGACGAAATAGGTCTGCTGAAAATACCCGGACTGCCCGTTGACGCTGATGAAGTCGCGCAGCGTGCTGCCGCCCTGGACGATGGCTTCGGCCAGGATCTCGCGCACCGTCTGCGCCAGCTTCTCGTAGCGCGCCAGGCTGATGCGCCTGGCCGGCGTCTTCGGATTGATGCCGGCACGGAACAAGCTTTCCGACGCATAAATATTGCCGACACCCACCACGATATCGCCGGCCAGCAGCACCTGCTTGACCGGCGCACTGCGCTGCCGGGTCTGATCGTACAGCAATTTGCCGCTGAAGCCCGCTTCCAGCGGCTCCACGCCCAGTTCGCGCAGCAGCACATGGTGTTCCAGCTCGCCGTCGGCGGCGTCGTGCCACAGCACCGCGCCGAAGCGGCGCGGGTCTTTCATACGCAGCACCTGCGGGCCGTTCGGGCCTTCCACCTGCAAATCGAAGTGATCGTGCTTCTCCGGCTCGATGCCGGGGGCCATGATCCGCAGGTGGCCGGACATGCCAAGGTGGATGATCAGCGTGCCATGCTCGAAGTGGATCAGCAAATACTTGCCGCGGCGTCCCGTGCGCAGCACCTTGCGGCCGGCCAGCAGCTGGGGCAGGGCTGCCGGGAACGGCCAGCGCAAACCTTCGCGGCGCAGCACCACCTCGCGCACCACCCGGTCTTCGATATGGGGCGCGACGCCGCGCCGTGTCACTTCGACTTCTGGTAATTCTGGCATCTATCTCAACTGGCTGAGGAAATAATGGGAGGCAACGTCTGGCTGTAACGGAATATTTGGTTACACTAGTCAAACTCCGCCCGTACTGCGAACGGCGTAAAATCTGACCGTACTTTGCTGACTTGCCAGGATCTGCCCTTGAAAAACGCTTTCGCCATTGTAACCCTGTCCGCCTTGCTGTCGGCGTGCGCTGTCGCGCCGCACCAGCAGGACCAGCCCGCCGCCAGGCCGCAGCCCGCCGGGCCCGCTGCTGCGGACGCCGCCGCGCCGGCCGAGGCCGAAGCACCGGCACCAGCGCCGGAAGCGTTGCCCAATAACGATCTGACCAGCGACCTGCTGTTCCGCATCACCAAGGCCGAGCTGGAATTCAAGAAAGGGCAGTGGCAAGGCCCGTACATCACCATGATGGCGCTGGCCCAGCAGACCCGCGATCCGCGCCTGGCGCGCCGCGCGGTGGAAATGGCACTGACCGCCAAGCAGAACGGCGAGGCGATGTCGGCCATCCGCCTGTGGCGCAGCCTGGCGCCGGATTCGGATGAAGCGGCGCAATTCTTCCTCGGCTTTGCCGTCGCCGGCGACGATCTGGGCGAAGCGGAAGCCGTGTTCGAGGAACGCCTGAAAAAAGCCAAGCCGGCCGCGCGCCCGCTGGTGATGTTCCAGATGCAGCAATACCTGCTGCGCGCCAAGGACAAGACCGCCGCCTTCTCCCTGCAGGAACGCGTGCTGCTGCCCTACGACGACACGCTGGAGTCGCACCTGATCCTGTCGCAGGGCGCGTTTGGCCTCAACGACATGGCGCGCGCCCGCGCCGAATCGGCCAAGGCGCTGGCGATCAAGCCGGATTCCGAACTGGCCATCCTGACCAGCGCTCAGGTGTCGGGCGATATCGACACCGCCATGAAAACGCTGACCGGCTTCCTCGACAAGTATCCGAAATCGGCCGAGGTGCGCGCCGCCTACGCCCGCATTCTGGTCGACAACAAACAGTACGACGAGGCGCGCAAGCAATTCCTGATGCTGCTGAAAGACCAGCCGGACAACATCGCCACGCTGTACGCGCTGGGCGTGATGTCGATGCAGGCCGACAATCTGCCGGACGCGGAGAAATACTTCACCCGCTTCGTCAACACCCTGGCCGAGCACCCGAATGACGAGCGCGACCCATCCAAGGTGCTGGTGATCCTGTCCCAGATCGCCGAGCAGCGTGGCGACTTCGACCTCGCCTACAGCTGGCTGGAGAAGGTCGAGGGCAGCGACGAAAAAGTCTACCTGGCCGCGCGCATGAAAATGGCGGTGCTGACCGCCCGCAAAGGCAATATCGACGAGGCCCGCAAGCAACTGGCCGAGCTGACGCCGGCCGACCCCAACGACCAGGCGCAAGTGTTCCAGACCGACGCCCAGCTGCTGCGCGACGCCGGCGACCACCGCGCCGCCTACCAGGTGCTGGAAAACGCCCTCAAGCGCTATCCCGATAATCCCGACCTGCTGTACGACTTTGCGCTGGTGGCGGAAAAAGTCGGCAATACCGTGCTGATGGAAAAAGCGCTGCGCCAGGTGATGATCGCCGCGCCCGACAACCAGCACGCCTACAACGCACTGGGCTATTCGCTGGCCGAGCGCAACGAGCGCCTGCCGGAAGCCTACGCACTGGTCGACAAGGCAATGAAGATGGCGCCGGGCGATCCGTTCATCATGGACAGCATGGGCTGGGTGCAGTTCCGCATGGGTAACCTGGACGAGGCGGAAGCGCTGCTGCGCCGCGCCTACGCGCTGCGCAACGATCCGGAAATCGCCGTCCACCTGGGCGAAGTGCTGTTCGCCAAGGGCGACGTCGGCGCCGCCCAGAAGATGTGGAAAGAAGCGCAAGCCAAAGATCCGAAAAACGACGCGCTCAAGAGTACGCTGGCGCGCCTCAACCAAAGTTTATAAATGACTACACCATCGTTCCTCCGGCCGCTGCTGCTGGCCGTGGCCCTGTCAGCGGCCGTCGCCGGCTGCGCCACCACCGGCCCGCGTTCCACCTCGGTAGTTGCGCCTTACAGCGACAAGACCGAGCTGACCGGCCGCCTGACCATCAACTTCAGCCGTGACGGCAAGAAGGAATCGATGACCGGCAAGTACGACTGGCAGCAGGACAAGGAAAACGTCAACGTCAGCCTGACCTCGCCGCTGGGGCAGATGATCGCCGTGATCAAGGTCACGCCGCACTCGGCCACGCTGACCCAGGGTGACAAGGCGCCGCCGCAGACCGCGCCCAACGTCGATGCGCTGACCCAGAAAGCGCTGGGCTGGACGCTGCCGGTCTCCGGCCTGCGCTACTGGCTGCAAGGCTACGCCACCGACAGCGACGGCAAGCCGTTCACCGCCTCGCCGGCCAACGATACCGTCATCACGCGCGACGGCTGGAAGCTGGAATACGTCGACTGGCAGGATGAAAAGGCCGCCGTGCCCAAGCCCAAGCTGATCTACGCCACCCGCCTCGCCCTGGGGCAGGCGGTGGATGACATGAACATCCGCATTTTCATCGATGCGCCCGACCGGTAAAATGCCGGCATGACCGAATTAAGAAACTGCCCGGCGCCGGCCAAGCTCAATCTGTTCTTGCACGTCAATGGCCGCCGCGCCGACGGCTACCACCTGCTGCAAACCGTGTTTCAGCTGATCGACCACGGCGACACGCTGCACTTCACGCTGCGCGACGACACGGCGCTGCACCGCGTGACCGACTTGCCCGGCGTGCCGGAACAGAGCGATCTGATCATCCGCGCCGCCAGGCTGCTGCAGGCCGAAGTGCTGCGCCGCAGCGGCGCCTTGCCGCGCGGCGTCGATATCGCCATCGACAAGGTGCTGCCGATGGGCGGCGGCGTCGGCGGCGGCTCGTCTGATGCGGCCACCACGTTGATGGCGCTGAACAAGCTGTGGAGCGCCGGCCTGAGCAAGCAGGAACTGATGGATCTGGGCCTGCCGCTGGGCGCTGACATTCCGTTCTTTATCTTTGGAGAAACCGCGTTCGCCGAGGGCGTGGGCGAGGCCTTGCAGCCGGTGGCGGCGCCGCAATGTTGGTATGTGGTTATCGAACCGGGCGTGATGGTGCCGACCGCTGCAATTTTTGGTTCAGAACATTTGACAAGGGACACGCCGCTCGTTAATATATCGGACTTTTCCAGCCACTCCAGAACAGCGGGGTTTGGAAGGAACGACTTGCAACAGGTAGCAACGAAGTTATTCCCGCCGGTAGCAGAAGCGGTAGAATGGCTCGGTGCTTACGGTGATGCCAGGATGACTGGCTCCGGTGCATGTGTGTTCAGTGCGGTAGCAACCGAGGCGGACGCCGACGCGGTACTTGCAAAAGTGCCTGCCAAGTGGAGAGCCTGGAAAGCGCAAGCGCTGCAACAGCATCCAATCATCGCGAAGTTGTGAAGCGGAAAAAAGATTTTGCGAAGCGCGAAAATGGCTGTATAATACTGGCCTGTAGCGACAAGCAGCAAGTTGCGTAGGGGAATCGCCAAGCTGGTTAAGGCACTGGATTTTGATTCCAGCATACCAAGGTTCGAATCCTTGTTCCCCTGCCATTCGTTTGTATCTGGATCCGTCGAGGCACTAGTCTCCGGCCAGGTAGAGCAAAAAGTGAGGCGCACGATGCGCCTCATTCCTTTTAGTTCAGTGCGGCGCGGCTCGCGCTGGCTCTTCAAAGAATCTTCTACAACTTCTCTGGAATCCCAATGGCTTACGAAAACCTGATGGTTTTTACCGGCAACGCTAATCCTGCGTTGGCAGAGGGAGTCGCAAAAAATCTCGGCATCCCCCTCGGCAAAGCAAACGTCTCGAAATTCTCGGACGGTGAAGTCATGGTTGAAATTAACGAGAACGTCCGCGGTAAAGACGTCTTCGTGCTGCAATCGACTTGCCAGCCAACCAACGACAACCTGATGGAACTGATCCTGATGGTTGACGCGTTGAAGCGCGCATCGGCCGGCCGCATCACCGCCGCCATTCCTTACTTTGGTTACGCCCGTCAAGATCGCCGCCCACGTTCGGCGCGCGTGGCGATTTCGGCCAAAGTGGTAGCCAACATGCTGGAAGAAGCCGGCGTCGAGCGCGTCCTGATCATGGATCTGCATGCAGACCAGATCCAGGGCTTCTTCGATATCCCGGTTGACAATATTTACGCTTCGCCAATCCTGCTGGGCGACCTGCAGAAGAAGAACAACGAAGACTTGCTGGTCGTGTCGCCGGACGTCGGCGGTGTGGTCCGTGCCCGCGCCCTGGCCAAACGCCTGGGCTGCGACCTGGCCATCATCGACAAGCGCCGTCCGAAAGCCAACGTGTCCGAAGTGATGAACATCATCGGTGACGTCGAAGGCCGTAACTGCGTGATCATGGATGACATGGTCGATACCGCCGGTACCCTGGTCAAGGCTGCGGAAGTGCTGAAAGAGCGCGGCGCCAAAAAAGTCGTGGCGTATTGCACCCACGCCGTGCTGTCCGGTCCTGCCATCGACCGCATCAACAATTCGTCGCTGGACGAACTGGTGGTGACCGACACGATTCCGCTGTCGGAAGCGGCCAAGCAATGCACCAAGATTCGTCAACTGACCTGCGCACCACTGCTGGCAGAGACCTTCAAACGCATCATCAAGGGCGATTCCGTGATCTCCCTGTTCGTCGACTAAGCGAACAATACAGTATCAGTTTTGAGGCGGCGCCCCCGGTTTTCTACCGGGGGCGCCGTTTTTCCCGAAGCGCGCCTGGTCGCGGGGCGCTTCATCACACAGGGCGCAAGTCCTGGTTATTATTGGAGTTACACATGAAAGTTGTTGCATTCAAACGCGAATTGCAAGGTTCCGGAGCGAGCCGCCGCCTGCGCAATTCGGGCCAAACCCCTGGCATCATCTACGGTGGCACCGAAGCCCCGATCGCTATCTCGCTGGACCACAACGCGCTGTACCACGCGCTGAAAAAAGAAGTGTTCCACTCGTCGATCCTGGACCTGGAAATCGACGGCAAAGCACAAAAAGTGCTGCTGCGCGACTTCCAGATGCACGCGTTCAAACAACTGGTGCTGCACGCTGACTTCCAGCGCGTTGATTCCAGCAAAAAAATCCACGTGAAAGTGGCGCTGCACTTCGCTAACGCTGACGTATCGCCAGCAGTCAAACTGCACGGCGCGACCATCAGCCACGTTGCTAACGAGCTGGACATCGAATGCCTGCCAGGCGACCTGCCAGAGTTCATCACCGTTGACCTGTCGAACGTGGACGTTGGCCACTCGGTTCACGTTGCTGACCTGACCCTGCCAAAAGGCGTGACCGCTGTCACCCACGGCAACAACCTGACCATCGCTACCGCATCGGTACCAGCTGGCCACGTTGCTGCTGAAGCTGCTGCTACCACCGAAGAAGCCAAGAAGTAATTTAGACCGCTTCGCGGAAAAACCCTGTAGCCTGAACGCGCTCAAGATCGCGTTCGGCGCTACAGGGTTTTTTTTCGTCCATAATCACGTATTACCTTTAACGCTACACGTCATGCCTATCCGTCTTATCGTTGGTCTCGGCAATCCCGGCCCTGAATACGAACAAACCCGCCACAACGCCGGCTTCTGGCTGGTGGACAATCTCGCCAACGACGTCGGCGCGCGCCTGCAGCGCGAGAGCAAGTACAACGCCATGGTCGCCAAGGCAGTCATCGCCGGCCAGGAAGTCTATCTGCTGGAACCGCTGACCTATATGAACCGCTCCGGCCAGTCGGTTGGCGCGCTGTGCCGCTTCTTCAAGATCAATGCCGACGAAGTGCTGGTGGTCCACGACGAGCTGGACCTGATGCCCGGCATCGCCCGCTTGAAAAAAGGCGGCTCGGCCGGCGGCCACAACGGCCTGAAAGACATCACCGCCGCCCTCGGTACCCAGGAATACTGGCGGCTGCGCCTCGGCATCGGCCATCCGCGCACGCTGAATCTGGCGCAGCAGGTGGCCGACTTTGTGCTGCACCGCCCGCGCCGCGAAGACCAGGACCTGATCGAACGCGCCATCGACAAATCGCTGCTGGTGATGCCGCTGATCGTCAAAGGGGAATTCCCCAACGCCACCATGAAGTTGCACACCGACTAAAAGGAACCGATGAAACTCTTACCGATCGTTGCACTGCTGGCCGCTGCGGCCGCCCAAGTTCAAGCTCAAACGCAGGATGCCGGCACCCTGATCAATGGCATGTATCCGCAACTGGATGCGATTTACAAGGACTTGCACGCGCATCCGGAGATCGCCTTCCACGAAGAGCGCACCGCCGCCAAGCTGGCGGCCGAAATGCGCAAGATCGGTTTTGAGGTCACGGAAAAAGTCGGCAAGACCGGCGTGGTGGCGATCTACAAGAACGGCCCCGGCCCGATGGTGCTGGTGCGCACCGAGCTGGACGGCTTGCCGATGGATGAGAAATCCGGTCTGCCATACGCCAGCACCAACGGCGCGGCCCACAGCTGCGGCCACGATGTCCACATGACGGCCTGGCTGGGCGCCGCGCGCACGCTGGTGGCGCTCAAGTCGCAGTGGAAGGGCACGCTGATGTTCATCGGCCAGCCGGCCGAGGAAACCGTGGCCGGCGCCAAGGCCATGCTGGACGACGGCCTGTTCAAGCGCTTCGGCAAGCCGGACTATGCGTTCGCGCTGCACAGCTGGCCGCTGGCCTACGGCACCATCGGCTACAACAGCGGCGCGGTGTCGTCGAATTCGGATGCGATCGAGATTACCTTCAAGGGTCGCGGCGGCCACGGCTCGGCGCCGGACAAGGCGCTCGATCCGATCACCATCGCCGCCCGCTTCGTGGTGGACGTGCAGACCGTCATCAGCCGCGAAAAAGATCCGAAGGAATTCGGTGTGGTCACCATCGGCGCCATCAACGGCGGCACGGTCGGCAACATCATTCCGGATACGGTGAAAGTGCGCGGCACCATTCGCAGCTACAGCCCGGCGGTGCGCGAGAAAATCCTGGCCGGCGTGCGGCGCGTCGCCAACGCCTCGTCCGCCATGGCCGACGCGCCGGCGCCGGATGTGCAACTGATCCCCGGCGGCATTGCCATCGACAACAACGACGCGCTGGTAACGCGCACCGAAGGCGTGCTGAAGAAAGCCTTCGGCGACGCCAATGTCTCGCGCATGCCGGCCATGACGGCCAGCGAGGACTTCTCGCAATACGTCAACCAGGGCGTGCCGAGCATGTTCTTCTTCACCGGCGTGTATGACCCGAAAGTCGTAGCTGAAGCCGAGCACGGCGGCAAGCCGGTCGCCTTCAACCATTCGCCGTACTACGCGCCGGTGCCGGAGCCGTCGATCAAGACGGCCGCCCAGGCTATGACGCTGGCGGTGTTGAACGTGATGAGCGCACCAGCCGCCAAACCATAAAGCCCAGCACGCCAACGCCCAGCAGCAGCACGCCCCACAGCACGATCAGGCGGCGCTGGGCGGCGGTGGCCGCTTCCAATGCGCTGCTGGCGTCCTGCACGCCGCTGCCTTGCTGCTGCACGGCCGGGCCGGCGCTGACTTGTTCCAGTTTCTGAACTTCCGCATCCGAGAAACCGGGCGCGACTTGTGACAGGTCGCGCGCCACCGGCGTGGCGCTCGCTCGTCCGACCGCCAGCGTGTACGGTCCGTTGCCGCTGGCGAGGAACACCAGCGTGGCCGGCTGCCAGTTCAGGCGCAGCGCCGGCTTGAGCGGCGACGGTACGCTGGTGCGCAGCACCCATTGCGTGGCATGCACCGGCGGCACGTCGACGTCGCCCGAGCTGCGCACCTGGTCGCCTTGCAGGATGCGATAGAAGGTGGCGCTGACCAGCGGATCGAAACGCCAGGTGGCGCCTTGTCCGGCCTGGCGCGCCGGCAATTCGCGATAGACGCCCAGCGTGCCGGCCAGCACCGCGTTGTTGTCGCTGAACTGCAAGCCGGCCTTGAGCGGGGCGATGGCCGGCGGCGTGGCATACAGCAGGTCCTGCGGCTGCCTGCCGGCGGTCGGCTGGATCAGCAATTGCTCGGCCGGCAGCGTGGTGATGGTCTGCGTCGGCTGCTCGGCGGTGATGCTGGCGAACTGCACCGGCGTGCCGCTGCGCCAGCTCAGGCGCGCGTAGCGGAAGTTGCGGGCGTCGAAGGCCAGGCGGTCGTTGGACAGCGTTTGCGCATCCTTGTTCACCAGCCAGTTCAGTTCGGCCGCGCCGACGGTGTCCCATTGCTTCATGTCGTTGCTGGTTTCCAGCCAGACCTGGGCGCTGTATTCCTGCGTGCCGGCGGGCAGCGTGAAGCGCAGCGCGTCGACTGGCAGGTTGGCGGCATCCTTGCCCAGGTCCAGCACCAGCGCGGCCAATTGCGGCGCGTTCGTCGTGGCGGCGCCAGCTTCGGGCTTCAGCTTGACCGAGACCAGCCGGCCATCGGTGGTGGTGCTGACGTCCAGGTCCAGCCGCGAGGCCGGGCCGGCCGCACTGGTCAGCGGGAAGATCGTCAGCGGCCGGTCGCGGTGGCTGATGCGCGCTTCGGCGCCGGGCGTGCGCAGCGCGAACGGTTGCAGCGCGCCGCTGGCGTCAAACACGCGCAGGTCGTCCAGCATCGGCGAACGCGCGTGCAGGTAGACGTCCTTGGGCAGGCGCAGTTGCAGCACGCCTTGCCTGGCGCTGGTGGTCAGTGGCAGGACGTGGGTGTAGTCCTGCGGCGTGTCGCTGGCGTATGCGGCGGTCATTAGCGTGCCGGCACAGGCGGCGATCAGGATTTTCTTCATGCGGTCTCCGCTTTGGTTTCGGTTTGCGTGGGGTAGGGCGCCAGATAGCCGATGCCGACCATCAGTGCGCCGACGCCGAGGAAAGAGACGATGCGCTCGACACCGCCGACATTCGACAAGTCCACCAGGAACAGCTTGGCCACCACGAATGCCAGCAGCACCGCGCCGACGATCCAGACGCCGCGCAGGCTGCGGCGTGCCGCAAAGCGCATCAGCAGCAGCGCGGTGATGCTCCACACCAGCGACAGCATGGCCTGCACAAATTGCGACGCGAACATGGCGTTGAAATCATACGGGATGTCCATGTAGTTCGATACCGTGCGCAGCAGCGCCAGGTTGAACCAGCCGTAGGCGACCAAGGCGCCGGCCAGCGCCAGTTGCCATTTTTCCAGCAGCGGCTTGCGTTGTGCGTCGGCCGCCGGCCCTTGTTTTAGCAGGCGGTAGCAGCTCCAGGCCAGCAGCAGCGCAAAGCAGGTGGTCAGGTCCAACGGGTTGATCAGCGGGATGTAGGGCAGTGGCGCCATGGCGCCGTTCTGCGACAGATTCCATACCGCCACCAGCAATAGGGCCCACCCGCACGCCAGCGGTATCAGCCAGCGTTGATACCACGCGCTGACCGGCGCGGTGGGCCAGGCGTCGCGGCGGCTGCGCTGCATCAGCCAGCCGATCGCGGCCATCATCAGCCAGGCTGGAATGAAGCGGGCCCAGCTGGCGCTGGTTTCCCATCCGGCTTCGGCTAGCAATTGTGCTTCGGCGCTGTCGGCGCCGTGCAGCCAACGCGTGATCCAGATCGCGGCGACTGGCCAGATCATCAGCCACAGGCCGCCGGTGCGCAAGACGTGCAGCAGGCGCAGCGGCACCGCGCCGAGCGGCCAGCCGTTGGTCGGCCAGGTGCGCAGCATCCATTCGCCGGCCAGCCACAGTGCGGCGTAGGCTAGCCACAGGGAGGCGCGCGGCAGGCGCGTGTCGAGATACAACTTCACCAGCATGCCGGCCGTGATGATGGCCAGGCCGATCCAGGCCGGCGTCGCCAGCACGCGCAGCGATGGCCATTGCAGCCGCTTGGCCAGCAACGTCGGCGGGATGGCGCTGACGGCCACCAGCATGCCGTAGATGGCCATGACCAGTGCATCGGGGCGATACCAGCCAGTATTTTCGGACAGCGAGTAGTTCGCTGCCAGCCAGCCGGCCAGATAGGGCGCGGTCATGATGTACCACCACAGGCCGCCCCATAGCATGGTGATGCGCGACAACGTATGATTGACCGTGCCCGGCGTAGCGCCATCATTGCGCATCAATGCCCAACTGCTGAACAGCGCGCCGGCGCAGATCAGCAGCGCGCCAAGTACCGGCTTGTCGAACAGGTTGGGCGAGGGGTTGCCCCAGTCCCATTGCAGCACTGTCAGCGCGGCCAGCATGACGCCGGCCACGCCTTGCGCCGCCAGTGCCAGCGCGCTGGCCAGCCGCCATTGCATCTTGCGGGCGATGAAGTACAGCACCATGGCTGCCAGCAACGCACTAATCACCAGCAGGTTGGCCTGCGCCACGCCGTCTGTGCGCAGGAAGATTTCCGCCCACGCGCCGGCGATCAGCCACACCGAGGCGAAGGCCAGGAATGCGGACGCCAGAAGAGTGAACAGCTTATTGCTGCGCTCGTCCTGTGCGCGGAAGCGGGTCGCCATCAGGAAGGCAGTGATGGCGAGCAGCAGGAACCCGAGCCACACGTTGGATTCCATCGCCTTTTCCGGCGACAGGCCAGTGACGGTGCCGAAGAACGAAATCCATGCGCCGGCCTGCACCAGCAGGCCGAACATCCACGCCAGTTTCTGTTTCTGGCGCAGGCCGATCCAGACAATGCCAGCGCCTTCCAGTGCCCACGCGGCGGATGTCCAGCGGCCGTCGAGCGCGAACGGAATCGCCAGCGTGCCGAACACCACGCCCAGCGCCAGGAAGGCGTCCGACAGCAGCGCCAGCGTTGGACGGCGGCGCAGCACGGTGGTCAGGCCGATGTAGAACAGGCCGAGCGCCAGCGCCGAGAAGGCGACGCCGAATGGCATGTCCTTCACCAGGCTAAACTGCAAACCGAAGCCCAGCATCGGCGTGCCGAACACCAGTGTGCCGTCAACGTAGCTCTTCAGCTTGACCGCCTGCTGGCGCGCATATGCCTGCGGGATCGAGACGTAGAAGGCAAAGAACAGCAGCAGGAACAACTGCACCGAGAGGTAATTCTCCGGGGTGTAGCGCAGCACGCCCCACGCGGTGGCGATGGCAAAGGTAAAGAAGAAGCCCAGCAGATTGAGCGGTCGCCAAGAGCGGTACAGCGCGAGGTACAGCACGCCGGCATTCAGCAGTGCGTAGTAGCTGAACAGGCCGATGTGGCTGCCGCCGCCACTGGAGGCCATGATCGGCGCTGCAAAACCGCCGACGATGCCGAAGATGGCCAGCCACATGGCGTCTTGCAGCACGGCCAGCAGGCAGGTGAAGACGGTCAGTACCAGCAGCAGCGCGAAGGCCATGCCGCCGGGAATCAGGTGATACAGGCGGAAGGCGCCGAACGTCACCAGCATCAGCACGCCGAGCGCGGCGCCTTGGACCGGCAGGCTGATGGCGGGACGACTCAGGCGAATGCGCCAGCCCCAGGCCAGCAGCGCGATGTCGGCCAGCACGATCCCGGCCAGCCGCAATTCAATCGGCACGCTGACGCGGGCGGCGGTGTACTTGAGCAGGAAGCTGACGCCGATGAACAGGATCAGCAAGCCCAGCTTGGCAACCAGGTTGCCGCCGAATAGCCAGGCCTTGGCGGCCAGCAGCCATTTGGGCGGCTGGCTTGGTGGCGGGGGAGGGCGCGATGGTGAGGTCGAGGATGCGGATGCGTCGGCACCGACGCCGACGCTGGAGCTGGCAGCGCGCGCGGTCGTGCCAGTGTCAGCTTGCGAGTCAGGCAGCGTGGAGCGCAACACTGCCGCCGATTCGACAGTGGCAGTGTCTGTCACGTCGGCAGGTACGGCAGCCACGGCCGGTCGCGTGGCACGCAATGGCGCTGTCGGATCAAAAGCGGCGATATCGGTGGCTGTGGCAGGTGGCGCGGCACGTGGCGGCGCAACTGGCTCGGTCGCTGGCGGCGGTGTCGGCGACTTGGCAGCCCAACTCTGCGCGTAGGACGCGGCAGGCGCCGCGGCGGGCGCAACCGGCGCGCTGGTGTCCGCTCTCGTGGTCTGCGGCCGCAGCACGGACGCCACCACCGTCTCCCGCAACTCGGCCAACTGGCGCTGAAGATCGGCCGCCAGCTTTTTCGCCTGACGCGCCTCGCTGCGCGCCCGCCAGGCCACACTCAGCGTAAAGACGCCAAATACAAACAAAAGGAATTCCATCGACAGGCTCCCTCGTGACAATATTGCAATGTATCATATTGGCAATATTGTCTCAATCGAACCCGTCAATACGCGTGCGCCTATTTTGTGGTGGAAATCCAGCGGTCGACCCGCTGTTCCAGGATCGGCAGCGGCAGCGTGCCATCGCCGATCACCACCTCGTGGAATTTCTGATAGCTGAACTTGTCGCCCAGCGCCTGCTGCGCCCGCGCCCGCAGTTCCAGAATTTTCAGCGAACCGATCTTGTAGCTCAGTGCCTGGCCCGGCCACACCATGTAGCGCTCGATCTGGTTGCGCGCACGCGCCTCGGGCCAGCCCAGCGTCTCGGCCAGGTAGCTGATCGCCTGCTCGCGCGACCAGCCCTTGGCGTGCATGCCGGTATCCACCACCAGCCGCGCGGCGCGCAGCATCTCCGCATTCAGATGGCCGTAGTAGGCCACCGGATCGTCGTACAGGCCCAGCTCCTTGCCCAGCGTTTCCGAGTACAAGGCCCAGCCTTCGGTGTAAGCCGCGCTGTTCTGGTTCTCGGTGCTGAACTTGCGGAAGTCCGGCAGGTCCAACTCCTTCAGCAGCGCGGCGTGCAGATGGTGGCCAGGTATGCCTTCGTGCAGGAACAAGCTGACCATGTCGACGCGGCTGTATTTCTTCGGATCGTTGACCACCGGCCAGAACACGCCGGGATGCGAACCGTCGGCCGCCGGCGGCGTGTAGTGATCGGAGGCGGTGGCGCGCGTCAGCTCGGGCTCCAGATGCAGCTCCAGCTTCGCTTTCGGAATCAGGCTGAAGTAGTTTGGCAGCTTGGCCTGCACCTGCGCGTAGATGGCGCGGTAGGCGTCCAGCACCTGCTCGTCGGTGGTGAAGATATTGAATTTGGTCTGCGCGCCGACCCATTGCGGCAACTGCTTTTCCGGACCCTCATAGCCCAGCTTGGGGCCGAGCAAAGTGAGCTGTTGCTGGATGCGCGCCACTTCCTTCAGGCCCAGCGCGTGCACCTCGTCCGGCGTCAGCGGCAGGTTGGTGCTGTCCTTGATGTGGGCCGCGTACCAGGCTGCGCCGTTCGGCAGCGCGCTCCAGCCGGTGCTGTTGCGGCTGGCGGGTAGATATTCGTTTTGCACGAAGTTGACCAGTCGCGTCAGCGCCGGCGCAATGCCGGTGTTCACCGCCTTCAGGTATGCCGCCGTCAGTTGCTTTTTATCGGCGTCGGAGAAACTGGCCGGGAACCGCGTCACCGGCGAATAGTAGATGCTGGTTTCCGGCGTGGCGGCGCGCAGGTTCTGGAACTGCGGCAGCATGGCGACCGTGATCGCCTTCGGCTGCACCACGCCGCTGCGCATGCCTTCCTTCATGTTGGCGATGGCCTGGTCTATCCACCCCGGCAACTGGTTCAGGCGGCTCAGATACGCCTGGTATTGCTTGACCGTTTCCAGCGGCTGCGAGCCGGTGCCGCCGGCGTAGTTGGCCAGCGTGCTGGGCACGTTGTCGAACTGGTTCAGCGGCAGCAGATGGTCGGGGAACGATTCCAGCTGCAACGCGTTATTGAGCTCATAACTCAGCAGATCGTAGGTCAGCTGATCCTGCGCGCCGAGCTGATCGCGCTGCACGGCCATCAACTGCTTCTGCATCGCCCGGTACAGCGTGAACTGGGCGGCGCGCACCTTGGGCGAAATCGCCAGGCCCAGCTGATCGTCATAGCGGCTGTCGCCGTTGGCGGTGCCGAACAGCAGCGGATCGAATTTGCAGCGCGCCGTATGAAACGCCGCCGCGATCTTCGCCAGCTGCTTCTGCGCCTGGCTGGCCTTGGCCACCGCCGCCGTGCTCTTCGCCTGCACCGGCAAGGTATACACGCCCGTCAGCATCAGGCTGGCAAGCAGAACGGAAGTACGCAGACGAGACATAGTTTTTCCTGAGATGGGTGATGGCGAAAGAGTCTAGCACCAAACAAGGCTCTGCCAATAGCTCTGCGTAAGCACAACAAGGTCACGCGCCACAACAGCTATCTTATGACAGTTTAAAAGTTAAAATGAGATGCGAACTATGGAGCTGATTCTTCGAGCGAAAGCATATTGGCAGAGCTTCAAGAAGGTGCAATTATGAGCCGCAAATTGAACAACGCCGTATCCCACCACGAGCGTGAGATTGATGAATTGAGATTAGATCAGGGGCTTGCAACGGCTTATCTACAAATTGCCATGAAGGCGTTGGATGATGCCGCCGGACGAAGTGGCGGACTCATTATGTTGCGCGCAATTGCGGCAGCATATGACGACGGATTGGATGAGTTGGCCGAGCGCGCAGGCGTTAACCGCGAAGCGCTCCATTGCGCGCTTCTGCCTGAGCAGCAATCAATTAAGTGATGCTCAGATTGGCCAATACCGCACGCACCGGCTCCGGAATCGGCACCGAGCGGTTGCTGGCGCGTTCGACGTAGACGTGGACGAAGTGGCCGGCGGCGGCCGGTAGCGGGTCGTCGTTGCGATACAGCGCGATTTCGTAGCGCACGCTGGAGTTGCCCAGTTTGGCCACGCGGATACCGGCGTGCACCGCGTCCGGGAAGGCAAGCGGCGCAAAATAGGCGCAGCCGCTGTCCACCACGAAACCCACCACCTCGCCCTTGTGGATATCCAGCACGCCAGCCTCGATCAGGAACTGGTTCACCGCCGTATCAAAATAAGAATAATAAACAACGTTGTTCACATGGCCATAGATATCGTTGTCCATCCAGCGGGTCGGGATGGTGAGGAAGTGGCGGAACTGGTCCCGGCCGGCATCGCGCATCGTCATGCTGTCTCCTGTTTTTTGAAGAGTGCGGGCAAGGGAGGTACAATGGACCCTTGAACGCTGTCATCAGCTTAGAAACAGCAAGAATACCCAAAAACGCCCCCTGCGGCTGTTTTCACCAGCCGCTCGCCGGCCATATTGATAATTTAAAGGTTTTTCATGAGTCTCCAATGCGGCATCGTCGGCCTGCCTAACGTCGGCAAGTCCACCCTGTTCAACGCCCTGACCAAGGCCGGCATCCCGGCTGAAAACTATCCGTTCTGCACCATCGAGCCGAACGTCGGCGTGGTCGAAGTGCCGGATCCGCGCATGGCCGCGCTGGCCGAGATCGTCAAGCCGGAACGCATGGTCAACGCCATCGTCGAATTCGTCGACATCGCCGGCCTGGTGGCGGGCGCGTCGCAAGGCGAGGGCCTGGGCAACCAGTTCCTGTCGCACATCCGCGAAACCGACGCCATCGTCAACGTGGTGCGCTGCTTCGAAGACGACAATGTGATCCACGTGGCCGGCAAGGTCAGCCCGCTGGACGACATCGAAGTGATCCAGACCGAGCTGGCGCTGGCCGACCTGGGCACCGTGGAAAAAGCTATCCACCGCGAAAACAAGAAAGCCCGTTCGGGCGACAAGGATGCCGCCAAGCTGCTGGCCATCATGGAGCGCATCGTGCCGCACCTGAACGAAGCCAAGCCCGTCCGCGCGATGGGCCTGGACGCCGACGAGCTGGCCCTGATCAAGCCGCTGTGCCTGATCACCGCCAAGCCGGCCATGTACGTGGCCAACGTGTCCGACACCGGTTTCACCAACAACCCGCTGCTGGACCAGCTGACCGCCTACGCCGCCACCCAGAACGCGCCGATCGTCGCCATCTGCGCGTCGATCGAAGCCGAGATCGCCGATCTGGACGACGCCGACAAGAGCGCTTTCCTGGCCGACATGGGCATGGAAGAGCCGGGCCTGGACCGTCTGATCCGCGCCGCCTACAAGCTGCTGGGTCTGCAAACCTACTTCACCGCCGGTGTGAAGGAAGTGCGTGCCTGGACCATCCACGTGGGCGACACCGCGCCGCAGGCAGCCGGCGTGATCCACACCGACTTCGAACGCGGCTTCATCCGCGCGCAGACCATCGCCTACGACGACTTCATCCAGTACAAGGGTGAGGGCGGCGCCAAGGAAGCCGGCAAGATGCGCGCCGAAGGCAAGGAATATGTAGTAAAAGATGGCGACGTACTGAACTTCCTGTTCAACGTCTAACCGTTTTACTCCGCAGCGGCCGGGCCCAAGCGCCCGGCCGATCCAGACCCACTCTACCTATACTCCCTCATGGCATCCTCCAACGAAAACGTCAGCATGGCGCTGTTCTGCGATTTTGAGAACGTGGCGCTCGGCGTGCGCGACGCTAACTACGACAAGTTCGATATCAAGCCGGTGCTGGAGCGCTTGCTTCTCAAAGGCAGCATCGTGGTCAAGAAAGCTTATTGCGACTGGGACCGTTACAAGGGTTTCAAGGCGCCGATGCACGAAGCCAACTTCGAGCTGATCGAGATCCCGCACGTGCGCCAGTCCGGCAAGAATTCGGCCGACATCCGCATGGTGGTTGACGCGCTGGACTTGTGCTACACCAAGTCGCACGTCGACACCTTTGTCATCATCTCCGGTGACTCCGATTTTTCGCCGCTGGTGTCCAAGCTGCGCGAGAACGCCAAGAAGGTGATTGGCGTCGGCGTCAAGCAATCGACGTCGGACCTGCTGGTGGCCAACTGCGATGAGTTCATCTTCTACGACGACCTGGTGCGCGAGAGCCGCCGCGCCAAGCGCGAAAGCAGCGGCGCCACTGACAGCAAGCCGCAGGTCAAGCGCACGCCGGAAGAGGAGCGCGCGCGCCGCGAGGAGATGGACAAGCGCCGCAACCAGGCGGTGGAAATCGCCGTCAACACCTTCGAGGCGCTGGTGCTGGAGCGTGGCGACAGCGGCAAGATCTGGGCGTCCGTGCTGAAGGAGGCGATCAAGCGTCGCAAGCCGGATTTCAGCGAGTCGTATTACGGTTTCCGCACTTTCGGCAACCTGATCGAGGAATGCAAGGCGCGCGGTTATCTGGAGTTTGGCCGCGATGAGAAATCCGGTGCGTATGTGTATCGCGCCAATGGTGGCTCGCAGCCATCCGTCGAATCGGTGGCATCGGAAGAGGGCACGACGCCAGCCGCCGCGCCAGTCAACGACGGCGGCCAGGAATCGCGTCGCAGCCGCAATCGCGGCCGTACCGCGGCGGAGCGCTTTGCCGAACGTCAGGCCCAGCGCCAGACGCAGCAGCCGCGTCAGAACAATCCGCAGTCGCCAGCCGATGGCGAGGCGATCGTGATTGCCGCCGCGCCGGAAGTAGCGGAGCAGGCCGACATCGCGCCGGTGGTGCTGGAAGCTGCCGTTGAGCTGCCGGCGGCCGAGACTGCCGTGCCGAAGAAACGCAATGGCGCCAAGCCGCCAGCCCGCAAGGTCAAGAACGCGGCCAAAAAAGGCCAGGGCGATGCCGATGGCGACAGCGTGGTGGAAGCGGCGCGGGAAGCTGCGCCAGCGCCAGAGGCCGCACCGGCAGCGCCGGAGCCGGCGCCAGCATCGGTTGACGCCGAGCCGTCGCAGCGTCCGGCAGGCCAGCGCAACCAGGGGCGACAGAATCAGCGCAAGCCGAACCAGGG
Organism: Duganella margarita; assembly: GCF_009857535.1. Classification (GTDB taxonomy): domain Bacteria; phylum Pseudomonadota; class Gammaproteobacteria; order Burkholderiales; family Burkholderiaceae_D; genus Rugamonas; species Rugamonas margarita. The sequence continues at coordinate 192,410 of NZ_WWCS01000008.1, forward strand.
CAAGCAAAACGCCGCCAGGCCGAAGGCTGCCGCGTCGGTTGCCGTCGCTGAAGCGCCGGTGAGCGCGCCTGTCGCTGCGCCAGCACCAACGCCGGCACCTGCGCCAGCTGAAGCCGCTGGCGAGGCCGCCAAGCCGGCCAAAGCCAAGCCGAAGGCCAAGCCGGCCGCCAAACCGGCAACGGCCCGCAAACCGGCTGCACCGCGCGCACCACGTCCGCCGAAAGCGGCGCCTGCCAGCGAGGAGTAAGCCGATGCCGACGTTGTCCGCCATTACGCTGTACCCGATCAAATCCTGCGCCGGCATAGCGCTGCAGGAAGTTACGTTGACCAGCCTCGGTCTGATGACCGAGCAGATCTACGATCGTGAATGGATGGTGGTGGACAGCCACGGCGCCTGCCTGACCCAGCGCGAATATCCGCGCATGGCGTTAATTACGCCAACCATCAAGGCCACCACGCTGGAGCTGCGCGCGCCCGGCATGCTGCGGCTGGAAATCCCGCTCGGCCTGCCGGATCCTGCCAGCGCGCCGTCGCTGACCACGCACATCTGGGAAGATACCGTGCTGGCCTACGACTGCGACGCGCTGACCGCCGAATGGTTCACCAAGGCGATCGGCGTGCCGTGCCGGCTGGTGCGTTTCCACGCCAACGCCGAACGCGCGGTCAGCACCAAGTGGACCGGCGGCCTGCAGACCAGCACCATGTTCTCCGACGGCTATCCGATCCTGGTGGTCGGCTCGGCCTCGCTGGACGACCTGAACCAGAAACTGGTGGCGGCCGGACGCAACGCGCTGCCGATGAACCGCTTCCGTCCCAACCTGGTCATCGACGGTATCGACGCTTTCGAGGAAGACTACGCCGACAGCTACCAGCTCGGCGAGGTGGTGCTCAAACCGGTCAAACCATGCCCACGCTGCCCGATGCCGTCGGTCGACCAGGCCACCGGCGAATTCGGTCCCGATCCGATGGACATCATGCAAAGCTACCGCGCCAAGCCGGAACTGGAAGGCGCGCTGTGCTTCGGCATGAACGCCATTTTGATTGCCGGAGAGGATCAACTTGTGCGAGTAGGACAAGAAATTGAAGTTCCATTGGCGTTTTGACACTCTGAGGCATTCCCAAGCGCCGCAACTTGGCGTAAGGTGACGGAGTACGCAAAAAAGGCTATTTATGACGCACACCGCAACCGGGAAACTTCAGCCTCAGACAGATCATGCCGCACCGGCACACGATCTGGCGGCCGAAAACCGGGCCCTGCGCGCCCGCATGGCCTATCTGCTCGAGCAGGCTGAACGCAACCATTCGATCATGACGCGCCACCAGGCGTTCGACCTGGAAATCGTTGGCGCCGGCAATTTCCCCGAACTGGTGGGCACCATCTTCCGCGTGCTGCCCGTCATCTCCGAGCTCGACAGCGTGACCTTGACGCTGATCGACGAAGACGCCGACATCCGCACCGTGATGCTGAAGCTGGACGTGGTGTTTGAAGATTTCCCCGACCTGATTTTTGTTGAAACGCTGGACGAGCTGGGCTTCGACCTGGGCCGCCGCACCGCCTATTCGCCGACCCCCAGGCCGGTGCTGGGCATGTACGACAAGCTGCGCCATGCGCCGTCGTTCCCCAATGCGCCGGCCGGCTTGCAAAGCGTGGCGCAGGTGCCGCTGCTGCGCAACAAGCGCATCATTGGCAGCCTTAACCTGGGCAGCTGCGATCCGACCCGCTTCACGCCGAGTTTAGGTACCGACTTCATCGAGCACATGGCGTCGATTATCGCCATCTGCCTGGAAAACGTCATCAGCAACGAGATGCTGAAGTACATCGGGCTGACCGACTCGCTGACCGGCGTCTACAACCGCCGCTACATCGACCGGCGCCTGCTGGAAGAGATCGCCCGTGCGCGCCGCCAGCAGTATCCGATTTCCTTCATGTACATCGACATCGACCACTTCAAGCGCGTCAACGACACGGTCGGCCACGGCGGCGGCGACGAGGTGCTGCGCGAGGTGGCGGCGCGGATCAAGAACGAGCTGCGCACGTCGGACGCGCTGGCGCGGTTCGGCGGCGAGGAATTTGTCGTGCTGCTGATCGACGCCAATCTGGAAAGCGCCGCCTTCGTTGCCGAGCGCATCCGCGCCAGCGTGGCGGGCAGCATGATTACGCTGTCGCCGGAGTTGCAATTGTCGGTGACGGTGTCGGTTGGCGTGGCCTGCCTGGAAGCGGGCGCGGCGGAAGGCGAACCCGACGCCATCGCCCGCGCGCTGATCGAGCGCGCCGATTCGCTGCTGTACGACGCCAAGGAAGGCGGCCGCAACCGCGTGGTCAGCTACCCGGCGGAATGATTGCTAGCTTTACCCCTCACCGCTGCGCTACCGCTGGGGTCTGACCCCGTACGGGGTCAGACCCCGCCTGGCCCTGCGGGGTTTAGCGCAGCAGGCGCTGCTCGGCGCGGTTGACGGCGTCGGCGCCGCCGCGCAGCACCACCACGTCACCCGCTTGCAGCACGGTCTGCGGCGAGACTTCCAGCCCGCCTTTGCCGCGCCGGATGCTGGTCACGACAGCGCCGCAACTTTCCACATCCACCGATCCCAGCGACCGGCCTACCGCGCCGGCGCTGCCGCTCAGCGTGACCGAGTGCAAGCGCTCCGGGTCGGTTTCTTCTTCCACATCCGTCATGCCCGGGAAATAGCCGCGCAGCGACGCATAGCGCTCCTCGCGCGCCGCCTGCACCCGGTGCACCACGCGCCGCAGTGGTACGCCCAGCATCACCAGCGCGTGCGATGCCAGCATCAGGCTGCCTTCCATCACCTCCGGCACCACCTCGGCCGCGCCGGCCGCCTTCAGCCGGTCCAGATCGCTATCGTCATGCGAGCGCACGATCACCGGCAACGAGGGCGTCAGCTCGTTCACCTGGTGCAGCACGCGCAGCGCCGAGGCCGTATCTGCGTACGAAATCACCACCGCGCTGGCGCGGTAGATGCCGGCCGCCACCAGGCTCTCGCGCCGGCCGGCGTCGCCGTAGGAAACGTGGGCGCCGGCGCTCTGCGCTTCCTGCACCCGCTCCGGGTCCATGTCCAGCGCGTGGTAGTCGATTTTTTCTTCGGCCAGCAAGGTCGCCAGGCGCTGGCCGCTGCGGCCGAAGCCGCACACGATCACGTGCTTGTTGGTCGACATGGCCCGGCTGGCGATCTTGGTCAGCTGCAGCGACTGCATCATCCACTCGTTGCTGGAGAACTTCATGACGATCTTGTCGGACTGCGCGATGAGGAACGGCGCAATCAGCATCGACAATACCATCGACGCCAGCACCACCTGCACCAGGTACGAGTCCATCAGATGATGATCGGAGGCCAGGTTGAGCAGCACGAAGCCGAACTCGCCGGCCTGCGCCAGCGCCAGGCCGACCCGCATCGACACGCCATCCGACGAGCCGAACAGCTTGGCCAGGCCGGCGATCAGCGCAAATTTCAGCACCACCGGCGCGCACAGCAGCAACAGCACCAGCCACCAGTTTTCCAGCACCATGCGCAGGTTGAGCAGCATGCCGATGGTGATGAAGAACAGTCCCAGCAGCACGTCGCGGAACGGTTTGATGTCCTCTTCCACCTGGTGCTTGTATTCGGTTTCGGAAATCAGCATGCCGGCCACGAACGCGCCGAGCGCCAGCGACAGGCCGGCGCGCTCGGTGATCCAGGCCGCGCTCAGGGTCACCAGCAGCAGGTTCAGCATGAACAGCTCCTGCGAGCGGCGCTTGACCACGATGGTGAACCAGCCGCGCGTGACCTTGTGGCCGACCACGAACAGCAGGGCCAGCACCACCACCGCCTTCAGGCTGGCCCAGCCCAGCGTTTCCGCCAGCGCTTCGGGCCGCTCGCCCAGCGACGGAATCAGGATCAGCAGCGGCACCACCGCCAGATCCTGGAACAGCAGAATGCCGATGATCTTGCGGCCATGTTCGCTTTCCAGTTCCAGCCGCTCGGTCAGCATCTTGGAGACGATGGCGGTGGACGACATGGCCAGCGCGCCGCCCAGCGCGAACGAGGCCTGCCAGCTGATCTGCAGATGCGGCGGCAGTTGCGTGGCCAGCGTCCAGCCGAAAATCATGGTGGCGATAACGGTCAGCACCACCTGCGCCATGCCCAGCCCGAACACGATGCCGCGCATGGCCTTGAGTTTGGGGAGGGAGAATTCCAGGCCGATCGAGAACATCAGGAACACCACGCCGAATTCGGCCAGGCCATGGGTGGTTTCGCTTTGCTCGGCCAGCCCCAGCGCGTGGGGACCGATCAGGATGCCGACCGTCAGGTAGCCGAGCATCGGCGGCAGGTGCATCATGCGGAAAGCCACCACGCCCAGCACGGCACTTCCCAAAAGCAACAATGTTAATTCGAGGGGTGAAAACGTCATTTCAACATCGCCAGTAAATAAAGTTCGTTGTTTGCAGTGTGCTTTGCGCGTTATGTTGTGACTGGCAAGTTTTTTGCTTTCCCAATTCGGCTATACTTGGGCATGAGTGTAACCCATGAAAAAACAATGCTGAAAGTTTTTGATGCAAAAACGGCACTGCGTCTTGCCCGCGATACCCTGCAAAACGAAGCAGACGCCATCAATGCCCTGAACGCCCGCCTGGCAGATGACGACAGCGTGGTGCAGGCCATTTCCCTGCTGCTGAACTGCACCGGCCGCGTGGTGGTGTCGGGGATCGGCAAGTCCGGCCACATCGCCCGCAAGATCGCCGCCACGCTGGCCTCGACCGGCACGCCGGCGCTGTTCGTGCACCCGGCCGAAGCCGCGCACGGCGACCTCGGCATGGTTACCCGCGACGATGCCTTTATTGCCATTTCGTATTCCGGCGAGAGCTCGGAACTGATGACCATCCTGCCGGTGGTCAAACGCATGGGGAGCAAGGTCATCGCCATGACCGGCAAGCCGGGCTCCAGCCTGGCCACCATCGCCGACGTGCACCTGAACGTGGCGGTGGCCAAGGAAGCCTGCCCGATGAACCTGGCGCCGACCACCTCGACCACCGTCACGCTGGCGCTGGGCGATGCGCTGGCGGTGGCGCTGCTGGACCTGCGCGGCTTCAAGGAAGAAGATTTCGCCCGCTCGCATCCGGGGGGCGCGCTGGGCCGCCGTTTGCTGACCCACGTCAAGGACGTGATGCGCAGCGGCGAGGCCGTGCCGCGCGTGACGGCCGACGTCAAGCTGACCGAGGCGCTGCTGGAAATCACCCAGAAGGGCATGGGCATGACCGCCGTGGTCGATGCCGACGGCAAGCCGGTCGGCGTGTTCACCGACGGCGACCTGCGCCGCATGATTGAAAAAGTGCAAGATTTCACCAAGGTGGTCATCGGCGATGTGATGCACGCCAATCCGCGCAGCATCTCGCCGGAGAAAATGGCGGTGGACGCCGTCGCCGTGATGGAACAGTTCCGCATCAACCAGATGCTGGTGACCGATGCCGACGGCAAGCTGGTCGGCGCGCTGCACATCCACGACCTGACCCGCGCGAAGGTAATCTGATGACGATGACGTATCTGGAACGCGCCGCGCGCGTCAAGCTGATGATCTTCGACGTCGACGGCGTGCTGACCGACGGCAGCCTGCACTACGGCGCCGACGGCGAAGCGCTGAAGACGTTTAACGTGCATGACGGCCTCGGCATCAAGCTGATCCAGGAAGCCGGCATCGACACCGCCATCATCAGCGCGCGGATCTCCTCGCAGGTGAGCAGACGCGCGGCCGATCTCGGCATCAACCACCTGCATCAGGGCGGCCACGACAAGCTGACGCCGTTCAACGCGCTGCTGGAGAAAACCGGCCTTACCGCCGAGCAGGTCGGCTTCATCGGCGACGATGTGGTGGACTTGCCGATCCTCACGCGGGTCGGCTTTGCGGTGGCGGTGCCGAACGGCCGCCAGGAAGTGCTGGAGCGCGCGCATCACACCACCGTGGCCCCTGGCGGCCGCGGCGCGGTGCGCGAAGTGTGCGAACTGTTGATGCATGCGCAAGGCAGTTACGAGCGCGTGATGGCACAATTCCTGGTTTAGACGAGGACAGTCATGCGTAAAAGAACAGCCCATCGCTGGCAGCTGACGGTGATCATGATGGTCGGCGTGTTTGTCGCCTTCGGCAGCTTCTGGCTGGTGCAGGTGGTGGACCAGGCCGGCCAGCAGGCGCAGGCCGACAAGTTCCGCGACGAGCCGGATTACATCATCGACCGGTTCAGCATGGTGCGCATGAATGAGAAGGGCCAGCCGGCCTACATCATTTCCGGCGACAAGCTGACTCACCACCCGACCGACGACTCGTCGCTGATCGACAAGCCGTATGTGCACAGCCTGGGCGGCGAGCAGCCGCCGATGAATATCCATGCCGACACCGCCAATGTCGACCAGGGCAATACGCGCGTCAAGCTGAATGGTAATGTGGACGTGGTGCGGCCGGCCACCCAGCTGGCGCAGGAACTGCGCCTGAAGACCAGTACGCTGACCGTGTATCCGGACGAGGAACGGATGGAGACCGACGCCAAGGTGGACATGCTGTCCGGGCGCTCGACCGCCACCGGTACCGGCATGACGGCCAACAACGCGACCCGCCAGATCACGCTGGGCGGCCGCGGAACGATTACGCTGCCGCCGCGCGCGGCGCATTGAGGGAAACAGAGACATGAACGCAATCAAGATGAATAAACTGATATTGGCCGCCACGCTGCTGCTGGCCGCCGCCGGCGTGGCTCACGCCGAAAAAGCCGACTCCAGCAAGCCGACCCAGATCACCTTCGACCAGCTCGACGCCGATGACGTCAAGCAGATCAAGACCTTCACCGGCAACGTGGTGCTGACCCGCGGCACGCTGCTGATGAAATCGCCCAAGGCAGTGGTAACCGAAGATCCGGAAGGCTACCAGTACGTGGTGCTGACCAGCGGTCCCGGCGTGCAGGCGATCTTCCGCCAGAAGCTCGACGGCGCCGGCGACCAATGGGTCGAAGGCAAGGCCGATCGCATCGAATACGATGGCAAGACCGAGCTGGTCAAGCTGTTCGCCAAGGCCCAGATCAAGAAACTGGAAGGCAGCAAGGTGGCCAGCCAGGTCGATGGCGAATTCATTTCCTACGACAGCCGCAAGGAATTCTTCGCGGTCAAGAATACGCCGGGCGGCGAGGGCAAGGTCGGTGGCGGCCAGAGCACCATGGTGATCCAGCCGGCCAACAAGCAGCCGGTACCGGCTGCGGCGCCGGCGCCCACCACGCAGCCTGCGGCGGGGAAATAAGATGGAATCATCCTGCGGTAGCACCCTGATCGTCAAAGGCCTGCAAAAGACCTACGGCAAGCGCCAGGTGGTGCATGACGTGTCGTTGCAGGTCGAGTGCGGCGAAGTGGTCGGCCTGCTGGGCCCGAACGGCGCCGGCAAGACCACCTCGTTTTACATGATCGTCGGCCTGGTGCCGTCGGACGCCGGCAGCATCGATATCAGCGGTGTCGATATCTCGTCGCTGCCGATCCACCGGCGCGCGGCGATGGGCTTGTCGTACCTGCCGCAGGAAGCGTCGGTGTTCCGCAAGCTGACGGTGGAAGAAAATATTCGCGCTGTCCTCGAAATTCAAAAAGTGGACGGCAAGTCTTTATCCAAGGCTGACATTGAAGAACGGCTGAATACCCTGCTGGCCGATTTGCAAATCGAGAAGTTGCGCGAGAACCAGGCGCTGTCGCTGTCCGGTGGCGAACGCCGCCGGGTGGAGATCGCCCGCGCGCTGGCGACCAACCCGCGCTTCGTGCTGCTCGATGAACCTTTCGCCGGGGTCGACCCGATTGCCGTGATTGAGATCCAGCGCATCGTGCGCTTCCTCAAGGAACGCAATATCGGCGTCCTCATTACCGATCACAATGTGCGCGAGACGCTGGGCATCTGCGACCGCGCATATATCATCAACCAGGGCTCGGTGCTGGCATCAGGCCGTCCGGACGACATCATCGCCAACGAGTCGGTGCGTCGCGTCTACCTGGGTGAACACTTCAGAATGTAAATCCCAGCCTCATGAAACAGTCTCTGCAACTGCGCACGTCGCAGCATCTCGCGTTGACGCCCCAGTTGCAGCAGTCGATCCGGCTGCTGCAACTGTCGACGCTGGAGCTGCACCAGGAATTAGAACAGCTGCTGACCGATAACCCGCTGCTGGAGCGTCTTGACGACCCGCTGGATCACTCGCTGCGCCTGCTGGGCGATGGCGCCATCAACCAACAGGCGCCGGCCGGCGACGCGCCCGCCGAAGGCCCGCCGGGCGACGCCCCTGCGGCCGATGCCGACAATTACGAGGCGCCTGGCGCCGACACCGAAAGCACCACCCCCGACGCCGACATCGACTGGGGCGATGCGGGCCGCAGCAAGAACAGCGACGACGAGGATGCGCGGCCGCAGCTGGAAGCCCATCACTGCACGCTGCGCGACCATCTGATGGAACAGATGCGCGTGACGGTGCTGGAAATGCGCGACCGCGCACTGGTCGAACTGATCATCGACGCCCTCGACGAAAACGGCTACCTGGAAGAATCGCTGGACGACATCCATGCGCGTCTGCCGGAAGAACTGGACGTCGAGATCGAGGAATTGCAGACGGCCTTGAAGCTGCTGCAAAGCTTCGATCCGATGGGGGTCGGCGCGCGCAATGCGGCCGAGTGCCTGGCGATTCAAATCAAGCGCTTGCCCGGCGTGCCGATGGTGACGCGGCGCATGGCGCTGGCGATCGTGGAAAACCACCTGACCTGGTTTGCGCAGCGCGATTTCAACAAGCTGAAAAAAGCCCTGCTGTGCGATGACGAAGACCTGCGCGAGGCGCAGGCCGTGATCCGCCAATGCAATCCGCATCCGGGGGCGGCGTTCGCATCGGACGTGTCCGACTACGTGGTGCCGGACGTGATCGTCAAGAAGTCGCGCAACGGCTGGCAGGTCAGCCTGAACAACGACGTCATGCCGCGCCTGCGCGTCAACGCCATGTACGCCAACCTGCTCAAGCAGGGCAAGGGCGAAGGCGCGATGGGGGCGCAGCTGCAGGAAGCCAAGTGGCTGATCAAGAATATGCGCCAGCGTTTCGACACCATCCTGCGCGTGGCGCAGGCGATAGTAGAAAGACAAAAGAACTTTTTCTCGCACGGCGCGGTCGCCATGCGCCCCCTTGTGCTTCGCGAAATTGCTGATACACTGGGTTTACACGAGAGCACAATTTCTCGCGTAACAACTCAAAAATATATGCTGACCCCGCACGGCATGTTTGAGTTGAAATATTTCTTTGGTAGCCATGTCGCCACCGAAGCTGGCGGGGAAGCAAGTTCGACGGCGATACGCGCTTTGATCGTGCAATTGACAGGAGCTGAAGACCCGAAAAATCCTTTATCCGACAGTAAGATTGCGGACATGCTGGGAGAACAGGGCATGGTGATTGCGCGACGCACTGTTGCCAAATATCGCGAAGCCCTCAAGATCCCGCCAGTCAGTCTCCGCAAGTCTTTGTAGTTACTTGGTTCCTGTGCGCCCGGCAGCAAGGGGCAGCGCACTAACCGTAAGCAGCGACATTATCTTTAGGAGTGTGTATGAATCTCACCATCAGTGGACATCATCTCGAAGTGACCGCAGCGATTCGCGAGTACGTGCAGAACAAGCTGGAGCGGGTCACCCGCCACTTTGATCAAGTGATTGATATTGCTGTCATCCTGACCGTAGATAACCTTAAAGAGAAAGAGAAACGCCAGAAGGCTGAAATCAACCTGCGTATGTCCGGCAAGACCGTCTACGTGGAAAGCCTGTCGCAAGACCTGTACGCCGCCATCGATACGCTGATCGACAAGCTGGATCGGCAGGTCATGAAATACAAAGCCAAAGTCCAGGGCCATGATCGCGATGCGATCAAGCACATGCCCGATCCGGACAGCTACGAACCCGCTGCCGCCGCCTGATTAAGCGACCACAGCATAATCAACAAAGGGCGCCCAGAGCGCCCTTTATTGGAGACATATGGTTAAACGTTTAACTTCATTTTTCGTGCTGGCGCTGGCCGCTCACGCTACCGCGTGCGAGACACCGCCGCCGGCCCGCATCGACATCGATGCCAACAGCTATTACTCGGATGCGCATCACTCGGTGATCGATCCGGTGCTGCGGGCCCGCAATATCGCGAATACCAAACCGATCGAGGACTTCCTGGCGCACGTGGCCAGGGACGCCAATGCTGGCGGCGACGCGGCCTGTGCGCTGTCCTGGCTGGCCAGCTGGGGCGAACAGAAGGCCATGCTGGGCAAGCTGTCCAGCGAGCAGGCCTACTACGTGCGCAAATGGACGCTGGGCGGCCTGGCGCTGAATTACGCGCGCGTGCAGACGCAGGCGACAGCGGCGCAGCGCGCCGTGGTCGAAAGCTGGTTCAAGGCCCTGGCCGACGCTACCATGGCGCATTCGGACGCCAAGAAGGGCGGCCGCAACAATCACTACTACTGGGAAGGACTGGCGGTGACTGCGGTGGGCGGCGTCACCGGCGATACGCGTTATCTGGACTGGGGTCGCAAGGTGTTTGCGCATGCGATGTCGCAGGTGGCGGCGGACGGTTCGCTGCCGGCCGAGATGGAGCGTGCCGGCAAGGCCTTGCACTATCACGTGTTTGCCGTCACGCCGCTGGTGATGATGGCGTCGATCCTGGACCTGCACGATGCGCGGCTGGACAAGGTGGTGAGCTTTACCGTGGCGGCATCGGCCGATCCGTCCGGCATCGCGCGCATCACCGGCGTGGAGCAGGAACCGGTCGGCAGCCGCGAGGTGACGGTGGTGTATAACCGCCATGAGGGCAAGCCGCCTGTGCCCGGCAAGGCGCTGTGGCAGCCGCGCCTCGGTGGCGCGCTGGACGTGCCCAACCCGCTGGAGCATCTGAAGTAGAATAGTTCGCATGAGCGAAACTATCCACACCAGTGTTAGCAACGGCACGGGCTTGATCGTGCTGGACCGGCCCAAGGCCCTCAACTCTTTGTCGCTGGAGATGGTGCGCGCGATCACGCGTGCGCTACGCTGCTGGCGCGACGACGACAGCGTCGCCGCCGTGCTGGTGCGCAGCAGCAGCGAGAAAGCGTTTTGCGCCGGCGGCGACATCCGCTTCTTCCATGACGTCGGCCGGGCGACGCCGCAGGGCGGTAGTGCATTGCTGGAAGATTTCTTTACCGAGGAATATTCGCTAAATCATTTAGTCCATTTCTACCCCAAACCCTACATCGCGCTGATGGACGGCGTGGTGATGGGCGGCGGCATGGGCATCGCGCAGGGCGGCGTGCGCATCGTCACCGACAAGACCAAGATGGCGATGCCGGAAGTGAACATCGGCCTGTTCCCGGACGTGGGCGGCAGCTACTTCCTGTCGCGCGCACCTGGTGCGCTGGGCTACTACCTTGGCGTGACCGGCGTAACGATCACCGCCGCCGACGCGTTGTACGCCGGCCTGGCCGACCACTACGCGCCACTGGCGGACCGGGCCGCGCTGGACAACCTCCTGGCCGCCACGCCGGGCGCGCAATTGCGCGACGCCATCGCCGCCTACGCCGCCGCGCATGAGGCCGGCGCCAGCGCACTGGCTGTCGACCGCGCCGCCATCGACCGGCACTTCAGCGCCGGTTCCGTGCCCGCCATCATCGCTTCATTGCAAGCCGACGCCAGCGAATTTGCCGCGAAGACGCTGCAAGTGATCGCTACCCGCTCGCCGCTGATGATGTCCGTCACGCACGAGCTGATCAAGCGCGGCGCCGCACTGGATGTGGCCGGCTGCCTGCGCATGGAACGCACGCTGGTGCGCCACAATTTTGAAAACGGTGAAGTGATCGAAGGCGTGCGCGCACTGGTCATCGACAAGGACAATGCGCCGCAATGGCAACCCGCCACGCTGGCGGCAGTCAGCGACGAGATGGTGCAGGCGATGTTCCAGCCAGTCTGGCCCGACTACGCCCATCCGCTGCGCCATCTCGACTGAAACAGCTGCGCCGTCACTGCTTGAGTTTGAATTTTTCCTTGATCTTCTGCTCAAGATTATTTTGCTGCTGTTGCTGCCGGGCGAGTTGCTGGGCTGCGTCCTGCTGGCGCTGGGCGTCGGTCTTTCCCCGGTCTGCGCAGGCCGCGCGGAAGCGGGCGTCCGTGGTGCATTTCGCCAGCATCGCCAGTTGCGAGAGACTGTCGCCATTCCGGAAATAAAAGCCTACCATGTCCGGCCAGGTACGCGGCGCCTCGCCAAAATAAGCGTATTGCTCTTGCAGGAATTCCTTGGCAAAGCCTACCTGTTCCGGCGGGACGAGTGCTGCAGCCTGGTACTGCGCCGACCACGCGCGCTCTGGCCAGGTACGGTTGCGCAGCAGGACGGCACGCTGCTGATCCATGCCTGCCCCAGCCTGCCGCATGGCGTCCTGCAGCAACATCACCATGGAGGCATCGCCTGCGGTGGCGCCTGAAGCTGCTTTTTCAGCCAGCTTGACGGCGTCGGCGTGGCGGCCTGACGCCTGCAATTTGCCGATGTCCGCCAGCATGGCATAGTGGGCCAGAACTTCCGCCGTCTCTTTATCCTTGAGCACCGCCTGCCACGATGCCTTGCGGGCCGCAGGTCGCGGGCGCGGCATCAGTGGCAGCATCTTGGCTGTCAGCACTTCTTCCCGTTCTCGCGCCGAGGCATGGGTTTTGCGCTGGGCCTCCGGCGTCGCCGCCACCGCCGGTGCCGACGCTGGCGCGCCGGCGGCAAATGGCTGGCTGTCGAGCTGGCGCTGCTCGACGGCCGCCAGGCGTTCGAGGAAAGTCTTGAAGCCCACCGGATACGAATAGCGCTCACGCAAGGTCAGCGTGGCGGCAAACATGTCAGCCTGTTCCTCCACCTCACGTTGCCAGACCGGCAGCAGCGACTCGTGCATCACGCCATCCACCAGCGAGACGGTGTCAAATGCGCTCCAGCCAGCACTGGCGCCCGGCAGTTTTTTGCCGAAGATGCCGAGCAGTGCTGCCTTGACGCCGAACGCGGCATTTGCTGCGACCTGATGCGCCTCATAGGCGGCCTGGTGGTTGAGGTAAACATGGGCAAATTCATGCGCCATCACACCATAAATTTCATCTTCCGACTCCACTGAGCGGATCAGTCCCATATGCAGGTAGATGTTGCCAGATGCCGAAGCATGGGCGTTCAAGGTGGTGTCGGACGAGATGTACACGGCGCCGGGCCAGTCGGCCACCCCGGCGGCGGTCTTGATGTTTGCGTACAGCTGGTTGAGGTATTTACTCAGAGCCGGCGCCGACACCAGGCCGTTGCCGGCCGTGCGGTTGTCGTTCAGATCGACCGCCAGATCGGACCACTGGTGCGGCGGTACCGGCGGCAGCTCGCCAATTGCGTTCACGGGCGGGATCGGCGGCTCGTCCTTGTCTGCGGCGCGCGCCATGCCTGCGCTGGCCAGCAACGCCGCCGTCAGGACGGCGAATAGCGTTCGCCAGCGCCGTTTCATTTGCACTGGCTGGCTGATACGCCGGGCACGCCGGCGACGATGTCGGCCGCCTTGGCGGTTGCCAGCGCTTTCGGCGGGCATTCCGATTTGACGCTGCGGGCCACATTCACCTGCATGGAATCCACCCATACATCCTTGCCGCCGACGGCGACTTTGAAAAAGGAGTTTTTCTCTTCCTTGATGGACCACGGCAGGCCGCTGACTTCCACCTTGCGTCCCGGTTTGCTGTCGTCGGGAGCGTCGAACAGCTCGATCTGCTTGCTCTTGACGCCGGTGATCTGTTCAGCGGCATAGGCGGCCGGGGCCGGCAACGCCAGCGCAACCAGGGGGGCCAGTGCGATCAGGCGCGCGTTGTTAAGAATGCTCATTTGCATGTCCTTTCTTCGGGAAGAGATACTTACTGAGTTTTTCATTGAATTCAAACCATTCGGCCAGCAGCGTCAATACAATCACGTTGATGATGGACAGGAAGCCCAGGCCCAGCCAGTACTGGCCAATCCACAGCATCAGCGCACCCACCGCCAGCGAAAGCAGCAGCCGCCCCGCGCACCACAGCAGATACAGTCCGGCGCCGGCCCAATCACGACCGGGGACTGCGTCGCGCTTGAAATGATGCTGCAGTTTGTGCATGAGCTGTTTGGGCACCAGCGTCACAAACAGCATGGCCACCAGCAGGAACAGCAGCAGTTTGGGACTGCCCAGCGACAGGTGCATGGCGCGCGCATAGTCGTCACCAAACGTCATCAGATTATCGAGTGCCATCGCATGCAGATAGACGCCGGGAATGCGGCCGTGCAGAGGTGTGAGGATCAAGTCGCTGGTATCGGACAGCGCAGTGCCGATCAGCAGCACTTTTCCTTGAATCAGCTGAAGTAACTGGGCATCCTGTTCCGCCGTCGTTTCAGTCAGCTGGCCAGCCCGGATGGTTTCGTGGAATACGCACAGCGGCTTGGACCCGTCCGCATAGAGGCTGTTGCGTAAGCCCGGCGGCGCCAGCTCAGCCAGCAGGCCATGGGTATCACGGCAATAGGATTCGCCAGCCACTGCGCCTGGCGCGCCGCTGAGCCATGCCACGCCATGCGCGGCCGGCTTGCTGCCCCAGGTCAGCGCCAGCGGGTGGTGCTCCACCTCGACCGTGCGGCCCGTGGTTTCATATAGCGCCAGGGCGGCGCTCTTGATGCCGCTGCCGTGGTCGTCATGGCTGGCGTGCCCCTGGCCTGGCGCCGGCTGCGCCAGGGTGTAATTCCAGGCCAGGCGATCGATGTCGTCCGGGGTGTATTTGACGGCGACTTTCTCGAAGCATTTGCCTGCCAACTGCTCCAGCTCGGGACGCAGGGCGTAGTCATCCTGGCGGTTGCGGTTGGCTGCGAGGAATACCTTGGTACCCTGGTCGTGCAGCGCGCAAATCTGGCGCAGTAGCGACGGCAGGCTATCGTCGTCGCGTTCGGCACTGTAATAGATATCGACAAAAACAGCTTTAGGATGGTACTGGCCCACTGCGCGCAGCAGCCGAGCCGAGTAACTGTAACGCGCCGGCCATTCCTGGCCGGCGGCGGCGATGGCGGCGTCGTCGATGAGCAGCACCCGGATGTCGTCCCGCTTTCCCTCGCCATACGTGCTGCCGGCAATCGGCGCGTAGGCGCGGGCTTGTTGGCGGGTGACGAATTCCTCGCCAAACAGCCACTCGACAAACAAGGTTAGCGCCAGACCGACTGCCAAGGCAATCACGCATTCAACGGCGATACGCTTTAATTCGTCAGAAGATGCTGACATGCAACCAACCTTTCACATCGAGATTAGTTGCCATAATGCCTCATAAAGGCATTTTTGACAATTTCTTCCGAGAAGGTCAGTCGATCATTGTTCGCGGTGGCGCAGGACGACGCGTTCGTTGGCGCTGAAGTAGGCGGCCAGTTTTTCGGCCATGTAGACGGAACGGTGCTGGCCGCCGGTGCAGCCCAGCGCCACCGTCAGGTAGCTGCGGTTGTCGGTCTTGAACGACGGCAGCCATTTTTCCACGAACGCGCGGATATCGTTCAGCATTTCGCCGGCGCTCGGCTGGGCGTCGAGGAAGTCGATCACCGGTGCGTCGCGGCCGGTCAGCGGACGCAGCGCCAGGTCGTAATAGGGATTCGGCAGCGCGCGCACGTCGAAGACAAAATCCGCATCCATCGGTACGCCCAGCTTGAAGGCGAACGATTCAAAGAACAGGGTCAGCGGCGCATGTTCGGTCAGCACCAGGTCCTTGACCCAGGCGCGCAGTTTGTTGGCGCTGAGCTCGGACGTGTCGAGCACATGGCCCAGCTGTTCGATCGCCGACAGCCGCTCGCGCTCTTCCATGATGCATTCGATCAGCGTGCGGCGCGCGGTCGGGTTCTGGCCCGGCCGCAGTTCGTGCGACAGCGGATGGCTGCGGCGCGTTTCGGAAAAGCGCGCCACCAAAGAGTGGGTGTTGGCGGTCAGGAACATGACCTTGACGTCATGGCCGTCCTCGCGCAGGCGCTGCACGTCGCCCGGCAGCGAGGCCAGCGACTCGGCGCTGCGCGCGTCGACCGCCACGGCCAGCGCCTGCAAGCCCTCGTCGGTCAAGGTCTTGACCAGCTGGGACAGCAGGGCGGGCGGCAAGTTGTCGACGCAATAGTGTCCCGTGTCTTCGAGGACGTTGAGGGCCACGGACTTGCCGGAACCGGAGATACCAGTAATGAGGACGATGCGCATAGTCCCCGATGATACCATCGCAGGCTAGTCGCCGCTCATCGCCTGTCGCTGGTGAAGCAGGGAATTCGTGCAGCGCAGCTGCGCGCCTGCGGAACGGCCGCGCCTTGCAAGGCGCGGTTCCTTGGCAACATTAGGGCAATGGGTGGGGCTAGTCCCCGCTCATTGCCTGTCGTTGCCGTTCCATGAATTCTTGCAGGGTATCTATACCGCGTAGTTGCAGGATGGTGTTGCGCACCGCAGCTTCCAGCAGCACCGCGATGTTGCGGCCGGCCGCCACCGGGATCACCACCTTGCGGATCGGCAGGCCCAGCACGTCCTCGGTCGGGAACTGGAACGGCAGGCGCTCGACTTCCTCGTCGGCCGCGCCACGCCGCACCAGGTGGACGATCAGCTTCAGCCGCATCTTGCGGCGCACCGCTGTCTCGCCGAAGATGGCCTTGATGTCCAGCAGGCCCAGCCCGCGCACTTCCAGCAGGTTCTGCAGCAGCGCCGGGCAGCGGCCTTCGATCATGTTGGGTGCGATGCGCGAGAACTCGACCGCATCATCGGCCACCAAGCCGTGCGAACGCGAAATCAGCTCCAGGCCCAGCTCGCTTTTACCGAGGCCGGAATCGCCGGTGATCAGCACGCCCACGCCCAGCACGTCCATGAACACGCCGTGCATGATGATGCGCTGCGCCAGCTTCTTCGACAGGTAGACGCGCAGGAAGTCGATCACTTGCGCCGCCGGCAGCGGCGTCGAGAACAGCGGAATGTTTTTCTCGTCGCAGATGGCGAGAATGTCGGGCGGCGTTTCCAGCCCCTGGGCGATGATCAGCGCCGGCGGACCGCCCGCGATCAGCTCGCCGATAACGTGCGCGCGCGTCAGCGATTTCAGCCGCTGGTAGTAGTTGATTTCCTGGTGCCCGAAGACCTGGATGCGGCCCGGGTGAATGGTGTTCAGGTGGCCGACCTGATCGGCGGCCGAGGCGACGTCGCCGGAGATCAGGCGTTCGCCGCCGGGGAAGCCAGCGAACCAGCCGAGCTGCAAACTTTCGCGATTGTCGTCGTAAAGCCTTTGTATCGTCAGCGGAGTTTGCAGCATGGGGCGTCTTTATCGAATAGGTTGAACTGTCCTTAGTTTAACCTATTGTCCGACGTCAGCCAGCCGCTTGCAGGCTGGGCAGCCAGTTGATGATGCGCGAATGGACCGATTTCGGATCGTTGTCCGTGCTCAGCGCAACGCGGAAGGCGTCGTCCGAGAACATCTCGGCGATTTCGGACAGGATCTCCAGGTGCTGCTGGGTCACGTGATCCGGGATCAGCAGGAAGAACAGCAGGTTGACCGGCTTGCCGTCCGGCGACTCGAATGGAATCGGCTCGGCCAGGCGCACGAACGCGGCCAGCGGCGTCTTCAGGCTCTTCATGCCCTTGATGCGGCCGTGCGGCACGGCCACGCCATGGCCCAGGCCCGTCGAGCCGAGCCGCTCCCGCGCGAACAAGTTGTCCGAGACGGTGGAGCGGGCGATGCCGCAGTTGTTTTCAAAGATCAGGCCAGCTTGCTCGAAAGCGCGCTTTTTACTGGACACTTCCAAATCCAGCAGCACGTTCTCCAGAGAGAGTATTTTGCTCAGGTTATTCATAGTACGAATGTTATGTTGCACCGCACAAGGGTGGCATGCGAGCGGAATTATAGGCTGGTTTCGACGTCATGTAACATGAAATCGATTGCCGCGACGTTGCGTTTGCGCCCGTCGCAGCGCCAGCCGTCCACCGGTAAAAATGCACCAAAGAAATGAATCGCTATTTCTGCTTACAAATCCGGAAAAATGCCGGTTTTTCGCCAGAAGCGGAGGCGTTTTGCCGTTTTTTGTCGTTTTCGCGCCAGAGCAAATTAAACAGCGTGGCAACAGGCGTTGTAGATCACATCATACGCCTGATTTCGCGCCGTTTGTCTGATTACTGGCGGGCGCCGCGCAGGTTGGGCGGCTTCTGCGCGGTGCTGAAGTTGCTGCGCCATGGATTGATGTCCAGCCCGCCGCGACGGGTATAGCGCGCGTACACCGCCAGCTGCTGCGGCTGGCACTGGCGCAGGATGTCGACAAAGATGCGCTCCACGCACTGCTCGTGGAACTCGTTGTGTTCGCGGAAGCCGATCAGGTATTTCAGCAGGCTCTCCTGCTCGATCTGCGGACCGCTGTAGTGGATCTGCACGCTGGCCCAGTCCGGCTGGCCGGTAACCAGGCAGTTTGATTTGAGCAGGTGCGAGACCAGCTTTTCTTCCACCGGTTCTTCGTCCAGCGCAGCCTTCAGCAGTTCCGGCGACGGGCTGTAGTGGTCGACGTCGATGTCGAGCCGGTCCAGCAGCAGGCCGTCCAGTTCGCCCATCGCGATCATGCCGAATTCCTCCGGCTGGGTCAGCGTGACGTGGACGCTGGCGCCGGCCGCGTCCGACAGGTCTTGCTGCAGCAGCACTTTCAGCGCGGCCACGTTGTCCAGCTTGGTCTGGTTGAACGAGTTCAGGTACAGCTTGAACGATTTCGACTCGATGATGTTGGGCGAATCGGACGGGAAGGTGATGCGGGCGATCGCCACCTGCGGCTTGCCGCGCTGGTTCAGCCACGAGATTTCGTAGGCGTTCCAGATATCGACGCCGAAGAAGGGCAGGGTGCCCGACAAGCCCAGTTCGTCACGCTTGCCCTGGCGCGGAATCGGGAACAGCAGCTCCGGCGCGTAATCGGTGCGGTAGGCGGAAGTTTTCCCCAGCGGGGACTGGTCGGCGGAATTGGTCATGGTGCGTGGGATGAAGATGGAGTAAGCCGCATTGTAACGCGCTGTCGCTACGTGTGCTGCTAGGTCTGCCGCTGGCCGCACTCGGTGCAAAACTTGGTGCCGGGTTCCAGCATGGTCGAGCAGTGGCTGCACGCTACCTGCTGCGCAGTCTTGTGGCCGCACTCGGGACAAAACTTAGCGCCGTGGGTTTCGGTGTGGCACTGCGTGCATACCAGCTGCATCGCCTGCGTGACGGGCCGCTGGGCGCCGCGCGTGCGGCCTTCCACGTTGGCGGCTTCACGCGCGGCCTCCACCTCGCCCTGGGCGCGGGCCTGCGTAATGGCGACGTTGACGTTGGGGGCGCAATTGAAGCACAGGCCGTTGGCGCTGTCGAAGCAAGGGCTGCACACGTAGCGATGGCAATCGCCGCAGCGGTTGAAGTGGGCCTTGCCGTCGGCCACAGCCTTGGTGAAAGCATCGTCGCGGGCGCTGTGCCAGCCGGCTTCGGCCACGCCATTGAGCACGCTGCTGGCGCTGCCCAGCAGGCCGCCGAACAGGCCTGCGCCTTTCTGCATCCAGCCGGACGCCTGGCCGCTGCGGTAGGGATCGAATCGGGTGCGCCAGCGGTCGTTGCAGCGCTGGCAGTAAAACTCGAACTGGAAGCCGGCGTCGACGCCGGAGGAATTGCTGAGATCAGCGTAGTTGCTGGAAAACTGCATTTCGGTCGACATGGCTCCCCCGCCATAACATAATGAGATGCAATTATATTAATTTTGCGAGGGAGCCGTGTTCAACCGTGCGCGGCCTTAGCCGAGGAACAGCTGGTACACCGGGTTCGCGCTTTCATCCCAGTAACGATAGCCCAGCGTCGCCAGGAATTGGGCGAAATCGCTCATCTCGTCCGGCGGCACTTGCAGGCCGATGACGATGCGGCCGACGTCGCCGCCCTGGCTGCGGTAATGGCACAGCGAGATATTCCAGTTCGGCGCCATCGAGTCGAGGAAGCGCATCAGCGCGCCCGGACGTTCCGGGAACTCGAAGCGGTACAGCAACTCGTTGTCGGCCAGTGCACTCTTGCCGCCGACCAGGTGGCGCAAGTGGGTCTTGGCCAGCTCGTCGTGGGTCAGGTCCAGCGCCTTGAAGCCGTGCTCTTCGAAGCGGCGGGCCAGCGCACCCGACTCGTTGCGGTCGGCGATCTGCACGCCGCAGAACACGTGCGCATCATCCTTGTCGCTGATGCGGTAGGTGAACTCGGTGACGTTGCGCGCGCCGACCAGCTGGCACAGGCGCTTGAAGCTGCCGCGCTGCTCCGGCAGCGTGACGGCAAACAGCGCCTCGCGCGCTTCGCCCAGCTCGGCGCGCTCGGCGACGAAGCGCAGCCGGTCGAAGTTCATGTTGGCGCCGCAGGCGATGGTGATCAGGGTTTCGTTCTTGATCGGATCCTTGGTCAGGGCGGCGCGCTCGACATAGGCCTTGGCGCCGGCGATGGCCAGCGCGCCGGCCGGCTCCAGGATGCTGCGCGTGTCGGTGAACACATCCTTGATGGCGGCGCTGATGGCGTCGGTGTCGACAATGATGATGTCGTCGACATAGAGCTGGGTCAGGCGGAAGGTTTCCTCGCCCACCAGGCGCACCGCGGTGCCGTCCGAGAACAGGCCGACGTCGGTCAGCGTCACGCGCTCGCCGGCCTTGATGCTGCGCGCCATGGCGTCGGAATCGAGGGTTTGCACGCCGATGATCTTGATGTCTGGGCGGATCGCCTTGACGTAGGCGGCCACGCCGGAAATCAGGCCGCCGCCGCCGATGGCGACGAAGATGGCGTGGATCGGGCCGGAATGCTGGCGCAGGATTTCCATGCCGATGGTGCCCTGGCCGGCGATCACATCAGGATCGTCGAACGGATGGACGAAGGTCAGCGCCTGTTCCTTTTCCAGCGTCAGCGCGTGGTTGTAGGCGTCGGTGTACGACTCGCCGTGCAGCACCACTTCGACGTCGCCGCCGCCTCGCGCCTTGACCGCGTCGATCTTGACCTGCGGCGTGGTGGTCGGCATGACGATCAGCGCGCGGCAGCCGAGCTTGGCGGCCGACAGCGCCACGCCTTGAGCGTGGTTGCCGGCCGAGGCGCAAATCACGCCGCGCTTGCGTTGCGCGTCGCTCAAGTGGGCCATCTTGTTGTAGGCGCCGCGAATCTTGAAGCTGAACACGCTCTGCATGTCCTCGCGCTTGAAGTAAATTCGGTTCTCGAAACGCTGCGACAGGGTCGGCGCGAGTTCCAGCGGGGTTTCATCAGCCACGTCATAGACGCGGGCGGTCAGGATTTTCTTCAGATAGTCGGTCGTCATGGTCTGCAAGCAAAGTGATTCGGAGGGAGGCTGCAATGCTAACTATCCGGCGGGTGACCGGGTGAAGCAGGGGCGCGGGTCCCGGCGGGGTGGGCTGGGACCGGACTGTTCAATCGTGCGGTGTGTGGATCATTATAATGGCACCTTTCCCGTATCCCCAACAAACCGATGATCGAATCTGCAATTGCCTGGCTACTGCACGTGCTGGCCGCACCGGAAGTCGGGCTGACATCGGTGTTCATCATCAGCCTGGTCTCGGCCACGCTGGTGCCGCTGGGCTCGGAGCCGGCGGTGTTTGCCGTCATCAAGGCCAATCCGGAACTGTTCTGGAGCGTGATCGCGGTCGCCACCGTCGGCAACACGCTGGGCGGCGCCATCGATTACTACATCGGCTGGCAGGCCAAGCAGAGTTTTGCAAAAGAACGTAAAAGTCGCTGGTTCCACTGGCTGGAGCGCTACGGCGCCAAGACCATGCTGCTGGCCTGGCTGCCCGGCATCGGCGATCCGCTGTGCACGCTGGCCGGCTGGCTGCGGCTGCCGTTCTGGCCCAGCGTGGCGTATATGGCGGTCGGCAAGCTGCTGCGCTATCTCACCATGACCACGCTGCTGTTGTACGTGCCGGACGGCGTGTGGCACCGGATCGGACAAATGCTGGGCTAATTTGGTGCAAGTTATCCTCTTGCCGCATAAGCTTATGCATAAATTTGATTCAGTTTGATGGGCTGTCGAGGCATTTTATTGCTGCAATAGCGGCAATTTTTCGAATATGTGCCGGGTTTTGACGCTGCCGAGAGTCCCTCGGCCACCTAAGGCTGTTCCCGCGTGGTGCGCCGCAATAGGCTAGAATGATCCTCCCGGTTGCTGTTTACGAGTCACATCGAGCCAAATCGCATAATGAACGCCCCTGCACAAATCCAAGCTTTGCTGGCGGAGACGCCCCACGGTCCAGAGGCTAGCCGCCTCCGGGAAATTCCTTATAACTACACGTCGTTTTCCGATCGCGAGATCGTCATCCGGCTGCTGGGCGAGGAATCGTGGTCGCTGCTGGATGCGCTGCGCGGCGCGCGCCAGACCGGCCGCTCGGCGCGCATGCTGTACGAGGTGCTGGGCGATATCTGGGCGGTGCGCCGCAATCCATATCTGCAAGACGATATGCTGGATAACCCGAAGCGCCGCCAGGAGCTGATCGACGCGTTGCATCACCGCCTGGCCGAGGTCGACAAGCGCCGCCTGACGATGGACGACAGCGAAGCCCAGACCGACGAGGCCGCGCGCCTGCGCAGCGCCAACGTCGCCAGGCTGCTGCGCGCCGCCGGCAAGGCAGTGGCCGATTTCGGCGAAGAATTCAAGCAGGTCTACGATCTGCGCAAGCGTACCTACAAGGTGCTGGGCCGCTACACCGTCAAGCACAACATCTGCTTCGACGGCATGAAGCGCATCAGCCATGTGACCGATGCCACCGACTGGCGCGTCGAGTATCCGTTCGTGGTGCTGACCCCGGACACCGAAGAAGAAATGGCGGGCCTGGTCAAAGGCTGTATCGAGCTGGGGCTGACCATCATCCCGCGCGGCGGCGGCACCGGCTACACCGGCGGCGCGATTCCGCTGACGCCGATGTCGGCCGTCATCAACACCGAGAAGCTGCTCAACATCGGCGCGGTGGAAATGAAAGTGCTGCCGGGCCTGGACAAAGAGTACGCCACCATCTATACCGGCGCCGGCGTCATCACCAATAAAGTCTCCGAAGCGGCCGAGAAGGCCGGCTTTGTGTTCGCGGTCGATCCGACCTCGGCCCACGCGTCCACCATCGGCGGCAACATCGCCATGAACGCAGGCGGCAAGAAAGCCGTGCTGTGGGGGACGGCGCTGGACAATCTGGCCTCGTGGCGCATGGTCGATCCGAATGGCGACTGGCTGGAAGTCACGCGCCTGGATCACAACCTGTCCAAGATTCACGACACGCCGCTGGCCCGTTTCCAGCTGGAGTGGACCCATCCGACCGCGCGCGGCGAAGCCAAAGGCGCGCCGTTCAAGACCGAGATCCTGGAAATCAAGGGCAGCGTGTTCCGCAAGGAAGGCCTGGGCAAGGACGTTACCGACAAATTCCTGGCCGGCCTGCCGGGCATCCAGAAAGAGGGCTGCGACGGGTTGATCACCTCCGGCCGCTGGATTCTGCACAAGATGCCGAAGTTCGCGCGCACCGTCTGCCTGGAGTTCTTCGGCCAGGCGCGCGATGCGATTCCGTCGATCGTCGAAATCAAGGATTACCTGGACGGCCTGCCGGCCAAGGGCGCGGAGTTCGCGACGCTGCGCCTCGCCGGCCTGGAGCACCTGGACGAGCGCTACCTGCGCGCGGTCGGCTACGCCACCAAATCGAAACGCGGCGTGCTGCCGAAGATGGCGCTGTTCGGCGACATCGTCGGCGATGACGAAAACGCCGTGGCGCTGGCCGCGTCGGAAGTGGTGCGCCTGGCCAATACCCGCGTCGGCGAAGGCTTTGTCGCCGTCAGCCCGGAATCGCGCAAGAAGTTCTGGCTGGACCGCGCCCGCACCGCCGCGATCGCCAAGCACACCAACGCCTTCAAGATTAACGAAGACGTGGTGATTCCGCTCAACCGCATGGGCGAGTACACCGACGGCATCGAGCGCATCAACATCGAACTGTCGATCAAGAACAAGCTGCAACTGGTGGATGAACTGCAAGCCTTCTTCGCCGCCGGCAATCTGCCGATCGGCAAGAGCGACGATGCCGACGACAGCGTCGGCGACGCCGAGATGCTGGGCGACCGTCAACAGCAAGCGCAAGCGCTGCTGGCGCAAGTGCACGGACGCTGGACCTATCTGCTGGCCGAGCTGGACAAGCCGCTGGCGGCGATCACCGCCGAACTGGCCGCCCACGGCATGGACCGTCTGCTGCCGGTATTCGAACAACGCCTGACTACCCAGCCGGATGCCACGCTGTTCGACGTGGTACAGGACCGCACCATCCGCGTGACGTGGAAGCAGGAAATCCGCGCGCAGCTGCGCCAGATTTTCAACGGCGCCGCCTATAAGCTGATCCTCGACGAAGCCACCGCCATCCACAAGCGCGTGCTGCGCGGCCGCGTGTTCGTGGCGCTGCACATGCACGCCGGTGACGGCAATGTGCACACCAATTTGCCGGTCAACTCGGATCACTACGAGATGCTGCAACTGGCGCACCAGGCCGTGGCGCGCATCATGATCCTGGCCCGTTCGCTGAACGGCGTCATCTCGGGCGAGCACGGCATCGGCATCACCAAGCTGGAGTTCCTCAACGAGGAAGAAATCGGCCCGTTCCGCGACTACAAGCTGCGCGTCGATCCGGAAGGCCGCTTCAACAAGGGCAAGCTGCTGAACCTGGAAGGCATGGAAGCCGACCTGCGCAACGCCTACACGCCGTCGTTCGGCCTGATGGGCCACGAATCGCTGATCATGCAGCAGAGCGATATCGGCGAGATCGCCAGCAGCATCAAGGACTGCCTGCGCTGCGGCAAGTGCAAGCCGGTGTGCTCGACCCACGTGCCGCGCGCCAACCTGCTGTACTCGCCGCGCGACAAGATCCTGGCGACGTCGTCGCTGATCGAAGCCTTCCTGTACGAAGAGCAAACCCGTCGTGGCATCTCGATCAAGCATTGGGAAGAGTTTGAAGACGTGGCGGATCACTGCACCGTTTGCCATAAATGCGTCACGCCATGTCCGGTCGACATCGACTTCGGTGACGTGTCGATGAATATGCGCAACCTGCTGCGCAAGATGGACAAGAAGACCTTCAATCCGGGCAAGGCGGCGGCGATGTTCTACCTGAACGCCACCGATCCGGCCACCATCAACGCCACCCGCGCGGCGATGATCGGCATCGGTTACAAGGCGCAGCGGCTGGGCAATGATTTGCTGAAGAAGTTTGCCAGGAAGCAGACCAAGGCGCCGCCGCCGACCGTCGGCAAGCCGAAGGTGCGTGAGCAGGTGATCCACTTCATCAACAAGAAGATGCCGGGCAACCTGCCGAAGAAAACCGCGCGCGCGCTGCTGGACATCGAAGACGACAAGGTGATTCCGATCATCCGCAATCCGAAGGCCACCAATGCCGATACGGAAGCGGTGTTCTACTTCCCGGGCTGCGGTTCGGAGCGCCTGTTCTCGCAAGTGGGCCTGGCAACCCAGGCGATGCTGTGGGAAGTGGGCGTGCAGACTGTGCTGCCGCCGGGTTATCTGTGCTGTGGTTATCCGCAGCGCGGCTCGGGCCAGTACGACAAGGCCGACAAGATGATGACCGATAACCGCGTGCTGTTCCACCGCATGGCCAATACGCTCAACTATCTGGATATCAAGACCGTGCTGGTCTCGTGCGGCACCTGCTACGACCAGCTGGCGACCTATGAGTTCGACAAGATTTTCCCTGGCTGCCGCATCATGGACATCCACGAATATCTGAACGAGAAGGGCGTCAAGCTGGAAGGCGTCACCGGCACCCGCTATATGTACCACGAGCCATGCCACACGCCGATGAAGCTGCAGGAAGCGACCAAGACCGTCAATGCGCTGATCCAGACGCACGACAACGTCAAGATCGAGAAGAACGACCGCTGCTGCGGCGACTCGGGCACCTTGATGGTGGCGCGTCCGGATATCTCGACGCAAGTGCGCTTCCGCAAGGAAGAGGAAGTCATCAAGGGCGCCGACAAGCTGCGCGCTGACGGCTTCGACGGTGAAGTCAAGATCCTGACCAGCTGCCCGGCCTGCCTGGGCGGCGTGTCGCGCTACAGCGAAGACGCCGGCACCACTGCCGACTACATCGTGGTGGAAATCGCCAAGCACCTGCTGGGCGAGAACTGGATGGCGGACTATGTGAAACGCGCCAACGACGGCGGCATTGAGCGGGTGCTGGTGTAATGGCCTGCGATCTGTGCAACCTGCTTGCTGCCCCAGATAGCGCGCTGATCTGGGCCGACGACCGCGTATCGGTGGTCGCGGTGGACGAGCCCGAGTATCCGGGCTTTACGCGCGTGGTATGGAATGCGCACGTCAAGGAAATGACCGATCTGCCGGCGGAAGACCGCGTCCACATCATGAACGTGGTGTGGGCGGTGGAATCGGCGCAGCGGCAGGTTTTTGCGCCGGAAAAAATTAATCTGGCCAGTTTTGGTAATATGACGCCGCACGTGCATTGGCACGTTATCCCGCGTTACCGCGACGATGCGCATTTCCCCAACCCGACCTGGGCTGTGGCAGAGCGTGCTTCGCCGGCGGAGGTGCTGGCGGCGCGTCGCGCGCTGTTGCCGGCATTGCACGCGGCTATTGTTGAGAAAGTGAAAGCATCATGAGCAAACCTGTCCCTACCGGCCTGACGGTCCACAACAAATCCCGCGTGCTGGATATTGATTTTGACGATGGCAAATCGTTTGCGATTCCGTTCGAGCTGCTGCGCGTGTATTCGCCGTCGGCCGAGGTGATGGGACATGGTCCCGGCCAGGAAGTGCTGCAAGTCGGCAAACGCGAAGTGAACATCGCCGGCATCGAGCCGGTAGGCAACTACGCGGTGCAGCCGACCTTCTCGGATGGACACAACACCGGCATCTTCACCTGGGACTACCTGTACAAGCTGGGCAACGAGAAAGCCGCCTTGTGGGACGCCTACATGGACCGTCTGCACGCCTCCGGCTTTGAAGGCGACACTGGCCGCGAAACCGGCCTGTCCCTGACCGGCCCATCGAGCGCAGCGAAAAGCAGCGGCGGCGGCTGCGGCAGCGGCAGCTGCGGCTGCAAGTCCTGATCCTTACGGCGTGACCTGATCACGCATCACATACAAAATCCTCGCCCGCGCCCACGGTGACAGCAGCCGCAGCTTTTCGACCTGGAAATTTAGCGGTTTGTTTGCGTCGGGTGGAAGCGGCGCGGTTTTCGTCTTTGCGATGATGTCTGCGATAGGCGATTCCGCAAGGCGCCGCTTTCTTTGCGCTCGTTCGAGAATAATAGACTCATGCAACTCATCAAGTTCTGCCTTGCTCTCAGGGTCAATCTCGGGGATATAGATGTCAGGGGGAATTTCCACGCCACAGAGTTTCATAGCTGTTCTCCATTAATTCAAAAGGCGTTACCAGTTCTGGAAATGTATGCTCGCCGTGTTAAGCAACGTGCGCATCAGCTTAAGTTTGCGGGCGTTTGCAATGTTGGTGCAGTCCCAGGTGAGCAATATCTCGCAGTTGTAGAATGCCGCGCAAGCAACATGTTCTGCTGCTCTTCCTGCCTTTGCGGTTAGACCGCCCCCACCAACCAAAAGTTCCCAGAGACTTTCCATTCTTGCGTGAGCAGGATGTCGAACCAAATGCTGTATTGCCCGAGTTCGCTGGACCACGCGTAGTGGATCACTGGCGTTGATTTCATTGTAGATATAGTCTGAGACAAACGTGTACGCTGGATCGCAACGGGTATACCACCAGAGTCGCGTTAGCTGTTGGCACGCGCGGGTGATGGGATTGGGGCTCGGCGGGTCTGTCAGATGACAGATGATTGATGTTTCGAGATAGACGGTTTGCATGATGCCCTCGCTGGCTGAGCTGTCAGCGTAGACGGCTCAGCGGACGAGGCTTTTAGATGGATCAAACTTACTTCGGCTGCCAAGTCCAGACGCGGCTGGCGATGTTGACGGCTTTGGGGATCAGCTTCTGCTGGTAGAACAGGTCGGCCACGCGCTGCTGGTTGGCGACGATGTCCGGCGTTACCGGCATTGCGCCGAAGCGGGAGCGGCCCATCCACGTTGCTACAATATCGGCCGGCACGCCGGTCTGCTGCGTCAGCAGGGTGCTGACTTCCTTCCGGTGCTCGCTCGCCCATCTGCCGGTTGCCTTCACCTGTTCCAGCAGGGCCGACACCAGTTGCGGCGACTGCTCGGCAAATTTGCGCGAGGCTACATAGAAGCCGTTGGCCAACGGCAGGCCGGTGTAGTCGGCCAGCACGCGCGCCTGGTACGCCTTCTGCGCCGACGCCAGATACGGATCCCACACCACCCACGCATCAATCCCGCCGCCCAAAAACGCCGCCCGCGCATCGGATGGCGACAGGAAGATCGGCGTGATGTCGCTGATCTTCAAGCCTGCCTTCTGGAATGCGGAGGCCAGCAGGAAGTGCGAACCGGAGCCCTTCTGAAATGCCACGCGCTTGCCCTTTAGCTGCGCCACGGTGCGCAGCGTCGACTCCTTCGGCACGATGATCGCCTCGCTGTTGACCGGCGCCGGCTCCGCACCGACATACAGCAAATCCACGCCGCCGGCCTGCGCGAAGATCGGCGGCGGCGCGCCGGTACTGCCGAAATCGATGCTGCCGGCATTCAGCGCCTCCAGCATCTGCGGGCCGGCCGGGAATTCGATCCATTTGATCGTGTGGCCGGACAGCGCCGCGCCTTGCGTCTTCATCATGCTGAGCAAGCCGGCGCTTTTCTGAAAGCCGATCTTGATTTCCGCCGCCTGCGCAAACAGGGGAAGGGCCAGCAACAAGCAAATCCATTTCTTCATTATTTTCCTTATGCGCTCTCGCGCTCTATCAATTCGCAGGCCAGCAGATTCAGACGCGCATCCTGGGCCGAGGAGGGCAGCACGCCCAGTTGTTCCAGTATGCGCAGCGCGGCGATTTCGCCGATCTCGCGTCCCGGCGGACGAATGGTGGTCAGGCTGGGCAGCAGCAGCGGCGAGAAAGCGTAATCGCCAAAGCCGACAATTGCGCACTGCTGCGGAATCTGCAGGCCCGCCCGCTGCCCGGCCAGCAAGCCACCCGCCGCCAGGTTATCGTTGGCGAAGATGATCGCCTCGACCGGCCGCGCGCGGCGTGCCGGCGAAATCACCAGCGCCTCAATGGCTTGCTTGCCGGCGTCGAACGGCGCCTCCGCCGTTGGCGCGTAGATGATCGGCGCCAGCCCATGCTCGCGCATTACCGCCGCGTAGCCATCGCTGCGGTCCACCGCGCTCAAGTCGCCGGCAAGGCTGTTCTGCACAAAGGCGATGCGGCGATAGCCTTTGCCATACAAATAGCGCGCCGCCTGTTCGCCCACCACGTTGTTGGAGTAGCCGACCTGGATCGGCTTGCGGCGCGGCTGGTAGTCCCACGTCTCCACCACCGGAATGCCGGCCGTGGTCAGCAGCTTCTCGGTGGCGCGGTTGTGAAAGCGCCCCACCACCGCCAGCGCGGCTGGATTCCAGCCGAGGAAAGCACGCACCGCGCTCTCTTCCTGCCTGGCCGAAAAGTAGCTGGAGGCCAGCAGCAGCTGGTAGCCGTGGCGGTTCAGCGTATCGCTGAAGGTCTGGATGGTATTGGCGAAAATCGGCCCGGAGATATTCGGGATCACCATGCCGACGATGCGCGCGCGCGACGACGCCAGCCCGCCCGCTGCCAGGTTCGGTACGTAGCCCAGTTCCTTTACTGCCGCCGCAATGCGCGCGCTGCGTTCGGCCGCCACGCGTCCCGGTTCGCTGAAATAACGCGACACCGTAATTGATCCCACTTCCGCCAGCCTGGCCACATCGTGAATGGTGGCGCGGCCAGATCCCCGGCGCTTTCGTGGTGCTGTTGCTTCGCTCATGGATGCATATTCCGAAAAGACATATCGATGATTTTTTTAATTCTTTGACTTCAAGCCGGCTCGCCGTGACACTAAAAAAAGGGTACCGGTACCACTGAATTGTAGCGAAGCAGCTGTCACACACTAAGCTGGTTCTTCACCGATCAAAGCAGGTTTTCCGAATAAGACACAAGCGGCGCAAGGTGCGCTTTCAAATCAAGGGATCACAGCATGAAGAGCAATAAGAAAATTTTTGGCGCGCTGACCATCGGCGCTTTGCTGGTCGCAACGGCCTATGCAGGCGCCGAGGAGGCCGATCCAACCCCGCTCAAGGGCCGCGACGACGGCGCCTCCGTGCCCAGCGTGACGGTCAGCGCCACGCGCCGCAACGCCTCGCTGCAATCGGTGCCGGTAGCGGTCACCGTGCTGGATGGCGATGCACTGAACAATGCCAACCGCACCAGCATCGACACCATCGTGCAGGAAGTGCCGAGCGTAACCTTCCGCCAGCAGGGCGGCAACAAGGATTCCACCATCTTTGTGCGTGGTATCGGTACCATCTCCACGTCGCCGGGCGTCGAGCCGACCGTGTCGACCGTGATCGACGGCGTGGTGTATGCGCGTCCGGGCCAGGCCACGCTGGACCTGCTGGACATCGAACACATTGAAATCCTGCGCGGCCCGCAAGGCACGTTGTTCGGCAAGAACGCTTCGTCCGGTGTGCTGAATGTGATCGGCCGTAAATCGACGCAGGAGACCACCGGCTTTGTCGACGCCTCCTGGTACGAGGGCAATGAGAAGCGCGTGCGCGCCGGCGTGTCCGGCGCTATCCAGCCGGGCGTGGTCAGCGCCTCGGTCACCGGCCTGTATGCGGACTATGACGGCAACATCGACAACGTCCACGCCGGCGGCGGCAAGCTGAATGGCTACGACCGCAAAGGCGTGCGCGCCCGCGTCGACATCACGCCGACCAGGGATCTGGATATCGCGCTGATCGCCGACTACCTGCGTTCGACGTCATCGCCAACCTTTACCGCCTATAAATCGACGGCGGCCGCCTTTAATGCCGGCATCGCGCCGGTGGTGGCAGGCACCGAGAACCGCCAGGTCAACACCGACATCCCGAGCGATATCCGCGACAAGAACAAAGGCCTGTCGGCGCAATTGGACTACCGCTTCAATGGCTATACGCTGACCTCCATCACGGCGGTGCGCGACTGGGACAACACCCAGTACACAAGCACCTCGGCGATCGGCAACGCTGCCGAAGTGGCGCGCATCACGGCGGCTTTCCCGGCCACGCGCGACATCGGCACGGTGGAGTTCAAGCAGGCGTCGCAGGAACTGCGCCTCGCTTCGCCGAAAGAGCAGTTTGCGGAATACGTGGTCGGCGCATACTACCTGCACGGCAAGGACCGCGAGGTGTATCAGCGCATCGTCAACAACGGTTCGGCGGTTAACTCCGGCCGCGCGGATTACGGCGTGAAGAACGACAGCTACTCTCTGTTCGGCGAGAGCACGCTGAACTTTGCCTCCGACTGGCGCGCCATCGCCGGCGCGCGGTGGACCCGCGACGACCTGTCCTACGACCACGCGCGCACCTCGACGCAGACCGTGGCGTTCGCCGGCGTGCAGCCCGCCACGCAAAGCACCGGTTCCACCAGCAAGGATGGCTACTCGGGCCGCGTCGGTCTGCAATACGACATCGCCCGCGACATCAATACCTACGCGACGTACTCGCGCGGCTACAAAGGACCGGCCTACAACGTCTTTTTCAATATGCTGAGCCGCGATACGCTGGCACTGAAACCGGAAACTTCGGATTCGTTTGAACTGGGCCTGAAAGCCAGCGCCTTCGACCGCAAGCTGACCGCCAACATCGCCGTCTTCGACACCAGGTATTCCAACTACCAAGCCAACTTCTACGACACCGTAGCCGGCGCGGTCGTCACGCGTCTGATCAATGCGGGCGATGTCTCGACCAAGGGCGTGGAGCTGGACCTGAATGCGCGTCCCACCCGCGAGCTGACGCTGACCCAGTCGCTGGCATACACCGATGCGAAGATCGACAGCTTCAACTGCCCGGCCGCCGCTGCCGCATCGTGCAACCTGAATGGTCAGCCGTTGCCGTTCTCGCCGAAGTGGAAGTCCTTCACCCGCGCCAGCTACGCGCTGCCGCTGCAGAATGGCTTCATCGTCGACTTCTCGGCCGACTATACGTATCAGGCCAAGACGCAGTACGACTTGTTCCAGTCGGCCGATGCTATCCAGGGCGCGTATGGCATTGTTAACGCCGGTATCGCGCTGTCGTCGCCGGCCGGCGGCTGGCGCATCGCGCTGGTGGGCAAGAACCTGGCCAACAAATCGTACGCCACCAACCTGGTGACATCGACCGGCTATGTCACCCGCGCCGTGCCGCGTGACGATGAACGCTACTTCGGCATCACCGCCCGCAAGGAGTTCTGATGGCTAAGCAGTTGAGTATCGCCGCGTTCATGATGCGTTATGGCCACCACGTCGCGGCGTGGCGGCATCCGGACACCGACCTGGCGTCCAATCCGTTCAAGGTATTTCGCGAGCAGGTGCGCAGCGCGGAACGGGCCTGCCTGGATGCGGTGTTCTTCGCCGACAGCGTGGCGCTGACAGGCGCACCGTCGCTGGAGCCTTTGACGCTGCTGTCGGCATTGGCCGCATCGACCGAGAACATCGGCTTGATCGGCACCGCCACCACCACCTACAACGAGCCGTACACGGTGGCGCGCCAGTTCGCGTCGCTGGACCTGCTGTCGGATGGCCGCGCAGGCTGGAATCTGGTCACCTCGGACAACGCGGCGGAAGCGGCCAACTTCGGCCGCGACCAGCACGTGGCGCATGCTGACCGCTATGCGCGGGCGCGGGAATTTCATCAAGTTGTCACAGGACTGTGGAATAGTTGGGGCCCCGGTGCGTTCGTCAACGATAAAGGCGGCACGCTGCCTTACGATCCGGCCAAGGTGCAGACACTGAATCATCGCGGCGACCATTTCGCCGTGGCGGGGCCGCTGAATGTGGCGCCCAGTCCGCAGGGACGTCCAGTGGTGGTGCAGGCCGGCGGCTCGGAGACCGGACGTGATCTGGCGGCGGGGACGGCGGAGGTGGTGTTCACCGCGCAACCCACGCTGGCCAAGGCGCAGGCGTTCTACCGCGATATCAAGGACCGCGTAATCGCCAAGGGCCGCAGTCCCGATGCGGTCAAGGTCATGCCCGGATTGTTTGCGGTGGTCGGCCGCACGCAGGAAGAGGCGGATGCCAGGTTCGCGCAGTTGCAGTCGCTGATCGAACCGAAGGCCGGACTGGCGCTGCTGGGACGCATGATCGGCAATTTCGATTTGTCCGGATACCCGGTGGATGGTCCGCTGCCGGAGCTGCCGCAGACGCAGGATGGTCAGCGCAGCCGCCAGCAGTTGCTGACGGATCTGGCGCAGGGCGAGAACCTGACGATACGCCAGCTTTACGAGCGCATCGCTGGCGGTCGCGGGCACTTCACCGTGGTCGGCACGCCGCAGCTGGTGGCGGATCGCATGCAGGAGTGGTTTGAGCAGGGCGCGGCCGACGGCTTTAATTTCATGGCGCCGGCGCTGCCTGGCGGGTTGGATGATTTTCTGGAGCTGGTGATTCCTGAGTTGCAGCGGCGCGGCTTGTTCCGCACGTCGTACGCAGGCAGCACCTTGCGTTCGCATTTGGGTTTATAGGAGCAGGCATGAAAGCAGTAAGCAGGATGTTGGTGTTGGCGGTCGCTTTGGCGGCGGCGCAGGTCGGTGCGCAGGAGTACTACGGCGATTTCCGTCCCGATGCGCCGGAGCTGGCGGCACGCGGTCCGCTGCAAGTGGGCGTGCGCACGCTTGTGGCGGAACACAAGGACCAACTCGATATCCTGCATGCGACTGCCGAACAGCCGAACCCGCGCTACGGCCGCAAGCTGACGCTGGAGGTGTGGTATCCGGCGCGGCTGGCGGCCGGCCAGCATGAGCACACCGTCTACACCGACGTGCTGGGCGCCGGCGCCAATGATCCGAAGCGGCCGAATACGCCGTTCCAGTTCAACGGCCGCGCCGCGCGCGATGCGGCACCAGCCGCAGGGCAGGGCGGACGCTACCCGCTGGTGATCGTCTCGCACGGGTATCCCGGCTCGCGGCTGCAAATGAGCTACCTGACGGAAAACCTGGCGTCGAAGGGTTATGTTGTCGTCGCCATCGATCATCTGGAATCCACGCGCGCGGACAAGGCCGGCTTCCCGAGCACGCTGCTGAACCGCCGCCTGGACGATTTGTTCGTGCTGGACACCGTTGCCGCCTGGGCCAAACCGGGCAGCGGCAACTTCCTGGCCGGCGTGGTGGACGCCGACAACACCGCCCTGATCGGCTACTCGATGGGCGGCTACGGCGCGCTGAACGCGGTCGGCGCCGGCATTAGCGCGTCGGCGGTGGCGTACGTGCCGGGCGGCAGCCTGGCCGTCAACCAGCAGGGCAACCAGCAATATGAAGCGCAACGCGACCCGCGCATCAAGGCCGTGGTGGCGTTCGCGCCCTGGGGCGCCGCCAACCAGGTATGGGACGCGGCGGGGCTGGCCGGCGTGCGCACGCCGACGCTGTTCATCAGCGGCGACCAGGACGACGTGGCCGGCTACAGGGACGGTGTGCTCAAACTGTTCGAAGGCACGGTGCATGCGGACCGCTACCTGCTGACCTACGTCGGCGGCCGCCACAACTCGGCGCCGAATCCGCCGTCACCGGCCGCCTGGAGCAATTTCGACGACTTCATGGCCTATTCGGAGCCGGTGTGGGACAGCCGCCGCATCAACAACATCAACCAGCACTTCGTCACGGCTTTCCTCGGCATCCAGCTGAAACAGCAGCCGTTCCAACCCTACCTCGACCTGCCGCCGCTGCAGGCCGACGGTACCGCCAAGCCCGATCCCGGCCTGTGGAAGGGCTTCGCCAAGCGTACCGCGCTGGGTCTGGAATGGCGCCATCTGCCGGCGCAATAGTCCAGTTGTCAGCTTGATCATGTTCTTAAGGCGCCTGTAAGGCTGTCAGCTTGTATAATGCTGGCAAACTAACAGGCCTGCATACCATGACCAATACCACTCACTTCGGTTACAAAACCGTCGCGGAAGAAGATAAAGTCCGCGAAGTTGCCAAGGTTTTCCATTCTGTCGCCGCCAAGTACGACATCATGAACGACGTCATGTCGGCTGGCCTGCACCGCGTCTGGAAGATCTTCACCATCGCTAACGCGGCCGTGCGTCCAGGCTTTAAATGCCTGGATATCGCCGGCGGCACCGGCGACCTGGCCAAGGTGTTCGCCAAGCAGGCCGGCCCCACCGGCGAGGTCTGGCTGACAGACATCAACGAGTCGATGCTGCGCGTGGGACGCGACCGCCTCTTGAATCGCGGCCTGATGACCCCCACATTGTTGTGCGATGCCGAGAAACTGCCTTTCCCGGACAACTATTTCGACCGCGTCAGCGTCGCCTTCGGCCTGCGTAATATGACGCACAAGGACCAGGCGCTGAAGGAAATGCGCCGCGTGCTCAAGCCGGGCGGCAAGCTGCTGGTGCTGGAATTCTCGAAAGTGGCCGAGCCGCTGCAAAAGCCGTACGACATCTACTCGTTCAAGGTGCTGCCGTGGATGGGCCAGAAAATTGCCGGCGATGCGGAAAGCTATCGCTATCTGGCGGAATCGATCCGCATGCACCCGGACCAGGAAACGCTGAAAACCATGATGGAAGAAGCGGGCCTGGAACGGGTAACGTATTACAACTTGACGGCAGGTGTGGCCGCTTTACACACCGGTATCAAAATGTAATGACTGGAGTGACCATGAACTTGAAAAAAATCCTGATCGGCGCGGTAATCGCCGTGTCCGCCATGTCGATGCTGAGCGAGGCGATCGCCCGTCCTGCCGGCGGCGGCCGTTCGTTTGGCCGTCAGTCGCAAAACGTCAACCGCATGCCTGCTCAACCTGCGCCGCAGCAAGCGCCACGCCAGGCCCAGCCTGCGCCGGCGCCGGGCACGCCGCCGGTGGCCGCACCGAAACCTAGCCCATGGAAGGGCATTCTGGGCGGTGCGCTGCTGGGTCTGGGCCTGGGCGCCTTGTTCTCGCACTTCGGTCTGGGTGGTGCGCTGGGTGGCGCAATCGGCTCGATCATCATGCTCGCGCTGCTGGCAGGCGTGGTGTTCTTCATCTTCCGCCTGATCCGCGGCAAATCGCAACCGGCCGCTGCGCCGGCGGCGTTTGGCGGCAACCAGAACGTGTATTCGATGCCGCCGCAAGGCGGTTCGGCGACGCCGGACATCGGGTCGCGTCTGCAACCAGCCGCCGCGCCAGTACCGGTGCAGCCGCATCAGCAGTGGGGCGTGCCGGGCGACTTCGACCAGGCCACCTTCCTGCGCGTGGCCAAGAGCAACTTCATTCGCTTGCAAGCGGCATGGGATAAAGGCGACGTGGCCGATATCCGCGAATTCACCACGCCGGAAGTGTTTGCCGAGATGAAGATGCAGATCAGCGAGCGCACCGTGGCCGACTACACCGACGTGGTCAGCATCGATGCCGAACTGCTGGGCATCGAGACCACCGACACCGAGTATCTGGCGAGCGTCAAGTTCACCGGTATGATCAAGCCGGCGCCGGATGCACTGGCCGAGCCGTACCACGAAGTGTGGAACCTGGCCAAGCCAATCAACGGTTCCAGCGGCTGGCTGCTGGCAGGTATCCAGCAACTGGCGTAAAACCCCGCAGGGCCACAGAGGGGTCGGACCCCGTACGGGGTCCGACCCCGCGACGGCGCACCGGTTTGCGGGTCAAGCCGGCTTAACTGGTAAGATCGAACCGCCCGCACTCCGGGCGGTTTTGTTTTGAACGGCTATCACATGATTTCATTGAATCCAGGCAGTTTCTCCGCAGCGCCCGCCAGCGCCGCCATTAACCACTTGCTGGCGCAGGAGCCATGGGCGCGCCAGGAGTTGCTGCGTCACGCCGGCAAGACCGCCAGCATCGACGCCGGCAGCGTTGCGCTGCGCCTGCGGGTGACCGCCGACGGCTATCTGGAACCGGCGCCTGCCGACGAGCCGGCCCGCGTCACCATCCGCGTCAAACTGTCCGACCTGCCGCTGATCGCGCAAAACCGCGAGCGCGCCTTCTCTTACGTGCAAATCGAAGGCGACGCCGAATTCGCCAACGCCATCTCCAGCCTCAGCAAATCGCTGCGCTGGGAAGCCGAGCATGACCTGGAAAAAGTGGTTGGCCCGATCATCGCCGTGCGCGCCGTCTCCGGCGCCAGGGCCGCGTTGGAAGCGGTCAAGGCCGGCCACCAGAAGCTGGCCGAAAACGTCGCCGAATTCCTGCTCGACGAAAAACAGGTGCTGGTGCGGCCGCACACGGTAGAAGCTTTCTCGGCCGAGGTCAGCCGCCTGCGCGACGATGTCGAACGCACCGCCAAGCGCCTCGCCAAACTGGAACAGAAACTGGGATCACAATAATGCAGAAATTCTTGCGCCTGCTGAAAATTCTGCGGGTATCGGTACGCTACGGCCTCGACGAAATCGCCATCTCCGGCTTGAAAAAACCGCGCATCGCCAAATTCATCGACACCGCGTTTTTCTGGCGCGACCTGTCCACGCCGCGCGGCGTGCGGCTGCGCATGGCGCTGGAAGAACTGGGTCCAATCTTCGTCAAGTTCGGCCAGGTGCTGTCGACCCGCAGCGACCTGATTCCGGCCGACCTGGTGATCGAACTGTCGCGCCTGCAGGACCGGGTGCCGCCGTTCGATTCCGACCTGGCCGTGGCGCAAATCCAGAAATCGCTGGGCGCCCATCCGGACCAGCTGTTTGCCACCTTTGAACGCACGCCGGTAGCCTCGGCCTCGATCGCGCAGGTGCACTTCGCCACGCTCAAGGATGGCCGCCAGGTGGCGGTCAAGGTGCTGCGTCCGGGCATGAAAAAGTCCATCGACGAGGACGTGGCGCTGATGCACATCGCCGCCGAGTGGATCGGCAACGTCTGGGCCGACAGCAAGCGCCTGAAGCCGAAAGAGGTGGTGGCCGAATTCGACAAATACCTGCACGACGAGCTGGACCTGATGCGCGAAGCCGCCAACGCCAGCCAGCTGCGCCGCAATTTCGCCGATTCGCAACTGCTGCTGGTGCCGGAAATGCACTGGGATTACTGCTCGCCGAGCGTGATCGTGATGGAGCGCATGCACGGCATTCCGGTGTCGCAGATCGACCGCCTGGCCGCTGCCGGCGTCGACCTGAAAAAGCTGTCCAGCGACGGCGTGGAAATCTTCTTCACGCAGGTGTTCCGCGACGGCTTCTTCCACGCGGATATGCATCCGGGGAACATCCTGGTGTCGATCGAGCCGGAGACGTTCGGCCGCTACATTGCGCTGGACTTCGGCATCGTCGGCACGCTGACCGATTACGACAAGGATTACCTGTCGCAGAATTTCCTGGCGTTCTTCCGCCGCGACTACAAGCGGGTGGCCGAGGCCCACATTGAGTCCGGCTGGGCGCCGAAGGAAACCCGCGTCGATGAGCTGGAATCGGCGGTGCGCGCCTGCTGCGAGCCGATCTTCGACCGGCCGCTGAAGGATATTTCCTTCGGCCAAATCCTGCTGCGCCTGTTCCAGACCTCGCGCCGCTTCAACGTCGAAGTGCAGCCGCAACTGGTGCTGCTGCAAAAGACGCTGCTGAATATCGAAGGCCTCGGCCGCCAGCTCGATCCGGACCTGGACTTGTGGAAGACCGCCAAGCCCTACCTGGAAAACTGGATGGGTGAGCAGGTCGGCTGGAAAGGCTTCTTGCAGCGCCTGAAAGCCGAGGCACCGCGCTACGCCCACATCTTCCCGCAGCTGCCGCGCCTGGCGCATCAGGCGCTGGAGCGGCATGCCGAACGGCCCAACGACAACACTGAGCTGATCAAGGTGCTGATCAACGAACAGCAGCGCACCAACCGGCTGCTGAGCTTGGTGGTCTACTTCGCCGGTGCGTTTGCGCTGGGCGTGGCCGGCTTCAATCTTTATCAGCGCTTCCACCATCTGCTGTAAGCGCCATGGCGGATTTCCAGCAACGTGATCCTTTGTCGCCGGCGTTCTGGGATGAGCGCTTCGAGCGCCATTTCACGCCGTGGGACAAGGGCGGCGTGCCGCAAGCCTTGCAGGATTTCGTCGCTGGCCATTCGCCGCTGACCACGCTGATTCCCGGCTGCGGCTCGGCCTATGAACTGGCCTTTCTGGCAGGGCAGGGCTGGGACGCCACCGCGATCGATTTTTCGCCCGCTGCGGTAGCGCAGGGCAAGCGGGCGGCCGGCGAGCATGCGGCACGAGTAGTGGAGGCGGATTTCTTTGCATGGCAGCCGGCGGCGCCGCTGCAATTGATCTACGAACGGGCTTTTCTGTGCGCGATGCCGCGCGCCATGTGGCCGCAGGTGGCTGCGCGCTGGGCACAGCTGCTGGCGCCGGGGGCGCTGCTGGCAGGGTATTTCTTCTTTGATGACGCGGCCAAGGGGCCGCCGTTCGGCATCCAGCGCGCGCAACTGGAGCAGCTGCTGCGCGCGGATTTCGCGTGCATTGCCGACGACGCCGTCAGCGACTCCATCCCGGTGTTCGCCGGCAAGGAGCGCTGGATGGTGTGGCGCCGTCGCTAGCGCCAGTTAGT
Organism: Duganella margarita; assembly: GCF_009857535.1. GTDB lineage: Bacteria > Pseudomonadota > Gammaproteobacteria > Burkholderiales > Burkholderiaceae_D > Rugamonas > Rugamonas margarita. Next base: position 231,982 of record NZ_WWCS01000008.1, read on the forward strand.
CGCGGCGTGGGTTGTTGGGATGGTCGTCGCGGCCGTTCGGCACGCCGTCATGATCGTTGTCGCCACGGGCCCAGTTGCCGCGGCTCATTTCCCAATGGCCGTTACGCTCGACCCAGGTTGGCTGATGATAGACATAGCCGCGGCGCTCGCGCTCCCAGTGGCCTTTGGTCCATACGTGACGGTTGTTGCGCCAATCCCAGTAGCCTGGGGCCCACACATAGCCGTGGCGTGGCGGCGGCACCACCTCATGACGCGGCGCTGGCGGCGCGGTTTGCACCACGATCACGGCAGCGGAGGCGGGCAGGGTAAATGTACCGGCGGAAGCCACAATGGCGGCAGCAAGCAAAAGTTTCTTCATCATGTTGAGCTCCTCTTTTAAGGTGTAGTTACCGTTATAAAGAGGTGTGCCGGGCGTGTCTGTGCGAGCGCCCGCATAGCAGCGTAACGGGGGCCACGACCTTCGTCAGTTAGCCGTGGCCACGTGACGGCGAGCCGGCAATTGCGGCCGGTAGCGCAGGGCTTGCAGTCCCATCAGCACTGCGACGCACAACAGCACGGCGCGGCGATGCATTGGTTCATCCGGCGTCTGGGCGACGAATTTGTTGGAAGCGGCGAAAGCAGGGGCGGAAAGGCAGGCGGCCAAGAGGCCGGCATACAGCGCTTTTTTCATGGTATTTCCCACAGAATCAAAGAGTTGGAGCGTCGTAAGTCCGGGACGGCTAACGAGGCGACGATTCAGGGATTGGGAAATCAGCGCTTGTAGGCCAGTATTAAAACATGCTCACAGCCAATAAGCGAATAGTTTTTTGCTATGAAATCGATTACCGATAGGAGCTTGGCGACAGGAAACAGTCAGATGGCGGGCAAAAGGCTTTATAATTCAGGGTTTTGATGATTTTTGCGGAGTAAGAGATGCCGATCTACGCGTACCGCTGCGAAGCCTGCGGTTTTGCCAAGGACGTCTTGCAGAAGATTTCCGACCCGCAACTGACGGTTTGCCCGTCGTGCGGTAAAGAGTCGTTTAAAAAGCAAGTCACCGCTGCCGGTTTCCAGTTGAAAGGGTCCGGCTGGTATGTGACCGATTTCCGCGGCGGCACGCCGCCGGCCACCGGCACCGCGCCGGCGTCGACGCCGGACAGCGCACCGGCTGCGGCCCCGGCGCCCGCGCCGGCCAAGACGGGCGGCACCGGCGACACCTGAAGCTCTCCCATCCACACAGAAGGACCTCGATGCGTAAATATTTCATTACCGGCCTGCTGATCCTGGTGCCACTGGCAATTACCGCCTGGGTGCTGAACCTGGTGATCAGCACCATGGACCAGTCGCTGCTGTTCGTGCCGGAACGCTGGCAGCCGCGCACCCTGGTCGGCTTCGACATTCCTGGCCTGGGCACCTTGCTGACCATCGTCATCGTGTTCCTGACCGGCCTGCTGACCAACAACCTGGTCGGCAACTACGTGGTCAGGCTGTGGGAAAAACTGCTGACCCGCATTCCCGTGGTCAGCTCGCTGTATTCAAGCGTCAAGCAGGTGTCGGACACGCTGTTCTCGTCGTCCGGCAACGCCTTCCGCAAGGCGGTGCTGATTCCGTATCCGCACCAGAATTCGTGGACCATCGCCTTCCTGACCGGCACCCCGGGCGGGGACGTCAAGAACCACCTGGTGGGCGAGTACGTCAGCGTGTACATCCCGACCACGCCGAATCCGACCTCGGGTTTTTTCCTGATGATGGCCAAGAAGGATGTGGTCGAACTGGACATGAGCGTCGATGCGGCCCTGAAGTACATCGTTTCGATGGGCGTGGTGGCGCCGGAAGACGCGCCGAAAACCATCGTCCTGCCAGACACTGACACCAAGATTAACTGAGTAACTTAACCTGAACCGAGAAATAAACATGTCCTCAATGCGTACTCACTACTGCGGCCTCACCACTGAAGCGCTGCTTGGCCAAACCGTCAGCCTGTGCGGCTGGGTACACCGTCGCCGCGACCACGGCGGGGTGATCTTCATCGACCTGCGCGACCGCGAAGGCCTGGTGCAGATCGTATGCAATCCGGAACAGGCTGAAGTATTCAAGGCCGCCGAATCCGTGCGCAACGAGTTCTGCCTGCGCGTCACCGGCGTGGTCAAGGACCGCCTGGCCGGCACCGTCAATGCCAACCTGAAATCGGGCAAGATCGAAGTGGTCTGCTCGCAACTGGAAGTACTGAACGCCTCCGTGGCCGTGCCGTTCCAGCTGGACGACGACAACCTGTCGGAAACCACCCGCCTGACCCACCGCGTGCTGGACCTGCGCCGTCCACAGATGCAGAACAACCTGCGCCTGCGCTACAAGGTGACGATGGAAGTGCGCAAGTACCTGGACGAGCTGGGCTTCATCGACATCGAAACCCCGATGCTGACCAAGTCGACCCCGGAAGGCGCGCGCGACTACCTGGTGCCGTCGCGTGTCAACGCCGGCAGCTTCTTCGCGCTGCCGCAGTCGCCGCAGCTGTTCAAGCAGCTGCTGATGGTGGCCAACTTCGACCGCTACTACCAGATCACCAAGTGCTTCCGCGACGAAGACCTGCGCGCCGACCGCCAGCCGGAATTCACCCAGATCGACTGCGAAACCTCGTTCCTGAACGAACAGGAAATCCGCGACCTGTTCGAGGACATGATCCGCAAAACGTTCAAGAACACCATGGACGTCGACCTGCCGAACCCGTTCCCGGTGATGGACTTCGCCGAAGCCATGGGCAGCTACGGTTCGGACAAGCCGGACATGCGCGTCAAGCTGAAGTTCACCGAACTGACCGAGGTCGTCAAGAACGTCGAATTCAAGATCTTCAACAGCGCCGCCAACCTGCCGAACGGCCGCGTGGTCGGCCTGCGCGTGCCGAAAGGCGGTTCGATGCCGCGTTCGGAAATCGACGCCTACACCCAGTTCGTGGCCATCTATGGCGCGCGCGGCCTGGCGTACATCAAGGTCAACGAGAAAGCCAAAGGCCGTGACGGCCTGCAATCGCCGATCGTCAAGTCGATCGACGACGCTACCCTGGCGACCATCCTGGAACTGACCGGCGCCGAAGACGGCGACCTGATCTTCTTCGGCGCGGACAAGGCCAAGGTGGTGAACGACGCCATCGGCGCGCTGCGCGTCAAGATCGGCCACTCGGAATTCGGCAAGGCCGCCGGCCTGTTCGACGACGTCTGGTCGCCGCTGTGGGTGATCGACTTCCCGATGTTCGAATACGACGAAGAAGGCGACCGCTGGACTGCCACCCACCACCCGTTCACCGCGCCGAAAGATGGCCACGAAGACTGGCTGGAAACCAATCCGGGCGCCTGCATCGCCAAGGCCTACGACATGGTGCTGAACGGCTGGGAACTGGGCGGCGGTTCGATCCGTATCCACCGCGAAGACGTGCAGTCGAAAGTGTTCCGCGCCTTGAAGATCGACGCCGACGAAGCGCGCCTGAAGTTCGGCTTCCTGCTCGACGCGCTGCAATACGGCGCGCCGCCGCACGGCGGCCTGGCATTCGGTCTGGACCGTATCGTGACGCTGATGACCAAGTCGGACTCGATCCGCGACGTCATCGCCTTCCCGAAAACCCAGCGCGCGCAGGATCTGCTGACCCATGCGCCGTCGGAAGTGGACGAGAAGCAGCTCAAAGAGCTGCATATCCGTCTGCGCGCCGTCGAGCCGAAAGTGGCTGGCTAATCTGTCCCATCTGGAAAAGGCGCTGCGGCGCCTTTTCTTTTAGCGCGTTTATGATGCCTTACAAGATACCCGAATCCGTGCTGGTGGTGATCCACACCGCCGACCTGCACGTGCTGCTGATCGAGCGCGCCGACAAGCCGGGTTACTGGCAGTCGGTGACCGGTTCGCTGGACGCGCCGGACGAGCCGCTGCTGCAGACCGCCGCGCGCGAACTGTTCGAGGAAACCGGCATCGTCGCCGACGGCGAGCGTATCGCGCTGCGCGACTGGCGGCTGTCGAATGTGTACGAGATTTATCCGGTGTGGCGCCACCGCTATGCGCCGGGCGTGACGCAGAACACCGAGCACGTCTTTAGCGTCGAAGTGCCGCGCCCTATTGCCATCACGCTCAGTCCGCGCGAGCACCTGAATTACGTCTGGCTGCCGCACCTGGAGGCGGCCGACAAATGCTTCTCGTCCTCCAACGCCGAAGCCATTCTGCAGCTGCCCCGCCAGATCTGACGCTGGATGGCGCTATGTGCGGCCGCGTACATGCCGAGTTGCGATCTCGGGAGTAAAATGCTTTGCATGAAAATCCGAGTCGCTACCTACAACATCCACAAGGGCGTTTCCAGCATCCGCGCCGAACCGCGCGTAATGGCCTTGAAACAAGCCATCGGCATGTTCGATGCCGATGTGGTTTTTTTGCAGGAGGTGCAGGGCAAGCACGACCTCAAAGCCGCCAAATACGGCGCCGAACACCTGGGCCACAAGCATTGGCCCGCTGCGGCGCAGCATGAGTATTTTGCCGGCGAATCGCGCCACCTGCACGCCGCCTACGGCATGAACGCCATCTACGACCACGGCCACCACGGCAACGCGCTGCTGAGCGCCTTCCCGATCGCCAGCCAGGCCAACCGCGACGTCTCCGACCACGCCTACGAACAGCGCGGCATCCTGCACTGCATGCTGGACACGCCGCGCGGCCCGGTTCATTGCTACGTGGTTCATCTGGGCTTGTTTGAAAGCGGCCGCCGGCGCCAGACCCAGGCGCTGATCGCGGCGGTCCAGGAAACCGCGCCGCACGGCGAACCGGTGGTCATCGCCGGCGACTTCAACGACTGGCGCAACACCCTCAGCACCGAACTGCGCAACGCGCTGGGCGTGGTCGAGGCGTTCGACGAGATCGAAGGCGCCAACTCCGCGCTGGGCGACATCATGCGCAAGCTGCGCCGCAAGAGCAGCGTCAATCCGGCCCGCACCTTCCCGGCCGCGCTGCCGTTTTTCCGCCTCGACCGCATCTACGTGCGCGGCTTCAAGGTGGAGACGGCCGAGGTCATGCATGGTAGTCTGTGGGCCAAGCTCTCGGACCACGCTCCCATCGTCGCGTCGCTGACGCTGGCGTGAGCGCACATTATGCGCCCTGTAAATTTCATCGCCGATAACGAGGTTACGCTGCTGCATACCGGCACCGATTTTTTCCCGGCGCTGATCGGCGCCATCGACGCCGCGCAGTACGAGGTCTATTTCGAAACCTACATCTTTGCCGGCGACGACACCGGCCAGCGCGTGCAGGCGGCGCTGGTGCGCGCCGCCCAGCGCGGGGTGCAGGTGCGCATGATTACCGACTGGTGGGGCACTGGCCGGCGCCAGGTCAACAGCATGCATGAACACCTGCTGGCGCAGGGCGTTGAGCACCGCATGTTCAATCCCTGGTTCAAGCGCGGCGTCACCCGCACCCACCGCAAGATCTGCGTGGTCGACCGCCAGGTGGCCTATGTCGGCGGCATCAACATCAACGACGATATGTTCTGCGACTACGATCACAGCAAGGCGCTGTCGGCGCCGCGCTGGGATTTCGCGGTGCAGGTGCGCGGCCCGCTGGTGGCCGATATTCAGGCCGAGGCGGTGACGCAATGGCGCCGCCTGGGCAAGCTGGGCTTGATCAAGCGCATCGGCCTGTACCGCGACATGCGCAAGGTCGAAAAAGTCGCCGCTGAACATGCCGTGCAGGCCGGCTTTGTGGTGCGCGACAACCTGCGCAACCGCCACACCATCCAGCGCGCTTACCTGAAGGCGCTGGGGCAGGCGCGCAAGAGCGTACTGCTGGCCAACCCGTACTTCGCGCCGAGCCGCAAGCTGCGCCGCGCCCTGACCTCGGCCGCCGAACGCGGGGTCGAAGTGGTGTTGCTGATCGGCGTAGGCGAGATCTGGCTGCAGGATGCGGTGGCGCATTCGTTCTACCCGAAGCTGCTTGCAGCCGGCGTCAAAGTGGTGGAATATCACAAGACGCAGTTGCACGCCAAGGTCGCCGTCATCGATGACGACTGGGCCACGGTCGGTTCCAGCAATGTGGACGGGTTGAGCCTGTTCCTGAACCAGGAAGCCAATGTGGTGATCAAGGATGCGGTGTTTGCGCAGACGCTGCGCCAGCGCATCGAGGATGCGATTGCCGACGGCAAGGTCATCACCTATGATGACTTCGCGCACGTCGGCCATGTCAAGCGGATCGGCTACGAGGTGGCGTTTGTGTTCTACAAATTGATTATGCGGGTGTTCGCTGTGGGGAAATACGCGTGAGTGAAGGTGTACGACTGGATAAATGGCTGTGGGCGGCGCGCTTTTTCAAGACCCGCTCGCTGGCGTGCGATGCGGTGGACCGCAACAAGGTGACCGTCAACGGCGACCGCGTCAAGCCGGCGCGCACCGTCAAGCTGGGTGACGTGCTGGAAATCGACAACGGCTCGGATCAGTGGGAAGTCGATGTGATGGGCCTGTCCGACGTGCGCGGCCCGGCCACCGTGGCGCGCAACCTGTATGAAGAAACCGAAGTCAGCGTCGCGCGCCGCGCGGCGGTGGCCGAAAATCGCCGCCTGTTCCGCGAGCCGACCGCTGGTTTCAAAGGCCGTCCGACCAAGCGCGACCGCCGCCAGCAGGGTAAAGTTGGCGAATCGCAATAACTTCTTTCCCCGCCCGCGCGACCCGGCTTCGCGCGCGGCCATTGCTGCACTGCAGTAATAGAACCCCACCTCTAAAGGTACTGTTTGACATTCACCCCCAAGTGGATAATAGTACGAGCGTTCGCAATTCTTTTCACACAGAGTAAATTTAAGTAGAGCAGAATATTCGTTTCTCTCAAACGCCTTTTTTACCCTGGGATGCAATCTTATTAATACCTCAACTAAATTTATGCGCAAAGGCGAGTTAACCCGCGCGGCAATCCTGGACGTGGCGCTCGACCTGGCCAGCCGCGATGGTCTGGAAGGTCTGACCATCGGATTGTTGGCGGATAAGATGAACATGAGCAAGTCCGGCGTGTTCGCGCATTTCGGCTCGCGTGAAGATTTGCAGTTGGAAGTGCTGAAGCTGTATCACCACCGTTTCGAACAGGAAGTGTTCTTCCCGAGCGTGAAAGAGCCACGCGGCATCCAGCGCCTGCAGGCGATGTTCGCGCGCTGGGTCAAGCGGGTCAGCGTTGAAGTGGCGTCGGGCTGCATCTACATCAGCGGCGCGGTCGAGTATGACGACCGGCCCGGCCCGATCCGCGAAGAGCTGATGGCCATGGTTGGCGCCTGGCAGGGCGCGCTGCTGCGCTGCGTGAAGCAGTGCATCGAGACCGGCGACCTGCAAGAGGGCATCGACCCGCAGCAGCTGGTCTACGAGATGTACGGCCTGATCCTGGCCCTGCACCACGACGGCCGCTTCCTGCGCATTCCAGGCAGCCTGGAACGCGCGGGCAGGGGCTTCGAGCGCCTGATCGAAACGTATCGCAATCCGCAGTCGCCGGCAGCGGTGGTTGCAAACGCCAAGTAACTAATTCAAACACTACAGTAGTCATCAGGAGAAAAAAATGGGTCAATACGTCGCGCCAATCCGGGATATGCAATTCGTTCTGCACGAGTTCCTGAAAGTGGAAGATGAACTGAAAGCATTGCCGGACTACAGCGAAGTCGATGCCGACATCATCAACCAGGTGCTGGAAGAAGGCGGCAAGTTCACCGCCGGCGTGCTGTTCCCGCTGAACCACTCCGGCGACCGCGAAGGCTGCAAGCACGACGCCGCCACCCACACCGTGACCACCCCGAAAGGCTTCAAGGAAGCGTACAAGCAGTACGTGGAAGGCGGCTGGGCGGCACTGGCCTGCGATCCTGAATACGGCGGCCAGGGCCTGCCAGTGGTGCTGAACAATTCGTTCTACGAAATGCTGAACTCGGCCAACCAGGCCTGGACCATGTACCCGGGCCTGTCGCACGGCGCCTACGAGTGCCTGAAAGAACACGGCACCGCGCATCAGAAAGAAGTCTACCTGCCGAAACTGGTCTCGGGCGAGTGGACCGGCACGATGTGCCTGACCGAACCGCACTGCGGCACCGACCTGGGCATGCTGCGCTCGAAAGCGCTGCCACAGGAAGACGGCTCGTGGCTGATCACCGGCAACAAGATCTTCATCTCGGCCGGCGAGCACGACATGTCGGAAAACATCCTGCACCTGGTGCTGGCCCGCGTGCCGGACGCACCGGAAGGCTCGAAAGGCATTTCGCTGTTCCTGGTGCCGAAGTTCCTGCCGAAGGAAGACGGCTCGGTGGGCGAACGCAATCCGATCACCTGCGGCGCCATCGAAGAAAAAATGGGCATCCACGGCAACTCGACCTGCCAGATGAACCTGGACGGCGCCAAGGGCTGGATCATCGGCCAGCCGAACAAAGGCCTGAACGCCATGTTCGTGTTCATGAACGCCGCCCGCCTGGGCGTCGGCATGCAGTCGCTGGGCCTGACCGAAGTGGCTTACCAGAACGCCGTGATCTACGCCAAGGACCGCATTCAGATGCGCTCGCTGACCGGCGCCAAGCGTCCGGACATGCCGGCCGACCCGATCATCGTCCACGCCGACGTGCGCCGCATGCTGCTGACCGGCCGTGCCTACGCGGAAGGCGCGCGCGCCTTCACCTCGTACGTGGCGCTGCAGATCGACCGCGAACTGCACCACCCGGACGAAGAAGTGCGCAAGGAAGCCGCCGACGAAGTCGCGCTGCTGACCCCGATCGTCAAGGCCTTCATCACCGACAATGCCTGGATCGCCACCTCGGAAGCGATGCAGGTGTTCGGCGGCCACGGCTACATCGCCGAATGGGGCATGGAGCAATACGTGCGCGACGCCCGTATCAACCTGATCTACGAAGGCACCAACACCATCCAGTCGCTGGACCTGCTGGGCCGCAAGATCCTGGGCGACAACGGCGCCAAGCTGCGCAAGTTCGGTGAGAAAATCAAGGCGTTCGTGGAAGAAAACGGCCTGGACGAAAACCTGAGCGAATTCATCACCCCACTGGGCGAGCTGGGCGACAAAGTCACCAAGCTGACCATGGAAATCGGCATGAAAGCATTCCAGAACGCCGACGAAGTGGGCGCCGCCGCCGTGCCGTACCTGCGCGTGGTCGGTCACCTGGTGTATAGCTACTTCTTCGCGCAGATGGCGAAGATCGCGCTGGAAAAACAAGACAGCACCGATACCTTCTACAAAGCCAAGCTGGCGACCGCGCGCTTCTACTTCGCCCGCCTGCAACCAGAAACCGCAACCCTGATCCGTCAGGCGCGTTCGGGCTCCGCCAACCTGATGGCACTCGACGCCGACCTGTTCTAAGAGGAAACGACAATGACCAATTTCATCGTTAAAAAAGTAGCCGTGCTGGGCGCCGGCGTGATGGGCGCGCAAATCGCTGCCCATTGCATCAACGCCAAAGTGCCAGTGGTGCTGTTTGATCTGCCAGGGAAAGAGGGCACGCCGAAGAACGGCATCGTGCTGAAAGCCATCGAAGGCCTGAAAAAACTGTCGCCGGCTCCGCTGGGCAACAAGGACCACGCGGCGCTGATCGAAGTGGCCAACTACGAAGACGACCTGGCCAAGCTGGCCGAGTGCGACCTGATTATCGAAGCCATCGCCGAGCGCATGGACTGGAAGCACGACCTGTACAAAAAGGTCGCGCCGCACATCGCGCCTAACGCCATCTTCGCCTCGAACACCTCGGGCCTGTCGATCACCAAGCTGTCGGAAGGTTTCGACGCGGATCTGAAATCGCGCTACTGCGGCGTGCACTTCTTCAACCCGCCGCGCTATATGCACCTGGTGGAAATCATCCCAACCGAGTTCACCAAGCCGGAAATCAGCGACCAGCTGGAAGGCTTCCTGACCTCGACCCTGGGCAAGGGCGTGGTCCGCGCCAAGGACACCCCGAACTTCATCGCCAACCGCGTCGGCGTGTTCGGCATCCTGGCCATCGTCCACGAAGCTGAAAAATTCGGCCTGTCGGTGGACGTGGTCGATGACCTGACCGGCGCCAAGCTGGGCCGCGCCAAGTCGGGCACCTTCCGCACCGCGGACGTGGTCGGCCTGGACACCATGGGTCATGTGATCAAAACCATGCAGGACTACCTGCCGAACGATCCGTTCGCAGCCGTGTACAAAACCCCGGCCGTGCTGGCCAAGCTGGTGGAAAAAGGCGCGCTGGGTCAGAAGACCGGCGCCGGCTTCTACAAAAAAGTAGGCAAGGAAATCCAACGCCTGGACTTCGCCACCGGTGAATATGTCGCCGGCGGCGCCAAGGCAGCCGACATCGTGGCCCGCATCCTGAAGGAAAAAGATCCGGTCAAGAAAATGAAAGCGATGCGCGAATCGACCAATCCACAGGCGCAGTTCCTGTGGGCGATCTTCCGCGACGCCTTCCACTACATCGCCGTGCATCTGGAAAGCATCGCCGACAACGCGCGCGACATCGACTTCGCCATGCGCTGGGGCTTCGGCTGGACCGTCGGTCCGTTCGAAACCTGGCAAGCCTCCGGCTGGACCCAGGTGGCCCAGTGGGTGAAAGAAGACATCGATGCCGGCCACGCACTGTGCAACGCACCGCTGCCAGCCTGGGTATTCGAAGGCCCGGTCGCTGAAAAAGGCGGCGTTCACACCCCTGAGGGTTCGTGGTCGGCAGTGTCGAAATCGTTCGTGCCGCGTTCGGAACTGGCGGTCTACAAGCGCCAGGAATTCCGCGCACCAGTTTTGGGTTCGGGCGAAATCGACGGCCGCAAAGCCGGCACCACCGTGTTCGAGGACGACGACGTGCGCCTGTGGCACTCGGGCGACGAAGTGCTGGTCATCTCGCTGAAAACCAAGCTGCACGTGATCAGCCCAGGCGTGATCGCAGGCTTCAAGAAAGCACTGGCGGAAGCCGAGAAGAACTTCAAGGGCCTGGTGATCTGGAGCGCGGATGCCGCCGACGGCGGCGCGTTCTCGGCTGGCGCCGACCTGCAATCGGCACTGCCAGCCTTCATGAGCGGCGGCGCCAAGGCAGTCGACCCGATCATCAAGGAACTGCAAGACACCTTCATGGCGATGAAATACTCGAACGTGCCAGTGGTGGCGGCGGTAGCCGGCATCGCGCTGGGCGGCGGCTGCGAAATGGCGCTGCACGCATCGAAACGCGTGGCGTCGATCGAGTCGTACATCGGCCTGGTGGAAGTGGGCGTGGGCCTGATCCCGGCCGGCGGCGGCCTGAAAGAGGCGGCGGCGCGCGCCTACAAGGAAGCCAAGGGCACCGACATCCTGCAATTCCTGAAAACCGGCTTCACCAATGCGGCCACCGCCAACGTGTCGAAATCGGCACTGGAAGCGCAGGCGATGGGCTACCTGAAAGAAGACGACGTCATCGTGTTCAACCCGTACGAACTGCTGTACGTGGCCAAGACCGAAGCGCGCGCCATGTTCGACAAGGGCTACCGCGCGCCGCTGAAGGCGCCGATCCAGGTGACCGGCCGCTACGGCTGGGGCACCATCAAGGCGCAACTGGTCAACATGCGTGACGGCGGCTTCATCTCCGCGCACGACTTCAAGCTGGGCGACATGATCGCGCAAATCGTCAGTGGTGGCGATATCGATCAGGGTTCGTTCGTGAACGAACAGTGGCTGCTGGACATGGAACGCAAAGCCTTCCTGGAGCTGCTGAACCATCCGAAAACCCAAGAGCGCATCATGGGCATGCTGCAAACCGGCAAGCCAGTCCGCAACTAAGGAATAAGACAATGAGCAAACAAGTTCAAGACGCATACATCGTCGCCGCGACCCGCACCCCGATCGGCAAAGCGCCGCGCGGCATGTTCAACAAAACCCGCCCGGACGACCTGCTGGTGCGCGTGATCCAGTCGGCACTGGCGCAGGCGCCTGGCCTGGACCCGGCGCTGATTACCGACGCCATCATCGGCTGTTCGTTCCCGGAAGCGGAGCAGGGCTTCAACATCGCCCGTCAATCGGTGCTGCTGGCCGGCCTGCCGAAAACTGTCGGCGGCGTCACCATCAACCGTTACTGCGCGTCGGGCATCACCGCCCTGGCCATGGCGGCTGACCGCATCCGCGTGGGCGAATGCGATGTCATGCTGGCTGGCGGCGTCGAGTCGATGTCGATGGTGCCGATGATGGGTCACCACCCGTCGATGAACCTGAATATGTTCACCGACGAAAACGTCGGCATGGCCTACGGCATGGGCCTGACCGCTGAAAAAGTGGCAGAGCAATGGAAAGTGTCGCGCGAAGACCAGGACGCGTTCTCGGTGGAATCGCACCGCCGTGCCGTCGCCGCGCAGCAGGCTGGCTTCTTCAAGGATGAGACCACCCCGGTGGAAATCATCACCCGCACGCCAGACCTGGCCACCGGTGAAATCAAGGTCAAGACCCGCACCGTCGATACCGACGAAGGCGCGCGTCCAGAGACCAGCATGGAAACCCTGGGCAAGCTGAAGCCAGTGTTTGCCGCCAAAGGTTCGGTTACCGCCGGTAACAGCTCGCAGATGTCGGACGGCGCCGGTGCGCTGCTGGTGGTCTCCGAGAAGATCCTGCGCGAGCACAATCTGACCCCGCTGGCCAAGTTCTCGTCGTTCGCTGTCAAAGGCGTGCCCCCGGAAATCATGGGTATCGGTCCTAAATTTGCGATTCCGGATGCACTGAAGGCCGCCGGCATCACCCAGGACCAACTGGACTGGATCGAGCTGAATGAAGCGTTCGCCGCGCAAGCGCTGGCCGTGATCCGCGATCTGGGCCTGGACCCATCCAAGGTCAACCCGATGGGCGGCGCGATTGCGCTGGGCCACCCGCTGGGCGCGACCGGTGCGATCCGCGCCGCCACCGTGGTGCACGCACTGCGCCGCAACAACCTGAAATACGGCATGGTCACCATGTGCGTAGGCGCGGGCATGGGCGCAGCCGGCATCATCGAACGCGTGTAACACAAACACAGCCCACGAATCGTCATTCCGGCGAAGGCCGGAATCCATACTGCGCTTGCGTTTCTGCGTTCTATGGGTTCCGGCCTTCGCCGGAACGACATCAGGCTACGGAGACAGATATGGAAATTTTAAGCAGCATCGACAACGGCATCCTGACGCTGGAATTCAACCGTCCCGAGCGCAAGAACGCCATCACCGCCGCCATGTATCAAACCATGGCCGACGCGCTGACCGCCGCCGAAACCGACACCGCCGTACGCGCCATCCTGCTGACCGGCAAAGCCGAGATTTTCACCGCCGGCAACGACCTGGAAGACTTCATGAAAACCGCCCCAGCCGGCGGCGCGATTGAAGACCGTTCCGTCTACAAATTCATGATGGCGCTGAGTGGCGCCACCAAGCCAGTGGTGGCAGCGGTGGCCGGCAACGCGGTCGGCATCGGCACCACGCTGCTGATGCATTGCGACCTGGTCTACGCGGCCGACAACGCCAAGTTCTCGATGCCGTTCGTACAGCTGGGCCTGTGCCCGGAATTCGGCTCCAGCCTGCTGTTGACGCAAATCGCCGGCTACCCGCGCGCAGCTGAAAAGCTGATGCTGGGCGAAGCCTTCGGCGCGCAGGAAGCGCTGGAGATGGGCCTGATTTCGAAAGTGCTGCCGGTGGCCGAACTGCGCGCGTTTGCCGAAGGCCAGGCCGCCAAATTGGTGGCATTGCCAGCCAGCTCGATCCGCGTCACCAAGGAACTGATGAAAGCTGCCCGCAAAGCGCCGGTGAGCGACGCCATCGCCGCCGAAAACACCCACTTCGGCGCCATGCTGTCCGCTCCGGAAGCCAAAGAAGCTTTCATGGCCTTCTTCCAGAAACGCAAACCGGACTTCACTCAGTTTGCTTAATGTGGCAAGTAGCGCAGGGCAGCGATAATCAAGCTGGTCTGCGCGATACACAGCGTGATGTACCACTTCAGCATGTCGACCTTAAGTGACTGAATCTGCTCCCCCACATAGAGCGATACCCATTCTTTCACCCATTCCTTTAGCCTGACTTCGAGCGCGTCCAAATCATCTTTGGTAGCAACTTGGGCCACTACCTCGGCCAGCATCTGAGCGTGCACCTCCGCCTGCTCGCGCGGTACACCGACCGTCTCCAGTCGTTTGCAATAGCCAAGAGTGTCGAGGGAGTTCATGCGGAACAGTATGCGCTTCGCCCCTGCAATTTCAAGCACCGCACGTTTGATGCGTGTCAGGACGAACGGCGGCGTGACAGGATGAATTGTTCAAGATCCTTGCAGGCGTGTTCGATGTGGCGCTTCAGCAGCGCGGCGGCGCCTCGGACGTCGCCGGTGCGGCAGAGCCCGACCAGTTGTTCGTGTTCCTGCTGTGCTTGCTTGATGCTGTCGGCGCTCAGCGATAATTGCATGCGCGTGTAGCGGTCGGTCTGTTGCAGCAGTGTGGCGACGATGGCCGCCGTGCGCGGCTGTTGCGCGCGCGACAGCAGCACCTCGTGCAAACGCGTGTTGAGTTCGCCCCAGCGGGTGGTGTGCTGGGCATGCAGTTCCACCTTGTATTCGGCCAGGATGGCGTCGAGCTGGGCGTAATCTTCCGCCGTCAACTTGGGCGCGGACTTCTTCAGCAGCAGCGGCTCCAGCAGGCTGCGCAACATGAACAGCTCGCTGATTTCATCAATCGACAGGCCAGACACCACGGCGCCCTTGTGCGGCACGATGGTGACCAGCCCTTCGCCTTCCAGCTGCACCAGCGCCTCGCGCACCGGAATCCGGCTGATGCCGAACTCGGTCGCGAGCGCGTCCTGCCGCAGCGAAAAGCCTTCCGGCAGTTCGCCCGACATGATCTTGCGGCGCAGCGCGTCAGCAGCCTGCTCCGCTACCGTGGTGACGGCGAATCCCTTCACGCGGCCACTTCCTTCGACCACGCGGCGTACCAGGTGCGGAACAGCGCGTACTGGGTGTCGGCGTAGCGGCGCTGGCTGGCGCTCAGCGCATCGGTTTCGTTAAAGTGCAGCGTGTATTCCGTGTCGCCGTTCAGCACCATCAGGTATTTGTAGAACAGCACCAGGTCGGTGCCTTCGTCAAACGACGACAGCACCAGCAGCGCAGCTTCCAGTTCGCGTGCCTGACGGCGCGCCACGGCATCGCCGGCGGCCGCCTTGCGCGACAGGGCGACCAGGTGCAGCACCTCACGCGGCAGCGCATTGCCGATGCCGGTGATGGCGCCGGTCGCACCGCAGTTGACGAAGCCATGGAACACCTGGGTATCGACACCGACCATCAGCGTGACGTTGTCGTCCTGGCTGGTGATGTGTTCGGCCGCGTAACGCAGGTCGGCGGCGCCGCCGAATTCCTTGAAGCCGATCAGGTTAGGATGCCTGGCGCGCAGTTCGAAGAACAGGTCGGCGCGGGTGGCGAAGCCGTAGTAAGGGCTGTTGTAGATCACGGCCGGCAGGTCAGGCGCCGCTGCCAGGATGGCCGAGAAGTGCGCCTTCTGCGCCGCCGGCGAGGAGCCGCGCGACAGCAGACGAGGAATCACCATCAGGCCCTTGGCGCCGACCTTGGCCGCATGCGCCGCATGCGACACCGCTTCCCTGGAGTTGACCGCGCCGGTGCCGACGATCACCGGCACGCCGGCGGCCGTCAGGCGTGCCACGCCTTCCTGGCGCTGCGCTTCGGTCAGTAGCGGCCAGTCGCCCATCGAGCCGCAATACACCACCGCGCTCATGCCGGCGGCTATCAGTTCGCGTGCCTTGTGCACCAGCGCGTCGTAGTCGGGCAGGCGGTCGGCGGTGCAAGGTGTCATCAGGGCCGGGATGGTGCCGGTGAAAATATTGTCGCTCATGGTGTTTCCTTCAACAGAGTCATGGGAAAGGGGATGGGCGAAATCATACTTCGATTTTGGATATTTTATACAATCAAAAGGCGTAGTATGCAGATTTAGTCATCTAATGTGCTGATTTCTAACGCCTGCGCCGCCGGGCGCTTAGCCGGCGGTAAGCGCCATCAGCGCCTTGCGGTAGCTGCGGCTGACGCGCAGGCGCGCGCCGCTGGTCAGCACGGCTTCGTGTTCGCCGTCTTCGCCCAGTTCAATCGACTGCAACTTGGCCAGGTTGATGATGGTGGAGCGATGGATGCGGCAGAAGGTGGCCGGGTCCAGATCCTGCGCCAGTTCGGCGATGCTGCGGCGGAGCAGATGCGTTTGGGCGCCGACGTGCAGCGAGGCGTAGTAGTCGGCCGCGCCGATCCAGTCGATATCGGCGACCGGCAGGAACAGCACCTGGCCGGAGTGCTTGAGCACCAAGCGCTCCGCCTGCGTCTGCGCGCGTGGCAGGCGTTCCCGCGCGCGCAGCAGCGCCGTGCTGAAGCGCTCATCGCTGAAAGGCTTGAGCAGGTAGTCGAGCGCACCTACGTCAAACGCACGCAGCGCGTGCTGGTCGTAGGCGGTGACGAAGATGACGGCTGGAGGCAACTCGCCGCCCAGCATCTCCAGCACATCGAAGCCGTCGCATTCCGGCATCTGGATGTCGAGGAACAGCAGGTCCGGCCGCATGCTGCGGACCGCGTCCAGCGCGGCGCTGCCGGATTCGCATTCGGCCACCAGTTCGATGTCGGCCTGCTTGCGCAGCAGCGCCTTGAGGTTGGCGCGGGCCGGCGCTTCGTCGTCGACAATAATGGCGCGTAGCTTCATGCGGTCACGCCGCTGAGTGGAAGCGCAATGCGGACTTCGACGCCGCCATCGCGGTTGTGCATCTCCAGCGTATGGCGTTCGCCATACAAGCCGCGCAGGCGCTCGCGGACGTTGCTCCAGCCGATGCCTGCGCGCGCCGGCGCCGCATCGGCTGGCATTGAGGGACCGTCGTTGTAGATGACGATGTCCAGCATCCCGCCGGCGGCGCTGACGGACAGCCGTATCGCGCCGCCTTGTGCGCGGTGCGCCAGGCCGTGCTTGAAGCCATTTTCCACCAGCGGTTGCAGCAGCAGGCTCGGTATGCTGGCGGACATCAGCGACGGCGGCGCCTGCACGCTGTATTGCAGGCGCTCGCCAAAGCGCATCTTCTGGATGGTGAAGTATTTGTCGAGGAAGGCCAGTTCTTCTCCCAGCGAGATCAGGTTGCGGTCGGAGTCGTCCAGCATGCGGCGCAGCAGTTCGCTGAGGCCGGCGAGGGTGTCGACGGCGGCATCGTTGCGCTGTTCGCGTACCAGGCCGGTGACGGTGTTCAGGGTATTGAACAGGAAGTGCGGCTCGATTTGCCGGCGCAAGCCATCCAGCTGCGCCTTGACGCGCTCCGCCTGTTCCAGCAGCAGCCGCTCACGCGCATGCAGGCCGTAGCCGATGGCGAACACGGTGGCGTAGATCACCACGTCCGCCAGCAGGCCGCCGACGAAGTGCTGGTACCACAGGACCAGCCATGGCGGCGTGTCCGGCACCATCCATGGATTCAGCGTGGATTCCAGCGTCGCCGTCCACACGGCGCTGATCACGCCGATCATCAGGCATGCGGCAAGATGAATAATCCATGTGCGCCAGCCGGCACGATGGCGGCTGGCAAAGCGTATGCCTTGTTGAAGCACGGCTGGCGTCACCAGCGCCAACACCAGCCAGTAGAAAAAGCGGAAGAAGAATAGCGCCGTCCACGCGTGATGCATGCCGGCGGTGCGCATCAGGAAGACGTTCTGCGTGGCGTCGAATAGCGCCAGACCAAACCAGACCGCCGCGATCCAGGCGCGTGTAGGGAGAGTATTCATGCGCTCACGATAAACGAGAATGGCGCGTCCGGGCAAACAATGCAGCGAAATGCCGGCGCCGTGCAGCCGGCGTGCTGGCCGGAGGCGGACCTCAGCGGCGACACTGAGGCTCTCTTCACATCTCTGGGAAAATGCAATGAAATATCTGATCGCCTGTCTGCTGGCCATGCTGGCGCTGGCCAACGCCGACGCCACAACCATCAAGGTAGCTTTTGTGCTGAGCGAAGGCGCCAATGTGATGGACATCGCCGGACCATGGGAAGTGTTCCAGGATACGATGCTGGACAATAGCACCGGCGCGATGCCGTTCGTGCTGTACACGGTGGCCGCGTCCAGGACGCCGTTGCGCACCAGCGGCAGCGGCGCGCCCGGCCTGCTGATTACGCCCGACTACAGCTTCGACGACGCTCCTGCGCCGGACATCGTGGTGGTCGGCGCACAGGCCGGCGGCCCGGAACTGCGCGAATGGCTCAAGCGGCAGCACGCCGCGCAGAAGACCATGCTGTCTATCTGCACCGGCGCGTTCGAGCTGGCGCATGCTGGTCTATTGCACGGCAAATCGGCCACCACGCACCACGACTATGCGGACATCTTCCACAAAACCTATCCAGACGTCCGGCTGGTGCGGGAAGTGCGCTTTGTGCAGGCCGACGCGCATACCTACACGGCCGGTGGCCTGACCGCCGGCATCGACCTGGCGCTGCATATCGTCGCCCAATATTTTGGCGACCAGCAGGCACA
The DNA here is from genome assembly GCF_009857535.1 of Duganella margarita. Taxonomy (GTDB): domain Bacteria; phylum Pseudomonadota; class Gammaproteobacteria; order Burkholderiales; family Burkholderiaceae_D; genus Rugamonas; species Rugamonas margarita. The sequence continues at coordinate 250,420 of NZ_WWCS01000008.1, forward strand.
GCGCACGGCGAAGTTTCTCGAGTATGCGGGGCATTAGGCCAGCGTGTGGCACACCACAGACGCGCGCTGCGGCAGGGCGGATGATAGCGGTAGCCAACAGCCGAGGAACACCATGGATTTCCCTACCCGTCATTTGCAGCAACCCTTGCCCTATGATCCGTCCTATGAAGTGCCGGAGGAGGGCGAGGCCGACACCATCGCCGGTCTCACCGATGCCATGCATGGCATCGCCGACACGGTCGACAAGGATGTGGGCCACGCGCCACGCGGCGTGCACGCCAAGAGCCACGGCCTGTTGCGCGGCGAGTTGCGCGTGCTCGACAACCTGCCGCCCGATTACGCCCAGGGCCTGTTTGCTCATCCGGGCGGCGCCTGGCCGGTGGTGATGCGGCTGTCGACCACGCCTGGCGACTTTTTGGACGACAAGGTCTCGACGCCGCGCGGCATGGCGGTCAAGGTGATCGGCGTGCCGGGCGCCCGCTTGCAGGACGGCGTCGGCGATGCCACGCAGGATTTCGTCATGGTCAACGGCCCGACCTTCCAGTCGGCCACCGCCAGGCAGTTCCTCGGCAGCGTCAAGCTGCTGGCCGCCACTACCGATAAAGCGCCGGGTCTGAAGAAAGCGCTGTCGGCCGCCTTGCGCGGCGTCGAGAAAGTGGTCGAGGCGGTCGGCGGCGAGAGCGCCGCGCTCAAGGGCCTCGGGGGCCATCCGGAAACCAACATTCTCGGCGAGACCTTCTTCACCGGCGCCCCTGTCCTGTACGGCCGCCATATGGCCAAGCTGTCGCTGGCGCCGGTGTCGCCGGAGTTGCAGGCGCTGAAGGACCAGCCGGTTGACCTGGACCACAAACCCAACGGCCTGCGCGCGGCGGTGGTCGACTTCATGACCGAACACAGCGCCGAATGGGAGTTGCGCGTGCAGCTGTGCACCGACCTGGCCACCATGCCGATCGAGGATTCCACCGTGGAGTGGGAGGCGCCGTGGGTGCCGGTGGCGCGCATCAAGGCCGAGCCGCAAGCCGGCTGGACGCACGGGCTGTCGGTGCTGGTCGATGACGGCATGCAGTTCAATCCGTGGCACTGCATCGCCGACCACCGGCCGCTCGGTTCCATCATGCGCGTGCGGCGCGCCGTGTATGCCGCTTCGGCCCGCTTCCGCGCCGAACGCAACGGCGCCGTGGTGGCAGAACCACGTAACCTCGACAACTGGCGCGAACACTGAGCGGCGCTGACCTTACTGCCGACGCTTGCCGGCGCGCGTCAGCGAAAAAATCAGCATGCCGAACAGCGTGCTGATCAATAGTGCCGGCACCAGGAAAAACAGCGCCGGGACCAGTCCGTAGACGGCGGCGCCGGCCAGCTGGTCGATGTTGGTGATGTCGCCGGCAAACGCCACCATCCACGCATAGGCCAGCAGCAGGCTGGCCGGCATTGTCTTCCAGATCTTTGACCCGCCAGCGATCAGCCAGGCGTTGGCCAGCAGGATGACTGCTATAAAGTAATAAGCCGTGGGCATAGTGCGCTTTCCGTCAGCCGCGCAGCCGACATAGTGAGACCTGAATTGTACCCAGCGCCTATTGTGCGCCACCGTACCGTACAGTTGCTACTATCTTACTTTCTGGTTCGGAATTCACTATGCTGGCGCAATCCCTCACGTCGTTACCTGATCCGCAGGAGCCCCTGCCGCGCTTTGTCGGCGCCGGCACGCCCATGCGCGACCTGGTGCGCGCGCATCGCTGGGAAGAGACGCCGCTGGGTCCCATCGCCGGCTGGCCGGGTTCGCTCCGCACCGCCGCCAGCGTGGTGCTGCATTCGGTCACGCCCATGTTCCTGTGGTGGGGCGAGCAGCTGACGCAGATCTACAACGACGCCTACGTGCCGTGCTTCGGCGCCGGCAAGCATCCGGCCGCCCTGGGGCAGGCCGGCCGCCACTGCTGGCCGGAGATCTGGCACATCATCGGGCCGCAGATCGAGGCCGTACGCCAAGGCGGCGAAGCGCGCTGGTATACCGACAACCTGGTGCCGATCTGGCGCAACGGCCACATCGAGGATGTGTTCTGGAGCTATACCTACACGCCGGTGTTCGACGAGCAGGACCAGGTGGGCGGCGTGCTGGTGGTGTGTACCGAGACCACCGCGCAGGTGCTGGCCGAGCGCCGCCGCCACGCGCTGGACCTGCTGGCACGCCGCCTGCTGGCCTGCCGCAGCGATGACGATGTGCACGCCGCCGTCACCCAGGCGGCGAGCGACAATCCGGGCGACCTGCTGGACGTCACGCTGTTGTCCGGCGCGGCCGCCGACGCCTTCCGCGGCAGCCACGAGCTGGTGGTGATCCGCGCCGCCGAATTGCAGCTGTGCGACGAGCTGGCGCTGGCGTTCCAGGTGTCGCCGCGGCTGCCGATGGACAGCGCCTACCGCCAGTTCCTGGAACAGTTCACCGCCACCGTGTGCGCCACGCTGAGCCGCCTGCAAAGCGACCGCGCGCTGGCCCACGCCATGGCCGAGAGCGACCGCCTGAACAGCGACCTCAATCTGTCCTCGCGCATCAAGGATGAATTCCTGGCGATGCTGGGCCACGAGCTGCGCAATCCGCTGGCGCCGATTGTCACCGCGCTCAAGCTGATGAAGCTGCGCGGCCAGGCCGGCGACACCGGGCAGGAGCAGGCAGTGATCCAGCGCCAGGTCGACCATCTGGTGCGGCTGGTGGATGATTTGCTGGACGTGTCGCGCATCGCCAGCGGCAAGGTCGAATTGCGCAAGGAGACGGTGCCGCTGGCCGATGTGCTGAACAAGGCGATCGAAATGGCCAGCCCGCTGCTGGAACAACGCCAGCACCGGCTGCTGGTCGATGTGCCGACGGTACGCTGGCACGGCGATCCGGCGCGGCTGGCGCAGGTAGTGTCCAACCTGCTGAGCAACGCGGCGCGCTACACGCCGGCCGGCGGCCATGTCACGCTGGCCACCCGCATCAAGGGCGGCACGGTGCAGCTCCAGGTGACCGACGACGGCAACGGCATCCCGCCGCAGCTGTTGCCGCATATCTTCGACCTGTTCGTGCAGGGCAACCGCCAGCTGGACCGCGCCAAGGGCGGGCTCGGCATCGGGCTGGCGCTGGTGCGCAACCTGGTGCAGATGCATGGCGGCGACGTCAGCGCCTACAGCGCCGGCGAGGGACGCGGCAGCACCTTCACCATCACGCTGCCCGATTCGGTGGTGGCCGAAAGCACCGCGCCGATGGCCGAGGGCAACAACGCAGTCGAGCCGGCGGCAGTGTCGGAACAGAGCACCGGTCTGCGGGTGCTGGTGGTGGACGACAACCAGGACGCCGCCGATTCGCTGGCCGAGCTGCTGGGCGCGCTGGGCTACCGGCCGAGCGTGGCCTACGATCCGGCGCAGGCGATCGCGCTGGCGGCGGCCAGCATGCCGCAGGTGGCCATTCTTGACATCGGCCTGCCGGGCATGGACGGCTTCGAGCTGGCCGGCCACCTGCGTCGTTTGCCCGACGGCGATGGCCTGAAGCTGCTGGCGCTGTCCGGCTATGGCCAGGAAAACGACAAGACGCGCAGTCGCCAGGCCGGTTTCGCCGCCCACCTGGTCAAGCCGATCAATATCGCCGAATTGCAGCTCTCATTGGCCTGAGGCGCTTGCGTTCCCAGCCAGGCTGGACGAGAATGGCTGCGCCCCCTCAACGCTGCAAGGAGTGCTGTTGATCTCACCGCTGGAAATCGCCGCCAACGCCGTCATGGCCGTTTACATCGTGCTATCGGGGCGCAACAATATTCATTCGTGGTGGCTGGGCGTGCTCGGCTGCGTCATGTTTGCCGTGCTGTTCTACAGCGTCAACCTGTACGCCGACGTGGCGCTGCAACTGTTCTTCATCGTCACCTGCGTGATCGGCTGGCTGCAATGGCTGCGCGGCGCCGGCGGCGCGCCGCTGCCGATTGCCCATACGGGCGCCCGCGCGCTCGGCTGGATGGCGGCAATCAGCCTGCTGGCCACCGCCGCCTATGGCCTGATGTTGCAGGCTTATACCAATGCCTATGCTCCCTTCATCGATTCGGCGGTGCTGATGTTCAGCGTGGTGGCGCAGCTGTTGCTGATGGGCCGGCGGATCGAGACCTGGCCGGTGTGGCTGCTGGTCAATACCGTGTCGGTGCCGCTGTACGCCAGCCGCGGCCTGTACCTGACGGCGGTGCTGTACGCCGGCTACTGGATCAATGCGCTGGCGTCGTGGTTTTTCTGGCGTCGCCAGATGCGGGCGCAGCTGGCCTGAGTTTGGCTCAACTACTTCTTGTGGATCGCCTGGCGATAGGCAGTCGGCGTCACGCCCATGCGCTCACGGAAGGCGGTGGCGAAATTGCCGGCGTTGTTAAAACCGATCAGCAGGGCGATGTCCTGCACGTCGATATCGGTCTCTTTCAATAATTCCTCGCCGCGGCGGATGCGTTCCTCGCGGATAAAGCCGAATACCGTCATGCCGGTCTGTTCGCGGAACACCTGCGACAGCTTTTCGCGGTAGGTGCCGACGCTGCGGGCGATTTCGGCCAGCCCCGGCAGCGCCGCCAGGTTGTCGGCGATCAGGCGCTTGACGGCGTTGACCAGTACCGCATCCGGGTCGCTTTCCGGTTCCGGCGCGGCTTCCTGCGTGCCGGGCGCGGGCGCCGGCGTCTGCTGGCGCCGGGCCAGGTTCAGGTGCACCTGGATGCGGGCCGCCAGCTCGCCCGGCGAAAACGGCTTGGAAACGAAATCGACGCCGCCGATCGACAGGCCGAGGATGCGGTCGTCGTCGGCGTCGGCACCGCTGAGGAAAATCACTGGAATGTCCTGCGTGACCGGATTGGCCTTGAGCAGCCGGCAGGCGGTGTAGCCGTCCATATTCGGCATGCGCACGTCGAGCAGGATCAGGTCGGGCCGATTGGCCAGCGCCAGCTGATAGCCCTGCAAGCCATTGAAAGCCACCGAGACCTTGTACGGCAGTTCGCTCAGTAAATCCGCCAGCATGCGCTGCTCAAACGCGGAGTCGTCCACGATGAGGATCTTGCTGCGGCTGCTTTCGAGGGTGCTCTGCATTGCGGGCCTCGGACATTTGGTTGATAAAGTTTTATCACTCCCTGTTGCGTATTATGCCTATCTTTTAAATATTTTTGATAGTTTTCTACGCTTGCAAAACACTTGTCGCGTCCAACAAAAGCAGGTTTTTTTTAGATACCCAATAATTGGAACCAGAGTTGATAGTAAGCAACCGGAGGTGGGATGACTGGGACGCGCGCACGGATACTGGGATGGATCACTGCTGGCCTGCTGGCGTTGCCGGTGGCGGCGGCCAATCTGCAAATTTCGCCGGTCATGATCAATCTGCGCGTGGGCCAGGGCGCCACCGGCATCAATTTGCAGAATCTGGGCGAGGCGCCGGTGTACGGCCAGGTGCGCGTCTATCTGTGGGAACAAAAAGACGGCGACGATGTGCTGACCCCGACGCAGGACGTGGTGGCCAGCCCGCCCATTATCCAGATCGGACCGAAAAGCAGCCAGATTATCCGGCTGGTCCGGCGCAGCGAGCAATTGCCAGCCAGCGAGCTGACTTACCGCATCCTGATCGACGAGATTCCCAAGGACGATGGCCCGGCCAGCGGGGTCGACATCCGCCTGCGCTATTCGGTGCCGCTGTTCGTGCTGCCGGCCGATGAGCGCGCGGCGCCGGTGCTGGCCTGGAGCGTGTTCAAGAAGGACGGTTTTTGGATGTTGCGAGTGCGCAACAGCGGCACCCAGCGCGCACAGATCGGCGCGCTGGAACTGAGCAACGCGGCCGGCAAGCAGTTCGAGATTGCCTCCGGCCTGTTCGGGTATGTGCTGGCGGGCCGGGTGCGCGAGTGGCGCCTCCCCACGTCTGGCGATGCCGATCTGAACGGGACGTTGGCGGTCAAGGCCAACATCAATTCCCGTCCGACCAGCGCCAGTACCGTGGCCAGGGTGGACTGACCCGGGATGCGGCGCCGGCTGGCCTGGTGGTGGCTGTGGACATGGTGGCTGGTCATGAGCAGCGTGGCGGCGCAGACGCTGCCGGCGCCGCCGCCGCAGGATGAAGAGCTTTTTCTGGAGGTAAGTTTGAACGGTGAAGCGACCGGACTGGTACTGCGTTTTACCCGGGGCAACAACTCGGGCCTGCGCAGCAGCGTGCAGAATCTGCGCGACCTGGAACTCGACCCCGCCCTGTTTGGGGTGGCGGGCCGGGACGAGTTCGACCTCGACCAGGTCAAGGGCCTGAGCTATACCTATGACGCCGCGCGCCAGGCGCTGGCGCTGCGTGTCGACGATGTGCTGCGGGCGCCGGTCGCGGTTTCGGCGCGCACCGTGCGCAAGCCGGGCGTGGCCACGGTAACGCCGGGCGCGGTGATCAATTACGACGCCTACACCCAGCTGGGCCAGAACCGCAGCACCTCGGTCAGCCACGAGCTGCGCTACTTCAACGCCAACGGCGTGTTGAGCAGCACCGGCGTGGTCAACTACAGCAACCAGCTGCGCCAGTACGTGCGCTTCGATACCGCCTGGGTGCATTCCGATCCGCAGACGCTGGCAACCTGGCAGGCGGGCGACTTCATTTCGTCGTCGCTCAACTGGTCGCGCTCGCTGCGCATGGGCGGCCTGCAATGGCGCCGCAGTTTCGACCTGCGGCCGGATCTGCTGACCTTCCCGTCGGCCTCGCTGGGCGGCTCGGCGGTGGTGCCGAGTGCGGTCAGCCTGTATGTGGACGGGGTGCGCCAGGTCGACACCGCCGTGCCGTCCGGCCCGTTCATCATCAACCAGGTGGCCGGCATCAACGGCGCCGGCCAGGCCACGCTGATCACGCGCGACGCCGCCGGCCGCGCCATCAGCACCACCGTGCCGCTGTACGTCGACACCCGCATGCTGGCCGAGGACCTGACCGATTACTCGGTCGAGCTGGGGCTGATACGGCGCGGTTACGGTTCGCGCTCGTTCGACTACGCGCGCACGCCGGCCGTCAGCGGCTCGCTCCGGCGCGGGCTGAGCAACAATGTGACGCTGGAAGCGCATGGCGAGGCCGGGCGCGGCGTGCTCAACGGCGGCGCCGGCGTGCTGTGGCGCGCCGGTCAGGCCGGCGTGGTCAGCGGCTCGCTGGCAGCCAGCGCCGGCGGCAGCGGCGACAGCAGCCGGCGCGGCGCCCAGGCCACGCTGGGCTACCAATATCTGAGTCCGCGCTTCAGTGTGGACCTGCAATCGCAGCGGGCGTTGGCGCAGTACGGCGACCTCGGCACGGTGGAGGGCGCGCCGGTGGTGCGCGCCGCCGACCGCGTCAATTTCACCCTGGCGCTGTTCGGCGGCCAGGGCGTCGGCCTGAGCGTGGTCAATGTGCGGGCGCCGCTGGCGCCGCCGGCGCGGATTGCCGCGCTCAACTATTCGGCCGCGCTGGGCTGGGGCATGTATTTGAGCGTCAGTGCGTTTCGCGATTTCCGCGACGACAAGTCACGCGGCGTGTTCTTCAGCCTGAGCGGCAGCTTTGCCGACCGCATCTCGGCCACCGTCAGCCGCAGCCGCCAGAACGGCGTGCGCGGCACCACCACCACGCTGTCGCGCTCGGCCGATTACAGCGGCGGTTTCGGCTGGGGCCTGCAATCGGTTAACAACAACGGCACCGGGGTGCGGCAGGCGCAAGGCACTTACCTCGGCAATTACGGCCAGCTCACCGCCTACACGCTGGAGACCGGCGGCAACCGCAGCACCTCGCTGGACGCGGCCGGGGCGGTGGTGCTGATGGACGGCAGCGTGCATGCGGCGCGCCAGGTCGGCGCCGGCTTCGGACTGGTCTCGACCGACGGTGTCGGCGGCGTGCCGGTCTTGCAGGAAAACCAGGTGATCGGCAAGACCAGCAGCAGCGGCTACATGCTGGTGCCCAACCTGACGCCGTATCTGCAAAACCAGGTCGGCATCGACACCACCCGTTTGCCGCTGGACGCGCGCGTGGCCAGCACCACCCAGACCGTGGTGCCGGCGCGCCTGTCCGGGGTGCTGGTGCGCTTCCCGGTTGAAACCTATGAAGCGGCCAGCGTGGTCCTGCACGATGCGGCCGGCAAGCCGCTGCCGGCCGGCACCACGGTGCTGCATGTGGAAAGCGGCGTCAGCACGCTGGTCGGCTTTGACGGCGTGGCCTTCATCGACCATCTGCAACCGGTGAACCACCTGCAAACCACGCTGGACGGGGTGCGCTGCGTGGCCCAGTTCAGTTACGCGCCGGTCAAGGGTAATGCGCTCTCGACCATGGGGCCGTTTGTCTGCCGGAGCGTGCAATGAAGTCCGCGCGCCGTTGCCTGCTGGGGCTGGGATTGCTGCTAATGCTGTGCTGCGGCCAGGCCCGCGCTGATGGCTGCACCGTGGCCCAGACCAATATCGTGTTCCCGTCGGTCAGCTCGATCACCAGCGCCGACGCCTATGCCAATGCCAACTTCAAGGTCACCTGCACCTGGACCAGCTTCCTCGGAGGACTCCTGTTTCCCAACGCCACCGTCTGCCTGTATCTGGGCGATGGCTCGGGCAATACCAGCCCCACAGTCACGGTGCCGCGCCAGCTGGCCAACGGCACCAAGCGCATCAACTACAACCTGTACACCGATACCAGCTATTCGGCAGCCAAGATCTGGGGCGGCTGGGCCGGCACTGACACGGCGGCCAATGTGATCCAGTTTACCCTGACCAAGAGCGACAACGTGGTCGGCGCGCTGACGCAGGACGTCAATCTGTATGGCAAGCTGAATGCGGACGCCACGCTGGCGGCCATGGATGTCGGGCCGGACAACCTGAGCTTGGTTTCCAACTTCAGCGGCAGCAATGTGCTGATGCGCTACATCTTTTTCCTGACCGGCACCGGCAACTGTCTGCTGGGCACGTCGGTGGCGATGCCGTTTCAGGTCAGCGCGAATGTCATCAACGATTGCGATATCAACGTCGGCAACCTGGTCTTCCCCAACAGCAGCCTGTTGACCAGTGCGATCCGCACCACCTCGACGCTGACGGCGCGCTGCAGCAAGAACACGGCGTACCGCGTGACGTTTTCGGCCGGCACCACGCCTGGCAACACCACCAGTGCGCGCAAGATGATCAAGACCTCAGCCAGTGATGTGGTGTCGTATCAGATTTCCAACGTGCTCGATGGCGCCAGCCTGGGCGACGGCAGCGGCGGGACAGTGGTGATGGGGGGAACGGGCGATGGCACAACCAAAAGTCTGACAGTGTTCGGACTGGTGCCGGCGCAGACCACGCCGTCGCCGGGGGATTACAAGGATACGGTGGTGGCGACTGTGTGGTTCTGACGGTCGCGCAGGCGGGGACGATCAGAAGGTGATGGTCCATTCGCCGGCGCCGGACTCCTGGCGGAGGGCGGTGGCTGGCGCGGCGCTGCTGTTGACGCTGGCGGCTTGCGCGGTGTTGCGGGTCATCTGGTACGGGGTTTTCAGCTGGCAGGCGACGGCTGGCGTGGCTTTGGCGCTGTTAGGAATGGCATTGGTGGCATTGGTGGCAGCGGCGCTGGTGTGCACGGTGCAGGCTTCTTTTACCTCAAAGCTCACTGCCATGCTGGCGGTCGCGGTTTTGCCGGCAGCGCTGGCGATCACTGGCAGGCTGAACAGAACGATGGCGAGAGCTTTAGTAAAAGTTTTCATTTGTCACACACGTTGTTGGGGTGCGCAGCCTTGGTCGATGGCTACGGTATCGGGTAGCCAACAAGGTTGAGATGTTGATCTACAGGAAGAATTTTATCCTGAAAGAACAATCTCTCTAATGTTCACATTCTAGCGGAAAATTTACTTGTGGAAATAAAGTGATTTTTGGAGAGTTTTGAGTGTGGTTTTTCGGCCGCTCTTGGAGGGATAAAAACAGGTAGGAAAACCGGAGTTTTCATAGGGGAAAGTAGTTAAAAACCAAGGTAGAAAAGGAGACGAAATTGAAGCGCAAAAATACACACATTGTCACAGCAGTAGCATCACCTAAAAAAGTCACACTTTCTTGCATCCAACATGCAAGTCGCTCAGTCTGAAGGCGTCCTCGTTGGCGCATTTTGTTGATCACCTGACATAGAGGAGTAGCAAACATGAAACATACCGACTTTGGCAGCATGCCTTGCCCGATCGCCCGCAGCCTCGGCAAAGTAGGGGAGTGGTGGAGCATCCTGATCCTGCGTGACGCGTTCTACGGCTTGACCCGTTTTGACGAATTTGAGAAGAGCCTGAAAATTGCGCCGAATATGCTGACTCGCCGTCTGGCCGGCCTGGTCGAGGGCGGACTGATGGAGCGTCGCCAGTACAGCGCGCGGCCGCCGCGCTATGAATATGTGCTGACCAAGGCCGGCCGCGACTTCAAACCGGTGCTGCTGGCGTTCGTTGCTTGGGGCAACGATCACCTGGCGCCGGAAGGGGCCAGCCTGCTGGTGGTGAGCCGCGAAACCGGCAAACCGGCCGACCAGGTGCTGGTGGACGCCAACAGCGGCCTGGCCATCAATGACGAGGACTATATGTTCGCGCCCGGTCCGGCCGCCACCGACGTCATGCGCTCGCGGCTGATCCAGATTAACCAGCCCGGCCGCGCTTAGGCGGCGCCGGCAAGGCCACCCAGCGGCGCTGCGGCGCCGCTTTTTTTACGCCGAAATTATGTTGCTTTCACTAAATTAGTTTCCAATCGGAACCAAAAAGGCTTAGATATCAGGGACTTAACAGGGGGCTGCGGGAGGCTCCGCAAACTGTGGAATAATGCGGTAATCAGCGTAACGGCGCGCTGCCGCAACACAGTAGAGGAAAGTTAATTTGGTGGACATGTTTGCGCTCGACGACGAGCTGGCGCAGTGGGAAACGGCCTTGCCCGATGCGCAAGGCCCGGAACGGCTGAAGCTGCTAATGGCGCTGGCCTGGCATATGCGCCAGCGGGATCCCGCGCGCGCGCAGCAACTGGCCACCGAGCTTGTCCCCCTGCTGGCGCTGCTGGCGCCGGACGCCGCCCTGGTGCAGCGGGCGCGGCTGCACCTGATCACTGCCGAGCCGGCCTGGCTGCGCGGAGACCTGGACACCGCCGTCGATGCTGCCGAACAGGCATTATTGCTCTGTGACCGGGCGGCCGACAGCGTGCCGGCCGCCGCCGCCGCCTGCCGCGCCGACGCCTGCTGGGTGCTGGCCTGGTCCAGCAACGACCGGGGCCTGAGCGCCGATGGCGACGGCTGGCTGCGCCAGGCTGCAGCCGCCGCCCGCGTGGCGGCCGATCCCTTGCGCATCGACATCGTCGACGCCGCCTCCGGCATTTGCGACGCCTTCAGCGACGGCCCGGCCGCGCAGCAGCGCTGGCACGACCGCTTCAGCACCGACCTGCACGGCGTGCCCCCGATCGCGGCCGGCTGGATCAGCGACTTCTTCGGCACCTGCGCTTTCCAGCGCAGCGAATACGGGCGCGCCATCGGCCACCTGATGCTGAGTTTTGAGACCGCGCTGGCCAGCGGCCAGATCCGCCGCGCCATCATCGTCGCTACCAATATCGGCAACGGTTTTACCAGCCTCAACGCGCACGAGTCGGCGCTGGAATGGATGCAGCGCGGGCTCGACCTGGCGCGTCCGGCCGGCTGGCCGCTGAGCATCGGCATGTGCCTGATGCAGACCGCCGAAACGCTGCGCCAGCTGGGCCAGCGCGACGCCGCCCAGAACCTGCTGCGCGAAGCGCTGAGCACGCTGGCGCCGCTGTCCGGCTCGCGCGCCTACGCGGTGGCGCTGGAATACCAGGGCGACCTGGCGCTCGACCTCGGCAACTATGCCGCCGCGCTGGAAAGTTTCACCCGCCTGGCCGCGCGCGGCGACGCGCTGCGCCAGAACGATTTCCAGAGCAGCGCGCGGCGCGGCCAGGCGCATGCGCTGTCGCATCTGGCGCGCGCCGACGATGCGCTGGCCGCCGCCCAGGCCGCGCTGGCGCTGGCGCGCGACCATGACGACGCCTCGAGCCAGATCGCCGCCCTGAATGTGCTGGCCGACATCCATGCCCGCCATTCGCTGCCGAGCCCGGAACGGATGGCGGCGCCCAACGCCGTGCTGCACTATCTGCAGCTGGCGCTGGAGATCGCCGCCACCATCGACGGCTACACGGTGCCCGGCGCGTTGCTGGACGCGGCGGCGCGCGAGTATGCCGCCATTGGCGATTACCAGCGCGCCTACACCATCGCGCTGCGCGCCAACAGCGCGCGCGACCAGACCCACAGCAAGGAAGCCACCCACCGCGCCATCGCCATGCAGGTGCAGTACCAGACTGAACGCGCGCAGACCGAGGGCGAGCATCATCGCCAGCTGGCGGCGGCCGAGGCGCAGCGCGCCGAAGTGCTGCAACAGACCAGCGCCACGCTGGAACACCTGAGCGCCGTCGGCCAGGAAATCACCGCCCATCTGGATGCGGCGGCGGTGTTCCGCGCGCTGGACCGCCATGTCCATGGCTTGCTGGATGCGACCCACTTCTCGATCTTCCTGCTGCAGCCGGACGGCGCCTCGCTGGTGTGCGAATTCGGCATCGAAGCCGGCCAGCCGCTGCCGCGGGTGCGCATCGCTGCCAATGATCCCAGCGCCAACACCGCGCGCTGCCTGCGCGAACGGCGCGAGATCCTGGTCGAGCTGGACGACGAAGATGTCACCCCCAACCTGATTCCCGGCACGCTGCCGACCCAGAGCCTGCTGTTTGCGCCGCTGCGCGTGGGCGAGCGGGTGCTGGGCGTGATGACGGTGCAGTCGCTGCTGGCGCGCGCGTACGGCGAACGCGAACGGCTGATCTTCCGCACGCTGTGCGCCTACGGCGCCATCGCGCTCGACAACGCCAGCGCCTACCGCCAGGTGGCCGCCACCCAGCAACAGCTGCTGGATAAAAACCTGGAACTGGAGCAGGCCTACCGGGCGCTGGAGGAAGTCAGCCTGACCGACCAGCTGACCGGACTGCGCAACCGCCGCTTCTTCCTGCAAAACGTCGACGCCGACGTCGCCATGAGCCTGCGCGGCTACGACGCCGGCCTGCACCGCGAACTGAACGAGTGCGACCTGCACGCGGCCAAGGACCTGGTGTTCTTCATGGTCGACCTCGACCACTTCAAGGAAGTCAACGACCGCTACGGCCACGCGGCGGGCGACTCAATCCTGGTGCAGATGCAGGAACGGCTGCGCGAAGTGTTCCGCGAATCGGATTATGTGATCCGCTGGGGCGGCGAGGAATTCCTGGTGCTGGCGCGCGCCACCCACCGCGACGAGGCGCCCGGCGTGGCCGAGCGCATGCGGCGCGTGGTCGCCGAGCGCGACTTCATCTTGCCGGACGGCGTGCGCTTGTCCAGGACCTGCTCGATCGGCTTTGCCTGCTTCCCGTTCCTGCCCTCGCAGCCGCGTTTGCTGTCGTGGTCGCAGGTGGTCGAACTGGCCGACCAGGGCCTGTACATCGCCAAGCGCTCCGGCCGCAACGCCTGGGCCGCGCTGTACAGCACCGACGCCACGCGCGCCGACGGCGTGTTCCCGCGCCTGATGCAGCGGCTGGACCAGGCCGTGGGCGACGGCGAGGTGCGGCTGGTGTCCAACCTGACCGGGCCGCTGGTGCTGGGCGGCGAGCGCCGCCGCATCGGCCTGTCGAGCGATCTGGAGTTGAACTAGGCATGGATAAACAACGCTGCAGCTGGGCCAATCCGGCCAATCCCCTGTATCTGGCATATCACGACACCGAGTGGGGCGTGCCGTGCCACGACGAGCGGCGCTTGTTCGAGATGCTGAACCTGGAAGGCGCGCAGGCGGGCTTGAGCTGGGAGACCATTCTCAACAAGCGCGAGAACTATCGCGCCGCGTTTGACCAGTGGGATGCGCGCAAGATCGCCGTGTATGGCCCGGACAAGGTGGCGGAGCTGCTGGGCAATGCCGGCATCGTGCGCAACCGGTTGAAGGTGGCGGCCGCCATCACCAATGCGCAGGCGTATCTGCGCTTGCTCGACAGCGGCAGCAGCCTGGATAAGCTGCTGTGGTCTTACGTCGGCGGCAAGCCGATGGTGCGTGGCGAGGGACCGCGTCCGGCCAAGACCGAGCTGTCGGATCGTCTTTCCAAGGATCTGGCCAAGCTGGGTTTCAAGTTTGTCGGTTCGACGATTATGTATGCCTATATGCAGGGCATCGGCATGGTCGATGACCATGCGCCGGATTGCTTCTGTCGCAAGGCGCGCAAGTGAGCATGCAGGTCGTGCTGGACACCGGGTTTGGCAGTGGCGAGCGGTTTGCTGCGGCCCGCGCGCAGGGCGGGCGTTTGCATTACATCGCGATCGCCGCCGCGCTGCCGCCGGCTGCTGCGGTGGACGATGCGCAGCTGCGCGCTGCATGGCCGTTGAATGTGCCGGGCTTTCATCGCGTGATCCTGAATGATGAGGTGACGCTCGATTTGCTGGTGGGCGCGGTGGATGCCGTGCTGCCGCAGATTAGGGCGCGCGTGAACGTGTTTTATCTGTCGCCGGATGTTGCGCCGGCATGCGCGCGCACGCTGGCGAAACTGGCCGTGCAAGGCGCCACGCTGCACGCCCGCGCCGCCGATGACGCGCTGGTGTGGGCGCTGACGGCGGCGGGCTTCGTGTGCCGCATCGCTGGCGATGCTGATGCTCATGCCTCGGCCAACGACGATGCGCACGCCGCCGCGCCGGATATCGCGGCGGTCTACCTTGGCCGCAAACCGCAGCCTGCTGCGCAATCCGTTCCGGTGCGGCGCGCGGTGGTGATCGGCGCCGGGCTGGCCGGTTCGTCGGCCGCGCAGCGTTTGTGTGCGCGCGGCTGGCAGGTGACGCTGATCGAACGCCACGCGCAGCCGGCGCAGGAGGCGTCCGGCAACCTGGCCGGCATCTTCATGCCGCTGCTTTCCAAAGATGACAACCTCCCAACGCGCCTGAGCCGCGCCGCCTATCTGTTTGCGCTGCGCGAGTGGCGCCGCATGGGCGGCGTCGGCACAGCATTCCTGGGCGCTGATTGCGGCGTGCTGCAACTGGCGCGCGATGACCGGCACGCCAAGGTGCAGCAGGACGCGCTGGCCCAGTGGAACTATCCGCCACAATACGCCCGCTGGGCGGATGCGCAGGAAGCCAGCGCCTTGATCGGCGCGCCGACGCCGCATGGCGGCTGGCTGTTTGCGCAAGGCGGCTGGGCGCGGCCGCGGTCGCTGTGCGAAGCGATGCTGGCGGCGTGTGGCGCGCGCCTGCAACGCGTGTTCCACACCGAAGCGCTGGACCTGCTGCGGGTGGACGACGACTGGCAGGTGCGCGGCGCGGACGGCGCGCTGATTGCGCAAGCGCCCACCGTCGTTCTGGCCAGCGGCGCCGGCGCCGACCAGATCGCACAGGCGACGGAACTGCCGCTGGCCAAGCTGCGCGGCCAGGTCACGCACCTGCCGGTCGATGCCGCCGCCGCGCCGCCGCTGCTGCCACTGGTGGTATGCCGCGAGGCGTATGTGACGCCGCCGTCGGATGGCATTGTGTGCGCCGGCGCCACCTACGACAACGACGACGATCCGGCGCTGCGCGCCAGCAGCCAGCAGGAGAATCTGGCCCGATTGGCGAAGATTATCCCTGGCGACGCCGTTGCGGCATTGGCGCACACCGCGCCGCTGGCCGGCCGGGTGGGCTTCCGCGTGGCCGCGCCGGACCGCCTGCCGCTGGCCGGCGCGCTGCCCGACTACCCGAACGCCGGCCGGCTGGAATTTCTGTCCGACGTGCCGCGCCATCCCGGCCTGCATTGCCTGCTTGGCTACGCGTCGCGCGGCCTGATCTGGGCCCCGCTGATGGCGGAACTGCTGGTCTCTCAACTGGAAAACACACCGCTGCCGCTGGAGGCGGCGCTGGTTGAAGCACTGGACCCGGGCCGCTTCCTGCTCAAGCAGCGCCGCCGCGCGCAGTAGCTGGGGCACTACGTTGTTGCGCTTACGCAAACCTCCTGCGTTGGCGGCCTTGCTGGCGGCAGGCTATAATCGGCCCCTGAACACCGCCGTCCATGGAGATCCTGCAAATGGATGAACAAGCATCGCAGCAGCAAGAAGGCTCACCGGAGCTGTTCATGTTCCTCGCGTCCACCGTGCATGACATGAAAAATTCGATCAGCGTCCTCAGTGGCACGCTGGAGAACCTGCTGTCCGCACACCAGTCCAGCGCCGCGCCGGAGTACGGCCAGATGGCGCAGATGCTGTACCAGACCAAGCGCCTCAACGATAACCTGATCCAGTTACTGGCGTTGTACAAGGATGTCGGCAAGCCTGGCTATCCGTTCGATCCGGCGCCGCGCAGCGTGCGCGAGCTGGTGGAGCTGGTGGCCGGCCAGGCGCACATGCTGCTGCAATCGCGCGGCATCGCCTTTGAGGTCGACTATCCGCAGGACGCCATCTGGACGCTGGATGAAGAACTGGTCATCGGGGTGCTGGTCCACGCCATCAACAACGCCGTGCGCTACACGCGCGACCGCATCCGCCTGTCGATCGCCGTCGATGGCGACTATCTGGAACTGCGTGTGGAAGACAACGGCGCCGGCTTCCCGGCCAATATGCTGGAATCGGGCGCCAGCGCCAAGGCGGCGATTAACTTTCTAAGCAATAGCAGCGGCCTGGGTCTGTACTTTTCCAGCGAAGTGGCGAAGATGCACAAGCACCGCCAGCGCAGCGGCAGCATCGCACTGGAAAACGGCGGCGCCATGGGCGGCGGCTGTTTCGTGTTGCGGTTGCCATGATGAGCAGCGAAGTCTTTAGCGCCAACACCGGCGCCGACGGCGGCATCGGCTGGGCGGATAAGCGTTACCTGATCATCGACGATTTCGTCGGCATCCGCCAGCTGCTGCGCGAGTCGTTGCGCAACCTCGGCGCCAAGCATATCGACCAGGCGTCCAGCGGCGGCGAGGCCATGGTGCTGCTGTCGAAAACCCGCTATGACGTGGTGCTGTGCGACTATAATCTGGGCGATGGCAAGAACGGCCAGCAGGTGCTGGAAGAGGCGCGCATCCGCAACCTGATGCTGCCGTCCAGCGTGTGGCTGATGGTGTCGGCCGAAAAAAGCGTGGAGTCGGTGATGGGCGCCGCCGAGCACCAGCCGGACGCCTACATCATCAAGCCGATCACCGAGGGCGTGCTGCTGACGCGCCTGAACCGGGTGTGGATCAAGAAGCAGGTCTTCCACGAAATCGACCAGGCCTTTGCGGACAAGGATTACCTGCGCGCGGCCAAGCTTTGCCAGGACCAGGTGGCGCATCACCCGCTGCACGCCATCGACTTGCTGCGTATGAAGGCCACGCTGCTGTTGAAGGCCGGCGAGACCGAACAGGCGGGCGTGGTGTACGAGCAGGTGTTGCAAGATCGGGACTACAACTGGGCGCGTTGCGGCCTGGGGAAAATCCGCATGGCCGCCGGCGACCTGGAAGCGGCGCGCATGATGTTCCAGGCGGTGATTGCCGATAACCGTTTTTACATCGATGCCTTCGACCAGCTGGCGCAGTCGTTCCAGCTGCAGGGCAAAACCGAAGAGTCGTTCGACGTGCTGCAAAAGGCGGCCAAGCTGTCGCCCAATTCGGTGCCGCGTCAGCGTTCGCTGGGGCAGACGGCGCTCAAGCTGGGCAATATTCCCGTGGCGGAGAAGGCCTTCCGCAAGTGCATCGAGATCGGCGAGTTCTCGGTGCGGAAGACGGTCGATGCCTATCTCGGCCTGGCGCGCGTGTGCGGCCAGAAGAACGATACCAAGGAGGCCATCCGCCTGCTCAACGCGGCGGTCCACCAGTTCGGCGGCGACCAGGTGACGCTGCGCGCCAAGATCACAGAGGGACTGGTGTATCACGAGAGCGGCGATTTCCGGCGCGCGCGCAAGTCCGGCGACGAGCTGGAAGCGATGCTGGCCGACGATGTGCGCCAGCGGCCGGACACCGAGACCTGCCTGGATATGGCGACCTTGCTGTTTGCGGTCGGCGTCAAGGAGGCGCCGGTCCACCTGCTGCAATATGTCACCCGCAATAACCACGACAACGCGGTGCTGCTGGACGATGTGCAGAAAATCTTCGACCGCGCGCGCATGAGCGACGAGGGCGCGGAACTGATCAGGGAAGCGCGCCTGGAAGCGGCGGAGATGATGAACCGCGGCGTGCTGCTGTGGAAGACCGGCAAACTGGCGGAAGCCATCGACTGGATGCGCGTGGCGCGCCGCTCGCTGCCGCACAATATGCGCATCCTGTTCAACTCCGCACAGATCATCATCTCGACGTTGCAGCAGAATGGCTACGAGCGCGGGCTGGCCGATGAGGCGATCGGCGTGTTGATGCACGTTGACGCCATCGCGCCGGGGCAGCAGCGTTTCGCGCAGCTGATGGAGCAGCTGGCGCTGCTGGCGCCGGTGTCTGGCGTGGTGGCTGCGGCGGCGGCCAGCGAGTACGAAGCCGCCAATGGACCGGTGCCGGAGAGCACCCGATTTACCAGTAGTTAAACCAACATGACACTCAATTTTGAGAGCAAATAAAGGGCACAAAAAATATGCGCGACATCGCCAAAGAAGTTTATAAAAAAATGAAGGTAGGCAGTGTGGCCTGGGTTCGCCCGGTAGCCGCCAAGGGCGATACCCTGGAGAGCTTTCAGGCTGCCCACGACAGCGCCAAGCTGCTCGAAGAGGAAGGCCTGATCGATATCGAGAAAGTGGAACGTCAGGCCGATGGCCTGATCGACGCCATCCGCATCCAGCGGCTGGCGTAATTTGCCTTACCGCGGTTCGCCGCCCGGCTTGGCGACGGCTTTTTTCGCGGCGGGCTTTTTCGCGGCAGTTTTTTTCACCGCAGCCGGTTTGACCGGCGCTGCCGATGCCGCGCTGGCGGCTGGCTTGTTGTCCGCCGGCTTGGCGCCTGCCGCCGCCGCAGCGGCAAATTTGACGGCGGCATCGGTCATCATCGATTCCGACGCCATGGCCGTGGATACGGCTTGCTTGAACTGATCCTGTAACAGATTCCACCAGGCGTTGGGCTGGGACGCGGCAGCGCCAGCCGGCTTGGGTTCCGCCCTGGCTTCCGGCGCCGGCGCCGGCGCCGGTGCGGGTGGAGGCGATGGCTGCGTCGCTTGCGCCTTGTCGGCTTCGCGCGCGTGGTGGAAGAAGGCGGAGGCGTACGGATTGGCGTCAAAGATTGATTTGTCGCTGACGCCCGTATTGACGGCGGAGGCCAGGCTGGCGCCGACCGACTTGAGCGTGGCGATGGTGTCGCGCTGGACTTCCAGCGCCTGGATGCTCCCGCGCAGCATGCTCAGATTCAGATTGAGCCAGCTCTCGACGGCTTTCAGGTCGTTGACTTTCTTGTCCAGTTCTTCGACCGACAGCGTGGGTGCGGTCAGACCCGGCACGCTCATGCTGCCCCACAGGTTTTTGACAAAATCCAGCGTATCGTTCATGACGCCGGCGCCGGGGATGTTCGGCATTTGCGGGTGGACCATGGCTATCCTCCTGTAGGTTGAGCGGCTAGCGTAGCAGATATTGCCTGGGCATTCAAAAGGTTTTGGCAACATTTCTGCGCCAGCACTGCCGAGAACTGCGATCCCGTTTAAACTAGCGGACATGACGATCGTTTCCTCCCTTGCCCGACACCGGCGCGTACTGGTTTTGTGTGCGGCCACCGTGGCGCTGCACTATGCCGCCATTAACTGGGTGGGAGGACGCTTGAGCGCACAGACGCACCGGGCCTCGGAGCTGAAGCCGTCGCTGATGACCGCGCAACTGCGGCTGGCGCTGCCCAAGCGGGTGGAGACGCCGCCGCCCGAGATCACGCCGCTGGCGCACAAGGCGCCCAAGCCGGCGCTGCCGAAGCCGAGACCACGGCCGGCCGCCGAGCCGTTGCCGGAACCGGCGCCGCTGGCGGCCAGCGCGCCCGCTGAGCCGGACGTGGCGTCACTGCTGG
>NZ_WWCS01000090.1 GCF_009857535.1 Duganella margarita
TCAGCGCAGCCAGGTCTTCGGTTTGCAGGGCAACAATCGAGTCGGTGGTCAGCGCGCGTACCTGGGCGCTGCTCAGCGAGTTGGCCTGAGCGGTGGTCAGGGCCACCACTTGCGCGCTGGTCAGGGCGCCGATCTGGGTGCTGTTCAGGCCGGCAATGGTCGCGGTTTTCAGCGCAGCAAAGTCTTCGGTTTCCAGCGCGGTGATGGCAGCAGCGGTCAGTGCGTTCACCTGGGCGCTGCTCAGGGCGGCAGCCTGGCTGGTGGTCAGCGCCACGACCTGGTCGGTGGTCAGGGCTTTGACGGCGG
>NZ_WWCS01000091.1 GCF_009857535.1 Duganella margarita
GCGGCCAGGTTGGCCGACGACAGCGCGCCCACTTGCGCAGTGGTCAGGCCGGCGAACTGGTTCGAGGTCATTGCCACGATCTGGCTGGTGGTCAGGCCCGAGGCGACGTCGAGCGTGCTCATCGCGGCGAACTGGCCGCTGGTCAGACCCTGGATCTGATCGGTGGTCAGGGCAGCGACCTGGGCGGTGCTCAGCGAAGCGAACGAGGCAGTCTTCAGCGCAGCCAGGTCTTCGGTTTGCAGGGCAACAATCGAGTCGGTGGTCAGCGCGCGTACCTGGGCGCTGCTCAGCGAGTTGGCCTG
>NZ_WWCS01000092.1 GCF_009857535.1 Duganella margarita
TCACCCCTACCCACAGCTCATCCCCTAATTTTTCAACATTAGTGGGTTCGGACCTCCAGTGCGTGTTACCGCACCTTCATCCTGGCCATGAGTAGATCACTTGGTTTCGGGTCTACACCCAGCGACTGGCGCCCTGTTCGGACTCGATTTCTCTACGGCTTCCCTATGCGGTTAACCTTGCCACTGAATGTAAGTCGCTGACCCATTATACAAAAGGTACGCAGTCACGGAACAAGTCCGCTCCTACTGTTTGTATGCACACGGTTTCAGGATCTATTTCACTCCCCTCCCGGGGT
>NZ_WWCS01000093.1 GCF_009857535.1 Duganella margarita
TCCCTATAACCTTGACGGTTATGCGCATTTACTCTGATGATGAGTGGTGCTACCCAATAAACTAAATGAGATCCCTGCCTGCGCAGGGACGACGTGAAACGTCGCTTTACTTCTCCCAGATTCGCTGTGCAGCCGTTGGCTGCACAGCATACAAGTCAAAGCTTGATGACCATAGTAAGTCGGTCCCACCCCTTCCCATCCCGAACAGGACCGTGAAACGACTCTACGCCGATGATAGTGCTGCAACCAGTGTGAAAGTAGGTTATCGTCAAGCTAG
>NZ_WWCS01000094.1 GCF_009857535.1 Duganella margarita
CGGAAGGTGCGGCTGGATCACCTCCTTTCTAGAGTTTGCAGGTTCTTCGGAACATGCCAAGTGCTCACACTTATCTGCTGTATCGTTCTTTAACAATCTGGAAGAAGTAAAGTTTTATTAGGTGTGTATCGACAGATACATGCCTGGGTAGTAAAACTCATCATCACAAAGTAGTAAATGCTTGCACTATAGCCGTCAAGGTTATAGGGACAAGTGAATAAGTGCACATGGTGGATGCCTTGGCGATTACAGGCGATGAAGGACGTAG
>NZ_WWCS01000095.1 GCF_009857535.1 Duganella margarita
CTACGTCCTTCATCGCCTGTAATCGCCAAGGCATCCACCATGTGCACTTATTCACTTGTCCCTATAACCTTGACGGCTATAGTTCAAGCATTTACTACTTTGTGATGATGAGTTTTACTACCCAGGCGTGTATCTGTTGACACACACCTAATAAAACTTTACTTCTTCCAGATTGTTAAAGAACGATACTGCTTTTACCTAAGCATCTCTTGCTTACGTAAAAACAGGTGGTGGAGGATGACGGGATCGAACCGACGACCCCCTG
>NZ_WWCS01000096.1 GCF_009857535.1 Duganella margarita
CTAATCCCCCATGGGTACCACTTAATACAGGCAACTGGTAGGGCTGGTTGGACTCGAACCAACGACCCCCGCGTTATCAACACGGTGCTCTAACCAGCTGAGCTACAGCCCCAATATTTGCTGTTCTTTTATTGTCTACAGTCGATAAGTGTGAGCGCTTGAAAGTGATTCCGGAGAATCCTGCAAACTCTAGAAAGGAGGTGATCCAGCCGCACCTTCCGATACGGCTACCTTGTTACGACTTCACCCCAGTCACGAATCCT
>NZ_WWCS01000097.1 GCF_009857535.1 Duganella margarita
TTGGGCTTACGGCGTGGGGGCTTTTCACCCCCATTATCGCTACTCATGTCAGCATTCGCACTTCTGATACCTCCAGCATCCTTTACAAGACACCTTCGCAGGCTTACAGAACGCTCTCCTACCATATCCTTACGGATATCCGCAGCTTCGGTGACTGGCTTAGCCCCGTTACATCTTCCGCGCAGGACGACTCGATCAGTGAGCTATTACGCTTTCTTTAAATGATGGCTGCTTCTAAGCCAACATCCTGACTGTTTTAGCC
>NZ_WWCS01000098.1 GCF_009857535.1 Duganella margarita
TTGGGCTTACGGCGTGGGGGCTTTTCACCCCCATTATCGCTACTCATGTCAGCATTCGCACTTCTGATACCTCCAGCATCCTTTACAAGACACCTTCGCAGGCTTACAGAACGCTCTCCTACCATATGCTTACGCATATCCGCAGCTTCGGTGACTGGCTTAGCCCCGTTACATCTTCCGCGCAGGACGACTCGATCAGTGAGCTATTACGCTTTCTTTAAATGATGGCTGCTTCTAAGCCAACATCCTGACTGTTTTAGCC
>NZ_WWCS01000099.1 GCF_009857535.1 Duganella margarita
TGGTCAGCGCGCGTACCTGGGCGCTGCTCAGCGAGTTGGCCTGGGCGGTGGTCAGGGCCACCACTTGCGCGCTGGTCAGGGCGCCGATCTGGGTGCTGTTCAGGCCGGCAATGGTCGCGGTTTTCAGCGCAGCGAAGTCTTCGGTTTCCAGCGCGGTGATGGCAGCAGCGGTCAGTGCGTTCACCTGGGCGCTGCTCAGGGCGGCAGCCTGGCTGGTGGTCAGCGCCACGACCTGGTCGGTGGTCAGGGCTTTGACGGCGG
>NZ_WWCS01000009.1 GCF_009857535.1 Duganella margarita
CGCCGCGCACGCTGGCTCGGCCGTCCCCGGTGGCAACACCGGCGGCCTTGGCACCGGCACCGGCCGCATCGTCGTGCGCTCGCCGATCGCCGGCCGCGTGGTCGAGCTGTCGGCCGCCGCCGGCGCATTCTGGAACGACGCCACCGCACCGCTGATGACCGTGGCCGACCTGTCCAAGGTCTTTATCAGCGCCAACGCGCAAGAGAAAGACCTGCCGCAACTGTACGTCGGCCAGCAGGCCAGCATCAAGCTGGATGCCTGGCCGCAGCCGGTGGCCGGCCAGGTGCGCTACATCGGCGAGATGCTGGACGCCGACACCCGCACCATCAAAGTCCGCCTGCCGTTCGACAACCGCGACGGCCACCTGAAGCCCGGCATGTTCGCCGAAGCCACGCTGCTGGCGCGTCCGCATAACGGCCTGCTGGTGCCGATGACGGCCGTGATCCAGAGCGGCTTCGCCAGCCGCGCCTTCGTCGAAGTCAAGCCATGGCAGTTTGAAGCGCGTGAACTGAAACTCGGCGCGCAGATTGGCGAACAGGTCGAAGTGCTGGCCGGCCTCAAAACCGGCGAGCGTATCGTCACCAAGGATGGAGTGCTGCTCAATGATTGAACGTCTGGTTAACCTGTGCTTCAACCGGCGCGGCATCGTCACACTGATCTTCCTGCTGGTGGCGCTGTACGGCGGCTACTGCTGGACCCAGCTGCCGCTGGAAGCCTATCCCGACATCGCCGACGTCACCTCGCAAGTGGTCACGCAAGTCAACGGCCTGGCTGCCGAGGAGGTCGAACAGCAGATCACCATTCCGCTGGAACGCGAAATCATGGGTACGCCCGGCATGCACGTGATGCGCTCCAAGTCCACCTTCGGCCTGTCGCTGATCACCGTGGTATTCGAGGACGGCGCCGAGGATTACTGGTCGCGCCAGCGCCTGCAGGAACGCATCGCCGGCGTCACGCTGCCGTATGGCGCGCAGCCGTCACTCGACGCCCTGACCTCGCCCATCGGCGAAATCTACCGCTACACGCTGGAATCGAAAAGCCATGACCTGCGCGCGCTGTCCGAACTGCAGCGCTGGGTGGTCATCCCGCGCCTGAAACAGGCCAGCGGCGTCGTCGATGTCGGCAACTTCGGCGGCCTGACCACGCAGTTCCTGCTGGAGTTCGATCCGGCCAAGCTGTCCAAGTACAACCTGTCGCTGGCGCAGATCACGCAAGCCATCGCCGCCAACAACGCCAACGCCGGCGGCAGCATCCTCACGCGCGGCCAGCAGGGACTGGTGGTGCGCGGCGTCGGTTTGATCCACAACCTGGATGATCTCGGCAATGTGGTGGTCACGCAGAAGAACGGCGTGCCGGTGCTGGTCAAGGACCTCGGCAATGTCACGCTCGGCAACCAGGAGCGCCACGGCGTGCTGGGCAAGGACAAAATCTCCGACACCGTCTCCGGCATCGTGCTGCTGCTGAAGAACGAAAACCCGTCGCGCGTGATCGCCGGCGTGCACGAGGCGGTGCAGGACCTGAACGACCACCTGCTGCCAAAAGACGTCAAGGTGGTGCCGTACATGGACCGCAGCACGCTGGTCGACGCCACCGTGCACACGGTCGGCAAGACGCTGATCGAAGGGGTGGTGCTGGTGACGCTGGTGATGGTGCTGTTCCTCGGCAGCCCGCGCGCAGCGCTGATTGCGGCGTCGGCGATTCCGGTGTCGCTGATGGTGGCCTTCATCCTGATGCACCACTTTAAGATTCCGGCCAACCTGCTGTCGCTGGGCGCGATCGACTTCGGCATCATCGTCGACGGCGCCATCTTCGTGCTGGAAGCCATTCTGCTCCAGCGCGAGCGGCAGCCGGACGGCCTGCTGTCGGCCAAGGACGCCATGAAAGCCGCGCTGCAAGTGATGAAGCCGACCTGCTTCGGCATGCTGGTGATCATGGTCGCCTACCTGCCGCTTTTCGCCTTCCAGCGCATCGAATACAAGCTGTTCTCGCCGATGGCGTTCGCGGTCGGCTTCGCGCTGCTCGGCGCGCTGCTGATGACCATGATGCTGATTCCCGGCCTGGCGTTCTGGGCCTTCCGCAAGCCGCGCAAGATCTTCCACAACCCGGTGCTGGGCTGGCTGATGCCGCGCTACGAGGCGCTGCTGCACCGGCTGGTGGGCAAGTCGAAACTGGTGCTGGCGGTGGCCGGCGCCACGCTGGCGGCCGTGATCGTGGTGGGCGGCGCCATCGGCCGCGACTTCCTGCCGTCGCTGGACGAAGGTTCGATCTGGCTGCAAGTCACGCTGCCGCCCGGCATCTCGCTAACCAAGGCGACGCAGATGGCCGACGCGCTGCGCGCCGCCACGCTGCTGGAACCGCAGGTGGCGCACGTGGTCACGCAACTGGGCCGCAACGACGAAGGCACCGACCCGTTTACGCCATCGCACATCGAATGCGCGGTGACCTTGCAACCGTACGACAAGTGGCCGTCCGGCATGAGCAAGCAGGACCTGATCGACAAGCTGTCGGCGCGCTACAAACAGCTGCCGCGCACCGACGTCGGCTTCTCGCAGCCGATGATCGACGGCGTGCTGGACAAGCTGGCCGGCGCCCACAGCGACCTGGTGGTCAAAGTGTATGGCGACGACTTCCACGCCACCCGCAAGCTGGCCAGTGCGGTCGAGCATCTGCTGCGCACCGTGCCCGGCGCGGCCGACGTCATCATCGACCAGGAACCGCCGCTGCCGCAGGTGCGCATCGACGTCGACCGCGCCGCTGCGGCCCGTCTCGGCATCAACGTGGCCGACGTGATGGCGCTGATCCAGACCGGCATCGGCGGCAGCCCGGTAGCGCAGGTGTATGTGGACGACCGCAGCTACGACGTCGCCGCCCGCTTCAGCGGCCCGACCCGCAACGATCCGCAAGCCATCGGCGACCTGGTGCTGAACGCCGCCAACGGCGCGCACGTGGCGCTGGCGCAGGTGGCGCACATCCACCTGGCCGAAGGTGAAACCACCATCACGCGCGAGATGAACCGGCGCCACCTGACCGTGCGCACCAACTTGCGCGGACGGGACTTGTCGTCGTTCCTGGCCGAAGCGCAAAGCCGTATCCAGAAGGAGATTCCATACGACCACGCGCGCTACCAGATCACCTGGGGCGGCCAGTTTGAGAACCAGCAACGTGCACAGGCGCGTCTGGCGGTGATCGTGCCGGCCGTGATGGCGCTGATGTTTGTGATGCTGTTCTCAGAATTCGGCAATTTGCGCCAGCCGGGGCTGATTCTGCTGGCGGTGCCGCTGTCGCTGCTGGGCGGGCTGGTGGCCTTGCAGATGCGCGGCATGACCTTGAACGTTTCGTCGGCGGTCGGCTTCATCGCGCTGTTTGGCGTGTCGGTGCTGAATGCGGTAGTGATGCTGGCCAACCTGAACCGTTGGCGCGATCTGATGCCGGATGACTTGCGCAGCGCCGTCATCACCGGCGCCCGCGAACGGGTGCGGCCGGTGCTGACCACCGCCACCGTCGCCGCGCTGGGCCTGGTACCCGCTGCACTGGCGCACGGCCTGGGCAGCGACGTCCAGCGTCCATTGGCCACCGTGGTGGTCGGCGGCCTGGTCACCGCCACCGTGCTGACGCTGGTGCTGCTGCCAGCGCTGTATTACCTGATCGAAGAGCGCGTAGCGCGCCGTATCGCTTCCATGCCCGCGCCAGAAGGAGAGCAACCATGATGAAAAACCTGAGCATGCACCTGGGCGCTGCGATCGCCGCGACGGCATTGGCCGCGTTCCCTGCGGCCAGCCGCGCGCGCGTGGCCACCCGCACCATCGCTGCCACCCGTGCAGCGGGCGCGGCACTTGCTGCGCGCGCCGCCATTGCGCGTACGCAGCTAGCGCCGCGCATCACCGCCCTGGCCGCGTCGTTCGCTAACGCCCCAGCCGCGACCGTGCTGGCGGTGGCGGTGCGCCTGCTGATCGCGGTTCTGGCCACCGGCTGCGCCGCTGGTCCGGACTTCGTGCGCCCTGCCGCGCCGACGGTCACCGGCTATACCGCCGCGCCGCTGCCAACCGCCACCGCCTCGGGTCCGGTCGCCGGTGGCGAGGCGCAGCACTACGCCAAAGGCCAGGCCGTCTCCGCCCAATGGTGGACTGTCTTCGGCTCGGACCAGCTGAACCAGCTGGTGGCCGCCGCCCTGCAAGCCAATCCCGACCTGCAAGCCGCCGACGCCGCCCTGCGCGCCGCCAGCGAAACGGCCGCCGCCGAACGCGGCGCTTTCCTGCCGACCGCCGACCTGCACCTGCTACCAACCCGCCAGCGCGTTGCCGACACCCTGTCCAGCCCAACCGCCTCGGGCGCCAACCTGTACACGCTGCACACCGCGCAACTGAGCATCGGCTACACGCCCGACGTGTTCGGCGCCACCCGCCGCCAGGTCGAAGCCGCCGACGCCCAAACCGACCTGGCCCGCTACCAGCGCGACGCCGCGCGCCTGACGCTGACCACCAGCATCGTCAACGCCGCCATCGGCGAAGCCGCCCTGCGCGCGCAACTGGACGCCATGCAGCAGCAAGCCACCATGGCGCGCCAGCAACTGGACGCAGTCCGTAAACAGCAACAGGCCGGCCAACTCGGCGCCGCCGACGTCGCCGCCCAGGAAGCCGCACTGGCGCAAGTCGAGGCCACCCTGCCGCCGCTGCACAAGCAGCTGGCCCAGCAACACAACCTGCTGTCCGCCCTGGCCGGCCGCTACCCGAGCGAAGGCAGCGCCGAGCGCCTCGACTTCAGCAAACTGACGCTGGCGACCGAACTGCCGCTCAGCCTGCCCGCGCAACTGGTCGAACAGCGCCCCGACATCCGCGCCGCCGAAGCGCAACTGCACGCCGCCTCCGCCCAGATCGGCATCGCCGCCGCCGCGCGCCTGCCCAACATCGCCCTGACCGGCACGCTGGGCAGCTCCGCCCTCAGCGCCGGCACCCTGTTCAAAGCAGGCGGCGGCTTCTGGAGCATCGGCGCCGACCTGGCGCAACCGCTGTTCCACGGCGGCGCCCTGCTGCACCAGCAACGCGCCGCCGAAGCCAGCTACGACCAGGCCGCCGCCCAATACCGCAGCACGGTGCTGACCGCGTTCCAGAACGTGGCCGACACGCTGCACGCGATCGACGCCGACGCCCAATCGCTGCGCGCCGCCGCCGCCGCCGAACAGGCCGCCCACAAGAGCTGGAGCATCGCCCAACGCCAATGGCAACTCGGCCTGACCGGCAATTTGCCGGTGTTACAGGCCGGCCAGGTCTGGCAGCAAGCCAGCATCGCCCTGATCCAGGCCCAGGCCAGCCGCTACACCGACACCGTCGCCCTGTACCAGGCCCTCGGCGGCGGTTGGCAAGGCGAATAATTGTGACGAATCCGCAACGCTGCTACCGAAAGGATGTAACGCAACCGGCAAACAGTTGTAGCATTGATATTAGCTAAAAAAGCCACTAGTACAGCAGCCCTGAGGAGACGGCATGGTCCCATCCCGGTGTTTGACAGCTTTATTGGTACTCAGCGCGATCGGCGGCCAGGTTTATGCCCAGCCCGAGCCGGCCGTGCCGACGCAGCGCGCGCCCGACACCATGGAGGCGCGCACCCTGGCCTGCGTCGGCTGCCACGGCGACAAGGGCCGGGGCGTCGCCAACGTCTACTTCCCGCGCCTGGCCGGCAAACCGGCCGGCTACCTGTACAACCAGCTGATCGCCTTCCAGGAAGGCCGCCGCCGCTACGCGCCGATGAACTACCTGCTGGCCTACCTGCCGCCGTCCTACCTGAAGCAGATGGCCGACTACTTCGCCGCCCAAAGCCCGGACCCGCTGCCGGTCACCGCCCCCGACGCGCCGGCCGCCACCGTCGCCCAGGGACAGCAGATCGTTGCCAAAGGCCTGCCGGATAAAAAAATCCCCGCCTGTACCGCCTGTCACGGCGCCGCGCTGACCGGGCGTGAACCCGGCATCCCTGGTCTGCTCGGCCTGCGCGCCGACTACGTCAGCGCCCAGCTCGGCGCCTGGCGCTACGGCACCCGCACCGCAGTGGCGCCGGATTGCATGCAGATGGTCGCCGCCACCCTGTCCGAACCGGAAGTGGCGGCCGTCGCCGCCTACCTGGCCACGCTGCCGGTACCGCAACAGGACAAGCCCGTCGCCGCCGACACCGCCCAGCTGCCGCTGGCCTGCGGCAGCCAGCAAGCCGCCGCCGCGCCGGGAGGCCATCCATGAAGCGCGTTCTGCTGGTCCTGCTGCTGCTCGCCGTGCTGTTCGTCGGCGGCGTCTGGTGGCTACTGCAACGCACGCCGTCGTCGCCCGCCACCACCATCAGCAGCGCGCAGGTCGAACGCGGCAAATACCTGGCCCAGGCCGGCGACTGCATCGCCTGCCACACCATTCCCGGCCAGGCCATCTTCTCCGGCAACCGCGCCATGCCCACGCCGTTCGGCAACCTGTATGCGCCCAACATCACGCCGGACCAGGAAACCGGCATCGGCAAATGGACCCCGGCCGATTTCTACAGCATGCTGCACACCGGCCGCTCGCCGGACGGCAAGCTGCTGTATCCGGCCATGCCGTTCGCCTCCTACACCAAGGTCACGCGCGACGACTCGGACGCCATCTTCGCCTACCTGATGTCGGTGCCGCCAATCAAGCGCGCCAACCGCGAGCACGAGCTGCGCTTCCCCTACAACAACCGCAGCCTGCTGATCGGCTGGCGTACGCTGTATTTCCAGCAAGGCGAATACAAGCCCGAGCCGCAGCAATCGGTCGAATGGAACCGCGGCGCCTATCTGGTACAAGGCTTGGGCCATTGCGCCATGTGCCACTCGCCGATCAACGCGCTGGGCGGCTCGGCCGAAGCCAAGGCCTTCCAGGGCGGCCTGATCCCGATGCAGAACTGGTACGCGCCGTCGCTGACCTCCAACCGCGAGGCCGGCCTCGGCAACTGGGCCTTGCAGGACATCATGGATCTGCTGCAAACCGGCGTCTCGCACCGCGGCACCGTCTACGGTCCGATGGCCGAGGTCACCTTCAACAGCCTGCAATACCTGAACGACGCCGACGTGCGCGCCATGGCGGTCTACCTGAAAAGCCTGCCGAGCGACGATCCACCGGCTCCGGCGCCGCCACCGCTGACCAACGAAGTATCGCAGCAGTTTGCCGAAGGCCAGCGCATCTACGAAGCCCGCTGCGCCGTTTGCCACGTGGCCGATGGCCGTGGCATGCCGCCGCACTTCCCGCCGCTGGCGGCCAACCAGTCGATCCTGATGAGTTCCTCGGTCAACCCGGTGCGCATGATTCTCAACGGCGGCTACCCGCCCGGCACCCGCAAGAACCCGACGCCGTACGGCATGCCGCCGTTCGCGCAGGAACTGAACGACGCCGAAGTGGCCGCCGTGGCGACCTACATCCGCAACGCCTGGGGCAACGCCGCCACACCGGTGACGCCGCAGCAAGTCAACCAGCTGCGCAGCGCGCTGCTCGAATAGGAGAAGCCCATGATCGAGGAACCGGGTACGCCCGCCGACGACGCCGCCGTCCAGCAGCGCGTGGAGGCCATCGTCGCACAAGGACCGGGCGGCGCGTTTGCGCTGGCGGGGGTGGCGACCTCCATCGTGCTGGCCATCTGGTTCGCCTTTTACTTCCTGGTGTTCGTCGCGCGCGGAGGGGCCTAGATGAGCGCCGCCGAACATGCCGCCGAACGCGCCGAAGCGCGCTGGGTATGGATCGTAGCCGCCATCATCGCCCTGCTGCTCGGCATGATGGCCTACATGAGCCTGCACTGGATCACCATGCCGCCGCAGCGCATGGAAACCGTCAATCCCGGCACGCTGCACCTGGCCGGCGAATTCGTCGAGGCCAACCTCGGTAGCGCCAGCGAAGCCGACGGCAGCATCACCGTGCGCCTGATCGGCAGCCAGTATTCGTTCACGCCGCAGTGCGTGCTGGTGCCGGCCGACACCCCCATCGTCATCCGCGCCACCAGCGCCGACGTGGTGCACGGCTTCAGTGTCACCGGCACCAACGTCAACGTCAACCTGGTGCCGGGCTACGTCTCCACCTTCCACGCCCGCTTCCAGCAGCCAGGCGAGCACACCATGCCGTGCCACGAATTCTGCGGCGTCGGCCACGCCGCCATGTGGGCCCATGTCAAGGTGGTCGACAAGGCCACCTGGGCGCGGCTGGCGCAACAACAAAGGAGGCTGAGCTGTGCTGAACGTTCCTAACCGGCGGCTGGTGCTGGCCCACTTCTGGCTGGCGTTCCTCGCCTTCTTCCTGGCGCTGTGCCTGGGCGAGTGGCAGATGTACATCCGCAGCCCGCTGAGCCAGTGGATCGGCGATCCCGAACTGTACTACCGCTCGGTGACCGCGCACGGCTCGGCCATGGGCTATGTGTTCCCGACGCTGGTGGCGATGGGCTTCGGCTACGCCATCGTCGAACTGGCGCTGAAGCAGGCGCTGATCGGCCTGCGCTGGGCCTGGACCGGCTACGCGCTGGTGGTGCTGGGCACCGTGACGGCGATGGTCCCAGTGGCGCTGGGCAAGGCCTCGGTGCTGTACACGTTCTACCCGCCACTGATCGGCAGCGTGTTCTACTACCTCGGCGTGGTGCTGGTGGTGGTCGGCTCGTGGGTGTGGGTGGCGCTGATGGCGATCAACCTGCGCGCCTGGCGCCGCGCCCATCCGGGCGAAACCGTGCCGCTGGCGATGTTCGCCAACAACGCCGGCGCCTACCTGTGGGCCTGGACTTCGGTCGGCGCCGCCATCGAAATCCTGTTCCTGATCCTGCCGGTGGCGGCCGGCTTCAAGACCACCATCGACGCCGGCCTGGCGCGGGTGTTCTTTTCGTGGACTTTGCACGCCATCGTTTACTTCTGGCTGATGCCGGCCTACATCGCCTTCTACACGCTGGTGCCGCGCGCCATCGGCGGCCGGCTGTACAGCGACGCCATGGCGCGCATCTCCTTCATCCTGTTTCTGGTGTTTTCGATGCCGATCGGCGTCCACCATTTATTCCAGGACCCGCAGGTCGGCAGCGGCGTCAAGTTCCTGCACGCGGTGTTTACCGGCATGGTGTCGGTGCCGACCCTGCTGACCATCTTTACCATCTGCGCCTCGGTCGAAATCGCCGGCCGGCTGCGCGGCGGCACCGGCAAGTTCGCGTGGATCGCCAGGCTGCCGTGGAAAAATCCGCTGATGCTGGCGTTGGCGCTGTCGTTCATCATGCTCGGCTTCGGTGGCGCAGGCGGCCTGATCAACATGAGCTACCAGCTCGACTTCGCCATCCACAACACCCAATGGATCACCGGCCACTTCCACCTGATCTTCGGCGGCGCCATCGTCATCATGTACTTTGCGCTGGCTTACGACCTGTGGCCGCACCTGACCGGCCGCGCGCTGGACGTCTGGCCGCTGATGCGCATCCAGCTGTGGCTGTGGTTTATCGGCATGATGGTGCTGACCTTGCCGTGGCACTGGGTCGGCATCCTCGGCATGCCGCGCCGCATGGCGTACTACGATTACAGCAATCCCGACCTGGCGCCGCTGTCGCTGTCGGTCATCATCACCTTCAGCGGCGGCTTGCTGCTGCTGGCGTCCGGACTGCTGTTCCTGTGGATTCTGTTCCGTGGCCATCAAGGTGCGGTGCAGCCGCTGCCGCCCTTCCGCTTCAGCGCGCCGGTGCAGGCGGCAGCGCGCATTCCGGCCGCGCTGAACGGCTTCACCCTGTGGCTGGCGTTGATGATCGGCCTGAGCGTCATCAACTACGGCTTCCCGATTGCGCAGCTGATCAACACCCCCAATACCGCGGTACCAGCCGTTCCGATCAGGTGATGCCATGACCGAACCTTCTGTTCTCTCGCCAGGAAACCGCTGGACGCGCTACAGCGTCGGCGCCGTGCTGTTGCTGGCGGTGCTGGCGGCGGCGGCCGGCTTCATCTGGGTGCCGCTGGCCAACAACGACCAGTCCATCTCGCTGTGGGACGCCATCTGCCGCGCCGCCGGCGTGCCGGGCGCCCCGCGTGCCGGCGCGCTGGGCAACGACGCGGCGGCGCGGCCGAGCGACGTCATCGTCAGCGCCAGCATGATGCGGCCGGCGAATGCCGAATCGATCGGGCGCGGCGCCACGCTGGCCATGCGCTGCACCATGTGCCATGGGATACGCGGCGTCAGCCAGGCCAACACGCCCAATCTGGCGGGACAGATCGAAGCGGCCATCTACAAGCAGCTGCGCGATTACAAGGCGGGCCACCGCCTGAGCGCCATCATGCAGCCGATGGCGGCGCCGCTGAGCGACCAGGACATGCGCGACCTGGCGGCCTACTACGCATATCTGCCGCAAGAGCGCACGCCGCTGAGCAGCACGCGCGCGGCGCCGCAACTGGTAAGCAATGGCGCACCGATGCGCAACATCGGCGCCTGCGCCAGTTGCCATGGCGGGATGGCGCAGCAAAACGTGGCGCCGGTGCTGGAGGGCGAGCCGGAAGTCTACATCCGCAACCAGCTGCACGCCTTCCGCGACGGCAGCCGGCATAACGACCTCAACCAGCAGATGCGCAATATGGCGCGCCAGCTGACCGATGCGGAGATCACCGAGCTGGCTGCCTATTACGGCCAACGCTAGGCGGGCGTGAGCCGGATCGCGATCGACTTGGCGGCCGGCACCTTGCTTTCCAGCGCGTGGTGCGACAGCGCCATCAACGGATTGCACTCCGGGTAATAGCCAGCCACGCAGCCGGCCGGCACGTCGTAGGCCACCAGCCGCAAGCCATCGACGCTGCGGGCGATGCCATCCGACGTCACCGCATGCGCCTGGACCAGTTGGTCTTCCGCCAGCCCCAGCCGGGCCAGATCGCCGGCATTCATCAGCAACACCTTGCGCCCGCCCTTGATGCCGCGGAAGCGGTCATCCTCGTTGTAGACCGTGGTGTTGAACTGGCTGTCGCTGCGCACCGTGAACAGGCGCAGCACATCAGCCTGCGGCGCAGCCTGATCCGGGTCGGCCTCCATCGTCTTCGGCACGATGAAATTCGCCTTGCCGTTCGGCGTCTTCCATTGCCGGTGCGCGGCCGGCACCGGACGGCGGAAACCGCCCGGCGTCCACATGCGCTGGTTGAAGTCGTGGAAGATATCGGGGAAGGTCCGCGCAATCGCATCGCGTACGCGGCTGTAGTCGTCCACCCAGTCCTGCCAGGGCACGGCTGGATTGGCGTCCAGCGTGGCGCGCGCCAGCCCGGCGACGATGGCCGCCTCCGAGCGCAGCAACTCGCCGGCCGGCTCGGCGCGGCCCTTGGACCCGTGCATGCAGCCGGTGCTGTCCTCCACCGCCATCGCCTGTTCGCCGCCGGCCTGGCGGTCGATCTCGATGCGCCCCAGGCACGGCAGGATATACGCGACCGCGCCATGCACCAGATGACTGCGATTCAGCTTGGTCGACACCTGCACCGTCAGCCGCAGCCGCGACCAGGCCGCCTCCATGCGCACCGTATCGGGGATCGCGCGCAGGAAATTGCCGCCCAGGCCGATGAAGGCGCTGACCGATCCGTCCAGTACGCCTTCGCAGGCTTCCACCGTATTCAGGCCTTTGTCGCGCGGCGGCTCGAAATGGTACAGCTCCTTCAGCTTGTCCAGCGGCGCCAGTTCCGGCTTTTCCGTGATGCCGACTGTGCGCTGGCCCTGCACATTGGAATGCCCACGCACCGGGCAGATGCCGGCGCCTGGCTTGCCGATATTCCCGCGCAGCAGCAGGAAATTGGACACCATCTGCACATTCAGCACGCCGTGCCGGTGCTGGGTCAGGCCCATGCCATAGATGCCGATCACCTTGTCGGCCGCCGCATAGGTGGCCGCCGCCGCAACCAGATCCGCCTGCGCCAGTCCGGACTCGGCTTCGATGTGCTGCCAGCTGGTGGCTCGCACCTCCGCCACAAAGGCGTCCAGTCCGGCGGTGTGCTCGGCCAGGAAATCCACGTCCAGCACGCGCGCCGCACCGGCCGCTTGCGCCGCGTCATCCGCCTCGATCAGCGCCTTGCACAGGCCCAGCAGCGCGCCGATATCGCCGCCCGCGCGCACTTGCAGATATTGCGTGCTGATGGTGGTTTCGGCAGGCGTCAGCATCTCCAGCGGCGACTGCGGATTGGAAAAATTCAGCAGCCCTGCTTCCTTCAACGGATTGAAGGTGATGATTGGCACGCCGCGCCGGCGCGCTTCCTGCAACTGGTGCAGCATGCGCGGGCTGTTGGTGCCGACGTTCTGGCCGAAGAAGAAAATACAGTCGGTTTGCTCGAAATCGTCCAGCGACACGGTGCCGATCGGCACGCCGATGGTCTTGGGCAGCGCCACCGAAGTGCTCTCGTGGCACATATTCGAACTGTCCGGCAGGTTGTTATTGCCGTACATGCGCGCCAGCAACTGATACATATACGAGGTTTCCAGCGAGGCCCGGCCGGACGCGTAAAACACCACGCCCTTGCGCTGCGCCGCCGGCACCGCGCGCAGCTCGCGGCCGATCTCGGCAAACGCCGTTTCCCAGTCGACCGGCACATAGCGGTCGCTGGCGGCGTCCCATCGCAGCGGCGTGGTCAGGCGGCCGACCGACTCCAGCGCGCAGTCGCTCCAGTCCAGCAATTCGCTGACCGTATGCCTGGCGAAGAAATCCGGCGCGCAACGCTTGCTGGTGACTTCCCACGCAGTGGCCTTGGCGCCGCTCTCGCAAAACTCAAACGGATGCGGATTGGCCGGCTTGGCCCAGGCACAGCTGACGCAGGCAAAACCATCCGTCTTGTTCTGGTGCAGCAGCAGCTTGCTGCCCTCAACCAGCACATGCTCGTGCAGCAATGCGTTGCTGACTTCCTTGACCGATCCCCAACCGCCCGCCGCGTGACCCTGCTCTCCGTGTTTCATCCACTATCCTCCCAAAAAAGACAGTGTGCGATACGGCCATCGGGCAAGCTGTACGCCAGCGTACCGAGACGGCCTTCACGCGCAACGCGCCGCCGAAGCCAGCTACGACCAGGCCGCTCCCCAGTACCGCAGCACGGTGCTGACCGCGTTCCAGAACGTGGCCGACACCCTGCACGCGATCGACGCCGACGCCCAATCGCTGCGCGCCGCCACCGCCGAACAGGCCGCCCACAACAGCTGGAGCATCGCCATGATCCAGGCCCGGGCCAACCGCTACGCCGATACCGTGGCCCTGTTCCAGGCGTTGGGCGGCGGCTGGCAAAGCCAGCAGAGCGAACGCTGAAGCGCGCCTAGGTGCCGGCCTCGATCACCACCTTGCCGAACGCGCCGCGCTGCAGGTGCGCAAACGCTTGCGGCGCGTGTTCAAACGGATAGACCGCCTCGATCACCGGCCGGATGTCGAGCAGGTCGACCGTCCGCACCAGATCCTCCAGTGCCCGGCGCGAACCGACGGCGATGCCGGTGATCGAGGCGCGACTGCCGATCAGCGGCACGACCGGCAGCGTGAAACGGTCGGCTTCCAGCAAGCCGATCAGGGAAATCCGCCCACCCTGCGCGACCGCCTGCAACGAGCGCTCGACGTTGTCGCCGCCGGCCATCTCGAGAATGTGGTCGGCGCCGCGGCCGGCAGTCAGCGCCAGCACCTGCCGCTGCCAGTCGGGCATCTGCCGGCGATTGATGCCGTGGCGCGCGCCCAGCGCCAGCGCCCGCGCCAGCTTGTCATCGCTGCCGCTGACCACAATGACATTGGCGCCGTGCGCCACCGCCAGCTGCAGCGCGAACAGCGACACGCCGCCGGTGCCCTGCACCACCACCGTCTGCCCGGCGTGCAGCCGGCCCTGCTCGACCAGCGCCATCCAGGCGGTCAGGCCCGCCACCGGCAGCGTGCTGGCCTCGACCGCGCTCAGCGCGGACGGCGCGCTGACGTAGCCGTCCGCCGGGCCGGCCACATATTGCGCCAGCACGCCCGGCAACGGCGCGCCGCGGCTAGGCGCCTGCGACCACGGCAGCGGCGCGCCGTCGATCCAGCCGGGAATGAAGGCCGACAGCACCCGCTGGCCGACAGCAAACCGGGTCACGCCCGGCCCCACCGCCACCACCCGGCCGGCCAGGTCGGAAGCGGGCGTGTGCGGATAACTCAGCGCGTAGCCCATGCCGTGCTCGGCGATTTCGGCATCCCGGTAGTTGAGCGCCACCGCTTCGGTGCGGATCAGGATCTCGCCGGCCTGCGGCGCCGGCAACGGCAGCGTGCGCTGCGCCAGTCGCGCCAGGCCCGCGCCGGGCAATTCCCATTGTTGAAACGTGTCCATCTGTCACCTCGGTTTGAAGAAAGAACCGCGATGGTAGGCCAGCGCTCGCCCCGGAGTAAGTAGGGTATAGTTCCACCCTTTACGGAAACAAAACTCCGCAATCACAAGGAGAGGGCCGGCGATGGACAGCATCAGCGCCTTGCAAGTATTCGTACACGTGGCGGAAACCCGCAGTCTGGTGGCGGCCGGCCGCCTGCTGGGCGTGTCGGCCTCGGCGGTCGGCAAGCGCATCGGCGCGCTGGAGGCGGACCTGGGCGCCCGGCTGTTCCACCGCAGCACGCGCAGCATCCGGCTGACCTCCGAGGGCGCGCTGCTGCTGGAACGCAGCCGCCGCATTTTGACGGAAGTGGAAGCGGCCCGCCACGAGCTGGCGCAACGCCAGCAGGGCGCGCGCGGCCGACTGCGTATCAGCCTGCCGTTGATCGGCGAACCGTTTTTGACGGCGCTGGCGCGATTCAAGCTGGCGTTCCCCGAGATTGAACTCGAGCTCGACTTCACCGACCGCCAGGTCGACATCATCGATGAGGGCTTCGACGCCGTGATCCGCAGCGGCGAGGCGCCGGACTCGCGGCTGACCGCGCGCTATCTCGGCGCGTACCGGATGATGCTGGTGGCCGCGCCGGCCTATCTGGCGCGCCATCCAACGCCGCACAGCGCCGCCGACCTGGCACGCCACGACTGCATCCAGTTCCGCTATCCCAACACCGGCAAGATGCAGACCTGGCCGCTGGCGGCGGCCGGCCTGGCACCCGACTTCGCGTTGCCGCGCTCGGTGGTGTGCAACAACCTGGAGGCGCGCATTCACTTTGCGCTGGCCGGTGTCGGCATCGCCTGCCTGCCCGACTTCGCGATCCGGCAGCATTTGCTGGAGGGCCGACTGGTGCACATCCTGCCCAACTGCGTGGAGCAGCCCGGACCGTTCCACCTGGTGTGGCCGTCCGGCAAACATCCGGTGCCCAAATTGCGCACCTTCATCGACTTCCTGCAGGCCAATCTGTTCGCGGAGCAGCCTTAACCGAGCACCGCGCGCAAATACGGCGCGGTGCGGCTGGCCTTGTTGCGCGCCACCTCGGCCGGTGGACCACTGGCCACAATGCGGCCGCCCTCCTCACCCGCGCCGGGACCGACATCGATCAGCCAGTCGCTATCGGCCAGCACCTGCACATTGTGTTCGACCACGATCACGCTGTTGCCGGCATCCACCAGCTTGTGCAGTTGCGCCAGCAACAGGTCGATGTCGGACGGATGCAGGCCGGTGGTCGGCTCGTCCAGCACGTACAGGGTGTCGCCCCGGCTGGCGCGTTGCAGTTCGGTCGCCAGCTTGATGCGCTGCGCCTCGCCCCCTGACAGTTCGGTGGCGGGCTGCCCCAGCCGCAGATAACCGAGGCCGACGGCGCGCAGCACGTCGAGCGCGTGGCGCAGCGGCGGCACATCCTCGAAGAATTCCCACGCCGCATCCACCGTCAACGCCAGCACCTCGGCGATATTGTGGTCACGATAGCGCACCGCCAACGTTTGCGGGTTGTAGCGTGCACCATCGCATTCCGGGCACGGCGCATAGACGCTGGGCAGGAACAGCAATTCAACCATCACAAAGCCCTCGCCGGAGCAATGCGGGCAGCGGCCCTTGGCGACGTTGAACGAGAAGCGCCCGGCGTCATAATGCTTGGCCTTGGCCGCACGGGTGCCGGCGAACAGCTTGCGCACGTGGTCGAACAAGCCGGTATAGGTGGCGAGATTGGAGCGCGGCGTGCGGCCGATCGGTTTCTGGTCGACCTGCACCAGCCGCCGCAGCTGCTCCATGCCGCCGGCGATATGGCCTCTCAACTCGCCTGGCTCGGCCGCGTCCAGCAGTTCCTCGCTCGATTCGACCGGCTCGGCGGCCACCGGCTGGCCCAGCTTGGCCTGCACCAGCTGGATCAGCGCCTGGCTGACCAGGCTGGACTTGCCAGAGCCGGACACGCCGCTGACGGTCGCCAGCACGCCCAGCGGGAAATCTGCGTCCAGCCCTTGCAGGTTGTTGCGCACCACGCCGCGCAGTTGCAGCCAGCCGTTCGGCTGGCGCGGCTCACGAGTGGTCCGCTCAGCCGCGCCGAACAGGTAATGCGCGGTACGCGACTCCTTCACCGCTTTCAGCCCGCCGGGCTTGCCGCTGTACAGCACCTTGCCGCCGTGCTGCCCCGCCTTCGGGCCGACATCGATAATCCAGTCGGCATGGCGGATCACATCCAGCGCATGCTCGACCACGAACAGCGAATTGCCGGCCGCCTTCAACCGGTCCAGCGCGCGCAGCAGCGCTTCGGTATCGGCCGGATGCAGGCCGGCCGACGGCTCGTCCAGCACATACACCACGCCGAACAGGCTGGAGCGCACCTGCGTGGCCAGCCGCAACCGCTGCAATTCGCCCGGCGACAAGGTCGGCGTGCCGCGTTCCAGATTCAGATAACCAAGACCCAGATCCAGCATCACTTCCAGCCGCGCCAGCAGGTCGGCGGAAATGCGCTGCGTCACGACCACCTTCTCTGGCGATTGCTTTCTCTTGCGCGCCGGTGGCTTGCCGGCCGCGTACGGCTGCAACAACTGCGCCAGCTGGCGCAGCGACAGCCGTGAAATCTCCGTGATGTCGTGCCCGGCAAACGTGACGGACAGCGCTTCCTGTCGCAACCGCTTGCCCTCGCAGGTCGGGCAGGCCATGCTGACCAGATACTGCGCCACACGCTTCTTCATCAGCGCGCTCTCGGTGCCGGCAAAGGTCTGCAACACATACTTGCGCGCGCCGGTAAAGGTGCCCTGATAGCTCGGCGTTTCCTTGCGCTTGAGCGCGCGTTTGGTCTCGGCAGGCGTCAGGCCGGCGTACACCGGCACGGTCGGCTGCTCGTCGGTGAACAGAATCCAGTCGCGCACTTTCTTCGGCAACTCGCGCCACGGCGTGTCGACATCGTAGCCCAGCGTGACCAGAATATCGCGCAGGTTCTGGCCGTGCCAGGCCGTCGGCCACGCGGCGACGGCGCGTTCGCGGATCGTCAGGCTATCATCCGGCACCATCGATTTTTCGGTGGCCTCGTAGACGCGGCCCAGGCCATGGCATTGCGGACAGGCGCCCTGCGGCGTGTTCGGCGAGAACGATTCCGCATACAGCAGCTCCTGCCCGGCCGGATAATCGCCGGCGCGCGAATACAGCATGCGCAGCGAATTCGACAAGGTGCTGACGCTGCCCACCGACGAGCGCGTGGTCGGCGTGCCGCGCTGCTGCTGCAAGGCTACTGCCGGCGGCAGGCCGTCGATGGCGTCCACTTCCGGCACCGGCATCTGGTGAAACAGCCGCCGCGCATACGGCGACACCGATTCCAGATAACGCCGCTGCGCCTCCGCATACAGCGTGCCGAACGCCAGCGACGACTTGCCCGAGCCGGACACGCCGGTAAACACCACCAGCGCATTGCGCGGGATGTCGACATCCACATTTTGTAAATTATGTTCACGCGCGCCGCGCACGCGGACGTAGCCGTCAAAGTCGGAAGACATGGGCAGTCCATTAAAAGGTGATAGTCGAAGCATAGCCGATGGACGGGTTCAGGCACTGTACGCGGACGCACCGTGCCCCGGCGGGTCAGCCATTTGCGTGGGCGAGACAGTAGAAATACCAGCCCCGCGCCACGCCGTAAGTTTGCTATTACCATCACCTTCCCGCGCTCACCGGCGCGCTCAAAACCGATAACAGGAGACTTCAATATGGCTACTTTCGTCAGGCAGTTCCGTATCCGACAGATCCTTCTTTGCATACTCACCGGGGCCGCGTTCAATGCGTCGGCGGCGCCGGTGTCACTACCCTCGTACAATATCGACCCCGCGCTGA
Source organism: Duganella margarita (assembly GCF_009857535.1). Lineage (GTDB taxonomy): Bacteria > Pseudomonadota > Gammaproteobacteria > Burkholderiales > Burkholderiaceae_D > Rugamonas > Rugamonas margarita. Next base: position 18,126 of record NZ_WWCS01000009.1, read on the forward strand.
GCTCGGTCTCCGGGCTGTCGTCCGGCGGCTTCATGGCGGTGCAATTGCATGTCGCGTATTCCGCCACCTTCCGCGCCGGCGCCGGCATTGTCGCCGGCGGCCCGTTCGACTGTGCGCAAGGTTCCGTGCTGACGGCGACCGGCCCCTGCATGGCCGCCACCAGCGCCAGCAAGCCGGCCACCAGCACGCTGATCAGCACCACAGACAGCTGGGCCAGCCAAGGCAGCATTGACGCCACCAGCAACCTCGCCGCCTCGCGCGTCTACCTGTATTCGGGCAGCATCGACAGCACCGTCAAGCAACTGGTGATGAACGAGGCCAAGACCTACTACCAGCACTACATCAACAGCGCCAACATCTTCTACAAAAACAACCTGGCGTCAGAACACGCCATGGTGACCGACGATTTCGGCAGCGGCTGCAGCGTCAAGGCCAGCCCCTACATCAACAACTGCAACTTCGACCTGGCCGGCGAGATCCTGAAATGGATCTACGGCCCGCTGAATGCCCGCAACACCGGTACGCTGGGCGGCAGCTTTATCGAATTTAACCAGGCCGAGTTCATCGCCAGCCCGGCCAGCCACGGCATGGCGACCAGCGGATGGGCCTACGTGCCGGCCAGTTGCGGCGCCGGCCAGCAGTGCAAGGTGCACGTGGTACTGCACGGCTGCCAGCAAGACCCGACCAGGATCCAGGACAAGTATTACCGCAACACTGGCTACAACCGCTGGGCCGACACCAACAACATCGTATTGCTGTATCCGCAGACGACACCCAGCAGCGGCGGCAATCCCAATGGCTGCTGGGACTGGTGGGGTTATGACGATGCCAATTATGCGAAGAAAAGCGGCCGTCAGATGGCGGCCATCAAGGCCATGGTCGACCGCGTGGCGGCCGGGACCAGTGGCGGCGGCGATGCCCTGCCCGCGCCAACCGGCCTGCAAGTCACCGGCGTGACCACCACCGCCGTCACGCTGGCGTGGAACGGCACGGCCGGCGCCGCCGCTTACGACGTCTACCGTGGCGGCGCCAAAGTCAACGCCGCGCCGGTCAGCACGACCACATATACCGACAGCGGCCTGGCGTCCGGCGCGACCTACAGCTACGCCGTCAGGGCGTTGACGACGGCTGGGGCTGCGGGCGCAGCATCGGCCAGCGTCACGGCGACCACCACGCAGTCCGGCTACGCGTGCACCACCACTACCGCCAGCAACTACGCGCACGTCACGGCCGGCCGGGCCGTGTATAGCCTTGGCTATGCGCTGGCCAAAGGCTCCAACCAGAACATGGGGCTGTACAACGTGTTCATCACCACCACGCTGGCGCAGACCAGCGCCGGCTACTATGTGATCGGCAGTTGCCCGTGAAGCGGGATTAGCGTTCGGCGGTGGGCGTGCTGGCGTTGGCATGCCAGCCGGACTGGGTCTGGCTGACGGCGATCAGGCCGGTATTGGCATCGGGCGGCACCAGCCCGATGCCCTTGCGCAGCGCGTCGTGCAAGTCCATGCCGTCTTCGATCCAGTGATATACCCGCAGCGCCAGCATGGTGCGAATGATGTACTCGCCAATCCCGGTGGCGGCCACCGCACCGGCCGGCCCGGCGTAGAAGCCGCAGCCGACCAGTGGCGTGTCGCCCACCCGCCCCAGCAGCGATGGCGCCGAACCGCCGGTCGAGCCGGCCACGGCAAAATGGCCGTTGGCGTCGCGCACCACCGCGCCGACCGTGTCGCAGCCCTGGCTGCCGGCGACGGTCGGCACGCTGTCGTAGTTCCAGAAACGGGCGAACTCGCCGTTGTCGACGCCGGCCATCGGCCGCTGTCCGGCCGCCATTTTGGCCAGCAGCGCCGCGTGCTTGCGGCGCGCGGTATCGGGGATCACATCGTGCGGCCCATGGCCCATCAGCCGGGCAAAGCGCTGCGCGCCTTCGCCCACCAGCAGATAATGCGGCGTGCGCGCCACGTCGCGCGCCACCAGAATGGGATTTTTGACCGAACGCAGCGCCGCCACGGCGGCCAGCGTGCCATGCGTGTCCATCAGCGCGGCATCCATTTCGACGGTCTCGCCGTCCAGCCCTAGCGCGGAGCCGGTGCCGGCATTGAAGCGGTCGTCGTCTTCCAGCACCAGCACGGCGGCAATCGCCGCCGCCAGCGCGGTATCGCCGTCCGCCAGCTGGCGCAGGGCCGCGTCGGCGGCCCGCTGGCAGCCATCGCTGAGCTCCGCCCCGGCGCCGGCGCCGCCGTGCACCACGACTGCTGGCTTCATGTTCATCGTTAACGCTCCCGATATGCTAATCACCGCATTATGTGGCGTCCAGCCTGCCGCCGGCATCGGGGCGCGTGCTGCGTCGGCGTAAGACCAGGCTTACGCGGCTAGTGTTTTACATCCGGCACATAGGCGGTGATGAAGGCGTAGCAGACCTGGGCATCGCCGGCGATGGCGTCAAAGCGCATCGGCTGCACCTGGCGGCCGCGAAAATCCGGGCCGTGGCGGCGCGCCGCCGCATCGTCCGGTAGCAGCATGCTCCAGTGGGTGAACACGCGGCGCTTGGCGCGCTGGTGGATCACCACCCGCACATTGTCGTGCAGGCCGCTGGTGCGGATGCGCTCGAAGGTCTCCATCACCTTCCCGTGCTCGCCTTCCAGCATCTGCATGAAACGTTCGTTCTCGTACAGCAGGCAGCCGGTCAGGCCGGCGCGGGCGTTGTTGACGCGGGTGCGCTCGAGCAGCTGATCCAGCTGCGCGGTCGACAGCGGCGCCACCGCCTCGCTGACGTACAGCAGGAAGTACAGCCCGGTATCCTTGGCCGGCTCGACATTGAGCGCCTGCCGCTCGAACGCCGCCACCAGTTCGCCGGCCGGCATCGGCCGGTAGAAATAATAGCCCTGGATCAGGTCGCAGCCGTAGCCGCACAGCTCCAGCTGCTGGGCCGCCGTCTCCACCCCTTCAGCCACCAGTTTGAGGCCGAGCGCGCGGCCGAGGCCGACCACCGCCTCCACCACCGCCCGGCTCTCGCCGCTCTCGGCAATATCCTTGATGAAGGAGCGGTCGATCTTCAGCACGTCCACCGGCAGGCGCGCCAGCTGCGCCAGCGACGAATAGCCGGTGCCGAAATCGTCCATCGCCAGCCGCAGGCCCAGCTCGGCAAAGCGACCCAGCACGCGCAGCTTGGCGTCGATCTCGACCATCAGCATGCTCTCGGTGATTTCCACCAGCAGGCGGCGCGGGTCGGCGCCGGTATCGGCCAGGATGGCGGCAAACACGTCCGCCAGCGCCGGATCGTCCAGCTGCCGCACCGAAACGTTGACCGACACATACGGCGCCGCCGCGCCCCAGCGCCGGTACCAGTCGCGCTCGGCCAGGCAGGCCTGGCGGAACACCCACGCGCCGATCGGAATGATGGCGCCGCTGGCCTCGGCAATCGGAATGAATTCCACCGGCGACACCTCGCCCTGCTGCGGGAACCAGCGCAGCAGCAGCTCGGCGCCGACGATGCGGCCACTGCCGGCGTCGACAATCGGCTGGAAGCGCGGCGCCAGCTCGTCGCGCTCCAGCGCCAGGTGCAGGCGGTGCGCCAGATCCATGCGCTGCAAGGCGCGTTGATGCATTTGCGGGTCGAAGAATTGCCAGCCATTGCCGCCGGCCGCACGCGCCGCCTGCACCGCCGCTGCGGCAAAGCGCAGCAGCAGGTCGCCGTCCTCGTCGGCGGCATCGCCAGCCGTCGCCAGACCGATGCTGGCGGTGACTGCGGCGCTATCGCCGCCGATGGCGAGCGGCGCCTGCACCGCCAGCTGGATGCGTTCGGCCAGCGCCGCCAGCGTGGCCGGCGCCGTCACCTGCTCGCAGATAATGGCGAATTCGTCCGCGCCGAGCCGCGCCACCAGTTCGCCGGCGCGCGCCAGGTGCTGCAGGCGGCGGCCGATTTCGCGCAGCAGCGCGTCGCCATTGTCCTGGCCGTGCAGGTCATTGACCGTCTGAAAGCCATCCAGGTCGATCAGCACCAACCCCACCTGCGCGTGGGCACGCAGGGAGCGCTGGAGGGCGGAACGCAAACCTTCGCGGAAGGCGGCGCGGTCCGCCAGGCCGGTCAATACGTCAAACGTACTCATTTGAAATCCTGCAACGCAGCTTTGGAATCGAAAAACCACAGTATAAAGGCTTACCAAAAGCAATGCTTTTAACACGCCTCAACATTGCGCTACTCGGCGTCGGCCACGCAGCGGAAGCCCACGGTGGCCGCACGGTCGCGTCCCGGCGCCATCAGCAACAGCTTGCCGTGCTGGTCGTTGCGGTAGGCTGGCGGGAAGTACCAGATCGACCCTTGCGGCTGGTATGAGCTGCCACCGCGCAGAATGGCGAAGCGGGTGTGGGCGTCGCTGTACTCGTCGGTCCACTGCCAGACGTTGCCGACCAGATCCTGCACGCCGAACGGGCTGGCGCCCTGCGGATGGGCGTCGACATCGTCCGGCGTGGCCACGGCCCGGCCGGTGGCCGGCTGCGGCACCGCGTCGGCGCGCCAGGTGTCGCCCCACGGGTAGATGCGGCCTTGGCTGCCGCTGGCGGCATATTGCCATTCCCATTCACGCGGCAGGCGCTTGCCGGCCCAGGCCGCGTAGGCGCGGGCGTCCTCCAGACCGACCCAGGTGACTGGTTTGTTGCCCCAGCCGGCGGGATAGCTGCCGTTCTGCCAATGCCTGAGGAAATTGGCGTCGTCGGCCGGATGGTAATGGGTGGCGTCGACAAACGCCTTGAACTGGGCGTTGCTGACCGGGTAGCGGTCGATGAAGAAGCGCGCCATCTGCATGCTGCGCTGGTGGAAGCGGCGCGCACCGTCTTCCCATGGATACTGCACGTCCACGCCGATGCTGTTGCCGCCTTCAATCGCCAACCCGCGCACGCTGAAGTCGAACGGCCCGGCCGGAATTTCGACCATGCCGGCCGGCGCACTGCTGACCGGTTTGGTGGATGCGACCGGTGTTTGCGTCTGCGGCAAGGCAGCCCACTCGGCGGACCAGTCGCGCAAGGGACGCCGGGTCATCGCCTTCATCTTGTCCAGGCTGGCCACGGTGGCGGCGTCCGGCGCGCCGTTGGTCATCAACACCGCGCCAAAGCCGCGCGCTTCAATCGGGAACGACAGCAGCACGCCGTCGCCGTAACGCGCGGCCGCCAGTTCCACGCCGTGATAGGCATCGAAATAGCGCGCGCCGGCGCGGTACGGCACCCGCAGCTGCACGCCGTCGCTATCGTATTCGTTGCGGTTGACGATGGTCCACAGCGTGGCGTCGGCCAGCGGCCAGCGGCTGGTGAACACGCCGTACTGGCGCGCCGGATAATGCGGCTCCCAGTCCGGGCTGACCAGGAAGCGCGCATAGCTGCGCTCCAGCGTGGCGACGCGGCGGGTGGCTTCGCCGTCGCGCGGCGTGATGCCGTTCCAGATGCCCCAGATGTTTTCCCAGCTCTCCCAGCCCACGCCGTTGAAGAAGGCGAATTGCAGGTCATCGGTCTTGCTGCGGTTCCAGCGGTCCGAGATGTTGACCATGTGGCGCGGCTCCAGCCACTTGTAGCGGTCCACCGTCGGCGCGAACGGAAAGGTGTACTGGCCCCAGGTCATCAGGTTCCAGGCCAGCGCCTCGTCGGACGGCAGGCCCTCGGGCTGGAATACCAGCGGATGGCCGGTCTTGTCGGCCGCCAGCGTGAAGGCCAGCGGCACGCCGTCCTGCGTATCGCCGTTGATGCCGTCGGCGCCGATCTCCTTCATCAGCGCGGCCAACGCGTCGGGCCACGAGCGATCCAGCGCGCGCGTGCCCTGGTCCCACAACATCATCGGGAACATCACCCGCACGCCACGGCGGTGGAAGTCGGCCACCATCTGCTTCACCGCCGGAATGCCGCCCGGCAGCGAATGCACCATGTCGATGGTGTTGCGGTCGTCGAGACCGATATTCGGATAAGTCGGCCACACCAGCACCGCATCGATGCCGCCGAAGCGCTGGACCAGATCGTCCAGATAGCGGTCCACAGTATACCGGCGGGTGGCCGGATCGTAGAAATAGCGGTCCTCGACCATCATCTGCGCCTGCATGAAACTCGATTGCGTCCACGCCGCCGATGGCCGTGCATAGCGGCTGCCATCGTAGCCGACGCGGATGCGGCGCTCCTCGCGCCAGTGACGCAGGTCCTGCAGCCAATCCTGATGATCGGCCGCCGAACACGGGCTCCACTGCCCTTCCCACGGCTGGTTCATCGTCAGGCAAGCCGGCGCCGGAATCGCCAGCTGCGTGTACGACCCATGCGGCACATGCCGCGTATCCTGCGCCCGGGACGGCGCCGCCAAGGCCGTCAGCAATACCCCGCATAGCGTCATTGAAAGCAGTTTCATGCGACAAAGTTCCTGAATACAATAAATTTTTACAATTTAACGCATCGAGCCGGATTACACTAGACGGGTTTGCCATCTCATCCATAAGGATTCCATGAAAGCCCGTCTTACCGCCCTTGCCCTGTCGTTGCTGCTGGGAGGCGTGTGCCACCAGAGCGTGCTCGCCGCCGATGCGCCGAAGTACAGCCTGCGCGAGCATTACACCAAGTATGAATTCAACATTCCCATGCGCGACGGCGTCAAGCTGTTCACCGTGGTCTACGTGCCCAAGGACAGCAGCAAGAGCTACCCCTTCCTGATGCAGCGCACGCCGTACAGCGCCGGCGTGCAGTCGGGCGGCGAACTGCATTACGGTGAAGACTACTACCCCGAACACATCGGCCCGTCGCAGGAGTTCGAGGACAGCGGCTACATCTTCGTCAAGCAGGACGTGCGCGGCCGCTATATGTCGGAAGGCAAGTGGCAGGAGATGACGCCGCACGTCAATCCCAGCCGCGCCAAAGGCCAGGGCAACGAGAGCGAAGACATGCACGACACCGTCGACTGGCTGCTGAAGAACGTCGCCAACAACAACGGCAAGGTCGGCATCCTGGGCATTTCGTATCCGGGCTTCTACACCTCGGCCAGCATCATTGATTCGCACCCGGCCATCAAGGCCGCCTCGCCGCAGGCGCCGGTGACCGACCTGTTCATGAACGACGACTCCTACCACGGCGGCGCCTTCATGCTGGCCGCCAATTTCGACTTTTACTCGGCCTTCGTGGAAGCGGAAAATCCGACGCCGCTGCCAAAGACCTGGGACCGCTTCGACTACGGCACCGCCGACGGCTACGAGTTTTTCCTCAAGCACCTGACGCTGTCCAACATCCTCGGCACGATGACGCCGAAACAGCAAGCGCTGCTGCGTCCTACCATCGACCACAGCAGCTACGATGAATTCTGGAAGTCGCGCAACATCGCTGCTCACCTGAAGAACATCAAGGCCGCCGTGCTGACCGTCGGCGGCTGGTATGACGCCGAAGACCTGCAAGGCCCGCTGACCACCTACGCCAGCATCAAGAAAAACAACCCGGCCACCTACAGCGGATTGGTGATGGGCCCGTGGGTGCACGGCGGCTGGGCACGCGGCGAAGGCAAGCGCCTGGGCTACGTCAATTTCGACAGCAAGACCAGCGAGTACTTCCGCACCAACATCCAGTTCCCGTTCTTCGAGCAGCACCTGAAGGACGCCAAGGGCAAGAGCCTGCCCGAGGTCACGGCCTTTGAAACCGGCAGCAACGTCTGGCGCAACTACGCGGCATGGCCGCCAAAACAGGCCCAGGCCCGTACCCTGTACCTGGGCGACAACGGCACGCTGAGCTGGAAACAGCCGGCCGCCGGCGCCGCCTTCGACGAATACGTGGCCGACCCGCGCAAGCCGGTGCCGTTCACCGCCTACCCGGCCAACGGCGCGCCAAAGGAATACATGGTCGGCGACCAGCGCTTCGCCTCGACCCGTCCGGACGTGCTAACCTACCGCAGCGAGCCGCTGGAGCAGGACGTCACCTTCGCCGGCCCGGTCAAGCCCAAGCTGTTCGTCTCCACCACCGGCACCGACGCCGACTGGGTGGTCAAGCTGATCGACGTCTACCCGCCGGAATACCCGGCCGGCGATGACGGCGACGAGCGCCCGCGCGGCGGCGACACGGCCAAGCCGCAGGTGACCATGGCCGGCTTCCAGCAACTGGTGCGCGGCGACCCGCTGCGTGGTAAATTCCGCAACGGTTTCGACAATACGCAGCCGTTCACGCCGGGCAAGGTGGAAACCGTCAGTTACAGCATGAGCGACATCAACCACACCTTCCGACGTGGTCACCGCATCATGGTGCAGATCCAGAGCTCGTGGTTCCCGCTGGTCGACCTGAACCCGCAAACCTTCGTCGATATTCCGAAAGCCAGGCCGGAGGACTTCCAGAAGGCGACCCAGCGCGTCTACCATGCGCCGGCGATGTATTCGGGCATCGAGGTGCAGGTGCTGCCGGCAAAACCATAAGTCACCGGGCACGGCGGCGCTGGCGGATTTCATTAGGAAGGTTGGTGAAATTCGGCATTGTGCCGCCGTTGACGTACTCGCAACTGGCCGCCGCCAACAAGACCATCGACGGCATCCTGCTGCAGGGCGGCGCCGACAGCTACAAGCCGTATTACGTCACCCGCATCCAGTTCGAGTAAGCACAGCTTACGCCACGCCCTCGCCTTCGGTCAGCGCCCTGACCCGGCGCGCCAGCAGCTCGGCGGGAAATGGCTTGGTGATGATCTGCATACCGCGTTCCAGATGGCCGTGATTCAGCACGGCATGCTCGGCGTAGCCGGTGACGAACAGAACCGGCAGATCCGGCCGCCGCGCGCGGATGGCGTCGGCCAGCTGGCGGCCGTTCATGCCGTTGGGCATGCCGACATCGGTCACCAGCAAATCGATGTCGGTATGGCCGCCGAACAGCGTCAGCGCCGACGGCCCGTCTTCCGCCTCGAGCACGTTATAGCCCAGATGCTGCAGCATCTCGACCGCCACCGTGCGCACCAGCGGCTCATCATCGACCACCAGGATTTTCTTGCGCCAGAACACCGCCGGCGACGCCGCGCCCTCCGGCGGCGTCTCTTCCCACACTTCCTCGCCCACATGACGCGGCAGCAGCAGGCACACCGTGGTGCCCCGGCCCGGCTCTGAAGCGACATGGACCGCGCCGCCGGACTGGCCGGCAAAGCCGTACACCATCGACAAGCCCAGTCCCGTGCCCGAGCCCGCCGGTTTGGTGGTAAAGAACGGATCGAAGGCGCGCGCCAGCACCTCCGGCGTCATGCCGACGCCGGTATCGCTGACGGTCAGTGCCACATACTCGCCGGGCGCCAGCCCGCGCTGTGCGGCGGCGTCCTGGTCCAGCGTCTGGTTGGCGCTGGCGATTCGCAGCTTGCCGCCGGACGGCATGGCGTCGCGGGCGTTGATGCACAGGTTGAGCAAGGCGTTTTCCAGCTGGCTGATGTCGACGAAGCTATTCCACAAGCCGTCCGGCGCCACCGTCTCGAGCGCGATGGCCGGGCCGACGCTGCGCGACAGCAACTCCTGCATGCCGGCGACAATGCGGTTCAGGTTTGACGGCTTGGGATCGAGCGTCTGCCGGCGCGAGAACGCCAGCAGGCGCTGCGTCAGCGACGCCGCCCGCTTGACCGCCGACTGGGCGGCATTGACGTGCCGCTCCAGGTCCGCCACCAGGCCCTGCCCGAGGCGGATCTTCATCAACTCCAGGCTGCCGGAAATGCCGGCCAGGATGTTGTTGAAGTCGTGCGCCAGACCGCCGGTCAGCTGGCCCACCGCGTCCATTTTCTGCGCCTGGCGCAGCGCCGCCTCGGCGTCCAGCAACGCGGCGGTGCGCTGCTCGACGCGCTGCTCCAGCGTGTCATTCAACCCGCGCAGCGCGGCCAGCGCGCGGTCGCGTTCGGCCTCGACCGCGCGCCGGCCCTCGATATCGATCAGCACCCCGGGGAAGGCGCTGACCTTGCCATCGGTGTCCAGTTCGACGCGGCCGTTCGCTTCCAGCCAGTAATAATTGCCGTCGCGCCGACGCGTGCGGTATTGGTGGGCATAGGCGCCGCCGCGCTGCAGCGCGTCATCGATCGCCGCCGCCAGGCCGGCGCGGTCGTCCGGATGCACGGAGGCCAACACCTCGGTGAGCGACAGCCCGCTGCGGCGGGTGCCCGCCTCGAAACCAAAGGCTTCGGCAAAGCCTTCGTCGACGCTGAAGTGGTCGGCCGGCACGTCCCACACCCAGGTGCCGATGATGGCGCCGGCCGCCAGCGCCAGCTGGACCCGTTGCACATTCTCGCGCAGCGCCGCCTCGGTCTTCTTGCGCGCCGTGATGTCGCGGAACAGCACCGCCACCTGCCCCAGCGCCACCGGACCGACCCGCATCGCCGACACTTCGATATGCCGGCCGACGGCCTGGAACTCCTGTTCAAAGCGCGCCGTCTCGCCGGTGCGCAGCACCGTGCCGTACAGGTCGAGCCAGGTGTGGGCATTGTCCGGTTCGATCTCGCGCAGGCGCTTGCCGACGATGCCGCCGATGCCGGTATGCCGTTCGTAGCCGGAGTTGGCCTCGATGTGGAGGTAGTCGCTCAGCGGCCCGTGCGGCCCGTCGATGAACTGGATGATGCAGAAGCCGTCATCAATCGCCTCCAGCAGCGCATGGCGCCGCACGCTGCTGGACGCCAGTTGCTGCTCCAGCTCGGCGCGGCTGAGCGATGCCGGTTCAATGTTCAAAGTAACGCCTTTCGTGATCGGACCATGTGCCGCCGATTATACCGCTGTGCTTCACGACGCCCGGCGCACCATTTGGCCCAGTTGCGCGCGGCAACGTTCGGCGCAGCGCTGCAAGGCCTGCTCCACGCTGTTGCGCTGGCGCTCGAAACGGCCGGTCGGCAGCACCACCGAGATCGCCAGCGCCACGCCCTGGTGCACGCCCAGCGGCAGGCCGATCGCGCTGCGGCCCAGTGCATGCTCCTCCTGGTCGTAGGCGAAAGCGCCGGCGCGGATACCGTCGAGCTGCTGCAACAGGGCCGGCATGGTGGCGACGGTATTCGGCGTCAGCTGCTGCAGCGGCGCATCGGCATACAGCGTTTCCACCTCGTGGCTGGACAGGCAGGCCAGCAAGCCCTTGCCGCTGGCCATGGTGTAGGCCGGATAAATCGCCCCCACCGATGGCACCGCGCGCTCCGCCTGGTCGGACAGGAAGCGGTCCACGAACAGCACCTCGCCGCCGGCCAGCGTCGACAGGTCGATGGTCTCGTGCGTGGCCTCGAACAATTCATACAGCGCCGCCCGCAATTCCTGGGCGATGCCCGAACCCGGCAACTCGCCCAGCCGGCGCAAGCCCCAGCCGGGCCGCACGCCGCCGGCGCCGGCCTGCACCAGATGCTCCATTTCCAGCGCATCAACAATGCGCTGCACCGTCGAGCGCGCCAAGCCGGTGGCCTGGGCCAGCTTGCCCAGGCTCAGCCCGTCCGGCTGCGCGCCGACTGCGCGCAAAATCGCCGCCGCCCGCGCGATCACTTGAATACCTTCCATCTTCGATTTTCCCTAGCTGAGCAAACTGTACCGCATCGTGATACACTACTGTACCGCCTAACGATACACCTCCATCATATGTCACGCTACGCCATCCGGTCCACCTCGCCGCTCTACATCGTCATGCTGGGACTGCTCTCAGCGCTGCCGCCGCTCGCCATCGACATCGGCCTGCCGGCCATTCCAGCGCTCCAGGCCGCCTTCCACATCAGCATCGGCGAAGCCACGCGCACGCTGACCATGTTCCTGCTGGGCTTCTCGGTCGGGCCCATCCTGTTCGGTCCGCTGTCCGACCGCTATGGCCGCAAGCCGGTGCTGCTGTCCGGTCTGGGCCTGTTCTCGCTGGCCGCGTTCGCCTGCGCCTACGCCGACCAGATCGGCACGCTGCTGCTGGTGCGCCTGCTGCAAGGGGTGGCGGCCGGCGCCGCGGCGGCGCTGCCGGCGGCGATCATCCGCGATGTGTTCAGCGGCCATGCCGCCCTCACCCGCCAATCGTATGTCGCGCTGGTCAACGCCGTGGCGCCGCTGCTGGCGCCGCTGCTGGGCGCTGCGCTGCTGCAACTGGGCAGCTGGCGGCTGATCTATCAAAGCCTGGGCGGCATCGGCCTGGTGCTGCTGTTGCTGGCTGCCTGCGGCTACCAGGAAAGCCGGCCGCAGAACGCCGGCGCGCCGCAACGCAATGTGTTCGGCGACGCCGTGCACGCCTACGGCCAGGTGCTGCGCAACCGCCACTACCTGATCCACGCGGCGCTGCTGGCGGCGTCGTTCGGCACCATGTTCGCCTACATCACCGGTTCGTCGGCGGTGTTCATCGATATGCTGGGCGTGTCGAGCGGCGGCTACGGCATGCTGTTTGCGCTGACGGCGGCCGGCACCATCATCGGCGCGGCCGCCGGCGGCCGCCTGGCGCGCGTGTGGAGCCCTGACCGCCTGCTGATCGGCGGCGTGCTCGGCTCCGGCGTCATCAGCCTGCTCCTGCTGCTGGCGTCCACGCTGGGCCTCGGTTCGATTGCGCTGATCGCCGCCTGCGTAGTGCTGAGTAATATCTGCGCCGGCATCGTGATGCCCAACGCCACCCACCAGGCGCTGGCCTCGGTCGGTAATGTGGCCGGCAGCGCGGCGGCGCTGTTGCGCTCGATGCAGATGCTGGCCGGCGCCGCTGCCGGCGCGCTGGTCGGCGTGTTGGCCGGCAACCAGTTGACGGTGATGGCCACTGTGATGACCATCGCCGCGCTGACCGGCGTGGCCCTGCTCTTCGTCAGGCAGACGCGGCCGGGTTCACCGACCAGCCCGGTGGATGCCCGATAAAAGCACGTAGCGCATCCAGCAGTGCCGTCACCCGTGCCGGCGGCTGGCGCAAGGCCCGCAAGGCGTAAATGCCGGTGCAGGCGCGCGCCTGCGCCGACCATTCCGGGAATAACTGCCGCAACTGGCCAGCCTGTATGTCCTGCCCCACCACCCAGTCCGGCAGATAGGCGACGCCCAGGCCCTCCTGCGCCGCCAGCCGCATCGCTTCAAAATCATCGCAGGCGAACACCGGCTGGGCGCTGAAGGCGCGCGCCGGCTGGCCCAGCACATCGGTCCAGCCCAGCAGGTCGGCGCCATGCAGCTTGTCGATCAGGCGGTGACCGCTTAAATCGGCGAAGGCGCCGGGCGTGCCGGCTTGCGCCAGGTAAGCCGGGCTGGCGCACAGGATGCGGGTCTGGGTGGCGATGCGGGTACCGATCAGGGTGCTGTCGGCGATGTCGCCGATGCGGATCACCAGATCCAGCCGCTCGGCCACCGGGTCGGCCAGCCGTTCGGTCAGATCCAGCTCCAGCCGCAGATCGGGATACTGGCGCGCCAGCTGGCCGATCACCGGCAACACATAGCGCTTGCCGAAGGTGGGAAAGCACGCCACCCGCAGGATGCCGGTCACCGCCCCCTTCATTGACGCCAGTTCCTGCTGCGCATCGGCCAGCGCATCGAGGATCTGCCGCGCGCGCACCAGCAGCGCCTCGCCAGCATCGGTCAGCGTCAGCAGCCGGGTCGAGCGCAGGAACAGCGCGGTATCCAGATGCTGCTCCAGCATATCAATCTGCCGTCCAACCGACGACGGCGTGCGGCCACGGCGCCTTCCTGCGCCCGAGAAGCTGCCTTCGCGCGCGACATCGACAAACACCCCGAGGAATTCCGCGAATTTTTCTGACTGCATCTGTATTCCTTTCGTGGCCTCCCCCATGCTAGCAAACCCGGCCGTGCCTGACTACCTGCACAAAGATAGGCGTTCACACGTACTCAGGGATAAGCCGCTTGTGCAAAAGGCGCACAACGGTTTATGGCTAATAGCTAGTTATCACGTCGCCAAAATATTGCTAGCCTAAAAAGAGTTTTCCCACTTTTTCAGGAGCAGTTCATGGCATTTACGATCCAGGTCAACGGCCGCCAGCATGTGGTGGACATCGATGGCGACACCCCGCTGCTGTGGGCCATCCGCGATGTGATCGGCATGACCGGCACCAAGTTCGGCTGCGGCATCGCCCAGTGCGGCGCCTGCACCGTGCACCTCGACGGCGAGCCGGTGCGCTCCTGTGTGCTGCCGATCTCGGCAGTCGGGACGCGGGAAGTCACCACCATCGAGGCGGTCGGCGCCACCGACAGCGGCAAGCGCATCCAGGATGCCTGGCTGGCGGTGGACGTGGTCCAGTGCGGGTATTGCCAGTCCGGCCAGATCATGTCGGCCGCCGCGCTGCTGAAGCGTAATCCATCGCCATCCGATGCCGACATCGACGCCGCCATGTCCGGCAATATTTGCCGATGTGCGACCTACGTGCGCATCCGCGCCGCCATCAAGCAGGCCGCCACCGGCAAGATCGTCGTCACGCAAGCGATTCCGGTCAGCGCCGTGGGAGGCCGGAAATGAGCGCCGATATCCTCTCCGCCAAACGCCGCAGCCTGCTGAAAGCCGGCGGCCTGTCGGTCGCCTTCGCCATCATGGCGACGCCGAAAGCGGCAGTTGCCATGATGAGCGCGCATCGCCAGCCGGGCGACGCCGCCGCTGCTGCCGCCGATGGCGCACCGGCCTTCGCCCCCAACGCCTTCGTCCGCATCGACACCAGCGGCGCGATCCGACTGGTGATGCCGATGGTGGAAATGGGCCAGTCGATCTACACCGGCTCCAGCATGCTGCTGGCGGAAGAACTCGATGTAGGGCTGGACCAGATCCAGATCGAACATGCGCCGCCCAACGAGGAGCTGTATGCCATGAAGCTGCTCAAGGGCCAGATCACCGGCGGCTCCACCAGCACCCGCAGCACCTTTACCGAATTACGCCTGGCCGGCGCGGTGGCGCGCGCGTTGCTGGTGAGCGCGGCCGCCAGCAAATGGAAAGTAGCGCCGGACACCTGCGTAGTCGAGCGCGGCGTGATCTATCACCGCCCGTCCGGCCGCAGCCTAAGCTACGCGCAGGTGGCGGCAGCGGCCGGCAAGTTACCCGATCCGGGCGACGTCAAACTCAAGCAGCCCAGCGAATTCCGCCTGATCGGCAAACCGATGGCGCGCCTCGACTCACCCGACAAAGTGCTGGGGCTGACCAAATTCGGCATCGACGTCAGCGTGCCCGCCATGCGCATCGCCACCGTCATGGCCTGTCCGACGCGCGGCGGCACGCTGGTGCGCTTCGACGACCGCAAGACGCGCGCCGTGCACGGCGTGATCGACGTGCTGCGCATCGACAACGCCGTGGCCGTGGTGGCGCAGCATTTCTGGGCCGCCAAGCGCGGCATGGAATTGCTGGACATCACCTGGAATCACGGCCCCAACGCCAACCTCAACACCAAGCAACTGCGCGACGGCTTGGCCGACAGCCAGGCCAACGGTAAGGCTGTCGTCGCACGCGAAGTCGGCAGCAGGCCGCAAGGCGACCTGGTGCAGGCCACCTACAAGATGCCGATGCTGGCGCACGCGACCATGGAGCCGCTCAACGCCACCG
Organism: Duganella margarita; assembly: GCF_009857535.1. Classification (GTDB taxonomy): domain Bacteria; phylum Pseudomonadota; class Gammaproteobacteria; order Burkholderiales; family Burkholderiaceae_D; genus Rugamonas; species Rugamonas margarita. The sequence continues at coordinate 33,570 of NZ_WWCS01000009.1, forward strand.
TCCATGTCACGCCGGAGCGCTGCGAGATCTGGGCTGGCACCCAGGTACCGACGCGCGCGGTGGCCAGCGCCGCCAAGCTGACCGGACTGCCGGTCGATAAAGTGATCCTGCATCCGCAATACTTGGGCGGCGGTTTCGGCCGCCGGCTGGAAACCGACTATATCGAACAGGCGGTTGCCTTCGCCAAGCTGGCGCCTTACCCGCTGAAAATCATCTGGACGCGCGAGGAAGACATCCGCCACGACATCGTGCGGCCGATGTACCACGACGTGATTTCCGCCGTGGTGGACGCACAGGGCAAGCCGATCTGGTTCGGCGACCGCATCTGCAGCGGCACCGTGCTGGGCCGCTGGGCCCCGGCTGCGATGCGCAAGGACGGGCTCGATCGCGACGCTGTGGAAAGTGCGGCCGACCTGCCGTATGCGGTGCCCAACCTCAAGGTCGAATGGGTGCGCCACGACATGCCGCCGGGCCTGGTGGTAGGCTGGTGGCGCGGCGTCGGCGCGCTGCACAACCTGTTCGTGGTCGAGAGCTTCTTCGACGAACTGGCGCACCGCGCCAAGGCCGATCCGGTGGCCTGGCGCAAGGCGCTGCTGCGCAACAATCCACGCAGCACGGCGGTGCTGGAACTGGCCGCCGCCAAGATGGGCTGGGGCAGTCCGCTGCCGCCGCGCGTCGGGCGTGGCGTGGCGCTGGGCGAACCGTTCGGCAGCAAGGTGTGCGCCATGGTGGAGGTGGAGGTCAGCGCGCAGGGCGACGTCCGACTGCGGCGCGCCGTGGTGGCGGTCGACTGCGGCGTGCCGGTCAACACCGGCTCGATCGAGGCGCAAGTCCAGGGCGGCCTGCTGTTTGGCCTCAGCGCGGCGCTGTACAACGAAGTCACCATCGAACATGGCGCCGTCCAACAAAGCAACTTCAATGATTACCGCATGATACGCATGAACGAAACGCCCAACGTCGAAGTCCACATCGTCCCCAGCAGCGAAGCGCCCGGCGGCATCGGCGAAGTCGGCACCGCGATTGCCGCGCCGGCGCTGGCCAACGCCATCTTCGCCGCCACCGGCGTGCGCTTGCGGGAGTTGCCGATCCGGCGCGACCAGCTGGCACAGAAAGGCGGTGCAGCATGAAGTTCACCATACACCGCCGTCTGCTTCTGATTACGGCCTGCGTGGCTGCCATCGGCGTCGCCGCCTACATCGGGCTAACCCGCCCCGATCCATCGCCCGGCACCGCGCCGATGCTGCACGGCGCGCCGGTGAACGCGCCGCAGATTGCGCGCGGCGCCTACCTGGCGCGCGCGGCCGACTGCGTGGCTTGCCATACCGTTGCCGGCGGCAAGCCATTTGCCGGCGGGCTGCCGTTCAAGCTGCCGTTTGGCACGCTGTACTCGTCCAACATCACGGCCGACAAGAAAACCGGCATCGGCAACTGGAGTGACGACGACTTCGTGCGCGCGCTGCATGAGGGCGTGCGCCACGACGGCCAGCGCCTGTATCCAGCCTTCCCGTACACCTCGTACTCGCTGCTGAGCCGCGACGACGTGCTGGCCATCAAGGCCTATCTGTTCAGCCTGCCCGCAGTGGAACAGCCGACGCCGGAGCCGGGGCTGTCGTTCCCGTTCAACCAGCGCTGGGCGATGGGCTTCTGGAACGCCGCCTTCTTCCGCAGCGAGCGCTTCAAGCCGTCCACCGACAAATCGGCCGAATGGAATCGCGGCGCTTACATGGCGATCGGGCTGGCCCACTGCGCCGAATGCCACACGCCGCGCAACATCGGCTTCGCGCTGGAGCACCGCAACGAACTGGCCGGCGCCATCATCAACGGCTGGCAGGCGCCGAACATCACCTCCGACCCGGAACACGGCATCGGCAACTGGACTGACGCCGACCTGTACCAGTACCTGCGCTTCGGCCACGCCGCCGGCCACGGTCCCGCATCCGGGCCGATGGGCGAAGCGGTCGACAACAGCCTGCAATACCTGGACCCGCAGGACACCAGGGACTTGATCACCTACCTGCGCAGCATTCCGGCGCGCACGGGCGACAACCCGGTCAAGGTCAATCCCAAGCCGGATACTGTGGCCAGTTCGACCGCGTACACGCCGGCCGCCCACACGCCGGCCGACTTGCAGAACGGACTGCGCCTGTTCGAGGGAAGCTGCGCCAGCTGTCACCAGTGGAACGGCCAGGGACCGCAAACGCCGTACGCGTCTTTGCTCGGCGCGCGCTCGGTGAACGACCCGACCGGCCGCAACGTCACGCAAATGATTCTGCACGGCGGCAAAATGCGCATCGGCACGGAAGACGTGTTCATGCCCGAGTTCAGCACCTTAACCGATGCGGAAATCGCGCAGCTGAGCAACTACGTGCTGTTCCAGTTCGGCGGCAAGCAAGGCAAGGTGACGGCCGAGACGGTGGCGGCGCAGCGCAAGGAGTAAGCGGCACACGCCCAACGAGCGCTAGCGAACATCCGCTGGCGCTCGTTGGGCGTACCATGGCGGTATTCCTGTTATCGGTGTCATCATGACGCGAAAAGACTTCTGCCTCGTTGCCCACATCCTGCCGGTACGCCAGCGTACTTTCCACGCGCCGGCATCTCCACCGCCGCAGGCGACTGCGTTGCGGGTAGTGAACCGGCAAGACGACCGCGCAGCCGCCATCATCGATGAAGGCGTCCGTTACCTGCTATTTCGAGGCAGCAATGCGGCCGTTGATTTTCTGTGCGAACAGGGGATCTCGCTGCGGATCATCGGGCGGGTCTTGTTCCGCCCCCACCTTCGCCGAGCTCGCGGCTAGCGGCTAGCGTTACGCCACACGGCGCGAGCGCAGCCAGCCTACCACCGCCGGCATGATCGACAGCACCACAATACCCAGCACCACTGCCGTCAGGTTACGGCTGATCCACGGGATATTGCCGAACAGGTAGCCGGCCGCCAGCAGACTGCCAACCCACAGGAACCCGCCGGTGACGTTATAGGTGAAAAATACCTTGCGCGGCATCGAACCCAGCGCGGCCACGAACGGCGCCAGCGTGCGGACGATCGGCACGAAGCGCGCCAGGATGATCGTCTTGCCGCCGTGCGTGGTGAAGAACTGCTGTGTGTGCTGGATGTGCTCGGCCTTGACGAACGGTATCTTGCTGGTGTCCAAGGCCCGCCGCTTGAACCACGCGCCGATGCTGAAGTTGAGCGCATCGCCGGTCACGGCGGCGACGAACAGCAGCACGCACAGCGTCAGCGGATCGAGCAATCCCTTGGCTGCCAGCGCGCCGGCGATGAACAGCAGCGAATCGCCCGGCAGGAACGGCATGACGATCACGCCGGTTTCAATAAAGATCACCAGGAACAGAATCAGATAGACCCAGTCGCCATGCGCATCGATCAGCTCCAGCAAATGCGCATCCAGGTGGATGAACCATGCACTCAGGGTAAGCAGCAACTCTTCCATCACGATCTTCCTTAATCAAGTTTCATCAATTGTAATGGAAAATATATTAATGGAGGGTTAACGTATCTGTGCAACGAGAAGGCAAAAGCGTCAGCGGAATGAGGAAATTATTTTATTGACGGCGCAGCGCGCGGCTAGTCGGTCATCGCGTATTTGCGGCAATGTTCAAGGTAGCCCGCTTCGTGGCTGGCGACCAGCTGGACAACGCTGTGCCATAACCAGTGCGGCGCGCCCGTCGATTTGGCCGACTGGCCCATCAGCTCGGTGAGCCAGGCATGGCGCGTGCCCGCATCCATTTGCCGGGCATGCGCGCTGCCGACCACATACGCCAGATAGCTGGCAGTCAGCACCGCATCCTCGATACCCAGCTGCTCGATCTCCAGCTTCAGGTCTTGCGGCAGCAGTTCGCGGACAAACACGCCGCGCTCCATGAATCGCCGCGCCACCATGCGCTCGCCCAAAGCCGGGGTCAGATTGCAGGCGCCTTCCAGCACGCGTTTGGCGTTATCGCGCGGCATGCTGACGCGGCGATAACGCGGGCTGGTCGCCGCCACCGCTTCCTTGATATCAATCAGACGCCGTGCCCCGCCGAAATCGACCAGCACCGCGTAACGCAGCAGACCCAGCGAGCTGCAGCCTTTGACCCAATAGGCGGCGTCGACCACCACGGGACGGCGCGTTATCTGGCCGGCTTCACTGCCCGTCACGCGCGAAAGGATGGCCGGATCGGCAAACATCTCTTCGATCGCAGACCGTTCGGCAGAACTGATCGGCCAGAAGTTTTTGCCCAAAGGGATGGCTTGCCGGCTGTCGATGGCGCGCTCGCGCGCCAAGATCTTCCATGAACGCTGCTGCGCCTGGCGCAAAGCCGTCTTGACCACCTGCGGCTTGACGAAAATCTCCTCGTGGCCCGGAAAAAACGCCCGCTGGTAGCCCAGCAGCATGTGCTGCAGCATGTGCGCGGTGACGATGCCAGGCAGCGACGATCCGCGCGCGGCGCTGGCCAGCGACAAGCCGAGACGGATCAGATCGTGCGTGGGATTGCCGATCGTCGCCTGGTCAAAGTCGCGCAGGCGCAGCTGGACTTTCCGCTGCGCGTCGGCCACCGGCCCCAGATTGCCGACATGGCAGTCGCCGCAGATCCAGATCGCCGGGCCACGCGGCAGGCGCTGCCCCGGCAATGAGTGCAGCCAGTCGTAGTACTGCGCGGTGTTGCCGCGCACGTAGGCATGCGGCGACCTCGCCATCTTCATGTCGCGGCGCTTGATCAAGGTGGCGCGGCGGTTATCCGGCGGCGGCAGGGATGAAATGTTGGCAGTGCGCGTCGTGACTTTTTCCATGGCTTGAGTGTGCCTGAAAGTGCATACCAGCAGCGTGCGCTTACTGACGCCCGCAGAAAAAAACTGCCCTGCGGTAAAATTGCCGACTTTTACGCCAGTATCCGCCCATGAGATTGATCGCCCTGCTCGCTCCGCTTCTGCTGCTGGCCGCCTGCGCCGGCACGCCAAGTCGCGCCGACCTGCCGAAGGAAGCCGCGCCCCACACCATCCACGTGGTGCAGTACGGCTGGCATACAGCCCTGCTGTTTGACGGCAAAGACATTCTCGCCCGAAGCACCAAGCTGGCGCAGGATTTCAAGGACCACAAATACATGCTGATCGGCTGGGGCGATGGTGGGTATTTTGTCGACGAAGATCCCGGCGTGTCGCAGGCGGTCAAGGCGCTGGTGGCGTCCGACTACCCCGCCTTGCAGGCCGGCGGGCGCGCAACCAATCCGCCGCTGGGCGTGGCGCCGGGCGACAGCATTCCGCTGGCGATCACCGAGCGGGGCTACAACCAGCTGGTCGCCTACATCGACCGCAGCATCGCCACCGGCGCGGATGGCAAGCCCGTCTACCTCGGCAAGCGGCTGGCCAACCTCAATCTGTTTTACAAAGGCACCGGCAACTATAGCCTGCTCAACAACTGCAACTCGTGGGTGGTGGGCGCGCTGCGCGCGGCGGAACTGCCTGTCTCCGGCTTCAACCTGACCGCGCGCAGCGTTTTCGATCAAGCCCGGCGCATCTCCGAACTGCAACAGGCAGATCGCTCCGGCGCCCGGCCGGAATAAACGGATGCGCGTCACTCCCGGCGCACCGTCCGGAAACCGATGTGGGCCGCCGCCAGATTGCGTTCCTGCGACTCGCGCGCCGAAGCCCGGTAGCGCACGCAGTAGTCCGGCGCGCACAGGAACGAGCCGCCCTTGATCACCATCGCAGCATCGGACGCGTGCGCCGCTCCGGCAGCGACAGCAGTGTCGCCGTTGGCATGCGGCTGGCGCGGTCCGGTGTAGGGATCGGCTGTCCACTCCCAGGCATTGCCGATCATGTCGTACAAGCCAAAAGCGTTGGCGGCGTAGCAGCCGACCGGCGCCAGGCCGGCATGACCGTCTGCGCCGGCGTCCAGCAGCGGAAACGAGCCTTGCCAATAGTTGGCGATAGGTTTGCCTTGCGCGTCGGTCGGCGCGGTGTCGAGCTGGTCGTCACTGCGGCCGGCTTTGCCCGCGTACTCCCATTCGGCCTCGGTGGGCAGATCCCGGCCCAGCCAGCGCGCGTAGGCCAGCGCATCGGCCTGGGTAACCAGCGTTACTGGCAGATGGCCGCCGGCCGGCTGCGCGCCGCGCCATTGCGCGCCTTTCTGCAACGTCCACCAGGCGTACGGACGCTGCGTGAGCTCCTCGGCGGTTGGCGTATGGAACACCACGCCGGCGTCCTGCTTTTCGGCGTCCGTCACATAACCCGTGGCCGCCACAAACGCGGCAAACTGGGCTTGCGTGACTTCGGTGCGGTCGATCCAGAAACTCTTGACGCGCACCAGGCCGGGCTGCGCCGGCCGCTCGTCGGCATAGCCGCGCTCGCTACCGAAGACGAACCTGCCGGCGGCGATGCGCACCATGCCGGCGTGCGCATCCTTGCCCCAGCCAACCGGCAAGCCGCTGTAGGCGGCGCAGGACTGCTCGTTGCCCAGTGCCGGGGCCGGTGGCGTGCCGGTCAGCGCCGTGCTGACGCTTGGCAGCAGCAGCCATCCCAGCACAGCCAGCAGCACCGCCACGCCTGCGCCTGCGCCTAGCGTCAGGCGCAGGCCACGAGGTACCAGAGACATCAGTAGTAGCCTTGCGGTTTCAGCGGTTCGACGCCGCCGACGCGGGTCATGAATTGCTGCCATTGCAGCACCATGCCGCTGGTCACTGTGGGATTTTGCGCCGACACGTCGCTGGTCTCGCCGCGGTCATGCGTCAAATCGTACAGCTCCCAATGACCATCGAGCGCGCCGACAGGCGGCTCATTCCACAACGCCTTCCACTTGCCGTCGCCGCTGATCAGGAAAGCGCGACCGTAAGACTCGTGCCCCAGCGGATCACTGCGTACCGCCTGCGCGCTGCCTTCCAGCAGCGGCAGCAAGGACTTGCCGGTGACCGGATAGACATTGCGGCCGCTGTAGACCACCTTGCCCAGGTTGTGGTCTACGCCAGCGGCGTCGACAGCTTTAGGCGCGGCCTCGCTCGGCAAGGGGATGCCGGCCAGCGCCAGGAAAGTGGCGGTGTTGTCGGTCACGTGCGTCAACGCGCTCAGGTCAGGCAGGCGCGCGGTTTGCCCCGGCAGCTTCACAATCAATGGCGTCGAGACGCTGCCTTCGCCGGCGTAGCCCTTGGTCAGACGGAACGGCGTGGCGCTGACCTCGGCCCAGCGCAAGCCATATTGCAGCCGCTTGGCCGCTTGCGCGCCATTGTCGGTGCCCAGCGCGGAATAGACCGGCTCGGTGGCGTTGGCTTCATCGGTTGCCTTCGGATCAGCGCCGCTGTCGATCGGCCAACCTTCGGCGCCATTATCCGACTGGAACATGACGTAGGTGTTGTCGTATTCGCCGATATCCTTCAGATGCTGGATCAGCAGGCCGATGTTGTGGTCGAGATTGTCGACCATGCCGGCGTAGATTTCCATATAGCGCGCCTGGGCTTTTTTCTCCAGCGGCGTCAGGCTGCCCCACTTCTTGTTCACTTTACCTGCGCCGTATTCCGTGTAGCCCTGCGCCACGCCATTGTTGGCGTTGATGTATTTGGCGCCGGCCTTGCCGTAGCCCGAGGTGGCGGGCGTGGCAGCCAGGGTTTCCGGCGCGCCCTCGTACGGCTTGAAGTCGGCCGGCACCAGACCCAGCTGCTTTTGGCGGGCGATGCGGGCATTACGCACGGCGTCGTAACCGGCATCGTATTTGCCCTTGTACTTGGACAACCACGGTTCCGACACCTGCAGCGGCCAGTGCGGCGAGGTGTAGGCAGCGTAAGCGAAGAACGGCTTGCCGTCTGCCTTATGCTGGTCGATATAGGAAATCAGGCGCTTGGTATAGAAATCGGTGGAGTAGAACGGTTCAGCCCCCGTGCCGCCTGGTTGGCCCGGCTGGCCCGGCTGCACAAACTTGCCGTCCTCCGTGTAATTGCTGGAGCCTTCTTTTTCGTGCGCATAGTGATTGCTGGCGGCGCCGGCCAGCAGCGCGTAGCTGTGCTCGAAGCCCCACTGGTCGGGCGTCTTGCCGGCGGTGGTCACGGCGCCGCCGGCGATGGCGGAACCCAGGTGCCACTTGCCGGCCATATAGGTATGGTAGCCGCCGTCGCGCAGCAGCTGGGCGAACGACAGCGCACTCTCGTTCAGAAATCCTTCGTAGCCGGGCAAGCCTTTGCGCTCGTCGTTCGGCGCGCCCATATTGCCTTCGCCGACCAGATGGTGGTCGGTGCCGGAGACCAGCATGGCGCGCGTGATGGCGCACACGGTACCGGTGTGGTGATTGGTCAGCAAACGCCCCTGCTTTACGAGCGCGTCCAGATTGGGCGTCTCGATCTCGCCACCGAAGGCGCCGATGTCCGAGTAGCCGAGGTCATCGGCCATGATGTACAGGATGTTGGGCTTTTTCTTGACGACCGGGGCTGGTGCGGCTGCGGTCTGCGGCGGCAAAGCGGAATCACCGCAGCCGGCCAGGATCAGGGCACTGGTGATGGCGAGGCCCAGCATCCCGTGTTGCACGGTGCGCTGTATGCGTGGAGCGAGTGTCATGGATTTCCTTGCAGTCGAATTGTGCAAAGAATAATTGCTGAGCGCGAGATAACAAACGAAGCATTTCGCGTTACCTCATGCGCGTAACGGATATATAACTGGTCGCCCCTATCGCTCCAACATCGTGTGAGGCCGCCGGCCACGGCGCACTGGCATCACGGCAAGTTATGGGCGCAAATCGATCCGCCGGATCGCCGTCGATCGTAGCGATGATCGGCCTTTCTTCCGATGACATCCAGCGCAATGTCGGCCACCAACGCTGCGCGTCTTCAGGCCTTGGCGCAGTGGGTTCGACGGATTGGCCGGGCCGTGGCGTGATCACCGCCAGGCTGGTGCAGCGCGCTGCGGCCAATACGCGCTCAACCGGTTCGGTCCACCCATGCGGCGCCAATTTGAATAAACCCCAATGTACCGGCAGCAGCCTACGCGCCTTGACTTGCTTCGCAGCCAGCACCGCCTGTTCTGGGCCGAGGTGCGCATCAGGCCAGGCGTCGCTGTATTGACCGGCCTCGATCAGCGCCAGATCGAAAGGGCCATAGCGCCTTCCGATTTCTGTCATCGCGTTTTGCAACCCGGTGTCGCCGGAAAAGTAGACCCGGTGCTGCGGCCCGCGCAATGCGTAGCCGCCCCACAACGTGTGGTCGCTGCGCGGATTAAGACGCCCCGACGAATGCCGCGCAGGGACGAGCGACACCTCGAGCGCGCCGACCCGGGTCGATTGCCACCAGCCGAGTTCCACGATGCGCGCTGGCGCAATGCCCCAGCGCTCCAATCGCGCTCCGACGCCCAGCGGCACGATGAACAGATTGGACCAATGCCGCATCGCCACAATGGTGGCCTCGTCCAGGTGGTCATAATGGTCATGCGAGATAAGGACCGCGTCGATGCGTGGGAACTGCGACAGTGCGATCGTTGGGGCGTACCAGCGACGCGGGCCAAGCCAGCCGACAGGCGATGCGCGCTCACTCCAGATCGGGTCAGTGAGGATGCGGACGCCATCAATCTCCAGCAAGGTGGAAGAGTGACCGAACCAGGTGACGCGTAAGCCGCTGTCGGGCGACCTTGCCAGCAAGGCTGGATCCGTCAACGCGACGGCAACTGGTAAAACAGGCACGTCTTCCGGCGCGCCGGATAGCGCTTGCAGCAGCGCCTTGGGAAGATCGGTGTGACTGGGCTCGGCATTGCGGAAGCGGCCGTCGCGCCACTCGGGAGAACCTTCGATCACCGCTGTCCGGTCATCGCTGAATCTCGTCTCCCATGCCTGGCAGCCCGACAGCATCGACGACCACACAAGCGCCCCAATGACGAAAATCGACGACTTTCCCCATCCTATGACAACCAACAGCGGAGATTGCTTCATGAGGCATTGCAGGTACGGGCCGATGAGGTATGGTTTGCTCATTTTTCTGCGTACCCGCGGCGGCCAAGGTACCATTCGGCAAACAGGATATTCGGCACCCAGCATAGCCACGCAACCACTTGATAGACAGCCAGGAAGTCAAGCGACAGCAGGCCCGAGAGTGGCAGGTACAGCCGCAAAGTCACAGCCGCCAGCGTCAGTGCAAAGGAGCGGATCATCCATTGACGGTGAGCAGTTACGCGGTTTTTTCGTATCTGATGCACCGCGATACCGGTGGTCATCAGCCACGCGCTGCCGAGGGCGCCGAAACCGGCGCCGGCGATTGCTCCCGCCGACGTGCCTGCCGCCAGCACCAGCCCCGACACGCCGCCGACCAAGCAACCGAGCACATACAAACGGCCGCCGACACGATGCAAGCCAGGCCAGCGTGCACGTATCGCTGGCAGAAACTGCGTAGCGCCCAGCAGCAACGCCAACGCCGCACCTGCCGCATGCACCTTGATCCAGGGATTGAAGTAGCGGTTCAAAGCGGTCACTTCGGGAACCGGCCCTTTGCCAGGCAGGTAGCGCAAGGAGACGAGCGCGATAATGGTGCTGATCAGCGCCATGCCGCTCCAGGCGATCCAGCGCCATGCCGGCATCCTCTGCGTGCTGCCGGCTGCCACCGCAGTCGGCGCTGTCACAGCGTCACCACCAGCTTGCGTGCCGACACACCTCGGCGTTGCCGCGCCATGGCTTCCGGAATATATTGCAGGCCGTGTCCAACGACCTCGGACGGTGGCATGGCCGCATAGGCTTTTCGGGACAGTGCCTCCGGCAAGAAGACGCCATAAATCATCATCCCCACTTCGTTGTCCATCAGCGCGCCGCCCCAGATCATCTTTGTCTTGAGCCCGGTGCGCTTCGCCATCAGGCGCAACGAGATACCGCCGGCCACCATCCTGGCAAGCGCCGGCAACAGTTTGCGCCAGCGGCCCTGCGCGGCTGGCACATCATCCAACGACGCCGGCGCGCTCACTTGCGCGACAAAGCGTCTGCCTTCGCACCGTGCAAGAATGCGCATGCACGCAGCGGCTGCGCCCTTTCCGATCGTCATGGCACCGACGACTTGACGCCCGCGCATGGCGTCAACAATCTCGGCCTGCACTGACGGCCGGCGGTAGTCAAACACGTAAGTCGCACCGAGCTGGCGGACATAATCGAAGTTACCGGGCGAGCAGGTCGTCGCAACGTCGTAGCCGGCGGCGCGCGCCAGTTGAATCGCGTTGCTGCCGACGCTGGAGGCGCCGCCCCATACCAGCAAGACCTCGCCCGTCGGGATGGGCTCCACCCGTGGCGGTGCGAGTGCGAGAAAGTCTTTCTGAAACAGGCCGCACGCCGCCGTGGAGAGACCTAACGGCAAAACCGCCGCATTTTCAAATGGCAGGTCCGACGGAATCGGCGAGGCCATGTGCGCCTGCAGCAGCACGATCTCCTGGAATCCGCCCTCCGCCGCATTGTTACGGCTTCGTTCGATCCCGCCAGCATGCCCAAGCACGCGGTCGCCAACGCGAAAGCGGGTCACGCCCGGCCCCAAGGCCAGCACCTCGCCGGCCACATCCGATCCGAGCACAGCGGGGTAGGCAAGGTAGGCCGTGATGACATCGCCAACCGCCTGCACGTACCGGTCGAACGGGTTGACGGCGAGCGCGCGCACGCTCACCGCAATCTCGCCCGCCCCCGGACTGACGTCCGGGACCGGCGCGATGGTCAGCTTTGCCCGCTTGTCCGGGAGCAGAAGTGCTAAATGGGTCTGTGTGGTCATAATCATTTCATCATTGAAGGTTAGCGGTTACTATAAGTGCGAACTTTCGGACCATCCATGCGCGATGGTCGCAATATTTATCGCTATCGTCCAAATCTGATGGATCCACTCTCTGACATTCTGAGGCTCATGAGACCCTGCGGTTATGGCTTCCGCGGTCTGGACGCCGGCGGCGACTGGGCGCTCGCATTTACTGCGGCCGAAGGCGTGCTTTGTTTCGCGATCGAGACCGGCGGCTGCTGGCTCCGGCTCGTTGATGCCGTGGCGCCTACTCGACTGGAAGCGGGCGACGTCGTGTTATTGACCGGCGGTGGCGCGGTTCAGCTGTATTCCGGTGCGACGGCAGAATTGCGCGATGCCGCCGAGTTTCTGTCGCGCGTGCCGCCCGGCGAAGTGGCCACGCTCAATGGCGGTGGCGACTGCAGAGGAATCGGCGGCTTTTTCAGCCTGGAAGGAATGGACGGCAGAGGCCTGCTCGCCGCAGTTCCGTCAGTCGTTCACGTCCGCTCCGATACCAGCAAGACAGCGCTGTACGTCGGCGTGCAGCGCCTGATGAGCGAACTGCGGGATCCGCGCCCGGGTAGCGAGTTGATTGCCAGTCATCTCGCCCAGGCACTGCTGGTTGAGGCATTGCGCGCGCACCTGGAGCATGCGACCGCCAGTCAGAGCTGGCTTGCAGCGCTTTCCGTGCCAACCTTGCGCCGCGCGCTGACGGCCATGCACGCTGACGTCGCCCGACGCTGGACCTTGCAGGATCTGGCCGCTGTCGCCGGCATGTCGCGATCAAGTTTCGCCGCGCGCTTCGAGCAGGTCACGGGGGAAACGCCGATTGCCTATCTGACCCGCTGGCGCATGTTCCTGGCTGCGGACCGACTTGCCACGTCTGGACGGTCGCTGGCCGATGTTGCAGCGTCGGTCGGCTATGACTCTGAAAGCGCCTTTGGCGCGGCATTTAAGCGCGTGATGAATTCCTCGCCACGCCAATACCGCACGAGATCATAGCCGCGAGTGCCCGGGGGATACACCGCCCCGCCACCGAATGCGCTCAAGATTGTATAAAAAGTCGGATAAGAAAAAACCCGCCGAAGCGGGTTTTAGGTGTTCTGGCGGAGACGGTGGGATTCGAACCCACGATACAGGTATAAGCCGTATGCATCCTTAGCAGGGATGTGCCTTCGGCCACTCGGCCACGTCTCCTAGTCGATTGCTCAACTATGTCCACTTTTCATGCTGCACGAGCGAACGCGAGCCATGATATAGATCGCTAGCCGCTTGGTCAAGGGCAAGCCGCCAAATTCGCCCAGCCCCTCTCCCCACGCGTCGCAATGTTACATGAAAGATACCGGTCGATACTGGCCGGCTCGGCTACCGAAGGCCATAGTTCGTTAGCGGCATGACAACATCTTACCGCCGCAATCTTATTTGGTACTTACAACATTCCAAGGGGTTTAATAATGAATATCGTAAAAAAAACTGCACTGGGCCTGTCGCTCGCCATCGCGCTGACCGCCTCTGCCCAGGCGCAGGTTACGCAAACGCTGTCCCAATCCGGCACCGATCAATATGCCTGGATCAATCCTGGCAGGATTGACTTCGGCGGCGTGACGCTGGCGGCCGGTACCAACACCATTTACGCGCTGACCAGCTCATCGACGCTGGTGGACCAGGGCTGGGGCTACACCGATCCGAACAATGGCGTGTTCATCGGCCTGTTCCAGGGCGCCACCCAGGTCTTCGGCTTCCTGGCTGCCGGCTCGTCCCACGAACTGGCCACCCGCAACTTCGATATCGCAGACAACAACGTCTTGCTGGGCCAACTCAACACGGCGCTGCGCGGCGTCAGTGGCACCGATCCGCTCAGCATCCGCATGTACACCGACGCTTGGGGCTATCCGGGCTGGGAACTGCATACCAGCAACAATTCGTTTAGCCTCACCTCCGGCGTCAGCGCCGTCCCTGAACCGGAAACCTACGCCATGCTGCTCGCCGGCCTGGCACTGAGCGGCGCCATCGCGCGCCGTCGCAAAACGGCGGCCACCGAAGACGGCGTGAAATAATTGTGACAGGAACGGTCTGCACTGGCGGGGCGTAGTAAAATGCTAACATTGGTCTACTCCAAACCCGCCATGCAGCCAACGCGCACGCCCACCGCCCTGTCGTCACCTGCATCGCCGCCGCCGACGCCGACGGCCAGGTTTCGCTTCGGCGACTGGATGGTGGAGCCCTCGCTGAATACCATTTCCAATCCGCACGAACGGCGCCAGATGGAGCCGCGCACCATGGATGTGCTGCTGGCTCTGTGTGCGGCCGGCGGCGCGATCGTCAGCAGCGACGAACTGCTGGCCCGCTGCTGGGGCGGCCTCGTGCTTGGCGACAGCCCGCTGCACAAGAATATCGCCCAGTTGCGCCGCATCTTGGGCGATAGCGCCAGCGCACCGGCTTATATCGAAACCATCCGCAAGCGCGGTTACCGCACCCTGGCGCCACTGGAGTTCTTTGCCGAGCGCGCCAAACATCCGGGCAACTGGGAGTCCGGCTCGCCGTTTCGCGGGCTGCTTGCCTTCGACCAAGCCCATGCGGCAGTGTTTTTCGGCCGCGACGACGTCACCCGCCATCTGGGCGCTACCGTGCTGGCGCAAGCGCGCAGCGGCCTGTCCCTGACGGTGGTGCTGGGGCCGAGCGGCGCCGGCAAGACCTCGCTGATCCAGGCCGGCCTGCTGGCCGGTCTGGCGCCGCAGCGCGCCACCGGGGACTTGGCGGTGCTGGCGGCCACCACGCTGGACCTGATTGACCTCGGCCAGCAATCGCTGCCGACGTCGCTGGCCTGCGCCCTGCTCGACCTGGAATGGGACGATCAACTGGCGTTTCCTGGCGAAAACGCAATGTCGCTGGGCGCGCGGCTCGCCAATGACAGCGCCGGCGTGGTGGCCGAGCTGGCGGCGGCACTGGCGCCTGCGGCCCGCCTTCGACCGGGCTTGCGCTTTGCCATCTTTATCGACCGCTTTGAAGCCTTGTTCAACACCGCGCGAACCGACGAAGCCGCCCGCAATGCCTTCCTGGACATGCTGGAACTGCTCGCGCGCAGCCCGGCTCTGATCGTGCTGATCGCCTGCCGCAACGATTACTATCCCAGCATCGCCCGCTGCGCGCTGTTGAGCGAGGCCCGGCGCCTGGGCGGCCATTTCGACCTCGACCCTCCGGGCTTCAACGATATCCCGCAAATCATCCGCGCCCCGGCCGCCGCTGCCAGGCTCAGCTTCGGTGTCGACCGGCTCACCCATGCCCGGCTCGACGATGTTTTATGCGAAAGCGCGATCGCCAGTCCGGACGCCCTGCCTCTGCTGCAATACTGCCTGCAGGAGCTGTACCGGCTGCGCACCGACACCGGCGAACTGAGCTTCGACGCCTTCCGCCAGTTGGGCGAACTCGAAGGCGCCATCGGGCAACGCGCGGAACAGGTGGTGCTGGGCCTGACGCCGCTCCAGCGCGACGCCCTGCCCCGCATCATGGCGCAAGTGGTGGTGCTGTCCACCGACGATGAACAGGTTGGCAGCCAGCGCGCGCCGTGGACCGCGTTGCCCGACGAGGCGGCCCGCCAGGCCGTCACCGCGCTGATCGAAGCGCGCCTGTTCGTCAGCGACCTGGTGGCCGGCACGCCGGTGTTCGGCATCGCCCATGAAGCCATCCTGCGGCGCTGGCCGCGCATCAGCGCCTGGATCGATACCCATCGCGGCGCCCTGCGCGCCCGCAGCCGCCTGACCCAGCACGCCCGCCGCTGGCGCGCCGAAGGCTGTCCCAGCGATCTGCTGCTGCCCAAGGGAACGCTGTTGACCGAGGCCACGCTGCTGCAACAGGGCGGCGTGGTGACGCTGAGCGCGACCGAACTGGAATGCATCCAGATGTCGGCGCGGCGGGTCCGCCAGCGCGACCGCTTGCGCCTGTCGGCGCTGGCGCTGATCGTGCTGCTGGCGTTGGTCGCGTCGCTGCTGGGAGTGAGCGCGCTGGCCGCCAAACGGTCGGCCGAGACGCGCCGCGAAGAAGCCGAGGGCCTGATCGATTTCATGCTGGGCGACCTGACCGACAAGCTGCGGCCGCTCGGCCGGCTGGACTTCCTCGACACCGTCAGCAGCCGCGCCCTGCAGTACCTGCGCGGCACCAGCAGCAACGCGCTCAACCCGACCGCGCTGACGCTGCGCGCCAAAGGCCTGCAGATGATCGGCGAAGTGCGGCGCTCGCGCGGTGACTCTGCCGGCGCGATCGATGCGCTGCACCAGGCCAGCGCTATTTTGACCCGCCAGCTGGAGCGGGCGCCGCGCGACATCCAGGTGTTGAACAACCTAGGCGCCAATGCTTACTGGATCGGCCAGCTGCACAAGGACCGCAATCAGTGGCAGCAGGCACAGGACGCCTGGCGTGACTACCTGCGCTTTTCCAACCGCTTGTACGATCTGGAGCCCGACAATACCGAATGGTGGGTGGAACGCTCATATGCGCACAACAACCTGGGCAATCTGGCGCTGATGCGCGGCCAGCCGGAGCAGGCGATTCCCGAATTTCTCGCCTCGATCGCGCTCAAGCAGCGCGCGCTGGCGCGCAGGCCGTCGGCGCGCACCGTCATGGTCGAGCTGGCCGACAGCTATTCCTGGCTGGCCTCAGCCACCCAGTCGCTCGGCAAGCTGCAGGCGGCACGCCAGCTGTACGCGGAAGAAATGCAGCTGGTGCTGCGGCTGGCCGACAGCGCCCCCGACGAGTCGCTGTGGACGCACCGTCACGCGGTCGCCCTGCAGCATCGGGCACTCAACAGTATGGCGCTCGGCCTGGACCGGGACGCGCTGCGCGACTATGGCCAGGCGCAGCGCCTGTTCGCCCGGATCGTCGAGCGCGACGGCAAACACCGTGGCTGGCAGGCTGAGAAGGCCAACCTGGAGCAGGAACGCCTGTGGCTGCTCGCGCGCACCGCGCCTGCCGCCGAGGTGCTGTCGCAGTTCGCGGTGATCCGGCGGACCTGGCAGGACATGATGGCGCTCGATCCGAAAAACGTGCTGTGGGCGCGCCGCGCCGCCATCGCCCATACCCACTTTGCCGCGATCCTGCTCAAAGCGGGGCAGCACGCGGCCGCCGGCCAGGAGCTGCAGGCCGCACGGACGAGCTTGCAGCCGATCTACGACGCCAATCCGGACAATCTGAGCGGGCGCCTGACCCTGGCGGAGACACTGTTGTGGTCTGCGTCCTTGCAACAAAAACAAGGGCATACCGCGCTGGCAATTTCCACGTGCCAACAAATCCGGGACATGCTCAAGAACGCAGCTGCGGCCCCGCATAATTTTCAAGTCCTGGAACTCTGGAGCCGGGTCAACGCGTGCCTCGGCGATCGGCCCGCCGTGCGGCAGGCCGCCGCCAGACTGCAAGACATCGGCTACGCCGATCAGGCCTATCTGCAATTTATTTCCCACCACCCCTAAGGAGCATTATGTCTACCGCACCAGCACAATTCCCGGTCTTGGTCTCGATCAACCCCGGCCGCGTCGACTACACCTACTTCGATGCCAGCACCGGCGGGCCGGTAACCAAGCCGTTCATCAACCTGCCCATCGACCGTCCCACCAAGTGCCTGTTTGCCCTGGACTTCCGCTCGTCCGAGGACGGCTGGTGCATCACAGGCATCGAAACGATCGAGGGCCAAGCGCTGAGCACGGTGCCGGGACCGTTTTCGCTGTCGCTGATGACCATCAATCCTCATCATGACCACCATAGCATTCACCGTTTCTACCTGCTGTTTTTGAACACCTTGACGACGGACCAATTCAAGGACGATCCGCAGGAGACCAACGTGCCGCCGAAACCGTAAGGTAGCGTGACAAGCCGGCGCAGATGTCGCCGGCCAGCGCCTCCTGTCGCGCCATGTCCAGGTCGCCGTCGCAATCGAACTGCGCCACCCAGGCGATGTTCCCGGCCCCCGTCTCCACCAGCCGCACGCAGGCGCGCGCGCGCCCCGCCTCAACGCGCAGGCTGCCTTCCACCCGGTAGCAGGTGGCGGTGGCACCGCCGTGCATGCCAGACTGCAGGGCTTGCACCATGACAGCCGCGCCGAATGTCCGGTACAGCCTGGCGCCCAGTTCCTCCTCCAGCCCCCATAAGAAAGCATCGCTGCCGCTGACCCGGCTCAAGTCCCGCAGTGGCGCCAGATGCAGCCTCAGGCCACCGTTGGCGGCCGGGCCAGCCGGGCCGACCACCCGCGGCTCGTAGCCGCCGGTGGGGATTGAAATTTCCGCCAAGTCCGGCTGGCCCACCGCGCGGTAGTAATCCGCAAGCCGCTCGCGCAGGCGCCCGGTCTGCACCCGCACCACCGGATCGAGCGCGGTGTCGTAGACGCGCGGATCGCGCCGGAACACGGCCAGGCCGATGGCGTACTCACTCAACTGGTCGGCGCTGCCGTACAGTTTGGCATCGATCAGAAAGGACAGCAGCTGACGCATGCGCGGCGCTTTGGCAAAGGTGGGGCTGCTCAATATCAGTGCGGCGGCGCGGCGCATGCGGTCGGCAGTTGGCGTCGGGCAGACTTCGTTGTTCATCAGTTCAAGATGGGCATTCATGGCAGTCTCCTTTAACGGGACGCGTTCCCCAACGCATTCCCAGCAGACTGAACTGTATGATTTGCCTGATCTTTTAGCCTTACGGCTATCTTACGGCCCCACCTGGCGCGGCCGGAGATGACATCGGTAGCTGGGCGCTTCGGCGAGCCAGGGGCCGGCCAAACAAAAAAGCCTCCCGCAGGGGAGGCTTGTTTGTTTGTTCTGGCGGAGACGGTGGGATTCGAACCCACGATACAGGTATAAGCCGTATGCATCCTTAGCAGGGATGTGCCTTCGGCCACTCGGCCACGTCTCCCAGTCGATTGCTCAACTATGTCTTTCCAGTCCTTGCGCACCAGAGCAGACGACCGCCATGGTATAGACCGAAAATGATCTGGTCAAGGACAGCAGACCATTTTTTTGAAAAATTTATGCCTTTTCCAGTTCGAACGCTTTGTGCAGAGCGCGTACGGCCAGTTCCATGTATTTCTCGTCGATCAGCACCGAAATTTTGATTTCCGACGTCGAAATCATCATGATGTTGATGCCCTCTTCCGACAGGGTACGGAACATTTTCGACGCCACGCCCACGTGCGAACGCATGCCCACGCCGACCACCGAGATTTTCGATACTTTGGCGTCGCCGGCGATGCTGGCCGCACCCAGCGATTCCTTCGAGTTGTTCAGCACGTCCAGCGCGCGCTGGAAGTCGTTGCGCGGCACGGTGAAGGTGAAGTCGGTCTTGCCATCCACCGACTGGTTCTGGATGATCATGTCGACTTCAATGTTGGCGTCGGCCACCGGGCCCAGGATGTGGTAAGCCACGCCCGGACGGTCCGGCACGCCCAGCACGGTGATTTTGGCTTCATCGCGGTTAAAGGCGATACCGGAGATGACTGCTTGTTCCATGTTTTTATCTTCCTCAAACGAAATCAGGGTGCCCGAGTTGGCTTCCACTTCCAGGTCCAGCATCGGGTCGGTCAGCGACGACAGCACGCGCGTCGGCACGCGATAGTTGCCGGCGAATTCCACCGAACGGGTCTGCAGCACTTTCGAGCCCAGCGACGCCAGTTCCAGCATTTCTTCAAACGTGATCGCCTTCAAGCGGCGCGCTTCCGACACCACGCGCGGATCGGTGGTGTACACGCCGTCTACGTCGGTGAAGATCAGGCATTCGTCGGCCTTCATGGCGGCGGCAATCGCCACGGCCGAGGTGTCCGAACCGCCGCGGCCCAGCGTGGTGATGTTGTCTTCGTCATCCACGCCCTGGAAGCCGGTGATGATGACGATCTTGCCGTCGTCCAGGTCGCGGTTGACCTTGTCGTTGTCGATCGACTGGATGCGGGCCTTGGTGTAGGCGGAATCGGTTTTAATCGCGACTTGCCAGCCGGCGTAGCCGACCGCTTTCTTGCCGATCGCTTGCAGCGCCATCGACAGCAGGCCGACCGAGACCTGTTCGCCGGTGGCGGCGATCATGTCCAGCTCGCGCGGGTCCGGCTGCGACTGGATTTCCTTGGCCAGGCCGATCAGGCGGTTGGTCTCGCCCGACATTGCCGACGGCACCACCACAATGCGGTGTCCGGCGTCATGCCACTTGGCGACACGCCGCGCGACGTTCTTGATACGATCCGTCGAACCCATCGACGTACCGCCATATTTGTGCACGATTAAAGCCATAACAGAGAGTTTTCCGCTCAAATAAAGGTAAATGGAACCCTAAACTCTACCTGCCGCAGTGCAAAATAACAAGTCAAAAAACTCATAATCTCATACTCAATAGGCATATCTACATACAAAATTCGGCAGAAAGCGCTTCAATGTCTATACAGCTTGCCAGCGCAGGCGTATCCGTCCCGCGCCACTGCTCAGATGGTGGCAGTCCATGCCGATACCGGCGGCGAACAGCAGGTCTTTGGCACTTTTGACAACCGGCAGGCGGCCGCGCTCCCACGCTGGAATATCCAGCGCCTGGTAGTGGTATTTGATGGCGCGGGTTGGCCGGTTGTGCGCCGGCTTGAGTTTTTCGCCGCCACGGCGGAATTCGATCAGCAGCGGCTGGCTGCGCAGCCAGTCGGGATCGAGCCCCTCCTCGGCCGCTTCGAAGTGCAGAATGCCGCCGTAAGCCGGAAACGCCAGTTCGGTTTCGCCGTTCCAGCGGAAGGTGGTGCCGGGCTTGTCGTCGAACTGGTCTTCGCGCTGGCCTTCCAGCTCGGCCAGCTTGGGCGTCAGGTGCAGGCGGTCGCGGTAGCGGCGTACGTGGCAATCGGGATGCGTGACCAGCAGCTGGGCGTCGTATTTGGCTTCCAGCAGCTGGGTCAGCATCTCGGCCAGCCAGGCGGTGCTCGGCATGCTGTAGCCGCGCGTGGCGAACCAGTGACGCAGCAGGTTGTAGGCGCGGTCCTGGCTCAGCGCGCGCAGCTTGCTGATGTCGAGCTGATCGCCGTCCTGCGTGGCGATCAGGTCTTGCTCGGCCAGCTCGGTCAGCAGCCGGGTCGCCGATTGCGCGTGCTGGGCGCTGCGGGCGAAGCGTTCCTGAAAGCCGGGGAAATGCTGCTCCAGCGCCGGCATCACGGTGTGGCGCAACGCGTTGCGGGCGTAGCGCGGGTCGTCGTTGGATTCGTCGTGGATGTGGGTTACGCCCTGTTGCGCGACGTAGCCTTCCAGCTGCTTGCGCGACACTTGCAGCAGCGGCCGGGCCATGACGAGGTTGTCGTTGTGCAGCAGGCTGGCGGCGGTGTTGGCGACGTCCATGCCGGACAGGCCGGCCGGGCCGGAGCCGCGCAGCAGTTGCAGCAGCACGGTTTCAGCCTGGTCGTCCAGATGGTGGGCGGTCAGCAGCAGTTGGACGTCGTGTTCCTTGCACAGTGCGCCGAGGGCGGCGTAGCGGGCTTTGCGGGCGGCGGCTTCGGTGCCGGATTTTTTTGCGTCTTGCAGCTGGATGCGACGCGCTTCGAACGAGATGTTGAGCGCGGCGCATTGCTGTTCGCAGTGGGCCAGCCAGGCGTCGGCGTTGGGGCTGAGGCCGTGATGGATGTGGAAGGCGCACAGTGCCAGATCGTGCTGCTGGGCGTAGGCGCGGGCCAGGTGCAGCAGCGCCGACGAGTCCAGGCCGCCGCTGAGGGCGACGGCGATGCGCGGCGTGGCGCCCCCGCCTATGCCGCTGTGCGCGCGGGCGGCAGACACGGCTTGCTCAAAGGTGGACGTGAGGGTGGGCTTTTGCTGCTTCAATCGTGGCTCCGAAATGCAAACCGGGAGCCGCGCAATTGCGGGCTCCCGGCGATGGTGTATGGATCCCGGCTTGCGCCGGGATGACGGCGGGCGTCGCCCCGGCGCAAGCCGGGGTCCATGCTGAGTAAATTACTCCTGCGGCGTGGTCTCTTTGAACTTGCCGTAGCTCATCAGCTTTTCGTGACGAGCTTCCAGCAGGTCCTTGGTTTTCATGCCGTGGAACTGGCGCAGCGAGTCGGCCAGCGCGCGTTTCAGCAGCGTTGCCATCTGTTTCGGATCGCGATGCGCGCCGCCCAGCGGTTCGCTGACGATCTTGTCGATCAGGCCAATCGCTTTCAGACGATGTGCGGTCAGGCCCAGGGCTTCAGCGGCATCGGCCGCGCGCTCCGAGGTCTTCCACAGGATCGAGGCGCAGCCTTCCGGCGAGATCACCGAGTAGGTCGCGTATTGCAGCATGATGACCTGGTCGGCCACGGCAATCGCCAGCGCGCCGCCGGAGCCGCCTTCGCCGATGATGGTGGCGATCAGCGGCACTTTCAGTTCCGCCATCACGTACAGGTTGTGGCCGATCGCTTCCGACTGGCCGCGTTCTTCCGCGTCGATGCCCGGGAAGGCGCCCGGCGTATCGACAAACGTAAAGACCGGAATGCCGAACTTCTCGGCCAGCTTCATCAGGCGCATGGCCTTGCGGTAGCCTTCCGGCTTCGGCATGCCGAAGTTGCGCATGGCGCGTTCTTTGGTGTCGCGTCCCTTCTGGTGGCCGATCACCATGCACGCCTGGCCGTTGAAGCGGGCCAGGCCGCCCACCACCGACAGGTCGTCCGCATAGGTGCGGTCGCCGTGCAGTTCGTGGAAGTCGGTGAAGATTTCGTTGACGTAGTCCATGGTGTATGGACGTTGCGGGTGACGCGCGATCTGCGATACCTGCCATGGCGTCAGCTTGGCGTAGATGTCTTTGGTCAGTTGCTGGCTCTTTTTGGCCAGACGGTCGATCTCCTCAGAGATATCGACTGCCGAATCGTCCTGGACGAAGCGCAATTCTTCGATCTTGCCGTCGAGTTCAGCAATCGGTTGCTCAAAATTGAGGAAAGTCGTTTTGGTCATTGTACCTCCGTGTTTATTCTCGGCTGCGGCATCGTGGCCCGCTTGTGACGGGCACAAAAAGGCCTCGCGCAGCGATTAGAGTATCTATTCTACAGCAACCGGATCCAAACTACGCCATAAGTACCATGTGGCGACGGTCCGGTAGGGTTCCCAGTTGGCCGACACCTCGCGCGCATCGCTGCGCGAGACCGGTTCGCCGGAGAAGTAATTCTGGCTGATGCCCTGGATCAGACCGGGGTCGTCCAGCGGCAAAACGTTGGGACGCAGCAGATTAAATATCAAAAACATCTCGGCTGTCCAGCGGCCGATGCCGCGGATCTGCACCAGCTCGGCGATCACGGCCTCGTCGTCCATCTGGTCCCACTGGGCCGTATGCACGCGCTTGTTCTTGAAGTGGTCGGCCAGGTCGAGGATGTACTCGGTCTTGCGCTTGGACAGGCCGCAGGCGCTCAGCTGCTCGGCGCCGGCCTTGATGATCTGCGCCGGCGAGCATTTGGGGCTGATCAGCAGCAGCTTTTTCCAGGCGACATCCGCCACCTTGGCGGTCACCTGCTGGCCGACGATGGAGCGCGCCAAGGTGGTAAACGGGTCGTGATGGCCCACGAGGTGCAGGTCGCCGAACTGCGGGATGAGCTTGTTCATGATGCGGTCCCGCTTCATCAGCTCGATCTTGGCTTGCTCCCAGTACGGCGGAACGGCCGATACCGGGCTGGCAGCGCCCTCGTTATCCTTGGCGTTGACCATAATTATGCGCGGCGCCAGTTGGTGGTGCCGTCAGGCTTGTCTTCGAGGATCACGCCCTGGGCCAGCAGATCGGCGCGGATCTTGTCCGATTCGGCGAAGTTGCGGGCTTTCTTGGCTTCGGCGCGCTGCACGATGGCGGCCTCGATGGCGCCATCGTCGCCACCGGCGTCACCCACTGCGGCCTGGCGGAATTGCTGCGCGCTGCGCTGCAACAGGCCGATCACGGCGGCCAGTTCTTTCAGCTGGCGTGCCAGCATCGGCGATTTCGACTTGTTCAGCTCGGTCACCAGATCGAACAGCGCCGCCACCGCCAGCGGCGTGTTGAAGTCGTCGTCCATCGCTGCGGCGAAGCGGGCTGCATGTTCTTCCTGCCAGTCGAGCGGCTGGCCGTCGCCTGCCACGCCGTCCAGCGCGGTGTACAGGCGGGTCAGCGCGCCACGGGCGTCGTCCAGATGGGCGTCCGAATAGTTCAGCGGGCTGCGGTAGTGCGCGCGCAGGATAAAGAAACGAATCAC
Source organism: Duganella margarita (assembly GCF_009857535.1). GTDB lineage: Bacteria > Pseudomonadota > Gammaproteobacteria > Burkholderiales > Burkholderiaceae_D > Rugamonas > Rugamonas margarita. The sequence goes on from NZ_WWCS01000009.1 coordinate 57,427, forward strand.
TTCGGCGTCGTACTTCTTCAGCACGTCGCGGATGGTGAAGAAGTTGCCCAGCGACTTGGACATTTTCTCGTTATCCACGCGCACGAAACCGTTGTGCACCCAATAGTTGACCATCTGGTGGCCGAACGCGCCTTCCGACTGCGCAATCTCGTTCTCGTGGTGCGGGAACTGCAAGTCCGCGCCGCCGCCGTGGATGTCGAAATGTTCGCCCAGCAGCGCCGAGCACATGGCCGAGCACTCGATGTGCCAGCCCGGACGGCCCTTGCCCCACTTGGAATTCCACTTGGCCTCTTCCGGCTCGGATTCCTTGGCGGCTTTCCACAGCACGAAGTCGAGCGGATCGCGCTTGCCGGTGTTGACGTCGACGCGCTCGCCGGCGCGCAGGTCGTCCAGCGACTTGCCGGACAGGCGGCCGTAGTTCGGGAAGTTGCGCACCGCATAGTTGACGTCGCCGTCTTCGCCCTGGTAGGCCAGGTCTTTCGATTCCAGCGTCTCGATCAGCGCCAGCATTTGCGGCACGTATTCGGTGGCGCGCGGCACCTGCGTCGGCGGCAGAATGCCGAGCGCGGCGGTGTCTTCGTCCATGTACTGGGTGAAACGGGTGGTCAGCTGGGTGATGGTCTCGCCGTTTTCCACCGCGCGCTTGATGATCTTGTCGTCGATGTCGGTGATGTTGCGGGCGTAGGTGACCTGGTAGCCGGAAGCCAGCAGCCAGCGGTACATGACGTCAAACGCCATCATCATGCGGGCGTGGCCGATGTGGCAGTAATCGTAGATGGTCATGCCGCACACGTACATGCGGACTTTGCCCGGCTCGATCGGTACGAAGGTCTGCTTGTCACGCGCCAGCGTGTTGTAAATCTTTAAATTGCTCATCGGACTCTTGCGTTTTGCTGGAGGTCCCGGGCAATACGATGGCCCGGCGCACTGGTAAAACCGCGCGCACTGGTCATCATCGTGTGCCTGGGGGAACCTCGGGAATGTTCTTGTTTCCACCTTCTAAGGGGTAGAATGGAACAAGTATAGCATTGATAAAAACAGCATAGGCCTCATCTGTAATTGGATTTTGCCTGTCTAACATTGATAAGAGGAAGCTCGATGCACCAAAAACTGATGACTGCCCTCGTCGGCCTGGCCCTGTCCGGCGCCGTGCTGGCCGCCGAACCGCAAGTCGAACTCAAGACCACCATGGGCGATATTGTGCTGGAACTGGACCACGACAAGGCGCCCAAATCAGTCGACAACTTCCTCGCCTACGTCAAGTCGGGCTACTACAAGAACACCATCTTCCACCGCGTGATCGACGGCTTCATGATCCAGGGTGGCGGCTACGACGAAAAGCTCAAGGGCAAGCCGACCAACAAGCCGATCCCGCTGGAAGCCAGCAACGGCCTGCACAACGTCAAATACTCGCTGGCGATGGCGCGCATGGGCGATCCGAACTCGGCCACGTCGCAATGGTTTATCAACGTCGAAGACAACGCAGGACTGGATGCGCCGGGGCCGGATGGCAGCGGCGGCTATGCCGTCTTCGGCAAAGTCATCAAGGGCCAGGAGACCGTCGACAAGATCAAGGCGGTACTGGTGGATGACAAAGGCATGTTCCAGAACCTGCCGGTAGTACCGGTGGTGGTCAAGTCGGCGACGATTTTGAAGACACCAATCCAGCCAAAACAGTAAAATAGCGGCCTGCCGTCATTCCCGCATGAGCGGGAATCCATGCTGAGCCAGCTATCCATGGGTTCCCGCTTGCGCGGGAACGACGATCATATTTTCACCATTCAGGATAACAAAATGACCAAAGTAATCATCAAAACCAATCTGGGCACCATGACCGCCGAACTGGACGCGGAAAAAGCGCCGAAAAGCGTCGCCAACTTCCTGGCCTACATGGAAGCCGGCCACTACAACAACACCATCTTCCACCGCGTGATCGACGGTTTCATGGTCCAGGGCGGCGGTTTTGAGCCAGGCATGAAGCAAAAGCCAGCCGACACCACCGTGGAAAACGAAGCCAAGAACGGCCTGAAAAACGAACCGTACACGCTGGCCATGGCCCGCACCTCGGCGCCGCACTCGGCATCGGCCCAGTTCTTCATCAACGTGAAAAACAACTCCTTCCTGGACTACCCAGGCCAGGACGGCTGGGGCTACGCCGTGTTCGGCAAAGTGGTTGAAGGCACCGACGTGGTCGACGCCATCAAGAAAGTCAAAACCACCCGCAGCGGCATGTTCGCCGACGTGCCGGCAGAAGACGTGATCATCGAAAGCGTCACGCTGGCCTGAGCATGAGTGAAGTCTGCGCGCTGTTCGTCTCCGATCTGCATTTGCAGCCTGCGCATCCCGCGACCAGTACGGCGTTTTTCGGCTTTCTGGAACGGCATGCGCGGCACGCGCAGCAGTTGTATCTGCTCGGCGACCTGTTCGAGTATTGGGCCGGCGATGATGACATCGCCGATCCCTTCCACCAGCAGGTGGTGGCGGCGCTGCGCGCCGTCAGCGATGCGGGGGTGGCGGTCTACTGGATCGCCGGCAACCGCGATTTCCTGGTCGGCGCCCGCTTTGCCGAGGCCGCCAACCTGACCCTGCTGCCGGAAACCTGGGTGGCCGACATCGGCGGCCGGCAGGTGGTGGTGCTGCACGGCGACGCCCAGTGCACGCAGGACATCAAATATATGGAATTCCGCGCCATGGTGCGGCAGCCCGCGTGGCAGCAGCAGTTCACCGCCATGCCGCTGGCGCAGCGCAAGGCGATTGTCGAAGGCCTGCGCGCCGACAGCCGCAAGGAACAAAGCGGCAAATCGTATGAAGTGATGGACGTGACACCCGAGGCGATTGCCGAGGTTTTTGCGCAGACCGGAGCCAGCGTCATGATCCACGGCCATACCCACCGCCCTGCCCTGCACCATGTCGGCGACAAGCTGCGCTACGTGCTGCCGGACTGGGAGCCGGATGCGACACCGCCGCGCGGCGGCTGGATCGCCATCGACGCCGATGGCGTCATCACGCGCCACGATCTGAGCGGCGCGGTCATTCTCCACTAATCAGCGGATCGACCCCATCGCCGCGTTCAGGCGGCGCACCAGTTGCTGGTTGAGGTCGCGCGTGTGGCGTGCCCAGCGCTCCATGGTGCGCTGCAATTCCGTGTTCAGCTGCCTGGCCTTGTCGGCATCGCCGACGCTGGCCGCCCAGATGGCAAACTCGGCCTGCACCGTAAAGCTGTTATAGCGGCTCAGCGCAAACTCAAACTCTGCCCGCGCCTCGTCCTGGCGGCCGGCTGCGGCCAGCGCCTGCGCCAGCAGCAAGGACACTTGTTCGGGACGGAATTTGTCATCGCTGCTGCGGATGGTTTGCAGATACGCCACCGCCGCTGCCGCCCGGCCGCTGGCCAGCGTGGCGCGCGCGGCGCCGTAGCGAATTTCCAGATCCCCCGAGAACGGACCGCTGAGGCAAGCCTCGTAGGTCGCGGCCGCTTCTTCCGCGTTGCCGGCCTCCAGCTGGGCGCTGGCCAGCCGCATCTGATTCTGCGCAGTCGGCGTGAACTCGTAGGCGTCACGCGCCTCGCGCAGCTCGCGGCCCGGATCCAGCGTCTTGGCGGCGGCGCTGACCGCCTTGCGGGCGCCGTGCTGCAACTTCGAATTCGGCAGGTAGATCGCGAAGAAATACACCACACTGCCCAAGCCGGGGAACAGGAACAGAATCATCACCCAGTACAGCTGCTGCCCGCTGCGAATAGCGTGGATGGCGAAGAAGATCGCCACCAGCACATGCAAACCGATACCAAAAATAGTCATACACGACCTCTACAAACTTGAGAACGACCGATTGTAGAGGCATCTGCCCCGCATCACAAGCCAGCGACTGCCACCGGCTGACGTTGCAGGGCTGCGGCGTAGCGGGCCAGGCGACCGAGGAACAGGCCGTTAAACACGCCATACAGCAGAGCGACGGAGGCGGCAAACAGTACGCTGTGCTGCAGTTCAGGATGCATGGCCGACATCACAGCCACGGCGTATTTTGTGACAAAAATAGCAATCATCAGCACCAGCGGCATCCAGCTGCCGCGCTGCAAGACAGTCCCGGCAGCGCGATTAACCATGATTTCGCGGCGGGAAAACTGCCAGATCGCCGCTGCCGAGGCTGCGGCGCCCAAGGCCCACAGCGGCCATACGCCATCGCCCAGCGGACCGTGACCGTTGATGCTGGTCACCGACAGTCCCACCATTACCAGCGGGATCAGCGCCACTTTGCGCAACGAGGTTTCGCGGTCCTGGCTGGCCAGCCAGCCGCGGTAGATCAGGAAGGCCAGCAGGGCCCAGACGTAGACAGGGGTGTGGGAGATAATTTGCTGAATCATGGTGTGCTCCGTGAGTAAGTTAAGTGGCTGGGTTGATGTAGCCACTATGCGCTCAAGCTCAGCGCCACGGATCGCCATGCGACGAAATGCGCCGGCCCGGCGCGAAATGCAGCCGGCCGGCGCGAAATATTCCCTACTGCGCCGGCTGCAGCCGGGCCACCAGGCCGCCGGGACGGGTATCGATGCCGGTCAGCACGAACTGCACGCCGGCATAGCGCAAGTCTTCCGGGCGGAAGGTATGCAGCGGCACGTCGCGGATGACCTTGTCGCTGAGCAGGTTCGCCACGCTGGCGAGCTGCGCCTGCTTGCCCTCGTCCATGTTATCGACAATGAAGCGGTCGACATGGGCGTCGGCAATGTAAATCGCATTGTGCGGGCTATCCACCCGCAGCCGGCCGGAGATCAGCATGCTGCCATGCCAGGACTGGCGCGCCAGCAGCGGCGACACGCCCAGGTCGACCGACAGCGACACCCGGTCGTTTTCCGCCAGCACCGCCAGACGCGGATGGCTCAGTTCCACCTCGAACACGCCCAGCACGCGCTGATGCATGGGGAATTTACGATCCAGGCTGGTTTGCAGACGCTCTTGCGGCAACTCGACCTCGCGCGGCCCGATCAGGGTGGCGCAGGCGGTCACCAGCCCGGCCAGCAGTACGGCCAGCCACAGTGGCGCGCCAGATTTGGCGATGCGTTTAAGATCCATCGGGACATCCTTCACAAATACGGAATCTGCGCATTATATGACTCTCACGCGATTGGGTTGTGCCGGTTGGAGCATCAGCCGCGAAGCGGCGCCCTCCTTCACCGGATCCGGCAGCCATCTGGAACGCTATGCCGCCGTGTTCAACGCGGTGGAAATCAATTCCTCGTTTTACCGTCCGCACCAGCCGCAGACTTACGCCCGCTGGGCCGACAGCGTGCCGGCCGATTTCCGTTTCTCGGTCAAGCTGCCGCGCAGCATCACGCACGAGCGCCGCCTGCAGGACATCGCCGCCCCGCTGACCCAGTTCATCGCCGAAGCGGGCACGCTGGGCGACAAGCTGGGCTGCGTGCTGGTGCAACTACCGCCCAGCCTGGCGCTGGACGCGGCGGTGGCCGACGAGTTCCTGCAACGCCTGCGCGGCCAGTTCGACCGCATGCTGGCCGTCGAGGCGCGCCACCCGGGCTGGTTCAGCGAGGACGCCAGCGCGCTGCTGCAACGCCACCGCATCACCCGCGTGATCGCCGATCCGCCGGTCGGCCAGCCGGGGCCGTACGTGCCGACCACCGACGATGGTTACGTGCGCCTGCACGGCAGTCCGCGCACCTATTATTCCTCGTATGACGAGGCGTATCTGGCCAGCGTGGCGACATGGCTGGCCGAACGCGATGCCTGGTGCATCTTCGACAATACCGCGTCCGGCGCCGCCATGCTCAACGCCTTGCAGCTGCGCTCAGCGCTGGGGCTGTAGCGCCCGCTCCAGGTCATCGAACCTGGCCGGCTTGACCAGGTGATAGTCGAAACCGGCTGCGCGGCTGCGTTCGCGGTCCTGGTCGGAACCATAGCCGGTGTGGGCGATTAGACGCGTGTGTGCGAAGGCCGGCTCGGCGCGCAGCATACGCGCCAGCGTGTAGCCGTCGATGCCCGGCAGGCCGAGGTCGAGCACAATGGTTTCCGGCTGGTGCGCGCGTGCCTGTACCAGCGCCTCCTCGGCATTGTTGGCGGTGACGACATCGTGGCCCATCATCTTCAGCAGTTCCGCCATCACGCTGACCGAGTCGACGTTATCGTCCACCAGCAGCAGACGCAGGCTACCGGGCACGGCCGGTTCCGGCACAGCCGCAGGCGCCACCTCCGCCGGCAACCGCAACGGGAACTCCAGCACAAACGTGCTGCCCTTGCCAATGCCGTCGCTGTAGGCTTGCACTTTGCCTCCATGCATGTCCACCAGCTTGGACACCAGTGACAAGCCAATGCCGAGGCCGTCATGCATGCGGTCACGGGTCGAGGCGCCCTGCGTGAACATGCCAAAGATGCGCGCCAGGTTGTACGAGGTGATGCCGATGCCGTTGTCGCCCACCGCGATGCGGATGCGGTCGGTCTGCGGCAGCGTCACGGTCAGTGTGATCTCGCCGCCGGGGTCGGTGAACTTGGCGGCGTTGTGCAGCAGGTTGCCGAGGATCTGCGACAGCCGCACCGGATCGCCATGCAGCCACACCGGCTGCGGCGGCACGGCGATGCGCAGCCGGTGGCCGCGCGATTCGATCAGCGCCTTGACCGTCTCGACGGCCGGCTCGATCACCGCGTGCAGCTCCACGTCCTGCTGCCGCAAGGTCAGCTTGCCTTGCGAGATGCGCGCCACGTCCAGCAAATCGTCCACCAGATGGGTCAGGTGGCCGACCTGGCGCAGGATCACGTCGCGCGCGCGCTGGTGCACCTCGGCCTGCGTGGCCGGCACCGTGTTCATCAGTGTGACCGCGTTGCGGATCGGACTGAGCGGATTGCGCAGCTCGTGCGCCAGCGTGGCCAGGAAATCGTTCTTGTGCTCGTCCGCCTGGCGCAGCAGCGCCTCCATGTTCTTGCGTTCGCTGATGTCGCTGCTGATGCGGGCCACGCGGTACGGCTGCTGCTGGTCGTCGCGCACCAGGAAGGCGCGGTCGCGCACCCAGCGCACCGCGCCTTCCTCGCCGAGCCGGAACTCCTGGTCGTAATGGCCCGCGCTCAGGAAGGCTTGCCAGTCGGCCTGCACCACCTGGCGGTCGTCCGGATGGACCGCTTCCAGCCAGTCGTCCGGCGTCTGCTGCAGCTGCGCCAGCGGACGGCCAAACAGGCGCTCGTAGGCCGGGCTGGCGTACAGCAATCGCTGGTCGCTGATATTGAACATCCAGAACACGTCCTCGATGTTCTCGGCCAGCTGGCGGAAACGTTCCTCACTGTTGCGCAGGTCCGTCTGGGTGCGTTGCAGCCGCAGCAAGGCGTTGACGTTGGCGATCAGCTCGTCGGCCTCGATCGGCGCCGCCAGGTAATTGTCGGCGCCGCCGTCCAGGCCGCGGATCTTGTCGTCGCGGCCGATCAGCGCGGCCGAGGTTTGCAGCACCAGCACCGTGCAGGTAGCCACATCGGACTTGATGCGGCGGCACACTTCGATGCCGCTGATGTCGGGCAGCTTAACGTCCAGCAGCACAAGCGCCGGCGCCTCCTTGCGCGCCATCTCCAGCGCGTCGGTGCCGTTGGCGGCTTCGATCACGCGGAAGCCGGCGCTCAGCAGGATGCGCGTCTTGACGTAACGCGCGCCGTCGTTATCGTCCACATTCAGTATCAGAATAGAGCTGTTGTCCATGACGGTATCCTTGTTCATGGGGAGGCGGCCGGCAGCCGCAGATAAAACGTCGAACCGCTGCCCTCGGCACTGGACACATCCACCGTGCCGCCCAGCAGCGTGGCCAGCTTGCGGCACAGCGGCAGGCCCAGTCCGGTGCCTTTGGCGCGCCGTTGCAGCGGGTGCGCAATCTGGCTGAACTCTTCAAAAATCAATTGCTGGTTGTCGGCACTGATGCCGATGCCGCTGTCGGTGACGGCGAAGGTCACGTGGTCTTCGCCCTCGTCCAGCAGCTGCACCACCACCTGGCCTTCCTCGGTAAACTTGAGCGCATTGGAGATGAAGTTGCGCAGGATTTGCGTGACCTTGCCTTCGTCCGACATCAAGGTCAGCGGCGGCGGCTCGACGAACACCAGCTCCACCGGCGCGTCGCGCGTCAGCGGCCGCAGCATGCCCTTGAGCGCGCTGAACATCGCGCCGACCTCGACCGGCGACAGCGTCACATCCACCTTGCCGGCCTCGATCTTGGCCAGGTCCAGCAGGTCGTTGACCAGTTCCGACAGGTCGCCGGCGGCGCTGGCGATAAACGCCACCTGGCGCTCCTGCTCCTCGGTCAGCGGGCCGTCCATGCGGTCCAGCAGCAGCTTGCTTAGCGCGCGGATCGAGCTCAGCGGCGTGCGCAGTTCGTGGCTGGTGTTGGACAGGAAGCGCGATTTCATTTCATCGGCCTTGCGCAGGCGCTCGGCCTTTTCCTCGATCTCGGCGTACAGCGCCACCACGCCGCGGTTGGTGTCTTCCAGTTCGCGCGTCAGCGCCAGCAAGTCGTCCTGGCGTTCGCGCAGTTCGGCCAGCGCCTGCGCCAGCTCACGGTTTTGCTGCTCGATTTCCGAATAGGTGCTTTGGATCGGCGTCGCCACCAGCTGCGCGCTGACCTGCGCCAGGTCCACCGGGACGCGGCCCGGCTGCGCCGGCAAGCTCTTGTTCATCTCCACCTTCAGCTCCAGCGGCGTGGCGCTGACGATGGTGCATTCGTCCATCAAGCGCCGTGCCGTCAGCAGCGCGCCGTCCAGCCGCGCCGTGGCCGCATCGCCTTCGATGGCGGCTGGCGGCCGCTCGGCGCCTTCGGCACTGATGATCACCTTCAGCTGCGCCGGCTGTTCCCGCACATTGACGGCGAAGGTGGCGCGACCGCCCTCCAGCCGGCCGTAGGCGCAGCGCGCCACTTCCGACACCGCCGTGGCGATCCGCACCTGGTCCTGCACGCCGAAATTGAGCAGGGCGGCCACCTGGCGCGCGCGCTGGCGCACTGCCACCAGGTCCGGCGTGCTGCCGATGTTGACCTGCAAAATGCGCACGAACGACATCACATGTTCTCCACGGTTTTGACCACCAGCACGCTGGCGTCGTCGCGCCCGCGGCAGTGGTCGCGCAGCAGCACGCCGGCAATCAGCGCCGGTTCGCGCGTGGCCAGGCCGGGATAAGCCGCCAGGTCCCACTGGGTGGTGATGCCGTCGCTGGCCAGCACCACCAGCGCGCCGGCCGGACACTCAAACACCAGCTCATTGACCTTGCGCATATTGTGGCCGACGATGCCGTTATGCGACATCAGCTGCCGCCGCGCGGCGGCGTCGATGATGATACTGGCGCCGATGTTGCCGACGCCGGCAAAGCGCAACTGCCGCGCCGCCAGATCCAGCTCGCCAATCGCCATGGCGGCGCCGCGTGTCGGCCGCAGCGCCTGGTGACAGTCTTCCATCAGCCGCTGCGGCGCGTGGCCGGGTTCGTCCATCAGCGCCTGCACCGCCGCAGCCGCCGCCTTGGCCGCTTCCGGCCCGTGACCGAGGCCGTCGGCCATCAGCAGCACCAGGCGGCCGTGCTGCTGCGCCACCGCCCAGGCGTCGCCGCAGGCCGTTTCGCCCGCCAGCGGCAGGCAAACGCCGCCGTAGAGGACCGGCTGCCCGGCCGCCGCCGGGTCCAGCCACAGGCGCGCCAACAGCGCCGTGCCCTTGCCCGACGGCGCATATACGTCCAGCTGGTCGGCCTGGCGGCGCATCGCGCCCAGGCCGGTGCCGGCGGTGCCGGCGCTGGAGACGCCGTCCTGCATCGATTGCGCCAGATTGCCGATGCCGGGACCGTTGTCCAGCGCCAGCACCTCGATACAGCGCTGGCCGCCGTGCGCGGCCAATGTCACGCGCAGGCGGCCTTCGCCGGCGTGCTTGATGATGTTGCTGGCGGCCTCGGTAATGACGATCGCCAGCTGGCCGGCGCGCGTCTCCCCCATGCCCAGTTGCTCGGCCAGGGTCTGGCCGCTGCGCCGGGCGGCGCCGACATCGCTGACGTGGCTGATGGTGATCCATTCAGCGGGTGCCAGCGAACTACTTAGATTTTCCATTTAATAATCGCTACTGCAGTGCCCTCGCTGGGGCGTGAATCAATCAGAAAATCATCGACCAGGCGCTTGGTGCCGCCCAGTCCAAGACCGAGGCCGCCACCGCTGGTGTAGCCGTCGCGCAGCGCCAGGTCGATGTCGGCGATGCCGGGGCCGGTGTCGGCAAACACCAGCCGCAGCCCGTTGCGCAGGCCGTCGACCAGGCGTTCCAGCAACACCACGCCGCCGCCGCCGTACTTGATGGTATTGCGCGCCAGCTCGCTGGCGGCCGTGACCAGCTTGGTCTGCTCGACCAGGCTCAGTTTCAACTCCAGGGCGTGCTCGCGCACCGCCTTGCGCACCGCCACCACGTGTTCGTCGGTTTCCAGCGGCAGCACCTGGTGCAGCCTGGCCTGGCTGGCATACTGCGTCAGCAACGGCGAGTGGTAGCGGCTGATATCGGGCGAGGCGAGGCTCATCACGCGTAGTTCTTTCCTAGCAGCTGCATGCCCTTTTCGACATTCAGCGCAGTTTTCACGCCCGGCAAGGTCAGGCCGAGTTCCACCAGCGTAATCGCCACCGCCGGCTGCATGCCGACCAGCACCGTCTGGGCGTCCAGCACGCGCGCCATGGCGGCGGTGTTGCTGATCATGCGGCCGATGAACGAGTCCACCAGGTCCAGCGCGGAAATGTCGATCAGCACGCCTTTGGCATGGTCGCGGACGATGCGTTCGGTCAGGTCATCCTGCAAGGTCAGCGCCAGGCTGTCGTGCATGTCCACCTGGATGGTCACCAGCAGCAGGTCGCCAATGCGCAAAATAGGAATCCGTTCCATGCTGCGCTCACGCCTTGCGAGTGATGGTCGCGCCCACGCGCGCCAGGGCCACCACAAAGGCGTCGGCCAGCGTCGCCTTGGTCACCACGTCTTCCAGATTGACGCCGAGGTGCACGATGGTCTGGGCGATCTGCGGACGGATGCCGCTGATGATGCAGTCGGCGCCCATCAGGCGCGCGGCGGCAATCGTCTTCATCAGATGCTGCGCCACCAGCGTGTCGACGGTCGGCACGCCGGTGATGTCGATGATGGCGATGGCGGCGCCGGTCTCGACGATTTTTTCCAGCAGGCTTTCCATCACCACCTGGCTGCGCGCGCTGTCGAGCGTGCCGATCAGCGGCAACGCCAGGATGTCCTGCCACAGCTTGACGACCGGCGTCGACAGTTCCATCAGCTCATGCTGCTGGCGCACGATGATCTGGTCGCGGCTTTTCTGGAACACTTCCAGCGTGTACAGGCCCAATTGATCGAGCAAGGTGTTGATCGCCCACGATGCTTCAGCCAGCTCGGCCGATTCGGCGCCCAGCTCGCGCCGCAGCATGGTAAACAGCGGCTGCTTCAGCGAAAACACAAAGGTCGCGGTGTCGTTCGGCGTCGAGCCCAGCTTGGCGCGCTGGGTCGACACTTCGCCCAGCAGGTTGCGCACTTCGTCCCACTGGCGCAGGTTGGTGTCGGCGGTGCCGCCGGTGGCGATGGCGGCCGGCAGCAGCGCCAGGAACTGGCGCGTGTGGCGCTGCATGGTAGCTTCGTCGCTGCGGAAGCTTTTGCCCGCCAGTTCGGCCGACCAGATGGCCAGGATATCGCTCTCTTGTTGCGTAATCAGATCGCCGAGGCGCTGATCGATATTATTTGCAGTCATCGAATCCCCTAGGATTGTTTATTGAGGTAACTATCAGACTATATAACATTGCCGCAACAATCACGGCCTTCAATCGTGCGCGGCAGGCAAAAATGTTTGCGTTTTTGATTCGTAGTGTTATAGTTCACTACAACACCACTTCATTAACACACGTAAGGGGTAACCATGTATGTGGAATGACAACGCGCCGATTTATCGGCAGCTCAAGGACAAAGTCGTGGGCATGGTGCTGGACGGCTTGCTCAAGCCGGGCGACGCCCTGCCCTCGGTGCGGCAGATCGCCGCCGAATATCAACTCAACCCAATCACGGTGTCGCGCGCCTACCAGGAGCTGGTGGACGAGACGCTGGTCGAAAAACGGAGGGGAATAGGTATGTATGTGACTGATGGCGCCCGCGACAAACTGCTGGCCACCGAACGCGAGCGCTTCCTGCGCGAAGACTGGCCCGTGGTGCTGGAGCGCATCCGCCGCCTCGGCCTGGACCTGGAATCGCTGCTGAAACCGGCGGCCGGAGGTGCGGCATGAGCGCCGTCATCACCGCCGCCGGCCTGAACAAGCGCTACGGCAAGCAGGCCGCGCTGGACAACGTCAGCTTCACGGTGGAGTCCGGCCGCATCGTCGGCCTGATCGGCCCCAACGGCTCTGGCAAGACCACCACCCTCAAGGCCATCCTCGGCCTGACCCCGTTCGAGGGCCAGCTGTCGGTGCTGGGCATGGACCCGCGCCAGCAACGCGAGGCGCTGATGAACGAAGTCTGCTTCATCGCCGACGTCGCCATCCTGCCGCGCTGGCTCAAGGTCAAGGACGCCATCGCGTTCGTCGAAGGCGTGCATCCGCGCTTCAACCGCGCCAAGGCCGAGAAATACCTGGCCAACACCAAGCTGACGCCGAACATGAAGGTCAAGGCCATGTCCAAGGGCATGGTGGTGCAGCTGCACCTGGCGCTGGTGATGGCGATCGACGCCAGGCTGCTGGTGCTGGACGAACCGACGCTGGGGCTGGACATCCTGTACCGCAAGCAGTTCTACCAGAACCTGCTGGAAGACTACTTCGACGAAAACAAGACCATCCTGATCACCACCCACCAGATCGAGGAAGTCGAGCACATCCTCACCGACCTGCTGTTCATTGAGAACGGCAAGATCGCGCTGGCGGCGTCGATGGATGAAGTGGGCGAACGCTTTACCGAGGTGATGGTCGAGCCGCAATTCATCGCCGCCGCCAATGCGCTGCAACCGCTCAGCCAGCGCACCGTGTTCGGCAAGCCGGTGATGCTGTTCGACGGCGTCAACCGCGAGCAACTATCCAATTTTGGCGAACTGCGCACGCCCAGCGTGGCCGATCTGTTCGTTGCGACCATGAAAGGAAGCTACGCATGAAAACCATGAAATGGCTGATCAAGCGCGAGATGTGGGAAAACAAGGGCATGCTGCTGTGGACGCCCATCGTCATCGCCGGCGCCGTCATCGCCCTGGTTCTCACCGGCCTGATCTTCGGCAACATCGATAACATCCGGCTGTACAACCAGCCGATCAGCGTCACCATCGAAGGCACGGCGCGCAGCCGCATTGCCGAAGCCATGGGCGAAATGTACGTCACGGCCGGCATGCCGATCCTGATGATACTGGGTCTGCTGGTGTTCTTCTACTGCCTCGGCGCGCTGCACGATGAACGCCGCGACCGCAGCCTGCTGTTCTGGAAATCGCTGCCGGTGTCGGACAGCATGACCGTGCTGTCCAAGCTGGTGACGGCGCTGGTGGTGGCGCCGCTGATCACGCTGGGCATCGCGATTGCGGTCGGGTTGCTGATGGCGCTGGCCTTATGCGGGGTGGTGGCCATGCATGGCACCAATCTGTTCGGCGCGCTGCTGGCGACACCGCAGTTCTACCTGACGCCGCTGCGCCTGATCGCCCTGCTGCCGGTGTACATCCTGTGGGCGTTGCCGACCGTGGGCTGGCTGCTGATGGTGTCGAGCATGGCGCGCTCCAAGGTATTCCTGTGGGCGGTCGGCACGCCGCTCATCACCACCTTGCTGCTGGTGTGGGCGCAAAAAGCGCTGCACTTGAGCGTTGATGCGGTCTGGTTCGCCAGCCACATCTCCAGCCGCATCCTGCTGGGCGTGGTGCCGGGCTCGTGGATCGGCTTCGACCGGCCGCCGCTGAGCCTCTCGCCGGAAACGCCCGGCATCTCGGTGTCGACCCTCATCTTCAACGCTTCGTGGAGCACGCTGGGCAACGCCAGCGTGTGGATCGGCGCCGCTGCCGGCGTGGCCATGATTGCGGTCGCCATTTACATGCGCCGCCGCCGCGAGGAAGTCTGACAGCATGAGCGCCATGACGTGCAGCCGCTACGCTGCCATCGCCACCTTGCTGCTGCCATTGCTGTGGCAGCAGCAAGCGCAGGCCGGGGACGACGCCGGCCAACTGGTGGTCATCAACGGCACCCGCAGCCCGGAGCTGCAACCGTACCGCTACATGCTGGCCGGGCTGGACGCCTTCGACGACAACCACGAGCTGGCGCCGAGCGCATCGCTGGTCCGCTTCCGCCTGTACAAAAGCAGCAAGGCGCCGGCCGACGCGTTCGACAGCCTGACGGTACGGCTATCGGGTGACCAGACCGAAATCCCGCTGCCGCTGGCGGAAGACCACAGCTTCTCCCTGCCCCGCAATCGCGCGGCGGAAGACGACAATGCGGACGTGGTGCTGAATCAGAAAAAGAGCTACTACAGCTGGATGCCGGACGTGCGCAGCGCCGGCGTTCCGGCCGGCATGCGCCGGCTGGGCGACATCCGGCTCGAATGCCGGGTTCTGGTAAGCGTGGCGAAGAACTACATCCCGTTCTTCGTACGCGCCTTGATCAACACCCTGACGCTGACGACCGACTGGTGCGCGTTCAAGGAGTTCAAGCTGAGCGTGCACGCCGACGGCGACATCACCAGCGCCACGCTGATCGACGGCGTCACCCGCGTCGAACTGCAAGTCAGCAAGGACGGCAAAAGCTACTCCGTCCCGATCGGCAACAAGCAATACGCCAACGACGCCCTGATCGAACTCAACTGACGTCCCGCTGGGCGGCCAGCCAGTCGACGAAACCATGCAGCAGATTGCCGCCATCGGCCTGCTGCGGGAAGATCGCCACATACCCGGTTCTCGGCACCTGGATCGCGGGCAGTGGCGTCATGAGCCGGTTATTCGCGATGTCCAGCGCCAGCATCGGCAGCGGGCCGATGCCGATGCCCAGGCCGTCCTCCACCGCCTGGCGCGTCACGAAAAAGTGATCGAACCGCTGTCGCGGCAGTCCGGCCAGGTGCGGCACCCCGGCCGCGTCCAGCCAGCGCGACCAATCACCGGCGCGGGTTTCGCTCGCCAGCAGCGTGTGCGCCGCGATGTCGGCCGGCGCCAATATCGGCCGCTGCCGGAACAGCGCCGGACTCATGATGAGCGTATCCACATCGTCCAGCACCGGCACCACATGGTGCAGGGGCCAGGCATCCGCATGCGCCACGCCGCGCCGGATCGCCACATCGACGCCGCCGCGCAACTCCTCCAGCACCGTGCTGACGGTGGTGACCACCACCTCCACCTCGGGATGATCGGCATGGTAGCGGCTCAGCCGGGGTATCAGCCAGCGCATGGCGAAACTGGTCGGCGCGCTGACCCGCAGAATGCGCCGCGCGCCCGGGCGGCCGCACGCTTCCGCCGCCAGCATCAACCGGTCGAACGACAGGCCGACCTCGGCCGCGAACGCTTGCGCCGCCGGCGTCGCCACCATGCGCCGGCCCTGCCGGGTGAACAGCCGCTGACCCAGCCAGCTTTCCAGCGTGGCGATCTGCCGGCTCACCGCCCCATGCGTAAGCCCCAGTTCCACGCCGGCTTCGGCATAGCTACTGGTGCGGGCAGCTACTTCAAAAATCCGCAACGCGTTCAAGGGAGGAAGATGCCGCATGACGATCCGTGAGAAAAATGCACAATACCCGTGATTTTACCCCTACTAGTCGAGTATCGCTCACGTGTATATCATGTGGCCATGATGACGACATTCAAAAGCCGCTGGACCGCGCAGCGACGCAGCCTGCTCGGCGCCTGCCTGGCGCACGCGCTGCACGACGGCTATACCGATGGCCTGTATGCCTTTCTGCCGGTCTGGCAGGCACAGTTCGGCCTCTCCTACGCCGCGCTGGCGGCGGTCCGCGCGCTGTACTACGGCACCATGGGCGGCCTGCAGATTCCGGCCGACCGGGCGCTGCGCGGCTGGTCGCCGCGCGCCGCGCTGGTGTTGTCGACCCTGCTGGCGGCGGCCGGCCTGCTGATCATGGCGCTACCACTGGGCTTTGCCGGGCTGTGCGTCGGCCTGGTGGTCGCCGGCATGGGGTCAAGCATTCAGCATCCACGCGGGTCGATGCTGGTCGCTGACACCTACGGCAAGGCGTCGCGGCGCGCACTGGGAACATATAATTTTGCCGGCGATATCGGCAAGGCCACGCTGCCCGCACTGGTTGCCCTGCTGCTGCCGGTACTGGCGTGGCGCCCGGTGCTGGCGCTGATGGCGCTGCCGGGCATCGCGCTGGCGGCGGCGCTGCCAATGCTGACGCCGGCCACCAGCGGCACCGCCCTTGCCGGCAAGGGCGGCGCGGCGGAGCATGGCGCGCGGCGCGGACGCGGCGGCTTCCGCATCCTCATGACCATCGGCGCGCTCGACACCGCAACCCGCATGGGCTATCTGCTGTTCCTGCCTTTCCTCATCCACGACAAGGGCGGCGGCTCGCCGACGGTGGGCATCGCCCTCGCCCTGCTGTTCATCGGCGGCGCGTTCGGCAAGGCGAGCTGCGGCTGGCTGGGCGAACAGCTGGGCGTGGTCGGCTGCGTCATGGCGACGGAAGCCGCCACCGCGCTGCTGATCGTGGCGACACTGTCCACCGCGCTGGCGCCGACCTTGTTCCTGCTGCCGCTGCTGGGCATCGTATTGAATGGCACCTCGTCGGTTTTATACGGCACCGTGCCGGAACTGTCCGACGGCGATACCGGCCGCGCCTTTGCCGTGTTTTACACCAGTGTCATCGGCGCCGGCGGCATCGCGCCTGTTGTGTACGGCATGGTTGCCGATCACAGCAACAAAACCGTCGGGGTGCTGACCTCGGCGGCCACCGCCTTCCTGATCGTACCGCTGGCGCTGATGCTGCGCGCGCACCTGCGTCAGCCCGCCATCAACCAACGGAGCACCCCGTCATGAACCCATCCCCCCTGATACTGATTACCGGCGGCAGCCGCGGCATCGGCGCCGCCACCGCGCGCCTGGCCGCCGCCCAAGGCTACGACGTGGCGATCAGCTTCGCCGCCGACGAAGCCGCAGCGCTGGCGGTCGCGTCCGATATTGAAGCAGCGGGCCGGCAGGTCCTGGTCCGGCGCGCGGACAGCGCCGCCCCGCAACAAGTGATGGATTTGTTCCACGCGATCGACCGCCAGTTCGGCCGCATCGATGTGTTGGTCAACAACGCCGCCATCATCGCGCCCCAGTCCAGGCTGGAAAGCCTGCCATTTGAGCGCATGCAGCGCATTTTCGCCGTCAACACGATCGGCCCCATGCTGTGCGCGCAGGAGGCGGTGAAGCGCATGTCCCATCGGCACAACGGGCCGGGCGGCGCGATCATCAACGTATCATCGGCGGCGGCGCGCCTGGGCAGCCCCAACGAATACGTCGACTATGCGGCGTCGAAAGGCGCGCTGGAGACCTTCACCACCGGCCTGGCAAAGGAAGTCGCGCGCGAAGGGATACGGGTGAACTGCGTGCGCCCCGGCCACATCTATACCGGGATGCATGCCAGCGGCGGCGAGCCGGGACGCGTGGACCGGCTGAAAGACTCGATCCCGATGGGCAGAGGCGGCCAGCCGGAGGAAGTCGCGCGCGCGATACTCTGGCTGGCCAGCGCTGAGGCGTCCTTCGTCACGGGCACCTTCGTCGACGCCACTGGCGGCAAGTGAGCCCGCCGGCACCTTATTCGAACTGCTTGCGGAACTCGGCAAACTGCGCGGTCAGGTCTTCCACCTGGCGGCGCAACTGCTGCACTTCCTGCTCCAGCGCGCCGACGCGGCTGCCCTGCGCCACCGAACCGCCCAGGCTGGCGGCGGTTTCTTCGCGCGCCAGCGCTTCTTCGCCGCCCAGCAGCTGGCCGTAACGCGGCTCCTTGGTGCCCGGCGCCAGCGGCAGCCTGGACACCAGCGGCGGGTATTTGTCGATCAGGAATTGCAGCGCGTGCTCAACATCGGCCACTGATTTGAAATCGTGCAGGCGGCCGCTGCGGGTGCGGATCTCGCCGGCGGTTTGCAGGCCGCGCAGCATCAGGATGCTCAGCACCGCCAGCTTGTCCTGCTCCAGCGACCACTTGATGCGCATGCGGTGCTCGTACTTGGTGACGCGCGCGCCGGCCTGGGTGATGCCGTTGACGTACTTGCGCTGCATCAGCCGCTGCAACACTTCGGACACCGCCTCTTCCGACAGCGCCATCACCGGATCGCGGCTGGACAGCTGGTTGCAGCCGTTGACCAGCGCGTTCAGCGACAGCGGATAGTTATCGGGCGTCAGCGCCTCCTTCTCGGCCAGCACGGCCAGCACGCGGATTTCAAACGGGTCCAGCACTTCTGCGCCATCGGGCGTATCTTCCATGACTTGCTTCCTTATTCGACGAGCTTGTTCAGTTGGTCCGAATTCAATTTATCACACTCGGGCACGCTCTGGCATTCGAGCCCGGCCGCCCGCATGGTTGCCGCCAGCTGCTCGATGCGCTGCTCCTGCTTGGCGGCGTGTTCGATCAGTCCGCGCAGCGCTTTCGACAGCGGATCGTCGCCATTGGGCGTGACGCCGTAGGCGGCGAACGGGTTGCCGGCGGCGTTGAGTAAATCCTTTTGTACGATGTGGGCCGGATTGCCGACGGCGGTCGCCCCTGGCGGTACCGGTTTCAGCAGCACGGCGTTGGAGCCGACCTTGGCGTAGTCGCCGACGGTAAAGCCGCCCAGCACCTTGGCGCCGGCGCCGATGATGACGCCGCGTCCCAAGGTAGGATGGCGCTTGGCGCCGGTATGCAGCGAAGTGCCGCCCAGCGTCACGCCCTGGTAGATGGTGCAATCGTCGCCGACTTCGGCGGTCTCGCCGATCACCACGCCGAAGCCGTGGTCGATGAACACGCGGCGGCCGATGCGGGCGCCAGGGTGAATTTCGATGCCGGTGAGGATGCGGGCCAGGTAGGAGACGAAGCGGCCCAGCCATTTCAGCTGGTGGGTCCAGCACCAGTGCGCCCAGCGGTGCAGCACAATGGCTTGCAGGCCGGGATAGCAGGTCAAAACCTCCCAGGCGTTGCGGGCGGCGGGATCGCGTTCGATGATGCTGTTAATGTCCTGGCGGAGGCGGTGGAACATGGTCGGTGCGGAATGACAAGCGGAACACCCATGTTAGCGCATTCGGGCGGGCGTTGCCGAGGGGGAGTTTCGGCTCGATGAGCCGGGTTATGGGTCCCCGCCTGCGCGGGGACGACGTGGCGCACGCCACTTGCGCGGAGACGTGGCGCACGCCGCTTGCGCAGGGACGTGGCGCCCGCCACTTGCGCGGGGACGTGGCGTCATTCCCGCGCAGGCGGGAATCCATGCTGAGTCGACTCAGCCTTCCTTGGCGATACGTTGACGGCGCGCTTCGTACAGGCAGACACCCGACGCCACCGACACGTTCAGGCTCTCAACCGAGCCAAACATCGGAATGCTGACCAGCATATCGCAGGTCTCGCGCGTCAGGCGGCGCATGCCCTCGCCTTCCGAACCCATCACCAGCGCGGTCGGGCCGGTGAAGTCGGCTTCGTACAGACCTTTTTCGCCATCATCCGAAGTGCCGATCAGCCAGATATCGCGATCCTTCAGGTCACGCAGGGTGCGCGCCAGATTGGTCACGGTAATGTACGGCACGGTCTCCGCCGCGCCCGACGCCACCTTGGCCGCCGTCGCATTCAGCCCCACCGCGCGGTCCTTCGGCACGATCACCGCATGTGCGCCAACACCATCGGCCACGCGCAGGCAAGCGCCCAGGTTATGCGGATCGGTAATCCCATCCAGCACCAGCAGCAGCGGCGGACCATCAATCGCATCCAGCAGTTCATCCAGATTGCGCGCCAGCGCCAGCTGCGACGCAAACGCGATCACTCCCTGGTGGCGGCGGGTGCCGACAATCTTGTCCAGCCGTGCCGAATCGACCGGCATCACGCGCACGCCAGCCGCTTTTGCGTTGGCGATCAAATCCTTCATGCGGCGGTCGTCACGACCGGCATCGACGAAAATTTCTTCCACGGAGGCGGCCTCGTGACGCAAACGCGAGGTCACCGCGTGAAAACCGAAAATCATTTTGTTCTTACTCATTTATCGCTTCTTCTTACTATTAGAGGCAGCTTTGGCTGCTCTGGGTTTGGCTGCGGGTGCAGCCTTGGTCTTCGGTCGGGCAGCGGCCGGCTGGGCTGCTGCCGGCTTGGCGGAAGCCGCAGGTTTGCGCGAAGGCTTGCCGGACTTGGCGGCCGGCGCCGGCGCCGGGATTGCCGGGGCAGGCTTGATGTTGGTCTTGCGGTCCTTGGCCTGACGCTCGCCCTTGTCCGGACGTGGCGGCGGCGCATCGGCCCCAGCCAGACGCAGATCGATCTTGCGCGACTCCAGGTCCACACGCACCACCTGCACGCTGACATGGTCGGTCAGCTGGAAAGTCTTGCCGGAGCGTTCGCCTTTCAGCTCGTGACGCGCATCGTCGTACTGGAAGTAATCCTGGCCCAGGTCGGTGATGTGCACCATGCCTTCGACGAACAGCTGGTCCAGCTGCACGAAGATGCCGAACGTGGCCACGCCGGTGATGACGCCGGTGTATTCTTCGCCCAGCTTGTCCTGCATGAAGTAGCACTTCAGCCAGTTCTCGACATCGCGCGATGCTTCGTCGGCGCGGCGCTCGTTGGCCGAGCAGTGCACGCCGAGCGCGTCCCACACGGTCAAATCGCCGGCTTTTTTCTCTTTGCCTTCGGCCTTGTCCTTGGCCTGCTGCTTGCGGGTGGCGTTCGAGACGTTGGTGTTCAGCACGCTGGTGCTGGCGATCTTCGGCTCGTATTTTTTACCCAGCAGGATGGCCTTGATGGCGCGGTGCGTCAGCAAGTCCGGATAGCGGCGAATCGGGCTGGTGAAGTGGGCATACGCCTCATACGCCAGGCCGAAGTGGCCGATGTTGTCCGGCGAGTAGACCGCCTGCTGCATCGAGCGCAACAGCATGGTCTGCAGCAGCGACGCATCCGGACGCCCCTTGATCTCGCGCATCAGCGCGGCGTAGTCGCCGGCCGCCGGCTTGTCGCCGCCGCCTAGGTTCAGGTTGACCTGCTTGAGGAAGCTGCGCACCTGCTTGAGCTTTTCACCGCTCGGCGTGGCGTGAATCCGGTAAGTGCCCGGATGCTTGTTGCGAATCAGCAGGTCGGCCGCGCAGACGTTGGCGGTCAGCATGCACTCTTCAATCAGACGGTGCGCATCATTGCGGGTGCGCGGGATGATCTTCTCGATCTTGCCGTTCGGATTGCAGACGATATAGGTTTCGGTGGTCTCGAAATCGATGGCGCCACGTTCCGCGCGCGCTTTGAGCAGCGCCTGGAACACGTCGTACAGGTTCAGCAGATGCGGCACGATGCCCGGGCGGCGCGCGGCTTCCGGCCCCTTGGTGTTACCCAGGATGTCGGCCACTTCGGTGTAGGTCAGGCGCGCGGCCGAGTGGATCACGGCCGGATAGAACTGGTACGCCTTGATCTCGCCCTTGGCGGTGATCACGGCGTCGCACACCAGCGTCAGACGGTCGACCGCCGGGTTCAGCGAGCACAGGCCGTTGGAGAGTTTTTCCGGCAGCATCGGAATCACGCGGCGCGGGAAGTACACCGAAGTGCTGCGTTCCAGCGCGTCGGCGTCCAGCGCGTCGTTCGGCTTGACGTAGTGGCTGACGTCGGCAATCGCGACGATCAGGCGGTAGCCGTTGCTGCGGCCGATCTTGACCGGTTCGCAGTAGACCGCATCGTCGAAATCGCGCGCATCTTCGCCGTCGATGGTGACCAGCGGCACGTCGCGCAAATCGACGCGCTCGCCCCAGTCGGCTTCGCGCACATGATCCGGCAGCCTGGCGGCTTGCTTCAGCGCCGCGTCCGAGAAGATGTGCGGCACGCCGAACTTGCGCACGGCGATTTCGATTTCCATGCCGGGATCGTCCAGCGAACCCAGCACTTCGACGATCTTGCCGACCGGCTGCTTGAAGCGCATCGGCTGCTCGGTCAGCTCAACGCTGACCACCTGGCCGGCCTTGGCCTTGCCGATCGAGCCTTCGACCAGCACGTCCTGCGAAATGCGCTGGTCTTCCGGCGCCACCACCCACACGCCGCTCTCGTTGAGCAGGCGGCCGATGATGTGGGTATTGGCACGCTGGGTGACTTCGACAATGGTGCCTTCCGGGCGGCCGCGGCGGTCAACGCCGATGACCTTGGCCAGCACGCGGTCGCCATGCAGCACTTTCTGCATTTCCTTCTCGGGCAGGAACAGGTCTTCGCCCGGCTCGTCCGGGATCACAAAGCCGAAGCCGTCGCGGTGGCTGCTGACGCGGCCGGCGACGAAGCCGGTCTGCGCGGCCAGCGAGTAGTGGCCGGCGTCATCGATCAGGATCTGGCCGTCACGCTGCATGGCGTTCAGGCGACGCGACAGGATGGCCTGGGCGTCGGTGCCGACTTTCAGCGATTTCGACAAGGCGCGCAGGTCCAGTGGACCGTCGACGCTGCGGAAGATGCCGAGAATTTCCTCACGGCTGGGAATGGTGTGTGTAGATTGGCTCAAAAGTTTTCTTATTTTTTACAGTGTTAGCATATATATGGCACGACGACAGGCGTAGTGTACTTGGAATCGCCTTGCTTGACTAATTCAAGCCGGATCGCGGGCTGCTCAAAAAATATTCTTGGGAGGTATTTGACATCGCCGGGGATTGCTCTATAATTCTGGTCTCTCGCAGCGCAAGCGGCGGGATCTGCAAGACGGGTTGATGTGCAGTAAGGAATGTAAAAGTTCATCTGGCGCAAAACTCTCCCGGTCGATATAATAGCAGAGTTGTTGAGCAGTATCAGTGCCCACGTGGCGGAATTGGTAGACGCGCATGGTTCAGGTCCATGTGCCGCAAGGTGTGGGGGTTCGAGTCCCTCCGTGGGCACCATAGAATTCCGTGTTAAAAGCCTCCTTCCGGAGGCTTTTTTCATTTCTACTCCGTCCATTCCAGCTTAAGGTGCGCGCCGATCTCGCGCAGCAGGTCGTGCTCGTTGACCGGCTTGGACAGGAAGGCGTTGGCGCCCACCGCCAGCGAACGCTCCTCCTCTTCCGGCGTGGCGCTGGCGGAAATCATCAGTACCGGCGTACCGGCGGTGCGCGCATCCCCGCGCAGGCGGCGCATGATTTCAAGGCCGTCCATGCCGGGCATGACCATATCGAGCAGCACCATGTCCGGCCGCACCGACTGGGTCTGCGCCAGCGCCGACATGCCGTTTTCCGCCTCAAACGTACGAAAACCCAGTCCGCCCAGCCAATCGCGCAGCAGTGCGCGATTGGTCGCCACGTCGTCCACTACCAGGATGGTCTTGCGCGGGCCGACGTAGCCGGTGGCGATGCGCTCGCCACTCATCAGCACGCCCGGCGCGTCCACCACTTTCAGCGCCACATCAAACCAGAAGCGGCTGCCTTTGCCGGGCATGCTTTCCACTTGCAGCGCACCGCCCATCAACTGCACCAGCTGGCGGCTGATCGCCAGCCCGAGGCCAGTGCCGCCGGCGCGGCGCGACGCATCCCCCACCTGTTCGAACGGCCGGAAGATGGCCTCCTGCTGATCGGCGGCGATGCCAATGCCTTCGTCGACGACCTCGAAGCGCAGGCGCGCCACCTCCTGCGCCTGCGCCGGCTCGGCCGGCAACGGCGACACGCGCAGCCGCACCGTGCCGCGATCGGTAAATTTGACGGCGTTGCCGAGCAGGTTCAGCAGCACCTGGCGCAGCCGCGTCTCGTCCACGCTGACCGCCAGCGGCAAGGCGTCCATCAGCTCCAGTTCGAAGTGCAGATGCTTCTGCTCGGCGCGCACGCGCATGATGTCGGCCACCACTGACAGCAGATCGCCCAGCCGCACCGGGCGCGGATGAAATTCCATCTTGCCGGCATCTACCCGCGACAGGTCGAGCACATCGTTGATCAGCGCCAGCAGGTGCTGGCCGCCCTGCTGGATGGTGCTGATGCCGGTCTGCTGCGGCACGCTCAGGCCCTTGTCGCGCTTGAGGATCTGGGCATAGCCGAGAATCGCATTGAGCGGCGTGCGCAACTCGTGGCTCATCGACGTCAGGAAGGCGCTCTTGGCGCGGTTGGCGACCTCGGCGCGCTCCATGGCGGTACGCAGGTCGTCGTTGGCTTTTTGCAGCTCGGCGTTGACCGCCGCCAGCTGCGCCGGACTCGGAATGCGCAGCGCGATCGGAATCAGGCGCACCATGGCGACGGCGGTCACCACCGAAGCGACCGCGGTGATCGCTTTCAAACCGACCGCCACCACATAATCCGGCCGCCAGATCACCCACACATCCATGACGTGCGTGGCGCCGCACGCCAGGATGAACACGCCAAAGGCGATGAACATCCAGTCGAACGGCATGTCGCGCCGCTTGCGGATGAAATACACCAGGCTGATGGGAATGGTGAGATACGCCAGCGCGATCAGGGCGTCGGAAATCACACTGGTCCACAGAATGGACGGCATCCACAGGAAGCAATGCCCGTGCGGCATGAAGTTCTGGCTGTCGAGCCAGCGGTTGATCATTTCCATCGCGCTCCCCGGTGTTGTTGCAATGACAGGGCCAGCTTACGAAAGTGCATGGCAACTGGCAAGCGCTAAACCACTTGCAAAAAAGGAGTTGTTGCCGTAATATACTGGCCTCTGACGCGCTCAACGCGGCAGAGCAAAGCAGCAAAATGCCCACGTGGCGGAATTGGTAGACGCGCATGGTTCAGGTCCATGTGCCGCAAGGTGTGGGGGTTCGAGTCCCTCCGTGGGCACCATAGAATTCCGTGTTAAAAAGCCTCCTTCGGGAGGCTTTTTGCATTGGGGCGTTTCTTTGCCAGTGAAATAATTTCACAAAAGCAGCAAATTGCTATTGACGAGGGTGCGGTCGCCCCTTAAGATGCATGCCTTCTGTTGCAGAGCACGCAGCAGAAAGTAGCGAAAACAGAGTCAGCGCCCACGTGGCGGAATTGGTAGACGCGCATGGTTCAGGTCCATGTGCCGCAAGGTGTGGGGGTTCGAGTCCCTCCGTGGGCACCAAGCGCTGATGACTGTTGAGACTACAATGCCCACGTGGCGGAATTGGTAGACGCGCATGGTTCAGGTCCATGTGCCGCAAGGTGTGGGGGTTCGAGTCCCTCCGTGGGCACCAAAAATTCCGCAAAAAAGCCTCCATCGGCGTCAAGCAGATGGAGGCTTTTTTCATTTCAGCTCCCGATTACAGCGCTGCCTTCACCGCATCGGCCAGCGAGATGGTCGGGCGGCGTATCAGTTTGCCGAGGGTGCGGCTATCGTCGAACAATGCACCTTTCGCCGCTTGGGCGTCGGAGTCGGCGATCAGGTCGGCCAGCGGGGCCGGCAAGCCGACATTCGTCAGCAACTCAGCGTAATCCTTCTGCGCCAGGTTGTGGAACGGGATCTCCTTGCCGCTCTGACGCGCGACTTCGGCTGCCAGCTCGGCCAGCGTAAAGGCGGTGTCACCCGCCAGTTCATAGACCTGCTCCACCGCTTCGCTGCTGGCCAGCACCACGGCTGCAGCTTCGGCGTAGTCGGCGCGCGCGGCGGCCGAGATGCGGCCTTCGCCGGCGCCGCCAGCCAGCGCACCGTGCGCAATTGCGCCGCCCAGGCTGACCGTATAGTTCTCCACATACCAGCCATTGCGCAGCAGACTGTACGGCAGGCCCGAGGCGCGCACTGCGTCTTCGGTAGCGCGATGCTCGCCCGCCAGGCCCAGCGTGGAGCGGTCGGCATGCAGCACGCTGGTGTAGGCCAGCAGGCCGACTTTGGCGCGGGCGGCGGCGTCGATCACGCTGCGGTGCTGCGACACGCGGTTGCCCAGGTCGTTGGACGAGATCAGCAGCACCTTGGTGGCGCCTTCAAACGCCGCATCCAGCGAAGCCGGATCGTTGTAGTCAGCGTGACGCACCAGTACGCCCTGGTCGGCCAGGTCGACCGCCTTGGCCGGGTCGCGCACGGCGGCGACGATGTTCTCGGCCGGCACGCGCTTGAGCAGTTCAGCAATCACCAGACGGCCCAGTTGGCCGCTTGCAGCAGTAACGATAATCATCAGGTCTCTCCTAAAAAGTGAATGAGACCATAATATCGGCTATACTTACGAATTGTAAGTACGCACATTTTAGTAAGTACCCCAGGAGCTACCGATGAGCAGTAAATCCCTGCGCAAGACCATTCAGCAAATGCAACAGAACCCGCAGCGCGCCCAGGTGATGGCGGCCGACTGCCCGTCGCGCGCCGTGCTCGGCCATATCACCAGCCGCTGGGGCGTGCTGGTGCTGGTGATGCTGCTGGAACGCACCCACCGCTTCAGCGAGCTGCGCCGCGCCGTTGGCGGTGTCAGCGAAAAGATGCTGGCGCAGACGCTGGACGCTCTCGCCTACGACGGCCTGGTATTGCGGGTCGCCCGGCAAGTGGTGCCGCCGCACGTGGAATACAGCCTGACGCCGCTCGGCCGCGAGGCCGCCACCCGGCTGGAAGTGTTGGTCGACTGGATCGAGGACAACTTCCCGCTGATCCACGAGGCGCAAAAAGCTGCTGCCCTGCGAGCCGCATGATGCCGCCCACGCCAGCCGATCTTGTAATACACTGGCCGCACGCCGCCCTGCGGAGCCGCACCAGCCACCCATGATGCCGCCGTTCTCATCCGATCAGCCGCAGACCATCCTGATAGCCGCCAGCACCGCCTATGACACGGCCGCGCTGCAACGCATGCTGGCGCGCCACCATTTGACCGTGCAGGCCGTCAGCCGCGGCGACGAGGCGCTGGCAGCGGTGCGCGGCGGCCATGTCGCGCTGGCCCTGCTGGATGTGGCGCTGGCCGGCAGCGCCAACCTGGAACTGTGTCCGCGCCTGCAACAAGCCAGCCAGACGCCGCTGCCGGTGTTTCTGTTGTCGGCCCATACCAGCCCGGAAGAACGCCTGCGCGCCGACGAGGCCGGCGCCGCTGCCTATCTGCCGCTGAGCTTCCAGACAGATGAGCTGGCCGAGAAAATCCTGCTGCATTTGCAACTGATCGCCCCGGCGCCGCACGTGGCCGGCATGCCGACCATGGCCACGCTGGAAGTCAACTACCACACCATGCTGGCCGGTTCGCCCGACGCCATCGTGCTGATGCAACGCGGCAGCTACCAGATCCTGGACGTCAACCGCCGCGCGCGCCAACTGTTCGGCCTGACCGAGACCGAACTGGTGCAGAGCGACCTGCTGGCGCTGTTCCCACCGTTGCAACCCGATGGCCAGCCCAGCGCGCACGTGTTCGCCACCGCCATCGAGCAGATCATGGCGGGCGAGATCCAGATGGTCGAGATGGAACTGCGCCACAGTTCCGGCCGCGCGATCGCCTGCGAACTGCGGATGGTGCCGCTGACCACCGCCGAGCACCGGCTGATGCATGTGCGCATCGTCGACGTCACCCCGCGCCAACTGGCCAACGCCCTGCGCGACGGCAAGAACGCGCTGCTGGAGATGATTGCCCGCGGCGCCCCGCTGCCGGACACGCTGGACAAGCTGGTACGCCTGATCGAAGCCCAGCTGGACAACGGCCATTGCACCGTTATGCTGCTCAATCCGGACGGCGTGACAGTGACCAGCGCCGCCGGCCCCAGCATGCCACCCGACTACCTGGCGGCGCTCAACGGCCTGCCGATCGGCCCGGCGGCCGGCTCCTGCGGCACCGCCATGTTCCGCAAGCAGACGGTGATCGTCAGCGACATCCTGAACGACCCACTGTGGGCGCCCTACCGCAACGCCGCAGCCCACTACGGCCTGCGCGCCTGCTGGTCGACGCCGATCCTGCTGGACCAGGACACGGTGCTCGGTTCGTTCGCCATGTACTACCGGGACGTGCGCGAACCCACCGAGGACAACCGGCGCCTGATCCACACTGCCACCCACCTGGCCGGCATCGCCATCGCCCGCACCAGGCACGAGGAAGAGCTGCAACGCCACCGCGAGCATCTGGAAGAACTGGTGGCGGTGCGCACCGCCGAACTGCGCCAGGCCAAGGATGACGCCGAACACGTCAACGAAGAGCTAAGCACCGCATTGGACAATCTCAGCCTGACCCAGGAAGAACTGGTGCGGCGCGACAAGCTGGCCGCGCTGGGGGCGCTGGTGGCCGGCGTCGCCCACGAACTGAACACCCCGATCGGCAACAGCCTGACCATGGCCAGCAGCATGAGCGAGCGTACCGCCGCGCTGCGCCACGACCTGGAAAGCGGCCTGCGCAAGTCGGTGCTGACCGCCTACCTGGACCAGGCCGCCAGCGCCGACGAAGTGGTGTTGCGCAACCTGAACCGCGCCGCCGCGCTGGTCGACAGCTTCAAGCGGATTGCGGTGGACGGCGCCGACAGCCAGCGCAGCCGCTTCATGCTGGGCGACGTGGTGGCCGAGCTGATGCAGTCGGTACAGGGCGAGGTGAGCCAGCGCCAACTGGAGCTGGTCGAGGACGTCGATCACTGGCTGGAAATGGACAGCTACCCCGGCCTGCTGATGCAGGCCCTGCGCCACCTGATCGACAACAGCCTGATACACGGTTTCGGCAGTCGCCACCAGGCCAACGGCCACGGCAGCATTACGCTGTCCGCGCATGACAGCAACAATGGCGAAATTGCCATCACGCTGAGCGACACCGGCGCCGGCATCACGCCGGAAAACCTGCCGCGCATCTACGATCCGTTCTTCACCACGCGCATGGGCGCCGGCGGTTCCGGCCTCGGTTTGTATATCACACACAACATCGTCACCGGCGTGCTGGGCGGCCGAATCGACGCCGCCAGCACGTCAGGCCACGGCGCCAGCTTCATGCTGCGCCTGCCCAAGAGCGCGCCGCTGTAGCAGCCACGAAGATTTTTCCGCCTCGCAACTGTTGCAGTCGTATAATCGAAGTGACAGACCGGCAAGCAGCCGGCCGCAAGCGGAGACCTGCAGCCATGCCCCCACATCCTGTTCCGTCCAGGACAATCAAAGTCGCACCGCTGAAGTGCGAATTTTGCGACATCACGACGGAAAACGATTTCCTGCGCCATCACTTGGCCACCACCCAGGCCCAGTTGCGCGTGACCTTTCTGTTCTGTGCGCTGTTCTACCTGTGCTTTGCCGTTACCGACCTGATCTGGGTCGGCTATGAACTGAAAACCTGCTTGCTGGTCGGCGCGCGGATTGCCGTCGCCGCCACCGTGCTGGGCTGCCTGCAGCTGGTCAAGCGGCGCCCGGACGCCATTCCCATCACGCGGATAGCCGCCACCATTGTCGAAGTGGCCGGCGCAGCAGGCTTTCTGCTGATCGCCGCGCTGCGGCCGAACGAATTCTCGCTGCACGCCATCTCGATGTCGATCGTCATCATCGTCATCTACATCTACATTCCCAACCGGCTGCTGTACGCGGTGGCGATAGCGGCGGCCGCGACCGCGCTGTTCATGCTGCTGGCGTGGCGGCTGGGCGACGTGCACGGCATGCAACTGGGGACCATGGGCGCACTGCTGACGCTGTGCAACGTGTTCTGCTACGTGGCGGCGCGGCGCTATGAAATCCTGTCGCGCGAGGAATACAGCGCGCAGATGGTGCTGAAAAACCTGTCGGTGCGTGACCCGCTGACCGGTTGCTACAACCGGCGCCACCTGCACGAACAACTGCTGGAAACGGAAATCTCGCGCGCCCAGCGCTACAAGCTCAGCCTCACCGTCATCATGAGCGACCTCGACCACTTCAAAGCGGTCAACGACACCTACGGCCACTACGGCGGCGACGCCGTGTTGCAACGCTTTGCTTCTCTGATGCAATCGATGACGCGCGACAGCATCGATAGCGTGGTGCGCTACGGCGGCGAGGAATTTCTGCTGATCCTGCCGGAAACCGACCTGGCCGGCGGCCAGTTGCTGGCCGAACGGCTGCGCCAGACGCTGGCCGCCACGCCGGTCGAGCACGCCGGGCAGCAGATCAGCGTGACCGCCAGCTTTGGCGTCGCCAGCGTGGATTTCGCCGCCTCCACGCCCGACGCCCATGTCAACATGATCGCGGCCGCCGACGATTTGCTGTACGCTGCGAAAAACAGCGGCCGCAATCGCGTCTGCGCCCAACAACTGGTGTAAGGTATGAACCGATTCAAGATCAGGACGACACTGCTGCTGGCCCTGCTGCTGGGCGTCGGCTCGCTGACGGCGGCGCCAGCGCCGTGGTGGAAGTGGCGCAGCAAGATCGACGGCACGCTGGCGTGTTCACAGACGCCGCTGGGGGAAGGCTGGCAAAAAGCCTACGGCCCGTTCCGCGATGCTCGTTGCGAAAAATTAATTGTTACTAGATAATAAAATCAGAACAACACGGTACACCCGGAATCGCTGCATCCCACCATTCTTTTGATGAGGAGACTGTATGTTCACCAATCCCGAGCAATTTGCCAACGCCACCAAAGCGTTGTTTGAGTTCCAGCTTGAAACCTTCAACACGCTGACCAGCAAAACCGTGCAAGGCGTCGAGCAAGTCATCGCGCTCAATATGTCGACCGCCAGGTCGCAGCTGGCAGATGGCCTCGCCGCCGGCAAGGAAATCAGCCAGGCCGGCGACGCCAAGGCCGCCATGCAGGCAGCTGCCGAGAAAATCCAGCCCGGTGTCGCCAGCGCGGCTGCCTACAACCAGCAACTGGGCGACATCATCGCCGAGATCCGCCAGGAATTCACCCGCGCCGCCGACGCCCACGTGGCCGAAGCCAAAAGCAACCTCAGCGCACTGATCTACGACGTCACCAAGAACGTCCGCCCGGGTTCGGAAAACGCCGTGCAGATCGTCAAGACCGCGATCGACAACGCCTTTGCCGGCTACGAGCAGGTAACCAAGGCCACCAAGCAAGCGGTGCAGGCGGTGGAAACGGAAATCGCCAAGGCCAACGCCATGGTCACGCCAGCAGCCAAGGCCGGCGCCAAGAAATAACTGGGCAAGCGGGGAGGAAGACGGTACACTGTACATAAATACAGTTATCGTCGCCTTATCGTCTTATCGCCTCCCCGCTGCAATGATCAAAGTCCTGGAAAATCCGTTCTACTACCTGGAGAATTTTCACCAGGTATTGGCGTGGATCGGCGAACGCTACGACGATCTGCTGA
Source organism: Duganella margarita (assembly GCF_009857535.1). Taxonomy (GTDB): domain Bacteria; phylum Pseudomonadota; class Gammaproteobacteria; order Burkholderiales; family Burkholderiaceae_D; genus Rugamonas; species Rugamonas margarita. The sequence goes on from NZ_WWCS01000009.1 coordinate 88,591, forward strand.
ATGCCGACGAGCGCCATTTCCTCGCCACCTTCTCCACCCTGCCGCAATCGTCGCGCGCGCTGTTCGTGCGCATGGTGATGCGCAAGGGCACGATATTCCGCGCCAGCAAACTGGTCTACGCGGAAATCGGCAGCACGCACGAGGCGGCGCGCCCGCTGGCGCAAGCCGGCCTGATCGAAGAAGACCCGCAACTGGAGCTGGACGCGCTGTTCGACTTGCTGCAAAAGCCGGAAATCGTCAAGGTGTTCCAGCTGGGCGCGCACGTCAAGCACCTGCGCAAGGCCGATCAGCTGGCAGCGCTGCGCCAACAGTATGATGGCGCACGCCGCTTTTCCGGCTGGTACGCCCATTCCGGCGACCACGCCTACCGCAACCTGACGCAGCAACTGTGCGACCGCCTGCGCCTGATCTTCTTCGGCAACTACCACCAGGATTGGACCGACTTCGTGCTGTCCGACCTCGGCATCTACCAGTACGAAAAAGTGGAATTTTCGCCAGCCGCGCGCGGTTTCCGCAGCCGCCGCGACATCGACGACTTCCTCGCCATCCACCAATGCCACGAGCGCTTTGCCGAGGGCGAAGACCCGGCAGCCGTGATCGCCGACCTGCCGCCCTGCGCGCCGGACAACGAATGGCTGCGCAGCCGCCGCAACAAGCTGCTGTTCGCCATCGCCCAGCACGTGGAAAAGCTGCGCGACTGGCCCACCGCGCACGCGATGTACGCCAATTGCGATTATCCCGGCGCCCGCGCCCGCGCCATCCGCGTGCTGGAAAAGAACGAGCAGCCGCGCGAAGCGTTCGACCTGCTGCAAATCGCATTGCAAGCGCCCGAGAGCGAGGCCGAGCGCCAGCAGCTGCTGCGCATGGCGCCGCGTCTGGCCCGCAAACTGGGCCACGCCAAGCCGCCGCCGGTGGTGCTGGCGCAGGCCGAGCGCATCGACCTGAGCCTGCCGCCGCCGCAAGAAGCCAGCTACGTCGAATTCGTCGTCCGCGATCACCTGAGCAAGGAAGACGCGCCGGTCTACTACGTCGAGAATTCGCTGATCAATTCGCTGTTTGGCCTGCTGTGCTGGGACGCGGTGTTTTCGCCGATTCCCGGCGCCTTCTTCCATCCGTATCATCGCGGCCCGGCCGACTTGCACAGCGCCGATTTCCAGCGTCGCCGCGCGCTGCAATTCGGCGACGCGCTGTCACAGCTGGATGGCGACCAGTATCGCGCCACCATCCGCGCCAACTTCGCCGCCAAGTACGGCATCCAGTCGCCGTTCGTGTTCTGGGAAGCGGTTGACGAAGAACTGCTGGATCTGGCACTGGAATGCATCCCGCCGCAGCACCTGAAGCGCGCCTTCGAGCGCATCCTGCTGGACGTCAAATCCAACCGCAGCGGCTTCCCGGACCTGATCCAGTTCTGGCCGGCCGAACGCCGCTATAACATGATCGAAGTAAAAGGTCCGGGCGACCGCCTGCAGGACAACCAGTTGCGCTGGATCGAATACTGCGCCGCGCATGCGATGCCGGTCTCGGTCTGTTACCTGCAATGGGCGGCATGACGCCGGCCCGCTACACTGTCGCCGTGCGCGCGCTGTGCGAGTTCACCGCCAAGACCGGCGACCTCGATCTGCGTTTCACGCCCTCGCCCACCGCGCAGGAAGGCATCGCCGGCCATGGCGTGGTGACCTCGCGCCGCGATGACGATTACGAGACCGAAATTTCGCTGTCCGGCGACTTCGGCCCGCTGCACGTGCGGGGCCGCGCCGACGGTTATGACGCGCGCGCCAACCGCCTGGAAGAAATCAAGACCTATCGTGGCGATTTGAAGAAGTTGCCGGACAACCAGCGCGCGCTGCACTGGGCACAGGTCAAAGTTTACGGCCACCTGCTGTGCGAGGATCGCGGACTGGAAAAAATCCGCCTGGCGCTGGTCTACTTCGACATCGGCAGCCAGAAGGAAACCGTGCTGCATGAAGACTACACGGCCGCCGATCTGCAAGCCTGGTTCGAGCAGCAGTGCGGGCTCTTCATCAGATGGGCGGAGCAGGAAATGGCGCACCGCGCGGAACGCGACGTGCAACTGAAGGCGATGCGCTTCCCGTACAGCGACTTCCGTCCCGGCCAGCGCCAGCTGGCGGAAGCCATGTACCGCGCCAGCAACCGCAAGGTATGCCTGCTGGCGCAAGCGCCCACCGGCATCGGCAAAAGTGTCGGCAGCCTGTTCCCGATGCTCAAGGCCAGCGCCGACCATGGCGTCGACAAGATCTTCTTCCTGGCTGCGAAAACCTCCGGCCGGCAGATGGCGCTGGATGCGGTGGACCTGATCCGCGAAGGCGCGCCGCTGCTGCCGCTACGCACACTGGAGCTGGCGGCCAAGAGCACCGCCTGCGTCAATCCGGACAAGGCCTGTCACGGCGACTCCTGCCCGCTGGCCAAGGGCTTCTACGACCGCTTGCCGGACGCGCGCGCATCGGCGCTGGCGTTGATGGCGCCATCTGGCAGCGAAGGTTCCGGCAGCGCGCCGCCGGCGCTGGACCGCGACACGCTGCGCGCCATCGCCCTCGCCCACAACGTCTGCCCGTATTATCTGAGCAGCGAAATGGCGCGCTGGTGCGACATCGTCATCGGCGACTACAACTACTACTTCGACAGCAGCGCCATGCTGCACAGCCTCACGCAGCTCAACGACTGGAAGGTCAACGTGCTGGTGGACGAGGCGCACAACATGGTGTCGCGCGCGCGCAAGATGTATTCGGCCGACATGGAGCATGACGGCGTGCGCCTGCTGCGCAAGATCGTCCCCGACGAGTTGAAAAAACCGCTGGAGCGCGTGCACAAGCAATGGAACCAGCTGGAGAAGGACCAATCGGCCGAGTACCAGTCCTATGCCGCGCTGCCGGAAAAATTCATGGGCGCCTTGCAGACGGCGGCCACCGCCATCTCCGACTACATGGCCGACCATCCCGGCTATGTGGAGCCGGACCTGCAAAGCTTCTACTTCAACGCGCTGATGTTTGCCAAGCTGGCCGAGAGTTTTGGCGACCACGCGCTGTTCGATATTGAAAAGTCGCCCGGCGCGCGCGCCAGCAACAGCAACTCGGTGCTCTGCATCCGCAACATCGTGCCGGCGCCATACCTGAAGCCGCGCTTTGACAGCACGCACACCACGGCCCTTTTCTCGGCCACGCTGAGTCCATGGAACTACTTCGGCGACATGCTCGGCATGCCGGAAACCACCGCGTGGGTGGATGTGGAATCGCCGTTCGCGGCCGAACAGCTGTCGGTGCAGGTGGCGTCGCATATCTCCACCCGCTACGCGCACCGCCAGCAATCGCTGCGTCCCATCGCCGATTTGATGGGCAAGCAGTACGCGGCGCAACGCGGCAACTACCTCGCCTTCTTCAGCAGTTTCGATTACATGGAAAAGGCGGCCAACCAGTTCAGCGAACTGTATCCGGACGTGCCGGTGTGGCGCCAGTCGCGCCGCATGGATGAAGCGGAGCGCGCGCAATTCCTCGACCGCTTTACGCTCGATAGCGAAGGCATCGGCTTCGCGGTACTGGGGGGCTCGTTCGGCGAAGGCGTCGACCTGCCGGGCGCGCGCCTGATCGGGGCCTTTGTCGCCACGCTCGGCCTACCGCAAATCAATCCGGTCAACGAGCAGATACGGGCGCGCATGGAGACCATTTTCGGCGCCGGCTACGACTACACCTACACCTATCCCGGCATGCAGAAGGTGGTGCAGGCGGCCGGCCGCGTGATCCGCACCACGTCGGACCGTGGCACCGTCTACCTGATCGACGACCGCTTCGGCCGGCCCGAGATCCAGGAACTGATGCCCAGCTGGTGGAGCATAGAGCGCCATTCGCCCCTCGCAAACCGCGATTCGTCGGAAAACGCGGAAGCGTAGGCGGCAACTCAATTAAGATGGCCGCTCATCGCAACCACGAGGAGACGGACATGAAGAAACTAGCCATCAGCATTCTGTTATGCGCCGGCAGCGTACAAGCAGCGGACAACGCAGCGCTGACCGCCACCATCACGCGGCTGGACAGCGAGATGTTCACCGCCTTCAACCAGTGCGACAAACCGGGGCAGCTGGACAAATACGCCAGCTACTTCGATCCCAACGTCGAGTTCTATCACGACAACGCCGGCGTCACCTGGACGCGCGACGTCATGATCGCGCAAACCGGGAAGAACGTCTGCGGCCACTACCAGCGCCAACTGGTGCCCGGCAGTTTAAAGGTCGTGCCGGTGAAGGACTTCGGCGCCATCGCCACCGGCTCGCATACCTTCTGCCAGTTCGGCGGCGGCAAATGCGAAGGCATCGCCGAATTCACCATCATCTGGCGCCAGCGCGGCGACGAATGGCAAGTCACCCGCGCACTGAGCTACGGGCATCGCGCCAACAAATAATTTATCAGGTCGTCAGCGCCAAATGGTTACTGCATCACGGTCTTGATTTTCTGGTAGCCGGTGCGGCTGATGGGGAGCTTGCTGCCATCCTTGAGGATCGCCGAATAACTGTCCTTGGTCGCCTGTTCGATTCGCTCCACGTGGGCGATATTGACGATGTAGGAGCGGTGGATGCGCAGGAACTGCTCGGGGTCGAGCTGCCCTTCGAGTTCCGTCATGCGCTGATTCTTTAAATACGATTTGCCTTCCGAGCGGATCTGCACGTAATCGTCCTGCGCTTCGACGTGCTCGATTTTGTCAGCATTGATGACGTGTACCTTGGCGCCGTCGCGTATCAGCACGCGGCCGAGCGGCTTGTTGCGGCCAGCGGCTTCGCGCACCATCCTCTCCACCGCGTCGCCGCCGGCGCCGAGATTGGTGCGCGCATGCGCCAGCGCCTGGTCGAAGCGCTGCTGGCTGAATGGCTTGAGCAGATAATCCAGCGCGTGGAATTCAAATGCCTTGATCGCATACTGGTCGAACGCGGTGGCGAAGATGTAGCGCGTTTTGCTGCCCGCCAGTTCGGCCACTTCAAAGCCATCCAGCTTGGGCATCTGAATATCCAGGAACACCAGGTCCGGCGACAATTCAGTGATCGCCTTCACCGCCTCGAAACCGTTGGCGCATTCGGCCACGATCTCCACGTCCGCATGCTCGGACAGATATTCGCGCACCACGCCGCGCGCCAGCATTTCATCGTCCACGATGATGATACGCATTGCTCTACTCCCCTTGTTCGCTTGTTTGCGCGGGCATTGTGATGTCCACGCCAAAGCTGTTGTCATGCCGGCCCCAGTGGATGCCGGCTTCGTGTTTGTAGGCGCCGGCCAAACGCTGGCGCACGTTGGTCAGGCCAATGCCGTGGCCTTCGCTGCGGATCGAGGACATATCCTCGTCCACCGGATTGGTCACGCTGATCTGCAGGATCGAACCGGCCCGCCGCGCGGTGATGCGCACCGTGCCGCCTTCCGGCATATTGCAGATGCCGTGCTTGACGGCGTTCTCCACCAGCGGCTGGATGATCATCGGCGGCACCAGGCATGCCGCCGCGCCTTCGCCCATCACCTCTTCCACCTGCAGGCGCGCGCCAAAGCGCACCTGCTCGATCGCCAGGAAGTGACGGATCAGTATCATCTCTTCACCCAGCGTCACCTTCTTGTGCGCCTCCATGCCCAGACTCTGGCGGAAGAAGCTGGCCAGCTCCAGCGTCATGCGGCGCGCCGCCTTGGGATCCTGCGACGTCAGCGCGCTGATGGAATTGAGGCTGTTGAACAGGAAGTGCGGATCGATCTGCGTGCGCAGCATGCGCAACTCCGCCTCCTGCGCCATCAGCAGCGATTCCAGTTCGCGCTGCTCGGCGTTTTTGGCGCGCACGAACTCGATCACCAGATAATGCAGCGCCGCCGCAAAGCCGTACAGCAGCACGCCCAGCACCACCATCAACACCGACAGCTGCGGGGTGATGACGATGCCGCTCCACGCAGCGCCCAGCAGCAGGCAAAGCCCGTTCCACAGATTGGCAATGCTCAGCCACAGAAAGCCGGACACCACGCCCGCCACCGTCAGCACCAGCGCCAGCTGCCCTGGCCGCGGCCCGCCCAGCGGATAGGCGCGGCACACGTAATAAGCTGAATAGCCCGCAGCGAAGGCGTACAGCACATTCAGCGGAATTGCGAACAGCAGCGCGTTGACCAGCGGCGTATCGCTGGCGACGCGGATCACGCCGGCCAGCGCACAGCCGAGGAACAGCCAGACCAGCAGGTAGATCGCCAGTCCGCGCCGGCTGGAGGAAATCTCCAGCATCAGTTACGCACTTCCAGGCCGCCCATGATGACGTAGCCGCGCACGATCAGGCGCTTGCCGACGGCGGCAGGCGGCACGGTTTTTTCTTCAAAGCCGCCCATGATCGGCGTCCCTTCCAGCATCACGGTCCAGTCGATCGGCACTTTGACGGTAATGCCGCCGAACAGCGCATACACATTCAGCACGGCGTCGCCGTTGATGCTGGACTGGCGCAGGTCCAGGTCACAGCCGCCCATGATGGCGGTGATTTCGCCGCCTTTAAAATCCTGCGTCGTGATGCGGCGCTTGAAGCCGCCCATGATGGCGGTGGCGTTGATGACGGTTTCGTCAGCGTCCTTGTCCAGCGATGGGGCATTTGTCGCCGGCGCGCTGCGGTTGAGGTTGGACTTGATCACCACCGCCACACCGGCCGCGATCATGAACACCGGCCACAGGTTGCGCCAGTCGATCGCCAGATAGCCCATCTCCTTCAGCATGAACAGCGAACCCGCCGCTATCAGTCCACCGCCCACCACCACGCCGGACTGGGTGCGGGTCTGCAGCACCTTCAGTATGCCGGCAGCGATCAGGATGGTCGGGAAGATGTGGATGCGCAGGTCCAGATCCAGCCAACCCAGGTTATCCAGCAGGAATAGCATGCCGACGCCGATGACGAACAGGCCGATGATCATTTGCGTGGCGGGATTGCGCTCGCGGCGACGGGTTCTCATGCTTGCTCCTTGGTCGATGGCGGGAAGATGTTATCCAGCAGGGGACGCAGCATCATGCCCACGCCCCAGGCGACGATCAGCGCCGGCCAGGTCTGGCCAAAGCCCAGGCCCCACAGGTGATTGAAGGAGACGTACCACCAGCCGGCGAAGAAGATTTCCCACCAGCCCTGGGTGAAGTAGCGCGAGGTTGTCGGCGGAATGATTTTGGTGACGCCGCTGATGACCACCAGCCACGGCCACCAGCGCCAGAAATGGGCGGGATTGAGGTCGATGTCCAGTAGGTCAAGCTGCGCCAGCAGGATGACGGTGCCGGCGATGATCAGGGCGAAGCCCCAGACCAGTTGTGTGCGCCAGCGATAAGCGAGTGCTGCGTTCATGTTAAGTCCCCCAAGTCGGTATGAATGTAACAATACCGGGGAACTGCTGGCGGGGAAACTGCTATTCGGCGAACGGCGGAAAAGGCCCGGTGAACGGCGAAGAATCGGCGAATGGCGCGATCAACGGCTTGCTCAACTACGGCCGTTGCCGACCTTTTGCTCAAAGGCCATCAAGCCCCAGCCCAGTTGCCGGCGGATTTCTTCCGGCGTTGGCGGCGGCTTCACCTCGTGGGTGCGGCGCTCAAGGTAGGCACGCACGGCGTGCTTGGACGGGTGGGTAGTTTGCGTCATGATGACCTCCATCAGGCGGCAACATCGTTTGTCTGGTGCCGGTACTCGAGGCTACCGGCTTACCTGCTGCTGAACTTTCGCTCGAAGCACGCAAGGCCAGTGTAACGCGACAAGGTGCGCGCCTCTGTACGGGCCCGCACACTAAATAACTCAGAGTTTTTGCTGTAAAAATTCGAGGAAGCAGCTGATGCGCTGCGCCAGCTGGGTATTGCGGTAGTAGACCGCGTGAATCTGCTGGCAGTAGCCGGTGTAATTCGATGCCAGCACCTTGACCAGGCGGCCGGCGGCGATGTCGTCGCGGGTCATGAACTCGGCCAGGCAAACGATGCCCTGGCCGGCCAGCGCCAGCTGGCGCAGCGTCTCGCCGCTGGAAGCGGAGATCGACGGCGTCACCGGCAGGCTGTTGCCGGTGGCATGGCGCAGCGGCCACTGGTTGCCCAGTTCATACTGCACAAAACCCAGCAGCGAATGCTGCGCCAGATCTTCCGGTGTGTGCGGCGTGCCGTGCTGCGCCAGATATTCCGGACTGGCCAGCACGTACAGCGGGCTGGAAGTGAGCGGCCGCGCATGCAGCGTCGAATCATTCAGCGCGCCGATGCGGATGGCGATGTCGGTGCGGTGCTCGATCAGGTCGGCGATCTGGTCGTTGCTACTGAGTTCGAGGCGGATGTCCGGGTACATGGCGCGGAATTCGGCCACGTGCGGCACCACGCAATGCAGCATGAACGGCGAGGCCGCGTCCACGCACAAACGGCCGGCCGGCTTCTGGCGGCGGATGCGGATGGTTTCTTCGGCCTCCTCCATCGCGCCGAGAATGGCGCGGGCCTTTTCCAGGAACAGGTGGCCTTCCTCGGTCAGCTCCATGCGGCGCGTGGTGCGCGTCAGCAGCGAGGTGGCCAGCTTGTCCTCCAAGCGCGACAGCGCGCGGCTGACGCCGGAGGTGGTTTGCCCCAGGTGCACCGAGGCGGCGCTGAGGGTGCCGCTGTCGATCACGGTGATAAAGGTTTTTAAATCGTCCGAATTGATTTCCACGGGTGTTCTATCCTTACGCCACGTAGAGCATGACAGCGCCGAAATGACAGGCGCTACCGCCCAGTACAAACAAATGCCAGACGCCGTGCCCATAACGCCATTTATGGTCGGTGACGAAGAAGGCGATGCCCACGGTGTACACCACGCCGCCGACGGCCAGCCACATGAATCCATTCCAGCCCAGCGCGTCGATCAGCGGGCTGGCGCCGATCACGCCCACCCAGCCCATCGCCACGTAAATCAGCAGCGACAGCACGCGCGCGCCCTTGGCAAACCATAGCTCCTGCAGGATGCCGATCAGCGCCAGTCCCCACACCACGCCAAACAGCGACCAGCCCCATGGTCCGCGCAGGCTGACCAGCGTGAACGGCGTGTAGCTGCCGGCGATCAGCAGGTAGATGGCGCAATAGTCCATCTGCCGCAGCACGTCCTTGGCGCGGCCACGCAGGCTGTGATACAGCGTGGAAGTCAAATACAGCGCCAGCAAGGTGGCGGCGTAGATGCTGAAGCTGACGATCTTCCAAACGTCGCCGGTGTGCGCGGCCTGGATGATCAGCAGCGTCCCGCCGATGGCGGCCAGCGCCGCGCCGACGGTGTGCGTGATGCTGTTGAAGCGCTCTCCGTAATACATAATGTTTCCAATGCAGAGGTGGCTGCGGCTGGGATAGCTGCGGCCACAACCATTGTATAGCGCCCTGCCGCTTCTCGCCGCCAGCAAGCCAATACCCGCCTGGCGATACCTTCGGTCCTGCTGCGCACGACCGTGCGTTGTTGATAATTAGCAATTAATTCATCGTATCATATTTGGAATTTATTCAAAGCAATGTTACAAAATCTTATACCTCTTTGGTTATTTGGTGGTTGACTCCGTTGCGACATGTGTCGCATAATCATCCCATTAGTCGCATAGGGGTAAACCATGTCTGTCACGATTCCTTCCGTCAGCGAGCTGACGTTGCTGAAAGTGCTGTGGAAACAGCAACCACTGAGCGCGCGCGAAATCCACGATGCCGCCGCTGATGAGCTGGGTTGGTCGTTCTCGTCCACCCGCAAGACGCTGGACCGGATGCTGGAAAAGCAGATGATCGGCATGCAAACGGTGCACGGTATCAATGTCTACAGTGCGGTACTGGAAAAGGTAGGTACGCTGGCCGCCTTCGCGCGCGACTTCGGCCGCCGCGTCATGGAGCTGGATGCTCCACTGCCGGTAGCGATGTTTACCGGCAGCAAGCTGGTCGACCAGAAAGAGCTGACGCAACTGGAACAAATGCTGAACGACTGGCCGGCGGACAGCGAGTGATGAGCGGCGCGTATCTGCTGCAGTTGCCGCAGCGGCTGGGGCTGCAGGAGCTGATGGCTGCAAAGTGGCTGCTGGCGTGTGCCGGCAACGTGGCGGTCGGGCTGGCCGCGTGGCTGCTGCTGCAAGGCGCCACGCGCCTGTGGCCAGCGCTGCGGACGCGGCGCGGCGTGTGGCTGGCAGCGCAAGGCGTGGTGGCCGCAGCCGCGCTGCTGCCCTTCCTGCCGCATCCAGCACAAACCAGCTTCACCCTCCCGGCAACAATCGCCACGGCCGACGTCGGGCCATCCTCGCTGGCATCCCGGCCGAACGCTGCGCCGACTGCGAATGCCTCGACATTGGTGGCGGCGGCGACATCGACGGAAGAGGCACCGTCCGAACCTGCACCATCCGGTGAAGCACCGTCTGCCATTGCTCGCGCCGTGCCGCTGATGGCTGCCGCCTGGCTGCTGATCTACACTGCCGGCCTGGCCTGGGCCGTGACACGCCAGTGGCAAGCACGCCGCCTGTGGCGCAAGCTGCTCGCCAGCGCACAATGCCTGTCGCCCGCCGAGCTGCAGTCTCACGGCGCCTTCACCGCCGCCCAGCTTCGCGAAATCACCCAGCGCAAACTGACCGTGCTGCGCACCGACGTCCCGATCTCGCCAATGCTGCACGGCGTGCGCCGTCCGTGCCTGCTGCTACCTGCGCATCTGGACACCTTGAGCACCGCGCAGCAGCAAATGATCATTGCCCACGAACTGCATCACTGGCGCGTGCGCGATCCGCTCTGCCTTGCCATTGCAGCGACCTTGCGGACCGTTTTCTGGTTCAATCCCACGCTACGCTGGATGGCGAAGCAAATGGCATGGGCGCTGGAATTAAGCTGCGACCAGCATGTGCTGGCCGGCCGCCCACAATACCAGCGCAAACAATACGCCGCCGCCCTGCTCCAGCAATGGACGATGACGCCGATCGGCGTGGCCGCCTTCAACGGCGCCACCATCGCTGCCCGCATTCGCCACATGCAGAAGGACAGCCTGCCAGCGTTGAGCACCGCTGCCGCGTGGCTCACCGGCGGCGCGCTGACCGCGTTGCTGGTGGTGGGCGCGATGTTGCAGCCGGCACTGGCGTTCAGCGTTCCACCGACCGCCAGCAGCGCGCCAACGGTAACGGCAACACCAGCCGCAACGTCGGCCGAGCCTTGGCGCGCGCCGCTTGATAGAGTCCGCGTCACCAGCTTCTATGGCGTCATGCGCAGCGTGCTGCCAACGCCGCATAAAGGCATCGACTTCGCCGCCACCAAAGGCACGCCGGTGCACGCCGTCGCCGGCGGCACCATCATCTCCGCCGGCCACCTCGCCGAGAATGACGGCCGATACGGCAACGCGGTCATCATCGACCATGGCGCGCAACGCTCGCTCTATGCCCACCTGAACAGCGTCAACGTCAAAGCCGGCCAACAGGTACAGGCCGGCCAGTTGATCGGGGCCGTCGGCCAGACCGGCTTCGCCACCGGCCCACACCTGCACCTGGAAATGCGACAGAATGGCCAGATCGCCGATCCGGCGCCGATGTTCGCCAACCTGGACGCCTACGCCACGCCGCGCGCACTCAAGGTCCGCCGCCAGCAACAAGCCTCAAAGGGATAAACCATGCCAGTACCACGCATCACCAGCAGCTTGCTGCTGGCGGTGTCCGCCTGCGCCTGCGCGACGGACGTCCCCGACCCGCAGCAAGTCGTGATCACCGGCGCTCGCGCCGACCAGCGCCAGCGCGAGACCACCACCGCCATCGTCATCAGCCATGCCGACATCGTGCGCCAGGGCGATCTGGCGCTGTCCGATGTACTCAAGCGCCTGCCCGGCGTCAGCATCAGTGGCGCGCCCGGCCAGGGCGGAGCGATCCAGATGCGCGGTCTGGGCAACGGCTACACGCAGATCCTGCTCAACGGCGAGCCAGTACCTAACGGCTTTTCACTGGACGCCATCGCTCCCGAGACCATCGAACGCATCGAAATCCTGCGCAGTGCCACGGCGGAGTTGAGCAACCAGGCGGTGGCCGGCGCCATCAACATTATCCTGAAAAAAGCGGCGACACGCGGCCAGCGCTCGGCCACCGCCAGCATCGCGCGCCAGCATGGCGTCAATACGCCGGCGCTGAGCGCACAGCTGTCGGATCAAAACGGTGCTTATTCCTACAGCCTCGCCGCCACCTTGACGCGCAAGCGCAGCGAAAAGCCTTTCACCGATTGGCAGGAGCAGCGCGATCCCAATGGTGTCCTCACGCTGCTGCGCCGCACACCGCAAACCGAATCCGGCCGCACGGACGCGCTGACGCTGACGCCGCGCCTCAACTGGAAGCTGGACGGCGGCGACACCCTTAGCTGGCAAAGCTTCGCTTACCTGCGCCGCATGGACAACCTGGCCCGCGCCGACGAGACGGTGCTGGTCGGCGACCATAGCGAATATCCACGCAACACGGCCAATTTCGTCGCCAACTTCGTGATGCTGCGCAGCGATGTCAATTGGACGCATCAGCTATCCAACGGCGACAAGCTGGAGATGAAACTGGGCGCCAGCACCAACCGCCGCACCGGCACCTTTGACTTCCACGGCATGGATGCGGACGGCCGGCCGCTGGGACGCCACCATGTGGATTCCGGGCCGGTGGAGAACAGCATCACCAGCACCGGCACTTATCGCCATCCGATCGGCGACAGCCACGCACTGGCAGTGGGCTGGGATGCCAGCCATGCGCGCCGTAGTGAAGACCGCAACGAGACGCTGTTCGATGCCAACGGCCTGCCCACCAGCGCCAACAACGCGGACTACACGGCCAACGTCAATCGCCTGGCGCTGTTTGCGCAGGACGAATGGCAGGTGACCAGGCGCTATTCGCTATACCTCGGCCTGCGCCATGAGCGGCTGGACACGGCCAGCCGGGCGATTGCGGCCAATGCACCCGATGCGCTGGATAGCAGCGCTGCGGTGTGGAGTCCTTCGCTGCAATCGCGCTACGAACTGGCCAACAAGGACGTGCTGCGGCTGGCGATCAGCCGCACCTACAAGGCGCCGGAACTGGTCAAGCTGGTGCCGCGCCGCTACACCAAGGACAATAACAATAATCCGACCAATCCGGACGAGCAAGGCAATCCGTTGCTTAAGCCTGAGCTGACGTGGGGGATGGATGCGGCGTATGAACATTATCTCGGCGATGGTGCGCTGGTCAGCGCCAGCGTCTATGCGCGCCGCATTCGCGATGTGACGCAATCGCGCCTGTTCCAGCAGGATGGCGTGTGGGTGACGGCGCCGTTCAATGACGGTAACGCCAATGCGCACGGCTTGGAGCTGGAGGCCAAGCTGCCGTTGTCCAAGGCGTGGGATCTGCGGGCCAACTTGGCGCGCAACTGGTCGCGCGTGGACAATGTGCCGGGGCCTTACAATCGGCTGGAATCGCAGACCCCGGCCACGGCCAACCTTGGGATGGACTATCGCTGGTCGCAGCTGACGGTGGGCGGGAATCTGAACTATCAGGCCGGTGAGCGCGCGCGGGAATCGATGCAAACGCTGAGCGGCACCAGCGCCAAGCGGGAGCTGGATGTGTACGCGGTGTGGAAGTGGCGCGCGAAGACGCAGTTGCGCGTTGCGGCCAGCAATCTGCTGCATCAGCAGGCCACGGAGACCTACAATTACACCGACGCCAGCGGCAGCACCCGCAGCCTGCGCCTGACGCCAACGCAGCCGACCTTGCGGATCATGCTGGAGCAGCAGCTGTGATCAGTGCACGTTGCGGGCGATGTAATACACGGCGCCGGTAAGCCCGGAGCACACGGCGGTCAGCCAGACCAGCAAATGCCAGGTCTGCGCCTCCAGCGCCTTGTAGAGCTCGGAGCGAACGGACTCGACCTCGGCCTTTGTGGCGTAATGGTTCATCCGTAGCGATGGAATATCGAATCGATGAAACTTCGGTGTGATATCGTTGTGGTCTATGACGCAAGAATTGTATAAACCGTATCAACGTTGCATGGTGCTGGGTGGGGGCGGATTCCGTTTCGGGATTTATATCGGCATGTACGCCGCGCTGCGCCAGGCCGGCAAGGCGCCGGATGTGCTGCTGGCCAGCTGCGGTGGCGCCATCGCCGCCGCCATCATCCACAACCTGCCCGATCCCGACGCCCAGCGCGCGTGGCTGTCTTCCGAGACCATGTACCAGTTCTGGTGCGGCCTGCGCTCCACCGAACACGCCGCGCTGCGCGGCACCTTGCTGCGCGCCGCAAAACGCAAACTATCCAGCGCCCGCGCGCCGGTCATACCGGACCTGTTCCACGACTACCTGTTCGAGATTCCGCCGCAGCTACCCTTCCCGCCCGCCGCCGGCGCGCCGCAGGTGGACGTGGCCATCATCGGCGGCAAGCTGCTGTTCGGTCCCGAAGACGTCGGCCAGCCACGCGGCCAGCGCAAGCTGTATGCGGAGACCATCTTCTGCAACCAGCGCGCCGCCGCTGCGCTCCAAGGCATGGATTCGCCGCTGGCCGACGCGCGCTGGGGCGAGCACGCCATCGCCCGCGAACTGCTGACCGACGACAGCGTGCCAGTCACCGAAGCGGCCCGCATTTCCATCGCCGACATGATCTACTTCCGCTCTGCGCGGTACCGCAGCGACGAATACATCGGCGGCGTGCTGGATCTGTTCCCGGTCGAAATCGCGCGCCGCCTGGGCCGCGAGATAATCATGGAATTCAAGGAGGCGTTCGACCAGGTGTTCTCGATTCCGGCATGGCGCGCGGTGCTGGGGGTGGACGGCAATGCGCGCCTGCGCTACGCCAACAGCCACCTGGCCGACATGCGCATCGATTCGTCGGATGTGTCGGTGGTGCTGGAAAAGCAGCAGCTGCAGCAAAAGCTGGACTGGCGGCGCAACCGCATCGAGCTGCACATGCCGCCGTCCTACGAGATCTTCGTGCAGCACATGAACGACCAGTGGCAGTACGGCTACGACCGCGCGCGGGAAGCGCTGGCGCGGCCGGCGCTGCAACAGCCGCCGGTGCGCCGCGCCAACCGCCACAGCAAACCGCTGCGCAGCATCGAACCTTAGAGCAGGTCCGAGGCCAGCGCCTGGTGCAGCGAGGCCACTGCTGCCGAGCCCTCGCCCACCGCCGCGGCCACCCGCTTGACCGAACCGCTGCGCACGTCGCCCACCGCGAAGATGCGTGGGCGGCTGGTCTCCAGCAAATGGCGCGGACGGTCAAGCGGCCAGCTGGCCGCCGGCACATCCGGCCCGGTGAGCACAAAGCCCTTATCGTCCAGCGTCACGCAATCGCCCAGCCATGCCGTGCTGGGGTCGGCGCCGAGGAACAGAAACAGATGGCGCGCCGGCGCCTCGCGCGGCTCGTGGCCTTCGCTTTGCCACAGGATGCTCTCCAGCCGCTCGGCGCCACGCAGCTCGACGATCTGCTTGTGGACGTGCAGCGTGATCTTCGGCGACGCCTCGATCCGCTGAATCAGATAACGCGACATGCTGGCCGCCAGCCCGCCCGAGCGCACCACGATGTGCACATGCTTGGCGTGCCCGGACAGGAACACCGCCGCCTGCCCGGCCGAGTTGCCGCCGCCGACGATCACCACTTCCTCGTCGGTGCAGAAGTTGGCCTCCATGAACGAGGCGCTGTAATACACGCCGCGTCCTTCAAAGCGCTCCAGCTCCGGCAAGGCCGGCTTGCGATAGCGCGCGCCGCTGGCGATGACGATCGAGCGCGCGCGCAGCTTCTCGCCGCTGTCGACCTGGATGCCGTATTCCGCGCTGGTGCAATCGACCCCGCTGACCTTGACCGGCACCGCCACCTCGGCGCCGAACTTGCGCGCCTGCGACAGCCCGCGGCCAGCCAGCGCCTGACCGGTGACGCCGGTCGGGAAGCCGAAATAGTTTTCGATCTTGGAGCTGGAACCGGCCTGGCCGCCGGGCGCCTTGGCATCCAGCACCGCCACCGTCAGGCCTTCGGACGCTGCATACACCGCGGCCGCCAGTCCCGCTGGCCCGGCGCCGACCACCACCACATCGAACAGGCGGCCCTCGAGATTGTCCGGACTGATGCCCAGGCCGTCGGCCAGCTGGCGCAGCGTCGGCCGGCGCAGCACCTGGCCGTTGAGCAGCACTACCGCAGGGATGTCTTCGGGCTGCACTTCAAAGCGCGCCATCAGTTTGTGCGCCTCTTCATCGGCGTCGTATTCGGAATCGAAATAGGCGGTCGGCTGGCCGTTGCGGTTGAGGAACTGGCGCAGCAACAGCGTTTCCTGCGAATCGCGGGCGCCGAACAACACCACACCGCCGGTCTGGTCCTGCATGTAGGCCACGCGCCGCAGGATAAAGGCGCGCATGATGGTTTCGCTCAATGCCGCCTCGGAAATGACCAGCGTGCGCAGCGAGTCTTCGCTGATGACGATCAGCTCACTGTCCTCCACCACGCGCGCGGTGGCCACGGCCGCAAGGCCCGCCAGCGCCCCCATCTCGCCGGTAAACATGCCGGGGCCATGGATACCCAGCACGGTCGATCCGAGCACCGAGCCACGCTCGATCTCGATCGCGCCGGAGATAATCACGTACATCGAATTATGGCGTTCGCCCTGGCGGAACAGCACCGTGCCGGCAGCAAAGCGCTGGCGCTCGCCGTAGCGCAACAGCACGTCGAACTGGTCTTCGCTCAGGGTGGGGAAAATCTGATGGCGGCGGTTGCCGATGTCGGACGACGCCAGATGGGGAGCGATGTTGTTGCCAGTCCCGGATTGCTTTTCCATACCGTATCCTCGCGATGTGATACGGTCATGATAGCGCTAATTGCCCATGCCGGCAGCCTCCCTTCCGGCAGGCCGCCGCGGCCGCCATTTTTACCGGCAGAGCTGCTGCCACTGCGCCTCAAACTCGGCCGGCGAGACGTCCTGCGCCAGCAAGGTCAGGTCGCGCGCCACCGAAATATAGCGCTGGAAGCCGATGTAGCCGCCAAACGCATCCTTGGCGTTGACCTCGCCGCACGGCGCGCCGCCCTTGCCGACGAACTGGTTGCGAAACTGCGCCTTGTTCGGCTCCAGGATCTTTTCCTTCACATATTTTTCGCCCAGCTGGGTCAGCGTTGCTGCTTCCTCTTGCTGTTTCTGTGCCGCCGTCTTACCGCAAGCGGCCAGCGCCAGCATTAATGCCATCGTGATAGCCAATCTCATATATTTTCTCTATTATATTTGTCCCGCGATCCTGACTTAACGCAGCAACACCGCGCATTGTTGACACGCGGCGCTTTTGTTACTATCCCAAGCTTTACTGCCCGATCAGGAGATCGCATGTCTTACCCTCAAACCGCCCGCTGGTACACCGCCCTGCTGACCTGTGCAATGTTGCTCAGCTCCTATGCCGGGGCAGCTGACAAACTGGCCCACGTGACCATTCTGGCCACCGGTGGCACCATTGCCGGCAGCGGCGCCACCAGCACCACCACGGTCGGCTATACCGCCGCCACGGTCGGCGTCGACAGTCTGATCGCCGCCGTGCCGGAACTGGCCAAGGTCGCCGACGTCAAGGGCGAGCAAGTGTTCCAGATCGCCAGCGAAAACATGAGCAATGAACATTGGCTCAAACTGGCCAAGCGCGTCAATACCCTTTTGGCCGATCCGGCGGTTGACGGTATCGTCATTACGCACGGCACCGACACGCTGGAAGAAACCGCCTACTTCCTGGACCTGACCGTCAAGAGCCACAAGCCGGTGGTGCTGGTCGGCGCCATGCGTCCAGGCACCGCACTGTCGGCCGACGGCCCGATCAACCTGTACAACGCCGTGCTGCTGGCGGCCAGCAAGGAAGCCATCGGCAAAGGCGTGCTGGTGGCGATGAATGACCAGATCCACGCCGCCCGCGACGTCACCAAGACCAACACCTCGACCCCGGACAGCTTCAAGACGCCGGAACTGGGCATGCTGGGCTACATCCAGGGCAACAAGCCGTACTTCTACCATGTGTCGGCGCGCAAGCACACGGCCGACACCGAGTTCGACGTCAGCAAGCTGGACGCGCTGCCGCAGGTCGACATCGTCTACGGCTATGCGAATGTTAGCCCAGTGGCGCTGAACGCGCTGGTGGCGGCGGGCGCCAAGGGCATCATCCACGCCGGCGTCGGCGACGGCAGCCTGGCCACGCCGGTCAAGGCCGGCCTGGTGGCGGCCCGCAAGCAAGGCGTGCTCATCGTGCGCTCCAGCCGCGTCGGCCAGGGCATCGTGGCGCGCAACGGCGAAGCCAATGATGACGAGCTGGACTTCGTCGCGTCCGATACGCTGAACCCGCAGAAAGCCCGCATTCTGCTGATGCTGGCGCTGACCAGGACCAGCGACAGCAAGCAGATCCAGCGCATGTTCTACACCTACTAAGCGTTACGGGTAGCTGGGCCGCGTCATGCGGAACAGCTGCTCCGGCGTGATTTCGAAGTAATCGGCCGGGCCGCCGCCACGCAGGATGGTGCGCGAGCCGGCCGTATCATAAACGCCGTCGCGCAGCAGTTCGCGCGCGATATGCACGCCCACCACTTCCCCGAGTATCAGCCAGCTATTGGTTTCCGCGCCGGACGCGCCTTGCAGACGGATGATCTGGCTGCACCTGCACTCGAACGACACCGGACTTTCCGCCACCCGCGGCACGCTGACGACCTTGGATGCGTGCGGCGTCAGGCCGGCCAGCTGGAATTCGTCGACCTCCGGCGGCGCGGCGGCGCAACTGGCGTTCATGGCGTCGGCCAGCGGCCGGGTGGCCAGGTTCCATACAAATTCCCCGGTTTCCTCGATATTGCGCAGCGTGTCCTTGCGGCCCAGGCTGGCAAAACCGATCAGCGGCGGCGTGTAATTGAAGGCGTTGAAGAAGCTGTACGGCGCCAGGTTGAGATTGCCGTTGGCGGCGCGGGTGGAAATCCAGCCGATCGGGCGCGGGCCGACGATGGCGTTGAAGGGATCATGCGGCAGGCCGTGGCCTTGCGCCGGTTCGTAGAAGTATTGGTCGCTCATACCGTATTGTCGCATACGTTTCTTTACAACAATTTATACAAATCGGGGCTTGCGCTCCTACAGTGCGCGCCTTACGCTAAGTGTATTACTTAGTTAAAGCCGCATACATGGAACTCGACGTACAATTTCGCCCAATGAAGGCGCCCCCGACTGACAAGGTCTTGCTGTCATTCCGCAAGGATGCCGGCTTCAAAGGCGGTGTGCCGCCTCAGAAGGCAGCGGACCCGCGCGGCACCATCCAATGGGTAGCGGTCGAAATGAAGAACAAGCAAATCGGCATCGCCCGGCTGGAACTGGCGCCGCCGATGTTCTGCTTTGTGTCGGAACTGATGATCTTGAGCCAGTATCGAGGCCGAGGCGTTGGCCACTGGCTGGTCAAGCGCATCGAGCAATACTGCCTGGGCACCGGTATCCAGCGACTTGTCCTGGAGGCCGCAGAAGGCACCGACGATTTCTACAAGTCACAGGCTTTCGTGCCCGATCCCCTGCTGCCGCGCTTGTGGCGCAAGGAAATCAGTCCCTTGCAGCGCAGAATGTTCACGCCGATGTTTGGCTAAGGTATTGTCGCCAGCGGTTGTTAACAAATTCTGTGGATAAGCCTGTTAACAAGCCACAAGCGGTACAAACAAGTGCTTGTTTTAAAAGGACAAATGTTTGCTGCGTAATTTTTCCGCAGTAAAAGTTATCCACCGCGCGGTCGATCGAGCAATTCGTACAGCGCCATGCCTGCCAGCATGGCGGCGACGAAAATCAGCGCCTTCGGCAAGCCCATGCCGAGACCGACCAAGGCCGGGCCGGGACAGAATCCGGCAATGCCCCAACCTATTCCAAACATCACCGCGCCGATAATCAGCCGGCGATCAATCTTGGTAGCGGAAGGTAATTTCATTTCCCCACCCAACAGCGTGGTTTTGCGCGACTTCGCCCATAGAAAAGCAAAGAAACCAATGCCGATTGCGCCGGCCATTACGAATATCAAGGATGGATTCCATAATCCAGCCAAATCCAGAAACGCCAGTACCTTGGCCGGGTCCGCCATGCCGGAAATAATCAGGCCAATACCGAAGATCAAGCCTGCGACGAAAGAAATAATAATCATAAATGGCGCACCAAAAACACGGTAATAAAACCCATCGCCATAAACGTCAACGTCGCTACAATCGATCGCGGCGATAATCTGGATATGCCGCATACGCCATGGCCGCTGGTACAGCCTGAACCAATTCGCGTTCCAAAGCCGACAATTAAGCCGGCAATAATCAGCGTCAAGGGGCTGGCTTCAATATGAATATCCGGCAATCGCCAGACCACACTGTAGATCATAGGCGCGCCTATCAGGCCGCCAATAAACGCCAGGCGCCAGCCAATATCGCCTCGCCGTGGTTTGAGCAGGCCGCCGAGTATGCCGCTAATACCGGCAATGCGGCCATTGAATAAGACAAATACGGCAGCGGCAAGACCAATCAGCGCCCCTCCGGCCAGCGCGGCGCCGGGGGTGAAGGCCATGGTATCGATGTTCATCAGGTACTCCTCTGGGACAAGTCCATCGGAGTATGCCAGAAACGGGCTTCTTCGCGCCAATTTTTAGCATGGAGGCACGGCAACAAGGCATGCGACGGGTCGCTTTGCCGCACCGTCTGTAATCACCCCCTGGCCAACCGCAGGTGAGAACGGGTGCGCGCAGACGAAAGGGAATCGGGTTGTACGGCTAAATGAGAAACCGAAGCAACCGCCGCATCCAATTTAAACTGGCCGACGATTTCATTTAAATGCCCAGCCTGCTCTTTTAATTCTTCCGCTGCTGCGCTGGCCTCTTCAACCAATGCAGTATTCTGCTGGGTCATACCATCCATTTGACCCAGCGCCTGGCTGACTTCTTGAATACCAATACTCTGTTCCTGGCTGGCGTGACTAATCTCGGACATAATTGCAGTAACACGACGGACACTATCTACCACTTCGTGCATGGTAACGCCGGCTTTTTGTACCAACTCCGAACCGCTGCCGACTTTCACTACCGAATCATCAATTAATACTTTGATTTCTTTGGCTGCCTGTGCTGCACGCTGTGCTAATACCCTGACCTCACTGGCCACTACGGCAAAACCACGGCCTTGTTCCCCGGCGCGCGCCGCTTCCACCGCCGCATTCAATGCGAGAATATTGGTCTGGAACGCAATGCCATCAATCACGGAAATAATATCGACGATCTTTTTAGAGGAATCATTAATTGATTCCATGGTATCGGTCACCTGGCGCATTACCTCGCCGCCCTGCTCCGAGACATTCGAAGCCGACTGCGACAACTGATTGGCCTGCTGCGCGTTACTGGCGTTTTGCTTGACGGTCGAGGTCAATTCTTCCATGGCCGTGGCCACCCGCTCCAGTGATTGCGCCTGCTGCTCGGTACGCTGTGACAGGTCCAGATTGCCGGTCGCAATCTCGGTCGATGCATGGGTAATCGCCTCCGTGCCGTGGCGCACTTCGCTGACAATGCCAGACAGACTGTCGCGCATGCCTTTGATGGCGAACAGCAAACTATCCTTGTCTTCCGGCGCCAGATGAACGCTGACGGCCAGGTCGCCCTGGGCGATACGGCTGGCGATCTCGGCGGCATAGACCGGTTCCCCGCCCAATTGTTTCAGCAGCAGGCGCTTGATCAGGCCGGCAATCACCACACTCAGGATGAACGCCACGACCGCCAGCACCGTTACCAGGCGCTGGGCCCCGGTGGCATAGTCTTCCACCGCGTCGGCGGCGCCCGCGGACTCTTTCTGGGCGGAAGTCACCAGAACGGCGATGTCCTGCACGATGCGGCGGCGCAGCGGGCTGCACTCGTTGACCAGGAAGCGGCCGTATTCCTCCATCTTGCCCGCCTCGCGGTACTTGCGCGGGCGTTTTAGTTCCTCCGCCATCGCCAGCAGGCCTTCCTTGACCTTGGCAAATTGCGGATCGCTGGCATAGGCCGGCGTCAGCTTCTCGACGGCGGCCAGATAAATGGCTTTTTGCTCATCAACGATAGCCAGTTCCTTGGTGGCTTGCGCATCATCGATAAAGATGTAGGCGTTGCGCGCCGCCAGCCCGGTCTGCGCCAGCGCTTCGCGCGCCACATAAAGCGGTTCCAGCCGCTCGGCTGTGAGACGGTTGTCCTCGTGGAAAGCCTTGGACAGCGACGACACGCGCATCACTGAGAACACAGCCAGCACCAGCATCAGCGCTGTCAACATGCCGAATCCCAGCGACAACTGGGTACCGATTTTTAATTTTTTGAACGAATTCATGGGGCGCTCCTGAAAGTAGCAAAGTTGGTGTGACAACCGAACTCGCGGGATCAGGGCGATGGACAACGGGGATGTGGCGGAGGCGGCGGCTAGGGCTAGGCCGCGCATCGGAAATAGGTCTATGCCGGATACTATGCCTTAAAAGATTCCGCAAATCAACAAATATGGAACTAGCGACATCGTAGCTGTCGCCAGAACGCAATGCTGTCGAGCGTCAGGCGACCGCTTCGCCCCGGAACAGGGATAAATTTTCGCTTAGCCAATCCGTCAACGTCCTCGGTGTATGGCCGGTGAGGAACTCGATGGTGGAAGTATCCTCGCGTAGCGCCGACTGGTAAAACGCCCGGTCCAGGCCGACCGCCACACCTGCCATGAACTCAGTCAATCCGGACGCGATCAGCCACTCCCGTTGCTCGGCAAAGCTGCGCTGCCGATACGTCACTGTCCGGCCCAGCAGGCGCGATAGCTCGGCAGCCACTTCCGGCATGCTCCAAGCACGCGTGCCGGTCAGATGGAAGGCGCGCTGCCAAGTGGTGCTTGCCTCTTCCAGCAGCACCGTCTTCGCGGCATCTGCCACGTCGCGCACATCGATCAGGTTGACCTTGCCTTC
Organism: Duganella margarita; assembly: GCF_009857535.1. GTDB lineage: Bacteria > Pseudomonadota > Gammaproteobacteria > Burkholderiales > Burkholderiaceae_D > Rugamonas > Rugamonas margarita. The sequence goes on from NZ_WWCS01000009.1 coordinate 111,455, forward strand.
GCCAGCCGCCCCGCCCCAGTTACCGTTGGCCACTGGTTTTCCTGAGCGCGCCAGAACGCTCATGAAGGTGGTCGGCCGCAGCATCGTGTAACCGACATCGCAAGTGGCCAGATGCGCCTCGATGCGCTCATGCCAGTCGAACGGATGCAGCTGCAGCGGAATGCCGATGGCCGACAGCTTGACGATGTGGCCGACGCCCGCAGCGACTGCGGCATCAATCAGCGCGATTTCGTTCTCGACCTGACGGGGCGAACTACCGTGCGCCAGGAACAGGCGATCCACGCCCTCCAACGCGGCCGGCAGCGAGGCAGACACATCGAAATCAACGGCTCGCTGGGCGACGCTGGCAGGAAGGCTGCCGGCGCCAGGAGTGCGCGTGAGCGCGATCAGATCAACCAGCTCGGTCGCCAAGCAGGCGACCAGTGCGGAGCCGACGCGGCCAGTGGCGCCGGCGACTGCAATGTTAAAGCGGGATGCTGCGGGGGCGTTTTGTAGAATGGGCATTGCTAACTCCTTGATATGGTGACGTTCATGCCATTGATCATGGAACGAACGCGTCACCATAACAAGCCGCACGGAAGATGGAGTTTGGCAGCGGTGGCAATAACTAAGCCTTATAGCTGCCCATGCCCTGACACCTTCGGTAGAATGCAACGATGTCAAAAACTCCCAAATTCCCCGGCCCATTGACCGCGCGTGGCGCCGTGCTGGCGGTACTGCTGTCAAATGCCGACCAGACCGGCGCCGAGCCGCTACAAGGCCGCACCTCACTCGCCGCCATCATCAAAACCTTGAAGCGCAAATACCACTGGCCGATTGAGTCCAGCAGCTTTCCCTCCAATGCCAGCGACGGCAGCGCCACTTGGGCCACGGTGTACAGCCTGCCGCCGGCAGCGGTGACCAAGGCATTGAATACTGGTGGCAGTGAATGGCTGGAGCGCAGGACGGCCGCCAAGGCCTGATTGCGCGGCAATGCGGGAAATTTTTATGGCCTGCCCAGCAGGAATCGAACCTGCGACCCTCAGCTTAGAAGGCTGATGCTCTATCCAACTGAGCTATGGGCAGAGAATGCTGCAGGAATCTGCGGCGGAAATGAAAAACGGGCTGTCTTTCGACAACCCGTTTCAAAGTTCTTGGTCGGAGTACAAGGATTCGAACCTTGGACCCCCTGGTCCCAAACCAGGTGCGCTACCGGGCTGCGCTACACTCCGAAGACCAGTATTCTAGTCGTTGTCCGCGCATCCGTCAATCAAAGCGGCCGATTTAATTTTCGACCTTGTCGGCGATGCGGCGCGCCATCGACTGAGCGGCGTCGGCATCGCGCGCCTCCACCATCACGCGGATCAGCGGCTCGGTGCCGGAAGCGCGGATCAGCACGCGGCCGCTGTCGCCCAGCTCAGCTTCGACCTTTTCTTTTTCCGCCACCATGGCAGCGTTTTTGGTCCAGTCGAAGCCGGCCGGCACGCGCACGTTGATCAGGATTTGCGGGAAGATGGTCAGCTCGGCGCAGCACTCTTCCAGCGATTTGCCGGCGCGTTTTAAGGCCGACAGCACTTGCAGCGCGGAGATGATGCCGTCGCCGGTGGTGTGCTTGTCCAGCGCCAGCAGGTGGCCGGAGCCTTCGCCGCCGAGGATCCAGCCCTTGTCCTGCATCACTTCCAGCACGTAGCGGTCGCCGACCTTGGCGCGGGCGAAGCCAATACCCTTCGCTTTCAAGGCGACCTCGACCGCCATATTGGTCATCAGCGTGCCCACCGCACCGGCGACCGGACCGGTGGCCAGGCGATCCATCACCATCAGGTAGAGCAGCTCGTCGCCGTTGTACAGGCGGCCGTTGGCGTCGCACATGATCAGGCGGTCGGCGTCGCCGTCCAGTGCGATGCCGAGGTCGGCGCCGTGGGCGCGCACAGCGGCGGCCATGGCGGCCGGTGCGGTGGCGCCGTGGTCGAGGTTGATGTTGAAGCCGTCCGGCTTGTTGCCGATGGCGACCACTTCCGCACCCAGCTCATGGAACACGTGCGGGGCGATGTTGTAGGCGGCGCCATGGGCGCAGTCGACCACGACTTTCAGGCCGCGCAGGTCCAGCTCGTTCGGGAAGGTGCTCTTGCAGAATTCGATGTAGCGGCCCTGGGCGTCGTCCAGGCGTTTGGCGCGGCCCAGTTTTTCCGACGGCACGCACAGCATCGGCTGGTCCAGCTCGGCTTCAATGTCGAGCTCGACCGCGTCCGGCAGCTTGGCGCCCTGGGCCGAGAAGAACTTGATGCCGTTGTCCTGGAACGGGTTGTGAGAGGCCGAGATCACCACGCCGGCCGACAGGCGCAGCGCGCGCGTCAGGTAGGCGATGGCCGGGGTCGGCATCGGGCCGGCCAGCATGACGTCGACGCCGGCGGCCGAGAAGCCGGCTTCCAGCGCGGCTTCCAGCATGTAGCCGGAGATGCGGGTGTCTTTGCCGATCAGGACGGTCGGACGGCCGGCGCCGGAGCGCTTGCTGGCCAGGACCTTGCCGGCCGCGTAGCCGAGGCGCATGACGAAGTCAGGGGTGATGGGAGCTTCGCCGACCAGGCCGCGAATGCCGTCGGTGCCAAAATATTTACGTGCCATATGTGTGCTCTTTTAAGTTGTTATTTTAGTGTGCTGCGTGCCAGACCTTGAGGGCGTCAACCGTCTCGGCAACGTCGTGCACGCGGACGATCAGCGCGCCCTGCGCCACCGCCGCCAGCGCGCCGCCGACGCTGCCGGCCATGCGTTGCTCGACCGGTTTGCCGGTCACCGCCCCCACCATCGACTTGCGCGACAAGCCCGCCAGCAGCGGCAGGTTGAGCTCGTCGATCAGGCGCGCGGTGGCCTTCAGCAAGGCGTAATTATGCTCCACAGTCTTGCCAAAACCAAAGCCGGGATCGATGCACAGTCGACGTGGATCAATGCCCGCCGCCAGCAGCGCTTCGGCGCGTTCGCGCAGGAAGGCGATGACCTCGGCCACCACGTCGGTGTAGGCCGGCGCCAGCTGCATGTGTTGCGGGTCGCTTTGCATGTGCATGATGCACAGCGCGCAGTCGCTGTCGCGCACCGCGTCCAGCGCACCCGGCGCGCGGAAGCCGTTGATGTCGTTGATCATGTCCACACCGGCGATGATGGCTTCGCGCATCACCTGCGGCTTGTAGGTGTCGACCGATATGGCCGGACCGAGGTCGCGCAGCGCGTACAGCACCGGCATCACCCGTTGCAGCTCGTCTTCCAGCGACACCGGCGGCGAGCCGGGCCGGGTGGATTCGCCGCCGACATCGATGATGTCGACGCCGGCCTCGATCATCTGCTCGGCGTGCGACAACGCAAATTCCAGCGACTGGTAGTTGCCGCCGTCGGAAAACGAATCGGGCGTCACGTTAAGGATGCCCATCACGCGGGCGCGCACGCCCTGCCCCCGCCACGGGTAATTAAAACGGCCAAACTGTAAGGTAGATTGCATGTGAAACTGGAATAAAAAAGGGCGAGGATCGCTCCTCACCCCTTGGTGGTTGATGCAGCCCGGCGTGCTTAGGCCGGTGCGGTCACGCTTGGCGATACACCGCTGCCGCCATCGCTCGGAGGCTGTTTGCGGATGGTCACGCCGGCTTTCGGCGGACGCGGCTCCAGGCCGGCCATGATGTCGTTGATCTGGTCTGCATCGATGGTTTCCCACTCCAGCAGCGCCTTGGTCATGACTTCGACTTTGTCGCGGTTGTCCGATAGCAGCTTGCGGGCCAGCGCATATTGCTGATCCAGGATGTGGCGGATTTCCGCGTCCACTTTCTGCTGCGTGGCTTCCGAGATGGTCTTGTTGCTGCCCCCCATGAAGCCGTCGTTCTGGGTGTCTTCATACACCATCACGCCCAGCGCATCCGACATGCCGAACTTGGTGACCATCGAGCGGGCCAGCTTGGTGGCGCGCGAGAAATCGTTCGAGGCACCGGTCGACATTTGACCGACGAAGATCTCTTCCGCGATACGGCCGCCGAACAGGATCGAAATTTCTTCCAGCATCTTGTCCTTGTAGCCCGAAATATTATCGTGCTCAGGCAGCTGCCAGGTCAGGCCCAGCGCCCAGCCGCGCGGCATGATGGTCACTTTGTGGACCGGATCCGCCTTCGGCAGCAGCTTGGCGACCACCGCATGACCGGACTCGTGGTACGCGGTGTTGCGGCGCTCATCTTCGCGGATGACCATCGACTTACGCTCAGGACCCATGTAGATCTTGTCCTTGGCATCTTCGAAGTCGGCCATATCAACCAGACGCTTCGAGCGACGGGCGGCAAACAGCGCCGCCTCGTTGACCAAGTTGGCCAGATCGGCGCCCGAGAAGCCAGGCGTGCCGCGGGCCAGGATGTCGGCCTTGACGTCGGTGCCGATCGGCACTTTGCGCATGTGCACGTTCAGGATCTGCTCGCGGCCGCGGATATCCGGCAGGCCAACGCTGACCTGGCGGTCGAAACGGCCCGGACGCAGCAGCGCTTTATCCAGCACGTCGGCGCGGTTGGTGGCGGCAATCACGATCACGCCGGACTGCGCTTCAAAGCCGTCCATTTCCACCAGCAACTGGTTCAGCGTCTGTTCGCGTTCGTCGTTACCGCCGCCCATGCCGGCGCCACGGTGACGGCCGACAGCGTCGATCTCATCGATGAAGATGATGCACGGCGAATGCTTCTTGGCGTTCTCGAACATGTCACGCACGCGGGAGGCGCCGACACCCACGAACATCTCAACGAAGTCCGAACCGGAAATCGAGAAGAACGGCACCTTGGCTTCGCCGGCAATGGCGCGCGCCAGCAGGGTTTTACCGGTGCCTGGAGGACCAACCATCAGCACGCCGCGCGGGATGCGGCCGCCCAGTTTCTGGAACTTGCTCGGATCCTTGAGGAAGTCGACGATCTCGCCGACCTCTTCCTTGGCTTCATCGCAGCCTGCGACGTCGGACAGGGTCACGGTGTTGTTGCTTTCATCCATCATGCGCGCCTTCGACTTCCCGAAGGAGAACGCGCCGCCCTTGCCGCCGCCCTGCATCTGGCGCATGAAGAAGATCCAGACGCCGATCAGCAGCAGCATCGGGAACCACGACACGAACACCTGCGACAGGAACGATGGCTCCTCTGGCGGTTTGATGTCGAAGTGGACGCCGTTGTCGCGCAGGTCGCCGATCAGGCCGCGATCATACGGCGTGGCGGTGGTGCGGACTTTGGAGTCGTCGCTGCGGGTGGCGGTAATGGTGCCGCCTTCAATTACGACGTCCTTGATGCGTTTGGCTTTCACGTCATCCAGCAAGTCGGAATAAGCGATTGGTTTCGCTCCGCCGGTTACGCCATGGCTATCAAACTGCTTGTACAGCATAAGCAGGAGCAGTACCACGACTACCCAGATGGCTGATTTGGAAAACATGTTATTCACGAAAACTCCTTGGATGCGAGACGCATCGATAAACCTGGCTGAACTCTGATTTTACTCGCAATAGGCAGGCGTTGCCAGAAACCTGCCGTGCGCCGGTCAAAAACCGGCTGAAAAGCACATTATTTCGCCAAAATCTTACCGCAATCAAGGCAAAAACGGCTTTCCCGGGGTTTGATGTGCGGGTTATTCAGCAAATATCAAGGGTGCCAGCCATCAGATTCCAAAGGTTGCGCCGATGCCATGCCGTCGGTGGGATTCTTCAGGCCGCGGCCGAGCAGGAAAATCTCGGACGACTTGTCGCGGCTGGCTTTGGGTTTCTTTTGTACTACTGTTTTAAATTCGGCACGGAATTTCAGTACGATATCGTTGAATCCCATGTCCTTGAAACATTTGACCAGCAAGGCGCCGCCGGGTTTTAAATGGGCCTGCGAGAATTCAATTGCCAGGTCGATCAGATGCTCCATGCGGGCGGCGTCGGAATCATGAATGCCGGACAGGTTGGGCGCCATATCCGATAACACCAGATCAACTTTTTGCCCCTGCACCACGTTTTCCAGCTGCTGCAACACGTCCGCCTCGCGGAAGTCGCCTTGAATAAAATGGAAATCGGCAATCGGCTCCATCGGCAGCATATCCAGGCCGATCAGCGTGCCGTTGATGCCGCCGCCCTCCTTGCCTGACAGCTTGCGGCGCGCATACTGCCCCCAGCTGCCCGGCGTACAACCGAGGTCGACAATGACCTGGCCGGGCTTGATCAGTTTCTCTTCTTCATCAATCTCTTTCAGTTTGAAAGCCGCACGGGCCCGATAGCCCTCTTTCTGGGCCAATTTCACGTAAGGGTCGTTAATATGGTCGTGAATCCAGTTTTTGTTTAATTTGTTCTTAGCCATTCGCGTAGAATACTGCCTTTAAGGAACCTACTAAAAGAATTTTATGATCAAACTTACTCCCGCCGAGCGCAGCGCGCTGCGCGCCGAAGCCCACGGCCTGAATCCAATCGTCATGATTGGCGCCGACGGACTGACTGCCAACGTCCTCAAGGAAATCGCGCTGGGCCTCGATTCCCACGGCCTGATCAAAGTGCGCGTGTTCGGCGACGACCGCGAAGCCCGTATCGCCATGTACGAAACCATCTGCGAACAGCTGAAGGCAGCGCCGGTGCAACACATTGGCAAGCTGCTGGTGCTGTACCGTCCGAAAGTGGAAACCGAGAAAGCCCGCAGCGGCAGCGCCGGCAAAGGCCTGCGCGAAGTGACCATCGTCAAGCCTAGCCCGAGCGGCACCAAGCGACCATCGGTCACCAAAGTCGTGCTGAAAGGGAATGAGCGCGTGACGCAGGGCGGTAATATCAAACGCGCCAAGGCGCGTCAGAAGTCGACCAAAAAGAGTGTATTGAGCTGAACCGGCGTCGCTCCCGCGTCGGCGGGAGCCCATACTCAGCATGGATTGCCGCCTGGGCGGCAATGACGCCCGCTCCTACTGCTTGACCACCAGCCATGCGGCCAGCAGGCTTTGAATCAGATAGATCACGCTGGAAATGCCGTGCAGGACGCCGAATTTGTTCTTCGCCGCTTCCTCCATCACCCCGCCCGGCCCCGCCGCCGCGCGCAGCGCCGCCATCATCGGCTGCAAGCCGAAGTGCGACACCAGCGTGCACGCCAACATCACCAGCACGATAATCAGCAGGGTACGGCGCGATTTGGCCGCCATATTCGCTGCCGGACCGGCAAAAATACCGCCGGTGCTGGTCTGGGTCGCCCACAGCAGCACCAGCATCACCAGTGCGCACGCGATCGACAACCAGGCCTGGTTGGTAAACAGATTGCCGGCAATGGTGCCGGCCAGCACGCGATCACTCAGCGTGGCGAACAGGGTCGGTGCGGCCAGGTAGCCCACCGCCCATAAACTGCCGGCCCACAGGGTCGCGACCAGCAAACGTGTGCGGGCGAGTAGCATCAGATGTAGCGCACTTCCAGAATCTCGTATTCGCGCGGACCCGACGGGGCCTGCACTTCCACCACGTCACCGGCCGACTTGCCGATCAGCGCGCGGGCGATCGGCGAGGTCACTGATACTTTGCTCAGTTTCAGGTCGGCTTCATCGATGCCGACGATCTGGTAGGTCACCTTGGCGCCCGATTCCAGGTCTTCCAGGTCCACCGTCGAGGCAAACACCACGCGGCCTTCGGCGTCCAGCGTGGCGGGATCGATAATCTGCGCGGCGCTCAGCTTGCCTTCCAGTTCCGCGATGCGGCCCTCCACGAATGCCTGGCGCTCCTTGGCGGCATCGTACTCGGCGTTTTCCGACAGGTCGCCATGCGAGCGTGCTTCGGCAATCGCGTCGATCACGATACGGCGTTCTTTGGTCTTCAACTGGTGCAACTCATCTTTGAGGAGCTCTGCGCCGAACTTGGTAAGTGGAACTGAAGTCATGTTGTCTATTTACTCTGTTTTTACAATGGAAAACCACAGAGGCCGCGCCAAGCTGCAGCGCGAGCTCTGTGGTTCGTTAACTACCTAAACCTTAGTGTAAGGTTTTATGCAGCCCTTGTAAATCGTACACACGCAATTCGTCGAGATGGCGGATGCCCTCCACCGCCGCTTCGGCGCCGGCGATGGTGGTGTAGGTGGTCACGCGCGAGGCCAGCGACGAGGTGCGGATGGCGCGCGAGTCGACGATGGCGTTGCGTTTTTCCTCCACCGTGTTGATGACCAGCACCAGTTCATGGTTCTTGATCATGTCGACGATGTGCGGACGGCCTTCGACCACCTTGTTGACCGCGGTGACCGGCAGGCCGGCCGCCGCAATCACCGCCGCCGTGCCTTTGGTGGCGGCCAGCGTGAAGCCCATGTCGACCAAGTCGCGCGCCACTTTCACCGCGCGCGGCTTGTCCGACGATTTCACCGACAGGAACACCTTGCCCGATTTCGGCAGCTTGACGCCGGCGCCCAGCTGCGACTTGACGAAGGCTTCGCCAAAGGTTTTACCGACGCCCATCACTTCACCGGTCGACTTCATCTCAGGGCCGAGGATGGTGTCCACGCCCGGGAATTTCACGAACGGGAACACGGCTTCCTTGACGCTGTAGTACGGCGGCACCACTTCTTCGGTGATGCCCTGGTCTGCCAGCTTCTGGCCGACCATGCAGCGCGCGGCGATCTTGGCCAGTTGCAGGCCGGTGGCCTTCGACACGAACGGCACGGTGCGCGAGGCGCGCGGGTTCACTTCCAGCACGTAGACCACGTCCTGGCCCTCTTGCTTTTGGATCGCGAACTGCACGTTCATCAGGCCGACCACGTTCAGGCCCTTGGCCATCAGCGCGGTCTGGCGCTTCAGTTCATCAATGGTCTCCTGCGCCAGCGAGTACGGCGGCAGCGAGCAGGCCGAGTCGCCCGAGTGGACGCCGGCTTGTTCGATGTGTTCCATCACGCCGCCGATGAAGGTGGTTTCGCCGTCCGAGATGCAGTCGACGTCGCACTCGATGGCGTCGTTCAGGAAGCGGTCCAGCAGCACCGGCGAATCGTTCGACACCTTGACCGCTTCGCGCATGTAGCGCTCCAGGTCGCGCTGCTCGTGGACGATTTCCATTGCGCGGCCACCCAGCACGTAGGAAGGACGCACCACCAGCGGGTAGCCGATTTCCTGTGCCAGCGCCAGCGCATCGGCTTCGGTGCGCGCGGTGCGGTTAGGCGGCTGACGCAGACCCAGGTCCTGCAGCAGCTTCTGGAAACGCTCGCGGTCTTCGGCGGCGTCGATCATGTCCGGCGAGGTGCCGACGATCGGCACGCCGTTGGCTTCCAGGTCCAGCGCCAGTTTCAACGGGGTCTGGCCGCCGTACTGCACGATCACGCCGACCGGCTTTTCCAGCTCGACGATTTCCAGCACGTCTTCCAGCGTCAGCGATTCGAAGTACAGGCGATCCGAGGTATCGTAGTCGGTCGACACGGTCTCCGGATTGCAGTTGACCATGATGGTCTCGTAGCCGTCTTCGCGCATCGCCAGCGCCGCGTGCACGCAGCAGTAATCGAATTCGATACCCTGGCCGATACGGTTAGGGCCACCGCCAAGCACCATGATCTTCTTCTTGTCGGTCGGATTGGACTCGCACTCTTCATCGTAGGTCGAGTACATATACGCGGTGTTGGTGGCGAATTCCGCCGCGCAGGTGTCCACGCGCTTGTAGACCGGACGGATGCCCAGGCCATGACGGTACTTGCGCACCTCGGCCGGCGTGGTTTGCAGCAGGAAGGCCAGACGGCGGTCCGAGAAGCCCTTCTGTTTCAGCTTGTACAGCGTGGTCTTGTCCAGCTGCTCCAGCTTCTGCGTGTCCATCCACAGTTCCAGGTCGACGATCTCTTTAATCTGGATCAGGAACCATGGGTCGATCTTGGTCAGCTGGTGCACTTCTTCCATGGTGAAGCCTTGTGCGAAGGCGTCGCCCACGTACCAGATGCGCTCCGGACCCGGCTCGCCCAGTTCCTCTTCGATCTTCTCGCGGTCCTTGGTTTTCTCGTTCAGGCCATCCACGCCCACTTCCAGACCGCGCAGCGCTTTCTGGAACGATTCCTGGAAGGTGCGGCCGATCGCCATCACTTCGCCGACGGATTTCATCTGCGTGGTCAGGTGGTGGTCGGCGGTCGGGAATTTCTCGAACGTGAAACGCGGGATCTTGGTCACGACGTAGTCAATCGACGGTTCGAACGAGGCCGGGGTGGCGCCGCCGGTGATCTCGTTGCGCAGCTCGTCCAGCGTGAAGCCGACAGCCAGCTTGGCCGCCACTTTGGCGATCGGGAAGCCGGTGGCTTTCGACGCCAGTGCCGACGAACGCGAGACGCGCGGATTCATCTCGATGACGATCATGCGGCCATCGGCCGGGTTGATCGAGAACTGCACGTTGGAGCCGCCGGTATCGACGCCGATTTCACGCAGCACCGCCAGCGAGGCGTTACGCATGATCTGGTATTCCTTGTCGGTCAGCGTTTGCGCAGGCGCCACGGTGATCGAGTCGCCGGTGTGCACGCCCATCGGGTCCAGGTTTTCGATCGAGCAGATGATGATGCAGTTGTCCGCCTTGTCGCGCACCACTTCCATCTCGTACTCTTTCCAGCCCAGCAGCGATTCCTCAATCAGCAGCTCGTTGGTTGGCGAAGCTTCCAGGCCGCGTTTGCAGATCGCTTCGAATTCTTCTTCGTTGTAGGCGATACCGCCGCCGCTGCCGCCCATGGTGAATGATGGACGGATGATGGTCGGGAAGCCGACTTCCTTCTGCACCGCCCACGATTCTTCCAGCGAGTGCGCCACGCCGGAACGGGCCGAGCCCAGACCGATCTTGGTCATCGCGTCCTTGAACTTGGAGCGGTCTTCGGCCTTGTCGATGGCTTCCGGCGTGGCGCCGATCAGTTCCACCTTGTATTTGTCCAGGATGCCGTTGCGGTGCAGGTCCAGCGCGCAATTGAGCGCGGTCTGGCCGCCCATGGTTGGCAGGATCGCGTCCGGCTTTTCCTTGGCGATGATCTTCTCGACGATTTGCCAGGTGATCGGCTCGATGTAGGTCACATCGGCCATTTCCGGGTCGGTCATGATGGTCGCAGGATTGCTGTTGACCAGGATGACTTTGTAGCCTTCTTCGCGCAGGGCCTTGCAGGCCTGGGCGCCGGAATAATCGAACTCGCAGGCCTGGCCGATAATGATCGGGCCAGCGCCAATAATCAAAATACTTTTAATGTCTGTACGTTTTGGCATTTATTTTTTCTCCGAAGCTTCCATCAGGCCGATGAAGCGGTCAAACAGGTAAGCGACGTCAGTCGGGCCAGGCGATGCTTCAGGGTGGCCCTGGAAGCAGAAGGCCGGGGTGTCGGTGCGGGCAAAGCCCTGCAGCGAACCATCGAACAGCGACACGTGGGTCACGCGGCAGTTGGCCGGCAGCGTGTTCGGATCGACCGCGAAACCGTGGTTCTGCGAGGTGATCATGACCTTCTTGCTGTCCAGGTCCTGCACCGGGTGGTTGGCGCCGTGGTGGCCGAACTTCATCTTCAGCGTTTTGGCGCCGGAGGCCAGGCCCATGATCTGGTGGCCGAGGCAGATGCCGAACAGCGGCAGCTTCTTGTCCATGAAGACCTTGGCGGCGGAAATGGCGTAGTCGCACGGCTCAGGATCGCCAGGGCCGTTGGACAGGAACACGCCGTCCGGATTCAGCGCAAGCACTTCTTCAGCGGTGGTCTGGGCCGGCACCACGGTGACTTTGCAGCCGCGCGCGGTCAGCATGCGCAGGATGTTGCGCTTGACGCCGAAGTCGTAGGCGACCACGTGGAATTTGGTGTCTTCTGCGGCCAGCTTGCCGTAGCCTTCACCCAGCGTCCATTCGGTTTCGGTGTATTCGTAGGTCGATTTGACCGTCACCACCTTGGCCAGGTCCATGCCGGACAGGCCCGGGAAGGAACGCGCCAGGTCCAGCGCCTGCGACGCCGACGGCTCGTTGCCCTGGGTGCCGACCAGGATGGCGCCGGATTGGGCGCCCTTCTCGCGCAGGATGCGGGTCAGCTTGCGCGTGTCGATACCGGCGATGGCGACGATGTTCTCGGCCTTCAGGTAATCGCCCAGCGACTGGGTGGAGCGGAAGTTCGACGCGATCAACGGCAGGTCACGGATGATTAGACCGGCAGCGTGGACTTTGGACGACTCGACGTCTTCGGGATTGATCCCGTAGTTGCCGATATGGGGATACGTCAGCGTGACGATCTGGCGGCTGTAGGACGGATCGGTGAGGATCTCCTGGTAACCGGTCATGGAAGTATTGAAGACCACTTCACCGGTCGTATGACCGGCGGCGCCGATCGAAAAACCTTTGAAAATGGTTCCGTCAGCGAGGGCCAGTATGGCTGGAACGGCGGGGCCAGAAAAAAATGGCGGCAAGGGCAACTCCTGATAAAGTTACCGTAGCTGCGCCACGTCAGACGACCGTCGAGTATCCCCGGCCGTCGCAGGCCCGGGTGGATGGTCAATTGATGATGGAGTGAGTGGTAGTCGCTACGGTAGAGATGTGATTTGGCTAAACCTTTGAATTATAACCAAATCCGCCCTGCTTGGCAAGGCCGCCCGGCATGGCGCCAGGCGGTTTTTTAACAGTTGTTGCTTAGTTCAGTGCGGCGATGCCGGCTTTGGCGATTTGCGCATCTTCGTTCGATTTGACGCCGGAGACGCCGACGGCGCCGATGATGTGGCCGTCCACGATGACGGGCACGCCGCCTTCCAGCATGCCATCGGCCATCGGCGCCGGCGCGGTCAGGAACGAGACGCGGCCGTTGTTGATCACGTCTTCATACAGCTTGGACTCGCGGCGGCCCAGCGCCGATACGCGCGCCTTGGCCGGGGCGATGTGCGACGACAGCGCATTGGCGCCATCCAGCCGCTGTTGCCACAGCAGGTGGCCGCCGTCATCAACGATGGCGATGCTCACCGCCCAGTTATTGGCCACGGCTTCCGCTTCTGCGGCCACAGCGATTTTCTTGACGTCGGCCAGAGTGAGGTACGGCTTGGTTTGCATAATGCTCTTCCTTATGGTTTGCGTTTCGCTTCGAGTTTTTGTTTGATCTGGGCCATCACCTGCGCGGCGGCCTGCTCACCGGCCAGCACCGCCTGGTTGCGGCCATTGAAGTCATTGCTGGCCATCTTGCCCAGCGGCGGCGTGATGACGATGTCGGCATCGCGCAGCTCATAGTCGTTGATGCGCTGGCCCATGATGGAGAAGGTCTGCATGATCACGTCCAGCGAACTGACGGTGGCCTGCACGTCGGCCTGGGTCGAGATATTGACGGCGATGACGAAGTCCGCCCCCATGTCGCGCGCAAAGCGCACCGGCACCGGCGCCACCAGGCCGCCGTCCACATAGGTATGGCCGTTGATGGTCACCGGCTGGAACACGCCCGGCACCGCCGACGACGCCCGCACTGCCATGCCGGTATTGCCGCGCTGGAACAGGATCGGTTTGCCGTCCTTCAGGTCGGTGGCCACCGCGCCGAACGGAATCTTCAGCTTTTCCATCGGCTGGTTGTTGACCGCCTTGTTGACATAGGCTTGCAGCGCCTCGCCTTTCAGCACGCCGGTGTTCTTGCGGAACAGCGGCACCGCCCAGTCGGAAATCGACGCTTCGTCCATCTCCAGCGCCAGCTTTTGCAGCTGGAAGCCGGTATTGCCGGCCGCGTACAGCGCGCCGACCACGCTGCCGGCGCTGGTGCCGACCACGATGTCCGGATAGATGCCCTGCGCCTCCAGCGCCTTGATCACGCCGATGTGGGCAAAGCCGCGCGCCGCGCCGCCGCCCAGCGCCAGGCCGATCTTGATTTTCTTCGGCGGCAGCACCTCCGGCGGCGGTTGCAGCACCGGGGTCTCCGCAACGGGAGGGTTTTTGCAGCCGACAATCGCGGCTGCGGAGAGGATGGCTAAACTGGCAAGGGCAAAACGGCGTGATGGCATGGGCAGTGTATGGACTGGGATTGAGCGCCCCAGATTGTACACCGCCCTGCCCGCTTCGCTTCCCGCTTACTTGCTGGCCGCCGTCGTGCCGTACTCGTCGGCGCCCAAATCGATCAGGCTGTGCTCGATGCGCGCCTGGCCGTCGATGTCCTGCGTGCCATTCAGCGGAATCGCGCCGGACGGGAAATAACGGGTCCACAGCGGCGAACTCCAGCCGGTGAGCGGCGTGCCGACTGTACCCGCATCAATCGACGGCGAAGCCGCTTGCAGGTGCAGGTTGCCGGTCGCCGGCGCCACGTACAGCGGATTGGAAATCTTCAGCGTTCCCGGCAGGCCGGAGGAACTGGTGCTGGTGCCCCACCACTGATTGACGCCCCAGTTATTGCCGGTGTTGCCGGTGCCTTCCACCTGATAGCTCTCTGCCGCGGTCCCTTTGCCGAAGAAGATGTTATTGCTGAAGTTCGACGCGGTGACCTTGTACTGCAACGTCACCTCGGTGCCCCAGCCCTGGTTTTTGTAGAACGAATTGTTATGCACATTGATGCGGCGGGCCAGGCCGGCGCTTGAGGAGTAGCCGCCCAGCGACAAACCAGCTTCACGGTTGTTATAGACAAAATTGCCAGTCATCAGAATATCTTCGGTCGCCTTGTTTTTATGCTCACTGGCGAATTCAAAGCCGATGTCGTTGCCGGTCGAGATATTGCGGTCGAAGATGATGTTGCGGCCGCCGTCGACGTAGAAGCCGCCGGCCGAGCCTTCGCCGCCGTACCATGGATTGGTGGTGCTGGAGTTGTTGGCCGAGGTATTGCCGCGCACCAGGCCATTGCGCACGCGGTCGTTGTCGCCGCAACCGGAGCACTCGCCTTCATACCCGATGAAGTCGAAGCCGATGTTGTTATTGTCATGCACGTTGTTGCCGAGGACTTCGAAGCGGTCGACGTTGCCGTTGATGACCAGCGCTTCGCTGGCCTGCAGCACGTTCTTGTACACCTCATTCCCCTGCACCAGCAGATCGGTCACGCCGGTGGTGTTGGTGCCGAAGACGGCCAGGCCATGCGCGCCGACCGAGCACGGGTCCTTGCAGGTGCTGGTGTTCTTGATGTCGTGGATCTTGTTGCTGACGATTTGCAGGTTCGCGCCGTTGCCTTCGATCAGAATCCCGACCGGGGTGTTGCTGCCGTTCGACGTCAACCCCGCCACCTCAAAACCCTGCACCCGCACATAGTTCGAGTTCTTGATGGTGATCAGCCCTTCGCGGCCGGATGGCGTCAGGCCGCTGCCGCTGATGATGGCGCCGGCATCGCCTTGCACGGTAATGAAGGCGGTGGCGCTGCCGGATTTACCGGAAATCAGCACCTTCTGCGTGTAGGTGCCGGCCAGCACCCGCACGGTGTCGCCGGCATTGGCGGTATTGACCGCAGACTGGATCGACTGACCCGGACTGACGGTGATGGTGACGGCATGCGCCGTGGAGGCCAGCAGGCACGCGGCTGCGGCGAAAGCTTTGACTAAATTCACAGGCAATTCTCCTCAAAAGGATGAAACCACAAGATCGGGCAGCGCCCGGCTTACACCCGCGACGCCTCCAGCAGCAGCGCGTGTTCAAAGCGCAGCGTCAGGCGATTGCGGCCGCTGTCCACTTCGCCGATGTCCTTGCCGTCGACGTAATCGCGCAGGCGCCAGCGCCCCGCACCCAGGCCACGGATCTCGACCGGCCCATCCCAGCGTGGCGCGAAGAACGCGAAGTACATCTTGCCGCCCTTCTCCACCACGTGGCCTTCGGGCTTGTCGAAGCCGATGTCGTACAGCTCGCCGCGATAGACGCCGTTGGCCAGCATCTTGTCGCGGTAAATGCCGATCCACTTGCGCCATTTGACTTCGCGTTCCGGCGTCAGCAGGAAGCTGTCCTTGGGCTTGGGATCGACCGGCCAGGTAAATTTGGTCGACAGCACCGCGCCAACGCCGATGGTGGAGGCAAAATCGTCGCCGCCGTCGCTCAGCTCAACGTGATCGCCGGCATACGGCGCGCTGCGGCCCATCAGCGCCTTCAGCGTCTTACCCTTGTGGCGCACCTGCCAGGACGACAGCGGGTCCGAGGCCGGCGCCTGGTTCATGTACGGGAAATTATGAAAGGCGTAGGAGGTGCCGCATGGGCACAGCTCCACCACCGCGTTCGGATTGATTTCGCGCGCGGTGTCGTAGACCATCTTCCAGAAGTCCTGCAGCTTCTCGAACGACTCTTCCGGCCGCGCGTGCTTGTGCGCCGGGTTATAGCAAGGCGCCACGCCGTTCAGGTGCTGGCCGTCGATCTTCAGGCCCTGGTAGCCCCACTCGCCGAAGATCTTGCGTATCCAGTCGCGCGTCATGTCGATGGTCGGCTGGTAGGCGGGGCACAGGTAGAAGCTGTTCCACCAGGAGATCAGCTGCGGTGCGCCTTCCTTGTCCAGCAACAGCATGTCGGTGTGGTCGTGCAGCAGGTCAGAGCCGGGATCGACCGCCAGTGGGGTGATCCACAGGCGCGCCTTCAGGCCGGCGTCCTTGACGGTCTGTACCAGCCCGCGCATGTCGGCTTCGCCGCCGGGGAATTTTTTGGCATCCAGCTTCCAGTCGCCCTCGTTGTTCTGCCAGCCGTCGTCCAGCACCGCCCACTCCAGGCCCAGCTCCTTGGCCTTTTGCAGCGTGCCCACCATCAGCGGCACCGTGAAATCGCGCTCGTAGCCCCAGGCGCACCAGATCGGCTCATAGCACTCCGGCGGACAGTCCGGCGAGCGCAGGCCGCGCTCTGCCATCGCCTGGCGGTACTGGTCCAGCGCGGCAAAGTAGTCGCCGGTGTGCAGCGCGAGGAAGGTGTCGAGCGTCTCCAGCGTCTGGCCTGGTTGCAGCGTGGTCTCCTGCTTGAACTCGACCGCCAGCGCCGCACCAGCCGGCGCCGCGCGCACCGGCAGCTCGACCAGGCGCGGAACCACGTCCAGATGGCCTACCGCCAGGCCGCAGTCGGCGTTCCAGACGTCGGCCGCTGGCGTGCCACCGCCGTAGTCCGAACCATTCATGCCCATGAAATTGCGCTGCTCGAAACCATGCACCATCGGCTGCACCCAGTCGCGGCGGTCGGGATGGGTGGCGCCGGAATAGGTCCAGAATTCGGCCTTGCGGCCCGCCGCCGGCCGCAGCGTGTGCGCGCTGTTGGCCCATGCCGCGACCAGCAATGGTTTGTCGCCGGCGTTACGGTAGCTGACGCGGATCACCGCGAAGCCAGGCTGACGGTCGTAAAAAGTGATAGCGACCGTCTTCTCAATACCCTCTTCCGACTTGCCGCTCAGGCGATGGCGCACGCCCGGACCATGCGGCCCATCGACGCGGTCGGCCGCCTGCGACGTCAGCGCAAAGCGCTCGATCCAGCGGCCATTGGGCAACCGCAGCCGCTCGCTCGGCGCAAAGGCCGTCACTGCGGCGGGACGCGGACCACGGCGCGACACCACGCGGCAGCGCAGCTGGCCATCAAATTCCAGCGCCATCGCGGCGTCGCCAATCCGCGCGATATCTTTGCCTTGGGTGGCCGGTGCCGCGGCCGCAGTGGCTTCGCCCACGGTGGTCGCCACCGCCGTTCCAGCCAGCCATTGCAGCAAGGTGCGGCGGCGTTGATCATGTTGTTGTTTCATCGGTCTCCTCGTCATCTCTCTTATTGCGCCTTGTGCCACGCACGCGGATAGGCCTTTTCGGCGTTGATTCGGTATAGCTTGTCCACCACTACGCGCGGCAGCGACAGGCCCTGCACCGGCTGATCCAGCTCCGGCACCTTGAAGCGGTCGGTGGTGACGAAATAGCGCCAGTCGCGCCGCCACACCTGATCCATGTCCGCGACAAAGCCCGCATCATCCTGCTCGGCGGATTGCGCCAGGTCGGAGCCGTACATCAAACGGTCCTGGTACTTGATGAAGAAGGCGCGCACGCGTTCGCGGTTGCGCTGCGACTGGTATTGCAGCTGGCCGATGCGCGCGGCGACATCGACGTTGACGCCGGGATGAGCGTCCAGAAACTGCGCCAGCCGCGTCACGTCCCACTCCAGCGAAGCCAGATGCACGCCGGTGAAGCGGAGTGTCGGATGCTTGTCCAGCAAGCGGTCGCGCGCGGCCATCTGCTGCTCGTAGCCTGGCATTTCAGGATGCGCGTACATGTGATAAGCCGGATGCGCGGCGAAGTATTCGCGGTCGTTATTGACGGTCATCTGCTCGATCGGCAGCCAGCAGTTATGCGGCTCGCCCTGATGGCCGAGCACCATCACGCGCCGCTGCGCCAGGCCGTCAAACAGCTGGTCGAAGCGGGCGTCGTCGACCATCACCAGCTTGCCCTGGCTGTCGCGCAGGCTCATGCCGATGTTCTTCCAGACTTTGACGCCCACCGCACCGTCAGCCACGGCGCCATCCAGATCCTTCAGCGTGGCAGCGCTCCATTCCGGCCGCTCAAAGCCATCGGTGGAAAACGTCGCCGCCCAGGCCACCAGCTCCGGATGCTGGTGCGCCAGGGTGCTGGCCACGCGCCGCTGTTGCGCCAGCGACGGAAAATCCGGGTAATCGACGTTAATCGTCAGCGCGCGGAAGTTGTCCTTGCGCGCCAGGGCCAGCCAGGCTTGCTGGCTGTCGCCATGCAGATGCAGGTGCGCGTCGATCTTAGGCACCTTGGCAAAATCCGCCATGGTGTAGCCGCTGGCGGCAGCGGCGTCCAGTGGCGCCAGCAACGCTGCAAGTACGGCGGGTATCAGGCTCCAACGCATTGATGTCTCCTTGATGATGCCGGCGCGTTCAGTGCGCACCGGCCAGTCGTTCCAGCGCCGATTCGCCAAGCGGTGCGCCAGAGGCGCGCGCCGCATACAGCGCGGCGCCCAGCACCGGCGCCAGGCTTGGTTGCGTCAGGCGGTACGGCCCTGTGCGCGTCACCAACCCCTGGGCAAACGGCGCGTGCAGCGGGCCGTCGGCGCCAAACAAGCCGCCGGTGTAGGACACGTTGACCTCCACGCCATCCGCCACGCCCAGCGCGCCACGCACCGCATCGACCAGCGCCGCCAGCTCCGTCGCAGCGGCCGTGATGATGGCTGACGCCTGCAAGTCGCCCAGCGCTGCGGCCTCGCTCACCAGGCGTGACAACGCAGCCACCCGGCTGCGCTCCGCCTGCAGGTCACCGTAAATCACCTGGCACAGATCCAGATCCTCCGCCAGCGACAAGCGCTCGCGCACCAACTGGTACAGCGGTCCGCGCGGTGCGCGGCCATCGCTCATGCGCGAGAACAGCGCCAGGCCGGCGCGGGCGATCCAGTGCGCCGAGCCTTCGTCGCTGAACAACTCGCCCCAGCCGCCGGCGCGGGCGCGGCGTCCGGCAAACTCGCCGTATGCCATCGAGCCGGTGCCGGCGATCACGCTGATGCCGTCGTTGCAGGCCAGCGATCCGGCCCAGCTGCACACCATGTCATTGCCGCACAGGTAGCGCTCATGTCCAAGAATGGCGCGCGGCAGCGCATCCAGTTGCTGCTGCACCGCGCGGTCTTCGCCATACGCCGGCAAGCCAAAGAATGCGAAAGCCAGATCGCCGGCCGTTACGCCGGCGGCGGTAAATACGGCGTTGCAGCCGCGCGCCAGCATGGCCGCCGCGCCGTCCATGCCCACTTCCAGATAGTAGGCGCTGCTGTCGGTGTGCCGCGCCAGCGCGTTCCCCTGGCTATCGATCAGCGCAAACGCGGTCTTGGTGCCGCCGCCATCAACCCCGAGGAACATGCTCGTCTCCTGAAAACGGGTAGATGGTCACGCCCTGCACCACGCGGTTGACGGTACCGGAGGCGCTCGGCGTATCGGGACGGATGCCCTGCGCCAGCGACTGCAGCAGCGCGAACGACTGGCAAAAAAGGATGTAAGGCAGCGCCAGCGCCAGGTCGGCCGCTTGCTCGGCGCCTTCCAGCACCACGCCATCGCTGCCCAGTTCCGCATCGGCGCGGCCGCTCAGCGCCAGCACGCGGCCGGCGCGGCCATCGTTGCGCAGCTCGCGCAGCAGGTCCAGATCGTAGCGGCGGGCGTAGGGGTCATTCGACAGCAGCACCACCACCAGGGTATCGGCATCGACGACGGTCTTGGGGCCATGGCGGAAGCCCAGCGGTGAATCGAACAGCGCCACCACGCGGCCGTCGGTCAGTTCCAGCAGCTTGAGCGAGGCTTCGCGCGCCAGGCCGCGCAGCTCATTGCTGCCGAGGTAGACCACGCGCTGGAACTGGCGCGCCACCAGCGCTTGCAGTAGCGGCAGTTCGGCTGCCTGCACGCGGCTGGCGGCGTTCGAGGCAGCGGCGGTGTCGCCTACCGTCAGCACGCGAAACGCCAGCGCGGCGGTCAGCAGCATTGAGGTAAAGCTGGTGGTCATGGCGAAGCCACGGTCGTGGGTGGCATCCGGCAGCAGGATGGCGAAGGCATCGGCGCGGCCCTGCGCCATGCGATACAGTGCGCCGTCCGCATTGCAGGTGATGACCAGATGGTAGACGTCATTCACCAGCTGGTCCGCCAGCGCCACGGCGGCCGTACTTTCTGGACTGCTGCCGGAACGCGCAAACGACACCATCAGCGTCGGCACCGCCGGCTGCAGGAAGCGCAGCGGGCCGGAGACGAGATCCGTGGTCGGCACAGCTTCCGCGCGCAGTCCCTTGCCCAGCAAGGCCGGCGCCAGGCACTCGCCGAGGAACGCCGACGTGCCGGCCCCGGTCAGCACGATCCGCAAGTCGGCACGCGCCAGTAGCGGATTAAGAAAGGCATCGAGCGCGGCGCGCTGGCTGCCTACCAGCGCATCGATCTGCGGCCAGACGGTTGGCTGCTGCGCGATTTCACGCGCGGTCTGGCCGCCGCCCGCTGCGTCCAGGCGGTCCACGCCGAAGCCAAAAATCTCCTTGTCTGCTACTAGCATGTTTCCAACTCCTTTGTTGCGGCGCCTGCATCGCAAGCGTCCATGTACTGGCGCAGCACTTTGGCTACGCCTTCTTTGAGTAAATCAGCCGGCAGGTTGCGTATGCGGCCTTCACGCACTGCTTCATACTGGGCCGGCAGGTATTGGCTCAGCAAGGTTAGTGGTGGCGCTTCGTGCTCCAGGTTCGCCATCAGCCGCGCCTGCGCTGCCTGAATCGCCGGATGCGGCCAGTAGTAGCGTATGCGGTCGCTCAGGCTGTACTGCTGGTCGAAGCGCGCGCTGGCCGCATCACCACCGTAGTACTTGCGCCAGTATTCCGGCTCGGCGCGCATCACTTCCAGTACGGTGTTCTTGAAGTCCGAGCCTTGGCCGGCGCCGGTCATCTGCTCTTCGATATCGGCCAATGCCCACAGCGTTTCGCGCAGCGCGAAGGTCAGTCCCGGCCCTACTTTGAGGATGGCGAAATGGCCTGCCACCAGCGCCGCCAGGTTGGACGCGGTCTGGTAGTCGGTCGAATGCGCCTCATAGACCAGCGTCGGTTGGCCTTCGATAAAGCGGCTCAATGCCAGCGCGCGTTGCGGCTGGTAGTCGATTACTTTGTGATGGTCGAACTCCACGCCCGGCTGCACCACCAGGCCGATCACGCGCGGCCACACCGCTTCCAGGCCGGCTGCCGCAAAGGCCTGCCGATGCACCTCGATCGTCAGCGCCGCAGCAGCCGGCGTGGTTACGCTCAGATGTTCCAGGTCTTCGTGCGCGCCGCCGGGTACCGGCACCTCGGTGCCGACCACATACACCGGAGCCTCGCCGCCAGCGGCTTGCCAGGCACGTTCAGCGACCACGCACAGGCGCGCTGCGCGCTCGGCCACCACGGCGTCCGGCAGCGGCACCGGATCGCCGGCGCAGGACATCGAGCAGTCCAGATGAATCTTGCGGAAGCCCGCCGTCACATACTGGTCGATCAGCACTTCGGACTTGGCCATCGCCGCATCCGCCGACTGGCTTTGCCATGCGTTCGGTCCCAGATGATCGCCGCCCAGCAGGATGCGCTCACGCGCCAGACCAACGCGGTCGGCGATGCCGTACACGAACTCGCGGAATGCGGCCGGCGTCATGCCGGTATAGCCGCCATCCTGATTCACCTGGTTGGAAGTAGCCTCGATCAGCACCGGCTGTCCACGTTCCAACGCGGTTTCCATCGCCGCTTCGATCACCAGCGGATGCGCCGAACACACGGCGTGAATGCCGACCGGCTCCCCCGCTTTGTGGCGGCGTACCAGATTCAATAAATAGTCCATCAATCAGTCCTTGAATAATTCAGTTCAGGCAGAGCCGCCGTCTTCCGGCTGCAGGGCGAGGAACAGCGCCGCCGCCAGCGACAGGACGATGCCCGCCAGCCGGTAGCCGGTCGGCAGCGTCGCCGCCAGCGCCATCGAGATCACCGTCGTCAGCAACGGAGCACCGGCATTCACCAGCGGCGACACCATCAGCGCCTTGCCATGGCGGAAGGCATACACCAGCGTCAGCGCGCCGACCGCGTTCAACACCTGCGTCACGGCGGCCAGCAACGGCCCGGATGGACCGTAGTTGATCGGCTGCGAGAAGTCGGTCATCGCCAGCGCGACCGGAATGACCAGCAGCGCGCTGGCCGTCATGTAAAAGAAAATGCTCTCGGCGTCCATGCTGGCGTTGGCCAGCTTGATGAAGTAAGCCTGCAAGCCCCAGGCCACCAACACCCCCAGCGCCAGCACAAACCACAGGCCATACTGCTGCGGCGCGCCGCCCGGCGTGTAGTCGAACAGCGGCAGCGCGCAGATCGCCAGCACGATGCCGGCCAGTCCCATCATGCCGGTGCGCTCGCGCAGGAACACGAACGACAATGCGATGGTCAGCACCGGCGACAGCGAGATCAAAGGGAAGATCAGATACGTCGGACCTGCCTTCACCGCATAGAACAGGATCATCTGGCCACCCGCGCCCAGCAGGCCGATCGCCAGGCCATAAGCGATCGCGCGGCCATCGTGGCGCACCTTCCAGCCGGCGCGCGCCAGCACAATCAGCGCCGGTGGCACCATGGTCAGCGCCCATACCACGTAGACCAGCGTTTCAGGGAAGCCGTGCTGGCTGGGTACCCCGGTGAACGCGCCCCATACGCCCCACAGCAACGTGGTGGCCAGCGCGTAGCCCAGCCAGCGCGGGCGGCGCGTGCCGGCGGCGCTGCCGGTTTTGCCGGTTCGTATCGTGTTAGTCGTCGTATTCATGGAGTCTCGTCAGAATTTCACGCTCATGCCGGCCACGTAGGTGCGGCCCCAGCTCTCAAAGCCGTACAGCGCATCGCTGCGGCCCAGGTGCGAGCGCATCACGGCGTCTCCTAGATTCTTACCCTCGACGAACAGGGTGATACTGCGGGTCACGTCCCACGAAGCGGATGCCGTCACCCAGGTCAGCGCGTCGACCTTGTTCGGATAGCCCGCCAGCACATTGGTGTTCTGAGTGTACTCGCCGGTGTAGTCGAACGAAATCGATGCGTTGATGCCGTTCTTCTCATACAGCAGGCCAAGCGAGGATGCAGTCGGCGCCACGCCTTCCAGTTGGCCGACATACTCGCCATTCTGGTAAGCCTTGGTCCAGGTCTTGGCAAATTTGGCGTTAAAGCCAAAGCCATTGTCGAACAGGTGCTGCACCCCCAGCTCCAGGCCGCGCACGCGCGCCTTGTCGCCATTGACCGGGTGGGTCACGGTGTACAGATAGCCCGGCACGCCGATGTCCACATGCTCGTCGGTCTGGTAGGTGACGAAGTTCTTGATCTGCTTGGCGAAGACCGCGGCCGTAATGGCCGACTTGGGCCGGTAGTACCATTCCGCCGACAGGTCCTGCTGCACCGCCTCGGTAGGCTTCAGCTTCGGATCGCCGACCACGTTGATGACGTAGCTGCGGTCCAGCGTGTTGTCGGTGCGGGTCGGCGCCAGCTTGTCCAGCGATGGACGGGCCATCACCTTGGCGACCGCGCCGCGCACCACGAAGTCGTCGCGCGCCCACCAGCTCAGGTTAGCCGACGGCAGCAGCTTGGTGTAGCTGCCGTCTTCCGACACCGGCACCGCCGGGCTGTAGACGATCTTCGGGCTGCTGGTCGGGATATCCGGCGTGGGGTCGTCAATCGACACAATCTGGTCGATCGCGCTCTTCGACGTGGTCTTGGTGCGCACCAGGCGCGCGCCGACGTTACCGTTCCAGTGTTCGCCGGACAGCTCCAGCTGGCCGTACAGCGTGGAGGTCTTCTCCCGCACCGAATACGAATCGGTCGGCACAAACACCGGCTGCGTCTTGCTGACGTCATAGGTCTTGCCGGTCGGGTTGCCGTCCGCATCCAGGATAGGCTTGCCGTCCAGCGCTTTCAGCGCCGCCAGGTAGGCCGGCACGTCGAACTTGATAAAGCTGCCGGGGAAGCTGCCGCCGGCGTTGCGCATATAGTTAGGCAGCGTCATTGGCGACACCACATTGGCGCCCAGCGAAGCGAAGGTGGTCGAGTACATGTCGCAGTACTGGCAGGCGCCGCCGCTCTTCTCGTTGCCGATCGAGGTGCGGTCCTTCTTGCGGTCGGTGGCGCTGGCGCCGAATTGCAGCGCATCGACATGCCATGCGCCGCTCAATACCAGGCGGCCATCGAGCGAGGCGCCGTCGATGGTGTCTTTGATGTCGGTGCCGGTCAGGCCGGTGAAGTGCACGCCGTAGTCCTTGTCGCCCAGGCGGCCGGCGGCCAGTTCGGTGGCCAGGTCGCGGCCATCTTCCAGCGTGACGCGGATGTCGGGGAAGCCGCCGTTATTGGCCTTGTAGTAGCCGGTGTTATGGCCGGCGATGCCCGCCACCACAAAGCTGTCCTTGCCGCCGGAATTGCGCTTGGAGGTCGAGCGATAGACGTCGCCCGTCAGTTTCAGATCGTTCGAGACTTTCCACTCGCCGCGCAGGCCGGCCTGCATGGTGTCGACCACGCGGTCGGCGGTGACGTTCGACATTTCCGGTATCAGGTCATGCACCGTCATGCTGGTGATCAGATGGTCCTTGACCACCACGTCGGACCAGCGCCCCGGCGCGTGCTCGATGTAATACGACTGCTGATAGCCGACTTGCGGCGAATCGAGGCGCGTAGCCAGGGCGTCGGCGGTCAGCTTGAAGCCCGGCGTCACCTTCCACTCAAACGCGCCGGACAAGGCGGTGCGCTTCTTCTCTTCAAACACGGAACCGAACGAGATGCAGCACGGCGCCAGCAGATTGCTTTCGCCCGGACCGATGGCGCCGTCACCATTGACATCGAAGCTGCCCGGCGAATCCGCATTATAGGTCTGGTAGCCCAGCGAATCGGTGCGCACTTTGCGCTTGGAGAACACCGCGCCGACCAGCACACCCATGGTGTTGTTGTTGAAGGTATTGCTGACCACACCGGACAGCTTGCCGCCGTCTTTGCGCGACAGGTCGTTGTGGTCGCCCTCAAACCGCACCGACGCGTGGTAGCCCGGATTGTCCATCGGCCGCGCCGAACGCAGGTTGACGGAGCCGCCGATGCTGCCTTCCATCTGCGCCGCTTCGGCCGACTTCATCACGTCGGCGCCGCTGATCACTTCCGACGGCAGCACATCGAAGGCGAAGTCGCGGCCATCGCCGTCGGTCGCCAGGATGCGTTTATTCAGGGTGACGATGTTGTAGCCGGAACCCAGGCCGCGCACATTGATGTACTGGCCTTCGCCGCCACGGGTACGCGACACCGACACGCCGGAGATATGGGTCAGCGAGTCGGCGACGTTATCGTCGGGGAAGCGGCCCAGTTCGGTCGCCGAGATCGAGTCCTGGATCACATCGGCGTTGCGCTTCAGTTCCAGCGATTTGGCCAGGGCGGCGCGCGGGCCGGTCACCACCACCACCGGCGCGCTGGCTGCATCGGCCGCCGGCGCTGGTTCCGCTGGCGCTTGCGTTTGCGCGAACGCCATGCCGCATACCGCCATTTCCACCGCCGCCGCCATCAGGCTGCGCCGCAGCGCCTTTTCCATTCTGCTACCCATAACAAATCTCCCTCGTTGTGCTGTGTTTTTGTCCGTGGTTTGTGACTTATGTAAGGATAGTAATAAGCAAAGAACGAAAATGCAATAAGCTTTCGCATTATTTCTTTTCGGCTTTGTATTTTCGTTTTCTTTCGTTTTGCAGCGAAATAACTTTCTTTTTGTTTCGACTCAACAATGTTTGATGGCATGGCAGTCACGATCTGGTAAGCTGCCATTTTTGACAAATCAACAGCAAAACCCATGCGACTCAGTAGTCAACGCCGCGCCGCGATCCTGGAAGCGCTCACCCAACATGGTTCGGTGCAGGTCAACCAACTGGTGGAGCAAATGGGCGTCTCCGCAGTGACCATACGCAGCGACCTCAGCGCCCTGGAATCCCAGGGGCTGGCCACGCGCAGCCACGGCGGCGCCATGCTGGCCCGCACGCCGCCGGCCGAGCAGACTATCCGCCAGAAGGACGCCATCAACCACGAGCAGAAAGAGCTGATCGGCACCTACGCGGCGCGGCTGGTGCAGCCGGGCGATAACATCATCATCGACTCCGGCACCACCACCATCTCGCTGGCGCGCCATCTGCGCGAGGCGCAGAACATCACGGTGATGACCAACGGCCTGAATATCGCCTGGGAGCTGGCCGATGCGCCGGGCGTGGACCTGATCCTGACCGGCGGCCTGCTGCGCAAGCAGTCGCTGTCGATCCAGGGCACGCAGGCCGAAGCCTGTTTGCAGGCCTACAGCTTCGACAAGCTGTTCCTCGGCGTCGACGGTTTCGATTTGCAGTTCGGCGTCACCACCCACCACGAGGCGGAGGCCAGCCTGAATCACAAGATGGTGGAACGGGCCAAGAAGATCATCGTGCTGGCCGACGCCTCCAAGTTCGGGCGCGTCAGCCTGCACCGCATCGTCCAGCTGGACCGCGTGCATACGGTGATCACCGACGCCGCCATCAACGACGAATACCGCGAAGGCCTGCTGCAAGCGGGCATAGAACTGGTGATTGCGGAGTGATGCCGTGCTGAGTGGACGTATCCTTACCCCCGACGGCTGGATCAAAGGCAGCATCGATTTCGGCCAGCGCATCCGGCACATCACGGAAGACAGCAACGCCGACGGCGCGCTGACCATCCTGCCCGGCTTTATCGACCTGCACGTGCACGGCGCGGCCGGCGTCGACATCATGCAGGGCGGCGACGCCGGCGCCACCGTGGCGCGCGCGCATGCGAAGCACGGCACCACGGCCATGCTGGGCACCACCATGACCGCCACCGACAATTCCATCCGCCGCGCGCTGCGCGGACTGGCGCCGGTGATCGCCGGGCGTCCGGCCGGCGGCGCGCGCATGCTGGGCGTGCACCTGGAAGGCCCGTTCCTCAGCATCCACCGCCTCGGCGCGCAGCCGGCCGACGCGGTCGCAGTCGGCAGCATGGACCTGGTGCGCGACTACCACGCACTGGCGCCGATCCGCGCCATGACGCTGGCCACCGAAGTGGCCGACCATCTGGCGCTGATCCCGCAGCTGAACGAATTGGGCATCCGCGTGCAGATCGGCCATAGCAACGGCACCTATGAAGACGGCGTCGCCGCGCTGCAGGCCGGCGCGGCCGGCTTCACCCATCTGTACAACGGCATGACGGCGCTGAACCACTACCAGCCCGGCATCGTCGGCGCGGCGCTGGCACATGCGGAATACGCGGAGATCATCCCGGACCTGGAGCACGTGGCGCCGGGCGCCATCCGCGCCGCGCTGCGCGCCATTCCGCGCCTGTATGGCGTAACCGACGCCACCGCCGCCACCGGCATGCCGGACGGCGAATATGCGCTGGGCAGCCAGCGCGTGTACAAGTGCCTGGGCTGCGTGCGGCTGGCCACCGGTTCGCTGGCGGGCAGCGTGCTGACCATGGACCAGGCCCTGCGCAATTTCGTCAGCCTGGGGCTGGAACTGGCCGACGCCTCCAACCGCCTGTCGCTCTACCCTGCCGACTATCTTGGCGAGACAGAGCGCGGCCGCCTGGCGCCGGGCGCCTGGGCCGATATCGTTGTATTGAACGCGGAACTACAACCAGTGGCGGTGTTCGTTGAGGGCGAGGCTATCGACCTGGCGACCAGCTAGCTACCTAGGCAGCTGGTGGCCAGTGGATGTTCAGGCAGGAGACAGACAGGCGTCCAGCGTCAGTTCCAGCAGCGGGAAGTGGCCGGTTTCCACCTTGAAGAAGGCGGCCTGCGGGAAGATCACTTCCCAGATGGCGCGATCCTGGTCGGCGTCGATCATCGGATCGTAGGCGCCGAACAGCACCGACACCGGTCCTTCAAACGCGCTGCGCACCGGCGTGTGGTCCAGCGCCGAGAAATCATCCGAGGTCGCCACCGAGGTCGGGCCGTCGAAGGCGCCCGGCTGCTGGATCAGTTCCGCGAACGACCGTGATGCTTCGGCGCCGCCGTTGGGGCCAAAATACAGTTCCGTCACATCCGGCAGCTGCGACAGCGCGCCGAACACGTCCCAGAAGCGCGGACGCCCTGGATCATCCTCGTACATCCCCAGCGCCACGGCCAGCTTGCCGGCGTTCGGATGGTCGGTGTGCACGCGGAAGGCGCGGCGCGCCAGGCGCAGCGCGGCCTGCTCGGGATTGAAGGTGGGGCCAAGCAGCACGATGTCCTTGATCAGCTCCGGCACGTGGCGCGCCAGATGCACCGCCAGGTGGGCGCCGAAGGAACTCGCCATCACCGTCAGCGGCTGGCCTGCTTCGGCGGCCACGCGGCGGAATTCGGTCAATGTCGCTTCCAGCAGGTCCAGATAGGGACGCGCCGCGCACGGCTTGGCCAGCGGCTGATGCCACCAGTGGACATGCGTCGCGTCCGGATAACGGGCGCGCTCAAACACCGGACCCAGTGCCGGACCGCCGTGCAGATAAAAAACCGAAGGTGCTGCCATGTCTTCTCCTTAGCGAATGCAACGTGCATTATAAATACTGTTGATTGACATTGGCAAAAACCGCCAGCACTATCTGAGCATGAAAAAATTTCTCCTTGCCCTCACCATGCTGCTGGCGGCGCCAGCATCCGCCGACGTGTTGCCGCTGCGCGCGCAGGCCGTCGTCGTCAACCAACTGCTGGCCGAGCGCTTCGACCAGCTGCTGCCGGACATGATGGCGCAAGCCGGCATCGATATGTGGGTGCTGGTATCGCGAGAATATAACGAAGACCCGGTACTGAAAACCATGCTGCCGGCCGAATGGCTCAACGCCCGCCGCCGCACGATCCTGGTGTTCTACCGTGACGCCGCCAGCGGCAAGGTGGAACGGCTGGCGGTGGCGCGCTATGACGTCGGCGCCAGCATCAAGCAGTCCTGGGACAAGAAGAAATTTCCAAACCAGTGGGATGCGCTGGCGGACATCGTCAAGACGCGCAATCCGCGCAAGATCGGCCTGAATACCTCGGCCACCTTCGGCCACGCCGACGGCATCGACCACACCGACTACAACGAACTGCTGGCGGCGCTGCCGGCGGCGCTGAAAAGCCGGGTGGTGTCGGCCGAGCCGCTGGCGGTGCGCTGGCTGGAAACGCGCACGGAGCGGGAGATGCAGATCTACCCGCAGATGGTCAACGCCACCCATAAAGTCATTGAGGAAGGCTTTTCCGAGCGCGTGATCACGCCCGGCGTCACCACCACCGAAGACGTGGTGTGGTGGTTCCGCCAGAAGATCCGCGACCTCGGTTACGATACCTGGTTCCATCCTTCCGTGGAAATCCAGCGCCAGGATAAAGAACGCGCCAACCCGGACGTCATCATCCCCGGCGACCTGCTGCACGTCGACATCGGCATCACCTACCTGCGCCTGAACACCGACATCCAGCAGCATGTCTACGTGCTGAAACCGGGCGAAACGGCCGCGCCGGCTGCGCTACAGGAGGCCTTCGCCGGCGCCAACCGCGTGCAGGACATTCTGCTGTCGCAATTCCAGGCTGGCCGCAGCGGTAACGCCATGCTGGCGGCCGCGCTGCAACAGGCCAGGGCCGAGGGCCTGCGGCCGACCATCTACAGCCACCCGATCGGCTACCACGGCCACGCGGCCGGCCCGGCCATCGGCATGTGGGACGCGCAAACCGGCGTGCCAGGCAGCGGCGATGACCTGCTGCGTCCGCGCACCGCGTACTCGATCGAACTCAGCAATACCGCCGAGATTCCCGGCTGTCGCGAGCCGGTCAACATCATGCTGGAGGAGGATGCCTACTTTGATGCAAGCGGCGTGCGCTACATCAACGGCCGGCAGAAACAGCTGCTGCTCCTGCCACGACCGTCGCCATCTGTTGAGTAGAGAAAACAAATAGTTCCGGCAAGCTCAGGAGTGCCATAAAGCGCCGACATTTGCGATGATAGCGGAGTGGACGCAAGGCCAAAACGTCCCGCCTCCCCCGCTCGCAACTCATCCTTTTTTGGCCCCCACCAGGAGCAAAGCTTATGAACTCGTTTGTTGAAACGCTGTCCCCGGCAGCACGCAATCATGCGGAAGCCCGCATCGACTACTACGCCGACCTTAACCAGGCGGTAATGCGCTCGCTGCGCCAACTGACCGAGGTCAATGTGCAATTCAGCCGCGACTGGATGACCGAGTCGACGGCAGCGCTGCAACGCTCGGTGCTGGCGGCGCCGTCCGCAGGCGGCACGCAAGCCGCTCCACAGCAGGCTGGCGCACTGCTGCAAAAGCTGCAGAGCTACCATCAGCAGCTGGCGCAGGTGGCCACCGACTTCCAGGCGGAAATCAACAACGTGGCGCAGCAGCATGTGCCGCAGACCACGCGCACCGCTACCGAACTGGCCGATGCCAGCCGTCAGGCGGCCAGCAAGCACATGTCGGACGAAGCCAGCAAATTCGCCAACATCGCCGCGCAGAATCAGGCTTTCCCGCAGGCAGCGTCGGTGCAGAGTGCGGACCAGGGTAACAAGAACTGATTCACGCGCCGCCGCTGCCTGGGCGGCGCATGGATTCCCGCATGCGCGGGAATGACGGTTGGTTTACGGGCCGCCGCTGCCCGTGCGGCGCATGGATTCCCGCGTGCGCGGGAATGACGGGCTAGTTTACGGGCCGCCGTGGCCGCCGACCGCCGCATACACCTGGCCGGTGGCGTAGCTGGATTCATTCGACGCCAGCAACACGTACACGCCGGCCAGTTCGGCCGGCTGGCCCGGCCGTTTCAGCGGCGTGTCGGCGCCGAATTGCGGCAGCTTGTCCGGCGGCTGTCCGCCGGTCACCTGCAACGGCGTCCAGAACGGCCCCGGCGCCACCGCATTGACGCGGATGCCCTTGCCAGCCAGCTGCTTGGCCAAGCCCTTGGTGAAAATCATGATCGCGCCCTTGGTGGCGGCGTAGTCGATGATGTTTTCGCCCGGATCATAGGCGTTGACCGACGCCGTATTGATGATGGTCGATCCCGGCTTGAGCAACGGCACGGCCGCCTTGGTAATCCAGAACATCGCGTAAACATTGGTCTTGAAGGTCTCGTCAAAATCCGCAGTGGTCATGTCCAGGATGGAATCGCGCGAGAACTGGCGCGCCGCGTTATTGACCAGGATATCCAGCCCGCCCAGCTGGCGCGCGGCGTCAGCCACCAGTTTCTTGCAGAACGCTTCGTCCTTGATATCGCCCGGAATCGCGACCGCCTTGCGGCCCTCGGCGCGGATCAGCGCCACCACCTCGCGCGCATCGGCTTCCTCAGCCGGCAGATAATTGATGGCCACATCGGCCCCCTCGCGCGCGTAGGCGATGGCGGCGGCGCGGCCAATGCCCGAGTCGCCGCCGGTCAGCAGCGCCTTGCGGCCCTTGAGCCGGCCGGAACCCTTGTAGCTGGTCTCGCCGTGGTCCGGACGTGGCTCCATCTTGCTGGTCAGGCCGGGCCACGGTTGCTGCTGCTTGGGGAACGGCGGCGCCGGATAGGCGGTCACTGGATTTTTCGGCGGCGCCGCAGCGCCGTCAGCCGCGCCGGTTTGCGCGCCGGCCGGCGCCATGGCGGCGCCCAGCAGGCCGGTGGCCGCCGCGCCGACCAGCGCGCGGCGCGAGGAATTCGGATGATCCATGGTGTGTCCTTTCCTAGTGAAGAACGGCCATGATTCACCCATCCGCGCGCACACACTGTGCGCCAGGACGCTTACAGAAAGCGCTCGGGAATTTCCTGTGCAAACGGGTACATATTGAAGTACGGTTTGGCCTCCTCCAGCACCTGCTGCACCGACGGCCGAGTCACCAGCCGTTCAAAATAACTTTGCAGGTGGTGGTATTCCTCCGGGAACGGCAGCAGCGTGGCGGCGTAGAACAGCGCCGGCGCCGCCGCGCAATCGGCCAGGCTGAAGGTTTCGCCGCACAGCCAGCTGCGCGTGGCCATGCGCTTTTCGATCATCTTGTAAGCGGTCTTGAGCTTGGTGCGCTCCTTGGTCTGGTCGCAACTCAGCCCGGTCAGATGGGCGCCGACGATGGTTTGCACCGGTCCCTGCACATAGTTATCGAAGAAACGGTCCCACAGGCGCACATCCAGCGCGTCGTCCCAGTCGGCCGGGATCATCAGCGTCGGGCCCGGATAGTGGCGGTCCAGATATTCGATGATGATCGAGGTTTCCGGCACGTCGCGCACTTGCGCATGGTCGCGCAGCACCGGGAATTTGCACAGCGGCCAGATCGATTCCAGCTCGGCGCGGTCCGCGTCATCGCCCAGATTGATGACGCGCTTGTCGAACGCGGTGCCGTTCTCATATAACGCGATCAGCACTTTGTGACAGAACGAGGCCAGCGGATGGTAATACAAGGTCAGGGACATAATCAGGCTCCAGAGTGCATCAGGCGATACCAAAGATTTCGCCAAATGATACTTCAGCTAAGCCGATGGTGGCGGAACATGTTCAGTGGGACACTCTCGCCCGTCTGCGCCGGCCCCTCGCGCCGGCGGACAACCTGAACGGACCCACCATGCGCCACGCGATCGCCCTTACCCTTCTCTCCCTATGCGCCTTCAGTAGCCGCAGCTTTGCCGAAGACGCACCGGCAGCTGTCGCCGCGTCGGCCAGCGGCGACAGCTTCACCGCCGGCCTCGGCCTGGCCTACGTGCCGGAATACGCCGGCAGCGACAAAAGCCGCGTGCTGCCGCTGCCGGTGCTGGAACGCACCTTCAGCAACGGCGTCTTCCTCAGCACGCAGGGCGGCATCGGCTATCAGACCAAGCTGGGCGACTTCTCGCTGAGTGCGGCGCTGGGCTACGACGGCGGCCGCAAGGACCACAAGGAAAATTACTTCTCGGGCTCCGACGCGCTGAAAGGCATGGGCGACATCGACGGCTCGGCGCAAGCAGTACTGAGCGCCGGCTATCAACTGGGCAAGGTCGGCCTGAGTGTCAGCACCAAGCAGAACCTCGGCCACCGCGAGTACGGCAGCACCTACACCTTGGGCGTCACCGCGCCGCTGTACACCGACGCCACCGACCAGATCGGGGTCGGCGCGTCGGCCGTGTACGGCGACAACAAGCACATGCAAACCTACTTTGGCGTCACCGCCGCGCAAAGCGCCGCCTCCGGCTACCGAGCCTACAGCGCCAAGGGCGGCTTTGAGAACGTTGCGGCCGGCGTGCACTGGAACCACGTATTGGACAGCAACTGGTCGGTGCGCAGCGCGGTCGGCCTCACCCGCCTGATCGGCGACGCCGCCGACAGCCCGCTGACCAAGCGCAAGACCACGCCAATGCTGATGACCGCACTGATCTACCGCTTCTAAATGCCAACGTGGGCAAAGTGATATGATTAAGGGAAACTTAAGCGCACCTGATTTCCCTGCCTTCCCTGCTTGATGCCCATTCCTACACTGCTGACTTTCCTCCTGCTGGCCGCCGCCATTGGCACCGTCTGGTCCCATCCCCTGCTGCCCCCGCTGCTGTTTGCGGCGGCGGTGGGCGCCGGTCTGCTGGCGGGCGTGCTGCACGCGCCGGCGCTGATCGCGCTGATACTGTTCGCCGGCGCCGCCTGGCTGGCCGGTCATGCGCGCGCCGCGCCGTTGCGGGCCGCCGCCTTGACCGTCACCATCCTGTTGGCCCTGGCGCTGGCCATGCACAAGCTGCCGGGCTTTAACAATCCGCTGCTGATCGATCATGTGCAGTTGTCCGCCAACGCCGTGCCTTTCACACAATACGCCAATTTCGACAAGGGCGCGGTCGGCCTTATCCTGCTGGCATGGCTGTGCCAGCGCGTCAGCTCGTGGTCCGAGCTGGGTACGGTGCTGCGCCGGACCCTGCCGGTACTGGTGCTGACGGTAGTGGCCACGCTCGGGTTTGCACTGGCCGCCGGCGTGGTCGGCGTCGACCTCAAACTGCCGCAGCAGACGCTGAGCTTTATCGCCGTCAACCTGCTGTTTACGGTGGTGGCCGAAGAAGCCTTCTTCCGCGGCCTGCTGCAAGCGCGCCTGGCCACCGCGCTGCAACGCTTCCGCTGGGGTCCATGGCTGGCGGTGGCCGTTTCGGCCCTGCTGTTCGGCGCCGCGCACCTCGGCGGCGGCCTGCGCTATGGCATACTCGCTGGCATTGCCGGCATCGGCTACGCCTGGGCTTACCAGCGCACGCAACGCATCGAAGCCGCCTTACTGGTTCACATCGCCCTTAACGCGGTGCATTTTATTGGCTTTACTTACCCTGCCAGGATAGACGGTGTCTGATTCTCTTACTTCCCGCACTTTACCCAGCGCAGTGGCGGGCCTGGTGGGCACGGCCACGGTGCTGGCCCTGCTCTACTTCGGCCGCGACGTGCTGATTCCCATCACGCTGGCGTTCATCCTCAGCTTTTTGATTGCGCCGTTCGTGCGCGCGCTGCGCCACCTGGGGTTAGGCCAGACCACCTCGGTCTGCACCGGCGTGCTGGTGGTGACGGTGACGCTGCTGTCCATCGGCGCGGTGATCATCCAGCAGGTCGGCGTGATGGGCGCCAGCCTGCCGCAGTACCAGGACACCATCGCCAGCAAGATCGAAACGCTGGACCAGATGACGCGCGGCACGCTCGGCAGCCTGGGCGGTCCGGCCGGGCAACTGATCGAGCACTTCACCGGCGACAACCCCGATGGTCCTGCGCCTGTGCTGCAAAACGATGGCAGCACCAGGACGCCGGTGCTGGTGGAAATCCACGAGCCGGCGCTGAAGCCGTTCCAGCTGCTGGCCAAGGTGGCGTCGTCCGTGTGGCCGCCGCTGGAAACGGCCGGCATCGTGTTCGTGGTGCTGATCTTTGTGCTGCTGGAACATGAATCGCTGCGCGACCGCTTCATCCGCCTGGCCGGCGGCGGCGACCTGCGCGCCACCACGATTGCCGTCAACGACGCTGGCGAACGGCTGTCGCGCTTCTTCATCTCGCAATTCCTGGTCAACCTCGCCACAGGGCTGGCGATCTGGCTGGGGCTGAGCCTGATGGGCCTCGGCCAGGCGCTGCTGTGGGGCACCATGACGGCCGTGCTGCGCTTTATTCCGTATGTTGGCGTATGGATGGCGGCGTTCTGCGCCACCGTGCTGGCGGCCGCCATCGATCCCGGCTGGTCGATGGCGCTGATGACGCTGGGCCTGTTCCTGGCGGTGGAAATCATCGTCGCCCAGACCATTGAGCCCAAGCTGTACGGTCACACCACCGGACTGTCGCCGCTGTCGGTGGTGGTGTCGGCGATTTTCTGGAGCTGGATCTGGGGTCCGGTCGGGCTGGTGCTGTCGACGCCGCTGACCCTGTGCTTGGTGGTGGCCGGTCGCTACATCCGCGCGCTGAAGGTGCTGGAGATCATGTTCGGCGAACTGCCGGCGCTGACCATGCCGCAGAATTTCTACCAGCGCGCGTTGTCCGGCGATGCGCACGAGATCGTCACCAGCGCCAAGCGTTACATGCAGCACAAATCGCTGGCCGAGTATTGCGACGGCGTGCTGCTGCCGGCGCTGCATCTGGCCAGTTTCGATTTCAAGGATGGCTCGATCACCCCGGTGGAGGAAGAAAAAGTGTCCGGCTCCATCATCGCCGTGATCGAAGCACTGAGCGGCAGCGTCAAGTGGTGGAAGAAGCGCAAACGCCCAAGTGTGCTGAAGCGCGGCGGCATCGGCCGCGAACTGCGCGAGCAGCGTATTTCCGACAGCGGTGAGTGGCAGGGTTCGTTCGACGTACCGGCTGGCAGCGTGGTGTTAAGTGTCGGCCTGGGGTCGTCGTACGCCGAGCTGGCTACCGAAATCCTGGTGCGCATCCTGCGCGAGCAAAAAATCGATGCGCGCAGCATGAGCCTGGAGGATCTGGACAAGGATACCCCGCCGGAAGCCTCGCCGGCACTGGTATCGATCGTTTGCCTGGTCAGCGTCGACCCGCTGAACGATTGCGCGCTGATGGCGCAGACGCTGGAACGCATGCGCCAGGAACTGCCGCACTGCAAGCATTTTGCCCTGCTGCTGCCTAGCCCTTTTGAGAATGCAGACTTGAAAACCTGCGTCTTCCCCACCGCCGACCACGTGTCGCGCTCGTATGAAGACGTGCTGCATAGCTGCCAGTTGGCCATGAAAGGAAGCGGTACTTTATGAAACGCCTGATCCTTCTCGTGTTGCTGGCCGCCAGCGCCGGCAACAGCTACGCGCTGGACTGCGACAAAGCCTTTAGCACGATCGACCTCAATCAATGCGCGGCGCAGGCGACGGAGAAAGTCGAGCGCCAGCTGAACGCCACCTACCAACAGACACTGAAAGAAGTCGCCACCATGGATGACGCTGCTGGCATCAAGACCAAGCTGGTCGATGCCCAGCGCCTGTGGGTCAAGTTCCGTGAGGCTGACTGCCAGGCAGAATACGCGAAGTGGCAAGGCGGCAGCATCCGCAACGTGATGTACAGCGAGTGCATGCAAGACCGCGCCAAACAGCGCATCAAGCAACTGGAACAGTTCCCCGCCCGAGGCTGATAAGGAGAGTACGCATGGCAAAGCATCTGCTGATCACAGGACTGGTACAAGGCGTCGGCTACCGCGCCTCGTTTGCACGGCAGGCTGTCGACCTCGGCCTGCGCGGCTGGGTTCGCAATCTGAGCGATGGCTCGGTGGAGGCTGAAATAGCCGGTGACGACGCCGCAATCGAGACCATCATCAACTGGAGCCACCAAGGCCCACCCGCCGCGCGCGTGGACAACGTCACCGTCGAAGACACCGCGACTACCCACGACGCTTTCAGGATATTGCTGGCATGAGTGATCTGAACGCCAAATTTTTGTGAGGTCTGAGATGCAAACGACTACGATTGTCAGTCTTGTTGCTTCCGGCGTTGCGTGTGCGGCTTTCGCCTGGGGCAGAAAGTGGATCATATCGCTAGGCTATCTCTTTTCACTAGCCTACACGCTTTTCGACAAGGTATTTCCATCTGTACTGCCTGAATATGTGGTGCTCTCGTTCTCCTTTATTTTCTTTGCCCTGGCGTTAGTTTTTTGTTGGCAGACTTTTTCTCGCAAGCGAACCGCCTGACTATGCGCATAACCAAGCAACGATACGCAACGATACTCTGCGCGCTAACCTTGGCGGCATCCGCATTATCGGCGCCTGCGCACTCCGCCGATGCGCCACCGGCCTATCCATGGCACCTGGCGGATCTTTGGTGGACTTTGCCTGCAAACGAACGACTTGATTCGCTGAGCATCGCGTTCGACATCTCAAACGACGTGCCGGAAGATGTCGATTTTTATATCGCACCACT
Source organism: Duganella margarita (assembly GCF_009857535.1). GTDB lineage: Bacteria > Pseudomonadota > Gammaproteobacteria > Burkholderiales > Burkholderiaceae_D > Rugamonas > Rugamonas margarita. Next base: position 149,041 of record NZ_WWCS01000009.1, read on the forward strand.
CGGCCTGGTAACGGTAGACGGAGCAAACTTCTACGGTGGCGTTCAAACCCATGTGGCCGGCTGGCCAAGTGCCAGCGAGCGCACCTTGGTGCCGCCAGGACGCGGCACTTTATTCTCACGTTGGGCCACCGGCAAGGCGATCGATCTGGATTATGCCCAGGGGCCACCGGGAACGCATTTCGAGGCCGCTGGATACGAGGGGAATTTTGTCAGCGTCCGCGCCGCATGTCATTGGCACAGCGGGAGCTACATCTACTCTGTCACCCGCGAAGTAAAAAATTCGCACAACTAGCTTACCGCCACGATAAAAGACGCTAGCGGCAAGACTATCTGCACGCCGGGATCACTGAGGATGGATAGCGACGACGCTCAGCTCAGCTCCCAGCTGGCGTCTTTCGCAGCGGTCGCGATTGCGGGTGACGGCATACAAGTAGCAGTCACACCAAGGCCATTGAGTGATGGCACCCGGCAGCAAATCGTCCAATTTAAATAACAGGGCAGACAATGAAAGCTTTCGGCTTATGCGCGCTAACCTTGGTCATGCTGCTACCGATGCATGCATATGCCGGCGAGTGCCAACCAAATGCACTGGCCAAGGAATATGCGCGGATGCACAGCCAGGATCAGGCATTGAGAGGACGCTACATCAAGATCCTTGAAGATGAGCACCGAGGTAGCAGTGTCAATCTGAAGGAAAAAGACCAGCTTGAAATAAGCATTTCAGATACGGATGAAGCCAATCAGCGAAGACTGGAGCAACTACTGAGCCATTGCGGATGGCCCTGTGCGCTGGACAAGAAACGCGCCGCATTCTCCGCCTTCCTGATCATCCAGCATGCGCCGTTGGATTATCAGCTAAAGTATTTCGAAATGGTCAAGGCAGCGAATGGCCGTGGAGAGATCCCCAATGAAAAATTCGTCTGGCTGGTCGACCGGATACTGGTCAAACAAGGAAAGCCTCAACTCTACGGCACGGAGTTCGAATACGGCAGCAACAAAGTCGCTCCCATCGACGACCCGAAAAATTTAAATGCTCGCCGAAAGAAGATGGGACTTCCACCTGTATATCCGTGAGAACCGACCTTGGAGTGGAACGATGGTTTGTAGCTGTAGCAGTCAAAGAGCACTTGTAGAAATCAGTCAAAACTACACGGAGTTTGTCGCAGGAATGCGCTGCCTTGATACGGGCGACTGGATCAAGCTATTGCAATGCGACGAATGCGGCCAGCTTTGGCGTACCGATGAATGGGATAAATACCAGCCGCTGTACGCACTCAAACTGAGTTCGTCCAAAGGCTGGAAAGCGGCCGATATGGCGCCCCTGATAAAGAAACGTCTGCTTGAAAAGCATGGCGGCGTGGATGCAGCTATCTGCCTGAAACAGGGCTGCACGCAACATGTGCTGAAGGGAAGAGCCTTTTGCGTGGACCATTTCTATGAAGGGTTGCAAAGCTGATGGACAGATGGCAGCAGTATCTATTTGAAGAGCATCCGGAAACAGAGCTTCGGGCGTGGGCACGGCGGCTGAAGTTATTCCGCTTTTTCCGCGCTTTTGGCGGGCACGCAAACGATGGCGATTCGCTGGACGTAGCTTACGCGTATCAGACGCGTGAGCAGCTGACATCATTCATGGCCCTTTTAGGCATCACGCTGTTTAAGTTTGAGCGCAAGCCGCCGCAAGCGGAGCCAGGCGTGTCCTACCGTGGAGAGGTGTTCGCGAAGTTCCCATCGTTAATCGCCGGCACTGAATGGCTGGAACAACCGGCACATTGCGAAATCATGGGGATCGCAGCGTTCGTCTGGTGCAGCGCCGACAGCATCAAAATTTCCGTGGGCGATAGATATACCGTTTCCGAGAAAAATGTTCAGAATGCTGAAAAAATCGAAACCCTGCTGACCGGCGTAACGCTTGAACGAATAGATCCGCCGCTGGATACAAAAAATTATATCTGTCCGCGACACTATCCTGATTACTTCAGTTAGCGTCCGTACAGACCCGGCACGGCGGCACCGTTAATTTGCTTCTATAGACATCAAGGAGCCAACATGACCGCCGCTATAGACACTGCATCCGAACCGCATACCATCAGCCAGCTGTTTTTGCTCAGCACTGCCGAGCAGCGCGCCGACATCGTCAACCGTCTGCTGAGCAATGTCAGCCACGAGATGGTGGCGTCGCTGGCGGCCAGCATTGGCGATTTCGGCGATGACCAGCATCCGAGGGTCACGCCCGAGCAAACCGAACAAATCACGCCGGCGCAAATGGAAGAAATCGCCGCCACCGCCGAGCAGCATTCACCCGGCGTGGTCGACAAGGTAGCGGCGCTCTACAACCACTGAGAGATTAGCCCAGCAGCAGTTCGGGCTGCTGTTGCACTACCGCCGTCTTAGGCAGGCAGACGATGAAGCTGCTGCCCTTGCCTGCTTCCGATTTGATCTGCAGCGTGCCGCTGTGGCGCAGCAGGACGTGCTTGACGATCGCCAGGCCCAGGCCGGTGCCCTGCGTCTCGCGGGACCGGCTCTTGTCGACCCGGTAGAAACGCTCGGTCAGGCGCGAGATGTGTTCCGGGCTGATGCCGATGCCGGTATCTTCCACCTTGAACTTGACGCCGCCTTCGTGTTCCTTCCACACCAGGTGAATCTTGCCGCCGGCCGGCGTGTAGCGCACGGCGTTGGATGCCAGATTGCCGAACGCGCTGTGCAATTCCTCATACGAACCCATCACATTCGGCCCATCGACCGACAGGGTAATTTCATGCTTGCCGGCGGACAGTGCGCGCGCATCGCGCGCCACTTGCTCCATCAGCTGGTGCACATCGACCGGGTCGGGCCGCATCGGATAATCCACCGACTCCAGACGTGACAAGGTCAGCATATCCTCGATCAGATGCTGCATGCGGTGCCCCTGCTCCGTCATCAGCTTCAGGTGGCCGGCGCGGGTGGCCGCGTCCAGGCCCTCTTGCGCGGCGATTTCGAGGAAGCCGACGATGACCGTCAGCGGCGTGCGCAGTTCGTGCGAGGCATTGGCGATGAAGTCGCGGCGCATTTCCTCGATGCGTTCGGTTTCGGTGGCATCGTGCGTCACCAGGATCTGGCGGCGGTTTTCAAACGGAATGATGTGCACGATCAGCTTGCGTTCGCGGAAGCTGATCGTCAGCGGCTGCTCGTAGCGGCCCAGGATGATGTAATCCATGAAGTCCGGATTGCGCACCAGGTTGGTCACGCGCATGCCCTTGTCGCGCTCGTTGCTCAGGCCCAGATGCTGTTCGGCGGCGGGATTGCACCACTCCAGGAACAGCACGTCGTCCATGATCACCACGCCGTCCGGCAGCAGGTGCATGGCCTGGCGGAAGCGCGCCAGCCATTCGGTCAGCTCGGCCTGGTTCTTTTCATCGTCGCGGCGCATGCGGTACAGGCGCGAAAAGATGTTGGTCCACTCACCCCAGCCGTCCGGCAGCTTGAAGCTGCGCGGATCGTCCATCCAGTTGCTCAGTTGGTAGAGATAGCTCAGCTGGGTGAACACCAGCGCCATCATGGCCAGCAAGGCCAGCACCAGCCCGGTCGTCCAGCCGAACATCCAGCCCGCCAGCGCGCATGCCGCCAGGATGATGGCAGTACGCAGCGCAGCAGGCACCCAGAACACCAGTTTTGGATTCATGTGAAACTCAGGTTTTTTCCGACAGCATGTAGCCTACACTACGCACGGTTTTGATCAAGTGTTCGGCCTCCTTCAAGGCCTTGCGCAGGCGCAGCACGTGGACGTCCACCGTGCGCTCCTCGATCACCACATGATCGCCCCACACTTTATCCAGCAGCTGGCTGCGCGAGAACACCCGTTCCGGGTGCGCCAGCAGGAATTTCAGCAGCTTGTATTCGGCGTGCCCGATGTCGATCTTCTGCTCGTCCATGGAGACGGTGCAGCTGACCGGGTCCAGCATGATATTGGCGGCGCGCATGGTCGCCTGCGCGTGTTCCGGCGCCTTGCGGCGCAGCAGCGCCTTGGAGCGGGCCAGCAATTCGCGCGGCGAGAACGGCTTGGTGATGTAGTCGTCGGCGCCGCTGTTCAGGCCAGCCAGCTTGTCTTCTTCCATGCTCTTGGCGGTCAGCATGATGACCGGGATATCGTTGAACTGACGGTCCGAGCGGATGCGCGACAGCAGGCGCAGGCCGGTCGAGTCCGGCAGCATCCAGTCGAGCAGGATCAGCTGCGGGGTCTTGGTCTGGATGAAATCCCACGCCTCGCCCGCGCTCTGCACATTGCAGCAGTTCCAGCCGGCTTCCCGCAGCGAGAACGTCACCAGCTCGACAATCGCCGGTTCGTCTTCAACGATCAGTACAGTTGTTTTATCAGATGCCATGGGTACTTATTCAGCTTGGGCAGGGACGTCGTCCGGCAGCGGGATGGTTTTGGTGTGGCGGATGTCTTTGCCTTCCACCACATAGATCACATATTCCGCGATGTTCTTGGCGTGGTCGCCGATGCGCTCGATGGCCTTGGCCACCCACAGCGTGTCCAGCGCGGCCGAGATGGTGCGCGGATCTTCCATCATGAAGGTGATCAGGTTGCGCATGATCGAACGGAATTCGTGGTCGATCACGGCGTCCTGGGCGATCAGTTGCAGCGCCTGCTTGCCGTCGTTGCGGGCAAACGCGTCCAGCGCGTCATGCAGCAGGTCCGAGGTGTTGTTGGCAATGCCGCGCACCATTTCGTAATGGTTGACGGTCACCGCGCCGCGCGCGTGCAACTGCTTGGCGGTGCGGGCGATCTTGGTGGCCTCGTCGCCGATGCGCTCCAGATCGGTAATCACCTTGATGGTCGCCATGATGGTGCGCAGGTCGTTGGCGGCTGGCTGGCGGCGCACGATCAGGTGGCTGCAGGCGTCGTCCAGCGACACTTCCAGCTGGTTGACGGCGTCGTCTTCGCGCATCACGCGGTCGGCGCGTTCGGCGTTACCAATGCGGAAGCAGGTCATGGCGTCGAGGAACTGTGTCTCGACGATGCCGCCCATCAGCAGCACCTTGCTGCGGATGGCTTCCAGTTCGTTGTCGTACTGCTTGGATGAATGCTCACCGATCATGCTGCTCTCCAATTCGATTCTAATATTATAAAGGTCGATCAGCCGAAACGGCCGGTGATGTAATCCTGGGTTTCCTTGCGGGCCGGATTCATGAAGATCTGATCGGTCTCGCCGAATTCGACCAGCTCGCCCAGGTACATATAGGCGGTGTAGTCCGAGCAGCGCGCGGCCTGCTGCATGTTGTGGGTCACGATGGCGATGGTGTAGTCCTGTTTCAGCTCGCTGATCAGTTCTTCCACTTTCGAGGTCGAGATCGGGTCCAGCGCCGAGGTCGGCTCATCCAGCAGCAGCACATCCGGTTTGACGGCGACGCCGCGGGCGATGCACAGACGCTGCTGCTGACCGCCGGACAGCGACAGGCCGCTCTTGCTCAACTTGTCCTTGACCTCGGTCCACAGCGCGGCCTTTTTCAGCGCCCATTCGACGCGCTCGTCCATCTCGCCTTTCGACAGATCTTCGTACAGCCGCACGCCGAACGCGATGTTGTCGTAGATCGACATCGGGAACGGGGTCGGCTTCTGGAACACCATGCCGACCTTGGCGCGCAGCATGTTCAGATCCTGGCCGCCTTCGAGGATGTTACGGCCGCGGTACATGATCGAACCTTCGGCGCGCTGGCCGGGGTACAGGTCGTACATGCGGTTCAGCGTGCGCAGCAGGGTCGACTTGCCGCAGCCCGACGGACCGATAAAGGCGGTGACCTGGCGCTCATGGATGTCCAGGCTGACGTTGTGCAGGCTCTGGGTCTTACCGTAGAAGAAGTTCAGGCCGGAAATCTCGATGGTTTTGCGTTTGCCCTGGTTCATGGCGACGACGTTTTCCTGGTTCAGTTGCGTATTCATTGTATGGATTCGCTTTAAATAATTAGTTCGGGGCTTTTTGGGCAAACAGGGTACGCGAAATCACGTTCAGGGCCAGCACGCTGAAAGTTACCAGCAGTGCGCCGCCCCAGGCCAGTTCGCGCCAGTTGTCATATGGGCTCATGGCGTAGCCGTAGATCACCACCGGCAGGTTGGCGATCGGCGCGTTCATGTCGACGCTCATGAACTGGTTGTTCAGCGCGGTGAACAGCAGCGGCGCGGTTTCGCCGGACACGCGGGCCACCGCCAGCAGCACGCCGGTGATGACGCCGGCCTTGACGGCGCGCAGGCGCACCGTCATCGCTACTTTCCAGCGTGGCGCACCCAGCGCAAACGCGGCTTCCAGCAGATTGTTCGGCACCAGGCGCAGCATGTTGTCGGTGGTGCGCACCACCACCGGCACGGCGATCAGCGCCAGCGCCACCGAACCGGCGTAACCGGAGTAGTGCTTGGCGGTGGCCACGTACATGGCCCAGACGAACATGCCGATCACGATCGATGGCGCCGACAGCATGATGTCGGTGACAAAGCGGGTGATGCTGGCGATCTTGTTTTCTTCGCCGTATTCGGCCAGGTACATACCGGCCAGGATGCCGATCGGGGTCGAGATCAGGGTCGACAGGCCGACGATCATCAGGCTGCCGACGATGGCATTCAACAGGCCGCCGCCCTCGCTGCCCGGGGCCGGCGTGGTTTGCGTGAACAGGTCGATGCTGAGGGCGCCGAAACCCTTGACGATCAGCGTCACCAGAATCCAGGCCAGCACGGCCAGGCCGATCGACATGGCGAACACCGACATGGCGATGCCGATGCGGTGCGTCAGCAGACGCTTGCGATAAACCGGATTCATCGCGGCTTTTTCCAGAGTTGCGCTCATTATTTGACGCCTTCCTTGCGAGACATGCCGGCCAGCATCAGCTTGGCGGCGGACAGAACGATAAAGGTGATCACGAACAGGATCAGCGCCAGCGCGAACAGCGACGAGGTGTGCAGCACGGTGTCCGATTCGGCGAATTCATTGGCCAGCGTCGAGGCGATCGAGTTACCCGCCGCGAACAGCGACCACGACAGCTTGTTGGCGTTACCGATGACGAAGGTCACCGCCATGGTCTCGCCCAGCGCGCGGCCGAGGCCGAGCATGACGCCGCCGACCACACCGGTCTTGGTGTAAGGCAGCACGATCTTGCGCACCACTTCCCAGCGGGTGCAGCCCAGGCCGTATGCCGATTCCTTCAGCACGGCCGGCACGATCTCGAACACGTCGCGCATCACCGAGGAGATAAACGGGATGATCATCACCGCCAGGATCAGCGCGGCGGTCAGGATGCCGATGCCCATGGTCGGGCCGCTGAAGAACTGGCCGATCAGCGGCAGCTGGCCGATGGTCTGCTTCAGGAACGGCTGCACGTAGTCGCCAAACAGCGGCGCAAACACGAACAGGCCCCACATGCCGTAGATGATCGACGGGATACCGGCCAGCAGCTCGACCGCCGTGCCCAGCGGGCGGCGCAGCGAGGCCGGGCAGATTTCGGTCAGGAACAGCGCGATGCCGAACGATACCGGGAACGCGATCAGCAGCGCCAGACCGGAGGTGACCAGGGTGCCGGTGATGGCGATCAACGCGCCATACTGGTCATTGACCGGGTCCCATTCAACGGTGGTGATGAAGGCCGGACCGAACTCCTTGAAGGCCGGCCAGGCGCCGACCATCAAGGAAAAGATAATCCCCAACAGCACCGCCAGGACCGACAGCGCGAAGATCATCGTGGTTTTGTGGAAGAAGAAATCCTGGATGCGCTGCTTGCGCATGGTGCGGAGCATGGACTGCATGGCAGCCTGCTCCACGGCGGACATTTGCGCGGTGCTGGTTTGCATGGCTGGCCCTTGCTTGGATAGTGGCGTGGAAGTGATATCTGCGCTCATATTTTTTCTCGGTGGATGTAAGCTAGCCTGCTGCGTCCGATGGGGCGCAGCAGGCTAACCCCCTCGCCGCCTTGATTGCCGGCGGCGAAGGGACAGTCCGGATTAGTAGATGGCTTTACCCGAAGCGTCTTTCAGGTTGGCTTTCCACGATTCCTGCACCAGTTTGACAACCGATGCTGGCAGTGGAACGTAGTCCAGTTCGGTAGCAGCAGCGCCGCCGTTTTTGAAGGCCCAGTCGAAGAACTTGATGACTTCTTTGCCTTTGGCAGCGTCAGCCTGCGATTTGTGCATCAGGATGAACGACACGCCGGTGATTGGCCACGAGTTTTTGCCAGCCTGGTCGGTCAGCACCACGCCGAAGCCTGGGGTCTTGGTCCACTCGGCGCTGGCGGCAGCGGCTTTGAAGAACTCGTCGTCAGGCTGCAGGAAGTTGCCGTCCTTGTTTTTCAGCTGGGTGTGCGACATTTTGTTCTTTTTAGCGTAAGCCCACTCGACGTAGCCGATCGAACCCTTGATGCGCTGCACGTTGGCGGCGACGCCTTCGTTACCCTTGCCGCCCACGCCGACGATCCATTTCACCGCGGTCGAAGCGCCGATCTTGGTCTTGAATTCAGCGCTGGTTTTCGACAGGAAGTCGGTGAACAGGAACGAGGTGCCCGAACCGTCGGCGCGGTGCACCACGGTGATTTCTTCGGCTGGCAGTTTAACGCCTGGGTTCAGGGCGACGATCGCCGGGTCATTCCACTTGGTGATCTTGCCCAGGTAGATGTCCGCCACAACCGGGCCGGTCAGTTTCATCTGGCCTGGGGTGATGCCTTCCAGGTTAACCACGGTCACAACACCGCCCATGATGGCCGGGAACTGCATCAGGCCATCGGCGTCCAGGTCGGCTACGCTCAGTGGCATGTCAGAGGCGCCGAAATCGACGGTCTTGGCTTTGATCTGCTTGATGCCAGCGCCCGAACCGACGGATTGGTAGTTCAGGCCGTTGCCGGTGGCGGCTTTGTACGACTCTGCCCATTTAGCGTAGATTGGGTATGGGAAGGTTGCGCCGGCGCCGGTCATATCGGCGGCGTGAGCAGCCGACGAGAAAGCCATTACAGCTGCTGCGCCGACCATCAGGGAGGAGATCAATTGTTTCAGTCGCATTTCAAGTCCTTTTTTATGACAGGTTAGGATGCTGCGAAGTCTAACGGCCATTTATGACATGTTTATGACATGGGCAAAATATTTCAAAAATAGTTAAGCCGCCCGCTTCTCCCTCTGTAAACCCGCTGCGCCGCCACTCTATGTTACGCCGCCCTGTCATAATCGGAAGGCATTTATGACAGACTCTGTCATGGGGCTGTCATATTTCTTCTTTACACTGTTGCAATCATTCTTGGCTTAAACACGCTAGAATGGAATTACCTGCAAAGTGAACAAAAACACATGAAGCCTGACTTGCATGCTGAAGTAAACAAGAACTCGGCCTTCCTCGACCGGGAACTGTCGCAACTGATGTTCAACCGCCGCGTGTTGGCGCAGGCGGAGGACCGCAGCATTCCCTTATTAGAGCGGCTGCGTTATCTGTGCATCGCCAGCAGCAACCTCGACGAATTCTTTGAAGTGCGCGTGGCCAGCCTGCTGGCGGCCGGCGCCGGCGACGGCGCGCTGTCCAGCCACCCTGCCCTGGTCGCCACGCTGTCGCGCATCAGCAATGAGTGCCACGCGCTGGTGGCCGACCAATATGAACTGCTGAATACCCAGATCCTGCCGGAGATGGCGGCCAACGGCATCCACCTGGTGCGCCACAACGAGCGCAACGAGGCGCAGCGCGCCTGGGTCAAGGAATACTTCGACACCGAGGTACGGCCGCTGCTGACGCCGATCGGTCTCGATCCGGCCCACCCGTTCCCGCAAGTGGTGAACAAGAGCCTCAACTTCATCGTGCAGCTGGGCGGCAAGGATGCCTTCGGGCGTGGCACCGCCATTGCCATCGTCAAGGCGCCGCGCGTGCTGCCACGCGTGATCCGCCTGCCGGACCATTTGTCGAAGAGCGGCGGCATGTCGTTCTGCCTGCTGTCGTCGGTGATCCACGCCCATATCTCGGACCTGTTCGCCGGCCGCGAAGTGATCGGCTACTCGCAGTTCCGCGTGACCCGCGACAGCGATCTGTGGGTCGACGAGGACGAAGTCAAAAACCTGCGCCAGGCGCTCAAGGGCGAGCTGGTCGGCCGCCAGTTCGGCGCCTCGGTGCGGCTGGAAGTGGCCATGAACTGTCCGCCGGAACTGTCGCAATTCCTGCTGGATCAGTTCGGCCTGCATCAGAGCCGTCTGTACGCGGTCAACGGCCCGGTCAACCTGGTGCGGCTGAACGAGATCATGGACCACGTCGACAACCCGGCGCTGCGCTTCCCGCCGTTCTACCCCGGCCTGGCCTACAAGCCGGGCAACCAGGATATCTTCGCCGCGCTGCGCGACCACGATATCCTGCTGCACCACCCTTACCAGTCGTTCCAGACCGTCATCGATTTCATCCGCAGCGCCGCCTTTGATCCGGCGGTGGTGGCGATCAAGCAGACGATTTACCGCACCGGCATGAACTCCGACCTGATGGAGTCGCTGATCATCGCCGCCCGCGCCGGCAAGGAAGTCACCGTCATCGTCGAGCTCAAGGCGCGCTTCGACGAGGAAGCCAACATCAACTGGGCCGACAAGCTGGAACAGGCCGGCGCGCAGGTGGTGTACGGCGTGGTCGGCCTGAAGACCCACGCCAAGGTGGCGCTGGTGATCCGCCGCGAAGAAGGCAAGCTGCGCTACTACGCCCACCTCGGCACCGGCAACTACCACCCGACCACCACCAAGTTCTACACCGACTTTGGCCTGTTGACCTGCCATCCCGGCATGAGCCAGGAAGTCAACGAAGTGTTCATCCATCTGACCTCGCTGACCAAGCCGCACCGGCTCACGCACCTGTGGCTGGCGCCGTTCGCGCTGCAGAACGAAATCATCAAGGCGATCCGCAACGAAGCACGCATTGCACGCGCAGGACGACCGGGCCGGATTATTGTTAAAATCAATGCGCTGGTGGACGAATCGGTGATCCGCGCGCTGTACGCGGCGTCCAAGGACGGCGTCAAGATCGACCTGATCGTGCGCGGCGCCTGCACCCTCAAGCCGGGCGTGCCGGGGCTGTCGGAAAACATCAAGGTGCGTTCGGTGATCGGCCGCTTCCTGGAGCACAGCCGCATTTACTACTTCCGCAACGACCTGGCGCATGACACTTACCTGGCCAGCGCCGACTGGATGAGCCGCAACCTGTTCCGCCGCATCGAAGTCGCCTTCCCGATCCTGGACAAGGCGCTCAAGCGGCGGGTAATGGCCGAGGGGCTGACGCCGTATTTGAAGGACAATCTGAATGCGTGGGAGCTGGAGGCGGACGGCCACTACCAGCGCCGCAAGGCGCGCAGCAAGCAGGCGCCGTTCAGCGCCCAGCAGCATCTGATGGAAACGCTGGGTACGCCCAACGCCCATCTGGGAGAATAAGCCGCCGCGCGCCGGGAGGTGTGCGGCAGAGATCTGTTCCGAATGTATTTCCAGATATAACTCAGGAGAAAAGCATGGATCTCATTTTGTGGCGGCACGCCGAGGCCGAAGATGCGGCGCCCGGCATGACCGATCTGGAACGGGCGCTGACCGTCAAGGGCCAGAAACAGGCGCGCCGCATGGGCCAATGGCTGAACTCGCAACTGCCGGACAGCTGCCGCATCCTGTCCAGCCCGGCCGTGCGCACCTTGCAGACGGTCGAAGCGCTGGGCCGCAAATTCAAAATCCATACCGACCTGGCGCCCGGCGCCGATCCGGCCGACATCCTCAAGGCGGTCAACTGGCCGGGCAATAAAGAGTCGGTGCTGGTGGTCGGCCACCAGCCGACGCTGGGTCAGGTGGCGTCGATGCTGATGACCGGCGATGACCTTGAATGGGACATCCGCAAGGCCAGCGCCTGGTGGTTTGCGCAACGCGAGCCGGGCGAACCGCTGACTGTGTATCTTAAAGCCGTCATGGCAGCCGACCTCGTCGTGAAATAGGCTTGTAAAGCCTCCGCCATCTGCTAGAGTTTAATTGTATCAACTACTCGGGGGAGGCCATCATGATGTTCACCTTGCTCACCATGGGGATGTTCGGGGGCATGATCGCCCTCGTGGTCTATGAACTGGTACAGGAAATGCGTGGCAGTAAAAATCGCTTGCTAGACCGCTATCACGAATAGCTATCCGCTTCACAGAAGCTGACGGCGCCAGTGGCGTGCCCTCGCGGACACGGCCCCTCGCGCCGTTCATTGTTTACACGCCAGTTTTAAACTTCGTGTAGATGCGCGTGATGTTGCGGCGAATATCCGCCGGCACCGGTTCCGGCGCTGCCATCTTCTTCTTGTCCTCGTCCGACAGGAACACCGTCTTGTTGCCGGCGATATCCTTGCGCACGAACTTGACGCTGGCCGCGTTCGGATTGGCGTAGAACACCTTGTTGGTAAGGCTGGCGTGCACTTCCGGACGCATGATGTAGTTGATCCACAAATGCGCGTTGTTCGGGTGCGGCGCATCGGCCGGAATCGCCATCGTATCGAACACCAGCGCGGCCGAAGTCTTCGGCACCAGCACCTCGATCACATTGCCGTTCTTGGCGTCGATGGCGCGCTGACGCGCGATGTTGATGTCGCCCGACCAGCCCAGCGCCACGCACACGCCGCCGTTGGCCAGGTCATTGATATAGCCCGACGAGCTGAACAGCGTGACGTAGGGACGGATCGCCTGCAGCACCTTGCCGGCTTCCACGTAGTCGGCGGCGTTTTTCGAGAAGGCCGGCTTGCCGGCGTAGATCAGCGCTGGCGGCAGCACTTCCGACGGCGAGTCGAGGAAGGACACGCCGCACGATTTCAGTTTGGACGCATATTTCGGATTGAACACCAGCTCCCAGGCATTGTCCGGCAGCGGCATGCCGCCCAGCGCGGCTTTGACCTTGTTCACATTGATGCCGACCGTGGTGTAACCCCACAGCCAGTCGACCAGGTAGTCATTGCCCGGGTCGATGTTGGCCAGCTTGGCCTGGATGGCCGGGTCGAGATTTTTCAGGTTCGGCAGTTTGGACTTGTCCAGCTTGCGCAGCTGCTTGGCATCGATTTGCAACCGCGCCCACTGGGCGGTCGGCACCACGATGTCGTAGCCGGACTTGCCGGCCACCAGCTTGGAGTTCAGGATTTCGTTGTTATCGAACAGGTCGTAACGGACCTTGATACCGGTTTCTTTTTCAAAATTCTTAACCGTATCCTCGGCGATGTAGTCCGACCAGTTGTAGATATTGAGGACTTTTTCCTCTTGCGCCTGGACCGCGCCTACCATCAAACCAGCAGCCACCAGCGCCGCGCCAACGAACTTCCCTGCCATAACACCTCCGAAAATGGATACACGCACAAGCCGTGATGATCGGGCATAGCCGGTCTGGATGCAAGCAATGTCTGCGCAATCAGCCCGGATACGGAACGATTACCCTGATATTTTCATATCCAGCTGGAACTTTTATCAACGAAGGGAAGTCGAGAGGATTGCGCGTAACGATATCCCACCCATTCAGAATGGCACTCGCGTGGATGACTGTATCCGGCAATTTTTTGTGCGTTTGCTTGCGCACTTCGATGGAAAAGTCCGCGGTCTGATCATCAATCGGCATAATCTTGAATGTAGAGTGCATCCATTGCCGCGTCACGCCTTCAATCGCTGCCAACGCACTCTCATAATCCCCAGGCTCCGCACCCGTGATTGAGTATTTACATCCGACCATCACTTCCATGTAAGTGATTTTGCTGATAACTGGATGCGGGCAAGAGTCGATCACAGCAAGAGCATCGAAGTTGCCGCGAAGGTAGTCAATCAGGATGTTGGTGTCGAATACGAGATGGTTCATTTAGACCGGAGGTCCATTTGATAGGCGACGCCATCAATGTCAGCACCTCGCCACGCGCCAAACATGCCGTTATCGCGATGGGGATGCCTTAACGCAGCGAAGGCGGTTTTGCGTCGCATTTCGTATTCGGCATCCAGCAAATATTTTGCGACCGCCTCTCGAACCAATTGCTGAGGCACCTCATTACGTCTCAATGCCAACGCAACGATTTCAGCGTTCAGCGCAGCGTCCAATTCATATGTTGTATGCGGTGCAGCTTCGTCCATGACACACCTCAGCGGAGTTCTCTTGGATGCAGTCTACACCTTCTGATATGAAGCATCAGCCCAGCATATCGAACAAGGTGCCGGTGCCGGTACTGGTGCCGTTCAGTGCGCTGCCGGAGCCGGTCTGGGCCTGGGCGGTGTACAGCGCCGCCAAGGCGTTGGCCTGGGCGGTCAGGGCCTTGGTCATGCTGGCTTTCTTGGCGGTCAGGCTCTTGATCTCGTTGGTGACCAGCGAGGTTTCCTTGTTCAGCACGCTGCTGGAAGAACTCAGCGAGCCCGCCTTGGCCGACAGCAGGTCGGCAATGCCGCGGCCGTCGCTGGTGGTGAACAACTTGGCCACGGCCGACGAATCAGTGGTCAGCGCGGCTTGCAGCTTTTTGTCGTCCAGCACCAGGTTGCCGTCCTTATCCTGGCTGAGGCCAGCTGCGGCCAGCTTGGTGACCGAGACGCTGCCGCCGCCGGTCTTCAGCAGCTGGCTCATCTGGTTGGCGGCCTGGTTCAACGCGGTGTCGGCCTTCAGGTCGCCCTTTTGCAGCTTCTGCATTTTGGCGTTGAGGTCGTTATACGCGGCGACGAACGATTTCAGGTTGGCGCCGATCTGACTGGCGCCGGCGGCAACGGTGACGTCGCTCTTGCCGGCCGTGACCAGGTTCAGCGTGGCGCCGGCGATGGCGGTGTCCTTGATGGTGTTGCTGGCGCTCTTGATTTCCTTGCCGCCGTCGACGGTGAGGATGGCGTCCTGCGCGGCGCTGGTCTGCGTGAGTTTTTGCGTGCCGGTCGGATCGTAGGCCAACAGGTTTTTCAGCGCGGCGTCGCCGCTGACGCTGATGCGCATGCTGTTGGCGGCGCCCGTGGCGCCCGCGATCGACAGCGAGTACTCCCCGTTCTTGCCCTTGACCACGCTGACGTCGACGCCGGCCGCCTTGAACGCGGCGGCGATGCCGTCCGGCGTGTTGTTGCTGGCGTCGATGGTGACGCTCTTGCTAGTCAGCGCCGCGTTGGCGACAAAGCCCTTGTCGCCGCCCGCGGTGCCAAAGTCGATCTTGACGGTGGTGGTGGCGCCGGTGCCGACCTTGCCGTTGGCGTCGGTGGCGAAATCATCGCTGGTCAGGAACTGGCCCTGGGCCAGTTGCTTGACGTCTACCGCGTAGGTGCCGGCCTTGGCGCTGCCGGTCGAAGTGGCGGTCAGCACCGTCTTGACCGAGCTGGCGGCGCTGGTGCTGAGGCCGTCACCGGTCAGGCCGGCTACCAGTTGCTGGAAATTGGATAAGGCGCTCTGTAACTGTCCCAGTGCCGACAGCTTGGTCTGGTCCTTCGTAATGGACGCGTTGACCTTATTGGCAGCGGCGGATGCCGGGGCCATGGTTTGCGCGACGCGGTTGTACACGTCGGTCGAAACGCCTGAGCTGGTAGAGCTAGTCGTATTGCTGATAGTTGTCATGATGGGTCCGCCATGTTGGTACTTACATAGTATGCAACATGGATACATGCACCAAAGCGGTGAATAGACCTAGATTCTACCCTTATTCCTGGCCCCAGCGCGCTGCAGATGAGCCAAGGTTGCTTGCAGGGCGGTCCCAGGCCATCTTGGCGCCCTCGATCCCGACCGGCGGCCGGTAGCGGCGTGCCGGTCCCCACTCGGTCCGCTCCAGCTGTGGCGAAAAGTCGCCGTCGCCGGCTGGCGCGAGAGTATTCAGTGGCGACGCGGCGGACGACGGCGCGTCGGTTAGCAACGTGGCGGTGCGCGCCAGCGACAGCCGGGCACGCAGCGCGCGGCCTTCGTTGAGACGGGCGATCAACGCGCGCACCACGGCGGCCGCCATCAGATAGCCGGTGGCGTGGTCGAGCGCCTGCACCGGCAGCGGCACCGGCTTGCCCGCGCCTTGCATCTGCATGCCGTGCTGGGCGATGCCGCAGCTCATCTGCACCAGGCTATCGAAACCGCGCCGGCCGGCCAGCGCACCGGTCCAGCCGTACGCATCCAATGAGACATCAATCAGGCCTGGGTTGCGTTGCTGCCGCACTTGCTCGCCAAAGCCCAGCTGCTCCAGCGCGTCGGGGCGATAGCCGTGGACCAGCACGTCAGCCTGTGCCAGCAAGCCTTCAAACACAGCGCGATCAGCCGACTGCGTCAGATCGAGCCGCGCGCAGCGTTTGCCAAGCGACACCTCAGGAATCACGCCCGGCTCGTTCCAGCTAGGCGGATCGATGCGCAGCACATCGGCGCCGTAGCCAGCCAGGAAACGCGTCGCCACCGGACCGGCCAGCACGCGCGTCAGATCCAGCACCTTCAACCCTGCCAGTGGCCGGCCCGCCGTCCAGCCCCATGCTCGCCGGCCGCCGCTGGCTGCCGCATCGACGGCGCCATCCGAATGGGCGCACGCTTGCTGGCCACCCTGCGCTGCGCTGGTCAGCCCTGCGGCCATGAAGGCAATCAACGGCTCCCTGGCGACGCTTTGGCCTTGCGGGTGCCGCCGCCATTCGTCCAGGGAACGCATCACCGCTGCGCAGCCGCCTTGCGCCACCACCGCCTCCTCCAGCGCCAGCCCGGACCAGCCAGCCACGGCCCGCGCCACCGCCGCGCGCTCCGCCGCGCAACCGAGCACCGACAGCGCGGCCGCGCGGTGATGCGGCGCGTTCGTGTGCAAGCGTATCCAGCCGTCGGCAGTCGGGTAATCGCCGGCCACCGCGTCCCACAATGGCGGCCGCTCCCAGCCCACCGGATCGATCGACCAGCTGAACCACATCGACGCCAGCCGCCGGTCCACCACCACGCGGCCTGGCGCAGCACCCTGCGCCAGCATCAGTTCGCGCACCGCCAGCGTCGCCGTGCCGACCGAGGCCGCCGCCAGACCGGTCACGTCAAAGTACGACGGCAAGGCGCCCTCGCCCACTAGTTGCACGGCGTCCAGCGCCGCAGCAGGCAAGTCCAGCGCCGTCCAGATGGCGTTCAGCAGGGATTCAGGCATGACGGCTCCAGGTAAGTTATGCTTGCCCGCAGCTTAGGACTGCTGGTCCCCAAGCGTCAATCTTGACTTGAAGTGTCAACATAGGAAGTGATGATGGTCTGGATGACCGCCGCCGAGGCTTTGGATGTGCTCCACGTTCGTCCGCAAACGCTGTATGCCAATGTCAGCCGGGGGAAGATTCGCGCCAAGGCGGATGGAGATGATCCGCGCCGCAGCCTGTATCACCGCGACGATGTGTTGCGCATGGCGCGCCGCGCCAACGGACGGCGCAAAGTAGAAATCGTCTCCAGCGAGGCGATGCAGTATGGCGACCCGGTGCTACCCTCCGCCATCTCCACCGCGCTGGACGGCCGCCTGCTCTACCGCGGCCACGACGCCGCCAGGCTGGCCGAGACTGCCAGCCTGGAAGACATTGCCGCACTGCTGTGGGAATGCCCGGCCGATGAAGCGGCCACGATCTGGGCCACCAGCGCCAGCCAAGCCACAGCAGACAGCGCCAGCGGGCAGACGGTCACCGACAGCGCGCTGGCCGCCGGCCTGCTGATCCTCGCCCGCCGCAGCGCGGTTGATGCGCCCTCGCTTGGCCGTCCCGTCGCCGAGCTGCGCGCCGAAGCCGCCGGCGTTCTCGCCACACTGGTCGGCGCCATGGTCGGCACCAGCCCCACGTCCGACGGCATACCCATCAGCCAGCGGCTCGCCCGCGCCTGGCTTGCCGAAGCGCATGAAGACCTGATCCGCCGCGCCTTGGTCCTGATGGCGGATAACGAACTGAACGCCTCCACCTTCGCCGCCCGCGTCGCCATCTCCACCGGCGCCTCGCTGGCGGCCGGCGTGCTGGCCGGCTTCACCACGCTCACCGGTCCCTTGCACGGCGGCGCCGCGCAGCAGTTTGCCCAACTGATCACCCAGGCAAACGCCGGCAGCCCGGCCCAGGCCGTCCACGACTGGCTGACCAGCAAGCGCGCCCTGCCCGCCTTCGGCCACCCGCTCTACCGCGAAGGCGACCCGCGCGCCCAAGCCCTGATCAAACTGCTGCCAACGATGGAACCCCATGCCGCACTGGCGGTGGCCGCAGAACAACAGGCCGGCGAGCTGCCGAACATCGACTATGCCCTCTCCCTGCTGACCGCTGCCTGCGATCTGCCGAAAGACGCCCCGTTTATCTTGTTTGCCGTGGGTCGCTGCGTCGGCTGGCTGGCGCACGCGCTGGAGCAGGTGCAAGCCAACCGCCTGATCAGGCCACGGGCCCGCTACACCGGGCCCGCGCCTGTTACCGCAGGAATTTATTGACGGTGGCCATGGTGGCCATGTCCGGATTCATGAACTGGAACCCGATTTTGAAGTGATCGCCACTGAAAATGCAGTAATTCACCCGCGAGCGGCAAGACAGCACCTGCGCCTTGCCCTCGACGAACAGCTCAAACGACACCATGCCGATATCGCCCGCCGCCAGCTTATGATCAAACGTGAGCGACAAGCCGGTGCTGGCGATGTCCAGCGTCCGCCCCTGCATCGGCGGCATGCCGTCCATCACCACGACTGCCTTCGAACGCACGATCTTGCGCGCGCCTGTCCTTTGATCGACTACCACTTTCTTGTTCCTTTAGTTACGTAATTTGCACTATTAACGATTACAACACGTAACAATACAACGTTATTGGATTTCGCGCAGCTTATTGAAGGCATCATCGATTCGGTCAACAGCAATAATTGTCAGGCCGTCAATTGGCTGCTTGGGCACGTTGGCGCTTGGGATCATCGCAATCGAAAAGCCCAGCTTGGCCGCCTCGCGCAGCCGCTCCTGGCCACGCGGCGCCGGCCGGATCTCGCCCGCCAGGCCGACCTCGCCAAACACCACGAAACCACGCGGCAGCGCCTTGTTGCGCATCGACGAGTTAATCGCCAGCAGCACCGCCAGGTCGACCGCCGGTTCACTGATCTTGACGCCGCCCACCGCATTGATGAACACGTCCTGGTCAAACGCCGCAATGCCGGCGTGACGGTGCAGCACCGCCAGCAGCATCGCCAGCCGGTTCTGCTCCAGCCCGACCGACAGCCGGCGCGCATTCGGCAGATGGCTGGCGTCCACCAGCGCCTGAATCTCGACCAGCAACGGCCGCGTGCCCTCCTGCGTCACCATCACGCACGAGCCGGGCACCTGGTTGTCATGTTGCGACAAGAACAAGGCCGATGGGTTGGACACGCCCTTCAGTCCCTTCTCGGTCATGGCAAACACGCCCAGCTCGTTGACCGCGCCGAAACGGTTCTTGATCGCCCGTACCAGACGGAAGCTCGAATGGCTGTCGCCCTCGAAGTACAGCACGGTATCGACAATGTGCTCCAGCACACGCGGACCCGCCAGCGCGCCTTCCTTGGTGACGTGGCCGACCAGGATGATGGTCACGCCGGTCTGCTTGGCCACGCGCGTCAGTTGCGCCGCGCATTCGCGCACCTGCGCCACCGAGCCGGGCGCGGACGTCAGCGCATCCGAATACACGGTCTGGATCGAGTCGATCACCGCCACTTCCGGCTTCAGGTCCGCCAGCGTGCCGAGGATTTTCTCCAACTGGATTTCAGCTTGCAGCTTCAGGTCGCGCGCATCGACTTGCAGCCGCTTGGCGCGCAAGGCGATCTGCGCGCCGGACTCCTCGCCCGACACGTACAGCACCTTCTTCATGTGCGACACATTGGCCAGCGCCTGCAACAGCAGGGTCGACTTGCCGATGCCCGGATCGCCGCCGATCAGCACCACGCCGCCCGCCACCAGGCCGCCGCCCAGCACGCGGTCGAACTCCTCGATGCCGGTGCCGAAGCGCGGCACGTCGATGGCGTCGATGTCGGCCAGCGACAGCACCGGCGCGGTCTGCGCCAGCGCCAGATGGGCCGGTTGCGAATAACGGTTATTGCCGCCGGTCTCGACCGGCGTTTCCACCATCGTATTCCACTGGTGGCAGGACGTGCATTGGCCGGTCCACTTGTTGGCGATCGCGCCGCACTCGTTGCAGGTGAAATTGGTTTTTGCCTTGGCCATCCGCTTAACCTTCCACCACCGGCACGCGCGGCGCCAGTGCACACATCAACTCGTAGCCGATGGTGTCGGCGGCATTGGCCACCTCGTCGATCGGCAAGCCGCGGCCCCACAGCGTGACCTTGCTGCCGAGACGGGCCCGTGGCAACTCGGTCAGGTCGACGGTCAGCATGTCCATCGACACCCTGCCAACCAGGCGCGTGCGCACGCCATCGACCAGCACCGGCGTGCCGGCCGGCGCCACGCGCGGGTAGCCGTCGGCATAGCCGCACGCCACCACGCCGACGCGCATCGGCACATCGGCCTTGAAGCGGCTGCCGTAGCCCACTACCTCGCCGGCGGCGATGTCCTGCACGCCAATGATCTCGCTGCTGAGCGTCATGGTGGGCTGCAAGCCGAATTCATCGGCGGTGCCGCCGCCCGGCGTGCCGCCGTACAGCATGATGCCGGGACGTACCCAGTCGGTTTTCAAATCCGCATGCAGCAGCACGCCGGCCGAATTGGACAGGCTGCGCGCACCCGGCAAGCCGGCCGCGCCGCGCTCGAAGCGGCGCAGCTGCTCGCCGATCGGCAGCAGCGGGTGGTCGATCTCGTCGGCATTGGCGAAGTGCGTCATCAGCGTGATGCTGCCGACACAGGCAATCGCGCTCAGTCGCGCATGGGCGGCCGCGAACGCCTCGGGCGTAAAGCCGAGACGGTTCATGCCGGTGTTCATTTTGAGATGCAGGTCGAAGCGGACGCCGCGCGCGACAAGTTGCGGCGCCGCCGCTTCCAGCCACGCCAGTTGCGCGTCGCAATGCACGGCCGCCTGCAAATCGTGGTCGGCCATGGTGAGCAAGTCTTCCGGACCGAAGAAACCCTCCAATAACAAGATCGGCTTGGTCCAGCCCAGCTCGCGCAGCTTGACGGCGTTGTCGAATTCGATCAGCGCCAGGCCATCGGCGGCGGCAAAGCCGCGCATCGCGCGCTCCAGGCCGTGGCCATAGCCATTGGCCTTGAGCACGCCCCAGGCCTTGGCGCCAGGCGTTCTGGCCTTGGCCAGCGCCAGGTTCTGCTTCATGGAATCCACGTGAATAGTTGCTAAGATCGGCCTCGGCATACGACGCATTTCTACAGAGTAAACGAAGGCGCTATTTTACCGCCTGCGGCCCAGTGTGCACCGCTCAATTCTTGGGGGTTACGATCAAAGCATGGTATAAAGCAAGCCAGATAAGTTTTCCAGGCTATCCCAGAATGAATCGTGGTTTCTATACCATCATGGCAGCGCAGTTCTTTTCGTCCTTGGCGGATAATGCGCTGCTCTTTGTTGCGATCGACCTGCTGGTAAACATGAAATCTCCGGGGTGGATTACGCCGCTCCTGAAGCTCTCATTTACCCTCTTTTATGTGCTGTTGGCTGCATTTGTCGGCGCTTTTGCCGATTCGATGCCCAAAGGCAAGGTTATGTTCATCTCCAACCTGATCAAGGTTGGCGGTTGCCTGCTCATTTTCGCCCACGTTCATCCGCTGCTGGCATACGCCATCGTCGGCTTCGGCGCGGCCGTCTATTCGCCCGCCAAATACGGCATCCTGACCGAACTGCTGCCGGCGGAAAAACTGGTGGCGGCCAATGGCTGGGTGGAAGGCTTGACCGTGATTTCGATCATCTTCGGCACCGTCATGGGCGGCGCGCTGGTCGGCGACCGCGTGTCATCGATGCTGCTGGGCTTCGACATGCCGCTGATCGACACCGGCATCGAGACGCCGACCCAGGCCGCGCTGTGCGTGGTGGTCGGCATTTATATGCTGGCGGCCCTGTTCAATACGCGGATTCCGGACACCGGCTGCAAGTACGGCCACCAGGAGCGCAACCCCATCAAGCTGATCACCGATTTCGCCAACTGCTTCAGCATGCTGTGGAAAGACAAGCTCGGCCAGATTTCGCTGGGCGTGACCACGCTGTTCTGGGGCGCTGCGCAGACGCTGCAATTCATCGTGCTGGAATGGGCCAGCCGCACGCTGCACCTGAGCTATGAGCAGTCGACCAGTCTGGTGGGCGTGGTGGCGATCGGCGTGGCGCTGGGTGCGGTGATTTCGGCGCGCTTTGTGTCGCTGCGCAAGTCGCTGACGGTGATTCCGGTCGGCATCGCCATGGGTGTGATCGTGATGAGCATGACCATGGTGCACTCGGTCAAGCTCGCCTATCCGCTGCTGGTGCTGGTGGGGCTGCTGGGCGGCTTCTTCCTGGTGCCGATGAATGCGCTGTTGCAGCATCGCGGCCACGTGCTGATGAGCGCCGGCCATTCGATCGCGGTGCAGAACTTTAACGAAAATCTGTCGATCCTGACGATGCTGGCGGTGTACTCACTGATGCTGCGCGCGCATTTGAACCTCGACATCATCATCCTGCTGTTCGGCCTGTTCCTGGCTGGCACCATGCTGTACATCCTGCGCAAGCACCAGCGCAATCAGCGCGAGTTCGATTCGGTCGCGCTGATCGGTGAAGCCAAGCACTAAGCCTTAGGCAGGCAGCACGCCGTCATGGCGGCGCTGCGCGGCCTGTGCGCGCCAGCCGTCGGGGACGATAAAGCCCCGGCGCTCCTCGATCAGCCACTCCCCTTTTTCCCGCAAGGCGACGATCATCACCGGCACCTCCTGTCCGGCGATGGCGGCCAGCATCCCTGCGCGGTCCACGCTTTGTGCGGCGGACGTCTTCAACGGCGCCAGCCATTGCAGGCGCGGCAGGATGGCGTAGCGTTGCGGCGGCAGGGTTTGCGCTGCCTGCGTTTGCGTCATCCAGAAGCCATGGCAGTGCTGTGGCGAGATGCCGGGCATCGGCTGGACGCCGTCCGGATAGAACAGCCAGCCTTTGACCAGCGCCTGCGCGCGGGCGACCGGCTGCGGCAGCAAGGCTTGCGCCACCGGATGCTGCGACAGCGACAGTTGCTTGTCGAAGATCTTGCGCATTTTCAGACCCAGCGTATCGGCCAGGTTGGGGCCGATCAGGCCGTTGAGGTTGTCCGCGCCGTCCAACAGGTAGAACTTGGTGGCGAATTCGATGTGGACCAATTGATCGCCCTCGTGCAGCAGGAAGTCGAATTCGCCGATGGTGTCGGTGCGGTCGGCGCGGACTTGCAGGCCGTGGGCGTATAGTTGGCCTTGCTCGGCGAAGTAGAAGGCCATCAGCTTTTCAGCGTACAGGCCGAGGCGGGAGTAGTGCTTGCTGCCCAGGGCGGCCTCCAGCGGCGACGGATCGTGCTCCAGCGCGTTCAGCCATTCCTGCGTACCCGGAGAGATCGCGCCTAGCGTGGCGATGCGGCCTTGCCAGTACGGCGATGCGGGATCGAGCAAATCAGGCGCCCCCAGCAGCCACGCCAGTGCGCGCACGTGCGGATTGGTCAGCTGGGGCCAACGGCCCTCGAACAGCGATTGGTAGCTCACGGCCGGCACTCCGGACCCGGCGGCGACATCGCCCGGCGGCAGCGAGGCTGGCGCGCCGGGCGGCTGGTCAGCCATGACTGGCTTTCGCCAGGCACAGGTCGGCCCAGGCTTTGGCTTTGTCTTCCGGTTTGCGCAGCAAATCGTCAGGATGATAGGTAGCAACTACTGGCAGCTGGTTGGCGCCATAGTGCATCACCTTACCGCGCGCGGCTGGCCCCATCATCAGGCCCTTGGCGGCGAACTGGCCGAAGGTCATGGCCATGGTGGCGCCGGTCAGCGCCAGTTCGCGCTCCAGATACGGACGACAGGCAATAACTTCGTCGCCGCTCGGGTTGCGCTCCGGCGGACGGCATTTGACCACGTTGGTGATGTAGACGTCGGTGTCCGGCTTCAGCTCGATGGCTTTGAGCATGTTGTGCAGCAGCTGGCCGGCCTCGCCGGTGATGGCTTGCACGTCCTGCTCGTCGGCTGCCGACGGCGCGGCGGCGATGGCGATCCAGGTCGCGCGTTCGGCGCCACGGCCGTTGACGGCGGCAATGCGCGTCTCGCACAGCGGGCAGCGGGTGCATGTGGACACAGCGGCTTGCAGCGCCGGCCAGTCCATGCCGGCGATGGCTTCGTCGCTGACTGGCGTGGAAGCCAGCTCGGACGCCGCGTGTGAGGCGACGGCCAGATCCGATGGCGCCGAGGCCGACGGCGAGGCGGCGGTGTCGGTTGCGTTGCCGAAGCGCGATGGCGCGGCTTCCGACAGTGATGCATCCGCAGCTGCGTTAGCGGCCGAGCGCGATGGCGTGGCGGACGGCGGCGGCATCGGCGCGTCATCAAACCAGGCGGTGTCCTCGCCCGCCGGTTCGGCTTCCACCGGCGCCGCAGCGCGGGCCGCAGGCTTTGCTGGTGCGGGCGCTGGACGCGGCGCGACCGGCGGTACCGGCGCATCGTCGAACCAGGCCATCGAATCGTCGTCAGACCTGGCGGCGGACGCTGCGGGCGGCTGCACCGGCGGGGCCGCACGGGCGATGGCTGGAGCGCCTGCCGCAGCGCTGGCATGCGATTCGGGTGGCGTCGCGCGGTGAACTGCGGGCGGCTCAGGCGGCATCGCAGCCGGTGCGGCGACGCGCAGTGCGGGCGCGGGCACGGCGACTGCCTGCGCGACAAGCTGCGGCGCGGGCGCGGTAACCGCCGGCACCACGGCAGCCGGCGCGACCGCCGATGGCGCATCTTCCTCTGGCCAGCCATCCGCCAACGCCTGCACCGCCGAGACGAACGCATCCCCCTCAGCTTCTACCGCCCCATTGCGCAATTTCCATTGCACGCCAACTCCCATCTCCTGCAGGAAGGCCGTGCTCCGTGCCGACGACTGACTCATACCTGAAACCGCATCACAATCGCGTCCTCGCGTTGCTGGTTGGCCGCCGGGTAATAACCCTTGCGGCGGCCGATCTGTTTAAATCCATAGCGCTCATAAATCTGCAACGCCCGCGTATTCGATGGCCGCACCTCCAGCAACACCGACTCCATGCCCAGCCCGCGCGAACAAGCCACCGCCTGGTTCAGCAAAAACCGCCCCAGGCCCTGCCCCTGCTTCTCGGCCGACACGGCCACATTCAGCAAATGCGACTCGTCCACCACCGCCATCAACAGGAAATAACCGAGCAGATGACCATCGCGCTCGCGCAGCACCCACGCCTCGTAATTGCTGTTGAGCGAGTCGACAAAATTGGCCATGGTCCACGGATACGGATACACGCTCTGCTCCAGCGCGAATACCTCGTCGAGGTCGGACGCCTGCATCGGCTCGTAATTGAGCCGCGCCAGATCCCAGACCGGCGCCGTCATGCGCCGCTTTCCTTCGCGGCCGCCATATCGCGGCGCTCGGCCTGGGTGTAGGCGACCTTGTTACGCAGATACAGCGGTTGCGCTTCGGCCGCCGTCACCGTGTGACCGGCCGCAAACGCAATCGCCGCCAGCCGCGCGATCTGCGCCGCATGCGGCATCACCCCGGCAAAGCCGCCGGCCGGAAACGCCTCCGCATACGCCGACAAGCCATTGCCGCACATTACCGGCGTACCTTGCGGCTGGACATCGGCTGGCGCCGACAACACCGGCGGCAGCACCGTCACCGGCACGCCATTGTCAAAGCGATACTGCGCCCAGTAGACTTCGCCCATGCGCGCATCCAGCACCGCCAGCACCTCGTTGGCGCCATGCTGCTGATGACAGGCCAATGCCATCGCATCCAGCGTCATCACCGGTACGGCCGGCAGCTTGCCGCCGAAAGCCAGCCCCTGCGCCACGCCGCACGCAGTGCGCACCCCGGTAAACGAGCCGGGGCCGGAACCGAAGGCGATCGCATCGCACTGCGGCAAGCTGATGCCGGCTTCGGCCAGCAACTCCTGAATCATCGGCAACACGGCCTGGGAATGGGTACGCACGCCGCTGGAGACGCGGCTCAGGACGTCTTCGCCCCGCAGCAGTGCGACGGAAGCGGTTTCGGACGAGGTTTCAATGGCAAGAATAATAGGCATGCCGTATTTTAACCCGCCGCGCTGGCAGGCGCGACCCCGCGCGGGCATGTAGAATACCGTTTTTGGGCCGAGCACGCCCTGATCCGACCACACCAATGCCTAGCCTGACCCTGAATTCCGAAAACCGCGAAGAAGTGGCTGCCGCCCTGGCCGGCGACCGCTGGATCGTCGCCTGCCTGTGTGCCGCCTGGTGCGGCACCTGCGAATCCTACCGTGCCACCTTCGACGAACTGGCGGCGCGCCATCCAGACAAACTGTTGATCTGGATCGACATCGAAGACCAGGCGGACGTGGTCGGCGATCTGGACGTGGAAAACTTCCCCACCCTGCTGATCCAGCACCACGAACTGGTAGCCTTCTTCGGCACCATGTTGCCGGACGTCGGCGTCGCCCACCGCCTGGTGCAATCAACCACCGCGCAGAGCGACGAAGAACTGCAGGAACTGATCATCAACAACAGCGAGCGCGCCGACTGGCAGCGCAACTGCAATCTCCGCTCCCTGCTGCGCAACGCCTTATAAGAGTGTCAGTGGCAGGCTGCGCAGGCGCTTGCCGGTCAGCTTGAAGACAGCGTTGGCAACGGCCGGCGCGACCGGCGGCGTGGCCGGTTCGCCCATGCCTTCCGGATGCGCACTGCTTGGCAGGATAATGGTCTCCACTTCCGGCGCCTGGTTCAGACGCACCACCGGGTAGTCGTGGAAGTTGCTCTGCTCGATCTTGCCATCCTTGATGGTGGCCGCACCAAACAGCGCCGCCGACAAGCCGAAGATCACGCCCGATTCGGCCTGCTGCGCAATGATGTTGGGATTGACCGCCAGCCCGCAATCAATCGCACACACCACGCGGTGCACACGGATCTCCGTGCCCTCCACCGACACTTCCGCCACTTGCGCGACGATGGTGCCGAACGACTGGTGCAGCGCCACGCCATGCGCGCGGCCCTCCGGCGCGGCGCCGGCCCTGGCCACCGCCGCGTTCAGCACCGCCAGATGGCGCGGGTGCTGCGCCAGCAGGTCGCGCCTAAACGTCACGCCATCCTTGCCCGCCGCATGCGCCAGTTCGTCGATGAAGCTCTCTTTGAAGAAGGCGTTATGCGAATGGCCCACTGAACGCCAATATCCCAGCGGCACTGCGCTGTCCACGATCACGTGGCGGATGCGCTGGTTGGCGAAGTGGTACTGCATATCGAATTCGCCTTCGGCCGTGGTCTTGTCCGGGCCACCGGCCGGCAGGCCCAGATTACGCTTGAAGAACTGGTGGCCGATCGAGCCGCTGGCCGACTTATTGTCGTAGCCCAGCACATTGCCCGCTGCATCCAGCGTGGCGCTGAAGCGCGCCAGCGCCGCCGGGCGATAGACGTCGTGCGTGGTGTCGTCCTCGCGCGACCAGATCATCTGCACCGGGTAGCCGTCCGCCTGTTTGGCGATAGCGACCGCCTGCGCCACCATATCCACATCCAGCCGCCGGCCAAAGCCGCCGCCCAGCATGGTCACTTCCAGCACCACCTTATCGGCCGAGACACCGCCCACCTTGGCCGCCACCTCCATCGCAAATCCCGGCGACTGCGTCGGCGCCCAGACGTGCACCTTGCCGTCCTTGACCTGCGCGGTGCAGTTAACCGGCTCCATGGCGGCATGCGCCAGGTACGGCGCGCGGTATTCGGCCTTCAACGTTTTGGCGACGCCGGCGGCCTTGCCCTCCACCGCATCCATATCGCCGGCCTGGTAGTAGGCGTGCCCGTCTTCTTTATCGAGGCGGGCGGCAAAGTCGGCGTAGATGGCGTCACTGGATAGCCTGGCCAGCGGGCCGTCGTTCCATTGGATCTCCAATGCCAGCGCGGCCTGCCTGGCTTGCCAGTAGCTTTTGGCGATGACCGCGACGCCCGCACCGGCACCGGTCTTTTCCGTCAGCGCGGCGGAGTAGTCGACCACCTTGATCACGCCCGGCATCTTCAACGCCGCCGCGCTGTTCACGCTGGCGACCGTGCCGCCGATCACGGGCGACATGCGCACCGCCGCATACAGCATGCCGGCCGGTCGCGCATCGATGCCGAAGATGGCCGTGCCATTTACCTTGGACGGCGTGTCGCGGCGAGGCTGCGGCTTGCCGATCAATTTGAATTCCTGCGGCGTCTTGAGGCGCACCTCGCCCGGCTGGGCGTTGACGGCTTTCACGGCCAGCGCGCCATAGGCCAGCTTGCGGCCATCCGCATGCAGCACGTGGCCGTCCTCGGTGCGGCAGTCCGCCGCGCTGACCGACCACTCGGCGGCGGCAGCGGCGACCAGCATGGCGCGCGCGGTGGCGCCGGCTTCGCGCATCGGCTCCCACGCGTCCTTGACGCTGGACGAGTCGCCGGTAATGATCAATCCCAGTTCGCGCGCGACCTTGCCCACCACCCAGCTGACGGTGGACTTCAGGCGTCCCGTATCATCCGGATGGAACGGCAGCCCGTCCTTGAGCATGGCGATATTGCCGAAGATTTTATCGATGGGAGCCTGCACCAGGCGCACTGTGGACAGCGGCACATCCAGCTCCTCGGCCACCAGCATCGGCAAGGCGGTGTACACGCCCTGCCCCATTTCGCTGCGCGGCATGGCGACCGTCACGCTGCCATCCTTGCCGATGCCCACCCAGCCGTTCAAGGCCACGCTGTCGGTATCCAGCGGCAGTGCATGACTGCCGTTCAGGCGCTGGCGCGGCGGCATGACGCCCCATCCGACCACCAATGCGCCACCCACCGCCAGGCCGCCCAAGATAAAGCGGCGGCGCGATGGTTTTTTCGCTCCCTGCATAAACGTCTCCTGCTTGGTGTTTATTTTTGCCAGCGTTCCAGCATATCATCCGCCGCCACCGGGCGGCTGTAGAAGTAGCCCTGCGCCAGATTGCAGCCATGACGCAGCAGGAAGGCCGCCTGTTCTTCGGTCTCCACGCCTTCGGCGATCACCGACAGGTTCATGCTCTTGCCCAGCTGGATAATCGCAATGGCAATCGCTTCGTCATTGACGTCGGTCGAGATGTCCTTGATGAAGGAGCGGTCGATCTTCAGCGTCTGCACCGGCAGCTGCTTCAGGTAGGCCAGCGACGAGTAGCCGGTGCCGAAATCGTCAATCGCCAGCGCCACGCCGATCGAGTGCAGGTCGTTGATGAAGACCATCGCGTCGCCGGTGTTCATGATCACCGACTCGGTCACTTCCAGCTGCAGGCGCTGCGGCTCAAGGCCGGTGTCGCGCAGGATGTCGGCCACCATGTTGACGATGGAGCCGCGCTCGAACTGCTTGGCCGACAGATTGACCGCGATCTTCGGCACATGCAGGCCGGCCTCCTGCCAGCGCACCATCTGGCGGCAGGCTTCGTGCAGCACCCACTTGCCCAGCTGGTTGATGAAGCCCGTGTCCTCGGCCAGCGGAATGAAGCGGATCGGCGGGATCAGGCCCAGCTCCGGATGGTTCCAGCGCACCAGCGCTTCCACGCCCACCAGGCGGCCGGTGTCGATTTCCACTTGCGGCTGATAGTTAAGGAAGATTTCGTCCTTCTCTATCGAGCGGCGCAGGAAGGTCTCCAGGCGCAGGCGCTCGACGCCCTCACCGGTCATCGACGGCGCGTAGAAGCTGAAGCCATTGCGGCCGCGCGCCTTGGCCTGGTACATGGCCACGTCGGCGTTACGGATCAACATATTCAGGTCGGCCGCATCGTCCGGGAACAGCGAGATGCCCACGCTACAGGTGACAAACAATTCGTGGCCGGCCACCATGAATGGCTCTTCAAACATCTGCACCAGTTTCTCGGCAACCTGGCTGGCGCCGTACTGGTTCTCGATATTCTCCAGCAGCACAATGAATTCGTCGCCGCCCAGGCGCGCCAGCGTGTCGCCTTCGCGCAGGCGGTCTTGCAGCGCCTTGGCCACTTGCTTCAGCAGCTCGTCGCCGATATGGTGACCCAGCGTGTCATTGACGTTCTTGAAGCGATCCAGATCGATGAACAGCAGCGCCAGTTGTTCGCCATCGCGCGCGGCGCGCAGCAAGGCGTGCTGCAAGCGGTCGTGGAACAGCAGGCGGTTCGGCAGCGCCGTCAGCGGATCGTGATGCGCCAGGTGGTCCAGCTTTTCCTGCGACTCCTTGGCCTTGGTGATGTCGCTGAACACGCCGACGTAATGGGTGGCGCGGCCGCGCGTGTCGCGCACCGCGCTCACGGTCAGAAATTCCAGATACAGCTCGCCGTTCTTGCGTACGCTCCAAAGCTCGCCGCGCCAGAAGCCCTTGTCCAGCTGCTCCTGCCACATCTCTTCGTAGAACGATTGTTCGTGGCGGCCGGAGCGCGTCAGCGTGCGGTCGCGGCCCATCGCCTCGGCCTCGGTGTAGCCGGTGATCTGGGTGAAGGCCGGATTGACGGCGACGATGGTGCCTTCCGCATCCAGCACCACCACGCCGTCGGCGATGTGCTCGATGACGGTGGCGGACAGGCGCAGTTTTTCTTCCGCTTCCTTGCGCGCGGTGATGTCGGCATACACCCAGATACTGCCTTCATTGGCGCGGCTCTGGTCCAGCGCACAGCCGCTGACCATGCACCAGAAGGTGCTGCCGTCCTTGCGGCGGTATTGGCGCTCTTCGCTGAAGTAGTCGCCCTGCGCCAGCGATGGATACTGGCGCGCGCCGGCCGATTCGTAGTCGAACGCGGTCATGAAGACGATCGAGGTCGAGGCGCCGGTCATCGCGCCCGGCTCGTAGCCGAACAGTTCTTCGCAGCGGCGATTGACCGAGACGATGGTCCGATGGCGCACGAACATCACGCCGAACATCACGTTGTCCAGAATCGCGCTCTGCTCGGCCAGCAGCGCCTCGATGCGCATCTCGTTGTGCTTGCGCTGGCTGATGTCGGAGATGATGCCGTCCACCCATGGCGCATCGCGGTCGGCCTCGGAGGGCTGCGGCTGGCCGTTTTCCTGCACCCAGCGCACCGCGCCGGCGGCGTCCTGGATGCGGTATTCGATTTCGTACGGCTGCCCGTCGCTGATCGCCTGAGCGATGACACGGCGCTGCTTCTTGCGGTCTTCCGGCGCAATCAGATTGGTCCAGGAATGGGTGGTGCTGCGCATGAATTGCGCCGCCGTGTAGCCGGAAATGTCGGCGATGGCGTCGGAGACGAAATCAATCGGACCGTCCGGACGGAAGCGGAACACCGCGCCCGGCACCTGCGTGACGATGGTGCGGAAGCGTTCCTCGCGCTGGCCGATGTCCTCGAACAGGCGCTTGATCGCCACCCGCATCTGCTCCAGCTGCTGCGCCAGGCGGCCCAGTTCATCGCTGCCGGTGACGTCCAGGCGGGTTTCAAAGTCGCCGTGAGACAGGCGGTCGGAGAAACGCATCAGCTTGCGCAGCGGTTTGATCAGGCGGGCATTCAGGAACAGCACGATCAGCAGCAACGACACGGTCAGCTGCGCCGCCAGCACGAACACGTAGGACAGCTGCTTCTCGCGTAGCTCCTGCTGGCTGCGGGCATCATCCATTTCCACCATGATGCGGCCGATGCGTTCACCGCGCACCAGGATTTCGCGGTCGGCACGATAAACGTTACCGCTGGCCACGCGCGGCGAGCGCACGTGCATGAACTGGGTGTCGGCCTGGCCGACCACCTGCACCTGCAGCACCGAGCGGTCGCGCATCACCGACTCGACCAGCGAGTGAGCCGATTCGGCATTCATATTCCACAGGGATTCCTGCATGCCCAGCGCCAGGATGTCGGCGTTGCGCTGCAACGACTCGTTCAGCGCCACGCGCGCCGATTGCTGCTCATGCACGCCGATCAGCAGATAGCTGCCGATAATCGCCGGGATGACCAGACCGCCAAATACCACCAGTAGCAGGGCGCCATAGATGGACAGGCCGTACAGCGCACTGAGGCGGGCGTGGAGTTTCTGGTAAAGCGGGCTAGTCATGCACCGGCACAGCGTATTGGTTAATTTGCATCGTCAGTCTGAGGTTGTTACTTAGTAGGAATTATGCACGGAATATCTACGCAAATATGCAAAAAAAGTGCCAGAACCGGCAAAAATCCCACAGGCGCGCTATGATCGCGGCTCTTTTCCCACACATAGGAATTCCCCATGACCACGTTCTCGATGTACACCGCTTCCATTCCTGTGTTTAAGCAGATTCTGAACAGCCTGAGCGCCATCCTCGACAAGGCCGAGGCGCACGCCGCCGACAAGAAAATCGACCCGAACGCGCTGCTGCAATACCGCCTGTTCCCGGACATGCTGCCATTCACCCGCCAGATCCAGATCGCCTGCGATTTCGCCAAGGGTGCAGCGGCCCGCCTGGGTGGCCAGGAAGTGCCGTCGTATGAAGACAAGGAAGTAACGTTTGCCGACCTGAAAGCGCGCATCGCCAAGACGCTGGCGTATATCGACAGCGTGCCGCAGGCGCAGATCGAAGGCAGCGAAGCGCGCGCCATCACCACCGGCAGCGGCGAGAAGACCAAGCACTTCGTCGGCCAGACCTATCTGTTCCACTACGCGCTGCCGCACTTCTACTTCCACGCCACCACCGCGTATGACATCCTGCGTCATAACGGCCTGGAAATCGGCAAGAAAGACTTTATCGGTTCGTATTAATCGTCACTCCCGCGCAGGCGGGAGTCTGTGCTGAGCGTGCGTTCCATGGATTCCCGCCTTCGCGGGAATGACGCCGGCTAGGTATTCCGGCGCGGGTAGCCCTGCGCCAGGATGCGCTGCCAGACGATTTCCTTGGCCTCGGGTGTCATCGACACCCAGTGCGCCACCTCGACCACCGAACGGCCGCAGCCGCGGCAGATTTCGTCAAAGGTGGTCGAGCAGACTGCCACGCACGGCGTGTCCGGGCGGACCGGCAGGTCGCTCATGGCTTTTCCATGAGTTTGTCCCAGCCGTCGTGACCGAGTTTTTCCAGCGTCTCGATATTCTTGTCGAAAATATCCGATGCTTCCGGGAAGGCCTCGACTGCGCGGTCGATGCTGTCTTCGCGCAGCAGGTGCAGGGTCGGATACGGCGAGCGGTTGGTATAGTTGCTGATGTCGCTGAGGTCGGTGCCGTCGAACTGATACTGCGGGTGGAAACTGGCCACTTGCAGGAAACCGTCCAGCCCCAGGTCTTCCAGCGCGGCGTCGGCGACGTCCAGGAATTCGTTGTAGTCGAAGAAATCGGTCAGCACGTTCGGGTGGATCAGCAGCGTGGTGTCGATCTTTTCCGCATCGGTATCGGCCAGATGCTGTAGCTCCTCCATCAACTTTTCCAGCAGCTCTTCCGGCGTTTCCGCCTCGCTGACCACGTAACGCACTTGTTTTTTGACGTGCACGCTCTTGGCGAACGGGCACAGGTTCAGGCCGATGACGGCCTTTTCCAGCCAATGGACGGTATCGGCGATGACCACATCGCGGTCGATGGCGGGGCTGCTCATATTGCTATTCCTCAATCACTACGCAAAAGCAGGATTGTACGCACTCTTCCCCGCCGCGCCTATGTTCCTCATTTACTTCCGTCAATTTGCCGGCATCTGACGCTTATTTAACGGGAATTGTTGCATATAAGAATTTGTCATAAGGGTGACATATTCCTTGACTGATGGGAGGGACCTTCGTACACTCCACGTTTAATTCATAGTCCACGCGAAGTTTCTTCTCGCTAACTCACGGAAAACTATGCAAGCACGCATTCCCAAAACCGCAGTCCTGGCCACGCTGGTGGCGCTACTTGCGCCGGCACTCTCCCAGGCCTACGAGCACGCAACCGATCTGCCGACGGTCACCACCGCGCTGTCGCCCCTGCCGAAATTCCCCGTTCCCGATGTCGCTTCCCTGAAAACCAAATCCGCCAAACTGGTGGATGAGGATGCTTTCCGCGAAAAAGACGTCTGGGGCCGCATTCGCAGCGGTTACGCCATTCCCGACGTCAGCAACGACCTGGTGGCCAAGCATGTTAACTGGTATGCCACCCGTCCCGACTACATCGCCCGCACCACTGCGCGCGCGTCGCTGTACCTGTTCCACGTCGTCTCCGAGCTGGAAAAGCGCGGCATGCCGACCGAACTGGCGCTGCTGCCCTTCATTGAGTCCGCCTTCAACCCGAACGCCCTGTCCTCCGCCAACGCGGCCGGCATGTGGCAGTTTGTGCCGGGCACCGGCCGCGACTTCAATCTGAAGCAGGACGCCTTCAAGGACGAACGCCGCGGCATCCTGGCCTCGACCGACGCCGCCCTGACCTATTTGCAGCGCCTGTACGATATGTTTGGCGACTGGCAACTGGCACTGGCCGCCTACAACTGGGGCGAAGGCTCGGTGCAGAAAGCCATCAAGCGCAACCAGGCCGCCGGCAAGCCGACCGACTTTGAAAGCCTGGCCGACCTGATGCCGGCCGAGACCCGCAACTATGTGCCGAAGCTGCAGGCGGTCAAGAATATCGTCGCCAATCCGCAGCAATACGGCCTGAACCTGCCGGTGATCGACAATTCGCCGTACTTTACGGCAGTCGACAAGACCAGCGATATCGATTTGACCGTGGCGGCCCACCTGGCCGAACTGTCGGTGGACGAGTTCAAGGCGCTCAATCCGCAGTTCAAGCGTCCGGTCATCACCGGCGACGACCAGACCAAGATTCTGCTGCCGAAGGAAAACGCCGAGAAGTTCCACCTTAACCTGGCCCAATGGACCAAGGAACTGTCGACCTGGTCGACCCACAAGATCACCAGCGCGCGCGAATCGATCCGCACCCTGGCGTCGCGCTTCCACACCTCGCCGGAAGTCATCCGCCAGGCCAACAATATCCCGCAGAACTCGGTGCTGAAAGCCGGCTCCACCATTCTGGTGCCGAAGATCTCGGCATCGGTGGGCGACATCGCCCCGGACGTGGCCGAAAGCGCCACCGTGTCGTATGAAGCGGAACGCGCCAGCGGCAAGACGGCCAAGGGCTACAAACTGCCGAAGGCCAGCAAGTCCGACAAGTCGAGCCCGGTTTCGCTGGTGAAAGCCCGCGTCGCGCGCGACAGCAACAGCAAAAAACACCGCAAAGCCAACTGATGGCCGCCGCCGGACCCCGCATAGCCGGGGCCGGCGGCCGCGATTCAGAGGTTGCAGTCAAGGCTGACACGTCCTACAATCTTGCTCTTGCGTGTCGGGCAATACTTGCACACCTCGCACACTAAAAAAACACAACCCCACTGACGTCGCCAGCCAGCTCCGAGAGCGCGCCCGGCACGCAGTTGCAATCGGAGTCCCTATGGCGTTCTTGCAAGGCAAAAAAATCCTCATCACTGGTTTGCTGTCGAACCGTTCCATCGCTTACGGTATCGCCAAGGCTTGCCATCGCGAAGGCGCCGAACTGGCGTTCACCTACGTCGGCGAACGTTTTAAAGACCGCATCACCGAATTCGCCGCCGAATTCGACAGCAAGCTGGTATTCGACTGCGACGTCGGCAGCGACGAACAAATCGACGCGCTGTTCGCCGACCTGGGCAAGAGCTGGTCGCAGCTGGACGGCCTGGTGCACGCGATCGGCTTTGCGCCGCGCGAAGCCATCGCCGGCGACTTCCTCGACGGCCTGAGCCGCGAGAACTTCCGCATCGCCCACGACATCTCGGCCTACAGCTTCCCGGCCATGGCCAAGGCCGCGCTGCCGCTGCTGAAAAGCGGTTCGTCGGTGCTGACGCTGTCGTACCTGGGTGCGGTGCGCGCGATTCCTTACTACAACACCATGGGCCTGGCCAAAGCCTCGCTGGAAGCGTCGGTACGCTACCTGGCGGAAAACCTGGGCAAGCTGGGCATCCGCTCGAACGGCATCTCAGCCGGTCCGATCAAGACCCTGGCTGCGTCCGGCATCAAGGACTTCGGCAAGCTGCTGGGCTTTGCCTCGTCGCACGCGCCGCTGCGCCGCAACGTCACCATCGAAGAAGTCGGCAACACCGCCGCCTTCCTGCTGTCGGACCTGGCGTCCGGCATCACCGGTGAAATCACCTACGTCGACGGCGGCTTCTCGCACGTCATGGGCCTGAACGCAGAAGACTACCAGTAAGCCTGTCTGCTTCGATCGCACCAGAACGCCCTGCTCGACAGGGCGTTTTTTATACAGGCCGCCAGGACACCACGCCTGCCGGTCGATCCAACTGTCAGACATTGCAGCAGTGGGGTGACGCAGTTACACTTGCATGTATGTCAACCGAGCCTTCCGATGAATCCCTGATGCTGCGCTACGCCGATGGCGACCTGGCCGCTTTCCGCGAGTTGTACCAGCGCCATCAGCGTGGGCTGTACCGCTTTGTCGCGTGGCGTTCGCCGCGCCGGGATTGGGTGGACGAGGTGGCGCAGGAGGCGTGGATCGGCTTGCATCAGGCGCGCGGGCGATATGTGCCAAGCGCCAGTTTTCGCACTTTCCTGTATCAGATCGCGCGTAACCGGCTGGTGGATTTGCAGCGCCAGTCGCCGCTGCTGTCGGCCGATGCTGCGCCGGAGCCGCAAAGCCCGGCGGTTGATGTGGAGCTGGAATCGCAGCAGATGAATTCGGCGCTGCACCAGGCGATTCGCGCGCTGCCCGGCGAGCAGAAGGAGGCGCTGGTGTTGCAGCAGTTTAGCGGTTTGTCACTGGACGAGATTGCGACGCTGACCGATGCGCCGATTGAAACCGTCAAGAGCAGGCTGCGCTACGCCATGCGAAAATTACGCGAACAGCTGTCGGCCGGCGTGGCCGCGCAGGAGGAACAGGCATGAGCAACGGCGACTACAATCTGCAGGACGATGCTGCGCTGGACGAGCTCCTCGCCGGCCGCGACGACCTGTCGCGCCAGTTGGCCGCATTGGCGCAGCCGGAAGCCTCCAGGCAGGTGAATGACGCGATCATGGCATCGATTGAAGCGCAGCTGGCGCAGGAACGCGCGGCGCAGACGGTGCAGCAGGCGCTAGCCGGGGAGGACGCACCGGCCGCGCAAAACCCGGCGGCGGCTGAGGCAGTCCGGGTTACGCAGGTCGCGCCCCGGCAGCCGGCGGCCAATAAGGCGCGCTGGCGTGCGCCGGCAGCACTGGCCGCCAGCCTGGTCGGCGCCCTGCTGTTGGCGCTGGAATGGCAGCGCGGCGACTACGCCGAGCAGGCGCAAATGACAACGGCGGCGCCAGAGCAGAAACCCGTCGCCAGCACGCCGCAAGCGGCAGAGCCGCCCGCCCGGCCGCCCGCAGCGCCAGAACGTGTCACCATGGCTGCCGCGTCGGCGAGCGGCCACATCGCGTCGTCACCGGGCGCTGCGCGACCGGCGCCAGCGCCGTCCGCATCGCGCGCTGAGTCGGTTGACAGGTCGGCGCCATCATTGCTGGCCGATGCCGACAAAGCACCAGAGCCGATTGCCATCACGCCACCTGCGGAACAATTCCTGCGCGCCCGCT
Source organism: Duganella margarita (assembly GCF_009857535.1). Taxonomy (GTDB): domain Bacteria; phylum Pseudomonadota; class Gammaproteobacteria; order Burkholderiales; family Burkholderiaceae_D; genus Rugamonas; species Rugamonas margarita. Next base: position 186,447 of record NZ_WWCS01000009.1, read on the forward strand.
CATCCCCAATCGCCAAGCTGGCAGCCGCCGTTCCACCGCCGGTGGCAAGCGCACCGATTTCGGCGCCGCTCGTCGCGCCGCTGTCATATGCGGCACCACCTGCGCCGCCTGCGCCACCGCCAACACCTGCGCCTGCGCCCGTCGTTGCGGCTGCGACGGCGCCGACCATAGTCAGCGTCACCGGCTCCGCGCGCAAGGCCATGTCGCCGGCCGATACCGCCCGCGCCGCCGAGTGGCTGCACGTCATCGACGAAATGCTGAAAGCCGACCTGCGCCAGGACGCGCGCGAAGAATGGCGCAAATTTAACCTGGCCTATCCCGACTATCCAGTGCCGGAACAACTGGCCAGGCGCATGGACGCCATCAACTGATCACTTCACCTCAAACTCGCCCACCAGCACCGTCTCCCCGCGTCCGCTCAACCGCAACGCCACCATCTGATCGCGCGCGCCGGCGCGGCCAAAGCCGCTGGTCAGCTTTAACTGCAAGGTCGTGGCCCCGGCCACCACCTGCTGCTGGCTGCCGAAGAAGTTGGCCTCAACCTTGTACTTGCCCGGCATTGCATGCCGCAGCGAAAACTCCTCCGGTCCATAACCGCCTGTGAAGTCCACCGACAAGCGCCCGCCCTGCTCCGTAAAGCGATGGCCGTAGTAGCACCGTTCGCCAGTTGGATCGGTCACCCACAAATCCATATCGGCATTGTCGGCATCCCAGCTCAGCACCACGCGCATATCCAGCGGCATGTTTTTCAGCAGACGTGGATCGATGCGACTGGTATCCAGCCTTACCTTGCCTGGCGCCGCAATAATCGCGTTCATGTCCGCCAGCGCAATCAGCTCAATTTCGGCAAAGCGGCCATCCCATGGCCGTATCGCCACCTCGTACAACTGGTCAATCGCCTGTTGCGCGCGGCCGGCGGCAGCGTAGGCCAGGCCCAGATCACGGAACGATTGCGGCTCTTCCTCCGCCAGCTCGCGCACTTTCTCGAACACCGGAATCGCCAGCTCAGGCTGCCCAGCCTGCAACAAGCGATAGCCAAGGATGCGCAGCACCTGGCGGTTTTCCAGATCCATCTCCGCCAGGTTGGACAGCACGCGCAAGGCCAGATCGCGCTGGCCGCGCGCAAGCAGCTGGTCCGCCACATCGATATAAAACGCGCTGCTATTCAGGTACGAAGGGCGCTCGTCCAGATAAATTGCATACAACTGGTCCGGCCGCGCCGCTTTCATCCGGGCGAGGTAACTGGCGTTCGCATCCCAGCGCTTGAGGCTGACCGTGATCTCGCCGGGTGGCTGTACTGGTTCCGCAGCCGGCCGCATGTGCCGGTCCGCCGCACTGGCAATCACCACCGGGCCCGGCGCACGCTGGACAACGCCGGATGCATACGACAGCGGCTGCGGTGCCGGCGCAGGCGGTGCTGGCGGCGCTGATGGCGGCGCAAGTGGCGCGGATAATGCAGACGGTGCCGGCGGCGCCGAGCGCATCGCCAGCTCATTGACTGCCTTGTCCGCGCCATTCGACCGTCCCGTTACCTCAACCCGCGTCAACTTGCTTTCGCGGTACACCGGGTAAGGCGTCGGCGTCGGATGATTGCCTTCCCACCACGCCAGCTTGCGCTGGAACTGCTGCACCACCCGTTCCAGCTGATTCGTGCGCCGTAGCGTCAGCTCGCCGCCGCGCATCCGCTTCAGCGCATCGAAGGCCGCCTGCAACTCGGCCGGCGGCTGCACGTCGTAACGCACATAATCCTCCAGCCGGTCCAGCACCAGCAACGAGGTCTCGCGGGTCGGCATGCTGAACTGCGTGCCCAGCCGGCGAATCGCGGCCCGATGCAATTCGTAATCCGCTTCCAGCTGATTCAGCTTGTAGCCGGCCCAGGTGCGCGCGGCGAGCGGATGCGACGGCGCGTTGGCTGCCACCTCGATCAGCAGCGGCGTTGCCCTGTCCTGCTTTAGCAACTCCAGCTTCAGTTCCGCCGCCGGCGCAATCAGCTTGCCGGACACGCGCAGCATGCCCAGCGGCGCATCGTCGTCGTGAATCAAGACATCGGTCGCGCCGCGCGCGCTCACCAGCCGCACTTGCAGGCCGTCGGTCAGCAACATCCCGGCGGCCGCGCCCGGACGATCGGCCTGCACCGTCACCAGCTGGCCGCCGTTGCGTTCGGCCAGCGCCGACAAGCGCGCAGTATCAGCCGACACCGCCGAGTTCAACACATACAGCCGCTGACGCGACGACAACTGCGGGAATTGTTTGGCGCCATAGTTCATCAAGCCGTCGCTGACCAGCAGGTACTCGTTGACCTCCGCCTGCGGCTGCCAATCGGCCAGTGCGCTGGCACCGTCGTACACCGTGTCCTGCAACGACTTGCGCAAGGCCTGCCAATCACCATTGACGATGCGGAAACGCTGCACCGCATCTGCCCGGTCACGCAGCCGGGTCAGCCGCACCTCGGCATTGCCCAGCGCCTTGAAGTAACGATCCAGCTCGACCAGTTCGGCATCGTGCTGTCGCTGCGCGCCGGAGCCGGAACTGTCCCACAGCAAGCCCACCACCCTGGGCAGCGGACGCGGTGTGCGCTGCGTGCTGGCCGGCATCTCGGCCAGGAAATACGTTTCACCGCCAAACTGCTGCACATAGGTTTGCGGCGCCACCACCGACGGCACCAGCAACTTAAGCACGCCGCTGGCCGAATACGTCGCGCGCGTCAACTGGGCCTGGTAACCATCGCCACTGCGCTCGAAGACGATGCCGCCGATGTTGCCGCTGGCTTGCGGCGGCGCCTCGCCGGCCACCGACACGTGCAAGGCCACCCCCTGCTCCAGTTCGCCGTACGCCAGCGGCAATCGATAGGCCAAGTTCGGGCCTTCACGGTCCAGCGTCTCGGTGTATGTGAGTTCCACCGTGCGCGTGCCCTGCGCCGGAATCGGAAACACCCGCAGCTGGAAATTATTGCCCTGGGTTTGCTCCAGCAAGGCCGGATCGATGCGAGTACGCTCGACCGCCTCCAGTATTTGCCGGCCACGCGCCTTCTCGACCGGCACCGCCGCCCGCATCTTGCCTTCCAGGTCCAGCGCGAAGGCGCTGATCTGCTGTCCCGGCAGCAGTGGGAACTGCAACTTGCCTTCCAGTGGACGCCGGTTCGGATTGAAGAACACCATGCGCAGCGTGGTCTGCGCCATGCTGCCGCGGAGTGCGGCGTCCACCTTCAGGCTTTGCAGCCGCACCGGCTGCTCGGCGCCCGTCACCACCATCAGCGGCGGCGCCACCGGCGGGCTCGGCAGCAAAGGCTTCGGCGCCCGCTGCTCCTGTATCTGCGCCTGCGCCAGTCCCGCCACCACCAGCCAGCCGGCCACGATTATTCTGTTCCACATAACGATCCCCTTTGCGCCAGCTGATGCCGGCATTGCAGGGTGTATCGTGACGGCGGCCCAAACGGGGTTACGGGATTACAAATAGATACAAATCACGGCAAGCCGGCCAGGTTGTTGTAGAACTTGTCGCAGTCGGCCATCGTCGGCGCGCCCTGCTGCGAAATGCCGAGCTTGCCGGTCTGCCATGCCTGTAAAGTGCGCTTCTCTTCCTCGGCCAGCGGACGCATGGCCAGCGCGTCGGCGCGGCTGCTGCGGGTCAGCATCAACATATCAGCCTGCTTCAGCCCGGCCTCGTTGGCGGCGCCCCAGCTTTGCACGGCGCCATCGTAGCTGGCCTTGTGCGCCGGGAACAGACGGCCGCAAGCGCTGCTGACGGCGGTGAGGAAATCGCGCCGGATGCCCAGCTTGACGCTGGCGCGTTCGGCATCGCTGAGCGGCTGGGCCGGCTTCTCCGCCACTGGCTCCTGCTTCGGCCGCAGGAATGGCGGATCGGCGATCACCTGATCGACCTGCGCCAACAGCCCGGCGACGCTGGCCGGACGCCCGCCGGTGCCGCCCAGCGCTTTGCCGTTGCGGAACACATACTGCTCCGGCACCCCGTACACCCGCACCAGCGGGCCGAAATCGGGTATCTCGCGCCATGGCTTCCACTGGACCCGTGCATAGACCAGCTTGGGCTCATGGGGCAAGGCGGCCGCCCGGTCGAAGGTGTCGTCGGCGCCCTTGCAATAGCCGCAGTTCAGATCAGGCGAGGTCATCTGCACCACCACATAGTCATGTCTGGCCACGAAGGCGGCGAGCTCCTGCGGTTTCAACTCCGTCACCGGCGCCGCCACGCAGGCCTGCACCAGCAGACAACCCACGCCAAGAATGCTCCACCGCATACGTCCCCCGTCGCTGATAAAAACAGTAACTTATCTTAAAGACAACCAGTCGCGCGCACGATAGGACCGCTTGCTCCACACCGCCCTGTACAAACAAGGCAAAACAGGGCATAATAGCTGTCTAGCCTGCAATGCGCGTGTCGATAACAAAGCGACACCGATTGTTCAGCCAGTAGTAAGTTAAGCAGCATCGCAGCCTCAGCGCACCGTTCCCGGTGCCCTTATAAAGCCCTCCCGCCTCTGGTGTCGTTACATGACACCGTCCCGGCGCAAAGCTTTTGTGCCGAAATTTCTTTCGATTCTGATTGAGTCATTTCGTTTTGGTAGGCGTTGCTATTTCGCGTTCCGCTATGACAGCGGGGACGCTGGTTTTTACGAAAGAACAGCATGACATTTGAAGCACTTGGTCTCAACACGTCCATCATTAAAGCCCTGACCGACGCCGGCTATACCGCGCCGACTCCAGTTCAGCAGCAGGCCATCCCTGCCGCGATCGCAGGCAAGGACTTGTTAGTTTCCTCGCAAACTGGTTCCGGCAAGACTGCAGCCTTTATGCTGCCGTCGCTGCACCGTTTGTCCGAGATCGATCCGGCCACCGCCGGCAAGACTCCTAATCAAGAAATGCAGGCCGCCCGTGCCCGTGGCGAGCGTCCACGTTTCAAAGCTGCACAGCCAAAAATGCTGGTGTTGACCCCGACCCGCGAACTGGCCCTGCAAGTGACCACCAATACCGACAAATACAGCGTCAACCTGCGCCGCATCAAGGCCGTGTCGATCCTGGGCGGTATGCCTTACCCTAAGCAGATGCAACTGCTGGCCAAGAATCCTGAAATCCTGGTGGCCACCCCAGGCCGTCTGATCGACCACATGGAATCGGGCAAGATCGACTTCTCGCAACTAGAAATCCTGGTGCTGGACGAAGCCGACCGCATGCTGGACATGGGTTTCATCGACGACATCGAGAAAATCGTTGCCGCCACCCCGGCCAACCGTCAAACCATGCTGTTCTCGGCCACGCTGGACGGCGTGGTCGGCAACATGGCGCGCCGCATCACCAAGGATCCGCAAGTAATCCAGATCCTGAGCGCCGCCAACAAGCACGAAAATATCACCCAGCGCGTGCACTTCGTCGACGACCTGTCGCACAAGAATCGCCTGCTGGATCACCTGCTGCGCGACGAAACCCTGGACCAGGCGGTTGTGTTCACCGCCACCAAGCGTGACGCCGACACCATCGCCGACCGTCTGAACATCGCCGGTTTCTCGGCTGCCGCCCTGCACGGCGACATGCACCAGGGCGCGCGTAACCGCACGCTGGACAGCCTGCGCCGCGGTTCGGTCAAGATCCTGATCGCCACCGACGTCGCCGCACGCGGTATCGACGTGCCGTCGATCACCCACGTGTTCAACTACGATCTGCCGAAGTTCCCGGAAGATTACGTCCACCGCATCGGCCGTACCGGCCGCGCTGGCCGTAACGGTCACGCCATCTCGCTGGTCAACCACGCAGAAGGCATGAACGTCAAACGCATCGAGCGCTTCACCAAGCAACTGATTCCGGTGAATGTGGTCGAAGGCTACGAGCCGAAGAAAACCGCGTCGGCGCCACGCTCGTCGGCACGTCCAGGCGGCTGGAAGCCGGGCGACAACCGTGGCGGCGCCAAGCCAGGCCAGCGTTCGTTCAGCAAGCCAGGCAGCAGCAGCGCCGGCGCACCGCGTCGTGAAGGCAGCGCGACGGGCGAAGGCTACAAGGGCGGCGGCTACAAAGGCAGCAACCCACGCAGCAACGACGGCCAACGCCGCACCTACGGCGACCGTTAATCCCGGTTAGCCAATCAAAAAAGGCCGCCAGAGCAATCTGGCGGCCTTTTTCATTGATCGGTCAGCTTAGTGCGATGGCGCGCTGGCTTCCGAGGTCGACTTGATGTCGGTCGCGTTGTTGCGCTCGAAGATTTCCTTCACCAGTTTCACCTGGTCGGATTTGTCGGTGTGCACGGAAATCAGCACGTTGCCGTCACGGACTTTGCCGTCGTACAGCTTGGCTTCGTATTCCGGAATGCCCATCCCCACCAGGCCGCCGATCAGGCCGCCGGCCGCGCCGCCGACTGCCGCGCCGCCCAGTGCCGCCATGATCGGGCCGGCAGCGATGAACGGGCCGATGCCCGGAATCGCCAGCGTGCCGATGCCGGCCAACCAGCCCAGCACCGCGCCGGTGCCCATGCCGGCGATGCCGCCGGTGGCCGCGCCTTCCGGCATCTTGGTGTTTTGTTCGTGAGCGAAATCGCGGGTGCCGGATTTATCCGGGAACAGCACCGAGATCTCGTTGGCGGAGAAGCCCGACTCTTTCAGGTTGTTGACGATGTTCTCGGCGTGGGCGTGGTCCTGGGCGATGCAATAGACAGCAGTACTCATAATGGTTTCTCCGAATTAGTTGGTTTTGATGTCGACTTTGTTGTCGACGCTGGTCACGCCGGTCACCGATTTGGCGAGCGACTCGACCTTGGATTTCTCTTCATCGCTTTTCACCGGGCCGCGCAGCGTGACGACGCCGCCTTCGACCAGGATCTTGACGTTGTGAGCGGACGTGGACAGCGACTTGTCCTTGACGATGGTACGGCGCACCGAGGCCAGCAGCTCGCGGTCAGCCTTGGCGTTCGACTGCGTTTGCGGCGTTTGTGCGGGATCGCCTTTGTCGCGGTTATTCATCTTGGTGTTATCCGCAGCAGGCGTGGCCTGTCCTTGCGGAGCGGTTTGGGCCAATGCCCAGCTTGAACCGAGCGCAGCCACCAGTGCTACAGCCAGCACTTTCTTCGACATCTGTTTCATATTCGCCTTTCGGGGTTGCTTTCGCGGACCACCATCATGGTGCGCGCGATAGCCGCCGTCTGTTATGGCGGTAACGCAGATGCGATTCAGGCATTAAATAAAATGCTATGCTGTCGAAATGAAAACATCCCTCACCTCCCTCCTGCTCGCGCTGATTCTCGGCGCTGCCCTGCATCAGACCGTCGCCGCCCAGAATATCAATCTGGAGCCCAAGTACGGCCTGGTGGCCAAGACCGAGCAGCAGCAAGCTGCCGATCAGCAATTTCTCGATGAGGTCGACCGGCAGACCGGCGGCGACCGCGCCAGGGCGGCGGAGCAGGTAGCGCTGCTCGGCTGGAGCTTTGTGCGCAAAAATGCGCCGCAAGACGCCATGCGGCGCTTCAACCAGGCCTGGCTGCTGGATCACTCGAACGGGCTGGCGTTGTGGGGCATGGCGGTGATGGAGAGCGCCAAGGGCAAACGTCCCGAGGCGCTCAAGCTGATGGCCGAGGCGGAGCCCAAGTTGCGGGGCAATGTGGATTTCGAAGTGGACTATGCCAAGGCCGTGTCGGTGGTCGGGCTGCAAACCAAGGACAAAGCGTTGCTGGCCGACGCCGCCAAACGCTTCGACGCCATCTACCAGCAGCACCCGGATCACGCCGCCAATCTGCAAAACTGGGCCATTCTGCTGTACTACGCAGGCGACTATGGCGGCGCCTGGAACAAGATCCAGCTGGCTGATAGAACGCCCGGCGCTGTGCCGATGGACGCGAGGTTCATCGCGGCGCTGGAGGCTAAAATGGCCAGGCCGGGCGCGGACGCAATCAGCGGTAAGTAACTTCGCGGCCGTCACTGTCGGTAAAGCGGCCCAGTGCTACCAGGATGAAGTCGATAAACGCCCAGATGCCCAGTCCGCCAAAGGTGAACAGTTGCAGCAGGCCGGTGCCGATCTTGCCGACATAAAAGCGGTGCACGCCGAGGAAGCCGACGAAGAAGCACAGCAGCAGCGTGACGGCGAAGTCCTTGTCCGAGCGATTAACATTCTGCGCAGCGGCAGCAAACTGCGGTGCACCGCATTGCGGGCACGTCGGCGCCGTTTCGTGAATCTCTTTGGCGCAGCCGCGGCAATAAACCATTCCCATGCAACATTCCTTTTTGGAAATTATAAAATTGACATATTAAAGCATGTGGTGGTATTTTTTGCATCTTACAAATTGGAAAAAAAATGGACCGGATTCTTACCCTCCTTTGCGCAACGCTGCTGCACCTGACGGCCAACGCCGCCGACGTGGTGCCGGCTCATCTGACCGGCGAATGGGGCACGGGCGCCTCGCTCTACGACGGCAAGCAGGAGCAAGCCGATGTGTATTTGCTGCCGGACGGGTTGGGCATGATGGCCGGTTCGAGCGCGCCGGCACAGCGCGCCGATGGTGTCGATGACGGCAAACCGGGGCCGCGCGCGCTGGTCGGATTTCCGGTCCACGCCAAAATGGACGGCGACACACTGGTGCTGCATCCCTTCCTTCCGGCAGGCGTGCCGGGCATGAAAGCAGAATTCGACATCAACTGCCGCTACGCACAGGCCGACCAGGCGCTGACCTGCACCTGGCCAGACAACAAATCCATTCTGTTGAAACGGCGCGGCGACACCGTGCCGGCGGAGGTCATGCGCATGCTCGACCAGGTCGAGCTTAAAAACAAGCGCTAGGCGCGCCATCGGCCTGTCACATTCGCCCGCTATGATCGATGCTTCAGTCATTTTCATCCTGCCAGCATGTCGATCAACCGCCGTCAATTTCTCCGCTACGCCGCTGGTGCGGGCGGTGCCGCTACCCTGTTCCCTGACCTGATCCGCGACGCGCTGGCGGTGCACGCCAACAATGTCACCGGCACGCTGGCCGACATTGAACACGTGGTGATCTTCATGCAGGAAAACCGCTCCTTCGACCATTACTTCGGCACGCTGTCGGGCGTGCGCGGCTTTGACGATCCGCGCGCCATCAAGCTGCCGGATGGCCGTCCGGTCTGGTATCAGCCAGATGCTGCCGGCGGCCATGTGCTGCCGTTCCACTTCGACGCCAAAAACACCAGCGCGCTGTCGCTCGGCACCGACCATACCTGGAAAGGCGCGCAAGCCACCTGGCAAGGCTGGGATGCATGGGTCAAGCGCAAAACACCGCAGTCGATGGGCTATTTCGACCGTGGCGACCTGCCCTTTTACTACGCGCTGGCTGACGCCTTCACCATCTGCGACGCCTACCATTGCTCGATCTTCGGCGCCACCGATCCGAACCGCATGTACGCGCTGACCGGCACCAGCCAGGGCTGGATCGGCACCATGGGCAAGCTGTACAACGTCAATGCGGCCGGCTATTTCAACGGTGATCCGGCGCTGGACAACATCACGCCCGAGGTCATCAGCGGCGCCCCCAACTGGCGCACCTATGCCGAGGTGCTGGAAGCCAATCAGGTGAGCTGGAAGGTCTACCAGGAATGGGATAACTACGGCGACAACTACCTGGCCTATTTCCGCAATTTTCGCGCCAACGCCGACGGCAGCCGTCTCGCCGAAGAGTCGCCGCTGTTCCAGAAAGGCCGCGCGCTGGCGCCCGGCTCCACCGCCGCCAACGCCGCCGGCACCACCGCCGACTGGCTGGTGAACGCCTTCGCCGACGACGTCCGCCACCATCGCCTGCCGCAAGTGTCGTGGATCTGCTCGCCCAACGATTACACCGAGCACTCGCCCAACTCGCCCAACGCCGGCGAACAGATCACCGCGCGCCTGCTGGCGGCGCTGGTGGCCAATCCGGAGGTCTGGTCCAAGACCGTGTTTTTGCTGATGTACGACGAGAACGACGGCTTCTTCGACCACGTGCCGTCCGACCTGGCGCCGCTGAATCCGTCCATGGGCAAAACCACGCTGGCCGAGATCGGCGTCCACGAAACTTATCAGGGCGAGCCGGTTGGCCTGGGGCCGCGCGTGCCGATGCTGGTGATTTCGCCATGGAGCCGGGGCGGCCGCGTGTGCTCGCAGCTGTTCGATCACACCTCGCAGTTGCGCTTCCTGGAAGAGTGGCTGGTGACCAAAGGCAAGCAGCGTTCCGCCGTGCAGTGCGACCAGATTTCGCCGTGGCGGCGCGCCGTGTGCGGCGACCTGACCTCGGCCTTCGATTTCAGCACGCCCAACCGCGAGTGGCCGGCCAGCGTGCCGCCGACTGCGGCCTATGCGCGTGTCTCCGGCAAGCCCTACCCGCAACCGCCCGTCAATCAGACCTTGCCGAAGCAGGAGCCGCAGCCGGCCAGCGGTCCGCGTCCCGCCTGCGCGCTGCCGTACGAGTTGGCGGTGCACGGCCAGTCGGCCGGTCCGCAGCAGTTTGCGTTGAGTTTCGCCAACGATGGCGCCGTCGGCGCCGCCTTCATCGTCTACTCCAGCCTGCATGCAGACGGTCCGTGGTACTACACGGTAGAAGCGGGCAAGAAGCTTGTTAGTGACCCATGGCGTTTCGACGGCGCTTACGAGCTGAGCGTGCACGGCGCCAACGGCTTCCTGCGCCAATTCCAGGGTACGGCCAGCGCCGGCCCGGAACTGCAAGCCCGCCACAGCCGCGCCGACGGTAGCATCAGCCTGCGGCTCTCCAACCAGCACGGCCAGCAAGCTTGCCACTTCACCATCACCGACAATGCCTACGGCGCCGCGCCGGTCAAACACACCGTGGCTGCAGGCCTGACCGGCGCCGTGACCTGCAAGCTGGCCGCCAGCCACGGCTGGTACGACCTCACCGTCACCAGCAGCACCGATCCGCGCTGGCAACGCCGCCTCGCCGGCCACGTCGAAACCGGCCACGCCAGCCGCACCGATCCCATCATCGGCTCTCCTCGATAGCAAGTACAGATCTATATAATTGCTCCGGCCAAAAGACTTTTCAGAGCATTACAATATTCGAGGCTCTGGGACGCCTTCCAGTCTATGACCGCACCACCAACAATAACCGAGCAAGATCAAGCCATCACCGCGACCGTGTTGCGCGAGCGGTCGCGCTTGTGGCATTTCATCCGCCGCCGCGTGGCCGACCAGACGGATGCCGACGATATCCTGCAAGACGTGTTCTACGAGTTCACCCAGGCTTACCACCTGCCGGAACCGATCGAACAGGTCAGCGCCTGGCTGTTCCGGGTGGCGCGCAACCGTATCATCGACCGCTTCCGCAAGAAGAAGGAAGTGGCCCTGGAGGACCTGGGCAGCGGCGACGAGGATGAGGACTGCCGCCTCGACCTGATGCTGCCGTCCCCCGACGGCGGCCCGGAAGCGGCCTACACCCGCGCCATGCTGCTGGAAGAACTGCAGCGCGCGCTGGAAGCCCTGCCCGCCAGCCAGCGCGAAGTCTTCATCGCCCACGAGCTGGACGGCATCAGTTTCAAGGAGATGGCGGCAGAGACCGGCGTCTCGATCAACACCTTATTGGCCCGCAAGCGCTACGCCGTGCAGTATCTGCGCCAGCGCCTGCAAGCCCTGTACGACGAATGAAAGGAGTACCAACCAAATGCGTCACGAAAATATGAGCTACAAGAAATTCAAACTGATCAAAGGCCTGTGGATACTGGCCGGCGCCGCGGCGCTGGGCGCCATCGTCATGTGGCTGTGGAATTGCCTGATCCCGGCCATCTTCCCCGGCGCCAATGCCGTCAACTATTGGCAGGCCCTGGGATTGCTGCTACTCTGCCGCATCCTGTTTGGCGGCTTCCGCGGCCACCACCGCGACTGGCATGAAAAGCGCGAGCACTGGCAGCGCTGGCAGGCCATGACGCCGGAAGAACGCAACCAGTTCTTCCAGCAGCGCGACCAGTTCTTCAAGCACCGCGCGCCGTTTTGCCGCCCATCCGAAAAGAAAGATAACGAATGAAGAAAACGCCTGCGCCGCCGTTCAGCGGCTACCAGAAAATCGTCGTGGCCATGCTGGCCTTCCTGCAATTCGCGGTGATCCTCGACTTCATGATCATGTCGCCGCTGGGTGCGCTGATCATGCCGGACCTGCACATCGGGCCGGCGCAATTCGGCCTGGTGGTATCGGCCTATGCCTTCAGCGCCGGCCTGTCCGGCCTGCTGACGGCCGGTTTCGCCGACCGCTACGACCGCAAGAAACTGCTGCTGTTCTTCTACACCGGTTTCATCATCGGCACCGTCTGGTGCGGCCTGGCGCCGACCTTCGAAAGCCTGCTGGCGGCACGCATCTTCACCGGCCTGTTCGGCGGCGTGATCGGCTCCATCGTACTGGCCATCTCGACCGACCTGTTCCCGCCGCAAATGCGCGGCCGCGTCATGGGCCTGATCCAGACCGCATTTGCCGCCAGCCAGGTGCTGGGCATCCCGGTCGGCATCTACCTGTCCAACCAGTGGAACTGGCATGTGCCGTTTATCGCCATGGCCGCGTTCGGCGTGGCCGGCGGTCTGGTGGTCGCGTGGAAAATGCAGCCGGTCAACGCCCACCTCGGCAAGCCGCAGGAACAAAGCGCCTTCATGCACCTGTACCACACGCTGACGGAAAAGCGCTACCTGCTGGCATTCGCCATCACCGCCCTGCTGACCACCGGCGGCTTCATGCTGATGCCGTTCAGCAGCGCCTACATCGTCAACAACATGGGCATCGACCTGCACCACCTGCCGACCGTATACCTGATCACCGGCGTGTGCACCATTTTCATCGGCCCGATGATCGGCCGCGCCGCAGACGCCTTCGGCAAGTTCCGCGTGTTCTTGTTCGGCACCGCGCTGTCGATCGCCATGGTGCTGGTCTATACCCACCTCGGCCGGGTGCCGCTGTGGATGCTGGTGGTGGTGAACACGATGATGTTCGTCGGTATCTTCTCGCGCATGATCCCGTTCCAGGCGCTGTCGTCGACGGTGCCAGTGCAGACCCAGCGCGGCTCGTACAACGCCATCAGCGCCTCGATCCAGCAACTGGCCGGCGGCCTGGCGTCGGTGGTCTCTGGCCACATCGTCACCCAGGCGGCGGATGGCCGCCTGCAGCACTTCGACACGGTCGGCTACGTGGTGGTGGGAACGTCGTTGGTCGCCGGCGCACTGCTGTGGCGACTGAATCGCAACCTGACGGCGCCGGCCGCAGTGGTCGCCCCGGCCGCTATTTGAGCGGCGGCACGCCGTATTTGTCGGCGATATGCCGCATGGCGTCGCTGTTGTGCAGCTGCGCAAACGCTTGCCGCAAGCGCTGCAGCGTGGCGGCCGGCGTGCCCAGGCTGGCCGCCACGTAGTAGCCGCTGATCTCGGGCATCTGCATGCTGCGTTCCAGCAGCGCGCAAGACACCTTGGCGCGCTGGCACACTCCTTCGATCGACAACTCCGTCGCCACCATCAGGTCGACTCGTCCAACGATCAGCTTTTGCAGGCTGAAGACATCCTTGGCCGACAGGTCGGCCGTCAACCCCAGCTGGTGTAGCTGCTCCTCGACCACATCGCCCCGATTGGCGGCGATACGGTAGGGCTTGAGGTCGGCCAGCGCATGAATCTGAATGTCCTGGCGCGCTACCAGCTTGTACAGGTAGACATTGCGCGGCGCGATCGGCGCGATCCAGTGGAACTGGTTTTCCCGTTGGGGCGTGCGGACAATGCTGTAGATCAGCACGTTGGGGCGCGTCGCGGCCATCTGCAGCGCGCGCGCCCATGGGTAAATCTGGATGCTGTAGGCCATGCCAGCCCGCTCCAGCACGGCACGCACCACCTCGGTCGAATAGCCGCTGACCTCGCCACGCTCGACATAGCTATAGGGAGCAAACTCTTCCGTCACCACCGTCAACGGCGTTGCGGCCAGGGCGCCCGGCACTGCGCCGCAGACGATCGCCGCCGCCAGCTTACGTAACCATTTGTCCAGAATGTTAATAAAAACCATTTTTATTTCCACATGGAATCATTTTCTATTATAATATTTTCAGTAGGCAAGATCCGAACCACCCACCAACCTTATCAGATTCAAAAGGGAGAAAGTGCATGAATTCCAGAAATATGGATGCCGCTTGTCTGCGCGCCCTGCGCCGCCGCGGCCACTCCGACGCCAGTATCGCTGCGATGACGCCGGAGGAAGCGTTTTGTGAGTACTGTGCGTATCACGGGATCATGAACCTGGTGCCGGCCACGCTGCAAATGCTGGACAAGCTGCGCGGCAACCCGGCGACGCATTAAACCGCCACCATTTGGCCGCATTGGCGTCAAGGGCTGAGTCCTGTGTCACACAGGCTCAGCCCTTTGTTGTTACGGCGACGCACCCGATAAGCCAGTCTTATCGGGTAGATAATTATTTCTAATTGGAACGAGCGATCTATTCTGCGTAGAATCCGCGCGATCCAACTGAATAAGCATCGCATGCGCAATGGCAAGGTCTTCATGACGCCGGACAAGCTCTCGGAGCTACTGTTCAGCGAGCGGCAACGCGAACGCAATCGCATCGCCCGCATCCTGCATGACGACTTCCTCCAGCAGTGCCAAATGATCGTGCTGGCCTTGCAAAGCCCTGTCGCCGATCTGCAGGCGATCGCTGAAAAAACCGGCGAAGCCATGAGCCTCGGCAGGGACCTGATTGTCGAACTGCGCCAGCCCAATACCTCGGCATCGCTGAAACGGCGGATCGATGCCTTGGCGCTCGCGGTCTGCGCCCCGGCCGGCATCCGCTTCCAGTCACGTCTGTCGGCAGCGCTGGCGTCCCAGGCCGACGGCTTTGCCGATGAACTGTTCATGTGCCTGGCCGAAGCGATCCGCAACGCCGTGCGGCACGCCGGCGCCGGCCGGATTGCCATTACCGAAGAATGGCAGGCGGCGCAGGCAATTATCCGCGTGACCGACGACGGCTGCGGCATTCCGGCCGACGTGCTGCGCCAGCCGCAGTCCGGCACGCGCTTCGGCCTGCACGGCATGCGCGAACGCGCGGCCAGCCTCGGCGCCCGCTTCAGCATCCGCAGCGACGACGGTTCCGGCACCACGGTGGCGTTTCGCTTCCGGGCGCCGTCGTGGCGCTCACCAGCGGGCTCCACGCCGGATCCATCGCGTAGAATGGGGTCCTCCGCTCAGCGCAAGGGTTCAAAAAAATGAAGGCCTCAGAACTGAGAATGTATCAAAACTTTTTAATCCTGAGCCAGCAACTGCACTTCGGGCGAGCGGCCGAGCTGGCGTCGATTACGCAACCGGCGCTGAGCCAGCAAATTGCGCGGCTGGAGGACAACCTCGGCGTTAAACTGTTCATCCGCGACCAGCGCCAGCTGGCGCTGACGCCGGCCGGCATCGTCTTCCGCGACGGCATCGCCAAAATCATCAGCAATCTCGACCAGCTGGCACAGCGTACCGCCGCGGCCGGCGGCGAAGAGAACATGGCGATTGCCATCGGCATCACCGAATACGCCAGCCTGCCGGTGCTGGCAGGAGCGATGAGCCAGCTTCAGCACGCCTATCCCAGCGCGCGGCTGCAGCGTCAGGAGATCCTCAATCAGCTGCAAGGCACCGCCCTGCTGCGCGCGCAGATTGATGTCGGGGTCGGCGTGGTGCTAGGCGGACCTGACGCCGGCGCGCCGTCCTCGCCCGAGGTCAGCAGCCGCCTGGTGGCGGCATCGCCATGGGCCTTGCTGCTGCCCGAGACGCACCGCTGGGCCGGCATGCAGCAGCTCCCGCTCAGCAGCCTGGCGGAGGAAAACATCATCGTGTTCGCGCGCGAAGTCAATCCGCCGGTGTACGACGGCCTGGTCGAGGCATGCCGGATGGCCGGCGTGACGCCGAATTTCGTGTTCGCGGCCACGCAGTCGCTGTTCGGCATCCAGCTGGCCAAGGATGGCATGGGCCTGATGCTGGGCACTTCGTTTGTGCTGGGCGCGCCGCCGGCCGGCATGCGCGCAGTGCGGCTGGAGGGACTGCCGCCGCTGGCCATGGTGCTGAACTGGCGCAGCGACGAATGCCGGCCGGTGGTCAAGGTCTTCCTGGAACTGCTGCTGGCGTCGGCCAGCCGCTACGACGATCCGCAAGCCACAATGTAAAAAGCCGCCATGGCGAACCAGGCGGCTTTTCTGACAAAGACCGGTGCTTAGCGGTAGAACGCCTCGACCGTGCCTTTCAGCTTGATCAGCATCGGGTTGCCGAAACGGTCCAGCGACTTACCGGCCGGAACCTTGATCCAGCCTTCGCTGATGCAGTATTCATCGACATCCATGCGTTCTTTGCCGTTGAACTTGATGCCAACATCGTGTTCAAACACGGCGGCGACGTGGAATTTGCTGCGCGGATCAATCGACAGACGATCCGGCAGTGGAGGGAGTTGAGTAGTATCGTTCATCCCAATATTATATCAGCTGGTTTTGAAGATCAGCTGCGCCACGCGCTGCAATTTTGGATAAACCATCGGCACCGTCAGCATGGTGCTGCCGATCGCCATCAGCAGCAGCGCGGTGAAGGTCTCGCTGGTGATGATCTGCTTATCCAGCAGAATATTGACGAAGATGATCATGATCAGCGCCTTGGTTTGCAGCAGCCAGCCGATGATCGACGCCTCGCCCGGCCCCCATTTGAGGATCTTGCCGGCCAGGTGAATGCCGGCCAGCTTGCCCGACACCGACGCCACCAGCAGCACCAGCGCCACCAGGAACACTGCCGAACCGCCCATCGCCCAGTTGGTGCGCAGGCCGGTACTGAGGAAGAACACCGGCATCACCGCCATCAGCACGTTGGCGCGCAGGAAGTCCATTTTCTCCTGGTTGAACCACTCGGCATCCATCACCGCGCCGGCCAGGAAGGCGCCGACCATGAAGTGCAAGCCGGCCCAGTCCGCCGCCAGCGCACACACCGCCAGCCAGATAAAGGAAATGTACCAGCGGTCGCGCTCCGGTATGCGCACCATCAGCATGCGGAACAGCTTGGTTGCCAGCGCGAACACCAGCAGGAAGCCGGCCTGGCGGCCGACGCGGTCCCAGTCCAGCAGGATCACCGCCAGCACGCCCCAGATGGCGATATCGTCCAGGCTGGCGTAACGCAGAATGCGCTGGCCGATCGGTTGGCGCAGGATCTCCAGTTTTTCCATCAGCAGGATCAGGATCGGCAATGCGGTCACCGCGCAGGCCATGCCGACGCCCAGCACGAACTGCCAGTCATGCGCCTTCGGTCCCATCCAGCCGGCGTAGCCAACCAGCCCCAGCGCGGCGATGCAGCCGAACAGCAGCGGCGTGCCGAGCGCCAGACCGGCGGTAATGGTGCTCTCGCGCCGGTGCTCCCAGGCTTTTTTCAGATCCAGCTCGATGCCGGCAATCATCACGAAAATCATCACCGCCCACCAGGCGATGCCGTTCAGCGACTGCACCACCTGCGGATTGAACACGAAAGAATAGTACTCAGGAAAGGCGCGTCCCATCACGCCCGGCCCCAGCAGGATGCCGGCAATAATTTGCACCACCACCAGCGGCGCGTAGTAATCCGTGCCGCCCAGGCGCCAGATCAGGTAAGGCACGCTGAAAATAATTGTCATCGCGATCAGGAAGATCTCGGTGGTTCCCATATGCATTGCTGTCCCCAGTTGATGTAATTTTCTTACAGTTTAGCGACTCCCGAATAAAAACTATACAATGATTGCTTACTCAAGTATTATTCAAGCATAACTCAACAAGGAAGCAACTATGGATACGCCAATCAGTCCCAGCCTGGAATTCACTTTGCGCCTGGCCCGCGCTCAGGCCACCCTCGTGCGCCGCCTCGACCAGGTGTTGGGCGGCTACCACGGCATCAGCTTCAGCGACTTCATGCTGCTGCATTACTTGAGCCGCGCACCGGGCGGCCGCCTGCGCCGCGTCGACCTGGCCGAGCGCCAGGGCCTGACCGCGTCCGGCGTCACCCGCACCCTGCTGCCGCTGGAGAAAATCGGCCTGGTGGAACGCCAGCAGGATCCGCGCGACGCCCGCGTGGCCTACGCCGCCATCACCGACACCGGCCGCGAACTGCTGAACAACGCCGTCACCGTTGTCGACCAGATCAGCAAGGACCTGCTGCGCAGCTGCCCGCCGTCGCAGTTTGGTGACCTGAGCAACGCGCTGGCGCTGATCGCCGGCATGAACGCCTCCAACTCATGAACGCGCTCAAGCAAAACGCCAACTTCAAGTGGCTGATGCGCGGCGGCGTGATCTCCGCGCTGGGCGACCAGCTGACCATGATCGCCCTGCCCTGGCTGGTGCTCAAGCTGACCGGCGACACGCTGGCGCTGGGACTGGTGATCGCGCTGATGAGCATTCCGCGCGCGGTCTTCATCCTGGTGGGCGGCGCGCTGGTGGACCGCTACTCGCCCAAGCGCGTGCTGATGCTGACCAAGTACATCAACGCCGTGCTGCTTGCGCTGCTGACGCTACTGGTGATGAACGTCGCCTCGGCGCCGACCGTGGCACTCAGTTCATCGCTGTCGCTGACGGTCGCCATCTCGCCGCATCTGGCGCTGCAGCTGATTTACGCGCTGGCTTTGGGGCTGGGCCTTGCGCAGGCATTCGCCATGCCGTCCGGGATGTCGATTCTGCCGCTGGCCATTCCCGCCGACCATCTGCAAGCCGCCAACGGCATGATGATGGGCATCCGCCAGGTCACCATGCTGATCGGCCCCTTGCTGGCGGCTGGCCTGCTGGCCTTTGCCGGCGATGGCAACGGCGGCGTTAGCAATGCACGCGGCCTGGCGCTGGCCTTCGGTTTCGATTGTCTGAGCTACCTGGTGTCCGCATGGACGCTGGCCAAGGTCACGCTGCTGCCCGCCGCAGTCACCGCCACCACGCCGTCAACCACCGACGCCAAACCGCAGTCGGTCCTGCGCTCGGTCGGCGCCGGCCTGCGCATGGTGTGGGACGATGTGCCGATGCGCCTGTGCTTCATCTACTGGGGCACGGTGTCGCTGTTCATCGGCGGCGCGATGCAGGTGGCGCTCCCGGTGCTGGCCAGCCAGCTGCACGGCGCGTCCACTCTGGGCCTGATCATGGGCGCGCACGGCGCCGGCACGCTGCTCGGTATGGGCGCCTCGGCCAAACTTGGCGCGCGGCTGCGCTTCGCCAGCTTCGGCGCGATGATACTGACAGCGGACGCCATCGCCGGCGTGCTGCTGGCGCCACTGGGCATGGTGCAGGCGGTGTGGCAGGCGGCCCTGCTGATGCTGACCCTCGGCCTGCTGACCGGCTATATGCAGATCAAGGTCTTCACCTGGATCCAGCAACGCGTACCGCCGCAGATGATGGGCCGCGCCATGAGCATTTTCATGTTCATCTTTATGGGACTGGCGCCGGTGTCGGCCGCCGCCACCGGATGGATACTGACCCTGGTCTCGCTGTCGCAATTGTTCCTCGGCGGTGGCATCATACTGGTGACGTTTGCGGCCGGCGCGTACTTGTTCACGCCCATCCGCAGCATCGCATCGACGACACCGTAAAGGACTTTGCATGGAAACCAAATGGCTGGAAGACTTCATCTCGCTGGTCGAGACCAATAACTTCAGCCGCTCGGCGGCGCTGCGCCACGTGACGCAGCCCGCCTTTTCCCGCCGCATCCAGTCGCTGGAAAACTGGCTGGGCACAGACCTGATCGACCGCACTTCGTACCCGACGCGCTTGACGCCGGCCGGCGTGGTGTTCTACGAACAGGCGCTGGAGATGCTATCCAAGATCAACGGCGCGCGCGAACTGCTGCGCTCCAAGCGCGCCGCCGCCCAGACCAGCATCGACCTGGCGGTGCCGCATACATTGTCGCTGACCTTCGTGCCGAAATGGCTGACCGGATTGGAGCAGGACTTCGCGCCGATCCGCAGCCGCCTGATGGCGCTCAACGTCCACGACGCCGTGCTGCAACTGGTCGAAGGCGGCTGCGACCTGCTGCTGTGTTATCACCATCCGCGCCAGCCGGTGCAGCTGGACCCGGGCCGCTACGACATGCTGGTGATGGGCCGCGAATCGCTGCGCGCCTACGCCCGCTGCGATAAAAACAAGGTGCCGGAATTTACCCTGCCCGGCACGAAGCGCGCGCCGCTGCCCTTTCTGTCCTACACCAACAACGCCTACCTGGGCCGCATGGTGGAGCTGATACTCAACGACGCCAGGACGCCGCTGCACCTGGAGCCGCATTACGAAACCGACATGGCCGAAGGCCTGAAGATGATGGCGCTGGAAGGCCGCGGCGTCGCCTTCCTGCCCGAATCCGCCGTCACGCGCGAACTCAAACAAAAGCAGCTGGCGCGCGCCGACGGCGATACCTCGGACTGGGAAATCGAAATGGAAATCCGCCTGTACCGCGAACGCGCATCCGCCCACCGGCGCGGTAAGCCGATCGTTGACCGGCTGTGGGAATTCCTCGAAATGCAGCAGAACGGCGGCCGTAAAAAACGCAGCATCCCATCGTCCGAACGCTAACCGTCACTCCGGCGAAAGCCGCAGTTTATGCTTACTATGCATGGATTCCGGCCTTCGCCGGAATGACGTTTCGCTAACTATGCATCTTTTGCATAGCCAAATGCGCATACAGCATTGGCCGCTCCAAAAGCCCAGGCGTAGGATTCGTGCCACTTGAGCACCGCTACAAGCGGCGCTCAGCAAACGAATTCATTGGGAGCCTTGAGCATGACCTCTGTACCAGCACAACACGCACTGCCTTCGTACCTCAACGCCGAAGATCTCGGTCCATGGGGTGTCTATCTGCAGCAAATCGACCGCGTTACCCCGCACCTCGGTAGCCTGTCGCGCTGGGTCGAAACCCTCAAGCGCCCCAAGCGCATCCTGACTGTCGACGTGCCGATCGAGCGCGACGACGGCAGCATTGCGCACTACGAAGGCTATCGCGTGCAGCACAACATGTCGCGTGGTCCCGGCAAGGGCGGCGTGCGCTTCCACCAGGACGTGACCCTGTCCGAAGTGATGGCCCTGTCGGCGTGGATGACCGTGAAAAACGCGGCCGTCAACGTGCCATACGGCGGCGCCAAAGGCGGCATCCGTGTCGATCCTAAAACCCTGTCGCGTGGTGAACTGCAGCGCCTGACCCGCCGCTACACCAGCGAAATCAGCCTGATCATCGGCCCTAACAAAGACATCCCGGCGCCGGACGTAAACACCAACGAACAGGTGATGGCGTGGATGATGGACTCCTACGCCATGATCGAAGGTAACCTGTCGACCGGCGTCGTGACTGGCAAGCCAATCTCGCTGGGCGGCTCGCTGGGCCGCCGTGAAGCGACCGGCCGCGGCGTGTTCGTGGTGGGCCGTGAAGCCGCCGTCAAACGTGGCGTGGCAATTGCCGGCGCCCGTGTCGCCGTGCAGGGCTTCGGCAACGTCGGCGGCGTGGCAGCAACCATGTTCGCGGAAGCCGGCTCCAAAGTCATCGCCGTGCAGGATCACACCGCGACCGTGGTGCATCAAGGCGGCCTGGATATCGCCCGCCTGCACCACCACGTGGCGGAAACCGGCGGCGTTGCCGGCTTCCCTGGCGCCGAAGCGCAACTAACGCGTGACGCGTTCTGGGATGTGGAATCGGACATCCTGATTCCGGCCGCACTGGAACAGCAGATTACTGCCGCTAACGCGCCGCGTATTCGCACCAAAATCATTCTGGAAGGCGCCAACGGCCCAACCACGCCGGAAGCGGACGACATCCTGACCGACAAGGATGTGCTGATCGTTCCCGACGTGCTGGCCAACGCCGGCGGCGTAACCGTGTCATACTTCGAATGGGTGCAGGATTTCTCCAGCTTCTTCTGGAGCGAAGATGAAATTAATGCACGCCTTACCCGCATCATGCAGGATGCATTCAATGCAGTATGGGCCGTTGCGCAGGACAAGAAAGTCACGCTGCGAACCGCCACCTTCATCCTCGCTTGCACCCGAGTGCTGCAAGCCCGTGAAGTTCGTGGCCTCTACCCATAAACACTGAATCCCCAGCAGTTTGCGCCTGTACCAGCCCTTAGGCTCGTACGGGCGTTTTTCGCTTTACAAGGACTACAAAACAATATGACCACGATAGAACAAAAGGCACTCGCCTATCACCGTGCCGGCAGCGCTGGCAAAATCGCCATCGAAATCACCAAAAGCGTCAGCACCCAGGAAGACCTGGCGCTGGCTTACTCGCCCGGCGTGGCTGCGCCATGCGTCGAGATCAAGCGCGATCCGGGCAAGGCTTACGAATACACCGCCAAGGGCAACCTGGTAGGCGTCATCACCAACGGCAGCGCGGTGCTCGGCCTGGGTAACATCGGTGCCCTGGCCGGCAAGCCGGTGATGGAAGGTAAAGTTGTGCTGTTCAAGAAGTTCGCCGGCATCGATGCCTTCGACATCGAAATCGACGAAAGCGATCCGGATAAGCTGGTCGACATCATCGCCGCCCTGCATCCGACCTTCGGCGGCATCAACCTGGAAGACATCAAGGCGCCTGAGTGCTTCTACATCGAGCGCAAGCTGCGTGAACGCCTGTCGATTCCAGTGTTCCACGATGACCAGCATGGCACCGCCATCGTGGTCGGCGCCGGCATGCTGAACGCGATTGAAATGACCGGCCGCGATATCGCCACCGTGAAGATCGTCTGCTCCGGCGCCGGCGCCGCAGCCGTGGCCTGCCTGGAGCTGCTGGTGGACCTCGGCGCGCAGCGCAAGAACATCTTCGTCTGCGACAGCAAAGGCGTGCTGACTACCGCGCGTAACCTGGACGGCGAAAAAGCCGCCTGGGCGCAAGACACAACCGCCACCACGCTGTCGGACGTGATGCACGATGCCGACGTGTTCCTCGGCGTGTCCGGTCCTGGCGTGCTGTCGCAAGCCGACATCCAGAACATGAAGGCGCATCCTATCGTCTTCACGCTGGCCAATCCTGAACCGGAACTGCGTCCGGAACTGGTGCGCGAAGTGGCGCCGGATGCGATCATCGCCACCGGCCGTTCGGACTATCCGAACCAGATCAACAACGCGCTGTGCTTCCCTTACCTGTTCCGCGCCGCGCTGGATTCGGGCGCCACCACCATCAACCAGGAAATGAAGCGCGCCTGCGTGGTGGCTTTGGCGGACATGGCACGCAGCGATGCGCGCTTCAGCAAGGACTACATCGTCCCAGGCCTGCTGGACCCGCGCCTGCTGATCGGCGTCACGCCGAAGATCGCCACCGCTGCATGGCGCAGCGGCGTCGCCCGCAAGCAGCTGGTTGAGCTGGAATATGCGGACGACCTGAAAGACCTGGCGGAATCGCTGCTGTAATCAGTTCTTGGGCGGGCGGATGCCGGTATACTGCGCCGAGACCAGCATCCACTTGCCATCCTTGAGCTGCGCCACATAGCCGGCGCGCATCGCAAAAGTGCGCGCCGTTTCGCCCGAGCCCATGGTGTAGGTCAGCCGCGTATAAACCACGGCGCTGTCGCCGAATACACGCACCAATGGCTCATCGATCTTCAACTGCGGGCTGGGACGCTTCTGCTCCGGCGCATAGAACGACAACATCTTCTCGCGCGGATCGACCTCGCCCACGGGCGAAATCTCAACAAAACTGTCGGCGATGACGGCCTTCAGCGTACCCAGGTCAAAGCTGCCCTGAGCCTCGGCGTAACGCTTGACCAGCGCCGTCAACTCTTCATCCACCGGCGCAGCCATCGCTGCTGTCGTGCCAGCAGCCATCACAAACAAACACTTCAAAACGAATCGCGACATCATGAGGTAGTCCCTTTCTCAACGTTGAAATAATCACTGCGACGGCTGCAGCGCAATCACTGCCATGCCCACCAAAGCCAGTGCGGCACCGGCAATGTCAAAACGCGTCAGCGCCACGCCATCCACACAGCGAAGCCACAGCAGCGCGACACAAATGTAAGCGCCGCCGTACGCAGCATAGGTGCGGCCAGCGGCCGTTGGATGAAGCGTCAACAGCCAGGCAAACAGCGCCAGCGACAACGCTGCCGGCAGCAGCAGCCAAGCCGGCTTATCCTGCTTTAGCACCAGCCAGGGCAAATAGCAGCCGACAATCTCGGCCAGCGCGGTGACGAAAAACAGGGACGCAATTTTCAGGAATGCCATCTATCGGACTCCGGATAGTTGGTTGATCAGGCGGACCGCCGCTGCGACGCCGTCCTCCTGCGCCATCGCGCGCGCCACCAGCGGAGCCTTGACCTGCATTGCCGGACTGACTGCGCGGAGGCGCGACGCCAGCCGTTTTGCGGTCACGCTGCGGCGATGCAGAGGCTTGCCGGCGATGCCGACACGGCGCAGCTCCTTGCCCCAATGTTCCTGCTCGCTGATGTGCGCAACGACGACGGACGGTTTGCCCGCCCGCGTGACGGATTGCGTGGTGCCGGCGCCGCCGTGATGTACCACCGCAGCGCAGCGAGGGAAGATCAGATGATGCGGCGAGGCCGAGACGTACAACACCCGCTCGTCGGACTGGAAACCGCAAGCCGCAGCGTCATCGGTCTGGATGATGGCGCGGCAGCCGGCCTGCGTGGCCGCATCGGTGAACAGCTTCAGGTGGTCGGTCTGGTTGGGAATGTCGCGCGGCGTCCAGCTGCCGAAGGTCATGTAGACAGGCGCTTCGCCGGCCGCGAGGAAGGCTTCGACCGCATCGGTCAGGCGGCCTTCGATCTGCATATTCGGCATATCGAGGAAGCCGCATAGCTGGATCGACGACGGCCAGTCCGGCTGCCGCTCGCACAGCTGCGGACTGACCGCCACCAGCGTCAGAAGGTCGGACAGCCACACTTGATTGACGAAGTCCTTCGTCAACGGCATGTTCAACCGCGCCCGCAGACGGTTGGGATAGCGCCCCGCCGTCTTCTGCAAGGCCCAGCGACTCAGCCACCACAGGAAGCTTTGCCCGAACGGCAGCCCGATAGGATGGCTGTGCGCACTGGGAATCGCCACATGCGACAGCAGAACGCTGACATACGGCTTGCCGGCCTGCTCGGCGGCGATCTGCAAGGGATACATGAAGTAGTGACCAACCAGCAGGTCCGATTCCGCCGCCAGCTCCAGCGCCGCGGCCAGCATGGCCTCCTCCGCCGGCAGGAACGCGGCCTCCATCAGCATCGTCATCTGCTTTAGCGGATTGCGCATGCCGATGGCCGCCTCGCCGATGCGCGCCGCCTCAGACAGCGGAATCACCGGCGAAGCAATCACCCGCAACTTGACGCCGGACGGCGACGCCATACCGGCATACGCGCCGCTGTCAACGCAGGTGATCAGCAGCGTCACGTCATGGCCGGCCTGCTGCAAGCCTTCCGCCAGCGCCACGAACGGCCGGATATCACCGTGACTTCCCCACGTTTGCAAACCTATCTTCATCCGCACTCCATAATTATTTATCAATTATGGAATGCGCAACTCCGACATGCAAGCGATTAATCAGGCGATACGGCGCACGTCCTCTTCCAACCACGGTGCAGCCACCGGCGGCGACGCCTTGCGCGTACGGCCACGCAGGCCGCTCACGCTGGCGGTGTGCGACTCCAGCTTGAACACATCCACCACGTGCGCCAGGCTGGTGGCCTGGTCTTGCAGTTCCTGCGCGGCGGCCGACGCCTGCTCGACCAGCGCGGTGTTCTGCTGCGTCATGCTGTCCATCTCGCCGATAGCGTTGTTGACCTGCTCAATGCCGGCCGTCTGCTCCATGCTGGCGCCACTGATCTCGCCCATGATTTCGGTCACGCGCTTCACGCTGCTCACCACTTCGTGCATGGTCTCGGCGGCCTTGTGCACCTGTTCGGAACCGGCGTCCACTTTCATCACGGAATCGTCGATCAGCGACTTGATCTCCTTGGCGGCGGCGGCCGACCGCTGCGCCAGATTGCGCACCTCGGTCGCCACCACCGCGAAGCCTCGGCCCTGCTCACCCGCGCGCGCAGCTTCCACCGCCGCATTCAAGGCCAGGATATTGGTCTGGAAAGCGATGCCGTCGATGACCGAGATGATGTCCACAATCTTCTTTGACGATGCGTTAATCGACGCCATGGTCACGGTCACCTGCTCCATCACCTGGCCTCCCTGCTCCGATACATCGGACGCCGATACCGCCAGCGTATTGGCCTGCATGGCGTTGTGCGCATTCTGGCGCACGGTGCCGGTCAGTTCTTCCATCGCGGTGGCGACCTTCTCCAGCGATTCGGACTGGTGCTCGGTGCGCACCGACAGATCGCGGTTGCCGCTGGCGATCTCGGACGACGCCGTGGCGATCAGGTTGGTGCCCTGACGCACCTGGCCGACGATGGACGACAGATTGTCGCGCATGGCAGCAATCGCATGCAGCAAACTGGTTTTATCATTGGCCTTGACCTGCACCGCCACCGACAGATCGCCCTCGGCGATCTTGTTGGCGATCGCGGTCGCGTAGGCCGGCTCGCCGCCCAACTGCTTGAGCAGCAGCCGCGTATTCACCCATGCAATCAGCACGCTGACCAGCAGCGACAGCACCGCTTGCAGCACAATCCACAGGAAAGCCTGGCTGGCGTGCGCATCGACTTCGGCGCTGGCCGCGCGCGTCTCATCCTGCGACACTTTAAGCACCGCCGCGATATCGGCCACGATCTGCTTGCGCAGCGGGCTGCACTCATTGGTCAGGAACGCCGCAAAGCCTTCCATGTCGCCGGCCTCGCGCAGCTGGCGCGGACGCTTGAGCGCATCGGCCATCTTCAGCAAGCCGTCGCGCACCTTGGCGAAATTGGCGTCGCCCTTGTACGATGGCGTCATCTGCTCCAGCGCGGCCAGGTAAATGGCTTTCTGCTCGTCGAGAATCGCCAGCTCTTTGCTGGCAGCCGACGCATCGGCGAAGATATAAGCATTGCGCGCGGCGATGCCGGTTTGGTCCAGCGCTTCGCGCGCTACATACAGCGGATCGAGCTTCTCGCTCATCACGCGCTGCTCATCGTGAAAAGCAGTGGTAATCGACGACATGCGCACAATCGCGAACGTCGCCATGATCAGCATCAGCGCAGTCAGCGTGCCAAAGCTCAGTGCCAGCTGCGACCCTATTTTTAGTTTTTTAAACGCTTCCATCGACTTCCTATTTGTAAAGGACGAACGCAAAAAAACGGCGCGGTGGCGCCGTTAGCTGTGCGATTATCCATTAAAGTATGCGTTTGTCTATGACAAATAGGTAATTCCGCCACATTTTTATCACTTTGGAGAGGCGACTAAGGGATACGCTTAGTATAGAAAGCCTTCACGCCTGCTTCATCGCCGGCCAGCAGCAGCGCATGGTCGGCAAACAGCATCTGCCGGAACACCGGCGACGGTCCGAGCGCGGCGCCACCGGGCAAGGTAAAGCGCAGCAGCGCCGGCGTCTGCGCCGACAGCGGCGCCGCATTGACGGCGTAATCGGCCAACACCAGCACGTCGCCCACCGCATCACCGGCCTGGAATGCGCCGACCACGCTGCCGGCGATGGCGAGGCCGCCACTGAACGCATGCGCATCGATGTCGGCCACGCGCACATTGCCGGCCCAATTGGTGGACAGCGTCTCTTGCGTCACGTCGGTGCGGCCGCTGGGCAGCACCGGCGCACCGCTGGTGTCGAGCGCCACGCCCATCACGCCGCCGGCGGTGGTGGGCGTGGCTTTGCCGTTCCACAGCACACCCATCTTGCCGGCGCCGTTGAGCGTAACCGGATATGGCTGCGCGCCGCCGGTGCCGACGGAGCGTATGGTCGGCGCGCCGGCGCCATTGGCCCACATGCCCAGCATTGCGCCACCACCTTCCAACCACCCTGCCAGCACCGCGCCGCCAGCCGCCGCCACACGCGGATGCAACGCGGAGGTAGACAGCGTGAAAGGCGGCGTAAGCTGTTTGCCATTGAAGTCGAACTTGCACAACTTGAGCAGATACTGCGTCTTGTCGGTAACCGGCAGCAGCGAGAAAGTGGTGGCCAGCCAGAAGCCGTTGCCGTCGGCCGCGCCGCCGTTTTCCGCCGGTGCGTAATCGCCTGCGGGATAAAGATCGCTGGCGGTGCCGATCAACCGCGCCTGCGCATCGAAGTGCAGCAGCCGCGTGCCTGCACTGGCCTGCACCATGACGAAACCGTCCGGCGACGGCATCATCTGCCATTCGCCGGTGTAGCCGGCGGCCAGCGTAAAACCGTAATCGGTGGTGAACAGCAGCTTGCCCTGGCTATCCACCACGCTCAGTCGCGTGGCCGCATACACAGGCTTGCCGTTGACAGTGCTGAAGGAATCGGAGCGCGAGCGCACCACGATATGGTCGCCCACCACCAGCGCATCGGACATGGCGGGCAGCGCACCAACGGTGACGGGATCGGAAACAGAGATGGAGGCCGAGGCCACCGAACTGCCCGCAGTGACGGCGCCGCTGGAAGAACCGCCACCGCCACCGCAGGCGCTCAGCAACGCCACACCAAGAAGGAGAAAAACACGCATGCGGCCAGTATAAAAAGAAAAACAACTTCTCCCTACGCTGCCCGCATGGCCTGGCAAGCCAGTGTGATGCCCTGGCAGGCCAGCCGATGTGACTTACTGGCGAATCACCGCGCCGCCCTTCATCACGAACGACACTTTGGTCAACTCCGTCGCATCGTCGGCCGCGTTGCCCTTGACGGCGATGATGTCGGCGTACTTGCCTACGCTGATCGAACCCACGCGGTCCTTCCAGCCCAGCAGGTCGGCGGCGTTAATGGTGGCGGCTTGAATCGCCTGCATCGACGTCATGCCGTATTTGACCATGTAGTAGAACTGCCTGGCATTGTCACCATGCGGGTAGACGCCGGCGTCGGTGCCGAATGCCATCTTGGCGCCGCCCTGGAAGGCCTTGCGGAAGTTATCGCGCTGGAGCTGGCCGACCTTCTTCTCTTTTTCGATCGATTCCGGCAGCATGCCGGCCTTGGCGCCTTCCTGCAGGATGAAGTCATCGTCATAGATGTCCATCACCAGGTAGGTGCCGTGTTCTCTGGCCAGCTTGATGCCGGCATCGTCAATCAGGCTGGCGTGTTCGATCGAATCGACGCCGGCGACGATCGCATCGTGAATCGCGCTGGCGCCGTGTGCATGCGCGGCCACCTTGCGGCCCAGCTTATGCGCTTCGCTGACGATGGCCTGCATCTCTTCCAGCGTGTACTGCTGCGCGCCAGGCTCATCGCCCTTCGACAGCACGCCGCCCGAGGCGCAAATCTTGATCACATCCGCGCCGTATTTGGCCATCTCGCGTACCTTGGCGCGCGCTTCCCACGGACCATCCGCCACGCCGCGGCCAGTGAAATTGACGTCCGGCGGCAGCAGGTTCTCGTCGCAATGACCGCCCTTGATGCCGATCGCGTAACCGGCAGTGCGCATGCGCGGGCCGATGAAATCGCCCTCGTTGATGGCGTCGCGCAGCGCCACGTCGCCAAAGCCGCCGGCGCCGACATTGCGCACGGTGGTAAAGCCGGCTTCCAGCGTCTTGCGGGCGGTGCGCACGCCGTACAGCGCGGCGCGGGTGTCGGAGACGCCCAGCGCGTTGTACCCGCTCAGGTAAGGGTCGGCGGTGAGGTGGGTGTGGGCGTCGATCAGGCCTGGCAGCACGGTCTGCGCCGACAGGTCGATCACCCTGGCGCCGGCCGGCAATTGCGCCGAGGCGCTCGGGCCGACAGACGTAATGCGCTCGCCGGTGATGACGATGGTCTGGTCCTTCAGCACCGTGCCAGTGACCACGTCGACCAGTTTGCCGGCGCGGATCACGGTCACCTCGTCAGCGGCGCTGACCTGCGCGGCGGCGCCGAGGATGGTGGCGGAAATAAGGAGGTGCTTCAGTTTCATGGGCGACGCCTTTGGCTGGGAAAACAAAAAGCATAGCAGAGCGTCCGCCAAATGAGAAACTATCCCGGCCAGGCGCAGGTGCGGAAACCGGCAAAGAGATCGTCGCGTTCCGGCAGCTGAAAATGGCGGAATTTGGCCGAGCCAAACCGTGACGGCGTGGCGAATGAGGCGCCGCGCAGCACCTGGTGCGTGTGGAACCACGGCTCGGAATATTCCACATAGCGGTCCGCCTTAAAGTCCGGGTACGGCTCGAACGGCGATCCGGTCCACTCCCACAACTGGCCCCAGCGGAAGGCCGGATGGCCCGACAAAGCCGCATACTCCCACTCTGCTTCGGTGGGCAGGCGGCGTCCGGCCCAGGCGCAGTAGGCCTGCGCCTCGTACAGATTCACATGCCGCACCGGTTCCGCGCCGGCCAGCGTGGACGGCCGGCCGAAGCGCGTGGTGCGCCATTGCGCGCCGTCGCGCTGCCAGTAGCGCGGTGCGGAGCGCTCCTGCCGCATCAGCCAATCGGCGCCGGCGTTGCTCCAGAACTGGCGCTGGTCATAGCCGCCATCGGTGACGAAATCTGCATACTGGGTGTTGGTCACCAGTGTGCTATCCATGCGAAACGGCGCCACATGGAAGCTGTGCGCCTGGCGCTCGTTATCGAATACAAAGCCGGCGCCGGACTTGCTGCCCAACTGGATGGTCCCGCCGGG
The DNA here is from genome assembly GCF_009857535.1 of Duganella margarita. Lineage (GTDB taxonomy): Bacteria > Pseudomonadota > Gammaproteobacteria > Burkholderiales > Burkholderiaceae_D > Rugamonas > Rugamonas margarita. The sequence continues at coordinate 216,956 of NZ_WWCS01000009.1, forward strand.
AAAGCCGATTTCGGAGGGGGCAAACATCTGCTGTTCTTGAGCCGCTGCGTACACCGGTGCTGCCAGGCCCAATGTCTGCAAGGCGTAGAGCAAGGCTTCGCCGCGCATGTCCTCGTACGCCAGCGCCAGGCGGTATGGATACAAGGCCTCATCTGTATTCGGTTCGCGCGTCAGCTTGTCCTGCACGCGGTCCAGCACTTCATAGCAGTAAGTCTTGACACCGCCGGCGCTGGGCAGGTCCAGCGTCCAGCGGCTGCGGTGCGGCACGCGCGTGGCGTCGAACCAGTCGTCGCCTTTGGTCAGCAGGCAGTGGCCGTTGGCGTCGGCCGGATGGCTGGACGTCGCTTCACGCAGGATGAACCATTCGGCGAACCAGGCGGTGTGCCCCAGTTCCCACAGCGGTGGATTGATGGTGCGCAGTTGCGGCACCCGCGGCGCGGCGTCCATGCCGGCGGCGGCAAAGCAGTCGAACAGCGACAGCGTGGTCTCCCTGGCTTGCTGGAGGGCCTGGGCCAGCTGCTGTGATGTGGCATTCCTGAATGAAGAGGTCATGCGTTAATTGTAACCGCCCACGGTTCAAGCAGCGTTGCCGGAGTTGGAGGATAATCTGCGCCATCAGACTTCACCAGGAAATGCCCATCATGAGTAACGACGCTATCAAACTGACCTCCTTCTCCCACGGCGGCGGCTGCGGCTGCAAAATCGCGCCCGGCGTGCTGTCCGAGATCCTGAAGAACTCCAACGGCTTCCCTGTGCCGAAGGAACTGCTGGTCGGAATCGAGACGTCGGACGATGCGGCCGTCTACAAGCTCAATGACGAGCAGGCGCTGATCGCCACCACCGACTTCTTCATGCCGATCGTCGACGACCCGTATGACTTCGGCCGCATCGCCGCCACCAACGCCATCTCCGACGTGTATGCGATGGGCGGCACGCCGATCATGGCGCTGGCCCTGGTGGGCATGCCGATCAACAAACTGCCGATAGAAACCATCGGCCAGATCATCAAGGGCGGCGAATCGATCTGCGCGGAAGCCGGCATTCCCATCGCCGGCGGCCACACCATCGATTCGGTGGAGCCGATCTACGGCCTGGTGGTCATGGGCCTGATCCATCCGTCGAAAGTGAAGCGCAATGCCGACGCCAGGGCCGGCGATGTGCTGGTGCTGGGCAAACCGCTGGGCGTGGGCGTGCTGTCGGCCGCGCTCAAAAAGGGCAAGCTGGATGATGAAGGCTACAAGGCCATGATCGCCAACACCACCAAGCTGAATAAGCCTGGCAAGGCCTTATCCGAGCTGGCCGGCGTGCACGCGATGACCGACGTTACCGGCTTCGGCCTGCTAGGCCACCTGCTGGAACTGGCGCGCGGCGCCAAGCTGGAAGCGCATCTGGAGATGGCCAACATCCCGCTGCTGCCGGGCGTGGAACAGCTGGCGCAGGATGGTTACTTCACCGGCGCCTCGGGCCGCAACTGGGAAGCGTATGGCAAGGACGTCAAGCTTGCCGAAACCATCACGCCGGCGCAGCACTCGCTGCTGACCGACCCGCAAACCTCGGGCGGCCTGCTGGTGTCGTGCGACGCAGGCAGCGTGGACCAAGTGCTGGCCCTGTTCCGCGAACAGCGCTTCGGCGAGGCCGCCGTCATCGGCCGCATGGCCGCAGGCGAAGCACGCGTTATCGTCAGCTGATTTATTTGCGACGCAGCCGCCAGGTGCTCCAGACGATCAGCCAGAGCAAGGCGGCCTGGATCGGCAATCGCAGCCACAATGCCCACAGCGGCACCGGGAACAATTCGGGCCGCTGCAGCATGTAGATATGCGCAGGCGTTACCGCCAACGTGAGCAGGAACAGGCCGATGCCGGCTGCCCTGCGCGTGCGCCGGATCAGGATGCCGGCAGCGCCGAGCAGCTCAAACACGCCGCTGACCAGCACCGCCGCCACCGGCCACGGAATATACGGCGGCACGATGCGCGCTTCCGTATCGGTGGCGACGAAGTGCAGGATGCCGCCGACGAAAAACCAGATGAAGACGAAGGCCAGGCCGGCAATTTGCGCTTTGCGCATCTTATTGATCCGTGAAGTGCGTCGACCAGACCACTGAGAAGATTTTCCACTGGCCGCCGCGCTTGACCATCTGCCAGGTCTCGATGCCGTAGTTTTCCACCTTGCCGTCGCCGACGAATTCGTAGTCGAACATCACCCAGGCCAGGTCCGCGTCCTGGGTGACCTTGACGTTGTAGAAGCGCTCTTCGATCGGGAGCTTGGCGTTTTTCACGAACTGCGCAAAGCCGCTGTAGCCGCCAGCGTTCACGCCATCGAAATTGACATCGGTCTCCGCGCGCATCGTCGCCGCCTGCTTGTCGGAGGCGGGCGACGTCCACAGGATATTCGAATGCAGCAGCAGCGACGACAGCGCCTTCACATCCTTGGCCTTGAGCGCGGCCTGGAACTGCTCGGTCACCGCCATAATCGCCGCCACATCTTCCGGCGTACTAACCGGCTTGGCCGGCGCGGCAAACACGGCGCCGGCAAACAACATGCACACCACAGCAGAAATCCAGCGCATCAATATCCCCCTCTATGAAAAGAGCCCTGATGTTAGGGCCGCATTGATAAAAAATCAAATCAAACAAATAAACATTCACTTGACGGGCGCGGCGCGGATCGCTTACATTTAAGGAATGATCTCGCATCTGCACCTATCCGCTTTCCTGCTATCGCCTGCCAGCGCCCTATCGCTAGCAGCGCGTCTACTAGCACGCGTTTAATCCGCGTCCCAGTTGTACCCCGTGCCGGCCATAAGCCGCACCGTCTTCACAAAATCCAGGAAAGTTGTACCGATGCTCCCAGCCTTGTCGCTACTGCTAAAACTACCGATCGGTTGCCGCGCCTAGTATCCCGTGGCCGCGCCGCAGCCCTTCGCCACATCGTTTAGCCAGTCCCCTATATTTCCGATCCAGGAGCATTACCATGATGTTGCAGAACCCAGCGAGCAAATACCGTCCCTTCCCAGCCGTCCAGTTGTCCGACCGCAGCTGGCCGAACGCCATCATCAGCAAACCGCCAATCTGGATGAGCACCGACCTGCGCGACGGTAACCAGGCGCTGATCGAGCCGATGAGCATCGAGAAAAAACTGCGCTTCTTCGACCTGCTGATCAAGATCGGCATCAAGGAAATCGAAGTGGGCTTCCCTTCGGCGTCGCAGACCGACTTCGATTTCGTGCGCAAGCTGATTGACGAGAACCGCATTCCGGACGACGTCACCATCATCGTGCTGACCCAGTCGCGCGAAGAGCTGATTCGCCGCACCGTGGACTCCTGCGTCGGCGCCAAACGCGCCATCGTCCACCTGTATAACTCGGTGGCGCCGGTGTTCCGCAAAGTGGTGTTCGGCATGTCGCGCGAAGAGATCACCAACATCGCCACCACCGGCGCCAAGCTGGTGAAGGAACTGACCAGGCAGCATCCGGACACCGACTGGGGCTACGAATACACGCCGGAGTCGTTCTCCACCACGGAGCTGGACTTCTCCAAGCATATCTGCGACGCCGTCAGCGCCATCTTCGAGCCGACTCCGAACAAAAAACTGATCATCAATCTGCCGTCCACCGTGGAATGCAGCACGCCGAATATCTACGCCGACCAGATCGAATGGATGTCGCGCAAGCTGGCGCGCCGCGATTCGCTGATCATCTCGGTCCACCCGCACAATGACCGCGGCACCGCCGTCGCCTCGGCGGAACTGGCGGTGATGGCCGGCGCCGACCGCGTCGAGGGCTGCCTGTTCGGCAACGGCGAACGCACCGGCAACGTCGACCTGGTAACGCTGGCGCTCAACCTGTACACGCAAGGCGTCAACCCTGGCCTGGACTTCTCCGACATCGACGAAGTGCGTAAAGTGGTTGAAGAATGCAACCAGTTGCCGGTGCACCCGCGTCACCCGTATGTGGGCGACCTGGTATTCACCGCCTTCTCCGGCTCGCACCAGGACGCGATCAAGAAAGGCTTCGCCAAACAACAGGAAGGCGCGATCTGGGAGATTCCTTACCTGCCGATCGACCCGCAAGACCTGGGGCGCAGCTACGACGCCGTCATCCGCGTCAACAGCCAGTCCGGCAAAGGCGGCATGGCCTACTTGCTGGAGCAGGACTTCGGCCTGGTGCTGCCGCGCCGCCTGCAGATTGAGTTCAGCCGCGCGGTGCAAGCCGTGGCCGACCAGACCGGCCTGGAAATCACCGCCGAAGGCATCTACAACATCTTCAGCAAAGAGTATTTCGAACAGAACGCGCCGTACGCGTACCAGTCGCACAAAATGGTGGAAGACACCAGCAGCGACGAACCAGTGCAGATCGATATCGCCATGCTGCACCGTGGCGCGCCACTCGCGCTGCAAGGCGGCGGCAATGGTCCGATCGACGCCTTCGTCGACGCGCTCGGCCTGGACATCAAACTGATGGACTACCACGAACACTCGATCGGCTCCGGCGCCAACGCCAAGGCGGCCTGCTACGTCGAACTGCGCCTGGCCAACGGCCCGACGCTGTTTGGCGCGGCCACCGACAGCAACATCCTGACCGCCTCCTTCAAGGCCGTGCTGAGCGCCGTCAACCGCCAGCTGGTGCGCACGGAAGAGGATCAGGCCAAAGGCGCGATCTCGGCCTAAGGCTTAGGACATAAGCAGCACGGAGGCGTCCCGTGCTGGCGGACGGCCAGCGCGACGCCGCCCTCACCCTCCTGCGCGCGGACATGCAACCGCGCTGGTGGAACAGGCCGCCGCTGCGGCCGCGATGCAGGACCAGGCCGGCGAACTGACTGATGTGGTCAGCCAGTTGCGCCTCTCTGCTGGCTAACGGCGGGCCAGGCGGATGCCGGTGAACTGCCAGCGGGCGCCGGCCGGGAAGAAGTTGCGGTAGCTGGCGCGCGCGTGGCCTTCCGGCGTGGCGGACGATGAGCCGCGCAGCACGTATTGATTCAGCATGAACTTGCCGTTGTATTCGCCCAGCGCGCCTTCCGCCGCCGCAAAGCCGGGATACGCGGCGTAGCTGCTGCTGGTCCATTGCCAGCAATGGCCGAACATCTGCTGCAAGCCTGCGCCAGCACCGGCGCCGGACGGATGCAGCGAACCGGTTTCCAGCGGCGCCAGCGTGCCGGCGTATTCCCATTCAAATTCGGTCGGCAAACGCGCGCCGGCCCAATGGGCATAAGCATCCGCTTCAAACAGCGAAATGTGCGTGACCGGACGGTTGAGGTCCAGCGGCTGCGGCCCGTGCAGCGTGAACTCCTGCCACGCGCCCGTCTCGTCCTGGAACCAGTAGATCGGCGCCTTCAGGTTTTGCGTGCGCGCCCAGTCCCAGCCCTCGGCCAGCCACAGCGCGGCGTTAAAGTAGCCGCCGGCGTTGATGAAATCGAGGTATTCGCCATTGGTCACCAGCCGCGAAGCCAGCGCGAACGGCGCCACGTATTGTTTGTGGCGCGGCAGTTCGTTGTCGAAACTGAAGCCGTCGCCATTGTGACCAATCTCGGTCAGGCCGCCATCGAAGGCGATCCACGCCAGTGGGGCCGCCGGCGCGGCGGCCGGCAATGGAATCTCCATGTATGCAGGACGCAGCAGGCTTTGCGCCAGCAGGTGCTTGACGTCGGTCAGCATCAGCTCCTGGTGCTGCTGCTCGTGCTGCATGCCCAGCGTCAGCAGCATGTCCAGCTCCGCAGACGGCGCGCTGGCGATCAGGCGGGCGATGCGGGCGTCGACGTCGGCGCGGTAGGCGCGCACCTGCGCCATGGCGGGCCGCGTCAGCAGGCCGCGCTGCGCGCGCGGATGCTTCTCGCCGATGCCGTTGTAATAGGAGTTGAACAGAATGCGAAACGCCGGATGGAACGGCGCAAAGTCGCGCTCCATGCGCTCCAGGATAAACGTCTCGAAGAACCAGGTGGTGTGCGCCAGATGCCATTTGATCGGACTTGCGTCGGGCATCGATTGCGCGCCGCAGTCTTCATCGGACAGCGGCTCCGCCAGCGCCAGCGTGTGCTTGCGTACCGCCGCGTAGCGCGCGAGAAGTCGTTCCATGTCAGCTGGCCCGTGCGTGAATGACGGCGAACCACGTATCGGTGTCGGTCCACATGCGGGTGGTGGCGAAGCCGGCCCGCTCCAGCAGCGTGACAAAGGACTGGCGCGTGTACTTGTAGCTGTCTTCCGTGTGGATGCGTTCACCGCGCGCGAAATCGCGTTCGCCGCCGCGCCAGGTCACGGTCAGCGGGCAACGCGCTTCCAGGTGCATTTCGATGCGGCTCAACGCCGGATTGAAGAACGCCACGTGCTTCCACTGGTCGATATCGAAGTCGGCGCCGATCAGGTGATTCAGGTGGCGCAGCATATTCAGATTGAAGGCGCCGGTAACGCCCAGGGCGTCGTCGTAGGCGGCGTCCAGCACCGCATGGTCCTTGATCAGGTCCACGCCGATCAGCAGGCCGCCATCGGCGCCCGCATTGGCGCGCAGGCCGCGCAGGAAAGTCACCGCCTGCTCCGGCGAGAAGTTACCGATCGAGGAACCGGGATAGAAGAACACCCGGCGCTCGCTGCGTACGCTGTCCGGCAATTCGAAGCCGCTGGAAAAATCCAGTCCCAGCGCCGTCATCTCGATCTGCGGAAAGCGCTGCTGCAACTGCGCCACCGCGCCAAGCAGGAAGTCGCGCGAAATATCGACCGGCACGTACTGCGCTGGCTTCAGCAGCGGGAACAGCGCCGCCGCCTTGGCGCAGTTGCCCGCGCCCAGATCGATCAGCGATGCGCCATCGCCTACCGCTTGCGCCATGTCGGCGCCATAGGCGGCAAAGATGCTCGCTTCGGTACGGGTTGGATAATATTCAGGCAGTTCACAGATGGCCTCGAACAGCTTGGAGCCGAGGCTGTCATACAGGAACTTTGGCGAAGTATGCGCATCGCGCGCCAGCAAGCCGGCTGTGATTTCTTCGATAACCGCGGCACTACCGTGCGCGGGCCGCTGTGGCGCTGTGTTGCTGGCAAGAGGCGACACAACACGAATCGCCGGGGAGCGGGACACTTGCATAAATGCTCTACCTATCTAATGGGGGTGGCAATCCCTTGAGGGGATTTTTGCTATGATAGCTGAATATCCATTTTGTAGCGCTGTACCAAAAGTTCCGTGCGACTTCTCACATAAAAGGGCAATCCTGATGAAAATCTCCTTCAAATCGCTGCTGGCCACGAGCCTGATGCTGGCCGCTTCCTGGTCGCAAGCCCAATCGGCGGATCACGTGTTCCGCGTCTCCGCCATCCCGGACGAAGCGCCAACCGAGCTGCAACGCAAGTTCAAGCCACTGGGCGAATACCTGGAGAAGAAGATCGGCATGAAGGTCGAGTTCACCCCGGTGACCGACTACGCCGCCTCGGTGGAAGCGCTGATCAACAAGAAGGTCGACATGGTCTGGTTCGGCGGCTTTACCTTCGTGCAGGCCAATGAGCGCAGCAAGGGCGCCATCACGCCGCTGGTGCAGCGCGCCGAAGATGAAAAATTCCGCTCGGTGTTCGTCACCACCAACAAGAGCATCAACAGCCTGGCCGACCTGAAAGGCAAGACCCTGAGCTTCGGATCCGAGTCCTCGACCTCCGGCCACCTGATGCCGCGCTACTACCTGCTGGCCGCCAAAATCAATCCGGACACCGATCTGAAACGCATCGCCTTCTCCGGCGCGCATGACGCCACCGTGGCTGCCGTCGCCGGCGGCAAGGTCGATGCCGGCGCGCTGAATATCTCGGTGTGGGAAAAACTGATCGAAGCCAAAAAGGTCGATCCAAGCGTGGTGCGCGTGTTCTACACCACCCCTGGCTACTACGATTACAACTGGTCGGTGCGCACCGACATGAACGCCGATCTGAAGAAAAAGCTGACCGACGCCTTCCTGGCGCTGGACGCCAACAAGCCTGAAGACAAAGCGATCATGGACCTGCAACGCGCCACCAAGTTCATTCCGACCAAAGTAGACAACTACAAGAACATCGAAGCCGCAGCCAAGAACGCCGGCCTGCTGAAGTAAATGCCAACGTATCAACTGCAAGACCTGACCGTCCGCCATCTCGGCGGGCGTTCAGCACCCGCGCTGCAAGCCATCAACCTGACCGTCGAACAGGGCGAGCAACTGGCCCTGATCGGTCCTTCCGGCGCCGGCAAGACTACCCTGCTGGCGACACTGTCCCTGTCCCACAAGCCGTCCGAAGGACGCTTCCATGCCTTCGGCGTCGAACCTTGGGCGCTGGGCGAAGCGGCGCGTCACCGCTTGCGCGCGCAGCTGTTCCTGGCGCCGCAAACGCCGCCGCTGCCGCCGCGCCAGCGCGTGGTGACGGCGGTGCTGGCCGCGCGCCTGCCGCAATGGAGCGTATGGCGCGCGCTGGTGTCGCTATTCAAGCCGGAAGACCCGGAAGCCGCGTGGCAGGCGCTGTCGCGCTTTAATCTGGGCGATAAACTGTATTCGCGCGTCGACCGCCTGTCCGGCGGCGAACGCCAGCGCTGCGGCCTGGCGCGCCTGTTGCTGTCGCCGGCCAGGTCGCTGCTGGTGGACGAGCCGCTGTCGGCGCTCGATCCCGCCCTGTCCGAACTCACCCTGACCACGCTGCGCGAAGAAGCCAGGGCGCGCAACGCCACGCTGATTTGCAGCCTGCACCAGGTGGACCTGGCCCTTAGCCACTTCCCGCGTATCGTCGCGCTGCGCGACGGCCGTATCGCCTTCGACCTGCCGCGCGACCAGGTCACGCCGCAGATGATCGCCACGCTGTATCAGGGCGAACAGCCGCCAGCCACGTTGCCACACGGCGATGAGCATGACGCCATGGCGGTCAAACTCGGCGTAGGCGCTTGCCTTTGATGGACGCCACGCTGAACCACGCGGCGGTGCACCGCGATCCCGCCCTGCGCCGCCGCATCTTCATCATTGTCGCTGCCCTGGTGATCCTGTGGCCGACCATGGTGATCTCCGAATTCAAGCCGTGGATACTGTTTGACCAGCAAAGCCTGGAATCCACCGGCCGCTTCCTCGCGGACTTCCTGGTGCCGGCCCATGACGCCGAGTTCCTGCAGATGCTGGTGCGCGAAACCTGGAACACCGTGGCCATCGCCACCGCCGGCCTGACGCTCGCGCTGCTGGGCGCCATTCCCGCGACGCTGATCATCAACGAGCAGCTGTCGATTTCCGCCCTGGGCACGGGCCGCATGCGCCCTCTCGCCGTCATCGTGCGCCAGACCGTGCGCTGGCTGATGGTGATCCTGCGCTCGGTACCGGAGCTGGTGTGGGCGCTGCTGCTGGTGCGTATCATCGGCCTGGGTCCGACCGCCGGCGTGCTGGCGATCGCCCTCACCTACTGCGGCATGCTGGGCAAGGTGTATGCCGAGATTCTCGAATCGTCCGACGCCCACGCCAGCGACACGCTGCTGGCCAATGGCAGCGGGCGATTGGCCGCGCTGCTGTACGGCGCGCTGCCGGAAGCGGCGTCGGAACTGATGTCCTACACCGTCTACCGCTGGGAGTGCGCAATACGCGGTTCGGTGGTGATGGGCTTCGTCGGCGCCGGCGGCCTTGGGCAGCGCATGGATGAATCGCTGAAGGGCATGAACGGCGCCGAAGTCTCCGCCATGCTGCTGGTATTCATCGCGCTGGTGGCGCTGGCCGACCAGTTCTCCAAAGTGCTGCGCAGGAGGCTGGGATGAATTCAAACATGCCGAAACCGCCGGCGCGCGACTGGACCATGCGCATCCTGATGCTGTTGCTGCTGGCGTTGATCGTCGCCAGTTTCGCCACACTGCCTTTGAAGTGGCGCGAATTCTTCACCGTCGACGCCATCAACAGCACCATGGAATTGCTGGCAGGCTTTGCGCCGCCGGAGACATCCAGCGGCTTTCTCGCCAGGACCTTCTGGGCTACGCTGGAAACGCTGGCCATGTCCGGCCTGGGCACGCTGCTGGCCGTGATCTTCGGCCTGGCTTTCTCGCTGCCGGCGTCGGGCCGCTTCGGCGCCGGTCCGCGCGCCGCCATGCGCGCGGTGCTCAACGTGCTGCGCTCGGTGCCGGAACTGGTGTGGGCTTCCATCCTGCTGATCGCCGCCGGCCTCGGTCCACTCGGCGGCACGCTGGCCCTGGCTGCGCATACCGCCGGCGTGCTCGGTCGCCTGTTTGCCGACTCGCTGGAAAACGCCGCGCCGCTGCCGGAGCAAAGCCTGCGCACCAACGGCGCCGGCGCCACTGCGGCCTTCATGTACGCCACGCTGCCGCAAACACTGCCGCAGATGATGTCCTATACACTGTACCGCTGGGAGAACAACATCCGCGCCGCCGCGATTCTCGGCGTGGTCGGCGCCGGTGGGCTGGGCCAGATGCTGAAGTATCACCTGTCGCTGTTCCAGATGCCGCTGGCCGCCACCGTCATCCTCGCCATGCTGCTGCTGGTGGCGCTGGTCGATGCCATCAGCTTCGCCATGCGGCGCGCACTCACAAGGTAATGTAGTTTAAACTTCGCCATGCTCGAACTTCGCCAGCTCTCCAAATCCTACAACGGCCGTCCGGTGCTGGACCAATTGTCGTGGACTTTCAAGGCCGGCGAATTCGTCTCCATCATGGGCGATTCCGGCGTCGGCAAATCGACGCTGCTCAATCTCATCGCCGGCCTCGATGCGCCCGATCCATCAGCCACCTCGCCGATCATCGTCGACGGCATTCCGATGTCCGGCCTCGATGACGATGCCGCCACGAAGCTGAGGCGCGCGCGCATGGGTTTCATCTTTCAAGCCTTTCACGTGCTGCCGCATCTGACCTTGCTGCAGAACGTCGCCTTGCCGCTGCTGCTGAACGGCCTGCCGACCGAACGCGCCACGGAGATGCTGGCAGCGGTCGGCCTGGGCGGCCGCGAGCACGACTTCCCCCATCAAATCTCCGGCGGACAAATGCAGCGCGTGGCAATCGCCCGCGCGCTGGTGCACCGCCCGGCCCTGGTGCTGGCCGACGAACCAACCGGCAACCTCGATCCGGAAACCGCCGACGCCATCCTCACGCTGTTGCAGCGCGAAATTAAAGCCACCGGCGCTTGCGCCATCATGGTTACACATTCGCAACTTGCTGCTAAAAAGACAGACAAAATCCTACTTTTATCTAGAAATGGACTAAAAGATACAACAAACGTCAACCCGTTTGAGCAATAACCAACATAATTTAATTGTTAAAGCCTGCACTTTTTTTTTATCCGTAGTATTATTGAAAATAACTTGCATGGTTATCAAGAATGTTGAGTCGCGTACCACATTCAGACCGTAACGAGTGTGGGCGCTAGCCTTGCCGGGAACGTACTTTTTTAACGTTTTGAGCAAAGGAGGAGCAAGCCATGAACGTACGTCAAAAGAAGTTGGAGTTGATTGAAGCCATGAATCGCGCTCGGGCGCTGGAGCCATCCAGTTTTGTCCCGAACAAGCTTCTTGATACGCTGATTGAAAAGATGAACTTGAAGAATGATGCAGAGTTATGTCGGGTGCTGGAAGTTCAGCCGCCGATCATCAGCAAGATCCGTCACCGGAAGTTGGCAGTTGGTGCCACGATCCTGCTGCGCATGCATGAAAAATCAGATATCAGCATTCGCGAGCTGAAAGATCTGTCTACCGCGTCTATGCATTGAACAAAAACATTGTTCTGCCATGCCAGGCGTCGGCATGCGGTATCCGGCGCCCCAAGCGCTGTTGCGATCAGCCCAAACCCCGCTGAACGCCGCTTTACCGAGTAGCTAGTTAGTACCAGTTAGCATTTCTCGTATTTCCAATTTCTCGCCTTACCTTCTGCGATCCATTCGATGGCTTGTTCACGCCTGCGCGTCCGCGTGGCTTCGGTCTTCGCTTCGGTCAGCCATTCGGCGTAGTCACGCTGCTTGCTGGGGCTGAAGCTGTTGAAGTGCGCGCGCGCCGCCGGCACCGCATCCAGTGCGGCCTGCAAGTCATCCGGTATCTCCAGCGAACGTGGCGCCGCCGGCTTGGCACGGGCAGGCGCCGCTACGCCATCGTCGTTCAGCTGCATGGCGCGCTTGATGTAGGATGCCAGCACTTTTTTGGACGGCAGATCCTTGAGCGATGTGATGCGGCCGAAGTGGCCCATGGCTTCGCGATTGACTTCATCGGCTGCCATCAGCAACTCCGCCTTCCAGAAGTTCAGCGCGCAATGCGCCTTGAAGGAGGCCATGCTGCACATCATGCCCTTGTACATAAAGTGCGGGAAGCCCCACTTGATGGTCTCTTCCACCTCGGGACAGGCGGCGTGCACCACTGCGCGCAGATGCGCCAGTATCGGCTGCGCAAAGTCGGCGGATTTGGCGATATAGGCGTCAACGCGCGGATCGGTGGCGGGCATGATGGTCTCTCAGAAGAATTGTGGATTCTTCGCCAGCAGGTCGGCCTCGAATTTGTTGACCGCTTCAAAGTTGGGCAAGGCTGGCGACATGCGGCGGCCGGCATCCCAACTGCGCCAGGCACGCGCACTATCGTACTGCATCAGCAGCAGGTCGCCCAGATCCTTGTAGGCTCCGCCCAACATCGTCGTCAGCGTGACTTGCCTGCCGGTGGACAGCATGCATTCCATCTTGCCCAGCATGGTATCGAGAATCTGCGCGTCGCTAAAATCCTCGCTGGCGTCGCATGGATGTTCGGCGCGCAGCGCGTCCAGCTGTGGCGGCGTGGCCAAGCGCTCCAGCAGTTGCGGATGGCCGCCCGGCACATAGCGCATGAAGCGCGTGAACTGCGCCGCGTCCGTCGCCGAGACCTTGGCGCCGGCGGCGCTGCATGCGGCCAGCCTGATGCCGTCCACATAGAAAACGCGCTGCTCGCCGTCGGTTTTTCCTCGGCCACGCCCGGCCCGGCGCTGAACACCGACAGCTCGTTCTCCTGCGTCTGTTTGTTGGTTAGCGCCGTATCGACCTTCATGGCGGCCGCCGCGCCGCGCAACAACTCACGGTTATGCATCTCCACCACCCCGCATAAAGCCAGCTTCCTTAAAAAATGGAGCGACCATGATAAATCAGACAAGCCACCGGCTTGTAACATTTCGTTGCAGCTTACACATAGGTCATGTGGAATCGCCCGAAAAATGGCATATTCTAGAAACCATGCATATTCCGACCATACCCCGCTCGCTCGCCATCCTTCTTTTGCTGGCAGGCTGCGCGACCACCAGCACCACGCCGCCGGCCCGCCAGACGCCCGCCGATCCGGTGGCGCTGAGCGCCGCGCTCAATCGCATCAGCTGGGGCGTCAACACCAGCACCTATCAGCAGGCACAGAAGATCGGCTACAGCGCCTGGCTGGAACGACAGCTGCATCCCGGCTCGGCCGTGCTGCCGGCGGCCGCGCAGGCGCAGATCGACGCCATGACGATTTCGCAAAAACCGCTGCCGCAACTGGTGCAGGAGCTGGAACAGCAGCGCCGCGACTACGACAAGGCCATGGTCGACGACGACGCCAAGAAGGCCGCGCAGCGCGCCTACCAGCAGGAGATGAGCCGCCTGGCGAAAGAAGCCGCCACCCGCTCGCTGCTGCGCGACCTGTACTCGCCCAACCAGCTGCAGGAGCAGATGACGTGGTTCTGGATGAACCACTTCAACGTCCATCAGGGCAAGAGCAATCTGCGGGTGCTGGTCGGCGATTACGAAGAACAGGCAATCCGCCCGCACGCGCTGGGCAAGTTCCGCGACCTGCTGGCCGCCACCCTGCACCACCCGGCCATGATCCGCTACCTGGATAACGAACAGAACGCCGCCAACCGCATCAACGAAAATTACGCGCGCGAGATCATGGAGCTGCACACGCTGGGCGTGGATGGCGGCTATACCCAGAACGATGTGCAGCAGCTGGCGCGCATTCTCACCGGCGTCGGCGTCAACCTGGGCGACAAGACGCCCGACGTCCGCCGCGACAAGCAAAGCCAGTACGTGCGCCAAGGCCTGTTCGAGTTCAATCCGAATCGCCACGACTACGGCGACAAGGTATTCCTCGGCCAGACCGTCAAGGGCCGCGGCCTGGCCGAAGTGGACGAGGCGCTTGATCGCCTGAGCCGCAGCCCGGCCACCGCGCACTACGTCAGCCGCAAGCTGGCGATCTATTTCGTCGCCGACGAGCCGCCACCGCAGCTGGTGGAGCGCATGGCGGCGCGCTTCCTGTCCAGCGACGGCGACATCGCCGCCGTGCTGCGCACCATGTTCGACGCGCCGGAATTCACGCAATCGCTGGGCAAGAAGTTCAAGGACCCGGTGCACTACGTGGTGTCGGCGGTGCGCCTGACCTATGACGACAAGATCATTCTTAACGCCGGCCCGATGCTGAACTGGCTCAATCGCATGGCCGAACCGCTGTACGGCCGCCAGACGCCGGACGGCTATCCGTTGACGGCGTCCGGCTGGGATAGTCCGGGCCAGATGATCACCCGCTTCGAAATCGCCAAGGCCATCGGCAACGGCAACGCCGGCCTGTTCAAGACCGAAGGTACGCAGCCGCTGGAAAAGGTGGCCTTCCCGCAGCTGGCCAATGCGCTGTATTACCAGTCGCTGCAAACCTCGCTGGCGCCGGCCACCCGCCAGGCGCTGGAGCAAGCCGCCTCGCCGCAGGAGTGGAACACGCTGCTGCTGTCGTCGCCGGAACTGATGCACCGCTAGGAGAAGCCCAATGAAACGCCGTACCCTGCTTAAATCCCTGGCCGCCGCATCGGCCACCTTATCCGCCAGCTCAATGGCCGGCCAGCTGTGGGCCGCACCGGCCAGCAAGACGCGCCTGCTGTTCGTCTTCATGCGCGGCGGCTATGACGCCACCAGTCTGCTGGTGCCGATCTCCAGCCAGTACTACTACCAGGTGCGGCCGAATATCGCGATTCCCAAAACCGCCGCGCTGCCGATCGACGCCGACTGGGGCCTGCACCCGGTGCTGGCCGACTCCATCCACCCGCTGTTCAACACCGGCCAGGTGGCGTTTGTGCCGTTCGCCGGCACCGAGGACCTGTCGCGCAGCCACTTCGAAACGCAGGACAGCATAGAACTGGGCCAGGCGCTGGACCGCACCCGCGACTACCGCTCCGGCTTCCTCAACCGGCTGGCGTCCACGCTCAACGCCGACCGCGCCAGCGCCATTTCTTTCACCGACCAGCTGCCGCTGATCATGCAGGGCGGCCTGCAAGTGCCCAACACCGCGCTGCGCAGCGTCGCCAAGCCGGCGGTCGATGCGCGCCAGGCCAAGATGATCGCCGCCATGTACGAGCACACCACGCTGGCGCAGCAGGTCAATGAAGGCTTCGAGGTGCGCGACGACGTGATGAAAAAAATGAGCGGTGAGATGCTGGCCGCCAACCGCAACGCCGTCAGCACCAAGGGCTTTGAACTGGAAGCGCGCCGCATCGCCAAACTGATGAAGGACAAGTACAACATCGGCTTTGTCGACGTCGGCGGCTGGGACACGCACGTCGGCCAGGGCAGCGCCACCGGCTACCTGGCCAGCCGCCTCGACGAACTGGGACGCGGCCTGGCCGGCTTCGCACAGGAGATGGGGCCGGACTGGAAGGACACGGTCGTCGTCGTGGTCAGCGAATTCGGCCGCACCTTCCGCGAGAACGGCAACCGCGGCACCGACCATGGCCACGGCACCGTCTACTGGGTGATGGGCGGCAGCGTCAACGGCGGCAAGGTGCACGGCGAACAGGTGCGGCTGGAGCAGCCGACGCTGTTCCAGAACCGCGACTACCCGGTGCTGAACGAATACCGCGCCATGTTCGGCGGCCTGCTGTCGCGCATGTACGGCCTGAACGCCGGCCAGGTGGCCGCCATCTTCGGCACCCAGGGCCGCGACCTCGGGCTGGTGTAGCTACGGCGTCGCGCCCTGCTGCAGCCAGCGCGTGGCGGCGTCCGCGTCCAGCGACGGCGAGTAGAGAAAGCCCTGGAACGCGGTGCAGCCGGCGCCGGCCAAAAAGGCTGACTGGTCGATATTTTCCACGCCCTCGGCGATCACGTTCAGGCGCAGGTTCTGCGCCAGCTGGATTACCGTGCGCACCACCGCATTGCCGTCAGGGTTGCCGGGCACGTCGTGCAGAAAGCT
The DNA here is from genome assembly GCF_009857535.1 of Duganella margarita. Classification (GTDB taxonomy): domain Bacteria; phylum Pseudomonadota; class Gammaproteobacteria; order Burkholderiales; family Burkholderiaceae_D; genus Rugamonas; species Rugamonas margarita. The sequence goes on from NZ_WWCS01000009.1 coordinate 233,066, forward strand.
CTTGTCCAGCTTGATGGTATTGACCGGCAGCGCGCGCAGATAGCTGAGCGAAGAATAGCCGGTGCCGAAATCATCCAGCGACAGCATAAAGCCGCGTTCGCGCAGCTGCTCGATGACGCGGCTGCCGCTGCGCTCCAGCTTGATGGCGTCGCGCTCGGTCAGCTCCAGTTCCACATCGCCGGCCGCCAGCCCGAACTCAACGAGGATCGCATCCAGCTGCGCCAGGTAGCCGTCGTCCAGCAGTTCCTTGGCGCAGGTGTTGATGCAGATACGCAGGCCGGTCACGCCGGCGTCGTACCAGCTGCGCAGCTGCGCGCAGGCGACCCGCATCACGCCCTTGCCCAGTTCCGGCAGCAGGCCCAGTTCGCCGGCCAGGCCGATCACATAGTCAACCGGCTGCTGGCCGAAGAAATCCGGCAGCCGCAGCAGCGCCTCCATGGCGATGGTGTGGCCATCGGCGGCCAGGATGGGCTGGTACTCCAGCCAGTAATCGCCGGTGCGCAGCACCCGCCGTAATTCGTTGTGGTCGGTATTCTTGCGGTGCGCCAGCTCGTCCAGTTCCTCGGTGTAGTAGTGGTAGCGGTTGCGGCCAGCGTTCTTGGCGTGGTACAGCGCCAGGTCGGCTTTTTTCAGCAGCGTATCTGGCGTGTCGGCGTCGCTCGGGCAGACCGCGATGCCAATGCTGGCGCTGATCCTGACTTCGCATTCGCCGATCTGGAACGGTCGCGCCAGATGCCGCAGCAGCTTCTCGGCCAGCACGCCGCCGCTGGCCGGCGACGGCGGATGCAGGTGCAGCAGGCCGAACTCGTCACCGCCCAGGCGGGCGATGTAGTCGCTCTCACGGCTGGCGCTGCGGATGCGCTGCGCGGCCTGCCGCAACAGCTGGTCGCCGGCCTGGTGGCCCAACCCGTCGTTGACTTCCTTGAACTCGTCGAGGTCGATCATCAGCAACAGCAGCAGCTGGCCGTTGCGCTCGGCCTGCGACACCATCTCCGACCGCCGCGTATCGAAAGCGGCGCGGTTGGCCAGGCCGGTCAGGCCGTCGATGGTGGCCAGGCGGCGGATTTGATCTTGCGCCAGCTTGCGCTCGGTGATGTCGCGCAGGATCTTCAGGTAGCCGATCAACTGGCCCTGGTCGTCGCGGATCGCCGTCAGCACGCCGTCGGCCCAGAACACCGACTGGTCCTTGCGCAGGTGCCAGCGGTTGTCGGCCGCCCGTTCGCCGCGCGCCGCCAGCGTCATTTCCTGGAACGGCTCGCCGTCCGCCTGGTCGCCGGCGGTGTACAGCAGCGCGCTGCCATGGCCAATGATCTCGGCAGGCGTGTAGCCAAACACCAGTTCGGCGCCGAGGTTCCAGCTGGTCACCGCACTATGCGCATCAATGGTGAAAACGGCGAAATCGCGGACATTCAGGTAGATCTGCCGCAGCAGCAGCTCCGGCGCCAGGCCGGGGGCAATCACATGCGTCAATGGAGGGGTCATGGTGGTGGCAGCCCGGTGGGTTAAAAGCCATTGGACTGGCGCCGTGTTAACTGGTTCCCGGCGGAACCAGCCGCTGCTGCATGCGCGCCAGCGCCCGCATGAACAACGCCGGCTCATCGGCCGCGCGCGCCAGCACCAGCGCACCCTGGATGCCACCGACCACATCCTCGGCCAGCGCCAGCGCGCTGTCGGCGTCGTGGCCGCCGCGCTGCAAGGCGGCAGCCAGCGCCTGCACCCATTCGGCAAAATAGCCCTGCACCTTGACCGCGTAACGGTCGCGTTCATGGCCCAGCGCGAACACGCCCACCAGGCACACCTTGCGGCCGGACAGGAAATAGCGACCTACTGCCGTGAACATATCGGCCACGCCCTGCTGGGCGTCGGCGGCCTGGCGCAGCGGCTGGAACACCTGGTCGCGGAACCAGGAGTCGATCTCGCTCAGCACCGCCTCCGCCATTTCCTCTTTGCCGCCGGGGAAGAAGTTATAGATGCTGCCCTTGCCCAGCCGGGTGCCCTCGGTAATCCGCGCCAGGCTGGCGCCTTCGAAGCCGTAGGTGCGGAACACCTCGGCCAGCAGCGGCACCACGTCGCCCCGCTCTCCCATCACTCTTGGCATGTTTAAAATCCAAAATCACTCAGGCCTGGGTGGTCCGCCGGACGCGGGCCGTTGATATCCCAGTGGAATTTGCGGTCGGCAGCGGCAATCGGATGCTCGTTGATGCTGGCCAGGCGGCGCTGCATCAAGCCGTCTGCGGCAAATTCCCAGTTCTCGTTGCCATAGGCGCGATACCACTGACCCGAATCGTCATGGTATTCGTAGGCGAAGCGAACCGCAATACGGTTGCCGTCATGCGCCCACAATTCCTTGATCAGGCGGTACTCCAGTTCGCGCGTCCACTTGCGTTGCAGCAGGCCGACGATGGCGGCGCGGCCGGTGACGAATTCGCCGCGATTGCGCCAGAAGCAATCTTCCGTGTAGGCCAGCGAGACCTTTTCCGGATTGCGGGTATTCCAACCGTCTTCGGCGGCGCGGACTTTCTGCGCGGCGGTTTCCAGCGTGAACGGTGGCAGTGGCGGACGAGTCATGATGGAGCTCCTTCTGAATAATTTAAGTTGTACCAATCGGTACAATTACTTTATACCTTGGTCCGGCAAGATGCAAGCAGTTTTTTAACGGAAGATATCGGCCGCCAGCTGGCGCCCGGCCTCGCTCAGCGCCACCGTGCCGGTGATGCCGCCCTCGTCCAGAGCCACGCTGAGCAGCCCGGCCTCCTCCAGCATGGTCAACTGGCGGCGCAGCACGCTCATTGGCCGTTGCACCTGTTTGCTCAGCTTGGCCAGCGAACAGGGTTTGTCCGGCCACTCGGTCTCGATGCGCCACAGCGCCTCCAGCAGGCCGGCCAGCACAGTCATCACTTGGTCATCCATCGTGTTACGCTCTTTGGCTAAAATACAATATACTCGTATCAAATATTACCGGACTGCAACATGAACAAAAAGCCCGAAGGCCACATCACACCTTACACGCAGCCGGCGGCCGGCTGGGGCGCGCTGAAACAGGTGGCGATCAATCTGGTGCGCGAACGCGTCGCCGGCGGCAACTACAAGACCCTGCTCAAGCAGAACCAGCCGGATGGTTTCGACTGCCCCGGCTGCGCCTGGCCGGACCGCGAACACGCGTCCACCTTTGAATTCTGCGAGAACGGCGTCAAGGCGGTGGCGGCGGAAGCCACCAGCAAGCGCGTCTACCCCGAATTCTTCGCCCGCCATACGGTGACCGAACTGCTGCAGCAGTCCGATTATGAACTGGAACAACACGGCCGTCTGACCGATCCCATGGTCTACGACGCCGTCAGCGACAAATACAAGATCATTGGCTGGGACGACGCCTTCGCCCTGATCGCGCGCCACCTCAACGCTCTGCCCGATCCCAACCAGGCCACCTTCTACACTTCCGGCCGCACCGGCAACGAGGCCGCCTTTTTGTTCCAGCTGATGGTGCGGATGTATGGCACCAACAACTTCCCGGACTGCTCGAATATGTGCCACGAGCCGACCAGCCGCGGCTTGCCAGGCACGGTCGGCATCGGCAAGGGCACAGTTACGCTGGAAGACTTCGAGCATGCCGACACGCTGCTGATCTTCGGCCAGAATCCGGCCACCAACCACCCGCGCATGATGGGCGAACTGCGCGATTGCGCGCGGCGCGGCGCCACCATCGTTTCGATCAACCCGCTGCGCGAACGCGGCCTGGAGCGCTTCACCAGCCCGGCGCATGCGCTGGAGATGCTGACCGGCTCCAGCACCACCATCAGCACCGTCTTCATCCAGCCCAGGCTGGCCGGCGACTTCGCACTGATCAAGGCCATCGCCAAGCGCCTGGTGGAGCGCGACGACGCGGCGCTGGCCGCCGGCGCAGCCAGTTTGCTGGACCGTGAATTCATCGCCCGCCACACCAGCGGCTACGAGGCCTTTGAGCAGGATCTGCGGGCGGAAAGCTGGGACCTGCTGCTGGCCGAATCCGGCGTGCCGCGCGCGCAGATCGAGCAGCTGACCGACATCTACATCAAGGGCAAGAACGTGATCAGCACCTGGGGCATGGGCCTGACCCAGCACAAGAACGCGCTGAAGGCGGTCCAGATGCTGTCCAACCTGATGATGATGCGCGGCCAGATTGGCCGCCTCGGTGCCGGCCTGTGCCCGGTGCGCGGCCACTCCAACGTGCAGGGCGACCGCACCATGGGCATCGAGGAAAAGCCGACCAAGGCCTTCCTCGACCGCCTGCAAAAAGTCTTCAACTTCGAACCGCCGCGCGAACATGGCCTCGATACCGTCGACAGCATCCAGGCCATGCTCGATGGCGACGTCAAAGTGTTCATTGCCATGGGCGGCAATTTTGCCATGGCCACGCCGGACACACCGCTTACTTTCGAAGCGTTGCGCAAGTGCGAGCTGACGGTGCACGTCGCCACCAAGCTGAATCGCAGCCATCTGGTGATGGGCAAGGAGGCGCTGATCCTGCCGACGCTGGGCCGCACTGAAGTCGATCTGCAAAACGGCGTGGCGCAAGGCGTGACGGTGGAAGACTCAATGAGCATGGTGCACATCTCGTACGGCATCAACAAGCCGGCATCGGCCAACCTGCTGTCGGAAACCGCCATCGTCGCCCGCCTGGCGCACGCCACGCTGGGCAGCGACAAAGTCGACTGGCTGGGACTCGGCGCCGATTACGCCCGCATCCGCGAGTTGATCGAACAGGTGTTCGACGACTTCCACGACTTCAACGCGCGCGTGGCGCACCAGGGCGGCTTCCACCTGCGCGTGGCCTCGCGTGAACGCGAATGGCGCACCGCCAGCGGCCGCGCGCAGTTCGTGCCGCACATAGTGGACACCGACACGCCGATCCACCGCGCCCGCGCGCTGCACGGCGAACGCCTGATGGTGCTGATGACGGCCCGCTCGCACGACCAGTACAACACCACCATCTACGGCATGGATGACCGCTATCGCGGCGTCTACGGCCTGCGCCGCGTGGTGTTCATCAACAAGGACGACCTGGCGATGCTGGATCTGAAAAACGGCGAATACGTCGACATGGTCAGCGTGTGGGACGACAACGTCACGCGCCGCGCCCAGCGTTTCCTGCTGGTGGAATACGACATTCCGCGCGGCTGCCTGGGCGCCTATTTCCCGGAAACGAATGGCCTGGTGCCGCTGCACAGCACCGCCGACGGCGCCGGCACGCCAACCTCCAAATCGATCCCGGTGCTGCTGGAACGCTCGGCGCATGAGGGCTAGATGGCGCTTCGCCAAAACCCTCGCCTCCACCGTGCTGCTGTGGACCGCGATCAGCGCATTGGGGGCGCTGCAAACCTTTAGCGACAACCTGCGCGGCGGCGTTGGCAGCCATTACCCGACGCTGTTCGTGACCTGGTTCATCGAATACGCGCTGCCGCTGATTGTGCTCATCACAGGCCTGAGCACTGTGCTGGCGCGCTGGCCGACGCTGATCGAACGGCCGCGCAATGTGGTCGCGCTACTGGCCGGCCTGGTGCTGGTGTTCCAGCCGGCCCAGTGGCTGTACATGGCGTGGCTGCGTGGCTATCTGCAAATCGGCAGCCTGGCCGACCTGCGGGATTTGCTATTGAAGATGCTGCTGGTCGGCTGGTTCTCCACCAGCGCCACCTTCGCCGCCATCCTCGCCATGCATTACTGGCGCCGCGCCCGCGAGCGCGAACTGGCGTGGCAGCGCAGCCAGACCGATATGCTTAACCTGCGGCTTGCGCTGGAAGAGCAGCGCATGCTCTCGCTGCGCGCGCAACTCGAACCGCACTTTTTGTTCAATGCGCTGAACGCCATCAGTGCGTTGGTGCGCGATGGCGACAAAAAGCTGGCGTTGGGCGGCATCGGCGGCCTGAGTGATCTGCTGCGCTACGCGCTTTCCGCCAGTGGACGTAACACCACCACCGTCGCCGCCGAACTGCAGTTCGTGCGCGATTATCTGGACCTGCAACGGCTCCGCTACGGCGACAGGTTGCGCGTGCACATCGAGGGCGACGGCGATCTGCTGCACGATATCGAGTGCCCACCCTTGCTCTTGCAGCCGCTGGTGGAAAACGCCTTGCGCCACGACCTCGATTGCCGCGAGGGGCCAAGCGATATCACGCTGAGCTTCATGCAAGATGGCGAGACGCTGTCAATCTGCGTTACCAATCCGGCCGGCGCCGGCGCTACGCCGAATCCCGGCACGGGACTGGGGCTGGCCAACACCCGCGACCGGCTGCGTTTGATGCATCCGGCGGCGTCGCTGCAAGCCGGCCTGCAAGGCGACCGCTTCGTCGCCGAAGTGCGGCTGCCGCTGACGATGTGACGAAAGCCCGGATGTCTGGGATGGCCGCGCTGTCGCCGCCGGCCACGCTCTTCTATACTCCCTGCATGCACTCTTCTCAACTCCTACTCGTCATCGCTACGCTGCCAATGGTGGCGCACGCGCAGCAGGACGAAGCACCGCCGCAAACGGTGACGGTGACCGCGCAAAAGGAAGCGGTCATCAAAGAGATCGACAAGACAGTCTACGATGTGGCCAACCAGCCGAAGGCCGCCAACGGCAGCGCGCAGGACGTGTTGCAGGCCACGCCGGAACTCTCGGTCTCCGCTGACGGCAAGATTGCGGTCAGGGGCAATGCGCAAGTGACGCTGCTGGTCAACGGCAAGCCAACCGCCATGACGTCCGGCGCCGGCGAGGAAACGGCGCTGGCCTTGCAGACCATGAGCGGCGCGGATATCGCCAGCGTGGAAGTGATCACCAATCCGTCCGCCGCCTACAACGCCAACGGCGGCGCCATCGTCAATATCGTCTTGAAGCGCAACCGCAAGCCCGGCGCCCACGTGCAACTGCGCGGCAGCGCCAGCAACCAGGGCTTGTGGAATAACGGCGCCGATGGCGACATCACTCGTGGCGCTTTGACCTTGCATGGCAGCGTGGCGTTGCGCCATGACGGCACGCAGAAGATGCGCGAGTCCGCCGTCGAGTGGCATAACCCCTTAAGCGGGGCAAGAGGACAAACGCGACAAACATCGGAGGTATTCGTCCACCGCGTCGTTGAAAGCGCCACACTGGGCGCCGATTACACGCTGAGCGAAACCGAGAGTCTCAGTCTGTCGGCACAGCGCAACACGCGCCGCTCGCGGCCACTGTTCGATGTACTCAACGAGGGCGACGCCACCTATCACCGCATCTCCAATGGCCCCAACCAGCAGTCCGACAACAACGCCAGCCTCAGTTACAGCCGCCAGGACAGCGGCTCGGCGTTGAAAGCCACGCTTCAGCACAGCGACACCGTGGCCCTGATCGACAAATCGTATCGCGACATCTTCATCGCACCGGCGTTGGCGACCGACTACAGCCGCGCCACCACGCGCTCGGCGCGGCGTCTCACGCAGGCCACGCTGGACTGGAGCCGTCCGTCGGAACGCGGCCAATGGGGCGCTGGCGTAGACCTGCAAGACAAGGTGGACGACCTGTCCAACTACCAGGCCGCCATCGATCCCGCCACCGGAGCGGAAATGCCCGACCTGAATACCACCAACGCCTACAAGGTGAAAACAACGCTGGCCGCCGCGTATGTGACAAACATGATCCGGCACGAAAAATGGGAAGCACTGCTGGGCGCCCGCGCCGAAAGCATGGCGCTGCGCGTCGGCCCGGCCGCGCAAACAGAGCACTGGCGCGCCATCAATCCCAGCCTGCACCTGCGCTACGCCTACAGCGACAAGACCGACCTGACGTTCAGCTATCGCCGCAGCCTGCAAGCACCCAGCGCACTCGATCTGAATCCTTACACCACCTACATCGATGCACAGAATCTGAGCCGCGGCAATCCGCACCTTCAGCCGCAGCGCCTGACGTCATGGGAAATCGGCGTCAATGCGGAAGTGTCGCAACTGAGCAGCAGCCTGAGTGCCTTCTATCGTAGCAGCCGGGATACGGTCACCGACGCGCGCAGCTTTGCCGACAATGTGCTGATCACGTCGCGACAGAACGGTGGCCGCGCGCAATCGAGCGGCATTGCTGGATCGCTCGAATGGAAGCCGGATGGGCAACTGAAGCTGGGGACCGATGGCGGCATTTACTACGTGATGCTCGATACGCCCGATCTCGCCGACATGGTGCGCCAGACAGGCGTCTCGGCCTATGTGAACCTGCGGGCGGCCTACGCCGACCTGTCGCTCGACGCGCACATGCAGTCGGCCGGCATCACGCCACTGGGCCGCTACGGCGCGACCAGCAGCGTTAATCTGGTATGGAAGCACGCGATCGACAAGACCCTCAGCCTGACCGTCAACGCCAACGACATTTTCGACGGCAGCAAGCGCACTTACAGCACCGACGCCAGCACCTTCCGCCAGCGCGGCTTCGATCACTTCGTTGCGCGGCGCATCTATGTGGGATTTGTCAAAAAATACTAGGTGTATTCGACGCAGTTGTCCTGGCGGCAGAAGCTCACCAGCTTGATGCCCGCTTCGGCGGCGATGTCGATCGCCAGCGTGCTCGGAGCGGAGATGGTGGCCAGCATCGGAATATTCATGCGCGCCGCCTTGCGCACCAGTTCATAACTGGCGCGGCTGGACATGAACACGAAGCCGCGCCGCATGTCCACGCCGTCCAGCGCCAGATGGCCGATCAGCTTATCGAGCGCATTGTGACGGCCAACGTCTTCGCAGACGCGCAGCACATTGCCTTGGGCGTCGCACCACGCCGCCGCGTGCACGCCGCCGGTGGCGCGCATCAATTCCTGATACTGGCCCAGTTGCGCAGCGGCGGTGGCAATCGCCGGTTGCAGCGCGCCTTCAGCATGCAGCGGCGCGGCGTCGATGCGTTCCGGTTGCAGGTCCAGCAGCTCCAGGCTCTCGATGCCGCACACGCCGCAACCGCTGCGGCCCGCCATCGAGCGGCGCTGCTGCTTGAGTTGGACGAATTCCTGGCTGGCGATGGTGATGTCGATCTCGAAGCTGCGCGCATGTTCGTGCACTTCGATGTCAAAAATGTCGGCGGCTTTGGCGACCAGTCCTTCGGTCAGGGCGAAGCCCATGGCGAATGGCTGGAGGTCGCGCGGGGTGACCATCATGACTGCATGCGAGATGCCATTGAAGACCAGCGCCACCGGGACTTCCTCGATGACGCTGTCGGTCGTGCGGGCGGCGTCGCTGCCGCGATGCCGCAGCACCGGACGCGCCTGAAAACCCGTTTTGTTCGACTCCAGATCCAACTTCATGACCGCCCCGCAAAAATAAGCACAACGGCTTATTTTACACGGGGCCGAAAAAGCGCGTCAGGCTGCCAGAGGTTGGGCGTCGGCCACGCCATAGTGGCGGGCGTAGCGCGAATCCAGGTTCGCCAATGGCATCAGCAGGAACAGGTCGGCGCTTTCGAAATCAGGGTCCCAGGCCGGTTCGCCGCAAATCCAGGCGCCGGAACGCATATAGCCTTTCAACAGCGGCGGCACTTGCGGCTTTTGCGCGGCTTCCAGCTTGGAGAACGGGAATGGCAGGTGTGGCGTAACGCGGTATTCAATCGGCGCCAGGCTCTTGGCCGTCAGCTGCTGGTACACAGCGACCGCATTGTGGCCGCCGTCGGCCAGCGAGATGCTCGCGCAGCCGACCAGGAATTCGGCGTTTTCACGGCGCATGTACTCGGCCAGGCCGGACCACAGCAGCATGATCACGCTGCCGCCACGGTAATCCGGGTGGATGCAGGCGCGGCCCGCTTCCACGATGCGGCCGCGAATGTTGTTCAGGCGGCCCAGGTCAAACTCGCCTTCCGAATACAGGCGGCCCAGTTTGCGGGCGCGGTTGGCGCTCAGCAGGCGGTAGGTGCCGACCACCATCAGGGTATCGGCGTCGCGCACGATCAGGTGGTCGCAGTGTTCGTCGAATTCGTCGCTATCCAGGCCGTCGGCGCGCACCAGGGCGCTAAGGCCCATCGTTTCGATGAACACTTTATAGCGCAAACGCTGGACTTCACGCAGTTCTTCCGGCGTGCTTGCCATACTGAGTAGCAGTTTACCGGACGATGCTCGAACGTCCGCTTGTATGATCGAGGTTTGCATGCTTCATCCCTTTTGTGTGGAAGACGAAGCAAGCGTAACCAGCGAATACTTCAGGAAAATGACAAGAAAATGTCATTTTCGTGACCTGTTGTTTTTTAATCAGGCTTTCTTTGGACGGCCGGTTTTCAGCTGCGGCAGGCCACCCAGCACGTTTTTCAGCGTCGCCAGGTCGATCTGCGAGATCAGCGCCACGCCGATGCGCAGCAATTCGCTCTTCTTGACTTCAAAACCGGCTTTCAGGGCGGCTTTTTTTACCTGGCCCAGCACTGCGTATTCGGCTTCCGGCATGGTGAAGCTGTCGCGTACCAGCTTTTCCTTGTTGGCTTTGACTTTGGCTTCCGGCGCGGCGGCGGCCTTCGGTGCAGCTTTAGGAGCGGCTGCCTTTGGGGCGGCTTTAGGAGCGCCGGCCTTCGGGGCGGCTTTCGGCGCGGCTGGCTTGGCGGCGGCTTTCGGTGCGGCGGCCTTTGGTGCGGCGGCCTTTGGTGCGGCGGCCTTCGGCGCTGCTGCCTTCGGCGCTGGCTTTACAGCGGCTTTCGGCGCAGCTGGTTTGGCTGCCGGCTTGGCGGCTGGCTTGACCGCCGCTTTGGCGACAGGCTTGGCCGCTGCTTTCGGCGCGACTGGCTTCACTGCTACAGGTTTGGTTACGGTGGTCTTGGTGGCTGGTTTGGTCGCCATATTCACTCCATATTATTCAACAATATAAACAGTATATATCATTTCAGATGCGCCGCCACGCGCGCGAATAGCAAATCGGGATTCACTGGCTTGCGCAGGAAGTCTACCGCACCCACGCTGCGACCGAGCGCTTCGTCTTCCTGCAAGCTCTTGGCGGTCAGGAACACGACTGGAATTAATGCACCGGCCGGATCTGCTTTCAGCCGGCGACAGGTCTCGATGCCATCCATCTCCGGCATCATAATATCAAGCAGAATAAGGTCTACTTTGGACGACGCCACAATCTGCAAGGCGGTCGTGCCATTGGTGGCGACCTTGGTGGCGTACTTGTCCTTCAACAGGTTGGACAGCAGCATGAGATTGTCGGGTGTGTCGTCCACAATCAGCACCGTCGGACGATGAATGGAATTCATGTTGCCTCCCCATTGTTGATGGCATCGGCTAGCAATTTGCCAGCGGCCTCAAACTCATATTGCGCCATATGCTGGTCCAGCCGCGCCATCAACTGCGGCGACAGCACCGTCGACAACACCGGGCGGCAACGCGCAAAATAGTCCACGCTGTCGCCGCTGAACTCCGCTACCAGCGCCGAAAGCTCCTCCAGCGCCTTGCGCGCCGCCGCCGGACCGTCCGCGGCATCCGGCAGCGGCGATGGCGACAGCGGCGGCATTGCGTTCATCGGCATGCCCAGCCAGCGTGACAGCACGCGGTACAAGCGCTGCGGATCAATCGGTTTACTGATGTAGTCCTGCATGCCCTCTTCCAGGCAGCGCGCCTGCACGCCGGCCACCGCATGCGACGTCACGGCGATGATCGGCAGTTCGCTGAAGCGCGCATCGGCGCGCAGCAGGCGGGTGGCTTGGTGGCCATCCATCACCGGCATGCCGAGGTCCATCAGCACCAGGTCGAAACTGCGCGGGTCGGACGCCATCAGCCGGTCGACCGCCTCGCGGCCGTTGTCCACCACCTCCACTATCAACCCTTGCAGCTCCAGCAACTCGCGCGTGACATCCTGGTTGTCCAGGCTATCCTCTGCCAGCAGCACGCGCGCCTTGCGCTGCGACGGCGCGTCCGGCTTAGCGTCGCCGTTCACGCCGTGGTGCACGGCCGCCTGCACCGACAACGCCGCCGCGTCGGACAGCGCAAACGGCAAATCAAACTGGAAGGTCGATCCTTGATCGATCTCGCTGTGCACGTCGATATTCCCGCCCATCAGCCGCACCAGCTGCTGCGAAATCGACAGCCCAAGCCCGGTGCCGCCATACTGCCGCGTGGTGGAGCCGTTGGCCTGGCTGAAGGCGCGGAACAGCCGCGATTTCTGCTGCGGCGTCATGCCGATGCCGGTGTCGCGCACGCTGAAGCGCAGCACCACCTTGCCGTCGGCTTCCCCGCCCTCCAGTTGACAGCGCAGTTCCAACCCGCCCTCCCGCGTAAACTTGACGGCGTTGTTGACCAGATTGATCAACACCTGTCCGAGACGCAGCGGGTCGCCCTCCAGATAGCGCGGCACGCCCGGCGCCGTCTCGGTCACATAGGTCAGCTGCTTGTCGGCCGCGCGCTGCGCCGTAACACTGTGCACATTCGCCAGCACCTCTTCCAGCGCAAACGGAATCGCCTCCACCTCCAGCCGCCCGGCCTCGATCTTGGAGAAGTCCAGAATGTCGTTGATGATGCCCAGCAGCGTCAGCGCCGCGCGGTGCATCTTGCTGACGTAGTCGTGCTGGCGCGGCGTCAGTTCGGTGCGCAGCGCCAGGTAGGCCATGCCGATCACGGCGCTCATCGGCGTGCGGATTTCGTGGCTCATATTGGCCAGGAATTCGGACTTGGCGATGTTCGCCGCCTCCGCCATGACATTGGCCGTCACCAGCTTCTGTTCACGCTCGCGCCGTTCGCTGATGTCGCGGATGAAGGCGCAGAATTCATAGCTGTCGCGCTCCTCGGTCTTGACCTGCGTGATCGCCAGCTCGATCGGGAATTCCTCGCCGCTGCGGCGCAGCGCGTAGACCTCGATGCGGGTATTCATTACGCCGCTGCTGGTGCCGTTCATATAGCGCTGCATGCCGCGCCGGTGCTCGTAGCGGAAACGCGGCGGCATGATGGTTTTTTCCAGCGCCATCCCCAGCGCCTCGTCACGCGACCAGCCGAAGATGATCTCCGCCTGCCGGTTCCAGCCGACGATGCGGCCTTCCAGGTCCATCCGCACCACCGCATCCAGCGCCGTGTCGACGATGGTCTGCAACTTGGCCTGGCTGTCGCGCGCCTGCTGCATGCTGTGCGACAGTTCCGCCGTGCGGGCGCCGATGCGCTGTTCCAGTTCCGCGTTCAAGTCGCGCAGTTCGCGCTCGGCGTCGCGCAGCCGCGTCAGCGTGTCGCGGAAGCGCAGCACTGCGTCCGACAGCCGGCCCACCTGGTCTTCCCTGCCAACGCCGGACAGCTTGATATCGGTTTCGCCGCGCGTCAGCTTTTCCAGGCCGGCCCGGATGTCGGCGAACGGCCGTGCCGCGCGCCGGCCGACGATGAAGATCGACAGCACGATCGCCACCGCCAGCAGCAGGTTGGCCGCCACCGTGTTGAACATCTGGCGCTGCAAGTCGCTGTCCATCTGCTGGCGCGAGTACACCAGTTCAATCGCGCCGACCGGATAGCTGCGCCGCAGGTCGCTGAAGCGGATATCGCGATGCACGCGGATCGAGGCCACCGGCTCCTTCAGCGGCGACACGTAGCTGGCCAGTTCCGCGCCGCCCGGCGCCAGCACCCGCAGCACCAGCACTTCCGGCGTCGCGCCGGAGGCATCCACCACGCTGCTCACGGCCGCGCTGTTGATGTCGAACAGCGGCCGTGCCAGCGCCTGCGACAGCACCGCCGCCAGCCGTTCGGCGCGTTCGTGCAGGTTCTGTTCGGCCTCGCTGCGCAAGGTTTGCATCACGTAGGTGGTGTAGATGGCGGTGGACAGCGCCACCGCGACGAAGATACCGAAGCCGAGGCGCAGCAGGATGTTGCGCCGCCACGCCAGCCGCAGCTGCGTCAGCGGACCGCCGCCGTCGGCCAGCGGGCGCTTAATGACGCGCTCCTTGATGCACGCCTTCCGCCGCCTGCTTTTTGTAGGCGGCACTGTTGCGGGCTTCCTCGATCGCATCCCAGATGCGCGCCGCCAGTTGCGGCCGGGTCGCCACCAGCGCGTGCGACAGGATCAGGAAGTACGGCTTTTCGATGAGGGGGACCGGTAGCTGCTCCAGCTGGACGCCCAGCGGGCCTTGCATCAGGTTGGCGGCGTCGCTGCCGCCCATGGCGGCTGCCGCCAGCCGCCCGGCGATCAGTTTGCGCGCCAGTTCGTCGGCGCGCTGGCTGCCCTCGTCCACTTCCAGGTTCTGCGCGCGCAGCACTTCGCCCACCGAGTAGCCGAGCTGGAAGCCGATGGCGCCATCCAGGTTGCTGAAATGCTTGCCATCCCAGCTTACCTTGCTGCCCTTGCGGCGCAACAGCACGTAAGTGTCGGTGTGCATCCGCTTGCTGGCGTCGGGCTGGTCGCCGCCCGGGTATTCGCCCAATTCTCGCCGGTCCTGCTTGTAGCTGACCGCGAATGCGCCATCGACCGTATTGGCCTTGAGCTGCGCCAGGCAGCGTTTCCAAGGGATGCTCTGGAAGTTGAAGCGGATGTCGAGCCGCTGGCCGACGATTTTCAGCAGCGCGAAATTGAGACCGTCGCCTTTTTCGGTGCGCCACGGCCGCACATCCTGCGACTCATAGCAGAGCGTGACGGTTTCGCCGGCCGTCGCCAGGGACGACAAGACCAGCAGCATGCAAGCGCAATACCGTAGGACCTTGTCGTGCATGGGGCCTCCGTTTAGCCAGTGGTGCGGATCAGGAAGTCTACACCCACTTCATCCCACTGTTCCTGTTCCTTCTCCAGCCAGTAGGACAGCGTGGGATGCTCGGCCACCCATTCGCGCCGGATTTCCAGCTCGATGCGGCTTTTAAAACGCAACTTGATCTGGGTGAAGTCGAGGTCTATGCGCGAGTGCATGAACAGCACCGCCAGCCGGAACGCCACGATGGCCTTGGCGAAGTCGGTCTCGGTCAGCGCCTCGCCCACCTTGCGCAGGTTGCCCTTGTGGGACACGATCAAGCAGCTCATGGTGCGCTGTTCACGGGCGGTAAAGCCGGGCAAGTCGGCGTTTTCGATGATGTAGGCGGCGTGCTTGTGGTAGCCGGTATGCGACACCACCATGCCCATTTCGTGCAGCAGCGCGCTCCAGTACAGCAGCCGGCTGTATTGGTCGGATGCCGGTTTGGTCTGGGCGTACAGCGCCAGCGAGTCGACCGCCACCCGGTTGGCGCGGCGTTCGTCAACGTGGAAGCGCTGGACGCAGGCCTGCACCGATTGTTCGCGGCGGTCACGCTTGGTCGAGCGCAGGTGCAGGTCCCACATCACGCCCATGCGCAGGCCGGCCTCGATTGGCAGCACCACCGGGATGTCCAGCTCGCGCACCAGGCCAATCAGGATCGCCAGCCCGCCGATGATGGTGGAAGCGCGGTCCGCCTTCAGGCCCGGCATGTCGATCCTGCCGACGTGGCCAAATTCGATGAAGCGCTGTTTCAGCGCTTCCAGCGACTGGGCGTTGACTTCGCGTCCCAGGCCATTCTTGACGATGATGTCGGCGATGGTGCGCGCGGTGCCCGATGAGCCGTAGCACTGCTTCCAGAACTGCGGGTGATACGGCGGCGCGGCGTCCTCGAAGTGGCTGCGCGCCGACAGGATGGCCGCTTCGAACGACGGGCCATCGACACGGCCGCCGATGAAGAACGACAGGCTTTGCTTGACGGTGCCGACGCTGAACGATTCGACCCGTTCGATTTCCGGACCGCGACCGAGGATCAATTCGGTGGAGCCGCCGCCGATGTCGATCACCAGCCGGCGCTCGCCGGGCAGCGCCACCGCGTGCGCCACGCCCATATAGATCAGGCGCCCCTCTTCTTCGCCGGAGATGATTTCGATCGGATAGCCGATCGCCAGTTCGGCTTCCGGCAGGAAGGCGGCGGCGTTGCGCGCCACCCGCATCGCCGATGTGGCCACCACCCGCACCGCATCGAGCTTGTAGGCCGCCAGCACAATGCGGAAGTTTTTCAGGCAGTTGAGGGCCGACTGCATGGCGGCCGGGGTCAGGTTGCCCTGGCTGTCCAGCCCTGCGGCCAGGCGGATCGGCTCGCGCACGCTTTTCAGTACGCGGATGGCCTCCCCATCGTGCTTGCCGATGTGGAGGCGAAAACTATTGGAACCCAGGTCGACGGCAGCGTACATATAAAGGAATCAAAATAAACGATTTATACCATTATAAGCACGATAGGCCTACTTTGTGACACCTTGATGACGCCGCACTACAGAATCGCGGCCGGCGCCTCGGCCACGCGGTTGCGGCCTGCCTGTTTGGCCGCCTGCAGCGCCTCGTCGGCGCGCTTGAACAGGCTCACGGTGCTGTCTTCGGCGCGGATGGTGGTCACGCCCAGGCTGGCCGTCATGTTGATGATGGCCTTTTCCGCCTTGACCGGCAGCGCGGCGATGGCCTGGCGGATGCGCTCGGCCACCATGCCGGCGTCTTCGGCCGAGGTGCGCGGCAGCAGGATGGCGAATTCGGCGCCGCCCAGGCGGCCCATCTGATCGGAATCGCGCAGCTGCTTCTTGCAGACGTCGACCATGGCTTTCAGCACCATGTCGCCGGCCGAGTGGCCGTAGCTGTCGTTGACGCGCTTGAACTGGTCCAGATTCAGGATAATCAGCGCGGTCGGCATGCCGGGACGGCGCGCCAGCGCGATCCACGGCGTCAGCGCGGTGTAGAAGCCGCGCCGGTTCGGCACGTCGGTCAGCGCGTCGACCACTTCCAGCCGCGCCAGTTCGCCATGCTCGTGCTCGCGCACCAGCAGCAGGTAGCCGAAGGCATTGCCCAGCATCATCAGATACAGCGCGGCGATGCCGGCCGACTGCACCGCCACTGGATTGAGGCCGTCGGCCGTCAGCGCCGGCAGCGACAGCAGGCCGCGCGCCAGTACGGCGGCGCTCAGCGCCAGCATCAGCACCACCAGGTAGCGCCGCAGCACGGTGCCGCTGCGCCAGCCGCGGCCCAGCGCGGCGGCGCCGGCCAGGAAGAACACGGCCGTCACCGCCGAGCCGATGGCGATGCGGCCGCCGGCCGGCAGTTGCAACAGCCAGGCCGCGACATAGACGCCGACGGCGGCGCCCAGCGCCGGCACCAGGTATTTGCGCCACACGCGGCGGCCGGCCTGCTCCCACAACGCCGAGGCGTCCAGCGCAAAGCCGGCGAACAAAATGCCGTTGGCCACCGGGATGGTCAGGAAATCGGGCAGCTCGCCGCGGAAATACAACAGGAACCAGGCCAGCGCCTGGCATTGCTTGGCCCACATCCAGGTGGCGTGAATGCGCGCGGTCTGGCCGCTGCGGCGCGCGCCGGCCTCAAAAAAGAACAGCGCTGCGCACAGGCTCAGATTGCCCAGTGCCAGCGCCAATACCAGGGTTTTGATATCCATGACCGCAGCCGCTCAGTCCCAGCGCCTCAGACCTCGTGTTCGACGTTGGTGCTGCCGTCGCCCATCTTGCTGGACCAGGCCTGGGTGAAGAAGGCTTTTTCGTCTTCGGTCGGGCTGTCGTGCCAGAACACGATCAAGGTGCCCTTGTGGTCGTGCAACTGGCTGACTTTTTCTTCAATAAAGGTCGGCTTGCCGGCCAGGTCGGCCAGCGCCGCCGCGTAGCCGTAGACGCGGCACAGGCGCTCCAGGCGGTCCGGCTCGGTGAAGCTGTTGGTGGCGGTAAGCGTAGGGTGGTCTAAAAACATCGTCTCTCTCTCCAAGTCGGCCGCCGAGGGGCTGGCCCGTGCTAACGCCATGCTACTATGATTCCCTACGTAAATCCACATTCCCGGACAACTTGACCTCGCCCGCCCGCCGCCCGTCGCCGCAAGTGCTCACCGTTGGCAACACGCGCCGGCTGGAATTCGCGCCCGGCATGGTGCAAAGCGAGATGCGCCTGTCGCGCCCGGACCAGCTGGTGCTCAGCTATAACCGCGCCATGATGTGCTTTGTGCTGTTCCAGCCGCAGCCGCAGCACATCGTCATGGTCGGGCTGGGCGGCGGCTCGCTGGCCAAGTTCTGCTACCGCTATTTGCCGCAGGCGCGCATCACGGTGCTGGAGCTCGATCCGGCCGTGATCGCGCTGCGCGACCAGTTCGCCATCCCGCGCGACGACGCCCGCTTGCGCGTGATCCAGGCCGACGCGGCCGACTACATGCCGGCGCTGGCGCGCAGCGCCGATGTGCTGCTGGTCGACGGTTTCGACGCCGACGGCCTGCCGCCGGCGCTCGGCAGCGCCAGCTTTTACGCCGACTGCCAGCGCGCGCTGCGGCCCGGCGGCGTGCTGGTGGCCAATCTGTTCAGCTACGATCCGCACTATCCGGCCATGCTGAAGCGGCTGCGGCGGGCGTTCCAGGGCCGCCTCTGCGCCTTCACCGGCATCGCCGGCAACAACCGCATCGTGTTCGGCGTCAAGGGCGGCGCGCCGTCGCCGGCGCTGGCCATGCAGCAGCGCGTGGCGCGCCACGGCGGCCTGCGGCTGCCGCTGCTGAACTGGCTGCTGGCGCACTGGGTGGTGCTGCAACTGCGGCGGCGGCGGCGGCGCGCCGAACGCACCGGCGGCGTGGTTATTTAACACAGCAGTCTGTCCGCATGGCATTTTTTGTGACACACTAGCTAGCAATCCTGCGGTCCCCGTCCCCGCCCGCGCCGAGCCATGCTGTCATCTGGAAAGCGCGCCATGCCGTCGTCTTCCCGCAAGTCCGCCCGGATCTCGCTGGCGGCCATCCTGACCCTGTTGACCGGCTGCGCCGTGACCGGCCTGCTGTTCGTGGCCGTCAGCGCGCTCGAATACAGCAAGATGGAGCTGAGCTACCAGCAGCGCGGCCACATGCGGGCGGCGGCGATCCGCCGTGGCATGGACGATACGCTGGAGCTGGTCACCATCCTCAACGGCCTGTTCAAGTCGGTCGGCGTGGTCGACCGCGAGCAGTTCGCCAGTTTTACGCGGCCGCTGCTGGAACGCTATCCGTTCGTGCAAGCATTCAATTTCCACCGCGTGCTGGACGACGCCGGGGCGCGCGGCTACCAGGCCGCGATGCAGGCGCGCTTCCCCGGCTACCAGCTGCATGACGCCAACAACCAGCCGCTGGCGCCGCGCGCGCAGCATGTCATCGTCGATTACCTGGAGCCGCTGGAAGGCAACGAGGCCGCCTTCGGGCTGGACGTGGCGTCGCTGCCGGTGATAGCGCGCGCCATCGGCGAGGCGGTCGACAGCGGCCAGGTGCGCACCACGCCGCTGCTGCGGCTGGCGCAGGAGCGCGCCCAGCAGCAAGGCTTTGTGATGATGATGCCGGTCTACCGCGCCGGCGCCGAACTGGGCACGGTGGCGCAGCGGCGCGCGGCCTGGATCGGCAACACCAGCGCCGTGATCCGCTCGGCCGACCTGGTGCAGAAGATCCTGCTGGCGGCCGACCTGTTCGACGACAGCGAACTGATGCTGCAAGTGTATATCGGCGACGATATGCGCCCCGCCAACCTGGTCTACGCGCGCGGCCAGACCAGCGACGAGGCGCCGGCGCCGCGCTCGCTGCAGCGCTGGCTGGCGTTCGATTACCGCGAGCCGTATGTGCGCACCTTCAGCGCCGCCGGCAAGTCGTGGCATGTGCAGGTGACGCCGCTGCCGCGCCCATTCCTGCCGCACCATATCGGATCGCTGTCGACGCTGCTCGGCGGCCTGCTGTTCTCGCTGCTGACGGCGGCCTTCGTCAATTCGCTGGCGCGGCGATCGATCCGGGTGCAGCGGCTGGTCGACGAGCGCACCCACGCGCTCAAGCTGAGCAACGAGCAGCTGGCCGACGACATCGCCGCCCGCAAGCGCACCGAAGAGGCGTTGCAGGAGAGCGAGCACCGTTTCCGCCGCCTGCTGGCGCTGTCGTCGGACTGGTACTGGGAGCAGGACGAGCAGTTCCGCTTCACCAATATTACCGGCGGCTTTTTCGACAAGGGCAAACAGGACCCGCAGCTGTTCCTCGGCAAGACCCGCTGGGACGCCGAGCCGGCGCTGTGGGACAATCGCCAGGGCCGCGAGCACAAGGCGCTGCTGGCGGCGCACCTGCCCTTCTCCAACCTGGAATATTCGCTGATCGGGCTGGACGGCCAGACCCACTGGTTCAATACCAGCGGCGAACCGGTGTTCGACCGCACGGGCCAGTTCCGCGGCTACCGCGGCACCGGCACCGAGATCACCGAGCGCAAGCTGGCCGAGCAGCGCATCCAGCACATCGCCCACCACGATGTGCTGACCGGCCTGCCCAACCGGGTGCTGCTGCAGGACCGGCTGCACCAGGCGGTGGCGTTCGCCAACCGCAGCGGCAAGCCGCTGTGGGTCCTGTTGATCGACCTCGACCGCTTCAAGTTCGTCAACGACAGCATGGGCCACAAGGCCGGCGACCAGCTATTGAAAACGGTCGCCGTGCGCTTGCAGGACAGCGTGCGCACCAGCGACACGGTGGCGCGGCTGTCGGGCGACGAGTTCGTGGCGATTTTGACCGAGTATCCGGAGCAGGCGCTGTCGGTCGACGTGACGCAGCGCATCATGCGCGCTGTGACGCAGCCGGTGATG
Source organism: Duganella margarita (assembly GCF_009857535.1). GTDB lineage: Bacteria > Pseudomonadota > Gammaproteobacteria > Burkholderiales > Burkholderiaceae_D > Rugamonas > Rugamonas margarita. The sequence continues at coordinate 253,535 of NZ_WWCS01000009.1, forward strand.
TTGGAGGGCAAGGAGTTCTTCGTCACCTGTTCGATCGGCGTGGCGGTGTACGGCGCCGACGGCACCTCGGCCCAGCGCCTGATCGAGCACGCCGACATCGCCATGTACCGCGCCAAGAAGCTGGGCCGCAACAACACCCAGTTCTACGAGCCGACCATGAACGAGGAGGCGCGCGAGCGGCTGCGCATCGAGAGTGCGCTGCGCAGCGCGCTGGAGCGGCAGGAGTTCGTGCTGCACTACCAGCCGCAGGTGGATGTGCAGAGCGGCCGCGTGGTCGGCATGGAGGCGCTGTTGCGCTGGCAGCATCCGGAGCTGGGCATGGTGGCGCCGCACCGCTTTATCGGCCTGGCCGAGGAGACCGGGTTGATCGTGCAGATCGGCGCGTGGGTGATGCGCACCGCCTGCGCGCAGGCCAGGATGTGGCTGGATGCCGGCTACGGGCCGCTGCGCATCGCCGTCAATCTGTCGCCGCGCCAGTTCAGCGAACCGCAGCTGGTGGCGTCGATCGCCGAGGTGCTGCGCGAGACCGGGCTGCCGCCGGCCTGTCTCGACATCGAGCTGACCGAGGGCTTGTTCATGCACGATGTGACGCAGGCGGTGGGCTTGCTGCACAAACTCAAGCTGCTGGGGGTGGCGCTGTCGATCGACGATTTCGGCACCGGCTATTCGAGTTTTTCCTATCTGCGCCATTTCCCCATCGATGTGCTGAAGATCGACCGCTCGTTCATCAGCGATATCCATGAGGGCGACGAGGCGGCGATTGTAGTGTCGATCATCGCGCTGGCGCACAACCTCAAGCTGCGCGTGATCGCCGAAGGCGTGGAGACCGCCACCCAGCTCGACTACCTGCGCCGCCACGGCTGCGACGAGATCCAGGGTTATTACTTCAGCCCGGCATTGCCGGTGGCGGATTTTGAGGTGCTGTTAAGCCAGGGACGAAGCCTGCAGCCGGCGCTGGCTTAGCCTTCGGCTTGCGCTGGCGCGGCTTGGGCGCCAGCATGGTGCCGCTGCACTGCGCGGCGCCGCAGCGGCAGGCAAAGGCGCGCTTGATGGCCGGCGTGTGGCGGCCTTCGTAGATCAGCGGGTACGAATAGCTGAGTTCCTCGTCCTGCAGGATGGCGTGCAGCGCGTAGATAAAGATGGTGCCGTCTTCTTCCTCGATGGCCTCGCAGTTGGGCTCGCAGGAATGGTTGATGAAGCGGGCGTCGTTGCCGGCGTCGCCGCCGTCGATGACGTTGCCGTTGGCCAGGCTGAAGAAGAAGGTGTGGTTGTGCGGCCCGCCTTGCGCGGCGGCCCGCGCCTGCGCTTCGTCCCAGCTGATTTCGCGGCCGGCGTACTGGATCACGCGTTCGCCGGGGAGGATGTCGCGGGTGGCGAACACGCCGTTGCCGTGCACCGGGGAGCGCTCGACGCGGCAGGCAGGTTGCGGGGCTGAAGCGGACTGGAGACTGGCGTCGGTCATGGTGGTCACGAAGAGCGGGAATCGTTTGATTAAACCACAGCGTCTGGCAGGATTCAATTGGAATCACGGTGAGAATGCGTGAATATTGCGCGGCCCTCTCGCTGTTAGGCTACGGCCCATGAAAAAAACCCTGATCGCCCTCTCCCTTTTGAGTCTGGCGGGTGCCGCCCAGGCCGGCAGCCCCACGATTCCCGCCGTGGTGCAGGCGCAGCTGGCGTCGTGCGATGCGCAGATCGTGCAGCGCGCGGCCGACGGCATCCTGCGCTCGCCGCAGACGCTGCAAGAGCCGTCGCTGCTGATCTCGGCCGCCATCGATCAGCGCTACGCCGGCCATGCGGATGAGGCGGCGTTTTTGTATCTGGCGATGCGCTTGCGCATGGCGCGCCAGTTGCTGTTCGAGCGTGACTGGCGGCCGGAGCTGATGGCGCTGACCGAGCAGGTGCAGGCGCCGCTGATCATGCCGCTGGTCGAGGCCGATCCGGCGCGCGCGCGCGCGGTGGTGCAGCGAGTGCTGGAATGGGACCGCGCCACGCCCGATCCGTATCGGGACCGGGCGCTGGCGGCCGGTGGTGCTGCGGCGGAGCAAATCGAGCAGGCCGATGCCGAGCTCGCCGGCTGGCCGGCGCAGTTGCAGAACCAGCCGGAGCGGGTGGAACAGGCGCGCGCGGCGCTGGTCAAGGCCGAGGCGCGGGTGGCGGATGTGCATCAGGCGCGCTGTAATCCGGCGGCGCCGGATTCGGTGCACCTGGCGGCGGCGCGCCAGACCATCGAGCAGATGGCCGAACGCACCGTGCGGAACGCGCCGGTGGTGCTGAAGCGGGCCGTCGGCGAGATTAAGCTGGCCAAGTCCTACAGTTCGCGCGGCGTCTGGCTGCCGGTGCGCATGACGTACACGGTGGTGCCGGTCAAGGGCAAGCCGTTTTACGCGGAGGTGGATGTGGTCAGCAGCATCACGCCGGACCGCAGGCTGGGCCAGGTGAAGACCACGCTGGCCTGCATTACCGAGCACAGTGCCAGCGACCGGCCGTCCAATTTCCGCGATGTCTGCACCGACGACCCGGCCGCCCGCCGCCGCTAACTGTCCGACGGCGGCTTGAACAGGTCTTCGAGGTCGGCGCGGGTGGTGGGTTTGCGCACCACGCCGCGCCGCCCCGTATATTCTTCTTCGATATTGTCGCGGTAGTAGCTCCACGCCGCGCCCGACGTCGACAGCTTGCGCCACACCTCATTGCCGACGCCGCTATAGTCCATGGCGCTGCCGTCGTCAAACTCCACCCGCAACAGTTTGTCGCGCGCGTCATACCCGATAGCCCGCAATTTACCCGCGTTGATGCGCTTCATTTCCATGCCGGCCTCCTTGGTTAGGTGCTGCCGCGCTGGATCAGCTCGAACCCAGTGTCGTTCAGGCGGGCCACCGCCTTGCCGTCCACCCGGTCCAGGATCGCTTGCGCTGCCATACGTCCGATATTAGCCCCATCGACGCGGACAGTCGATAGCGGCGGATAGGTGCGCGCGGCAAAATTGAGGTCGCCAAAGCCGACCACCGCCAGTTGCCGGGGCACCGACAGGCCGCGCGCGATGGCTTCGGTCAGCACGCCGTGCGCCAGCGTGTCGGAACTGCACACCACGGCGTCCATGTCGGGACAGCGCGCCAGCAGCGCCTCCAGGCCGTCGCGCCCCAGCCCGAAGGTCGACGGCAGCGGCATGATCTGCAGCGCCGCCACTTCGATGCCGTGCTTGGCCAGCCCGGCCTGCAAGCCCTGGTTGCGGCGCGCCGCGCGCGGGTCCTGCACCGCCAGGATGGCGATGCGGCGGTAGCCTTGCGCCAGCAGGTGCTGGGCGATCGCGTGCCCCACTTCTTCGTGCGAGAAACCGACCATCATGTCGACCGGCGACGGCGTCAGGTCCCAGGTTTCCACCACCGGCACCTGCGAGGCTTGCAGCCGGCGCCGCGTGCTGTCGGTGTGCAGCGAGCCGGTCAGGATGACGCCGTCGGGCCGGCGGCTGAGGATGGTCTCAACCAGCAATTCCTCGCGCCAGGCTTCGTAGCTCGACAGCCCCAGCATGACCTGGTAGCCGGCGGCGGTCAGGTGGTCGCTGGCGGCCTGGGCCATGTCGGCGAAGATCGGCGTCGAGATGGTCGGCAGCACCAGCGACACCAGCCGGCTGCGCGCCGACGCCAGCGCGCCGGCCATCATGTTTTTGACGTAGCCGGTCTGCGCCACGGCGGCCTGCACCTTGGCCACGGTGTTGGGCCGCACCAGGTGCGGCTGGTTGAGCGCGCGCGAGACGGTGATCGGCGACACGCCGGCCACCCGCGCCACATCGACCAGCGTGGCGCCGCTGACGCTGAGCTCGCCTTCGGGGGTGCGCAGGCTGCGCAGTTCGGTGTTGTCCATGGCGGTTGATGATAAGGAATGATATGAAATTGTAGCATCATACATCATTTTCAATCATTTCAGTTTCAAGTTTACCTTGAAATTAAAGGAACACAGAGCTACCATCCTGATGACAGCGCAATCATTTATGGAGACATCATGACCCACAAGCCTTCCGACACGCCCCGCATTGTTGCCATGCGCGTCATTCCCGTGGCCGGCCACGACAGCATGCTGCTGAACCTGAGCGGCGCCCACGGCCCGTATTTCACGCGCAACATCGTCATCCTGACCGACAGCCTGGGTAACACCGGCGCCGGCGAGGTGCCGGGCGGCGAGAAGATCCGCCAGACGCTGGAGGACGCCCGTCCGCTGGTGGTGGGCCAGCCGGTCGGCAGCTATAACGCCATCCTGAACGCGGCGCGCGCCGCCTTCGCCGACCGCGACGCCGGCGGCCGCGGCCTGCAAACCTTCGACCTGCGCATCGCCGTGCACGCCGTCACGGCGCTGGAAGCGGCGCTGCTTGATCTGCTGGGCCAGTTCCTCGACGTGCCGGTGGCCGCCCTGCTGGGCGAGGGCCAGCAGCGCAGCGAGGTGGAAATGCTGGGCTATCTGTTCTACATCGGCGACCGCAAGGCCACCGACCTGCCCTACGCCGCCACGCCGGCCGACGCGTCCGACAACTGGACCCGGCTGCGCAACGAGGCGGCGCTGACCCCGGACGCCGTGGTGCGGCTGGCCGAGGCGGCGTATGAGCGCTACGGTTTCAATGACTTCAAACTGAAAGGCGGCGTGTTCGCCGGCGAAGCGGAAATCGAGGCCGTCACCGCCCTGCACGAGCGCTTCCCGCAGGCGCGCGTGACGCTCGACCCGAACGGCGGCTGGCTGCTGAAGGATGCGATCCGCCTGTGCCGCGACCAGGGCGATGTGCTGGCCTACGCCGAAGACCCGTGCGGCGCCGAGAACGGTTATTCGGGGCGCGAGGTGATGGCCGAGTTCCGCCGCGCCACCGGCCTGCTGACCGCCACCAATATGGTGGCCACCGACTGGCGCGAGATGCGCCACGCGATCCAGCTGCAATCGGTCGACATTCCGCTGGCCGATCCGCACTTCTGGACCATGCAGGGCTCGGTGCGGGTGGCGCAGATGTGTCATGAGTGGGGCCTGACCTGGGGCTCGCATTCGAACAACCACTTCGACATTTCGCTGGCCATGTTCACCCATGTGGCGGCGGCGGCGCCCGGCAACATCACCGCCATCGACACCCACTGGATCTGGCAGGACGGCCAGCACCTGACCAAAAATCCGCTGCAGATCGAAGGCGGCATGGTGCAGGTGCCGACCCGTGGCGGCCTTGGCGTGGAGCTGGACATGGAGGCGATCGAGGCGGCGCACCACCTGTACAACAACATGGGCCTGGGCGCGCGCGACGATGCGGTGGCGATGCAGTTCCTGATCCCCGGCTGGAAGTTCAACAACAAGATGCCTTGCATGGTTCGCTAAGAACAACCACAAGAACCACAAGGAGACAACATGACTACCATCGCCAGCACCACCGGCGGCGTTGCGGCCGCCCCTACCATCCTCGACACCGCCGTCAGCAAGGTCAAGTGGCGCATCCTGCCGCTGTTCGTGGTGATGTTCATCGCCAACTATATTGACCGGGTCAACATCGGCTTTGTCCGCTCGCACCTGGAGAAAGACCTCGGCATCGGCGCGGCCGCGTTCGGCTTCGGCGCGGGCGTGTTCTTCCTCGCCTATGCGCTGTTCGAGGTGCCGTCCAACATCCTGCAACAGCGCTTTGGCGCCAAGGCATGGCTGACCCGCATCATGGCCACCTGGGGCATCGTCGCCACCGGCATGGCGTTTGTGCAGGGCGAGACCTCGTTCTATGTGATGCGCTTTTTGCTGGGCGTGGCCGAGGCCGGCTTCTTCCCGGGCGTGGTCTACTACTTCACCCAGTGGCTGCCGAACAAGGAGCGCGGCAAGGCGATGGCGATCTTCCTCAGCGGCTCGGCGCTGGCGTCGGTGCTGTCCGGGCCGCTGTCGGGGGCGCTGCTGTCGATCGACGGCGGCGGCTTCCACGGCTGGCAGTGGATGTTCATCATCGAGGGGCTGGCGTCGGTGGCGCTGTGCTTCGTGGTGTGGTTCTTCCTCGACTCGCGGCCGGAGGACGCCAAGTGGCTCAGCAACGAGGAGCGCAGCGCGCTGGCCACCGTCATCGCCGCCGAGAAGCAGGAGCGCGACGCCAAAAAGCCGCAGCACGCCAGCATGTTCACGCTGCTGAAGGACGCGCGCATCGCGCTGTTCTGCTTCATCTACTTCGCGATCCAGCTGACCATTTACGGCGCAACGTTCTGGCTGCCGAGCATCATCAAGAAGATGGGCCACTTCTCGGAATTCCAGATCGGCTTGTTCAACTCGATTCCGTGGATTATCTCGATCGCCGCCATGTATATGTTTGCCACACTGGCGCAGCGCTGGCGCAACCAGCAGGCATGGGTGGCGGTGGCGCTGATCGTGGCGGCGTGCGGCATGTTCGCCTCCACCACCGGCGGCCCGGTGTTCGCGTTCGTGGCGATCTGCTTTGCCGGCATCGGCTTCAAGGCGGCGTCGTCGCTGTTCTGGCCGATTCCGCAGGGTTATCTGGACAGCCGCATCGCGGCGGCGGTGATCGCGCTGATCAACTCGCTGGGCAATCTGGGCGGCTTCGTCGCGCCGGCCACCTTCGGCTACCTGGAGCAGAAGACCGGGTCGATCCAGGGCGGCTTGTACGCGCTGGCCGCCGCCTCGGTGATCGCCGCCGGCCTGGTGTTCCTCACGCGCCGCAACAAGTAAGACCGACGACGCTGGCCGGGGCTATGCGCCGGCCAGACGCCGGCAGTCGGCGGCTCGCTGCCAGCGCGTTTCGCCGGGCAGACGCAACCAGACGGTTTGCGAGGCATTGCGGCTGCCGCAACCCTTGCTGTTGGCCAGCCGCGATGATCGGTCAAGGCCATGAAGATTTTGCTCGGCAGGTACATGCCGCCAATCGGGTGGTCAGGGTGGTCCATTTTTTCTCCCTCTAAAACGTCTATTTTCTCTAGAACGCTCTATTTCGCTCTATAACGCTAGAAATCACTCTAGAAATAGCGTGTTGCTCGCTCTATTCTCTCTAGATCACTCTATTTCCTCTAAAAGCTCTATTTGTTTTAGAGCGAAATCTAGCGAAATAGTTCGAAATCTAGCGTTTTAGAGCGTTCTAGAGGTTTTAGAGTTTTTAGAGGGAGAGAAAAATAGGTAGGGGTAGTATCCTCAAATGGCCTTGGCCACGAGGGTGATGAGCAGTGCCGACGGCACCAGCAGCAGTTGCGCCAGCAAGGTGCCGGACAAGCGGCTGCCGGCCAGCCATACGACGGCGCGCCGGAATTGCGTCTCGCTCACCTTCCCCTCGATGACGTCGTCCGTCATGCCCGACATATGCGGATCGATGAACAAGGCAATGATGACCGCCGCACCATCGTCGAAGATTGACCAGCGTCATTTCTTGCGGTTGCCGTGCACCATCTGGCGCGACTGCTTGCGCAGGAGCGCCTGTTCCCAGCGCTGCTTCTGCTCGTCCGTTTGCGGCACCAGTTCCGGCACCTTGACCGGTTTGCGATGCTCGTCCACCGCGACCATGGTGAAGTAGCAGCTGTTGGCGTGGCGCACCAGCCGCTTCTGGATATTTTCCGTCACCACGCGGATGCCGACTTCCATCGACGTGTTGCCGGTGTAATTGATCGACGCCAGGAAGGTCACCAGTTCGCCGACGTGGATCGGCTGCAGGAACATCACCTGATCCACCGACAGCGTCACCACATAGGCGCCGGAATAGCGGCTGGCGCACGCATACGCCACGCTATCCAGGTACTTGAGGATTGTGCCGCCATGGACGTTGCCTGAGAAATTGGCCATATCGGGCGTCATCAGCACGGTCATGCTCAGTTCGTGCTCCACCCAGTTCATCGGTTTTTCCATTGCATCACTCCTGTTGTCATTGACTCCATGCTAGCCGTTAAACTTGTCATTCGCAAATAGTTGTCGAAAAGTTGTATGCTTTGCGCTTCTCTTGAAAAGGAACGCTCATGAAATGGAAAGTTTTGGCGGCCAGCCTGGCCATGGCGATCGGCGCCATCGGCACGACTGCCACCGCGTACGCCGCCGTCAGCGCCGACCAGGTGCAGACCTTCACGCTGGCCAACGGCATGAAGTTCATCGTGCTCGAATCGCACGGCATCCCCAACGCCAATATGTACACCTTCTGGAAAGTCGGCTCGCGCAATGAGGCGCCCGGCATCACCGGCCTGTCGCACTTTTTTGAACACATGATGTTCAACGGCTCGAAGCACTTCGGCCCGAAAATGTTCGACCGCACCATGGAAGCCAAGGGCGGTTCCAACAACGCCTACACCAGCACCGATTTGACCGTGTACCAGGACTGGTTCCCGGCCACCTCGCTGGAAACCATCTTCACGCTGGAAAGCGACCGCATCGCCCACCTGAGCATCGATCCGAAAATGGTCGCCAGCGAGCGCGGCGTGGTGCTGTCCGAGCGCAGCACCGGGCTGGAGAACTCCAACATGCGCCTGCTGCGCGAAGAGGTCAACAGCGTGGCCTTCCTGGCCCACCCGTATTCGTGGTCGGTGATCGGCAACGAGTCCGACATCAAGGCCTGGACCCAGCAAGACCTGGAAACCTACTTCCGCACTTATTACGCGCCGAACAACGCGGTGTCGGTGATCGTCGGCGACGTCAAGGCCGACGAGGTCAAGAAGCTGGCCACCAGGTACTTCGGCGCCATTCCGAAGCGCGCGCTGCCGCCGGCGGTGCGCACCGTCGAACCGCCGCAGACCGGCGAGCGGCGCGTGTTCGTCACCAAGGAATCGGCCACCTCGGCCAACCTGACCATCGCCTACAAGATCCCGCAGGCCGGCAATCCCGACTACTACGCGCTGGAAGTGCTGCAAAGCCTGCTGGCCGACGGCAAGACCTCGCGGCTCTATAAAGCGCTGGTGGAGCAGCAACTGGCGACGCAGGTCAGCGCCAACAGCCTGGACGGCTTCGATCCGGGCCTGCTGTACCTGTCGGCCGTGGCCGCCGCCAAGGTGGAACCGGCAGCGCTGGAAAAAGCCCTGCTGGCCGAAGTCGACAAGCTGGTCAAGGACGGCGTGACGGCCGAAGAACTGCAAAAGGTCAAGAACCAGAAACTGGTCAACCTGTACCGCGAGCAGGAAACCATCAACGGCAAGGCGCAGCAGCTGGGCAATTACGAAGTCTTCTTCGGCGACTACAAGAAGATGTTCGATGCCCCCGCCGCTTACGAAAAACTGACGCCGGCCGACATCCAGGCCGTCGCCGCCAAATACCTGAAGAAATCGCAGCGCACCGTCGGCGTGCTGGCTGCGAAGGAGGATTGATACGATGAATACACCACTGCCTGCCAGCGTCGCGCGCGCCGCCATCGCCACCGCCATCGCCGCCCTGCTGGCCGCGCCGGCCCACGCCGCCGCCGAATTCCGCCTGCCCGAGTTCGACACCGTGACCCTGCCGAACGGCCTGACCGTGTACCTGATGGAGCGCCACGACGTGCCGCTGATTTCGGTGCGCGCCGTGGTCAAGGCCGGCGCCGTCAACGATGGTGCGCAGCCCGGACTGTCCAACCTGACCGGCGACGCCCTGCTGCTCGGCACCGCCGCCCACAACAAGGCCAGCATCGACCAGGCCTTCGACTACCGCGGCGCGCGCCTGGCCGGCGGCGCCGGCACCGAGGCCAGCACCGTGCAAGCCAACTTCGCCAAGGCCGACACGGCGGCGCTGCTGCCGCTGTTCGCCGAAATCGTCCAGCAGCCGAACTTCGACGACGCCGAACTGGCCAAATTGCGCGCGCGCAAGGTCAACGGCATCAAGCAGGCCAAGGAAGCGCCGCGCAACGTGGTGCAGACCTACTACCGCGCCATGCTGTTCGGCGACAGCCCGTACGGCATCCCGGCCAGCGGCACCATCAGCAGCATGGCCGCGCTCAAGCAGGGCGACGTGCAGGGCTATTACCAGCGCTACTACCGTCCCGACAACGCCGCCATCATCGTGGTCGGCGACTTCCAGAAGACCGCGATGCGGCAGCAGATCGAATCCCTGTTCGGCGCATGGAAGGCCAGCGGCCCGGCGCCAGCCGCGCAGGACAACGGCAAGGTGCAGGCCAGCAAGGCGCGCGTGCTGCTGGTGAACAAGCCGGACGCGATCGAAACCACCTTCCTGATCGGCGGCGCCGGCATCGCCCGCAACGACCCGGACTACGTGCAGCTGCAAGTGGTCAACACCGTGCTGGGCGGGCGCTTCACCTCGTGGCTGAACGACGAGCTGCGCGTCAACTCCGGCCTGACGTATGGCGCCAACAGCCAGTTCGCCACGCTGGCGCAGACCGGCACCTTCGCCATCAGCAGCTTCACCGCGCTGCCGAAGACCGAAGCGGCATTGGCGCTGGCGCACAAGACCTACCAGCGCTTGTGGGACAAGGGAATCGACGCCGCCACGCTGGCGTCGGCCAAGGCGTATGTGAAGGGCCAGTTCCCGCCCCGCTACGAAACCAGCGAGCAGCTGGCCAGCCTGCTGGGCGATATGTACGCCAACCGGGTGGACCGGGCGCAGATCGACAACTTCACGCGCGACGTCGACAGCCTGACGCCGGAGAAGGCCAAGGCGCTGGTCGACAAGCACTTCCCGCGCAAGCAGCTGCAAACGGTGTTGGTCGGCAAGGCGGAGGCGATTCGCGACATCGCCAAGACCTATGGCGACGTCAGCGAAATCGAGATCAGCGCGGACGGCTTCCGCTAAGCAGCTGTTCGATGTCACCGGCGACGCCAGGGCAGGCGTCCAACACCTGCTCCAGCGGCGCCCAGGCGGCCTCGTCGTCCTTGAGGGCGAGCTCGGCCTGCTGGCTCAGCGCCGCCAGGCGGTCGGCGCCGACCGTGCCGGCCAGGCCTTTCAGCGTGTGCAGCGCCGGCAAGGCGGCGTTGCAGTTTTCCTCCTCGCGTGCGGTTTGCAGCTGCGCCGCCAGCTTCTCGGCCTCGGCGATGAAGCTGCGCAGCGCGATCAGATAGACCGACTCCAAGCCCCCCAGCCGCTTCAGCGCGGCAGCGCTGTTCAGGCCGGCATCGGGCAGCGGCCCGGATGCAGCGGCGCCATCGCCGCCAGCCCGCAGCGCAGTTGCGGCGTCATCGGCGCCCGGCGCAGAGGCAACGGTGGCGGTGCGTGACGCATTGGCAGCGCCGGCGACGTGCGGCGCATGGACGGCGGCGGCGGTG